>NZ_JARXUZ010000001.1:1200000-2400000 GCF_029893365.1 Cryobacterium sp. CG_9.6 | reverse complement strand
GTTCTCGATTTACCTGCACAAGACCAGCAAGGACCTGCCCCCGCAGGTCGGCGTGGTCCTGGGCTACTCCGGAGCCGACGCCGAGACCGCTCGCAGCATTGCGCAGCACATCTCGTTCGCCAACCCCGAGTACCTCGCGAGCGAGGACGTCCCCGCGGATGCCGTCGAGGCCGAGCGCAAGATCGTCACCGAGATCTCGAAGAACGAGGGCAAGCCCGAAGCGGCTCTGCCCAAGATCGTCGAAGGACGCGTCAAGGCCTACCTCAAGCAGGTCGCCCTGCTCGAGCAGGACTACGCAAAGGACAACAAGGTGTCGGTGAGTAAGGTTCTCACCGATGCCGGACTGACCGTAGCCGGCTTCGCCCGGTTCAAGGTCGGCGCGTAACAACAACTGATGGAGATCGGATTGCATAAGCGATCCGATCTCCATTTGTGTGTGTGCCCCAAGGCACCCGGTAGTTTTGACCCACATCGTACGAAAGGTCCTCCAGCACATGATTGATACGGGCAAGAAGCGCAGAGTTCTTTTGAAACTTTCCGGCGAGGCCTTCGGTGGAGGCGCCGTCGGTGTCAACCCCGATGTCGTGAGCTCACTTGCCCGGGAAATCGCCGAGGGCGCGAAGCAGGTTGAAGTTGCGATCGTTGTCGGAGGCGGCAACTTCTTCCGAGGTGCGGAGCTGTCCCAGCGCGGAATGGACCGGGAACGTGCCGATTACATGGGCATGCTCGGTACCGTCATGAATGCGCTCGCCCTGCAGGACTTCCTCGAGCAGGCCGGAGCCGAAACTCGCGTTCAGTCCGCGATCGCGATGACCCAGGTCGCTGAACCGTACATTCCGCGCCGTGCCGAGCGCCACCTGCAAAAGGGCCGTGTTGTCATCTTCGGTGCGGGTGCCGGACTGCCGTACTTCTCGACCGACACCGTTGCTGCCCAGCGCGCCCTGGAGATCACCGCTGATCTCGTGCTCGTCGCCAAGAATGGCGTCGACGGGGTGTATTCCGATGACCCACGCACCAATCCCGACGCACGCAAGATCGACCAGATCACCTACCAGGAGGCGTTGCAGCGCGGCCTCAAGGTTGTTGACTCAACGGCTTTCAGTCTGTGCATGGACAACAACATGCCCATGCAGGTCTTCGGTATGGCGCCGGAGGGCAATGTGACGGCCGCCATCCTCGGCGCCGATCTCGGCACCCGCGTCTCCAACTAGAATTCTCATACCCACCGAAAAAGGAGTCACCGTGATCGCGGATGTTCTGTCCGATGCCACTGCACGCATGCAGAAGGCGCTTGAAGCCGCCAGAGATGACTTTGGGACCGTGCGTACCGGGCGCGCGAACCCGCAAATGTTTGCCAAAATTCTGGTGAACTATTACGGCACGGCCACCCCGCTCGAGCAACTTGCCTCCCTGCAAAACCAGGAGGCACGCACTCTTCTCATCGGGCCGTACGACAAGAGCGCTTTGCGCGACATTGAAATTGCCATTCGCGACACCCCGAACCTGGGAGCCAATGTGGGCAATGATGGTGTCACCATCCGCGCCACCCTGCCCGAGCTCACCACCGAGCGCCGCAAAGAGTTCGTCAAAATCGTCAAGGCCAAGGCGGAGGACGCTCGGATCTCGGTGCGCAATATTCGGCGCAAGGCGAAGGACGAGCTGGATGCGCTCAAGAGCGACGTGGGAGAAGACGAGGTGGGTCGAGCCGAGAAAGAGCTGGAGTTGATCACCAAGAATCACGTTGATAGCATCGACGATGCCTTCAAGCGCAAGGAAGCCGAACTGCTCGAGATCTAGGAAGAGTTCTCAGATGACGGATCAGCCGCAGGGCCCGAGGCCGCCCAAGCGCGGGCACGGTGTGAGCCGCGCCGAGTTCAAAGCACAGGTCCGGGCAACCCGAACCGACTTTGAACGACAGGTGCAGGTCACCCGAGCCGACTTTGAACGGCAAGTTCAGGCGACCCGCGCGCACTTGGATGCGACATCGGAACGCATTGAGGCGCGCACGGGACGTAACCTCATACTGGCCATCCTCATCGGTCTGGTGCTCGGTGGAGCGATGGTGGTGAGCCTGATCTTCATCAAAGAACTCTTCATGATCTTTGCCAGCGTCATCATTGGGTTCACCTCGTTTGAGCTGGCACAGGCCCTGCGACGTGCGGGGCGGAATGTTCCTCGTATTCCTGTGGTGATTGCTGCCGTTGGGGTTGTTCCCGCCGCCTTCTTCCTGGGTTCGGCGGGGCAGTGGCTGGCCACGCTCGCAGGCATTGTGTTCATCGCCTTGTGGCGCGTGGCCCTGGCCATACTGCCCGATCACCGAGCCCCCACCCGAGCTGTGCTCGGTGACATGGGGGCCGCGGTCCTCATCCAGATCTACGTTGTCTTCCTCGCATCCTTTGCCGTGCTCCTGGCCGCACAGCCGGGTGGGCAGTGGTGGACCGTCGCCTTCCTGCTCCTCGTGATCACCGCTGATACGGGCGCGTATGTGAGTGGTCTCAACTTCGGTAAGCACCCCATGGCCCCGAGTATCAGCCCCAAAAAGACGTGGGAAGGGTTCATCGGCGCTGCGCTGTCCTGCATCATCGCGGGCGTGCTGCTCGGCCTGTTCATGCTGGATCAGCCCTGGTGGTTCGGTCTCATCTTCGGCATCGTCATCGTTGTGACTGCAACCTTTGGCGATCTGGCCGAGTCGCTGGTGAAGCGAGACCTGGGCATCAAGGACATGAGTTCCTGGCTCCCCGGACACGGAGGATTTTTGGATCGCCTTGATTCGATCCTGCCCTCCGCTGGCGCGGCCTACGCCCTATACCTGATATTTGCATGAGGGACAGATTGTCGGCCTACCCCTTGAGTAAGGCAGAATGACGTCGTGAGCACAATTTTTCCGCGATCAGCCAAGAAGACCCTGGGCTACAGTCTTGTGCAGGTTGACGACTTTCTGGCCTCTGCCCGAGCAGCGTATGACGTCAACGATGGTGATGCCCTGCTCACGGCGGAGGCAATTCGTCACACCGCCTTTGCCATGCAAAAGGGCGGCTACTCCCCGCACCATGTGGATGCGGCCCTGGAGAGACTGGAGGACGCCTTCGCTTCCCGGGAGCGCGAGCGCCTGACCGGAAGCGACGACGAGCGAACTCGGAGCGAGGAAGCTCGTGAGCTCTCGTCTGCGGTCCTGAACCGGCTTAGTCGTTCGCCGGGACATCGTTTCTCCCGCACGAGTGTGCTCAGCGTGGGGTACAAACGTTCCGATGTGGACCGGTTTGCCAACAAAATCGTGAAGTACCTGCGGGATGGCCGTGCCCTCTCGGCCGATGAGGTTCGGACCGCGGTATTCCGGCCCGAACGTGGGGGATATCGCGAAGCCCAGGTAGATATTGTTCTCGATGGTGTCGTCGACGTGATGCTCTTCGTTCGATGATGCCAACCCGGCAGAACTGGCTCGGTTAGGTCTCTCCCGGCTTCGTGGGCTATGGTCGAAAACATATGGGTAGGCATCTGAGAGTTATCGAACGCGTCACAGTTACGACTGGGGCCCCCGTCCGCAGACCTCGCAAGCGAGTGAAACCCTCCCATTTCCTGTTCGGATTCGTTGCGGCTTTCGCCTTTCTTTTGGTGAGTGTCGTAGACCCATACTCGGGTGCCACCGCATCGCCGTACTTTCAGGTCGTGGGGGACCGTTACGAGGGCGCCGCCACGCAGACGCTGCGCGCAACCGGCACGTACACCAACACCGTCGCTCGCGACGGCTACACCGTGGAAGAGATCGTCAAGCCTGAGCCGATCCCCGAACCGGTCGCCGTTACCGCAACGAAGCGATTCACAGCGCCGGCCGCTGCCGTGCCCGATCCGGGAACGGCGAAGGCCTACGCCTACGACGCCGTTGCCGCACGGGGATGGGGAGAAGACCAGTACAGCTGCCTCGTTTCGCTGTGGCAAAAAGAATCAGGCTGGCGAGTGAACGCCATGAACTCGTCCAGCGGAGCCTACGGTATTCCCCAGTCTCTTCCCGGATCCAAAATGGGTTCCGCCGGCGCCGATTGGGAGACCAATGCAGGGACCCAGATCGAGTGGGGCCTCGGCTATATCGTGGCCCGGTACGGGAGCCCGTGCGGTGCCTGGGCGAAGTCTCAGGCGTCCGGCTGGTACTAAGACTGCAACCGGCCTGAAGAATACGGCCGCGCAATCGACTGACATTATGGCGCGTAGTAACCGACCTCGTGGCCGCAAACCGGCCTCACGGGATGACGACGAGAACGGTCTGGGGCATTTGCTGGACGGTTGGCGCCGCAGCGAGGTGCGCCGGGACGGCCTGTGGCACGTGCAGCCGATCAAGGGCAAGCAGGCGGTCAAGGCCTACGTGTGTCCTGGTTGCTCGCTCTCCGTTGAACCTGGCGTCGCTCACATCGTGGCGTGGCGCGCCGACGGGGTGCTCGGTGATGCCGCAGACATCTCCAACCGACGGCACTGGCATTCCCACTGCTGGAAGATCACATAGGCCATCACCGGCAGAGGAGCCACGCAGATGAATTCGTCCCCGAGTACGACCACGATTGACGTGCGTGGTGGCGTCGAACTGCCCGCTCGGCGTGAACCGATCGAGCTCACCACTCGTGACGGCCTCACCCTCGTTGGGGAACTCGCAACACCGCTGAGTCGACCACCCGTCGCAACCCTGGTGACGCTGCATCCGCTTCCGACGGCAGGCGGCTTTATGGACTCACATATTCTGCGCAAGGCGGCGGGTAGGCTGCCCGCCCTCGCGGACCTTGCCGTGCTGCGCTTCAACACCCGCGGAACGACCTCGCCGCGCGGCACCAGCGACGGCACTTTTGATGAGGGCATCGGAGAACGCGCCGACGTGGCGGCAGCCATGGATTTCGTGACCGCACGAGGGCTTCCGCGCCCGTGGCTCGTGGGATGGTCCTTCGGCACCGAGCTGGCCCTGAAATATGGCCTTGAGCACCCGATTGAGGGTGCGATATTGCTCTCGCCTCCCCTTCATCGCGCCACGCCGAACGACCTCGCGGCCTGGACGGACCAAAACCGCGCACTGGTCGCCCTGATTCCGGAGTTTGACGATTACCTGCGGCCGACGGAGGCACGAGAGCGGTTCGCCGCCGTGCCCAGGGCCCGTGTCATTGGTGTTGACGGAGGCAAACACCTGTGGGTAGGGGAGAACCTGACCCGCCGCGTGTTGGAGGAGATCGTGGCCACGGTGAACCCGGCAGCCCTCCCGCTTCCCACCGTGTGGCCGCCAGAAGAGACGACCGAGAGCTAGCGTCGCTACAGCTCGTTCTGACGCGGAACCACGACCTGCTTCACGATCAGGATGGCGGCTGCGGCCACGGGAATGGCGATCAGGGCCCCGAGGATGCCGAGCAGGTTTCCGCCGGCAAGCGCGGCAATCACCACCACGGCACCCGGCACAGACACCGCACGGTTCATGATGTTCGGACTCAGGACATACGCCTCCACCTGCATGTACACGAGGTAGTAGATCGCCGCCACCAAGGCGGTCAGCGGTGAGCTGCCGATACCGGGAATCAGACACGTGGCCACAATGATGATGGATCCGGTGAGGGTTCCCACCAGGGGTACGAGTGAGAACAGAAATGCGATAAAAGCGAGCAGAGCCGGAAACGGTGCTCCAATGATGGACAGAAAGATGAAGCTGAGAACACCGTTGCAGGCCGCGAGACCGGCCTGGCCGACAACGTACTTACCGACCGATTGCGAGATTTGCTCGCCCAGATCAGTGAAGCGGTCACGCTTTGAGGCCGGAACCAGTTGATACATGGCCCGCTTGATGCTGTTGAGCGACGCCGTGAAGTACAGCGTGAGAATCAGGATGATCAAGCCACCGAACAGACCACTCACCAGGGCCAACCCGGACTGCACGATCGTGTTCGTGATCTCTCGTAAATTGCTGCTGAGAAAATCCGTGATCGACGTCACAATCACTGGGACATCGAGCGTGGGATAGTTTTTTTGCACATCGTCGATGAACGACGAGGAGTTCACGGCGCTGACGAGGTCGGGAATGATCTTCGAGAGTTTGGCCACCTGGTCCACGATGATGGGAACGATGGCGAACACAACGGCAGTGATGACGCCGACCACTCCCACCATCACGGTCAAAATGGCGGCCCAGCGCGGGAACCGCTTCTTTTCCAGCCACGACACGGCGGGATCGAGGCCCAGAGAGAGAAACAGGGCTGCTCCGATATACGTGAAGATCGTTTGCAGGGTGATCACCGACGTGATAATCAGCAGGCCCAGGCCTACCCCCAGCGTTCCGACCAGCCCAAAGCGAAATGCATTCTGAATCTTCACGCTGGGGCTCCCGCACGGTTCTTGATGGTCAGGTCGTGATCACGACGTAAAGATTCGACCTACTTGTCGTCTGTGGTCACACGTTCGGCCTCGCTCAGCACGCTACGCAGACTCTCAAAGTATCCTGCAACGGAGTCTCGCTCAATTCTGATCTGGGCGAGTCGGTCTTCTGCATCGGACAAAAGACGTTTCGCGCGCGCATCGGCCTCGGCACGGATAGCGGTTGCCTTATCCGTGGCGGTTCGGATGATGAGGGCCGCCGCGTCTTCGGATTCGGTGTGCAGCAGCCGTGCCGTCGCACGAGCACCGGTGTCGAGTTCGTCGTTCAGCGCACGCAACTCGGCCACTCGTGCGGTGACCTCGGCCAGTTGGCTTTCAGCAGCGCCCTGGAAGGTATCCGCCTGTGCCACGGCAGCCTCGTGCCTGGCGAGGAGCTGTTGTTCGGCTTCATCGCGCGCCTGCGTCAGTTCAACCTGAAGGTCGGCGCGCGCCTGCGCGATCTCGCGGGCAAGCTGGACCGACTCGGCGACCCCGGTTTGCCGGGTGAGGGCAAGTTCACTCTCGAGAAGTCGTCGAGCTTCCGCAATTTCGCTGTCGAGGGCGGTGCGATCCTCAGCCTCCTGCCTGGTGAAATCCGCCGTCAACTGGTCGATCTCGGTGGTCAACGCGGCGCGAGCCTGGCTGCTTTCTTCGGCAAGGTTGATGCGGGCGCGTTCCGTTTCATCGGCGAGGTCGATGCGAGCCTGTTCGGTTTCCCGAGCCACCGTTGCCCGCTGCTCGGCAATCTCGTTCGCCACAGCGGAACGGGCCGTGTCGCTCTCCCTCGTCAGTCCGGCAGCGATTTCCTGCGCCGCGCTGGTCTCACGCTGGGTTGTGGCACGAAGCTCAGCCGCCTCACGTTCCGCGTCGGCACGGAGAGCTGCCACTTCACGCTTGAGAGTGGATCGGGCCTCGGCACCCTCCGTAGCCGCATCGCCACGAAGCAGCGCCGCGTGGCTGGACGCTTCCTCGGTCAGCTGAGCCGACTCGTCCTGCGCTCGCACGATGATGTCATCCGCTCGGACACGCACATCGTCAAGCACCCGGCGGGCCCGCACGTCGGCGTCGGAGAGGGTACGTGCCACCTGTTCGGCCGCGCTGTTCTTCATCGCATCAATTTCGATGGCGGTTGCGGTGCGAAGGCGCGCGGCATCATTGTCTGCCTGAGCGATCACACGCGTGGACTGTTCCTCCGCGACGCGCAGCGTGTTCTCCAGTTTTGCTCCCAGACCGGAGAATGTGGGGCTACCCACTTCTTCGATCACGGCGTTGAGCTCGTCGATCTGCGCCGACAAACGGCGTACCTCTTTGCTCGACTCCGCGCTGTGCGTGTTGGCCTTGATCAGGTCCCGGCGGAGCCCCTGAATGGCTTTCGCGACCTCGTCCTTGTCGTAGCCACGGAAGACCTGGGTGAAGTCAGATTCGTCGTTGGGCACGGTTCTCCTCAAAATTATGTTTCGACGTGACTCAAGTCGGGCGCGACGGGAGTCCACGAAACCGATGCAACTTTAGTCTGCCCGTACCGGGTGTCGGCTGCACGTTCCGTGTCGGCGCGGTAAAAACATCATTAGGCAGCGCTCAGGAGAACCAAGTATCGTAGAAAGCCGTGTCTATTGTCGTCGGACTCGAAATAGGTGTGGGCAGAGCCGGCACTGACCGTTCGGCAACAGAAGAAGGGTGATACGTGCGTTTTGTTCTTGCCATCGTGGCCTTCGTTCTTGCAGCCGTTTTAATCGTTTTCGGTATCGCACAGCGAACAATTTTTCTTGAACCCGCAACCACATCGTTGAACGCGAGCGTTTCGGGCACAGCCGCATACACGGTCATCGATCCGTCGGCGCTGTCGGCGCTCCCGGGTAACCAATCTTTCCGAATCACGGGTTCCGACACCACCTTCCTCGCCTACGGCCGCACAGCGGATGTTGTGGCGTGGGTCGGCGGTGATGCGCACAACATGGTGAGCCTCGATGACACGACCGGGGAACTGCGAGTGTCTCAGGTCGATGCTGTTGCTCCCGAGAGTGGGGCCGGGGCCGCCGAGGGTGGCGAAACCGAGGCGACCGCTGTCACGAACCCCACCGGTTCAGATCTCTGGCTCGAGGAATTCACGGGTGCCTCATCGTTGAGACAGAATCTCAACCTGCCAGCCGGCATTTCGGTGATCGTGGCCTCCGACGGCACCGCCCCCGCACCATCCGACATCACGCTGTCGTGGGTGGCCGATAATTCCACACCGTGGGCCGGACCGCTGCTCGTGGGTGGCGCGGTCATGCTGGGTCTTGGACTCATCCTCTACGTCCTTGCTTTGCTGCACCTGCGTCGTTCGCGTCGCCCCCGACGCAACCTGCCGCGCGGGCCACGGATGCCGCGCCTTCCCCGCGTTCCGCTTCCTAAGGCTCTGAAAGCGGGCGACATCACCGGTTCAGGGCGCCCGAACACGCGATCGATGATCGCGGTCATCCCCATGCTGCTCGTCTCTGGGCTGGTCCTCAGCGGATGCTCCGCCGAGTTCTGGCCGCAGCCCGCTCCGGCCGCAACAGGTGAGGCGAGTGAGACGCCCACACCGACACCGACCCCCGGGTCCACAGACGCCGCCGAGACGGCGACCGAGGTACCGGAAGCGGTCGCAACCGTGTCTCAGATTGAGCGCATCGTGACGAAAATCGCGGCGTTGGCTGCGGATGCGGATGCCACGTTGAACTCGGAGGCACTTGCCACTCGGTTCACGGGCACGGCTTTGCAGCTGCGCCAGATCAACTACAAGATCCGCGCGGTTGACCCCGCGATCCCGGCACCGGCCGCCATCGCCACTCCGCCGCTGTCCGTGACTCTTCCCCAGCAGTCCGAGTCCTGGCCTCGAGTGGTGATGACCGTTGTTCAGCAGGAGGACAAGACCATCCCCCCGACGACACTCATTCTGCGGCAGGAAACACCGCGATCGAACTACCTCGTGGAGTACGCGATCAGTCTTGAGGCCACTGCACAGGTGCCGCCTGTGGCACCGGCCACCATTGGTGCCCCGGCTATTGCTCCGGACAACAAACTGCTGCTGTTGCCACCAGATCAGGTGGCCGCGGCATACGCCGACGTGCTGCTTCAGGGTGAGGCCAGCCCGTCGTGGGCTCTCTTCCAGACCGAAGGGGACGAGTTCCTGGCCAACTTCGTGCAGGGCCACGCGGCCAGCCGAGAAAAGTTGGCCGTGACCGCAACTCTGGCGTTTGGCACCGCTGTGGGCAACGGTCGAACCGTGGCGCTGGCCACGAATGATTCCGGGGCGATCGTGGCCGTCAATGTGAACGAGAGCGAAACGGCCACGATTGTGGACGGTCAGGCGACGGTTGAATTCGATGGTGCCGTGAGCAAGGCGCTGTCGGGCGTATCGTCCTCGGCCAAGGGAATCCAGCGTGTTCTCAGTGACCAGCTGCTGTTCTATGTACCCGCTGTCGGGTCAACCGACAAAATCACTCTCCTGGGGAGCACCCAGGCACTTATCGAAGCGTCGGAGCTCCCATGACCAACATGCCCCCCACCGGATCCAACCTTCGTGGCGCCGTCGACCTGTCGTCGCTCGTGAACCGGCCGGCAGCTGCCGCCCCGCAGCCCGCGGGTGCCGGTGCGAGTGCCGGAGCGCCGACATCTGCTGCCACCATCGCGGTTCCAAGCTTGGTACTTGACGGTACCGATGCCAACTTTGGTGAGATTCTTGAACTGTCCAACACGGTTCCCGTGCTCGTGGACCTCTGGGCCGAGTGGTGCGAGCCCTGCAAGCAGCTCACCCCCGTGATCGAGAAGCTCGTCTTGGAGTACGCCGGTCGCTTCGTTCTCGCCAAGGTTGACGTCGACTCGAACCCGCAGCTGTCGCAGGCCTTCCAGGCCCAGTCGATTCCGACCGTCGCCGCCGTGATCAACGGTCAGCCCGTTCAGCTGTTCAACGGCGCGTTGCCGGAGGCGCAGATTCGCGAGGTGCTGGAGCGGGTGCTCGAACTCGCGACGCAGCAGGGCGTCACCGGCACCGCACAGGCCAACACCGGTGCACCGGTTGCGGCGGAGGCCGTAGAAGTACCCCTGCCCCCGCACCACCAAGAGGCCTACGACGCGATTGAAAGCGGCGACTTCGAGACAGCCCGCGCCGAGTACCGCATGGCACTCGCCCAGAACCCGAACGACACCATGGCCGTTGCCGGTCTCGCCCAGGCGAGCCTGCTCTTTCGCCTGCAGGGAAAGACTCTCGACCAGATTCGTGGTGGAGCGGCGGCCGCCCCGCAGGACCTTGAGGCTCAGCTGCTCGTTGCCGACCTCGATCTGTCGGGCGGGCACGTGGAGGACGCCTTTGACCGTCTGCTGACCCTCTTTCCGGCTCAGGAACCGGCCGGACGCAATGCGATCCGCGAACGTCTCCTCGAGCTGTTCGAGGTCATTGGAACGGAAGACCCCCGAGTCGCTCCGACCCGCAAGCGCCTCACCGCCCTGCTCTACTGATTTCCTACAACGAACCGGCCGTCACCTCAGGGTGACGGCCGGTTCGTTGTTTTTGTGGGACTACCGGCGAAGCTTGAGCCAGAGTCCGGCGAGCGGGGGCAGGGTGACGACAGCGGATGCCGGTCGGCCGCCCCACGGCTGCATGGTCGCCTCGACTCCGCCAAAGTTACCCACTCCGGACCCACCGAAGTCGGAGGCATCCGTGTTGAGGATTTCGTCCCACTGCCCGGCCATGGGCAGACCAACGCGGTAGTTCGTGTGCGGCTGGCCGGCAAAGTTGAACAGGCACGCAATGGGCGCTCCGTCGTTGTCCCAGCGCAGGAACGTGACCACGTTCTGCTCGGCGGCACCAGCGTCGATCACCTCGAACCCACCTGGCTCGTTGTCACGGGCCCACAGGCTCGCATTGTTGCGATACACCCGGTTGAGGGAACCAACAAGGTTGAACAGGCCGCGGTGAGCCGGCTGGTCGAGCATCCACCAGTCGAGACCGCGCTCTTCGCTCCACTCGGAACGCTGGCCAAACTCCTGGCCCATGAACAAAAGCTGCTTGCCCGGGTGGGCCCACATGAACGACAGATACACCCGAACGTTCGCGAGTTGCTGCCACGGGTCACCCGGCATACGGCTGATCAGCGAGCCCTTGCCGTGCACGACCTCATCGTGACTGATCGGCAGCAGAAAGTTCTCACTAAACGCGTACACGAATGAGAACGTGATGTCGCTGTGGTGGTGCGAACGGTACATCGGGTCAATGCTCATGTACTCGAGCGAGTCGTGCATCCAGCCCATGTTCCACTTGAAACCGAAACCGAGCCCGCCCGCCGAGGTTGGTGCCGTCACCCCGCCCCAGTTCGTCGACTCCTCGGCAATGACGATGGCACCGGGATTGCGCTTGTAGGCCGTCGCCGTGATTTCCTGCAGCATGCCGATCGCTTCGAGATTTTCGTTGCCACCGAACTTGTTCGGCTCCCACCCACCCTCTTCACGTGAATAGTCGAGGTAGAGCATGGAGGCCACGGCATCGACACGCAGCGCGTCAATGTGAAATTCCTCCAGCCAGTAGAGGGCGTTGGCCACGAGAAAGTTACGAACCTGGGGACGCCCGAAGTCGAAGACGTACGTGCCCCAGTCCATCTGCTCCCCGCGCCGCGGGTCCGCGTGCTCGTAGAGGGCCTCTCCGTCGAAACGCCCGAGTGCAAAGTCGTCCTTGGGAAAATGTCCGGGAACCCAGTCCATAATCACGCCGATGTCGGCCTGGTGCAGTCGGTCGATCAGGTAACGCAGGTCGTCGGGCGTGCCGTAACGACTCGTGGGCGCGTAATAACCGGTGACCTGATAACCCCACGACCCACCAAACGGATGCTCCGCGAGGGGCATGAACTCAACGTGCGTGTAGGCGAGTTCATTCAGGTACGCGACAAGTTCGTCGGCCAGGTCTCGATAGCTAAGGCCCGGTCGCCAGGATCCCACATGCATCTCGTAGATGCTCATGGGGCGATCATGAGGATCGGTGGCCGCGCGCGCGGTCATCCATGCGGCGTCGGTCCAGTCATAGCTGGATTGGGTGATGACCGATGCCGTCATCGGGGGAACCTGCGCCCGGCGCGCCATCGGGTCGGCTTTCTGCACCCAGTCGCCGGAGTGGGTGAGCAACTCGAACTTGTAGGTGGTGCCCACACTCAGCCCGGGAATGAAGAGTTCCCAGACGCCGGTGCTGCCCATGTTGCGCATCGTGTACGTTGCGCCGCCCCAACCGTTGAAGTCGCCAATCACCCGAGCGGCGCGGGCGTTGGGCGCCCAGACAGCGAATGCGGTTCCCGGCACCACCTCGGTCACGCCCCGCAGTTCACGCTGGTGTGCCCCCAGCACGTCCCAGAGGCGCTCGTGGCGCCCTTCACCGATCAGATGGAGGTCCAGCTCGCCAATGGTCGGCAGAAAGCGGTACGGGTCTTCGGTCACCCACGGTGCCGCCGACTCGTAGCGTGCTTCCAGCGTGTAGTCCTGAAACCCGACGGTGCTGATGCCCTGCCAGATACCGAAGCCGATGTGGCCGAGCTCGACGTGGGCTCCCGTGGACAGAATCGCGATGACCTCCGTGGCGAGGGGGCGAAGCGCGCGAATGACCACGAGTGGGTCGGTGACGCCGGGCTGCCCCACGGAATGCTGTCCGAGCACCTCGTGCGGGTTGTAGTACGTTCCGGCCGCGATCGCTTCGAGCACGTGCGGTGCCACGACGGTGGGGTCCACCTTCGTGGCGGCCTTCTTGCCCTTCTTCACGGACGGCACGGTCGTGGCGGCCTTCGGGGTCTTCTTCGTGGAGTGCTCGGTCATGCGCTGGCCTTTCCTGACTTCTGTTCTTGCACCCGCAGAATGTGCACGGGCTCAGTGAATGCGTCGAGTCGAACAAAATTATCAGCCGACCAGGTGTAAATCGCTCCGGTGATGAGGTCGCACACATCGAAGGTCGCCCCCGCGTCCAGGCCAAAACGGGTGACGTCGAGGTGGACGGTGGTTTGCCGCACCGAGTGCGGATCCACGTTCGCCACCACGATGATGGCGTCGTCGTGTCCCGTACCCGTTTCCGCAGCGGCCAGATACTTGCTGAAGACGAGAATCGAGTCATCGTCACTGGCGTGAATGTCGAGGTTGCGTAGCTGAGCCAACGCCGGGTGCTGTGAGCGGATGCGGTTGAGCTGGGTGATGTACGGAGCCAGGGACACGCCGTCCCGCTCCGCCTTCGCCCAGTCCCTCGGCCGGTACTCGTACTTTTCGCTGTCGATGCTCTCCTCGGCGCCCATTCGGGCTACATTCTCGAAGAGCTCAAAGCCGGCATAAACGCCCCAGGTGGGAGCCGCCATGGCGGCCAGGGCAGCACGAATCTTGAACGCTGCGGGACCGCCGAATTGCAGGTATTCCGTGAGAATGTCGGGGGTGTTTACGAAGAGGTTGGGGCGGAGAAAATCTGGCGTCTCGGTGGCGAGGCCGTGGAAGAATTCCGCGAGCTCAGTCTTGGTGTTCCGCCAGGTGAAGTAGGTATAGGACTGCTGAAAGCCCACCTTGCCGAGCGCCTGCATGAGCGCCGGGCGGGTGAAAGCCTCCGCCAGAAACACGACATCCGGGTGCTCGGCGTTGACCTCGCGAATGAGCCACTCCCAGAAGTCGAGGGGTTTCGTGTGGGGATTATCCACTCGAAAGATCTTCACCCCCAGATCGATCCAGTGCCGCAGAATTCTCAGTGCTTCGAAGCGGATGCCGTCGGGGTCGTTGTCGAAGTTGATCGGGTAGATGTCCTGATACTTCTTGGGTGGGTTCTCCGCATAGGCAATGGTGCCGTCGGGAAGGGTGGTGAACCACTCGGGGTGCTCGGTGACCCAGGGGTGATCGGGAGATGCCTGCAGAGCAAAGTCGAGAGCCACCTCGAGTCCGGCCTTGCGTGCCCGCCCCAGAAAGTAGGTGAAGTCCTGGGCCGTACCCAGATCGGGGTGGATCGCATCGTGTCCGCCGTCGGCCGAACCAATTGCCCACGGTGAACCGGGGTCGTGTGGACCCACGGTGAGCGAGTTGTTAGGTCCCTTGCGAAACGCGGTGCCGATGGGGTGGATCGGCGGGAGGTAGAGCACATCGAACCCCATGGCGGCCACTGCCGGAAGGCGCTTCGCCGCCGTCCGGAATGTTCCGCTCGTCCAGGAGCCGGTGGCGGACTGAATGGCACCCTCGGAGCGGGGGAAGAATTCGTACCAGGAACCAACTCCGGCCCGTCGGCGTTCCACGATGATGGTGCGCTCGGCGGAGTGCGACTCCAGGCTGGAGAGAGGGTGAGCGTGCAGGAATGCGGCCAGCTGGGGGGTGTCGACGGCGGCTAGGCGAAGGGCGAGAGGCTGCGTTTGATCGGACAGAGTTTCTGCCGCGGCCCGGAACGCCCGGCGTTCCGCGCCGGTTCTGGTGGTGTCGGTTCCGGCTGCACCCATCAGCTGGGCACCGATCGTGAACATGAGTTCCACGTCGATTCCGGCGGGAATCTTGATGCCGGCGTTGTGCTGCCAGGTGGCGAAATCGTCGGCGTACGCCCGAACCCGATAGGTCCAGGTGCCCGCAGTGGGCAGGGCAACACGCACGGCAAAGCGGTCGGTGCCGGCTGTCGTCATGCTCATCGCGTGCACCGTCACGGTGCCCGCGGGATCGGTCAGGAGAAGAGAGACTCCAATGCTGTCGTGCCCTTCCCGGAAGGCCGTGGCCCCGAAGGGAACAATCTCACCCGCGAAGGCCCGCGCCGGCCACAGGTTGTCGGCGAGCTGCGGTGCCAGATCGAGCACGGGAATTCGGCCGATGACGGTTGGAGTGCTGTGCGCACCCGGTGTCGTCTGCGGAAGGTCTTTGCGTCCTGCTGTCTTAGCCACATCACGACCGTAGCGTGAAAAAATGCTCGATGTGCTCCATCGGTTACACAACCGACACACTGCGCACCTAGGGTGTAACTCGTGAAGGCGATACGTAAATTTACCGTCCGTGCCGTGCTGCCCGAGGCGTTGGTTGCTCTGGAAGAGTTGGCCAGCAATCTGCGGTGGTCGTGGCATGAGCCCACCCGTCAACTATTCGAACACATTGCTCCGGAACTGTGGCGCGAGATCGGCACCGATCCCGTGGCTCTCCTGGGGGCTGTGGACCCGCGCCGGCTGGCAGAACTCGCCGATACCCCCGAGTATGTGGCCCGGGTCTCGGCGCTATGCAGCGACCTGCGCGACTATCTCGAGAAGCCGCGCTGGTATCAGGGCCTGAAAGGCGAGAAGCCGGCGGCCATCGCCTACTTCTCCCCGGAGTTCGGTATTGCCGCTGCCCTTCCGCAGTATTCCGGTGGGCTCGGAATCCTCGCCGGCGACCACCTCAAGAGCGCATCCGATCTGGGTGTTCCCCTAGTGGGAGTGGGACTGTTCTACCGGGCGGGTTACTTCAGCCAGGCCATCTCAGCCGACGGGTGGCAGATGGAAAGCTACCCGCTCCTTGACCCCGACGGGCTTCCGCTCTCCGTGCTGCGCCGGGCCGACGGCTCGGCCGTTCAGGTGTCCCTTGCCCTGCCCGACGATCGCACCCTGCACGCGCGGGTCTGGCAGGCCCAGGTGGGACGCATCCGCTTGCTGCTGCTGGACACCGACATACCGCCGAACCCGGACGATCTGCGCTTGGTGACCGACCGCCTCTATGGCGGCGGGGGAGAGCATCGCCTGTTGCAGGAGCTGCTGCTCGGCATCGGTGGGGCACGTGCCGTCAAGCTCTGGAGCACGCTGAGCGGCCTCCCGGAGCCCGAGGTCTTTCACACGAATGAGGGGCACGCCGGCTTCCTCGGCCTGGAGCGTATTTCCAGCCTCATTGGTGAGGGGCTGAGCTTTCAGGAGGCGCTGCAGGTGGCGCGAGCCGGAACGGTGTTCACCACGCACACGCCGGTGGCTGCCGGAATCGATCGATTCGAGCGGCAGCTCGTGCGTCGGTACTTCGAAACCGATCTTCTTCCCGGAGTGGCGGTCGATGACCTGCTGAGCCTCGGGGCCGAAAGTTATGACGGCGGATCGCCCGACGTTTTCAATATGGCCATCATGGGCCTTCGCCTGGGTCAGCATGCCAACGGAGTCTCGACCCTGCACGGCGGAGTGAGCCGGCGCATGTTCAACGGTCTGTGGCCGGGTTTTGATGCTGCGGAAGTACCGATCGGATCGATCACCAATGGCGTGCACGCACCCAGCTGGACCGACCCCACCCTGCTTGCCCTGGCCGAAAATCGGCTCGGGACCAGTGACACCACCACGGCCGACTGGGCTTCACCCGAGGTCACCGATCAAGACCTCTGGTCTGCCCGTGGTCAGATGCGTCTGCACTTCGTGGAGGACGCTCGACGCCGGTTGACGAACGCCTGGCGGGACCAGAATCCGGGAGGTATTCCGCCGGCCTGGATTGGCCGAGTCTTCGACCCCAACGTGCTCACGATCGGGTTTGCTCGCCGAGTTCCCACGTATAAGCGTCTCACCCTCATGCTGCACGACCCGGCGCGCCTCCGGGCGCTGCTGCTCAACCCGGAACGACCGATCCAAATTGTCATCGCCGGCAAGTCTCACCCGGCCGATGAAGAGGGCAAGAGGTTGATTCAGAAGATCGTGCAGTTTGCAGCCGACCCGGAGCTGCGCACCCGCATCGCCTTTCTGCCGGACTACAACATTGCCATGGCCCAGCTGATGTACCCGGGAACCGATGTGTGGCTGAATAACCCGTTGCGACCGCTCGAAGCCTGTGGCACATCGGGCATGAAAGCGGCACTCAATGGGGCACTCAACCTGTCGATCCTCGACGGCTGGTGGCCCGAGTACTACGACGGAAAGAACGGCTGGGCCATTCCCTCAGCGGATGCCGCGGGCGATTCGGCCGAGCGGGACCGGATCGAAGCGGAAGCACTCTACGACCTGATGGAGCACCAGGTTGCCCCCATGTTTTACGAACGAAGCAGCGACGATGTTCCCGAACGCTGGGTCAGCAACATTCGTCACACACTGGCCACGCTCTCTCCCGAACTGAGCGCGGACCGCATGGTGCGTCAGTATGTGGAACGGCTGTACCGTCCGGCGGGCCACTACGAGCGACTCCTCTCCTCGAACAACTACCGCGCCGCCCGTGAGCTCGCCGCTTGGAAGAGCAAGATCGTTTCGCAGTGGCCGGCTGTGGCGGTCACCCACGTGGAATCCGGTGGAGTCAGCGCCGTGCCGCAGGTCGGAGACGACCTGCACCTTCGGGCTCACGTGCAGCTGAACGGGCTGCTTCCCTCGGACGTCACGGTCGAGGTGGTCTACGGCCGGAGTTCCGGAACTGATGACCTGAAGGACACCGCCAGTCAGGCGCTCGTGGCCTCCGCGAAACGCGAGAGCGACGACGACACGGCGTCATACGGTGTCGCCACCCTTTTCACCGGAACGGTCGAGCTAGACCGCGCCGGCGCCTTCGGGTACACCGTTCGCGTGGTGCCGCGCAACGCCCTGCTCCTCGGCCCCGCGGAAATGGGTCTCGTAGCGGTGGCGAACTAGCGTGACCGGAGCCTCCGGCACTACGCGGAGGCGGACTTCTTTTTGCTCTTCTTTTTTCCCACGGCCCGGGGCACCGCGCCGTGGGCTCGGAGGAGCTGCATGGACGCGCCGGTCATTAGCAGTGTCGCGCCGGGTTTGTGCTCGATCACCGCATCGTGCAGGTCATCGTGGCTCGAATCCCAGAGCAGGGTGTACGACGTCACCCCCGGATGCTGGGGGAGTATGACCGTGGCATTCTGCTCACGCGCATGCACAACGAGCAGAATGCGGTTGAACTCCTCGTGTTCGGGCGTGCTCGCTGCCATGTACTGCAGGGTGCGTGCCTCCGGGGCGTTCCAGTCGTCGTGTGACATCGACTGGCCAGCCATGTTGTACCAATCCAATTGGCTCGCGCTCGGCGTGGTCTCCCCGAAACGACCGAACCGCACCGGCCGCAGGGCCGGGTTTTCCCGTCGCAGCTGAAGCAGGCGACGACTTACGCGGTGCAGATCCTGCTGCCAGTCGTCAAAGTCCCAGTTCAGCCAGGTGAGTTCGCTGTCTTGGCAGTACGCGTTGTTGTTACCCCGCTGACTGCGACCAAACTCATCCCCGGCCGTGATCATCGGTATCCCAGCAGAGAGCAGCAGAGTGCCGAGCAGGTTTCGCATGGCCTTGCGCCGGGTGGCCAGAATCGTCACGTCCCGGGTGGGTCCCTCCACACCGTGGTTGAACGAGTTGTTATTCCCGGTGCCATCTCGATTGGACTCGCCGTTGCCTAGGTTGTGCTTCGTGTCGTAGGCAGTGAGGTCAGCGAGGGTGAATCCGTCGTGCGCGGTGATGAAGTTGAGCGAGGCCAGTGGTCCGCGATCGGTCGAAAAGGTGTTGCTTGACCCGGCCACCCGGGTAGCGAATCGACCGATTCCACTTCCGGCACTCCCCGAGTAGCGCATGCTGCGCATATCGCTGAGCCAGAAGTCACGCATCCGGTCACGGTAGCGGTCGTTCCACTCCGTCCAGCCGGGCGCGAAGTTTCCCGTCTGCCAGCCGCCCTGCCCCACATCCCACGGTTCGGCAATGAGCTTGACGCCGGCGAGCGCCGGGTCGTCGCGAATGCCGGTGAGAAGCGGATGCTCCGGATCATAGACCACGCCGTCGTCACGCCCGAGGGTGGCCGCCAGGTCGAACCGAAAGCCGTCCACCTGCACCTCATTGGCCCAGTACCGCAGGGAGTCCATGACGAGGCGCCGCGGAACCTCGCGAGCAAAGTTGACGGTGTTGCCGCATCCGGTCACATCGATGTACTGGCCGGCCTCGGTCTGGCGGTAATACTCGGCATTGTCGATGCCGCGCAGGCTCGTTACCGGACCGTTGGGTCCTTCTTCGGCCGTGTGGTTGTACACGACGTCCATGATGACTTCGAGGCCGGCCTCATGCAACACCTTGACCATGCCCTTGAACTCCCGCAAGACGGCATCCGGTCCGTCGGATTGCGCGGCCTGGGTGGCGTAGTCGGCGTGCGGTGAGAAGAAGTTAAGGGTGTTGTAGCCCCAGTAGTTGATGAGGCCCTGCTTGATGAGTCGCTGCTCAGACACAAAAGCCTGCACGGGAAGAAGCTCCACCGAGGTGACACCGAGATTGGTGAGGTAGTCGATGGTTGACGCGTGACCGAGGCCCGCATAGGTGCCCCGGAGCGCCGGGGGAATCTTCTTGTTGAGGCGGCTGATGCCGCGCACATGCGCCTCGTACACCACCGTGTGGTCGAGCGGAATGGCAGGCTTTGCCACGTTGTTCCAGTCGAACCGGTCGTCAATGACCGAGGATTGCCAGCGGTCGGCTCCCACCCGAACCAGGCCTCGGGAGTAGGGCTCGAGCAGAGTCGTTTCGGGGTGGAAGGAATTGCGGGGCCCGGCTGGACCCGACACGCGGATGCCGTAGCGCCGTCCGGGCGAGAGAGTGCGTGACTGCGCCGACCACACGTTGTTCTCGTCCCGGGTCATCGGAATGGTCTTGATGATCCAGTTGGGGTCGGTCTCGTCGAAGATGCACAGCTCGATGGCATCCGCTCCAGCGGACCACACGCGCAACTCGCCACCACTGGAGGTAATTCGTACGCCGAGGTTGCGCAGGGGATCGGCGTGGGTCATGAAATAAGAGTAATCAGTGTGAGGGAACGTTCCGACCACGGCCGGAACTAGAGTTGAAACGCTTGAATTACTTGGAGAAAAGAAGGACCAGATGGTTGTCTACCTCGATCACGCGGCCACCACACCCCTGCTTCCCGCGGCGATCACCGCCTACGCCGAGGCGATGACCGTGGTCGGAAACCCCGCCTCCGTGCACAGCCAGGGCCAAAATGCCAAACGCATGCTCGAAGAGGCCCGAGAACACGTGGCTGCCAGTGTGAACAGCGACCCCATCGAAGTGGTCTTCACCGGCAGTGGCACCGAAGCCATCAACCTCGCCATCAAGGGACTGTTCTGGGCTCGCGCTCCGCGCCGACGCATTCTTGTGGCCGAAGGTGAGCACCACGCCACGCTGGACAGCGTGGACTGGCTCGCCGCCCATGACGACGCTCTGCTGGAATGGATTCCTCTCGATCGCCTCGGGCGCATCAACCTCACGGCCCTTGCCGCCGCCATCACCGCACACCCCGACGACATTGCCCTGATCACCGTGATCGCGGCCAACAACGAGGTCGGCACGATCCAGCCTCTCGCCGAGATCGCCGCGCTCGCCGCCGCCCACGACATTCCCGTGCACGTGGATGCCGTGGCGGCCTACGGGCACCTGCCCATCGACTTCGCTGTGCTGAGCGCCGCCGGGGTGAGCGCGGTGAGCCTGTCGGCCCACAAGATTGGTGGCCCGGTAGGAATTGGGGCGCTCATTCTGGGTCGACGTACCGCGGTGGTGCCGCTGCTGCACGGTGGCGGGCAACAGCGCCAGGTGCGCAGCGGTACCCAGGACGTTGCGGCGGCCGTGTCTTTCGCCGTGGCGGCATCCGCTTTCGGGGCGGGTCAGCGTGCGGAGCATGCCCGGCTGGAGGGGCTCCGGGACCTGGTGATTGCCGGGGTTCGGCGCATTGCCCCGGCCGCGATCCTCAACGGTGACCCGGACTCTGCCGGGCGCCTGCCAGGGAATGCCCACTTCAGCTTTCCGGGCTGCGAGGGGGATTCGCTGCTCTTTCTGCTCGACGTAGCCGGCGTGTCGGTGTCAACTGGGTCGGCCTGCCAGGCCGGCATTCCCGAACCCTCCCATGTGCTCCGGGCCATGGGACGCACCGCCGTTGAATCTCGGGGCGCGTTGCGAATTACCCTGGGGCGCACGACGACCGAGGACGACGTGGCGGCCCTGCTGAGGGCATTGCCCGCTGCCCACGCTCAGGCCGAGCGGGCCGGAATGGCTGATCGGGTACCGAGGGCCTAGTTCCTCGGAGCCGCCGCAGCGATTACACTTGCCCGGTGAAGGTTTTAGCAGCAATGAGTGGCGGTGTAGATTCCGCCGTGGCCGCAGCACGAGCGGTCGAGGCAGGACACGAGGTGGTGGGCGTGCATCTTGCGCTCAGCAGGATGCCGGGAACACTGCGCACCGGCAGTCGTGGGTGCTGCACGGTTGAGGACTCGATGGATGCCCAGCGAGCCGCCAACATCATCGGGATTCCCTACTACGTGTGGGACTTCTCCGAGCGTTTCAAGCTCGATGTCGTTGACGACTTCATTGCCGAGTATGCCGCCGGGCGAACCCCGAACCCCTGCATGCGCTGCAACGAAAAGATCAAGTTCGCCGCTCTGCTCGAGAAGGCGATTGACCTGGGCTTTGATGCCGTCGTGACCGGCCACTACGCGAGCATTGTGACGGATGCCGACGGTAACAATGAGTTGCACCGCGCCGCCGCCTGGGCCAAGGACCAGTCCTATGTGCTCGGAGTGCTCACCGCCGATCAGCTCAACCACTCCATGTTTCCGCTCGGTGCCACGCCGTCCAAGGCCGAAGTCCGCGCCGAAGCCGCAGCCCGTGGTTTCTCGGTGGCGAACAAGCCCGACTCCTACGACATCTGCTTCATCCCCGACGGAGACACCCGTGGGTGGCTCGGCGAACGGGTTGCTCCGGCCACGGGCGACATTCTGGACCGCGAGGGTAACAAACTCGGCGAACATGCGGGTGCGGTGGCCTTCACGGTGGGTCAACGTAAGGGCCTGTCAATCGGCACCCCGGCCTCCGACGGCAAGCCGCGGTTTGTGCTTGAGGTGCGCCCGATTTCCAATACCGTCGTCGTGGGGCCCAAGGAGGCGCTCGCCGTCAAGGAGATCGCCGGTGATTTCTTCACCTGGGCCGGCCTCGCCCCCGCCACACCGGAGATCGCGTTTGAGTGTCACGTGCAGATTCGTGCTCACGCCGACCCGGTGCCCGCTGTTGCGCAGGTTGTACGCAATGCCGACCGTGTGGAGCTGAAAATCCTCCCGAACGAGCCGCTCACCGGTGTGTCTCCGGGTCAGACCGCCGTCGTCTACCTGGGAACCCGGGTGCTTGGCCAGTGCACCATTGACCGCACGGTCAGTGCTGTTCCGATCGGTGCTGTCCCAATCAGTGCTGTCCCGGTCGGTGCTGTTCCGGTTTCCGCCACCAGCGGCGCGTGACGGCAGGCCCAACCATGGTTCAGTCAACTCGTGCCTGACGCCGCTGCGGGGAAACCCGTGCCGGCCGACTCGCTGTCGGCTGCCGGTGCGGAGGCCCACACGCTGACCGAGCGAATTCTTGCCGCACGTGACGCGTACTACGACCGCAGCGAACCGGTCATCGCTGATGTCGACTACGACTCGCTCGTGCAGCGGCTCGAAGAACTGGAGCGGCTCTTTCCGGAGTTGCAGAGCCAGGACAGCCCTACCCAAACGGTGGGTGGCCGCGCGGAAACCACCCTCTTCGACCCGGTTCAGCACGCGGAACGCATGCTGAGTCTTGATAACGTCTTCTCCATCGAGGAATTTCTCGGCTGGTCCGAGAAGGTGGAACGAGATTCCGGTCGCCCGGTGCACTACCTGTGTGAACTCAAGATCGACGGCCTGGCCATCAACCTGCGCTACGAGAATGGCGTGCTCGTGACGGCAGCCACGCGTGGCGATGGCGTGGTCGGGGAGGACGTCTCCGAAAACATCGACTTCGTTTCCGGCATTCCGCGCCGTCTTGCGGGAAGCAATCATCCACCGCTCATGGAAGTGCGGGGTGAGGTCTTCTTCCCCGCTGCCTCGTTCGCCGAGCTGAACGCCGCGCAGGTTGAATCGGGTGAACGCCCCTTCGCGAACGCGCGAAACGCGGCGAGTGGGTCGCTGCGTCAGAAGGCGTCGTCAAAAACACCGGCGCAACTGCTGCTCATGAAGGCACGCCTCGGGCGCCTGCGCATGCTCGTGCACGGGATTGGCGCGTGGGAGCGGCCCGCAGCCCTGTCCCAGTCCGAGGTCTATGGGGTACTGGCGAACTGGGGCCTGCCCACCAGCGAGTATTTTCGGGTTGTCCCGAGCGCGCCCGAGGCCGCCGAATTCATTGAGTACTACGGCGAGCACCGATCGAGCGTGTCCCACGAAATCGACGGCATCGTGATCAAGATCGACGAGCTGGAACTTCACGCCGAACTGGGTGCCACCAACCGTGCTCCTCGCTGGGCGATTGCCTACAAGTACCCGCCGGAACAGGTGAACACCAAGCTTGTGGACATCGTGGTGAGTGTGGGGCGCACGGGTCGAGCCACACCGTTTGCGGTGATGGAAAAGGTTCGCGTGGCCGGCTCCGAGGTTCGTCAGGCCACCCTGCACAACCAGGACGTGGTTCGGGCTAAGGGCGTTTTGATCGGTGACACGATTGTTCTCCGCAAGGCCGGAGACGTGATTCCCGAAGTGCTCGGCCCCGTGGTGGAACTTCGTGATGGCACGGAACGCGAGTTCGTCATGCCCACGAACTGCCCGGAGTGCGGCACGCTGCTGGCACCGGCAAAAGACGGTGACATCGACCTGCGCTGTCCCAACGCCCGCAGTTGTCCGGCACAGGTGCGCGGACGTGTGGAACATATTGGATCGCGAGGCGCGCTCGACATCGAGGTGCTGGGTGAGGTAGCCGCGGCCGCACTCACGCAGCCCACCGTTCCCGACACACCCCCGTTGCCCACCGAGGCGGGACTGTTCACCCTGACCCTGGCGGATGTGCTGCCCATTCAGGTGACGGTGCGCGACGCCGAGACGGGACTGGCCAAGGAAGACCAGGACGGCACCGAGAAGCTACGGATGCCCTTCAGTCGCAATCCCACAGCAAGTGAAAAGAAGACGGGCGCGACCGGCCTGCAACCGTCCGCGAGCGCGATCAAGCTCCTCGCCGAGATTGACCGAGCAAAGACGAAACCCCTCTGGCGCATCCTCGTTTCGCTCAATATTCGCCATGTGGGCCCCGTCGCCGCACGGGCACTGGCTAACCATTTCGGTTCCCTCGACGCCATTCGCAACAGTGCGGCCGCGGATTTGGCACTGGTCGACGGGGTGGGCGGCATCATTGCCGACGCCGTGGTCGACTGGTTCCAGGTGGACTGGCACCGTGACATCGTGGAGGCCTGGACCAAGGCGGGAGTTCAGTTCTCCACACCCGGACACCCCGGCCCCGGCGCGGCAGAAGCAGCCGGCGGAGTGTTGTCGGGGCTCACGGTCGTGGCAACAGGTTCCCTCGAGGGCTTTACCCGAGAGGGCGCGCAGGAGGCCATCATTGCGGCCGGCGGCAAGTCGGCCTCGAGCGTGTCGAAAAACACCGACTTCGTGGCAGCGGGTCCGGGCGCCGGTTCCAAGCTGGCCAAGGCGGAAACCCTTGGAATTCGAATTCTCGACGCCGATGAGTTTCGCATTCTCCTGCGCGAGGGACCGGGTGGGCTGTCGGTGGCGGTCACAGACGCCTGAATTTCCTCGCATACTAAGGGCAGACTCTTCGTCGAAGTAGGATCTGGACTTCTTTTTTTGCCCGTGTCGCCATATGCTGATATCGACATATATGTGCGCCGGGTGGGCGTACCACACGCAGCGGTATGCGCGAGGGGATGTAACGCTGTTCGACATGGTGGCAGTCTTGGTATCACTGGCTCTGGGGGGCCCCAACGAGTCATTCTCGATGCCGGAATCCAATCGGGTCAGCGTGGTGCACTCCGCCATTGGGCTCGCCCCCAGTCCGGTTTTGGATTCGCTGGGGGCCAGGATCTCGGTCAGCTCGTCGGTGGATGCCGATGGCGCCGAGCGTGCGGGGCGCAGCTCCACCGGCATCGCGGCACTGGAGGCGCTCACTCAGCTCAGCCCCACCGAACTGGCCACCTTCGCCACCACTAACCCCGCCGGCATTGGCAGCATTCTTGCCACCCCACCGGCCGCCAGCGCCGTCACCGGTTGGTGGCTGGCGCTGGATACGGCCGAACGCACGGTTCTGGAGACCGATGTTCCCCAGCTCGTGGGTAATTTGGACGGTGTTCCGCTGCTTGCCCGCAGTGCCGCCAATGCCCGCTATCTTGGCGAGGCAATGTCCACTGCAGCCGAGCGGCTCACCGCGCATCCCGAGCGGTCCGAGCGCCAGAGTGCGACCCGCCAATTGTCGGTCATGTCCGAGATCACGAAGGCGTTGCTGTCCGCGTGTACCTCTCCGCCTCGCAGCCTCGTGCTGCTGGACCTGGCCGACGGGGGACGAGCCGCCATTGCTCTCGGGGACCCGGACACGGCCGATTTTGTGAGCTACCTCGTTCCGGGCATGAATTACGGTGTGCGGGAGCAGCTCGTCAACTGGTCGACGACGGCCGATGACCTCTACGCCGAACAGGTGCAGGTACTGCGCGACCGGGCCGAGGTCACCCGGTCCTCGGTACCGAGCGTGGCGACGATCGCCTGGATTGGCTACGAGACGCCGAGCCTCTTCACCGTGGGCGGGCTCACCCGAGCCGATGCTGGCGCCGATTTTCTGGTGGACTCGTGGGATGGCATCCGCTCCACCCGAACCGACCGGCAGCCGTTCCTGTCGGTATTCGCGCATTCCTACGGCTCGCTCGTGGCGCTCGAGGCACTGGGGCGAAATTCCGTGCAGGTTGACGCACTCGTGATGGTGGGTTCGCCGGGGAGCGCCATCCAATCGATCGATCGACTCGACGTGGCCGACGGGAACGTCTACGTGGGGGAAGCCGACTGGGACCCAGCGGTCAACAGCGGCTTCTTCGGAAGCGATCCCGGAGCTGACTCCTATGGAGCACACACACTCGGCGTGGATGGCGAGAGTGATCCAGTGACCGGGCGATCACTCAGCAAATCGTGGGGCCATAACGACTATTTCACTCCCGGAAGTGAATCGCTGCGCAACATGGCGCTGATCGGAACGGACCAAGCGGCGCTCGTCACCGGCGCCTCCGAATAGAATTAGACATCCACGTCTATAAAAAATCGGAGTTCCATGTCTGAAATCACGGCCGAGCAGGTTGCCCACTTGGCAAGCCTTGCCCGGATCGACCTCAGCCCCGAGGAGATCACGAGTCTCACCCATGACCTGGGCCAGATCGTTGACTCGGTTGCCAAGGTGTCACAGGTTGCTACGGCTGATATCCCCGCCACGAGCCACCCCCTGCCACTGACTAACGTCTTTCGCGCAGACGTTGTCGTTCCCTCGCTCACGGTTGAGCAGGCGCTGTCCGGCGCCCCCGACCGTGCCGGCGACAAATTCCGCGTGCCCGCAATTTTGGACGGAGAGTAAACGTGACAGATCTCATCAGGCTCTCGGCCGCTGACCTCAGCACACTGCTCACTGACGGTTCCGTCAGCGCCGTCGAAGCCACCCAGGCACACCTTGACCGGATCAGCGAGGTGGACACCGACCTGCACGCCTTCCTGCACGTGTCCGGGCCGGCGGCACTTGCCACCGCTGCCCGCATTGATGCACAGCGTGCAGCGGGCGAGGAGCTGGGCCCGCTAGCCGGGGTGCCCATTGCCATCAAGGACGTGCTCGCCACCCACGACATGCCCACAACGGCCGGGTCCAGAATTCTCGAGGGCTGGGTTCCGCCCTACGATGCCACCGTCGTGGCGCGTCTGCGCGCCGCCGGCCTCGTGCCGCTCGGTAAGACCAACATGGATGAATTCGCCATGGGTTCCTCCACCGAGCACTCCGCGTATGGTCCCACGCGCAACCCGTGGGACCGCGATCGCATTCCCGGTGGATCCGGCGGTGGCTCTGCCGCTGCGGTGAGCGCGTTCGAAGCGCCGCTCGCTCTCGGAAGCGACACCGGTGGGTCGATTCGTCAGCCTGCAGCCGTCACCGGGTCGGTGGGCGTCAAGCCCACCTACGGTGGAGTGTCCCGTTACGGTGCCATTGCGCTTGCCTCCTCCCTGGACCAGGTTGGCCCGGTCTCACGCACCGTCTACGACGCGGCACTGCTGCACGATGTGATCGGCGGGCACGACCCGCTCGACTCCACATCACTCACCGATGCGTGGCCTTCGATGGCGGATGCCGCCCGCGCGGGACTCGCCGACGGTGCCCTCAAAGGACTCCGCGTCGGAGTGATCACGCAGCTGTCCGGCTCCGGTTTCCAGGCCGGCGTCACGCAACGCTTCACCGAGACGCTCGCGCTGCTGGCCGCAGCCGGCGCCGAGATCGTGGAGGTGTCTGCTCCGAACTTCGAGTACGCCGTCGCCGCCTACTATCTGATTCTGCCGGCCGAGGCGTCGAGCAACCTGGCACGGTTTGACTCCGTGCGTTTCGGCATCCGCGTGAACCCGAACGAGGGATCGCTCACCAGCGAAAAGGTCATGGCCGCCACGCGTGAGGCCGGCTTCGGCCCCGAGGTCAAGCGCCGCATCATTCTCGGCACCTACGCGCTCAGCACCGGCTACTACGACGCTTACTACGGGAGTGCCCAGAAGGTGCGCACCCTGATTCAGCGTGACTTTGACGCTGCCTTCGCCCAGGTTGACGTGCTCGTGTCCCCGAGCGCTCCCACCACGGCGTTCAAATTTGGCGAGAAGCTCGAAGACCCCATGGCCATGTACCTCAACGACATCACCACCATCCCGGCGAACCTCGCGGGCGTGCCCGGCATGAGCCTGCCCATCGGTCTCGCACCGGAAGACGGTTTGCCCGTTGGCCTGCAGATCATGGCTCCCGCCAAGGCGGATGCTCGCCTCTACACGGTGGGAGCAGCCATCGAACAGCTGCTCGAAGCCCGCTGGGGTCACACCATGCTCGATCAGGCACCGGCGCTCACTCTCGCCACCAGCACCAAGGGAGCTCTCTAATGGCGAAAGCCGAACTGATGGACTACGACAAGGCCCTCGAACTGTACGAGCCGGTACTCGGCTTCGAAGTACACGTGGAGCTCAACACCAAGACCAAGATGTTCTGCGGCTGCGCCAACGAATTCGGCTCGGGCGCCAACACGAACACCTGCCCCACCTGCCTCGGCCTGCCGGGCGGCTTGCCGCAGGTGAACCAGAAGGCGATCGAGTCCAGCATCCGCCTGGGTCTTGCCCTGGGTTGCGAGATTGCCGAGCACTCGCGGTTTGCCCGCAAGAACTATTTCTACCCCGACACCGCAAAGAACTTTCAGACCAGCCAGTATGACGACCCGATCTGCCACGACGGTGCAATCACGATTGAGCTCGAAAGCGGTCGCCAGGTCACGGTGCAGATCGAGCGCGCTCACATGGAGGATGACGCCGGAAAGCTCACCCACGTGGGTGGCTCGACCGGTCGCATTCAGGGCGCCGACTATTCCCTCGTGGACTACAACCGCGGTGGCGTACCCCTGGTGGAGATCGTGACGCAGATGATCGAGGGTGCCGAACACGACGCCCCCGAGATCGGCAAGACCTACGTTGCCGCCATTCGCGAGATCGTCAAGGCCCTCGGCGTGTCCAACGCACGCATGGAGGAGGGCAACGTGCGCTGTGACGCGAACGTGTCCCTGCGCCTGCGCGGCTCCGGAATACTCGGCACCCGCACGGAGACCAAGAACGTGAACTCCCTGCGTTCAGTCGAGCGCGCGGTGCGCTACGAAATTCAGCGCCATGCCGCCGTGCTGAACGGCGGTGGAAGCATCACGCAGGAGACCCGCCACTGGCACGAAGACACCGGTGTCACCTCGGCCGGTCGCCCCAAGAGTGACGCCGACGACTACCGCTACTTTCCGGAACCAGATCTGGTGCCGATGGCACCGTCCCGGGAATGGGTCGAAGAGCTGCGACTGACGCTGCCCGAGCCCCCCGCAGCCCGACGCAAGCGTTTGCAGGCCGACTGGGGCTTTGCGAACCTCGAATTTCAGGATGTCGTCAACTCCGACCTGCTCGACGCCGTCGAGTCGACCGTGGCCGCCGGCGCATCCGCTCAGGCCGCCCGCAAGTGGTGGACCGGTGAGGTGGCGCGACTCGCAAACGTTGCCGGTGTAGCCGCCGAATCGCTCGTGCAGCCCGCGTCCCTGGCGGCGCTGATCGCTCTCGTTGAGGCGGGAACGCTTACCGATCGTCTCGCCCGCCAGGTTCTTGAAGGCATGATTGCCGGGGAAGGTACGCCCGAAGAGGTCGTGGCTTCCCGCGGACTGGCCGTTGTCTCCGATGATGGTGCGCTCATTGCGGCCATTGACTCGGCGCTGCTGAGCCAGCCGGACGTGCTCGCGAAGATTCGCGATGGCAAGGTTCAGGCTGCCGGGGCCGTGATTGGCGCCGTCATGAAAATGATGCGTGGTCAGGCCGATGCGGCTCGAGTGCGCGAGCTGGTGCTCGAGCGCGCCACGACGGTGGAAGCGTAACGGGGCAGTAGGACACACCATGTGGAAAAAGCGCGATTCAGCAGCCAAGAGCAGCGTCTTCGGAGTGGGAGTGCAGGTCATTGTGCGGCTGGATCGCGCCCGCTTTCCGTACTCCCTCATCGATGACCCGATTGGCGTGATCGTGGCACCGGGGGAGCTGACCGGGTCGTCGTTCTATGTGCCGACAACCGTGCGCGAAGCGGTCTGGGAGGTACAGTTCGACGAACCGTTCGCTGGACTCGACGGTTCCGGACCACACGCGTCGGCCAAGGTCCCGGAGAGCCATCTGGAAGCGGCACCCGAAGCATGAGTGGTACCGCACCGAAACCGGCAGACATCCGTCGTTGGCGTCAGTATCTGGCCGACGAGCTGGCCGAAGCTGCGGTCTACCGGGATCTTGCCGCACGCCGAAGCGGCGAGGAGCGTGCCATCCTGCTGAGCCTCGCCGAGGCAGAGGGCCGGCACGAAGAGCATTGGCGTGGGCTGCTGGGGGACCAGGTTGGAGCCACCAAACGCGGTGCCCTGCGCACACGACTGTTGGGCTTCCTCGCCCGACGGTTCGGGTCGGTCTTCGTGCTGGCACTCGCGCAGCGGGCTGAATCACGTTCCCCGTATGACACCGACCACGATGCCACCAGTGCCATGGCCGCGGATGAGCGCATTCACGAGGAGGTTGTGCGCGCACTGGCCGCGCGCGGCCGCAAGCGTCTGTCCGGCAGCTTCCGCGCCGCAGTCTTCGGCATTAACGACGGACTGGTGAGCAACCTCGCTCTGGTTCTCGGCATTGGCGCCACGGGAGTGCCGGCCGCGACGATTCTCTTTACCGGGCTGGCCGGGCTGCTCGCCGGCGCCCTGTCAATGGGCGCGGGCGAGTACGTGTCGGTGCGTTCCCAGCGTGAGCTGCTCGAAGCATCAAGTCCGGCGCTCACGTCTAAAACTGTGCTCACCCACCTCGACGCCGCGGCCAATGAACTGACCCTGGTGTACCGGGCCAGGGGGATGTCTCCCGAGAAGGCCGAGTTGCACGCGCGCCAGGTGCTGCGCACCGCCGACGTGGCAACGAATCCCTTCGAAGCCATCGATACGCGCGCGGTGATGCCCACCGTCGATGAGCACGAGGCAGTGGGAACCGGCTGGGGTGCCGCGTCGTCCAGCTTCTGTTTCTTTGCCTCCGGAGCGCTGCTCCCGGTGCTGCCGTACCTCTTCGGTATGAGCGGGCTGTCGGCTATTGTTCTGGCCACCGTGCTCGTGGGTATTGCCCTGCTCGGAACGGGCGCCGTCGTGGGGTTGCTGTCGGGCGGACCGCCCCTGCGCCGTGCCCTGCGTCAGCTGGTCATCGGCCTCGCGGCGGCCGGTGTGACGTATGCGCTGGGTTTGGCCTTCGGCACCACGGTTGGCTAACGATGCACCCCGATGCGGAGACGCTGTGGTGACGGCGTGCTGACGCTCGTGTGGGCACAGAGCCGCAACGGCATCATCGGGCGCGATGGGGTGTTGCCGTGGCACCTCCCCGAAGACCTGGCGCACTTTGCCGCTCTCACGCGCGGCGGGGCTGTTCTGATGGGACGCCGAACCTGGGACTCTCTACCGGCACGATTTCGTCCCCTGCCCGACAGACTCAACATCGTGCTCACGCGCACAGCCGGGTGGCGCGCGGAGGGGGCATCCGTTGCTCACTCGGCGCAGGCGGCGCTGGAGTTAGCCTCGGGCCACACGCTCTGGGTAATTGGTGGGCGCGAGGTGTTCAACCTGGTTCTACCGCAGGTCACCCGGCTCGAGGTGACCGAGATCAATGCGGACATTGCCGGAGACACCGAGGCGCCGCCACTCGACTCGATGTGGAGCACCGAGAGCGCAGATCCGGCCACGGGATGGCACACGTCGAGCACCGGACTCGAATATCGCTTTGTGCGTTACACCCGGGCATCGACCGAGAGTTAGAGTTTCTGCATGGGCAAGCAGGACGGCAGTGAACGGCAGGTCTCGACCGCTGACGTCGACGATTCCACGGCCACGATTTTGCATGTTGACCTCGACGCTTTCTTTGTTTCCGTGGAGCTACTTGACCACCCGGAGTTTGCCCACCAACCGGTGATCGTGGGACACCGCGGTGGTCGTTCCGTCGTGACGGCGGCAAACTACATTGCGCGGCGGTTCGGCGTGAACTCCGCGATGCCCATGCTGCTGGCGCTGCGCAAATGCCCGCAGGCCGTGGTGCTCGAGCCGCACATGGCCGCGTACCAGCACTACTCCGAACGGGTCATGAGCATCTTCGACGACGTGACACCGCTCGTGGAACGCCTCGGCATCGACGAGGCATTTCTGGACGTGGCCGGCGCGCGCCGCCTGCACGGTTCTCCCGCTGTGATTGCGGAGCTGATACGTGCCCGCGTCTTCGCCGAGACCGGCCTGGTCTGTTCGGTGGGCGCGGCATCCACAAAATTTATCGCCAAGCTCGCCTCCGGGCTGGCCAAACCCAACGGTCTGCTCGTTGTGCCGGCTGAGCAGACGCTCAACTTTCTGCATCCGCTTCCGGTGAAATTCATGTGGGGCGTGGGGGCCACAACCGAGGAAGCCCTCGTTCGGCTGGGGCTCCGTACCATCGGCGATATTGCCCGCCTGCCCCTGCCCGCGCTGCAGCGGGCCGTGGGGGAGGCCTCCGGACACAAGCTGCACGAGCTGTCATGGGGGAGGGATGGCCGTGGTGTCACGCTGGTACGCGAGGAGAAGAGCGTGGGACACGAGACTACATTCGAGTACGACATGACGGATGCCGCGGCGCTGCGCAGCGAGCTGCTGCGGCTCTCCGATGCGGTCGCCGTGCGTCTGCGACGAGGGGGCCTGGTGGGGAGGCGCGTGGTGCTGAAACTGCGCTACCCGGACTTCACCACCGTGACGCGCTCCCGCACTCTGGCGGATCCGAGCAACGTAGGTCGCCGCATCTACGAGGAGGTGAGTGCGGCTTTTGAGCTGCTCGCGGCACCGGGAATTCGGGTGCGCCTGATTGGCGTGCGCATGGAACAGCTCTCACCGGAGGACAGCGCGGGCCTGGCCCTGTGGGATCCCGACGAAGACTGGCGCGAGGCCGAGCGCGCTGTCGACACCGTGACGGCGAAGTTCGGCCGTGGAGCCGTTCGCCCCGCCTCGCACATTGCGCCCACCTCACGCACCGCGCCCACTTCTCACACCGCGCCGGGAGCCGAGCCCAACCCGGGGTAGCCTGTTGTCATGACTAGCCTTCCGGAAAAGCTCGCAGAAATGTCCCGTTCAGCCGGCGTGAAGTCCGCCTACGGTGATCCGATTCAGATCGACGGGGTCACGCTGGTGCCCGTGGCGATCGTGAACTACGGTTTCGGCGGCGGAGACTCCGGCGACCAGGGTTCGGGCGGCGGCGGAGGTGGCGCTGCGATACCGATCGGCGCCTACGTGAAGTCGGCGGGCACCGTGCGGTTTGAACCGAACGTCATTTCACTGCTGGCCGTCGGCATCCCCTTCATCTAGGTGACGGGCCGTGTGCTGATCCGCATCATCCGCGCCCTGAAGAAGTAGGTCACCGAGAGCAGAAACTACGGGTTGCGCCGTCGACGCGAGCGGGGCCAGCGCGGCCGCAGCAGACGGCGCAGCCAGAGCGGCCAGTGCCAGGTGTCGTGCACGGGCAAACCCCTGGCAATGCGGCGCCGGCGACGAAGCGACGCCCGCAACAGCACCAGCATGATCGTCGCGGCGACGACCACAACCAGCATGCTCATGTACCCAAACCCATTCCGTGAGTCTAAGCGGGCAGCTAGACTGATGCTGAACACGGGAGTCCGGTTAACCGGGCTGAGAGGAAGCTAGCAGCTTCGACCGTCGAACCTGATCCGGATCATGCCGGCGCAGGGAGACTTCTCGTACCCGTGCCCCATCTGGGTCATCTTCCGATGATCCATCTTCGGAAAGGGCACGACAATGAACACAACCTCTACCCCCCTCGCAACACATCCGACGGCGACCAAGACCCGCACCTATCGCTGGCGCGTCGTGGACATCGTGGTCGCCAGTGTCATCGGCGTCGCGAGCGGCGTCATCTTCTGGGCCTGGGGCCTGGCCTGGACGCCGTTGAGCAGCCTCCTGGCCTTCACGCCGGGTCTCGGCGGTCTGCTGGCCGGCGGCTGGCTCTTCGCCGGAGTGCTCGGCGGACTTATCATTCGTAAGCCCGGCGCGGCCCTCTATACCGAGGTCATTGCCGCCGTCGTATCCATGCTCATCGGCACCCAGTGGGGCTTTGCCACTCTGATCTGGGGTGTGCTGCAGGGCCTCGGCGCCGAGCTGGTCTTCGCCCTGTTCTTCTACGCCAACTATCGGCTGGGAGTCGCCCTCCTCGCCGGCGCCGGCGCCGGGCTGGCTGTTGCGCTCTTGGACACCACCATCAGCTACGCGGCGCTCGACATGGGCTTCAAGACCGTGTACTTCGTGACGGCCATCATCTCGGGCACGGTGTTCGCCGGGCTGCTGTCCTGGCTTGCGGTGCGAGGACTGGCCCGAACGGGTGCGCTCAGCCGGTTTGCCAGCGGACGCGAGGTCACCCGCACCGTGGGCGCGGCGCCGACCGCGCTGTAGGGGATGACCACGATCATCTCCGATACCCGGGTCACCCCCGCCCGCATCACGGCCCGCGGCTGGGGCTGGCGGCACGCCGGCCGTTCCCGACCGGCCGTGTCGGCCCTCGACCTCGATATTGCACCGGGGGAGCGCGTGCTCCTTCTCGGGCCCAGCGGGGCCGGAAAGAGCACTCTGATGCACGCGCTTGCCGGCGTGCTCGGTGATGACGAGGACGGTGACTCCGCAGGCGACCTGCTGGTCGACGGTCGACGCGCTGCGGATGCCCGTGGCCGGGTTGGGTTGGTTCTGCAAGACCCCGATTCCCAGGTGGTTCTGGCACGAATCGGCGATGACGTGGCGTTTGGCTGTGAGAACCTTGCGGTTCCCCGTGCCGAGATCTGGCCGCGAGTGCGGGCCGCCCTGGCGGCCGTGGGGCTGGACCTGCCCCTGGACCACCCCACGTCTGCGCTGAGCGGGGGTCAGAAGCAGCGTTTGGCCCTCGCCGGGGTTCTCGCCATGTCGCCGGGGCTTCTACTGCTCGATGAGCCCACCGCCAACCTCGACCCGGCCGGTGTGGTTGAGGTTCGGGATGCGGTGGTGCGGGGACTCGACCGCTCCGGCGCAACGCTCATTGTCATTGAGCATCGCGTAGCGGTGTGGCAAGACGGGGTGGACCGGGTGATTGTGCTGGACCCCGCCGGTGGGGTGATGGCCGACGGCCCCACCGCGCAGGTGCTGGCCAACGAGGGGGAACGCCTGTCACGGGCCGGTGTCTGGGTACCCAACGTGGCACTGCAATTGCCGGTTCGACGGGCCCGCCCGGCGGAGACGGGAGACCTCCTGCTCCACGCGGAGGAGCTGATGGTGGGCCGGGTGCCGTTCGCGCGTCGGCGGGCCGAGGTCGTGGCTCGGGACATTACCCTCGACATCCGCTCGGGGCTTGCCACCGCCGTGACCGGTCCCAACGGTGCGGGCAAGTCGACCCTCGCGCTCACCCTCGCCGGGCTCCTCGCGCCAGCCGGGGGAACGCTTGCGGCCGGGTCAGCTCTGGCTAACGGTGTCGGTTCGCACCCCGTGCGCTGGCGCTCCACGCAGCTGCTCACCCGGATTGGCACCGTCTTTCAAGACCCCGAACACCAGTTTTTAGCCGCCACGGTGCGCGATGATCTGGCCATCGGACCGCGCGCGCTGCACCTGAGCGTGGCCGAACAGACCACTCGCGTGGATGAGCTTCTGCAACGGCTGCGGCTGGACCACCTGGCTGAGGCGAACCCGTTCACCCTCTCGGGCGGGGAAAAGCGGCGACTCTCCGTGGCAACGGTGTTGGCCACCCGGCCTCGCCTGCTCGTGTTGGACGAGCCCACTTTTGGGCAGGATTCCCGCACCTGGCAGGAGCTCGTGCTGCTCCTCGCCGAGCTGCTCGACGATGGAACCGCACTCGTTGCTGTCACCCACGATGAGCAGTTCGTGCGGACCCTCGCCGACGTGAACTGTGTGTTGCCCGCCCGGCTGGCGAACGATTCACTGCCGAACGACTCGCTGGTGGACGCCCCGTGAGCCTGCTGACACCCACCATTCGCCCGAGCGCGGTGGCTCGACTGAACCCGGTGGCCAAACTCGCGGTGGCCCTGATCGTGAGCTGCGCCCTACTACTGTCGATTGACTGGGTCTCCGCCGGCGTAGCGCTGCTGCTTGAGGGTGTACTTCTCCTCTGGTGCGGCCTCAGCGCCCGGCAATTCTGGCTGCGCACGGCACCGGTCTGGATCGCTGCACCCCTCGCCGCCCTGACCACGGTGCTGTACGGTCAGGATTCCGGAACCACCCTGTGGCAGGCGGGATTCGTCACGGTAACGGAGGGTTCCGTGGCGCTCGGACTCGCAATCGGCCTCCGCGTTCTGGCGATCGGACTGCCGGGCATCGTCTTGCTGGCCACCACGGACCCCACCGACCTCGCCGACGGCCTCGCCCAGGTGCTGCGGTTGCCGGCCCGCTTCGTTTTGGGTGGCCTAGCCGGGTTGCGGCTCGTGGGAATGTTCATTGAGGACTGGCGATCCCTGGCCCTCGCCCGGCGCGCACGCGGTGTGGGAGATGGTGGGGGAGTGTCCGGTGCCGTGAAGCGTTTTCTGGGGCCGGCCTTCGCCCTGCTCGTGATCTCCGTGCGGCGTGGGAGCAAGCTCGCCACCGCCATGGAGGCACGCGGCTTCGGCTCCGACGACCCTCGAACCTGGGCACGGGAATCCGTTGTGGGCGTGGGGGACGCGATTCTTGTGGGTATCGGGTGTGCCATTGCCGGAATCGCCATCGGGGTTGCCGTCTGGGCAGGAACGTGGAGCTTTGTCCTCGCCTGAAGCGGCGGCACTATGCCTGCTCACACCGGTGCTCAGGGCGCTGCAGACCGCGCCGCCGCAGACGGTCGTGCTGATCGACGGACCAAGTGGTGCGGGCAAGAGCACGTTAGCGGATGCCCTCCAGCGCGCCTGGCCGACGGACACGGTCCCGACCGTCGTGCGCCTCGACGATATCTACCCCGGCTGGGGTGGTCTCGACGCAGCGAGTGGGCATCTCGGCCGGTACGTTCTGCGTCCACGCCGCGAGGGAAACCCGGCTACCTGGCAACGCTACGACTGGACCACCCGGCAGCAGGCTGAGTGGACGCCGGTTGCTGCGGACCGTCCGCTGATCGTGGAGGGCTGTGGCACCCTGGCGGCGGCGCACGTGCCCCTCAGTGACATTCGGGTGTGGATCGGCGCCGACGACGCGCTGCGCAAGGCCCGTGCGCTCAGCCGGGACGGCGAGATGTTTCGGGAGCACTGGGACCAGTGGCAGCAGCAGTGGGTGGCATACTGCGCACGGGAATCCCCGGAACGCTCGGCGAGCATCCGCTTAGCCGCCCGTTAGGCGCTACCGAAAAAGTCAGCGCGACTCGAGCAGCGCCGTAATCAGCGGCACGGGGTGCAGCAGACGCCAGCCCGGACCCGGGTCGGGAATGGTGCGATCCAACTTGAGCGTGGAAGAGGTCTCGCCGGCGGTGCCGTCCACGGTGATACGGCCCACGACCGTTCCACCGCGTGCCGTGGTCACCGGTTCCACCTCGATGGTGGGTTGCACGGGTTCGGCGGCCTGCCAGGCGAACGTGGTCTTGGAGAGCCCCACCGTTCCCGAGGAGGACGCGCCCCACGCCGTGTCAAACCGCACGTAGGCATCACCCTTGTGCAGAATGGGCTGCTCGGACACACCGTTCGTGGCGCTGGTCATGAGTGCCGCCAGATCGGCGTCGAGGGTGGTGTAGTCGGGTTCGCCCACGAATGCACCGGCGAAGGCAAAGGTCTTGTCGCCGTCCACGACCTGGGCGGTAAAGAGAAAGCACACCCCGGCGGCATCGGTGTAGCTGCGCGAAATACCGGTGATTCCGAGCTCAGGCAGGTACGCCGTGGTGTTGTCAATACCGCGCCGGTCGGCCAAAGCGGATGCCGGACTGGCCAGAATCGACGAGATCACCGGGTGGGCAGCGGCCAGGCCGGCCAAGCCCGCGAGGTCTGTGCCGGTGCCCACGCTGCGCTCCTGCAAGCCGGTCGCGTCGACCACGGTCGTGTCGTCAAAACCCTGCGCGGCGAGCCAGAGCGTGGCTGCCTCCACGTAGGCATCAACAGACCCAAATGCCCACCGGGCAATGGTGTCGGCGTGGTTGTTGCTGGAGCCCAGGAGCATGGCCTGGAGGAGTTCCTGCTCGCTCCAGACCTCGCCCTGAAAGACGGTGACGGACCGCGCCCCGCGGGCGGTGTAGTCCAGATAGCTCTGATAGTCCGCGGTGGTGAGGGTGACGCCGGGACCGGCTTCACCGGCCTCCAGCGGCTTGGCATCCAAAACCACCAGGGCCGTGATGACCTTGGCAATGGAGGCGAGGGGGAGCGGAGTCGTGCTGCCGGCTGCCGCAATGGGCGTGGCAGGCACGGCCAGAGGGGTAATGGCACCGGTCTCGTCTACGCTCAGCGCGGTCACCGCACTGGTACCGGCCGCAGGAAGCGCCGGAGGGCTCACGTTTGCGTCCGCCGCGGGCGGCGAAAGAAGTGTCGTCTCGGCCTCCGGAAGCGGGCCAAGGAGGGTGGCGGGGCCGTAGACGCCAACAGCAAGAATGGCTGCGGTTCCCACCAGCATGGCCACGAATCGACCGGGGCGGAATCTACTCATGCGTCAAGGCTAACCCCGCGCCCGCTAACCCCAGCCGAGCTCGTGCAGCCTGTCGTCGTCAATGCCATAAAAGTGTGCGATCTCGTGCACGAGGGTGATGTGGATCTGGTCGCGCAGTTCGTCGAGGTCGGCGCACATCGAGAGGAGCGGTTCGCGGTAGAGCACGATCCGGTCCGGCATCTCGCCAAACCCGTACTGGCCGCGCTCGGTGAGGGCGACCCCGTCGTATAGTCCCAGCAGATCAAGGGAGCCGTCTTCGGGTCGCGTCTCCACGACAAAGATGATGTTGTCGAGTCCGTCAACCATGTCGTCGGGCAGCAGATCGAGCTCGTCCACAACAAGACGCTCGAATTCGGACTCGTCGAGGCTCAGCATCCGTTCAACGTTCGGTGAGCGCGTGAGCGAACCGGAACTACATGGGGTGAGTAACGGGGATTGAACCCGCGACCTCCTGGACCACAACCAGGCGCTCTGCCAACTGAGCTATACCCACCATGAGTCTTCCACTCCGAGGAGCAAAGGCAACTCATGAAGTCTATTACACCGACGGACCGAAGTTCGACACAACATTCTCGGATTGTGCCTTTGCCTCGTCGCTCGAGGGTCCAGGATCGGTGACAAACACGGTCTGGCGGTAGTACGCCAGCTCGCGAATCGACTCGAGAATGTCCGCCAGGGCGCGGTGCCCACCATCCTTCGTGGGCGCATTGAAGTACACCCGCGGATACCAGCGACGGGCGAGCTCCTTGATCGAGGAGACGTCCACGTTGCGGTAGTGCAGGTGTTTGTCGAGCCGCGGCATGTAGCGCGTCAAAAAGGCACGGTCGGTGCCGATGGAGTTTCCGGCCAGAGGGGCCTTCTGGTCCTCGGGGATGAACTTGAGGATGTACTCAATCACCTGGAACTCGGCCTCGGCCGCACTGACACCGTTGGGGATCTCGTCGATCAACCCCGAGGTGGTGTGCATGTTGCGCACAAAATCGCCCATGTTTTCCAGCGCCGAGGGGTCGGGCTTAATGATGATGTCGAGTCCCGGGTCGATCACGTTGAGGTCGTAGTCGGTGATGACCACCGCAATCTCCACGAGTTCGTCTCTATCCAGATCGAGTCCGGTCATTTCACAGTCGATCCAGACGAGCCGGTCCTTGCTTTTTATCATGGCCCAAGTCTAACCGGGACCGGTTGGGGCCTGACAATAGCCCGGTCGACACGCTCCCGAATACTAAACTGGAACGGATGCCGACCGCTCACGAAAGAGACTCGATGCACTTCACCCTGTATACCTCCGCGTTTTGTGAGCCCTGCGCTCAGACCAGAGCCGTGCTCGCCGAGGCACACCGCCTGATACCGCGAGCAACCTTCGTGGAACTCGATGTCGCCGCGCACGGTGAGGAGGCCGAGGCGAATGTTGTTCGCAATACCCCCACGGTGATCATCACCAGGGACGACGGCACGGAGGTCTACCGTGCACACGGTGTCCCCACCCTCGATCAGGTGCTGGTGGCGGCCGCCAAGGCACTGTAATAACACCCCGCGTAACCATCACCCCCGCTTACTGGGGTAACCTTGTACAGCTTTCTCGCCCCCGTAGCTCAGTGGATAGAGCAGCGGCCTTCTAATCCGCTTGTCGTTGGTTCGATTCCAACCGGGGGCACACGAGACACCAGCGCTACCGCCGAGTATTCAGCAGGTGGATGGCGATACCGACAAAGAGTTGAAACCCGATCCCGGTCAGCATGCGCGACTTGGCCTTCTTGCCGGCGCCGCTCACCTGGGGAACAACCTTGCCGGACAGCTTCTTCAGCCAGTTCGGAAGCTCGGGGAGCATGTGCCGTTCCATGCCGGGCGGGTCGTCGTCGCGGTCATTCATCGGTGCACGTCCATTCTGTCGAGAAGGCCTACAAATACGCTACCGCGCCCGAGCGCCGAGCGTGAAGATCACGTGCGAACACCCAGCTAAGAAACATGAAAGTCCTAGTAATTAGTTGCACTTCCTAGTACATTGACGTCAGGCGGTCACCACGGCGGTGACACGAAGGGCAGTGACTCAATGGTTCGCGAATTGACGCATTTCATCGGTGGCCAACATGTGGCCGGCACGTCGGGACGCTTCAGTGATGTCTTTGATCCGAATACCGGCCTCGTTCAGGCCAGAGTTCCACTGGCGAGCACCGCCGAGGTTGAGGCGGCCATCGCCAATGCCGCAGAGGCCCAGCTCGTGTGGGGTGCGTGGAACCCGCAACGTCGCGCCCGCGTCCTGCTGAAATTCCTGGACCTCATCGCTAAAGACATGGATTCCCTGGCCCGACTGCTCTCCTCCGAGCATGGCAAGACCGTGGCCGACGCGCGGGGGGACATTCAACGCGGCGTCGAGGTTATCGAGTTCGCCGTGGGTGCCCCACATCTGCTGAAAGGCGAATACTCGGTGGGCGCCGGTACCGGAATCGACGTGTATTCCATGCGCCAGCCGCTGGGCGTTGTCGCCGGCATCACCCCCTTCAACTTTCCGGCCATGATTCCACTCTGGAAAATGGGCCCGGCCCTGGCTGCGGGCAACTCCTTCATTCTGAAACCCTCCGAACGTGACCCCTCCGTTCCCCTGCGCATCGCCGAGTTATTTCTGGAGGCAGGGCTTCCCGCCGGTGTTCTGAACGTTGTCAACGGTGACAAGGCGGCAGTGGATGCCCTCCTCACCGACGAGCGGGTCATGGCCATCGGTTTCGTGGGTTCAACGCCCATCGCCCAATACATTTACCAGACCGCAGCCGCCCACGGAAAGCGCGCGCAGTGCTTCGGCGGTGCCAAGAATCACATGATTGTGATGCCCGACGCCGACCTCGACCAGGTTGCGGACGCCCTGATGGGTGCCGGCTACGGCTCCGCCGGGGAACGCTGCATGGCCATCTCCGTTGCGGTCCCGGTGGGTGCCGAGACGGGCGATGCGCTCGCCGCCAAGCTCGCCGAACGCGTGGCGCACCTCACCGTGGGGCACTCCCTCGATGATGCCGCCGACTACGGACCGCTCATCAACCGGGACGCCGTCACCCGTGTCTCCGCGGCTATCCAGGCCGGCATCGACGCGGGCGCCACACTTCTGGCCGACGGTCGCGGCCACACCGTGGCCGGCTACGAGAATGGTTTCTTCCTCGGCCCGACGCTCTTTGACCATGTGCGCACCGACATGGAGCTGTACCGGGAAGAGATCTTCGGGCCGGTGCTGATCATCACCCGTGCCGACACCTACGAAGATGCCCTGGCGCTGGCTTCGGACCACAAGTACGGCAACGGAGTCTCGATTTTCACCCGTGACGGTGACACGGCTCGCGATTTTGCCGCCCGCGTCAACGTGGGAATGGTGGGCGTGAATGTGCCCATCCCGGTACCGATCGCGTACCACACCTTCGGCGGCTGGAAGAAGTCGGGATTCGGTGACCTGAACCAGCACGGCCCCGACTCCTTCCGGTTTTACACCAAGACCAAGACTGTCACCTCGCGCTGGCCGTCCGGCATCAAAGAGGGGGCGAGCTTCGTGATGCCGCTGATGCTCGAATGATGACCGCGCTCACCGAGGAGCAGCAGGCCATCGTCGAAGCGGTGCGCGACTTCTCCCAGTCCGCCCTGGCCCCGCACGCGGTCGAGTGGGACCAGACCAAGCATTTCCCGGTGGATGTGCTGCTGCAGGCCGGTGAAATCGGCCTCGGCGGCATCTATGCCCAGGAAGACGTGGGCGGGTCTGGCCTTAGCCGCAGCGATGCCGTGCTCATCTTTGAGGAGCTGGCCAAGGGTGACACCACCATTGCCGCCTACATCTCCATTCACAACATGGTGGTGTGGATGATCGACAGTTTCGGTACCGACGAACAGCGGCACCAGTGGGTTCCCCAGCTCGCCACCATGGAGCACCTCGGCAGCTATTGCCTCACCGAGCCTGACGCGGGCTCCGATGCCGCGGCGCTGTCGACATCCGCTGTCAGAGACGCCGACGAGTTCGTGCTCAACGGGGTGAAGCAGTTCATCTCCGGTGCCGGCACCTCCGCCGTGTACGTGGTCATGGCCCGTACCGGTGGCCCCGGACCCAAAGGCATCAGCGCCATCATTGTGCCGGCGGATGCCCCGGGCCTGTCGTTCGGCCCCAACGAGAAGAAGATGGGGTGGAACGCCCAGCCCACGCGGCAGGTCATTTTTGACAACGTGCGCGTGCCGGTGGCCAATCTGCTCGGCCGGGAGGGCGGCGGTTTTACGATCGCCATGAAGGGACTGAACGGTGGTCGCGTCAATATGGGCGCCTGCTCGCTCGGCGGTGCCCAGTGGGCGCTGGACAAAACCGTGCGCTATCTCACCGAGCGCAAGGCGTTCGGCAAGGCGCTCGCCGAGCAACAGTCTCTCGTGTTCACGATTGCCGACATGGAAACCGAGCTGCAGGCCGCTCGCGGGCTGCTGCACCGGGCGGCGCTCGCCATCGACAACGATGAACCCGACGCCGCAACCCTCTGCGCCATGGCCAAGCGCTTTGCAACGGATGCCGCCTTCACCGCCGCGAATTCGGCGCTACAGCTCCACGGCGGTTACGGATATCTGGCCGACTACGGCATTGAGAAGGTGGTGCGTGACCTCCGCGTGCACCAGATTTTGGAGGGGACGAACGAGATCATGCGACTGATCGTGGGTCGCGCCCTCCTCGAGGGCAGTGCGCCCACGAAGGGACAGTCATGAGCGAGCAGGACGACATTCTGATCACCCGCATGGGACACGCCGGGCACCTCACCCTCAATCGGCCGCGGGCCATCAACGCGCTCACGCACCCGATGGTGAAGCGGATGCAGTCCGCTCTCGACACCTGGGTCGACGACGAGTCGGTGCAGACAATTGTGCTCACCGGCAGCGGTGACCGTGGCCTGTGTGCCGGCGGTGACATTGTGACCCTCTACCGCGACGCCCAGTCCGGAGACGGCACGGCGTCGGCCCACTTCTGGGCCGATGAGTACCGGATGAACGCCGGCATCAAGCGTTACCCCAAGCCCTACGTTGCCCTGATGGATGGCGTTGTGCTGGGCGGCGGTGTGGGCGTCTCGGCGCACGGATCGCACCGAATCGTGACCGAGCGATCGAAGATCGGTATGCCCGAGACCGGGATCGGCTTCATCCCCGACGTGGGCGGTACCTGGCTGCTGGCACACGCCCCGGGTGAGCTCGGCACCTACCTGGCACTGACCGCCGTCACGGTGGGGGCGTCAGACGCCATCGCGCTGGGTCTGGCCGACACCTTCGTTCGGTCGGAGCGCATCCCCGAACTGCTCGGGCTGCTCGCCACGCTCTCGGCCGACGACGCCATTGCTGCCGTTTCTGAACCCGCCCCCGAATCGGAGCTGATGGCGGACCGGGACTGGATCGATGCGGCCTTCGCCGGGGACAGTGTGCCGGCGATCCTGGAGCGACTCGCGGTGCTGGCCCGACCGGTGCCGCGGGGCGCGGCGCAGGAGACGCTCGATCGAGTCACCTCGAAATCACCGATGGCACTGGCCGTCACGCTGGAGTCGCTCCGTCGGGCCGCGCGCCTCGAGTCACTGGAGGCCGCCGTGCAGCAGGAATACCGCGTGTCCCTCCGCGCCTTCAGCGCCCCGGACTTCGCCGAGGGTGTGCGCGCCCAGGTGATCGACAAGGATCGCTCGCCCCGCTGGAACCCGGCCACCAGCGCCGACGTGGACCCGGCAGCCGTGGCGGCGTATTTCGACCCGCTGGGAGATGCCGAGCTGCGCATTCTCGCCCACCAGACCGCGTCTCACGCGGCCCCGACACCGTCCTAGAAAAGAGACATCCATGACCACCTCGATCGCCTTTCTCGGACTCGGCCACATGGGCGGCCCCATGGCCGTCAACCTCATTGCGGCGGGCTACTCGGTCACCGGTTTTGATCTGCTTCCCGCGGCGGTGAGTTCGGCGCGCGCGGCCGGCATCACGGTGGCCCAGAGCGCAGCGGATGCCGTCGCATCCGCTGACATCGTCATCACCATGCTGCCCGCTGGTCGCCACGTCATCGCGGCGTACACGGGCACCGACGAGCAGCCCGGACTGCTGAGCATCGCGCGGCCCGGAACACTCTTCATCGATTCATCAACCATTGCCGTCGATGACGCCCGGGCCGCGCACGACCTGGCGGTTGCCGCCGGTCATCGCGGCATGGATGCGCCCGTATCGGGTGGCGTCGTGGGCGCCGAAGCCGGCACGCTCGCGTTCATGGTGGGCGGCTCGGACGAGGACTTTGCCACCGCTTTGCCGATACTCGAGGTCATGGGTAAGCGCATCGTGCACTGCGGAGAATCAGGGTTGGGGCAGGCCGCCAAGGTGTGTAACAACATGATTCTGGGGATCTCGATGATTGCCGTGAGTGAAGCATTTGTTCTGGGTGAAAAGCTTGGGCTGAGCCACCAGGCCCTGTTCGACGTGGCCTCGAATGCCTCCGGACAGTGCTGGGCGCTCACGACCAACTGCCCCGTGCCCGGACCGGTCGAAACGAGTCCGGCCAACCGTGATTACGCCCCTGGTTTCGCCGGCGCGCTGATGGCCAAGGATCTGGGTCTCGCCGAGCAGGCACTGGCCTCAACGGGCGTGCAGGCCGAGCTGGGATCACTGGCGAGCGCGATCTACCGGCGCTTCGCCGAGGGCAGCGGAGCCACAAGTGACTTCTCCGGAATCATCACGGATATTCGGGAACGCAGCTCGGCTCCTGGCGCCAGCTGACTTCCGCCGATCCCTCGTAATTAGTTGCACTTCCTAGTATATTGAGCACGGCAGAGACAAGGAGCAGCACGTGAAAATCGTTGTACTGGTGAAACAGGTTCCCGATACGTGGGGCGACCGAAAGTTGAACACCCAGACAGGTCTCGTGGATCGTGACGCCGTGGATCGCGTCATCGACGAGATCGGTGAACGCGCCCTCGAACTGGCTCTCAGCTATCGGGATTCCCATAAGGGGACCGAGGTGGTGGTGCTCTCCATGGGTCCGGCTTCCGTGACGACGGCGCTGCGCAAGGCGCTCTCGATGGGAGCCGACTCTGCCATTCACGTGCTCGATGATTCCCTCATTGGCGCCGACGTGGGTTGGACCGCTCAGGTTCTTGCTGCGGCCATCGCCCGCGCGGACTGCGACCTTGTCGTGGGGGGAAACGAATCCACCGACGGTCGCGGCGGCGTCATTCCGGCCATGATCGCCGAGCACCTCGGCCGCCCATACCTGGGCTGCGTGACTGCGGTCGACGTGACCGACTCCCAGGTGTCCGCAGAACGCAGCACCGAGAGCGGGCTGCTCCGGGCACACTGCGCTCTTCCGGCGGTCATCTCCGTGACCGAGTCGATGCCGGAGGCGCGATTCCCGAATTTCAAGGGCATCCTCACCGCCAAAAAGAAGCCCCTCGAGGTGCTGACCCTGGGGAACCTGGGCCTTGATCCGGCATCATCGTTTGCCCCCGCACGGTCGGTGGTCGTCACCACGAGTGCTCGTCCGGCGCGCAGCGCCGGAACCATCACGGTTGACACGGGCAATGCCGGCGTCGAACTGGCCGATTTTCTTGCTGCCGAACGTCTGATCTAGGGAAGCGCTCATGCCCACTATTGTGACCTTGATTGATCTCTCCGACGCGGGAGCGGTGGAGAACACCGCGGCCGGGCTGCTCGCTGCCGCCAGTCTGCTGGGTTCCCCCGTGGCCGTCGTCACCGTGGCCGCGGGGGCCGGCGCAGACATTGCGGCGGAACTCGGAAAAATCGGCGCTGACACGGTGTACCTGGTCGAGAGCGCCGGGGTGAACGGGGTGTTCGCACCGCAGACCGAAGCCCTTGCGGCTGCCGCCGCCACCTATTCGCCCGCGGCCATTCTGGTGTCTGGCACCGCAGCGGGCCGAGAAATTGCGGGGCGCACGGCCGTACGCCTGGGTGCTGGCCTGATCGTTGACGCTGTCGGAGTGCGGTTGGACGACGGCGTGATCGTCGCCGAACACTCCATCTTTGGCGGCGCCTACAACGTGGACTCCACGGTGCAGGGCGGGCTGGCCGTCGTCACCGTCCGTCCGGGAGCCATTGACGCCCGCGCGAGCGCGGTCACGCCCACCGTCACTCGCGCCACGGTGACCGCAGACGCATCTCGCTACGCGACCATCGACAGTGTCGAGGTGACCGAGGCAACGTCGACCCGTCCGGAACTTCGTGACGCCACCACGGTGGTATCCGGTGGTCGTGGCCTGGGTTCCAAGGAGAACTTCGCGCTCGTCGAACAGCTTGCCGATGCTCTCGGCGCTGCCGTGGGTGCCTCGCGGGCGGCCGTAGACGCGGGCTACGTTGTGCAGACCGCACAGGTGGGGCAGACCGGTGTGACGGTCTCGCCTCAGCTGTATATTGCCCTCGGTATTTCCGGGGCGATCCAACACCGGGCCGGCATGCAAACCGCCAAGACCATTGTTGCGATTAACAAGGACGCTGATGCGCCTATCTTCGAAGTAGCGGACTTTGGTATCGTCGGCGACGTCTTCACGGTTGTTCCTCAGCTCATCACGGCGCTGCGAGAGCGCACGACCTAGCGTCACCGGGTCGGCCTGCCGCGATTGACTCTGAACTGCATAAATTGGAAAGGCCCTCTGTCTCGTGACCCGCCCGGCAGCATCCGCTGCGCCCCCGTCAAAGCCGTCTACCCGTCGCTGGTTCAAGCTGGTGTGGATCATTCCCGTTTCACTGGCTGTACTCGTGGCCAGTGTGCTGGCTGCACAGTGGCTGCGAGAACTGGCACCGGTACGTGCTTTTATGGACCAATATCCGGGGGAGTCCACGCTCCCCGCGGATGCCCCGGTGGGGTTTCCGGCCTGGCTGGCCTGGCAGCACTTTCTGAGTTCGTTCTTTCTGCTTCTCATCATTCGCACCGGGTGGAATGTGCGCACCAACCGGCGCCCGGCGGCGTACTGGACGCGTCGTAACACCGGTCTGCTGCGCACGAAGAACCCTCCGCTGCGGATCAGTCTTGATTTGTGGCTGCACCTCAGTCTCGATGCGCTCTGGGTGCTCAACGGCCTGGTGTTTTACGTTTTGATCTTCAGCACGGGGCAGTGGACTCGCATTGTGCCCGTGCACTGGGATGTCTTCCCGAACGCGCTCTCGGCAGCGCTGCAGTACGCGTCGCTGAATTGGCCCACCGAGAACGGCTGGGTCAACTACAACGCCCTGCAATTGCTGGCCTACTTCTCGGTTGTCTTCATCGCATCGCCGCTGGCGCTTATCACCGGCTTGCGCCTCTCGGGCGCGTGGCCGCGGAACACGACGCGACTGAATGCCCTCTACCCCCTCCGGGTTGCACGGGCTGTGCACCTACCCGTCATGTACTTCTTCGTGGCCTTCATCGTGGTGCACGTGACCCTCGTGTTGTCGACGGGAGCGCTGCGCAATCTCAACCACATGTACGCGGTGCGCAACGACGAGTCCTGGGTGGGGTTCTGGTTCTTTGCCGCCTCTGTCGTTGTCATGGTGGTGGCGTGGGTGCTGATGCGTCCGGTGGTCCTACGTCCAATTGCCGCACTGACCGGCTCCGTCAGCCGGCGTTAGTGCGCAGGCAGGGTAGCGTTTAGCGAAAATGAAAGGACTGCCGGTGACACCGCTACCGATGGATCCCATCGCGGAGGCCAAGCGTCAGTGGCTGGCGCATGGCTGGGATGATGCTGCGGACGGCATGGCGGCCGTCACGAGCATCATGCGCGCGCAGCAGCTCATGCTCGCGCGGGTGCAGTTGAGCCTCAAGCCTTTTGGACTTTCCTTTGCCCGCTTCGAGATGCTCGCGCTCCTGAGTTTCACCCGAGGTGGTTCGCTGCCCATGGCCAGTGCGAGCGCTCGGTTGCAGGTTCACCCCACCAGCGTCACGAACACCGTCGATCGGCTGGAGCGTGACGGCCTCGTGCGCCGGGAACCCCACCCCACCGATGGTCGGGCAACCCTGGTGGTGATCACCGAGGCCGGGCGGATCCTCGTGGGGGAGACATCCGTTCGGTTGAATGCCGACGTCTTCTCGAAACCGGGACTGTCCTCGGGGGATGTCACCGGCCTCGTGCGTATTCTGGCGCGGTTGCGGCGAGACTCGGGGGATTTTAGCGACCCGGCACCCGCGCCGGTGCCGCTTTCCGACTGACGCACCAATTAGTAGGAAGCCCTCGTTTTTTCTCGTCCGCGCCCACTAGATTGAGCACTGCGGCACTGCTGCCGTGGAATTCTGCACGAGTTTCCAGGAGATGACAACGATGACCCACCTCACGACCGGCACAGCGAGCACGAGCACCACCAACTATCGGGTGGCCAGAGACCAACTGCTCGGACTGCGCCAGGACCACGATCGGGCGGCCGAGGAATTTGTCTGGCCCGATGTTGGCCAGGCCTTCAACTGGGCCACGGACTGGTTTGACGTCATCGCCCAGGGCAACGACAAGATCGCCCTGTGGATCGTCGAGGAAGACGGCAGCGAACAGAAGATCAGCTTTGCCGACATGTCCCGGCGCTCCGATCAGGTTGCCACCTGGTTGCGAACGCAGGGTGTTCAGCACGGAGACCACGTGATGCTCATGCTCGGAAATCAGGTGGAGCTCTGGGAGGCGATGCTCGCAATCATGAAGCTCGGGGCCGTGATCCTGCCCACCTCCACCGTTCTGGGCACGGCTGACCTGGCTGATCGTGTGAGTCGAGCGCGGGTGCATCACGTTCTTGCCAATGTGGATGATGCGCCGAAGTTCGATGAGGTTGCCGGCGACTACACCCGTATCTGCATCGGTGGCGCGATACCCGGGTGGATCGCCTACTCCGACGCGGACGAGGTGACCCCCGAGAAGCTGTCCGCGGTCGTGGCGTCGAATGATCCCTCGCTCATCTACTTCACCTCCGGAACCACGAACAAGCCCAAAATGGTGTTGCACACGCAGACGTCCTATCCCGTGGGTCACCTCACCACGATGTACTGGCTGGGACTGCGGCCCGACGACGTGCACCTCGCCATCAGCTCACCCGGGTGGGGCAAGCACGCCTGGAGCAGCTTCTTTTCGCCGTGGATCGCCGAGGCCACGGTCTTCGTCTACAACTACGTCAAGTTTGATCCGAAGGCGCTCCTCGGCCAGCTGGATCGCGCCCGGGCAACGTCCTTCTGTGCCCCGCCCACGGTGTGGCGCATGCTGATTCAGTCCGACCTGGGCGCTAAGCCACAGAGCCTGCGTGAACTGCTGTCTGCCGGTGAACCCCTCAACCCCGAGGTCATCAAGCAGGTGCAGCGTTCGTGGGGACTCACGATTCGAGATGGCTACGGTCAGACGGAGACCACCGCCATTGTGGGGCACGGCCCCGGGTCAACCATGAAGCACGGCTCCATGGGACTGCCCTTGCCGGGAGTCGTGCTGGTGCTGCTTGACCCCATCACCGGTGCGCTGGCCGACGAGGGCGAGATCTGCCTCGACCTCGCGCACACGCCGGTCAACCTGATGGCCAGATATCACGACGACATCGAGCGCAGTGCCGACGCGATTCGCGACGGGTTCTTTCACACGGGTGATGTGGCACGGCGGGATGCCGACGGGTGCCTCACGTTCATTGGCCGCACCGATGACGTGTTCAAGTCATCGGACTTCAAGGTTTCACCGTTTGAGGTGGAGAGCGTGCTTCTGGAGCACCCGGCTGTGGCCGAAGCCGCCGTCGTTCCGGCCCCCGACGCCACGCGCCTGAACATACCGAAGGCCTACATCGCGCTCGCCGCCGGGTGGGACGACAATGCGGACACCGCACTCGCCGTGCTGCGCCACGCCCGGCTGAGCCTGCCGCCGTACATGCGCGTGCGCCGGGTGGAATTTTTCGACCTCCCCAAAACCAGCTCCGGCAAGATTCGCCGGGTGGAACTGCGGCTCCGTGAGGAATCGGCAGCCGCCGAGGGGACGACACTCCGCGACGAATGGCGTGACGACCAGTTTCCGGAACTCAAACGCTAGGCGGGTTCCAAGCTGGCGGCCCACGAAGAGCAGACCGTGGTTGGTAGATTGAAACATGCGAGAACTTCAGGCGCGAATCATCGCGGACCTCAACGTTTCATCCACCATTGATCCGGCCGCCGAAGTACGGCGCCGTGTCACCTTTCTCAAGGACTACCTGCGCAGCACCGGTGCGACAGGGTTCGTGCTCGGTATCAGCGGGGGCCAAGACTCCTCCCTCGCCGGGCGACTCTGTTCTCTGGCCGTCGCGGAACTCAGGAGCGAGGGGCTGGATGCCACCTTCCTCGCCGTCCGGCTACCGTATGCGGTGCAGCGGGATGAGGCGGATGCCCAACTCGCCCTCGATTTCATCGCACCCACCGAGGCGGTCACCGTCAATATCGAACAATCCGTCGTGGGATTCGAAGAACAGTACCTGGTGAGTACGGGAACGCCCATGTCGGACTTCACGAAGGGCAACGTGAAGGCCAGGGCACGCATGATTGCGCAGTTTGCCCTTGCGGGCCAGCGCGGATTCCTCGTTGTGGGTACCGATCACGCCGCGGAGGCCGTCACGGGATTCTTCACCAAATACGGCGACGGAGGCACCGATGTGCTGCCGCTGACCGGGCTCAACAAGCGGCAAGGACTGGCCCTGCTGAAGGAACTCGGTGCACCCGAACAGCTTTACCTCAAGCTGCCCACAGCAGACCTCCTCGATCACAACCCCGGCCAGACGGACGAGGCCAATCTTGGTCTCACCTACGCAAGCATCGACGACTACCTGGAGGGTAAGTCGGTAACCGAGGAGGTCGCCGAAGCCATTGAGGTGCGCTACCTGGCGACCGAGCACAAACGCCGGGTTCCGCCGTCACTCTTCGACGACTGGTGGCGGTAGCTCGGTAGCTCGGTACCGCCGTAGTTCGGTACCGCTGTAGTTCGGTACCGCTGTAGTTCAGAAGCGCCGCAGTTCAGAAGAGCTAGGAGGCCGTGGGGCCCTGCCGAACGTCAAGGGCTTCAACGTCATCGAGCAGACGCTGAGTGTCGGTTGACGCGGCGGAGCGCGTGTAGGCCTGAGTGGGAGCCGCGTATCCACCGTTGTTGACGGGAGCTACGGTGATCGGCGCGTACTGTGCGGTGGTCGCCGAGGCGCCGGTTGAATCCACGGTCTGTGCGCTGGCGCTGCTGCCGCCCGTACCCTTGCTCCCCGCACTGAACTGGTCGTGATGCTGTTGCGCCACCCACGCGTCCTGCTCGGCCAGAAGACTCTTATCGGAGTGCGAATTCTGCAACACCCAGCGGTCCAGGTCCCCCTGGAAAATCTTGCGAGCGCGCGCGGGTCGCTTCTGCCAATCGATCAGACGGTCGCGAAACTCCAGCAGAGCCGGCTCAAGCTGATAGCCGAACGTGGCCGAGGTGCGCTTCAGCTCGGCAAGCTGGTGGGCGGCCCAGTTTGCAGCAACACCGGAGCCCTTCACCGGGAGCAGTCGCACCTGAATGTCGGCCTGACCAACGGCCCGGTCGCTCATCACCTGTTCCTGCGGGGTCAGTGAATTCCACACGGATGCCTCGGTTGCGGCGTCGACGAGGGTTGCGATTGCTGCGGTGCGAATCTCGCGATCGCGCTGATCGAGCAGTCGACGAAGCGTGGCTCGGAAGATGAGCGCGGTGATAACGCTTGCCACGACAATCGCGATCACGAACACGAGTGCGCTGAAAACAACGGGCTCGGTGCTGACGGCCGTCAGCCAGGATACGAACTTATTCCACAATTCCATGAGCCGCACTTTACCTGCGTGTGACGACGAATCTCGGCAACCGGTCGGCGTGCCTTCTCGATTTGCGACAAATCATCGAAAGCAGTCTGCGGCGTCGTCGAGACGGCAGAACAGGCCCACCGGAACCAAGCGCGAGGCGAAGACCAGGCGACGCGCCTCGAATCGGTCACCCCCGGGTTCGGCCTGGCGCTCAATGTGGCCAAGAACAGCACTGGAGCGACTTACCACCCGCCAGAGGTCGCTTCGCACCGGCAGGAGCATCACGGGTGCGGCTGACGCAGGGCCGGTATGCGGGGATCGTTCATTGATCATGTCTGCCTCCGAAATGGTGTCCGTGGGTCTTTGTTCGACAGTAAGAGGGACCACCGACACTGGCGCGAGACTGCCTCAGTCCTCCACAATCGACAGCTGCCCGTGGTTGTGCACCAGAGCCCCATCGCCTCGGCATGGGCGGTGGATTGGTTACACACTCGTTCTGTGCGACCCGGGCAGGCAATTACGGCACGAGTGGCCTTCCCGGGTCGCACTCCACAATTCAGCGAAAAAGGGAGCTCGCATGTACGACACCATTACCCTGCTCGGCGTTATCGCCACCGAACCCCAACATCAGGTGAAGTCGGGGCTTCCCATCACGTCGTTCCGGCTGGCGTCCGGGCAGAGCCGATTCGATCGGGCCACACAATCCTGGGTGCAGTCGGAGACCAACTGGTATTCGGTCTCCACCTATCGCCAGCTCGCTCTCAATACCCGATTGTCCCTGTATAAAGGAGAACACATCGTTATCGTGGGGCGGTTGAAGGTGCACGAGTGGTCGAAAGGTGACCGCAGTGGCACCTCCATCGATGTGGACGCCGATGCGCTGGGTCCTGACCTCACCTGGTGCACCACAAATTCCGTGCGCACAGCAGTGCAGCGCACACCAGTCGAACGCACCACCGTGTCGACGCCGCCACGTGAGGCTCTGGGTCCGGGTCAGCAGCCAGGTCAGCAGCAGTCGGAGCACCTCGTCACCGCACCAAACGGTGTCGGCGACGGCTTTCTGCCGTCCGACGAGGCCGGATCCTTCGATCGGCTCGCCGCCCTAGACTCATAGCACGCCCACGAATGTGGCTGTGAAAGGACGCGAATGCTCACTGCACAACACGCGCACCGTTCACGGCTTCTGGTGGGGTCAGCGCTTCTCCTCATGGCGCTGCCCCTGTCTGCATGCAGCGCAGCATCCCCGTCACCGAGTTCGTCGCCCAGCGCGACGGCAACCGCAGGTTCTGATGTACCGGCCAGCACACCCCCAACAGAGACACCCGCTCCCGCATTGAGCCTTCAGCCGGAGCAGTCCGCAGCGGCCAATCTGGAGTTCTTTGACTCCATCGCGAGTGCGGTGGCCGCAACCAACCCTGCAGACGGTCGAGCCTATATTGATGCGCTCGTGGGGGCTGGCTTTGACAAGACAGCGATGCAGCTCACCTTTGACCGCACACCCACAGACCTGGCTGCGGACTCCGTGCAATTCTCGGTGTTGTTCAATGACGAGTGCCTGATCGGGCAGTTCGGTCCGGCTTCCGGGGGGTACCAGAGCCTTGTGGCACCCGTCCTCGCATCCGGAACGTGTCTTTTTGGGGTCACGCGCCAAATAGACTGGTAAACACTATGGCCGAATTTATTTACTCAATGGTCCGCGCTCGAAAGGCGATCGGCGAGAAGCTCATTCTCGACGACGTCACCATGTCGTTCTTCCCCGGTGCCAAGATTGGCGTCGTGGGTCCGAACGGTGCCGGAAAATCCACCATCCTCAAGATCATGGCGGGCCTCGACACCCCCAGCAACGGTGAGGCGCGTCTCTCACCCGGTTACAGCGTGGGAATCCTCATGCAGGAACCTCAGCTGGACGAGTCGAAGACCGTGCTGCAGAACGTGCAGGAGGGTGTCGGTCCAATCAAGGAGAAGATCGACCGCTTCAACGAGATCAGCCTCGCGCTCGGCGAGCCCGACGCCGACTTTGACACCCTGCTGGAAGAGATGGGTCACCTGCAGGAGGCCATTGACGCAGCCGACGCGTGGGACCTGGACTCTCAGCTGGAGCAGGCGATGGACGCCCTGCGCACTCCGCCGGGGGACGCATCCGTTGCCAACCTCTCCGGTGGTGAAAAGCGTCGCGTTGCACTCTGCAAGCTCCTGCTGCAAAAGCCTGACCTGCTGCTTCTTGACGAACCCACTAACCACCTCGACGCCGAGAGCGTGCTGTGGCTCGAGCAGCACCTCGCCAAGTACCCGGGCGCCGTTCTGGCCGTCACACACGACCGGTACTTCCTCGACCACGTAGCCGAGTGGATCGCCGAGATCGACCGCGGCCACCTCTACCCGTATGAGGGCAACTACTCGACCTACCTTGAGAAGAAGCAGGAACGTCTGCTCGTGCAGGGCAAGAAAGACGCCAAGCTTTCCCGTCGCCTCGCCGACGAACTCGAGTGGGTCCGCTCCAACGCCAAGGGCCGTCAGGTTAAGTCGAAGGCGCGTCTGGCCCGCTACGAAGAAATGGCAGCCGCGGCCGAAAGCACCCGCAAGCTCGACTTCGAAGAGATTCAGATTCCCGTGGGACCGCGCCTTGGCGCTCAGGTGATCGATGCCCAGAAGCTGCAAAAGGGCTTCGATGGTCGCCTCCTCATTGACAACCTGAGCTTCACCCTGCCGCGTAACGGCATCGTGGGAATCATCGGTCCGAACGGTGTGGGTAAGACCACGCTGTTCAAGACCATCGTAGGCAAGGAACCGCTCGACAGTGGAGACCTGAAGATCGGTGAAACGGTCAACATCTCCTACGTGGACCAGGACCGTGGCGGAATCGATCCGAATAAAACGCTGTGGGAGGTTGTCTCCGACGGCCAGGACTACATTCAGGTCGGCAAGACCGAGATCCCGTCCCGCGCCTATGTGTCCACCTTCGGTTTCAAGGGCCCCGATCAGCAGAAGAAGGCCGGTGTGCTCTCCGGTGGAGAGCGTAACCGCCTGAACCTTGCGCTCACCCTGAAGCAGGGCGGTAACCTTCTGCTCCTCGACGAGCCCACTAACGACCTCGACGTGGAAACCCTGGGTTCACTCGAGAACGCGCTGCTGGAGTTCCCGGGCTGCGCCGTGGTGATCACACACGACCGGTGGTTCCTCGACCGGGTGGCCACCCACATCCTCTCCTATGAGGGCACCGAGGACGACCCGGCCAACTGGTACTGGTTTGAAGGTAACTTCGAGTCCTACGAGCAGAACAAAATCGAACGCCTCGGAGCGGATGCTGCGAAGCCTCATCGCTCCGCGTACCGCAAGCTCACGCGGGACTAGGTTTCCAGATGAAGCTGCACGTGCCCATTCGACTGCGCTGGTCGGACCTGGATGCCTACGGTCACGTCAACAATGCAGAGATGCTGCGCCTCCTGGAGGAGGCCCGCATCATTGCATTTTGGGTGAACGATGACACCGGTTCGACCGCGGTCGGCCAGAGCACGGCGGTGCTCGATGGACGCCCGGGTGCGGCGACCCTCACGCTGATTGCACGCCAGGAGATCGAGTATCTGGCGCCGATCCCGTATCTGCGTGATCCTATCGATGTGCGCTTGTGGATTGGCAAGCTCGGCGGAGCCAGCCTCGACGTGTGTTATGAGGTGTGGGGTCCGGCGGGCCTCGGCGAGGCGACACTGTACGCGCGGGCGAACACCACCATCGTGCTGGTGGATTCCGCGACTGAACGGCCGCGACGTATCAACGATGTTGAGCGTGCGGCCTGGCAGCCTTACCTCGACGAGCCGATTGTCTTCACCCGCCGCTGAATCCAGCGTGCCGGTTGGCACCTGAATCGGGACGGCGTGTTCTAGGCCGTGCTGATGGTGGTGCCGTCTACGGTGATGTCGACCGCCGACAGAGCGCGGGTGGCGGGGCCCTGCAGCACGTCTCCGGTGGATGTATCGAACCGTGACCGGTGGCAGGGACACACCAGCTCACCCTGCCTGCCGGCTACAAGGCACCCCTGGTGCGGGCACACAGCGCTGAACGCCGTCACCGTACCCGCTTCGGGCTGGGACAGTACGATCTGCTGGCCGTTTGCCATGACCACGATCGAACCTCCCACCGGAATATCGGACAGCTGAGCAATTTCGGTCGGCGGACCCGTGGTGGCCGAGTCGTCACCGCTGCCGGTACTGCACCCGACGAGCGCCACGGTAGCGGCCGCAGCAACGCCGGCACCGCCCCAAACGATCACGTTACGACGGCTCAGGCCAGACGGATTCAGATTTTTTGCGGGACTCATGATGACGTGTTACTCCTCATTGCTGGGAACTCGAACCATACCCTCTTGCGCGACGGTGGCCAGCAGCACACCCGCCCGCGAAAAGATGCTGCCCGTGCTGAGGCCGCGTCCGCCCTGGGCCGAGGGAGAATCCTGCACATAGAGCAGCCACTCATCAACCCGACCAAATCGGTGCCACCACATGGCATGGTCGAGACTCGCCACCTTGAGGCCACGCGTCGACCACGGTGTGCCGTGGCGACGCAGCACCGGCTCCATGATCGAGTAGTCGCTCGCGTAGGCGAGCGCTGCTCGGTGCAGGTCAGGATCGTCGGGGAGACGACCCAGAGATTTCATCCACACCGCCTGCTTCGCCGTGTGTTCCCCGTTGACGGACAGATAGATGGGTGACGGGACGTGCCGCATGTCGAAGGGGCGCTCGCTCGCCCAGTACCGCGCCACCGAGTGGTCCACCTGCGCCAAACTGTCGGCTGCCGTGGGGAGCGACTCGGGGTCAGGCAGGTCGGTCGGCATCTCGATGTGATGTTCCAGACCCTCGTCCTCATCCTGGAACGACGCGATCATCGACAGGATCGGCAGGCCGTTCTGATAGCACTGTGTGCGCCGGGTCGAGAACGAGCGCCCGTCATGAACGCGCTCCACCGAGAAGGTGATGGGGTGATTCACGTCGCCGGGACGCAGAAAATAGCCGTGCATCGAGTGCACATGCCGATCGTCTGGAACGGTACGCATTGCCGCCACGAGCGACTGAGCCAGCACCTGCCCGCCGAAAACGCGCCCAAGCGGCATCCACTGCGAGGGTCCGGTGAAGATGTCTTCGTTGGTGCGAGCGCCGGTGTCCGTGAGGTCGAGGGCGGCCAGCAGGCCTTCCATGGGCTTCGACAAGGGGCCTCCTCAGGCATGCGCCGTGCGGCGGTGGGAAGTGATTGGTTACCTTGGTAGTTTAGAAGCAGATGAGCCAGTCATTTTCTCTCACAGATCCCCAGTCCGTCAGCGACCTTCAGGTGTACCTCGCCCGAGCCGCTCGAGTTCTCGATGGCAGCGTGCGCCTCACGGCCGTTGGCGGGGTGCTTGCTGTATACACCGGAATCCTGTACCCGCGGGGTCTGCTGGACGCCAGCCCCACGGTGCTGGGGCTTCGCACCTTCGCCCTCACCGAGCCCGGTGACATCGACCGCGTGGTGCCGGTGCGCGGAGTGCTCGAACGAATCGCACGCCTGCAGACCGAGCCCATGACACCGGAAACCCCGGTCGTTGTTCCGCTGCCGCTTGAAGCGGGAACAGCAAGCTGGGCCGGTATCTCACCGCCCACCGGCGGCTGGCTCCCCATCGGACAAGCGGATGCCGCGCTGTTGATCACGGCAGCCCACGCCGGAATCGAGGAGGTCGCCTCCGTCATCCCCACGGGCACCGGTGAACAAATTGTTGAGCGCGTTCGAGCCGAGATCTGGGGACGGCCCGTCGAGGGCCTACCGGGGATTCCGGCCGGAGCGGCCTTCGCCGCACTCAGCCTCGGATTCTTCAGCGACGATGACCCTGTTCTGGTGTTCGAGACGGGTCCGTGGACGCGCCTGACCACGACCCGAGGCCACGTGCTGGTGCGTCGCCGGCTGTAGCTGCGACGTTACTTGCAAGGAGCGCCGCCCACGCGTCCGCGCGCGCGTGGAAACCACTCAGGTCGCGTGCGAGCAACACTTCCACCTGACCGATCCGGTTGCGCACGGTGTGCCGGTGAACCCCGAGTGCGGCAGCGGCGGGAGTGAATTGGCCGTTCGCTTCGAGCCAGACCCGGAGGGTGTGCACGAGCGTGCTGCCCGTCGCTGCATCGTGATCGGTGAGGGGCGCGAGGGCCGCGCGACCGACGGCGGAAGCATCCGTTCTGGCGAGAAAGGCGAGAACGCCCTGCCGGGAGATCGCATCAAACGGGGTGATCCCCGGTTCGCCCTCGCGTGAGCGGTCCCACGCCTGGCGAGCCTGGGTGAGGGCCCCGGATAGTGAGCTGAAGACGGTCGGGTCGGAGAGGCCCACGTGCAGACCGAAACCGACCAGTTCGCGAAGGACGCTGTGGGAATGGGAGTCGATGCACAGGACAATGCTGGTGCCCAGTCGAGCGTAAAACAGGTGCCCGTTGCGCTCCGCCGCTCTTAGTTCGAGAAAGTCGGTGACCGCGTCCAGTCGTTCGGGGGAAGTGGCGCTGACCGCGACGCGCACGGGTTCCTCGGGGAACGCACCCCAGAGCTCGGTCGACACCGTGGTGGCCAGTTCAACCTGGCCGCCGAGAAGTGTCTGCAGCAGACCCGAACGCAGGTGACCGCGGGCGTGCCCGAGGGCGGTGTTCTGCTCCAGGGCGAGGCCGGCGAGGGCAATCACACTCGTGACGACTTCCTGACTGGCCGGGTCGAGCGTGGTCTGGCCGCCCAGAGCGAGCACGCCCCGCAGATGGTCGCGGCGTCCGAGCGTCTGCAGATTGAGCGTCTCGCCGTGATCGGTCACGGTGAGGCTGGCGCGTTGGCCGCGGCGCAGTATTCGCTCGGCCTCCTGCTGCGCCCGGTCACGGGAACCACGAGCGGCCGACGCCCCGCTAAACGTGTCGCGGGGGAATACCTGATTGAGGACTCCATTCGAGTCGAACAGGGCTACCCAGTGGCCGAGCTGGCGCGACAGTTCGCTGAGGGTGGCGCTGAGGCCGTCGGGCCGGAGTGCAGCGAGAGAGATGGCCCGTTGGGCGCCGAGCGTCCAGGTATCCCGGGCGAACCGGAGTTCAGCGACGAGGTCACCACCGGCACGGGCCACGGCGATGAAAGGAGTGTCGTAGGGAACCTCGATGAGAGGCATGCCTCCGGCCAGGCACGCGGCAATCAGGGCATCGGGTGTTCCATCCCGGATCACCTCCGTCCCAAAACCGAGGCAGGAGATACCGTGAGCGGTCAAGCGCTGCACGTAGTCGGTATAAACGGCATCCGTCATCGTGTCGAACGCAAATTGGCGGCCTGTGGTGAGCAGCATCTGGTGGGGGGAGAGAAACGGAGTCGGATCCGGGAGATCGGAACTGTGCACCCAGTCAACCGGCCGGTCGAGCGCCCCGGGTGGAAGGGCAGTTTCCGCCGTGAGAAGTCGCACGTTCAGGTTCGGCTGGGCCAGGAGACGGCGCAGCGACGGCAGCAGCGGCGGGGCTATGGATGGAGACATGAGCCGAGTGTACAGTGTGAATAATTGCGGTTCTCACGTTGTACATACCGGCACCGATGCGTGCATCGTCACCCGCCTACTATAACTCAACTGGCATCGAGGGCCGCAGTGCGTTGATGTCCCTGTGTCGCAGAAATGGAGCCGTCATGACCGTCGTCGAGACCAGCACATCCACCGTTCCGCTTGGCGGCCCCAGCCTCCCGCAGGAGCGCCGCCTGGTGACCCGCATCCCCGGCCCGAAGTCGCAGGCACTGCAGGCGCGGAAGGCACAGGCGGTCTCCGCCGGAGTGGGAATCACCCTGCCGGTCTATGTCGTGGCCGCCGGCGGCGGCGTGCTCGTTGACGTGGACGGTAACTCCCTCATCGACCTCGGATCAGGCATCGCGGTCACCGGCGTCGGCAACAGTGCACCGCGTGTTGTGGCGGCCGTCACGGCCCAGCTCGAGCAGTTCACGCACACCTGCTTCAGCGTGGCACCCTACGACTCCTACATTGAGGTTGCCGAGACCCTGAACCGGCTCACCCCGGGCGATCACGAGAAGCGCAGCGTGCTCTTCAACTCCGGCGCCGAAGCCGTGGAGAATGCCGTGAAGATTGCACGCAGCTTCACCCACAAGCAGGCTGTTGTCGCCTTTGACCACGCCTATCATGGGCGCACCAACCTCACGATGGGCCTCACGGCGAAGAACCTGCCGTACAAGAACGGCTTTGGTCCGTTCGCACCCGAGGTGTACCGCGCGCCGATGTCGTATCCGCTCCGCGACGGCGGCCTCGACGGCGCCGTGGCAGCACGACGTGCCATTCTGCAGATGGAGAAGCAGATCGGCGCAGACAACCTCGCAGCCGTCATTATTGAGCCCATTCAGGGTGAGGGCGGTTTCATCGTGCCCGCCGCGGGGTTCCTTCCCACGCTGCTCACCTGGTGCCGCGCCAACAACGTGGTGTTCATTGCCGATGAGATTCAGACCGGGTTCGCCCGCACCGGCCACATGTTCGCCAGCGAGCACGAGGGCATCGTTCCCGACCTGATCTGCACCGCGAAGGGTATCGCCGGGGGACTCCCGCTCTCGGCCGTCACCGGTCGAGCAGACATCATGGATGCACCGCAGGCCGGTGGCCTCGGCGGCACCTACGGTGGCAACCCGCTCGCCTGCGCCGCAGCGCTCGCCACGATCGAAACCTACGAAGCAGACCATCTCGTTGAGCGTGCCGCCGCGATCGGTCGCGTCATGTCCGACGTCCTCGGTGCCTTCGCCGCCGCCGACCCACGTATTGCCGAAGTTCGCGGGCGTGGTGCCATGATGGCAATCGAGCTGGTTGACCCCGACACGAATGAGCCGGATGCCGCGCTCACCGCCCGCGTCATCGCTGCCACCCACGCGGAGGGCGTTATTCTGCTCGGCTGCGGTACCTACGGCAACGTGATCCGCTTCCTGCCGCCACTGAGCATTTCCGACGATCTGCTGCGTGAGGGTCTGCACATCGTGGGGGATGCGCTGGCCCTGAGCTGAGCATTTTGTGGCCTGCCACAAACGTAGAATTATGAGGGTGTTCAGCACCCCGTCTTCGAGCAGCACGAACACCTTTTTTCTTGCACCGTGAATTTTCTAGGAGTAACCATGCACGAGATCACCCGTGACGTCGTCATCATTGGAGCCGGGGCATCCGGTCTCACGGCCGCCACCGAACTACGGAAGGCCGGCCTCACCGTTGCCGTGCTCGAAGCCCGAGACCGCGTGGGCGGCCGCCTCTTAACAGACACCATCGAGGGCGCGATGCTCGAGGTCGGCGGCCAGTGGGTATCGCCCGACCAGCTCGCGCTCAAGCGCACCCTCACCGAGCTGGGCCTCGACACCTACCCGCGGTACCGCGCCGGCAAGAATGTATACATCAACAAAGCCGGCACGGTCAGCCGTTTTGAGGGTGAGATTTTTCCGGTACCCGCGGCCACCGAGCAGCAGATTCTTACCCTGATCGAGAAGCTCGACGTGCTCGTGTCGCAGATGAACCCCGACCGGCCGTGGGAGCACCCGCAGGCTGCGGAACTCGACGCTATCTCCTTCAGCCGGTGGCTGGAGACGCAGACCGATGATGTCGAGGCACACGACAACATCAGCATGTTCATTGCCGGAGCCATGCTGACGAAGCCGGCACACGCCTTCTCGGCGTTGCAGGCGCTGCTCATGGCTGCCAGCGCGGGATCGTTCAGCAATCTTGTCGACGCCGATTTTATTCTTGACGAGCGCGTGGTGGGTGGTTTGCAGCAGGTTCCTCTGCTGCTGGCTGCGAACCTGGGCGACGACGTGCACCTCGGCCAGCCCGTGCGGAGCCTGCGTTGGAGCGAGACCAGCGTTACCGCCATCTCCGACGATCTCACGGTCACGGCCCGCCACGCCATCATTGCCGTGCCGCCGCCCCTGATCAGCCGCATCAGCTTCGACCCGCCCCTGCCGCGCCGCCAGCAGCAGTTGCACCAGCACCTGTCGATGGGTTTCGTGATCAAGGTTCACGCGGTCTACGAGACCCCGTTCTGGCGCACCGACGACCTGTCCGGAACCGCGTTCAGCCCCTACGAGCTCGTGCATGAGGCCTATGACAACACCAACTTCGAGGACCCGCGCGGCACCCTCGTGGGCTTTGTCTCCGACGAGCAAGCGGATGCCCTCTTCGGCCTGAGCGCAGCGGATCGCAAGACCGCAATCCTCACGTCGCTCTCGCACTACTACGGCCCGGAAGCGCTGAACCCGGTGGTGTACTACGAGAGCGATTGGGGAACCGAAGAGTGGACCCGCGGCGCCTATGCCGCGAGTTTCGACCTCGGTGGTCTCGCCCGGTACGGCGCCGACCTGCGCACTCCGGTGGGCCCGCTGTCATTCTCCTGCAGTGACCTCGCCGGACACGGCTACCAGCATGTGGACGGTGCCATCCGGATGGGCATCGAAAGCGCAGGGGCCATCATTGCAGCCAGCGCCCTCTCCGAGGTCAGCGTCTAGCGCCACCGGCGCGGTGCGCGGCGTACCCTCCACACGGGTCGGCGACAGCGTTCGGTAACGCTAGTCGTCGAACGTGTTGACCATGGCGTGCGCCGCGCGGTCGAGGTAGTCCCAGAGTGTCTCGCGCTGCAGCGGCGGCAGGTCGCAGGAGTCGACGGCAACCTTCATGTGACCGAGCCAGCGGTCCCGCGCATCGGGATTGACCTTGAAGCCCTGGTGTCGCAGCCGCAACCGCGGGTGTCCGCGCTGCTGGCTGTACGTGCCCGGGCCGCCCCAGAACTGCTCGAGAAACATCACCAGACGCTCTTCGGCCGGTCCCAGGTCATCTTCGGGGTACATCGGCTTGAGCACCGGGTCCGCCGCAATTCCTCGGTAAAACTCGTGCACGAGTTTTTCGAAGAAGGCTCGCCCTCCCACCTCGTCATAGAACGTGGGAATCACGGCTGCGCCGTTCTCTTCACTACGAAGGTGCACTCCGGCTGGTTCATTTGTCATCGCGGGTCTCCGGGTCTGGTGCGGTGTGGATGATGGGTATCTCGGATGCTTTCGGCTCGACGCCATCAAGCGGGCTCTCGGCGGCCTTGACTCGGGGCTTTCGTGGCGCCCGTGTGGTGCGCTTCACCGGAACAGGGGCGGTGCGAGCATCCACAACAGCATCGGGCACGGCGGCGGCGGCTTCCGCAGCGGCATCCACTGTCGAAGCCTCATACAACTCCGTGCCACCGAGAGTTCCGTCCGGGCCGGTCATGACCACACTGTTGAGGGGGGTGAGTGACACGCCCACGCCATCCAGAGCCTTCTTCAGGTGCAGTCGCAGGTCACGGGCGAAGTCCCACTTGACGGCCACCCGAGTCTTGACGGCGAGCCGCGTCACCAGGGCCTCGGCGGTGATGGATTCAAGCCCCCAGATCTCGGGTTTCTCGAGGATGTAGGCTCTCCATTTGCGGCTTGAGGCGAGTGCAGTAGCCACCCGCAGCAGTTCGGACTGCACGGCCTCCACATTGGAACTGTAGGGAATTGCGAGGTCGATGATGACACGGGCCCAGCCCTGTGACATGTTTCCCACCCGCAGAATCTCGCCGTTTCGCACGAACCAGAGTGTGCCGTCAAGATCACGAATCTGGGTGATTCGAATTCCCACGGATTCCACGATGCCGGTGGCGAATCCCACGTCGACAATGTCGCCTACCCCGATTTGGTCCTCGACAACCATGAAGAGGCCGTTCAAGATGTCTTTGACAATGTTCTGCGCACCGAAACCAAGGCCGGCACCGATCGCGGCTGTCAGCAGGGCGAACGACCCGAGAATGTTCTCGTTCAGGGTCTGCACGATCATCAGGATGGCCGTGATGAGAATGAAGACGTTCACGATGTTGGCCAGCACGGAGCCCAGAGTTCGTGACCGTTGAACGACCCGCACGGCGGCCAGTGGAGAAACACTGAGCGCCTGGGTGTCATCAACCTTCTGGGTCTTTTTCACACCGGACACGATCTGCTGAACGACACGACGGATCACGAACTGGAGCACCCAGCGCACCGCAAAGGCGATCAGGACGATGAAGAGGATTTGTAAGAGGTTTTGCCACGTCTCCATCCAGATATCGCTGGAAAGGAAGGTGGCCACGGCGGCCCAGAATGTATCCATAGTGATCCGAGTCTACGCAGACGCTCTCAGGTGAACCCTGAGTGTGCGTGCCGGCTGAGAAAACAGATACGCCCCGGCGTGAACCGGGGCGTATCTTTTCAGCTACGTCGTTCGTCGACGGAGCTACAGTGCGATGGAACTACAGTGCGATGGAACTACAGTGCGATGGTGCTACTGCGCGTCGCGGGCCTGCACGGCGAGTGAACGCTCCACTCCGGCCAGGTTCTCCACGACGAGGCGGCGCAGTGCGGCCGGCTCGGCGTTCGCGGCCAGCCACGCGTGCGTGGCATCGGCGAGAGCCTGGTTGTTAAGCGGTGACGGGTAGAGACCGATCACGAGCTTCTCACCGATCGAGAAGCTGCGTGCCTCCCAAACCGACTGCAGCATGTCGAAGTACTTCTCCTGGAACGGCGCCAGAAGCGACGGATCGTTCACCCGCAGGAATCCAGCGGCCGTTGTGCGCACGATTGTCGTCGCTGCGGTATCCACATCAATGAGCGAGGACCAGGCGGCGAGCTTGGCTTCCGCGGTGGGAACCGCTGCTCGGGCCAGAGCGGCCGACTGGGCACCCGTTGCGGTGTTATCGCTCGCGAGGGCCGCATCGATCTCCGCCGCCACGGCCTTGCCTCCGGCGACCAGAGCAATGAGGAGTTCCCACGCCAGATCGGTGTCGATCGTGAGGCCAGCCAGCGTCTCGGCGCCGGAGCGCAGACCGGCAATGTGTGCCAGCTGTTCCTCGGTCTCGGCAACAGACGCAAAGAACTTCACGAACTGGAACTGGGCGTCGCTTCCGGCAGCGGCTCCCGCGGCCAGGGCCCACAGGCCGTCGGCCACCTCGGTGGTGACCTGGGCGCGGTGCTCTTCGGCCACATAGGACGACGCCGTGAGCACCAGCTGCCCCACAACGGTGCGCAGTGTCGTCGACTCGGTCTCTGTCTCCACGTTGTTCAGAACCAGACGCACGAAGTCACGCGCCGAGGTCTCGGCATCGCGGGTAGCGTCCCAGACGGAACCCCACACGATCGCACGAGCCAGCGGGCTCTCGATTGCGGCCAGGTGCTGCAGTGCAACGGCCTGCGAGGCCTCGTCCAGACGCACCTTGGCGTAGGTGAGGTCGTCGTCGTTGAGCAACACGAGGTCGGGACGGGCCTGACCAACGAGCTCGGCGACATCCGTTCGCGCACCATCGACGTCGAGCTCAACACGATGTGTGCGCACGAGCTTGGCCGCGGCATCACGGTTGTAGAACCCAATGGCGAGGCGGTGCGGGCGAATGGTGGGGTAGTCGGCGGTTGCGGTCTGCAGCACGGCGAAGCCCGTGATGGTTCCCTCGGCGTCGACCGTGATCTCGGGGCGCAGGGTGTTGACGCCGGCGGTCTCGAGCCAGAGCTGGGCCCACTCGGTGAGGTCACGGCCGCTGGCGGCTTCGAGCTCAACGAGCAGATCGCGGAGCTCGGTGTTGCCCCACTGGTGCTTCTGAAAATAGGAGCCGACGCCGGTGAAGAAGGCCTCGATGCCCACCCAGGCGGCGAGCTGCTTCAAAACGGAGCCACCCTTGGCGTAGGTGATGCCGTCGAAGTTCACCAGCACGTCGTCAAGGTCGCGAATGGTGGCGACCACGGGGTGCGTGGAGGGCAGCTGGTCCTGCTTGTAGGCCCAGCTCTTCTCCATGACGGCGAAGGTGGTCCACGCCTCGTGCCACTCGGTGGCTTCGGCGGTGGCGATGGTGGATGCCCACTCGGCAAAGCTCTCGTTGAGCCACAGGTCGTTCCACCAGGTCATGGTGACGAGGTCGCCGAACCACATATGAGCGAGCTCGTGCAGAATGGTGACGACCCGGCGTTCCTTGATGGCGTCGGTGACCTTGGAACGGAAGATGTACGTCTCGGTGAACGTCACGGCGCCCGCATTTTCCATCGCGCCCGCATTGAACTCCGGAACGAACATCTGGTCGTACTTGTCGAAGGGGTACGGAAAACCGAACTTCTCTTCAAAGTAGGCGAAGCCCTGAGTGGTCTTCTCGATGATGTAATCGGCGTCCAGGTACTCCGAGAGGCTCTTGCGGCTGAACACGCCGAGGGGAATGATGCGTCCGTCACTCGACGTGAGCTCGCTGCGTACCACGGCGTACGGGCCGGCCACGAGGGCCGTGATGTAGCTCGAAATGGTGTGCGTGGGAGCGAAAGCCCAGGTGGCCTTGCCGTCGCCGGCCGGTGTCGGCTCGGGCGTGGTGGAGTTGGAGATGACCTGCCAGGCCTCGGGGGCCGTCACGGTGAACGTGAACGTGGCCTTCAGGTTCGGCTGCTCGAAGACGGCGAATACGCGGCGCGAGTCGGGAACCTCGAACTGGCTGTAGAGGTAGACCTCGTTATCGACGGGGTCGACGAAGCGGTGCAGGCCCTCGCCGGTGTTGGTGTAAATAGCGTCGGCAACAACGGTCAACTCGTTCTCTGCGGCGAGATCGTCAAGCTGAATGCGGATGCCGTCGCTGACGACGGCGGGATCAAGGGCCACACCGTTGAGGGTGACGCTGTGCACTGTGCGGGTGATCGCATCAATGAAGGTGGACGCCCCCGGCGTTGCTGCGAACGTGACGGTGGTGGTGGCGGCAAAAAGTTCCGGGCCGGTCGTGAGATCGAGCGTTACGTCGTAGTTGTGCACGCTGACGATCGCGGCGCGCTCCTGAGCTTCGACGCGGGTGAGGTTTTCTCCTGGCAACAGGTTCTCCATTTCAATTCACGAATAATAAGTACACGTTGGCGTTACGGGCACCGTTGCATAGATATCAAGCCTAACCGTCATTGCTGTTCGGCCGTCGCTACTGTGTTGTCGTGACAACGAGCAGTGATCCTCGGGCGTCGACGCCCGATCGGTACCGTCAGTTCGCGCAGGTCGAAGCACGGGGGATTAGTGCCTGTTATGTGGAGTGGGCCAGCGGGGTCGCTGACGATCCTCGGATCCTTGCGCTCATCGATCGCTTGCCCGCGTCGAAACGGCACCCCACTCTGGTCTTCAGTGCGGCGCGGTTCTGCGGTGCCGCACCCGCATCGTATGTCGAGTTCGCGGGGTTCCTTTCCGCTCACTGGCTCGAGGTGGAGGCTGTCTGCCTCACCCATGACACGCAGACCAATGAGGCGGGGCGGTGCGCCACACTGCTGCCGGCGCTCGCTGCCCTGTCCGGGCCGCTCGCGCTCATCGAGGTGGGCGCATCCGCTGGTCTCTGCCTGCACCCCGACCGATACAGCTACCGGTACCGCTCTGACGACGGCAGCGAGCGCCTTCTGCACCCCGCACGCGGACCAAGTTCGGTGGTGCTCGAGTGTTCGGTCTCCGGCGCGGTCCCGATTCCGCCGCGCCTACCCGAGGTCGTGTGGCGGGCCGGCATAGATCTGAACCCCCTCGACGTTCATTCGGCCGAGGATGTGGAGTGGCTCGAGGCACTGATCTGGCCGGAGCACGAGGACCGTCGACTGCGACTGCGGGCGGCGATCGAGCTGGCGCGCCGAGAAACGGTGGAGATCGTGCGCGGAGACCTCAACGAACAGCTTGCCGCGCTGGTGGCGCGGGCCCCGGCCCACGCCACAATCGTCGTATTCCATACGGCCGTGCTGCTCTACCTCGACGATGAGGCGAAGCGACGCTTCAGGGAGCAACTCGCGGCACTGCCCGTTCACTGGCTCTCAAATGAAAGTCAGGGCGTGGTTCCGGGAATAGCGGAACTACTGTCCGCGATGGCCGGCGCCCTGCCCACCGCGGCATCCGACTTTGTGCTCGCCCTCGACGGCGAACCCCTCGACTTCACCCAGCCTCACGGCCGTTCACTGCACTGGCTCGAAACCTAGACGTGTGGAGGTGCGCCGCTACCAGGCGCCGGGCTGGTAGTCCTTCAAGAAGACACCGCACAGGTCTTCGCCGGCCTCGCCGCGCACGATCGGGTCGTAGACCCGCGCCGCGCCGTCCACCAGGTCAAGGGGAGCGTGAAAGCCCTCCTCAGCGAGGCGAATCTTGGTGGGGTGCGGCCGCTCGTCGGTGATCCAGCCGGTGTCCACGCTCGTCATGAGAATGCCATCGTCAAGCATCTCCTTGGCGCTTGTGCGGGTGAGCATGTTGAGGGCAGCCTTGGCCATATTTGTGTGCGGATGCCCGGGACCCTTGTAACCCCGGCCAAACACGCCCTCCATCGCCGACACGTTCACGATGTACGTGCGCCGGGCAGTGGATGCCGCGAGCGAGGCACGCAGGCGGCTCACGAGCAAGAATGGTGCGGTCGTGTTGCACAGCTGCACTTCCAGCATCTCGAGCGGATCCACGTCTTGAACGTTGGCCGTCCAGCTGTTCACCTCATGCAGATCGGGCACGAGCCCGCCGGCGTCGATGGCTGTTCCCGCAGCAAGTCGCTCGAGGGACGATGACCCGGGGGCCAGCGCGAGTCGGGTGAGATCGTCGGCAGTGAGCGCGCCCGTGCCCGCGGCTGCGGCGAGTAGGGGGTGACCCGACACCGATGCGGCAAGGGCCAGCGGATGCGCGTCGTTTGTATGCCCGAAGGAGACGATCTCGGGCAGAGGACCGTCGGGCAGGGGAGAGTCCTCGGCTTCGACGAGCGGCGAATATGACCCGCGCGAGCGGCGCACGGTTTGCGCCGCGTTGTTGATCAGAATGTCGAGGGGGCCGCTCGCAGCCACCGAGTCGGCCAAGGCAATCACCTGGGCCGGGTCGCGCAGATCGATCCCCACGATGCGGAGGCGATGCAACCAGTCACTCGCATCGGGCATGGCCGCGAAGCGACGCACGGCATCACGGGGAAAACGCGTGGTGACCGTGGTGTGGGCACCATCACGCAGCAGGCGCAGGGCAATGTACATGCCGATCTTGGCGCGGCCACCGGTGAGCAGGGCGCGCTTGCCGGTGAGATCGGTGCGGGCATCACGCTTGGCGTGGCTCATCAGCGCGCAGCTCGGGCAGAGCTGGTGATAAAAGGCATCCACGAGGGTGTACTTCTGCTTGCAGATGTAGCAGGCACGGGGCACGAGAAGCTCTCCGGCCGTGGCAGCGGTCGTGCCGAGAGAGAGCTGAGCGCCCCGGGTCTCGTCGTCGATGCGGGTGGGTGCACCCGTGGCGGTCGCCGCAATCACCTCGCGGTCGGCGTCTTTGATTGCCGCCCGCTTTTCTCCGCGCCGGGCTATTTTCACCGATTTGAACATTTTGGCGGTGGCCTGACGCACCGTGACGAAGTCCGGGTCCTCCGGGTCGATGTTGCTCAGCGACGCCAAAACCCGCAGGGTGGTGGCCATCTCCGCGGGATCGATGCCGGCAAAGCCCGCGTCGTCATCGACAGCACTGTCGATAGCACCGTCACCAGAGATGTCGGGGGAGCCTGCTGGGGCAGTTAGGGTATCGGCTGCGGTGTCAGGCTCGGTGATCATCAGACAATTCTACATCCGCGGGGTGCGACCCCGCACAGACAGTGGATGCCGCGGGCCCCGTCGGGCTCGCGGCATCCGCTGTCTCATTCCATTGGTCAGACCTTGGCTGGCTCCTGGACGGGAATTGCTGAGGTCGGCGGCTCAAAGGTGGCGTCGAACGGCATCTCGTCGGTGTCGAGGAGAGGATTGTCATCCTGACCCTTGACGAGTTCATGGGCCTCTTCGTCGGTGTTCACGCTGGGCATCGAACCCGGGAGCGGCCGGTTGGCCGATTCCTTGAGGAAGAAGATCGCGATTCCACCGATGACCGAGGTGCCCATGAGGTAATACGCGGGCATCATGTCGTTATCGGTCGACACGATCAGTGCGGCGATGATGAACGGCGTAGTGCCGCCGAAGATGGCCACCGCAAAGTTGTACGAGATGCCCATGGCCCCGTAGCGGCTTGCGGTGGGGAAGAGCGCTGGAAGCGCGCTCGCCAGATTGGACACATAGAACGTCACCGGGAAGGCGATGAGCGCGAGTCCAAGCAGCGTGGACCAGACTTCACCGACTCCGATCAGAAGGAAGGCCGGGGTCGAGAGCACGACGGTGCTCGCGGCGCCGATCCACAGCACCGGACGGCGCCCGATGCGGTCGCTGAGTCTTCCGGCGAGCGGAATACAGAGCGACATCGCAATCAGAATTGGAATCGTCAGTGCCGTACCGTGCAGTTCGTCGTAGCCCTTATTTTCGGTGAGATACGTGGGCATGTAGGAGGTGAGTGCGTAACCCACCGTGTTGGCGGCAGCGACAAGAATCATGGCGACGATGATGTTGCGCCAGTACGCCTTGAAGATGGCCAGCGGGCCCTTGGGAGTGTCCGCGTTGGCGCCCGCCGGATTCTTCTGCGCTTCGTGCTGAGCGTCGAGTGTCGCCTGGAAGGCGGGGGACTCGTCGATCTTCATCCGGAAGTAGATGGCGATAAGGCCGAGCGGTCCGGCAATGAGGAACGGCAGACGCCAGCCCCATTCCTCCATGGCCGACTGGCCGAGGACGATTTGCAGCACGGACACGAGGGAGGCGCCCAACGCGAAACCGATGTAGCTGCCCATATCCAGGAAACTGGCGAAGTACCCGCGCTGGCTGTCAGGGGCGTGCTCGCTGACAAAGGTCGTGGCCCCGGCGTACTCGCCACCGGTGGAGAAACCCTGAATGAGCTTGACGAAGACCAGCAGGGCCGCAGCCCACACTCCGATCTGGGCGTAGCTCGGCAGAATACCTACGGCAAAGGTAGAGCCGGCCATGAGCATCAGAGTGGTGGCGAGCACCTTCTGGCGACCAATACGGTCACCGAGCCAGCCAAAGAAAACGCCACCGAGGGGGCGGGCGAAGAAGGTTGCGGCGAAGGTTCCGAGCAGAAAGAGCGTTTGAACGGATGTGTCGGCTTCGGGCAGAAAGACCGGACCCATGGTGGTGATGAGGTAGCCGAAAACACCCACGTCATACCACTCCATGGTGTTTCCGACGATGGTGCCACCCAGGGCACGTTTCATGATGGGTTTGTCGACGACGTTGACGTCGGAGACCTTCAACCGGCGCTTCAACAGCGGCTTTTTTGTGCGGTTGTTCGAACCGGCTGAACCGGATGTTTGTGCTAACGAACTATGGTCATTGGGCATTTGGATTGCTCCCGTGGAGATCAATTGCTTGCGACATGAAGCTGTTCTGCACTCGACAGATTTTTTCAACCCATCGACGCTACCGCTTAAAAACAGGCCCCCCTAATCGAGAAACCTCAAGCGGAGACGTTCAGGGAGCGTGGCTAGGGTGGACATATGTCTGATTCTGTGAAGTTCTGGTTTGATCCCTCCTGCCCCTGGGCCTGGATGACCTCCCGTTGGGTCGATGAGGTCGCTAGGCTTCGCGAATTCGACGTGGAGTGGAGGGTGATGAGTCTTGCCGTCCTCAACGAGAACAACGATGTGAGCGATGAGTATCGCGCTTTCCTGCCTCGGGCACTGCGCTACACGCGCCTCGTTCAGGCGGCCCAGGAGCTGCATGGAGCGGCAATCGTGAAGCCCCTCTATGACGCTCTCGGTACCGAGATCCACCTGGGTTCCAACACCGACTCCGACGAGGTCATCTCTCTGGCGCTGGCCGCCGTGGGGCTGCCCGCCGAGTTTGCTGCCCACGCCGACAGCGATGAGTTTGATGCTCAAATGCGTGCCAGCCACTTCGATGGCATCAATCGTGTGGGCCAGGACGTGGGAACCCCCGTCATCGCCATCAACGACGTGGCCTTCTTCGGTCCCGTCATCTCTCCCGCACCCATGGGGGATCAGGCCCTCGCCCTGTGGGACGGTGTAGTTGCCTTGGCCAGTTATGACGGCTTCTTCGAGCTGAAGCGCAGCCGCACGCGGGACCCCATCTTCGACGTGTCGGACACCATGATCGCCACCGCTTAATAGACTGCACCTATGCGCATTCACATCGCCACGGACCACGCCGGTCTCGACCTCAGCCATCACCTCATCCGGCACCTGCGTGGCCTCGGCCACGAGGTCATCGATCACGGACCCACGTCGTACGACTCGCTCGACGACTACCCTGCCTTCTGTATCAACGCGGCTGCGGCCGTCGTCGCCGATCGTAACGCGGGAATCGAGGCGCTGGGCGTGGTCTTTGGTGGTTCCGGTAACGGGGAGCAGATGGCCGCCAACAAGGTGACGGGTGCGCGCGCGGCCCTCGTCTGGAACCTCAGTACCGCCAAGGTTGCCCGCGAGCACAACGATGCCAACGTCATCTCCATCGGTGCGCGCGAGCACACCATCGAGGAAGCCACGGGCTTCATTGACGCATTTATTGCCGAACCCTTTTCCGACGAGGAGCGCCACGCCCGGCGTATCGCTCAGCTGGGGGAGTACGAGACCACCGGTGACATTGCCGGTAAGGAGATTGTTCACTAACCGTGCCCGAGGGTCATTCCGTTCATCGCATCACGCGACAGTTTTATCGTAATTTTCTGGGCCAGACTGTGCGGTTCTCGTCGCCGCAGGGTCGCTTTGCGGAGGGTGCCGCCGTGCTGGACGGGCGAACCTTGACGGATGCCCGTGCCATTGGCAAGCAGATGTTCCTCGAGTTTGATCACGAGCTGTGGCTCCGCGTCCACCTCGGTCTGTACGGCGCGTGGGACTTCACGGGCGACCTGCTCCTGGATGCCACCATCGCGTCGGCCAATGGGCGCATGGGGCAGACAAACCAGCGCGGCACAAAGCTTGCTGCGGACGCCGCGACGCTCGAGGGTGTGGTCCTCGACAGTGCGGGAGAAAATTCCCTCAGCAGCATTGGAGCGCCGCGTCGCACCCGCATGCGCATGTCCGAGGAGGAGAAGGAACTCAACCACCTGCAGACATTCCCCCTCGAGCCGGTAGGGCAGGTTCGCGTGCGCATGCTCACCGATACCGTGTGCGCCGACCTGCGCGGCCCCACTGCTTGTGAAGTTCTGGATGCTGCGCAGGTGGCGGTGTCTATGGCGAGACTCGGTCCGGACCCGGAACTCGAAAACACCCCGGAGGCCGAGGAACGCTTCCGAAGCGTCGTTCGCAAGAAGCCGACCAGCATTGGCAAGTTGCTCATGGACCAGTCTGTGGTGAGCGGTATCGGCAACGTCTACCGGGCAGAGATCCTCTTTCGTGCGGGTATCAACCCGCACACCCCGGGCAAAGAGCTGAGCGACGAGGCGGTGCGGGCGCTTTGGCAGGATTGGGCTTACCTCCTGCACATTGGTGTGAAGACCGGCCAGATGATGACCAGGGACGACCTCACCGGCGCCGACTACGCTCGTGCGATGCGGCGCCGGGTCGACCGGCACTGGGTGTACAAGCGTGAAGGCCTGCCCTGCCGCGTCTGCGGATTTCACATCGTGATCGAAGAAATGAGCGCTCGCAAGCTGTACTGGTGCCCACAGTGTCAAGCATGAACCAGCCAGGCATGAACGTGCCAATCGTAAACCAGCCCGATCCCTCTCAAGCAGGCCCCTCGCTGCTGCTGCGCAATGCCCGACTGCCGGGCGGTGACGACGTGGTCGATGTGGAGATTGTGGACGGCGGCATCCGTCGTATCGGCCCACGCCAGCCAGGACATGGAGCCGAGACCGCAGTTGACCTCGGCGGACGCTGGCTCATTCCCGGCCTGTGGGACAACCATGTGCACTTCAGTCAGTGGACCCAGACCACTCGTCGCCTCGACGTGTCGGCAGCGGGCAGTGCGACCGACGCAGCCGCACTCGTGGCCGCGCGGGCGCAGCACACCCAACCGGGTGAGGTGATCGTGGGCTTTGGGTTTCGCGATGGCCTGTGGCCCGATGCGCCCACCCGCCACGTGCTTGACGCGGCTTCCGCCGGGTTCTCGGTGGTTCTGGTCAGCGGTGACCTGCACAGCTGTTGGCTGAACTCGGCCGCGCTCGCCGCGCACGGTTTTGCCGCCCACCCCACGGGACTCCTGAGCGAAACGGATGCCTTCACGGTTGTGGGTGGCCTCAACACCGTTGCCGATAGCGTGCTCGATGGCTGGGCCCTCGACGCCGCTCACCAGGCGGCCCGCCGCGGAGTCGTGGGGATCGTCGACATGGAGATGACCTGGAATCTCGACGTGTGGCAGCGTCGCATGCGCTCCGGCGCCAACCTGCTTCGCGTGGAATTCTCGCTGTATAGCGAGCACCTCGATCGTGCCCTCGAACTCGGGCTGCGTTCCGGAGACTCAATCACCGACACCGGGGGACTGCTCACGGTGGGCCCATTCAAAGTGATCACGGACGGCTCCCTCAACACCCGCACCGCGCTCTGCTTCGATGAATATCCGGGGATGGAGAGCGAGCCGCTCTCCCACGGTGTACAGAACGTGCCGGCCCACGAGCTGCAGACACGCCTGCGCCGGGCCGTAACGGCGGGCATCCGACCGGCCGTCCACGCCATCGGCGACCGCGCCAACCGTCTCGCCCTCGACGCCTTCGAACAGCTCGCTGCCGAGGGCCTTCCCTCCCACGGCAGCATCGAGCACGCCCAGCTACTCACTCCCACCGACGTGGCCCGGTTCGCCCGACTCGGCGTTGTGGCCAGCGTCCAGCCCGAGCATGCCCTCGACGATCGCGATGTTACCGACCGGTACTGGGTCGGCCGCACCGACCGCGCCTTTGTGCTCGGCGACCTGCTCGCTGCGGGTGCCACGCTCGCCTTCGGTTCCGACGCCCCCGTCGCTCCGCTGGACCCCTGGGTCACCATGGCGGCTGCCGTGGGACGCACCAAAGATGGCCGTGAACCGTGGAACCCCGAGCAGGCGGTGTCCAGACAGGCCGCGCTCGCCGCATCCGCTCGAGGACGCCACCGCATCACCGTGGGCGAGGTCGCCGACCTGGCTGTGTGCGAGATCGACCCACTCGTGGCTTCCCTGTCCGACCTGAGACGGATGCCGGTGGCCGCCACTCTCATCGCCGGCCGCTTCACGCACAACACTCTTTCAACGGCAGGCCAGCTCCCTTCCTAACCCCGCACCATTCAGCATGACCAAGACAAGAACGCCCGTGATTACATGACCGTGCTCTCCTCATCCACGCGACACACCTCGACCATGCGTAGACCCCGCGCCACGCGCCTCACGGTGGGTGTTGCGGCCCTGGCGGCCCTCGCCCTCGGGCTCGCCGGTTGCTCCGGTGATCAGGGTGCCGGTGTGATCAACACGGTCGACAGCGTGGATTTCGCCACTCCTCTGCTGATTCCACCACTGGCTACCTCCACCGTGGACGCGGAGGGAACACGGTCCTTTGATCTCACAGCGCAGAGCGGGACAACCGAGTTCACGCCCGGCGTCGAGACCGAGACGTGGGGCTACAACCAGAACAACCTCGGCCCAACCCTCGTGATGGAGCGCGGCGAGCACGTGCAGGTGAACGTGACCAACGACCTACCGGAAGCTACCACCGTGCACTGGCACGGAATGCACCTTCCCGCACGAATGGACGGCGGCCCGCATCAGCTCGTGGACCCCGGCGCGAGCTGGAGTCCCGACTGGACCATCACGCAGCCGGCCTCGACCCTCTGGTATCACCCGCATGCGAGCGGGCAGACCGAACATCAGGTGGAAAAGGGCCTCGCGGGCATGATCATCCTGCACGACGATGCCGAGCGGGCTCTGGCGCTACCCAGCACATATGGGGTGGACGATATCCCGGTGATGGTGCAGGACCGCCGATTCGACAAGAACGGTGAAATGGTCACCGACGTGCGCGGCTACATCGGGCCCATCGGCGACCAGGTTCTGGTGAACGGAACCGTGGGTCCGTTCCTCGACGTGACAACGGATGTGGTGCGCCTCCGTCTGCTCAATGCCTCCTCCTCCCGGGTCTACAACTTCGGGTTCAGCGACGATCGTTCCTTTGACCTGATCGGTACCGACGGGGGCCTGTTGCAAGCTCCCGCACCGATGACCGGCATCCGTTTGTCGCCGGGTGAACGCGCAGAAGTGCTGGTCAGCATGGTGGCGGGCGAAACAGTGACCCTGCGCTCCACGCCGCCGGAGCTGGGTCTGTCGAGCTCGGTCAACGAGCAGAATGCCGGGGCGGACACCCTCGACGTGCTGGAGTTGCGAGCCGCCGACACGCTCGCGACAGAGGGAACCCAGCCGGAGTCGCTGGTGCCCATGGAGGCGCTCCTGGCCACGGACGCGAGCCAGAAACGATCCTTTGTTCTCAACGGCTACAACATCAACAACAAGCTCATGGACATGGGGCGCATCGACGAAACCGTGGAGGCGGGCGCCACCGAGGTGTGGACCGTGGAGAACACCATGCCCATGCCGCACAATTTTCACGTGCACGGCGTGCAGTTCCAGGTGCTCCGCGTCGGCCGTACGTCGCCGCCGCCGGAGCTGGCAGGTTGGAAAGACACCATTTATCTCGAGCCCGGTACGCGGTATGAACTCATCATGGAGTTCGGCCCCGACACCGATCCCGATTTCCCCTATATGTATCACTGCCACCTGCTGGCCCACGAAGATGCCGGAATGATGGGGCAGTTCGTTGTGGTGAAGCCGGGTGAATCGGCGGGCACGCCTCCGGCCGACCCGAGTGTGCAAGCCCGCACCGGGAGTGGCCCCCGAACCCTGGCGGGCGAGCACTCGCACTGACCGCTGGTCCCGCCGCACGCTGGAAGAAGCCTGGGAGAAACAGAAAAACCCCGGCGGACCGGGGCTGCTGCTGTGGAGGGGATGACGGGAATCGAACCCGCGCCATCAGTTTGGAAAACTGAGGCTCTACCATTGAGCTACATCCCCAAGCCCGTTTGTTGGGCACTCGAATATCGTAGTACAGGAAACAGGGCAGCGCGTGCCAGTTCGGGCACCTGATGCCGAAACGCGTGCATTAGACTGACGGAGGTCAATCCACCGGTCGTTGCTGCTGCACACGTCTCGGTGCTTGTCCCACACGGGTTGCCTACACAATCCGGGGCGTAGCTCAGTTTGGTCAGAGTGTCCGGTTTGGGGCCGGAAAGTCGCAGGTTCGAATCCTGTCGCCCCGACATTATCCGCAGCACACCGTTTCAATACACAGGAGAGTCCCGAGTGAAGTCCACGGTCGAAAAACTGAGCCCCACGCGCGCGAAGCTCACCATCTCGGTGAGCCCCGACGAGCTGAAGCCAGCCATCACCCACGCCTACGGGCACATTGCCGAGGACATCAACATCCCCGGTTTCCGCAAGGGCAAGGTTCCGCCGCCCATCATCGACCAGCGTGTCGGTAAGTCGGCCGTGCTGGAGCACGCCGTCAACGAGGGTCTCGACGGTTTCTACCGCGCGGCTGTCGAGGAGCACAAGCTTCGCCCGCTCGGTCGCCCCGAAGCAGACATCGTCGAATGGCCGAGCGACAAGGACTTCTCCGGAGATCTGCTCCTCGCCATTGAGGTTGACGTTCGTCCCGAAATCGAGATCCCCTCGTACAAGGGCCTGAAGCTCACCGTCGACGCCGTTGAGGTTAACGACGACGAGGTCGTCGAAGAACTCGACAAGCTCCGCAGCCGCTTTGGCACCCTCATCACCGTTGAGCGCCCGGCCAAGATCGGCGACTTCGCGCAGATCGACCTGGTTGCCGCCATTGACGGTGTCGAGGTCGACACCGCAGCCGGCATCTCCTACGAGGTTGGCTCCGGAGACCTCATCGACGGCATCGACGAGGCACTTGACTCGCTCAGCGCCGGCGAGACCACCACCTTCAACTCCGACCTGATGGGTGGAGACCACGAGGGCGAGACCGCCGAGATTACCATCACGGTCATCGCCGTCAAGGAGCGCGAGCTTCCGGCCGCTGACGACGACTTCGCGCAGATCGCCAGCGAGTTCGACACCATCGCCGAGCTCACCGAGAGCCTCAAGACCCAGGTCGAACGCTCCAAGGTGTTCGGCCAGGGCGGCCAGGCGCGCGAGCGTCTGATCGAGACCCTCCTCGCGTCCGTTGAGGTTCCCCTGCCGGCCGCGATCATCGAGGACGAGGTGCACCGTCACCTCGAGGGCGAGAGCCGCCTCGAAGACGCAACCCACCGCGCCGAGGTCACCGAAGCCAGCGAGAAGACGTTCCGTCAGCAGATCCTGCTCGACACGATCGCCGAGGCCGAGCAGGTCAAGGTGAGCCAGGACGAGCTCACGCAGTACCTCATCCAGGGCGCCAGCCAGTACGGCATGGACCCGAGTGAGTTCGTGCAGACGCTCAACACCAACGGTCAGATCCCGTCGATGGTGGCCGAGGTTGCCCGCAACAAGGCGCTCGCCATTGCTCTGGGTCAGGCCGAGGTTGTTGACTCCAACGGCAAGCCCGTTGACCTCGCCGAGTTCACCGCGCCGGTTATCGGTGGCACCGATGAGGCCGAGACAGCGGATGCCGACGCCGAGGCCGTAGACGCCCCCGCCGAGGACGCCGCCAAGTAACACGCACCTCCCGCAGTATGAGGGCCGGATGTCTCACGACATCCGGCCCTTTTGTGCGCGAAGCGGGCGGGGGAGGAACATGTGCAATCTGCCGAGGGCGAACACGGCCATTTTGACGTTCCTGCTCCGATACATTTATGAGGAAGCGACAACGAAACGGAGCACGATATGGCCGACCCGACACCCAACACCGGTGTTTTTGACCGCCTGCTGAAGGACCGCATCATCTGGCTCGGATCAGAGGTTCGGGACGAGAATGCCAACGAGATCTGTGCCAAGATCTTGCTGCTGGCAGCTGAGGACTCGAAGCGCGACATCTTCCTCTACATCAACTCTCCCGGTGGTTCCATCACCGCCGGTATGGCAATCTACGACACCATGCAGTTCGTCCCGAACGACATCGTGACCGTGGGTATCGGAATGGCCGCCTCCATGGGACAGTTCCTGCTGACCAGCGGTACCAAGGGCAAGCGCTACATCACCCCGAACGCTCGCGTGCTTTTGCACCAGCCGTCCGGTGGATTCGGTGGAACCGCAGCCGACATCCAGACTCAGGCCCGGCTGATCCTCGACATGAAGCAGCGTTTGTCGGAGATCACGGCCGCCCAGACCGGTAAGACCCCCGAGCAGATCAATGCCGATGGTGACCGCGACAACTGGTTCAGTGCTCAGGAAGCCGTTGACTACGGTTTCGTCGACCACCTCCGCGCATCCGCTTCGGATGTCACCGGCGGCGGCGGCACGGACCCTCTCGTAACCGCGTAGCCCACCGAAGGAACAGGAAAGTAATCATGAGTATCCCCACATTCGGTGGAACGGCCTACAGCTCGATGGGTGGTTCGACCAAGCACATGGCAAACAACGGCGCGCCCGAGTCCCGCTACATCCTTCCCACGTTCGAGGAGCGCACGGCCTACGGCTACAAGCGCCAGGACCCGTACGCCAAGCTCTTCGAGGACCGCATCATCTTCCTCGGCGTTCAGGTTGACGACGCATCGGCCGACGACGTCATGGCCCAGCTCCTCGTTCTGGAGAGCCAGGACCCTGACCGCGACATCACCATGTACATCAACTCTCCCGGTGGCTCGTTCACCGCTATGACGGCGATTTACGACACCATGCAGTACATCCGTCCGCACGTGATGACGGTGTGCCTGGGTCAGGCGGCGTCCGCCGCTGCCGTGCTGCTCGCTGGTGGAACCGCCGGCAAGCGTCTGGCACTGCCCAACGCTCGAATCCTCATTCACCAGCCCTCGGTTGGTGGCCAGGGTGGCGGCCAGGCGTCGGACATCGAGATTCAGGCCGCAGAGATCCTGCGCATGCGCGTGTGGCTCGAAGAGACCCTGTCTCACCACTCGAACCGCTCCGTTGAGCAGGTCAACAAGGACATCGACCGCGACAAAATCATGAGCGCAGCGGATGCCCTGGAGTACGGTCTGATCGACCAGGTACTCACCAGCCGCAAGAACCTTCCCATGCTGGTGAAGTAACTCCACCACATCAAAATGGGCACTCTGTGCCGACGGCGCGTCACCTGTAGAGGTGACGCGCCGTTTCGTATGACGCCACTGTGCGCAAGTGTCGCAGGCACCGACTAGGCTCGTTTTAGTGATACCAATGGAGGAGGCTGACCGATGGCCCGAATAGGCGAAAGTGCCGACCTGCTCAAGTGTTCCTTCTGCGGAAAGAGCCAAAAGCAGGTTCAGCAGCTCATAGCGGGCCCCGGCGTGTACATTTGCGACGAGTGTGTCGAACTGTGCAACGAAATTATTGAGGAACGCCTCGCCGAAGCGGGTGCCGAAGAGGGCACCAGTGAATTCGACCTTCCCAAGCCCAAAGAGATCTTCGGTTTCCTTGAGGAGTACGTTATTGGTCAGGAGCCCGCCAAGCGTGCCCTCGCCGTTGCGGTGTATAACCACTACAAGCGGGTTCGTGCGCGCGCCACACTCACCGCAGCTGACGCCATTCACGATGACGTGGAAATAGCCAAGTCAAACATTCTGCTCATCGGGCCCACCGGGTGCGGCAAAACCTACCTGGCGCAGACCCTTGCCAAAAAGCTCAACGTTCCCTTCGCCGTGGCCGACGCCACCGCCCTCACCGAGGCCGGGTATGTCGGTGAAGACGTGGAAAACATTTTGTTGAAGCTAATCCAGGCCGCAGACTACGACGTTAAGCGTGCCGAGACCGGCATCATCTATATCGACGAGATCGACAAGATTGCCCGGAAGGCCGAAAATCCGTCCATCACCCGCGACGTGTCGGGCGAGGGAGTGCAACAGGCTCTCCTCAAGATTCTCGAAGGAACAGTGGCGTCTGTGCCCCCGCAGGGTGGTCGTAAGCACCCGCACCAGGAGTTCATTCAGGTGGACACCACGAACGTGCTGTTCATCGTGGCCGGCGCCTTTGCCGGGCTTGAAGACATCATCTCGTCACGAGCGGGAAAGAAGGGCATTGGTTTCGGTGCCCCCCTGCACATCAAGGGTGACGACATCAACCTCTTCAGCGAGGTGCTGCCCGAAGACCTGCACAAGTTCGGCCTGATCCCGGAGTTCATCGGGCGTCTTCCCGTGGTCACGACCGTCACCCAGCTCGATCAGGTGGCACTCATGCAGATTCTCACCGTGCCCAAGAACGCGCTTGTGCGTCAGTACCAGCGCATGTTCCAACTGGACGGCGTTGAACTGGAATTCGAACAGCCGGCACTCGAGGCCATTGCGGACCTCGCCGTGCTCCGCAAGACCGGTGCTCGTGGCCTGCGCGCCATCATGGAAGAAGTGCTCGGCCCGATCATGTTCGAGGTGCCGTCCAGCGAAGACGTGGCGCGGGTCATTGTCACCCGCGACGCGGTGCTCAACAACGCGGCACCCATCATGGTGCTGCACTCGGCACTCCGTGAGGACAAGTCCGCCTAGGCTCCCGAGTCCACAGCCGGTGCACATGATGCGAGGCCTACTGCAGCCGGTATCGACCGGCATCGTTGCGGCGGTCACCGGGTTCGCAAGTTCGTTCGTGCTCGTGATCGCTGGCCTGCGCGCGGTCGGGGCGAGTGAGGCGCAAGCGGCTTCCGGCCTGCTGATGCTCTGCCTGCTGGTGGGGCTCACCTGCATCGTGTTGCCCTGGTACTTCCGCATGCCCATCTCGTTTGCCTGGTCAACGCCGGGTGCAGCTCTCCTCGTAGCCGCCGGTGCCAGCACCGATGACTTCGGGGCTACCGCCGGCGCGTTCATGGTGTGCGGGGCGCTGATCGTGCTGTGTGGTCTCTGGCCGGCACTCGGACGGGCGATCACGAGCATCCCCAAGCCGCTGGCCGGGGCGATGCTGGCCGGAATCCTGTTTCCGATCTGTCTTGCCCCGATCACCGCATCGATCGAACAACCCCTGCTGGCGATCCCGGTCATTCTGGTGTGGCTGGTGCTGTTTCGGCTCGCCCCACGCTGGGCTGTTCCGGCAGCAATGGTGACGGCAGCCATCGGTCTGGGCCTGACATCGGGTACCGACTGGCTCACGACTCCGGTCGCATCCCCGGCCCTCATTTTCACCGGTCCCGTGTTCGATCCGCTGGTGATCGTGAGTCTGGGACTGCCACTGTTCATCGTGACCATGGCCGGGCAGAACGTTCCGGGTTTTGCGGTGCTGTCAACGTTCGGCTATCACCCGCCGCCGCGCCCCATTCTCGTGGGCTCCGGCATCGCCACTGTGCTCGGAGCGGTCTTCGGAGCTCACAGCATCAACCTCGCGGCCATCACGGCCGCGCTCATGGCCAGCCCGGATGCCCACCCGGACACGGCAAAACGGTGGATTGCCACGGTCTCCTCCGGGTTCACCTATCTTGTCTTGGGCCTTGCCGCCGGACTCGCGACCGCGCTGGTGGCAGCGTCCCCACCGGTGGTGATCATTGCGGTCGCCGGTCTGGCATTCCTCGGTGCGCTGGTGACCAGCATCACCAGCGCACTCGAGGATCCCCAGCACCGCATCAGCGCCATCGTCACGCTGCTCGTGACCGTCTCTGGTGTGAGTATCGGAGGAATAGGCTCCGCGTTCTGGGGCCTGGTAATTGGCGGAGCCATGATGCTCTGGTTAGGCGAAGGCCGCACCAAAGCCCGCCGCACCAAAGCCCGCCGGGTTAGTTGAGCCCGCGACGCTCGAGGAGCGGCTCGATCCGCGCCGGCCGGCCACGCCAGTTCACGTATGCCTCCAGAGGATCCATGCTGCCGCCGACGCCGAGAAGACGGCTGCGGAAGCGGTCACCGTTGTCGCGCGTGAGCCCGCCATTCTGCGTGAACCATTCCACCGTGTCCGCATCGAGCACCTCGCTCCAAATGTAGGAGTAGTACCCGGCATCGTAACCGCCGGAAAAGGTGTGGGCAAAGTAGGTGCTGGCATACCGCGTGGGCACCACCGGGTTGTCCAAACCCACCGCGGCCAGGGCCGACGCTTCGAACTCCGCAACGTCTGTGACAGCAGCATCAGCGTCGATGAGGTGCCAGGCCTGGTCAAGAAGCGCTGCTGCCAGGTACTCGCTGGTTGCGAATCCCTCATTGAACGTGGCGGAAGCCTGAATGCGGTCAACAAGTTGCTGCGGCATGGCCTCCCCGGTCTCGTAGTGACGGGCGAAGTTCGCGAGAACCTCCGGCCACAGCATCCACATCTCGTTCACCTGACTGGGGAACTCCACAAAGTCCCGGTATACGTTGGTGCCGGCAAATTTGGGGTACGTGACCTGCGCGAAAAGCCCGTGCAGAGCGTGCCCGAATTCGTGGAACAGCGTGACAACCTGGTCGAAGCTCAACAGGGTGGCCTGACCTACGGCGGGCTTAGCCACATTCAGGTTGTTACACACCACCGTGGGGGTACCGAGCAGGCTCGACTGCGACACGAGCGGGTTCATCCACGCTCCGCCGCGCTTCGAATCGCGCGTATAGAAGTCGCCAATGTAGAGGCCAACGGGAGAACCGTCCTCATTCGCTACCTCGAAAACTCGCGACTCCGCATGCCAGCCGCTGAGATCTGGCCGTTCGGTGAACGTGATGCCGTAGAGCTTTTCGGCGGCAAAGAACACCCCGTCCCGCAGCACCGTCTCCAGCTCGAAGTACGGCCGCATCGCGGCCGTATCCACGTCGAACTTCTGCTGGCGCACCTTTTCGGTGTAGAAGGCCCAGTCGTGAGCCGCGATGGTGAAGGGGGCAGCACCGTCATTCACGAGCGTCTGCAGGTCGGCCTGCTCCAGGCGAGCGTTGCGCGCGGCGGCCGGTGCCAGGCGACCGAGCATGTCGGCAATGGCGTCGGGCGTCTTTGCCGTCTCGTCGGCCGTAACATAGGCGGCATGGCTGGCAAAGCCCAGGAGGCGGGCTCGCTCGGCCCGGACGTGCGTGATCTCGATCACCAGGGCACGGTTGTCATGGGGGCCACCGCGGATGCCTCTGGCCCGCGAGGCGGTCAGCAGACGCTCGCGCAGGTGCCGGTTGGTGAGGTCCGCCAGGTAGGGGTGCGACGTGGGCAGCACGAGCGTGAGCAGATACTTTCCCTCCAGACCCCGTTCGGCCGCGGCCGCCGCCGCGGCAGAAATCTCTCCGGCGGCGAGACCATCCAACTCCTCGAGGGTGTCCACGACAACGGCAAGATCGTTCGTGTCGGCCAGGAGATTCTTCTCGAACCGGGTGGTGAGCGTCGAGAGTCGTTTGTTGTACTCGCGCAGCACCTCCTTATCCGTTTCGGAGAGTCCGGCACCAGCCAGCGTGAATTCGGTGAAGTACCGCTCCACGAGGTACTGGGCTTCAGCACTGAGCCCCTGATCTCCATCACGTCCCTGCTCGTGCAGGGTGGTGATGCGCGCGTAGAGCGCGGGGTTCAGCCGGATGGCATCCCCGTGCGCGGCAAGCAGCGGCGCCAGTTCCTCTTCGAGAGCGTTGGTAAAGTCAGTCGAATCCGACGAACTCTTGTTGAAGAACACCGTGGCGACTCGGTTCAACACTGCTCCGCTGCGCTCCAGCGGAATCATCGTGTTCTCAAACGTCACCGGATCCCGATCGGCAGTGATCGCGTCAATTTCACCGAGCTGCTGGGTGATGCCGCGGTCAAAAGCGGGGCGGTAGTGTGCGTCGGTGATATCCCGGAACGGGGGCAGCTGGTAGGGGAGCGTGGACACGGTGAAGAAGGGATTTACTGAATCAACCATGATTCCACCCTAGTTGGGTCGTTCCGCTCTAGGCTCTGCGTATGGCCCACCCTGACTTTGCTGCCGGTCCGGAGTTTGACGACCCGGAGGTGGCACCCCGAGACCTGACCAATCCAGACTGCCTGTCGCGGGAGTCCTATACGCACGGGCATCACGAGAGCGTGCTGCGCTCCCACACCTGGCGCACGGTAAACAACTCGGCGGCCTACCTCGCACCCGAGCTGAGGCCCGCACTCAGCCTGCTCGACGTGGGATGCGGCCCGGGAACCATCACCGTTGACCTGGCCCGGCGGGTTGCCCCCGGTCTGGTCGTGGGAATCGACACGGCCACTGAGATTATCGTGCAGGCCGACGGACTGGCCCGCGACGAGGGCGTGCACAACGTGAGATTTTTGGTGGGGAACGCGTATGAGCTGGACTTTGCCGACGCGTCTTTCGACGTCGTGCACGCTCATCAGGTGATGCAGCATCTGGCCGACCCGGTCGCCGCCATGCGGGAAATTCGCCGCGTACTCAAACCCGGTGGTGTGTTTGCCGCTCGCGATGTTGATTATGGCGGGGTCACGCTCTATCCCGAGTTACCGGGCTTGGACGCCTGGCGACAAACCTACCGAGACGTGCATTTCTGGAACGGCGGCAACCCCGATGCCGGCCGGCGCCTCAAAGCCTGGGTGCGGGCGGCAGGCTTCAGTAACGTGACCGCAAGCGCATCCATATGGTGCTTCACCACGGATGCCGAACGGGAGTGGTGGGGAGAATCCTGGGCTGTTCGCGCCACCGAATCGGCGTTCGCTGCCCACGCCATCGAGTCTGGTGTTGCCGACCTGGAGCAGCTGCGCACCATCGCGGCGGCATGGCGCGACTGGGTACAGGACCCCGACGGCTGGTGTGCCATGCCGCACGGCGAAGTACTGGCCAGGGCCTGAAAGAGAGACTGGGCCGAAAGGGAGATCGTGAGAGCTAGATCCAGTCCTCGTCGTCTTCTGATTCCGTTGCCGGCTGGGTGATGGTGGCGCTGTCCTCGACGGCGTTGTACCGAATGATCGTGCCGTCATCCAACTCGATCACCGGCTTGCCTTCGAGCCACGTGAGCGTCCAGCGCCACGAGGACGTGTCGGTGTCAAGCCCAGCAAGGTCACCCTCCACAGCCTGCACGGCGATCTCCACAACTTCGGGCAGCCTGGAGGGCAGAGGCGCTCCGAGCGCCCAACGGGTTCCGAGCTGCATCACCTAGACCTCGATCTCGTAGGTGACCCACTCCGTGCGAGTACCCACCTGGTCGTAGAGAATCTGAGCGGTGGCGTTGTCTGCCGCCGTGATCAAGCGGATGCGGGTGAGGTGGTTGTTCGCGGCGTACTGCTTCACGAAGTCCATGATGGCCCGGCCGGTGCCGGCACCGCGGGCATCCGCTGCGACAAAGAGGTCGTCAAGGTACAGACCCATGGTGGCGCTCAGGGTCTGGGGCACGGCCCGGTAGTGCGCAAAACCCACAAAGGTGCCCTCGTCGTCGACCGCGACGGCTCCGGTGAGGGGATGGTTCTTGTCGATGATCCAGCTCCACACCTGCAGGGCCTTCTCGTCGGTGAGTTCGTTCTCGTAAAACTCGCTGTAGCCCTCTAACAGGCCCAACCACGAAAAGAAATCCTTATCGCCCAGCGGGCGTACCTGTACTGACATCCGGTGCTCCTAACTCTCCGACACAGTGGCAAACACAATGTCGGTCACAGCCAATTCGTTGCCTTCGACAAAAAGAAGTTCATCGATCCGACCCACTGCTTTGAGATCAGCGGCGGCCAGCGCCAACAGACCCACCTCTGGTGCCGTTCCTCTAATTACAGCAGATGAGACGACTGTTTTTGGGGAGGCCTTGGCATCGGTCTTCCCGCGCCGGATACCCGTGAGTGCGCGGCTGGCCAGATCGAGAAGGGCAATGTTGCCGCGTGGGGCGCTCGCGTCCGAAGAAACAAGCTCAGACACGATCGGCCACGGGGCACGGTGGATGGACTCGTCGTTCGACCACGACCAGGCTTCCTCGGTGGCGAAGGGTACAAAGGGGGCGAACAGGCGCAGCAGCGTCGAGAGGGCCGTGTTCAGGGCAGCCACGGATGAGTCCTTGGCCGCTCCGGGCTCGCCGTAGGCGCGTTCCTTGACCAGCTCCAGGTAGTCGTCGCAGAACGTCCAGAAGAAGCTCTCGGTGAGCTCGAGGGCACGGGCATGGTCATAGTTTTCAAAGGCCTTGGTGGCCTGGCCCACCACGAGGGCAAGGCCGGCGAGCATGCTCTGATCGAGCGGCTCAGTCACCGGCGCGTCCGTTGCACCCTCGAAGCCGAGAATGAACTTGCTTGCGTTCAGAATCTTGATCGCCAGACGGCGACCGATCTTAATCTGCGTGGGGTTCTGCGGGTCAAAGGCCGCATCGGTCCCGAGCCGTGAGGATGCCGCCCAGTAGCGCACGGCGTCTGAACCGTGCTTGACGAGCATGTCGGCGGGCGTGACAACGTTGCCCTTGGACTTGGACATCTTCTTGCGGTCGGGGTCCACGATGAATCCGGACAGCGCGGCGTGCTGCCAGGGCGACGAACCGTGCTGCTGCTCGGCGCGCAGCAGCGTGCTGAACAGCCAGGTGCGAATGATGTCCTGGCCCTGGGGGCGAAGCGAGTACGGGTACACGAGATCAAACAGTTCGGGGTCGCGCTCCCAGCCGCCAGCGAGTTGCGGGGTGAGCGAGGAGGTGGCCCAGGTGTCCATCACGTCGACCTCGCCGACAAAGCCATTGGCCTGTCCGCGCTGATCTTCCGTGTACCCGGGAGCGGTGTCCGATGTGGGGTCAACGGGGAGCATGTCGCGCGTGGCGATGACGGGGGAGTCAAACACCGGATTCGCGTCGGCATCGAGGGGGTACCAGACCGGGAGGGGAACACCAAAGAAGCGCTGGCGAGAAATGAGCCAGTCGCCGGTGAGACCATTCACCCAATTCTCGTAACGCACCTTCATGAACTCGGGGTGCCACTGCAGGTCGGAGCCGTGCTTCAACAGGCGAGCACGCAGCGCCTGGTCGCGGGCACCATTGCGGATGTACCACTGGCGCGTGGACACGATCTCGAGGGGCTTGTCGCCCTTTTCGAAGAACTTGACGGCGTGCACGATGGGCTTGGGCTCACCCACGAGCTCACCGCTCTCACGCAGCAGCGTGACGATCGCGGCCTTAGCGCCAAAGACAGTCTTGCCGGCGAGCTGGCCATAGGCGGCCACACCGGTCTCCGACGTGATCACGTCGGGGGCCTCGGCAATGATGCGTCCATCGAAGCCCATGATCGCGCGGTTGGGGAGGTCGAGTTCGCGCCACCAGACCACGTCGGTGAGGTCACCAAACGTGCAGATCATGGCGATTCCGCTGCCCTTGTCCTTCTGAGCGAGGTGGTGCGCGAGGATGGGCACCTCCACGTCGAAGAGGGGAGTGCGTACCGTGGTGCCGAAGAGGTGCTTGTAGCGCTCATCGTCGGGGTGAGCGACGAGGGCCACGCAGGCGGGCAGCAGCTCGGGGCGGGTGGTCTCAATGTCGATGACCTCGCCGCCCGGCTGGTGGAACGAGACACGGTGGTAGGCGGCCGGCTGGTCTTTGTCTTCAAGCTCGGCCTGAGCTACCGCGGTACGAAAGGTGACGTCCCACAGAGTGGGTGCCATGGCTTGGTAGGCCTCGCCGCGTTCCACGTTGCCGAGGAAGGACAGCTGAGAGGTGAACAGCGCTTCCTGGCCGATGGTGCGGTAGGTCTGGGTCCAGTCGACGCTGAGTCCCAGAGTGCGCCACAGCTCTTCAAACTGTTTCTCATCCTCTTTCGTGAGCACCTCACACAGTTCAATGAAGTTGCGTCGGCCGATCGGCAGCTGATCGGCGGCCTTGCTGCTCTTGCCGTCTCCACCTTCGAAGGGCGGCACGAAGTTTTCCACATAGGGGAGCGAGGGGTCGCAGCGCACGCCGTAGTAGTTCTGAACCCGACGTTCGGTCGGGAGGCCGTTGTCGTCCCAGCCGATCGGATAGAACACGTTCTTGCCGCGCATGCGCTGAAAACGGGCGACAACATCGGTGTGCGTGTAGGAGAAGACGTGGCCAATGTGCAGGGAGCCGGAGGCCGTGGGCGGCGGGGTGTCGATCGAGTAGATCGAGTCGCGGGTGGCGATCTCGCGGTCGAAACGGTAGGTACCTGAGGCGTCCCACCTGGTCTCCCATTTCGCTTCCAGCCCTTCGAGGGCGGGCTTTTCGGGGACGCGGTCAGCGTGGGTCATGACTCTCCGGTTCGGTATCTGCGGCACCGTGTCTTTGGTGAGATGCCTAACTGCTCTGTCTAATCTACCGGATGCTCAAAAGAAATAGCCCCGGCACCTCTCGCCTGGGGGGAGGCGGTCAAGGGGCCGGGGCCATCGATTGGAGTGGGGGACTCCGAGAGCAACGCTACGGTGCTTCTCCTGAGAAGGGGCTGCATACCTGAGGCGAATATCAACCCAAAGCGAGTGCCACCCTTACGTGCCGCGGGGATTCTCGCGTGTGGGCAAGAGTGGGACGGCGGCGAGGAGCTGGCGCGTATAGGCGTGAGCGGGTGTCGTAAAGATGTGTCGGGCGGTATTCGCCTCCACAATGTGCCCGTGTTGCATCACGGCCACCCGGTCACTGACATGCTGCACGACGCCCAGATCGTGCGAAATGAAGATCATGCTCAGGCGCAGGTCCCGTTGCAGATCATCGAGCAGGTCGAGAACCTGCGCCTGCACACTGACATCGAGGGATGACACGGGCTCGTCGCAGATGAGGATCTGCGGCCGGCTGGCCAGCGCGCGGGCGATCCCCACGCGCTGACGCTGACCGCCGGACAGTTGCAGCGGGCGCCGCTCGAGCACGGCGCGTTCGAGTCCGACGCTGTCCAGCAGCGCGAGGACCCGCCCAGTCGGGCCGGTGTGTCGTCTGCGCGCCTCACCGGTGGCAGCGGTCAAAATTTGGCCCACGGAGTGCCGGGGATCAAAGGAGCCGAGCGCGTCCTGGTAGATCGCGCCAACGGATGCCCGCAGTGGCCGCCGCGCGGACTCCGTGAGGCTGCTCCAGGCCTGGCCCAGCACGCGAACGTCGCCGTGTTCGGCCGTGGTGAGCGCGAGCAAAAGACGGGCGAGTGTGGTCTTTCCCGAACCGGACTCCCCAACGATTCCGAGAGTGCTGCCCTCGACAAGGTGGAACGAGACATCATTGACTGCTTGTAGCCGGGTTCCGTCTGGCCGGGTGAAGCTCTTAGAGAGGTTGCGTGCCTCGAGCACCACCCGGGGTTCGGCGGGGCGCTCGGTGGGGGAGGTGCCCTGGTCGCGAGTCTCGACCCGGATCGGTGCTGGCTCCGGGGAGAGTCGCACGCCCCGCGGCTTGTCACCGGGGACGGCGGCAATCATGCGGCGGGTATCCGGATGCTGCGGGTGAAGCAAAACCTCGCGAGTGCTGCCGCTCTCAATCAGCTCACCGTCCCGCATCACCGCTACGCGGTCCGCGATGCGGCTGACGACCGCGAGATCATGGCTGATGAGCAGCACGGCCGTTCCGCTGCGCTTAATGGACTCCAGCAGATCGAGAACCTGCGCCTGCACGGTTACGTCGAGCGCGGTCGTGGGTTCATCGGCAATCAGAAGCGGCGGGTTCAGGGCGATTGCCGCGGCGATGAGTGCGCGCTGACGCTCTCCTCCGGAGAGTTCCCCCGACCGCTGGCGCGCCCGAAGGTGCGGTTCCGGCAGCCCCACGGCCTCTAGGAGCTCAATGACCCGAGCCGCTCGGGCCGTGGCTCCCATGTTTGTGTGGAGTCGCAGGGAGTCACCGATCTCGCGGCCTAGTGGCCGCAGCGGATCCAGGGACACCAGGGCATCCTGCAGCACGAGTCCCACGTCCCGGCCACGCCGTTGCCGCCACGCGGCCGGTGAAATCCCGAGCACCGATCGCCCGCCGAGGGAGAGCTTGTCGGCACTGACCGTGGCGTTCGTTCCCGCCAGGCCCAGAAGGGTGCGTGCCGACACCGATTTTCCCGAGCCTGATTCCCCCACAATCGCCAGGCACTCGCCGGCCGCGATCTCAAACGAGATCCCGCGCACCACCCTGGTCGCTCCGAAGGACACGCTCAGGTTGCGCACACTGAGCGGAAGAGCAGATGTCCGCTCCGACCCATTCGCGCCCATCACGCGTGCCGCAACGCTCGCTCGACGCTGCGCCCCAGCACCGTGGCGGTGACCGCCGTGAGCACGATGAAGAGCCCCGGGAAGAAGCTCATCCACCACGCCGACGTGATGTACGTTCGGCCAGCGGACAGCATCGCCCCCCACTCCGCCGTCGGTGGTTTCGCACCCAGACCCAGATAACTGAGCGTCGCCGCCCACACGATGGCCTGACCCACCCCGAGGGTTCCCAGAACGAGCAGAGGCATCAACGTATTCGGCAGAATGTGGCGGGTGAGAATTCTGGCCCGGCTGAGCCCCTGCACGGTCGCCGCCTCCACAAATGCCGACGAGCGAACGGTCACGATCTGGGCGCGAATGATGCGTGCATAGCCCGGGGCCGTTGACAGACCGACCGCAATCGTGGCCGTGGCCACTCCCGGACCGAAGATGAGGATGAAAACGAGCGCGAGCAGCAGGCCGGGAAAGGCAAAGAGCACCTCGAGCAGGCGGTTGACGGTGAAATCCACCACGCGACCGAGCATCCCGGCACACACACCGAGGACCAGGCCGAGGCCGAGGCCGATGGCGGTGGCGGCAACACCAATGAGCAGGGAACTGCCGGTTCCATGCACCACCCGGGTGTAGATATCCCGGCCGGATTCGTCGGTGCCGAACACGTGCCCGAAGGACGGGGGTGTGAAAGCCGAGAGCGGGTCGATGGCGAGCGGATCCCCGGGAGCAACGAGGCCAGGTGCAATCGCGGCGGTGACCAGAAAGAGCGCGAGCAGTCCGGTGGTCACCTCTGGTACACCAAAACGTCGAGCGCGCACCCCGGGCCGGCGCCGATCAGCGGCTGATACGTGCGCGCGGATCTCCAGTTCGCTCACGAGGTGCGCACCCGAGGATCGGCAATACGAGCGGCCAGATCTGTGAGAATCGTCATTGCAATGTAGGCGAGGGCCACGATCATGACCACCCCCACGACCACCGGCACATCGCGAATGGTCACCGCGTTCAGCAGCGTGCGTCCCAGCCCCGGCCGGGCGAAGATCGTCTCCACCACAACGGCCCCGCTGATCAGGGAGCCGAAGGCCCAGCCCGAAAGGTTGATGGCCGGCAGTGCGGCGTGCCGCAGGGCGTGCACCCAGCGCACGCCGCGTTCGCTCTCGCCGCGGGCCCTCGCCGAGAGCACGAACGGAGATTCCAGCGCCGTCAGAAGAGACTCCCGCATCAGCTGGCCCAGAAAGCCGGCGAGCGGTATGGCCAACGTGAGCACGGGAAGAATAAGCCCGACCGCCCCGGAGGTACTGATGGGTGGCAGCACTCCCCACCAGATGCTGAACACCACAATGAGTGATGTCGCAAGCCAGAAGTGTGGCAACGCGGCAGCCACAATCTCCAGGCCCGAGCCGATCCGCAGAGCGATGACGCCACCGCGCGTTGACCACATGGCCAACGAGAGGGCAATCAGCCAGGCGAGAGCAAGGGCGAGAAACGCGAGAAGTAGTGTGCCGCCCAGCTGGCTGAGAACCAGCGGAGCGACATCCATATTGAGGGCGTAGGAGCGGCCAAGATCGCCGGTGGCCAGTCGACCAAGCTGAGCGAGGTACTGCATAAACAGAGGTTGATCGAGCCCGTATTCCGCCCGGGCAGCAGCGAGGGCAGCAGCGGATGCCTGTGAGCCCGGCCCGCCCAGGATCGCCTGGGCGGGATCCCCGGGGATCAAACGAACGGCAAAAAACGTCAGTGTTGCGACGAGCCACAGTACGCCCAGCGCACCGAGCACACGAGCACCGATCAGACGAGCACCGAGCACACGAGCACCGAGCACACGAGCACCGATCAGACGAGCACCGAGCACACGAGCACCGATCAGGCGCACGGGTGCCCAGCGACTACCCGAGCGCACGCCGCCGCGCCCGCCGCCGCGCGCTCTATCGGAGCGAACGGGGCGAACGTCGTCGTGCACGGGGCTGTCCCGGGTCGTGCGCTCGGGCATCCGCTACCGATTCAGCCAGGCGTCATAGAACGTGGGAGTGGAGACGGTCGGAAGAGAACGCGCCCCCTGCACGTCGGAGCTGAGCAGGAAATGATTCTGCTGGTCGTAAAGCGGAAGGATGTAGAAGCCGCTGAGAATACGGTCCTGAGCGTCCTCGTAGAGCGCTGCCCGCTGGTCGGCATCGGACACCTCTGCCGCTTCGGTGAGCAGCGCGTCAATCTCGGGGTCATTCACCTGAGCGAGGTTCGCGAAGTATCCGCTCGGCGCCGGGACGATTCCCGCGGAGTCGTACAGGATGCGCAGAACGTCGGGGCCAACCTTGGTGTACGGAGCGCTCACCGCGTCGTAGTCGTTGGCGGCCAGAGCGGTGTACCAGCTGGAGAGGTCCATGGGGCTGAGAACAACCTCGAACCCGGTGTCCTTGGCGGTGGCCTGGATTTGTTCGAAGACAGACTGCTCGGCGGGAATCGACTGGTTCGTGCTCACCGGGAACTCGACCGAGAGGCGAACGCCGTCCTTGATGCGGTACCCGTCTGCGTCCTTCTGCGTCCATCCCGCTGCGTCAAGAAGCTGGTTTGCGGCGGTGGGACTGTATTCAAACAGGTCCGGTCGGGCCAGTGCGAGCGGTTCACGGCTCGAGAGTGCGGATGTGGACCGCTCCGCCGTGCCCTGGAACAGGCTGGAGACGGCGTCATCCACGTTGGCGGAGCGCACAAAGGCCTCGCGCACGAGTGGGTCATTGAAGGGAGCCTTGCCGGAGTTCAGCTCGATCCGGTTTGATGCGCCAGGGCGCGGTGCGTCGAGGTGGCGAATCGAGTCGCTGGCCTCTGCCTGCACGATCGTGTCGGGCTGGGCGTTGTCGATCACGTCGACCTCGCCGGCCTGCAGTGCGGCGTAACGGGACGCCGAGTCGGGGATGAAGCGCCACACGATGGAGTCGAGATACGCCGGGCCCTCGTGGCCAGCGTCCTGAGGCGGTGACGTGTAGTCCTCATTGCGCACCATGGTGATGGCGTTCTGCTTCACCCAGCTCTCGACCTTGAACGGGCCGGTGCCCACCGGAGCGGCGCAGTTCTCGTCCTGAGTACGTTCGAGCGCGGTGGGAGATTCGATGGCCAACCACGGCTGAGAGAGGGATTCGAGCAACGCGCTATCGGGCGTGCTGAGCACAAAGCGCACGACGTTCGTCGAGACCGCTTCGGTTGAGGCGACCTTGCCGAGCGCCAGATACCCGACGGATGATCCTGTCTCCGGGTTTTGCAGGTGTGCCACATTGGCCTGCACGGCCGCAGCGTCGAGGGGAGTCCCGTCGGTGAACGACACGCCCTGCTTAAGGGTGAAGTCCCACGACAGCCCGTCATCACTCTGTTCCCACGAGTCCGCCAGCCACGGGATGATCGTGCCGTCGGAATTGCGTGACACGAGGGCCTCAAGATACTGACTGCTCACGAGGCCCTGCGGGTAGTTTCCGCCCACGTGCGGGTCCAGACAGGTGGGTTCGGCGTCGCCCGAGGCGTAGGTGAGGGTGCCGCCGCTGATTGGCTCGCCAGCGGGTGCCGCGTCGGGTGTGCCGGTACAGGCGGTGAGGAGCAGCGCGATGGCGGCCACCGGGGCCACCAGCCAACGACTACCGAAGAGGGGACTCCGAGTGGGCATGTTGTCTCTTTCATCGGCCTGTCCGGCCGAGACAGGCGGTTTACTGCCGCGCACTGTGCTGCGCAGGGCCTACATAATATTAGATGACGGTGAAGTCCGGCACTCTGAGGTGACGCCGATGGCGGCACCGTCGGTTAGAATCGTTACAGAATGACTGTGATCCGGCCATCACCGGTGAGTCTTCGGCAGAACAGTGGCCGCCCTTGGGTGCTGCTCAGTAGAGCCGAACGGGTCGGGCCCGTCACCGCCTAAGAAGAAGCGGTCACTTTCGCAGCGTTATCTGCAACACGAAAGTGGCAAGCGAGGTGGTACCGCGGCGATTTCCGACAGAATCGTTCGTCCTCGTGGCAAAGGCTCAGCGCCCGTCCCACCAGGAGAAGTATTTTGTATCCCAAGGTTCACCGTTCCGGCCCGCAGGACCCTGCCACGCCCGGTTCTGCCGTCATCCCAGCCGCTTTCACTGCCGGCGTGGTTCCTTCTCCAAACTTTCCGGCACTCGAGACCGAGGTGCTGGCGTTCTGGAAGGAAGACGGCACCTTCCAGGCCTCCATTGACAACCGGGCAGATGCCCCGGAGTGGGTCTTCTATGACGGTCCACCGTTCGCCAATGGTCTCCCGCACTACGGGCATCTGCTCACGGGGTACGCCAAGGACCTGTTTCCCCGTTTTCAAACGATGCGCGGTAAGCAGGTGCACCGTCGCTTCGGTTGGGACACTCACGGACTTCCCGCGGAACTCGAGGCCGAGCGCAAGCTGGGAATCACCGACAAGAGCGAGATCGAGAAGATGGGCCTCGCGGCGTTCAACGCCGTCGCCCGGGACTCGGTGCTGGAGTACACCAAGGACTGGGAAGAGTACGTCACTCGCCAGGCCCGCTGGGTGGACTTCGAGAACGACTACAAGACCCTTGACATCACCTTCATGGAGTCGGTGATCTGGGCGTTCAAGCAGCTGCACACCAAGGGACTCGCCTACGAAGGCTATCGGGTGTTGCCCTACTGCTGGCGTGACCAGACCCCGCTCTCCAACCACGAACTGCGCATGGACGATGACGTCTACAAGATGCGTCAGGACCAGACCGTGACGGTCACCTTCCCCATGGTGGGAGCCAAAGCAGAAAGCCTCGGTCTCACGGCGGTCCGGGCGCTCGCCTGGACCACCACACCGTGGACGCTTCCGACGAACCTCGCGCTCGCCGTGGGTCCCGACATCGTGTACGCGGTCGTTCCGGCCGGCCCGAACGGCACTCCGGATGCCACCGTGCTGCGAGAAAACGACGACGCGGCGACAACGCCCACCACCGTTCTTGGTGCGGAGTACCTCCTGGCGATCGACCTGGTGGGCAACTACGCGAAGGACCTCGGCTACGAGAGCGCCCAGGACGCGGTCGCTGCCATTTCACGCACCGTGGGCGGACGTGAACTCGAGGGGGTTTCCTACGACCGCCTCTTTGACTACTACGCCGACGAGAGCGTCTGGGGTACCCAGAACGCCTGGCGTTTCGTCGTCGCCGATTACGTCACCACCTCCGACGGCACGGGAATCGTGCACCAGGCTCCCGCCTACGGTGAGGAGGACCAGACGGTGTGTCAGGCCTACGGGATTCCGGTCATCCTCTCGCTCGATGACGGCGGAAAGTTCCTGCCCGAGATCACCGAGGTTGCCGGTCAGCTCTGGAGCGACGCCAACAAGCCGCTCACCCAGCTGATCAAGACGCAGGGCCGGTTGTTGCGTCAGGCCAGCTACGAGCACTCCTACCCGCACTGCTGGCGCTGCCGCAACCCGCTCATCTACAAGGCGGTGTCGAGCTGGTTTGTGCGCGTCACCGACTTTCGCGACCGCATGGTCGACCTCAACCAGGACGTCAACTGGGTGCCGGAAAATGTAAAGGACGGCCAGTTCGGTAAGTGGATCGGTAACGCCCGCGACTGGTCCATCAGCCGCAACCGGTACTGGGGCTCACCCATCCCGGTGTGGAAGAGCGACAACCCGGAATACCCACGCACCGACGTTTACGGCTCGCTCGATGAACTCGCGGCCGACTTCGGCGTGCGCCCCACCGATCTGCACCGGCCCTACATCGACGCCCTCACCCGGCCCAACCCCGACGACCCCACCGGGCAGTCCACCATGCGTCGTATAACGGATGTCCTCGACGTGTGGTTTGACTCCGGGTCGATGCCCTTCGCGCAGGTGCACTATCCGTTTGAGAACCGTGAGTGGTTCGACTCCCATAACCCGGCCGATTTCATCGTCGAGTACATCGGACAGACCCGCGGCTGGTTCTACCTGCTGCACGTGCTCTCCACCGCCCTCTTTGATCGTCCAGCCTTCAAGAACGTGGTCAGTCACGGCATCGTGCTCGGTAACGATGGCCAAAAGATGTCCAAGTCCCTGCGTAACTACCCCGACGTGAACGAGGTCTTTGACCGCGACGGCTCCGACGCGATGCGCTGGTTCCTCATGAGCTCCCCGGTGCTGCGTGGTGGAAACCTGATCGTCACCGAGGAGGGAATTCGCGAAGGCGCTCGTCAGGTGATGCTGCCGCTGTGGAGCACCTGGTACTTCTTCTCGCTCTACGCCAACGCCGCGAGTGAGGACGGCTATGACGCTCAGTGGCGCACCGACTCCACCGACGTACTGGACCGGTATCTTCTGGCCAAGACGCGCGACCTGATCACGAACGTCGCCGCCGATCTGGAGAACTTCGACAGCACCGTAGCGACCTCACGGGTGCGTGACTTCATGGACGTGCTCACCAACTGGTACGTGCGCCGCTCCCGCGACCGTTTCTGGGGTGGAACCGAGAGCACGGAAAGTACCGAGGCTTTCGACACGCTCTACACCGTTCTTGAGACCGTGTGCCGCGTTGCCGCTCCGCTGCTCCCGCTCGTTACGGAGCGCATCTGGCAGGGCCTCACCGGCGGCCGCAGTGTGCATCTCACGGACTGGCCGGATGCCGACCTGTTCCCGTCCGATGACGGACTCGTCGTCGCCATGGACCAGGTGCGACTCATCAGCTCCACCGTGTTGTCGCTGCGTAAGCAGGCCGCACTTCGGGTGCGCCTGCCGCTCGCCGACCTCACCGTGGTGACCGCACACACCGGTGCACTCACCGATTTCGCGGGCATCCTGCGCAGCGAACTCAACGTGAAGACCGTCAACCTGGTGGAGCTCGAAGATGACAGTGCCGCCGCCTACGGCGTGACCTCTCGCCTGGTTGTCAACGCCCGCGCTGCGGGACCGCGACTGGGCAAGCGTGTTCAGCAGGTCATTCAGGCCGCGCGCGCTGGCGACTGGAGTGAGTCTGACGGTGTTGTCACCGCGGGGGGCATCGAGCTCGCCGCCGGCGAGTACGAACTCACACTGCAGGCGGGGGAGAGTGGCGATTCCCACACGGCGCTGGCGCTCTTGCCTGCCGGTGGATTTGTGCTCCTCAACACGAACACGACCGCTGAGCTCGAGGCCGAGGGTTTTGCCCGCGATCTGATTCGTGCCGTTCAGGACACCCGCAAGTCCGCCGGATTCGACGTGAGTGATCGCATCCGCCTCAACCTGGTGTTTCTGGCCGAGGAGGACGCCGAGGTCTTTGATCTCGCGCCCACCGTGGATGTTGCGGGGGACACCCTGGCGACGGTCTTCGTCACCCATCGTCCGTCGCAGGGCGAGGTGCCCACGGCGCTGCCGTCCGAATGGCTGGAGGGGTTCGTTGGTGCTCCGGTCGAGCACTACGTGCGGTTCGAAACCGCACACTATGTCAACCGCGGACCACTTGTCGTGGCCGTATCCCGCGTGAACGGAGTCGACAATGTCTGACCATAATGAGCCCTCTGACCTGAACGAGCCGTCTGATGTCAACGAGCCCCACGATGTTGTCCCGCTGGCCGCGCTGGGATTCCCCGGTGATGAGCTGGAGAACGACGACGACGACGACGACGTGGACGACGAGGATGCGGAGCCCACGGAGCAGAGCGCGGTGAATGAACCCGCCGAACCGAGCGATGCCTCGCGAGCGGCCGGTGACGCGGTCTTTGCCGCTCTGTTGGAGCGCGTGGGCGAGGCAGCGCCTCGTCCGCGGCTTGAGCCCACTCGCCGGGTCATGGATCTGCTCGGTGACCCTCAGCGCACCTATCCGATCATTCACATTGCCGGCACGAACGGCAAGACGAGCACGAGCCGCATTGCGGAGAGCATTCTGCGTGCCTATGGCCTGCGCACGGGGCTGATGACAAGCCCGCACCTCGTGCGACTGAACGAGCGAATCATGATCGATGGTGAACCGATCAGCGATGAACTGCTCGCCACCAACTGGGATGACATCGCGCCCTACCTGGCGATGGTCGATTCCGAGTTGGAGAAAGAGGGCGAGGTGGCTCTCACCTTCTTTGAAGCCCTGACCGTTCTCGCCTTCGCCTGCTTTGCGGACGCCCCGGTGGACGTGGCCGTGATTGAGGTCGGGATGGGGGGCGAGTGGGATTCCACGAACGTTGCCGACGGACAGGTTGCCGTCTTCACCCCCATCGCGCTGGACCACATGGAGCGACTCGGCCGTACGATTGCCGAGATCGCTCGGACAAAGTCCGGTGTGATCAAGCCGGCCGCGGCTGTTGTTTCTGCCGCGCAGACTGCGGAGGCACGATCGGAGATCGATCGAGCCGTTGGTCTCAGCGAATCGACGCTTGCCGTTGAGGGTGAGACCTTTGAACTGCTCGAGAGCAGAGTTGCCGTGGGTGGCCAGCTCATCTCCGTGCGCGGCATTGCGGGAACCTACAGTGAACTCTTCCTTCCGCTCTACGGTTCCCACCAGGCGCAGAACGCGGCCGTCGCCATTGCCGCCGTGGAATCCTTCCTCGGCTCCGGCACGCAGGCCCTCGTCGGCGATCTACTCGCCGAAGGGCTGGGTACCGTAACCTCACCGGGTCGGCTTCAGCTCGTGGGCGTCGAACCCACCGTGTTCATCGACGCCGCTCACAATCCACACGGTGCAGCTGCTTTGGCGACCGCGCTGGATGAGTACTTTGACTTCGACGAGATCGTCGCGGTGGTGGGGATTCTCGCCGACAAGGATGCACTGGGAATTATTGATGCCCTAGCCCCGCGGGTGAGTCGGTTTCATGTGACGCAGTCACACTCGGAACGCTCACGTGACGTTGATACTCTGGCCGACATGATCGCCGAACGCACCAGCGAAGCAACCACCTTCCGTTTCGAGAACCCGTCGGATGCCCTGGACGACGCGCGAGCCTGGGCGGCCAGCGAGCCCAAGCGCGCAGTTATTGTTACGGGGTCGATCACCCTGGTCGGGGAAGCTCTCACACTCGCCGATTCCGGGGAGTGGATGACGCCGTGACCAACACCACCGACCCGACCGACCCAAATGACCCGGCCGACTCCGGCGAAAACCCGGCCGCCCGCCGTCGCCGTGGGTTCAACTCGGGCCCGAGGTCCGTCAAACGTTCCCTCGCCTCCATTGTGCTGGGCTTCGAGACCATCGTGGTGTTTCTTGCCGCGCTCGTGACCTACGGTCTCGACACGCTCCCGCCCGTTGTTGCGCTGGGCGGCGGAGCGGTTCTCTGCCTCCTGATGGTGGCGCTCATCGGACTCCTACGTTTCAGCTGGTCCTACCCGGTGGGTTGGGCTCTTCAGGCCCTCATCATCGCCACGGGATTCATTACTCCGGCCATGTTTTTTGTGGGCGCACTCTTCGCCGCCATGTGGACGTACTGCATGATCAACGGCAACCGAATCGACAATCAGAAGGAACCCTCATGAACACCGCAATCGAAGAAACCCTTGTCCTTGTGAAGCCGGACGGCGTCGCCCGCAACCTGACGGGGGAGATCCTGCGCCGCATTGAGGCCAAGGGCTACTCCCTCGTTGACGTGAAGCTGGTTCAGGCGGACCGCACCCTGCTCGCGGCTCACTACGCCGAGCACGAGGGCAAGCCGTTCTACCAGCCCCTCGTTGAATTCATGGAGAGCGGCCCCATCGTGGCGTTCCGTATTGCAGGCAACCGGGCCATCGAGGGTTTCCGCGCCCTCGCCGGCACCACCGATCCCACCACGGCTGCGCCCGGCACCATCCGCGGAGACCTCGGGCGCGACTGGGGCCAGAAGGTTCAGCAGAACCTCGTGCACGGCTCTGACTCGCCCGAGTCGGCCGCCCGCGAACTTGCTCTCTGGTTCGACTAGACCCCAGCGTCACTCGCCGCCCCGACACCGCCCACTGGGCCGGTGCCGGGGCGGCGCTGCGTTACGGGCAGCTCAGCATTACAGGCGACTCAGCACGTCCATGTTGACCTGAACAACGATCGCAAAGGCGATGTAGCAGGCAATCGTGATGACGAAGAGCCAGGAATACAGGGCGGCGGCAACCCGGCGAACGGATGCCGAGGCGGGGATATGCCCACTCTTCAGGTTGTAGAGGGTGACGGCGAGAAAGACCGGAATGGTCACCGACCAGGTCACCATGCACCACGGGCACAGCACGTCGAGCACGAAAATACTCTGGGCGATGAGCCAGATCACGAAAGCGATCGCGCCGGTTACCCCCACGTTCAGTGCGAGCCAGAACCACCGCGCAAACCGCGCTCCCGCCAGAATTGCCGCACCGATCGTGATCACGACACTCCAGGCGGCAAGGCCGATCAACGGATTCGGAAAGCCAAACAGCGAGCCCTGCCAGGACGCGAGATTAGTGCTGCACCCAATGAGCACACTGAAATTACAGGACAGCTGAGCGTCGGGATTCTCCAACATGCGCACTTTGTCGAGCGTGAGAGCGAAGGCTGCGGCAAAACCGATGGCTCCGGCAATGATGAGAAAAATGGCCAGCCCGGTGGGGCGCTGATAACGCTGGGTCAGTGACACTCTGGGATTATGTCACGGCGCTCGCACTCTCCTGCTGCGAATACATGCGATAATCAGTCCTAGTCGTTGAGCCGCGCTCAAGCAGACGCCAGATTAAGCTTTTTGGGGACAGTACTTCCCCCATGCACAACCCCCACACGCACTATTCGGACACACGCAGTAGTCGGTCACACGCAGTAGTCGGTCACACGCACAGTTCGAACGCCCACAGATCTAAGCAACCAGAGCCAAGAGCCGGTTGCGCAGTATAAAATTCGCGGGAAATTCGCGCAGGCGAACTTCTCGCACGAGAGAGTAACCGAATGGGTGGCGCGGTCGCCTACATCGGTCAAGGAGCACACCAGTAATGGTGGAAGACAACGAAAACAAAAAACGCCGAGGCCTTTTTGGTTCCCGTCGCGCCCAGCGAAAATCGCCGACCATTCGGAAGGCCCCCGTGGAGCCGTCGTTGACCGCGACTAAGTCTGTGCTCGACAACGCGGAGCTCGACAACGCGGCGCTCGACAACGCGGCGCTCGACACTGCGGCGTCCACCCCAACACGTCAAACTGTGGCGGAGCGCGAGCTCGTCACCGACCCCGCCACCGAGCAGGCACTGGCACCGGTGCCGAACCAGCTTTCGGTGCAGAATCAGGACACGATTGTGACCACCCCGACGAATTCCTCACCCCCCACGGACGACGCCGACGCGGCCGCCTCGAACCTGACAACGGATGCGTCCCCCGAGGTGATCGACACCGTGGCTTCCGTCGTCGCGGTGCGTCGCCCGTCTACGTCGCTCCTCTTTCAGGCGCCAGAGATTTTGCCGTTTGTGCCTCGTGTCACCAGTGCGCGCGACGACCGCTACGACCGCAGCGGAACCACCGCGGACCGGGCGACCAACAGCCACGACGATGATGACTACGAGGAGACCACCACAGTTCGTCGTCGTGCTCGTCGCCGCACGGGGGATGAGGGCCGCTCCGGCTCTGATGACCCGGCCAACACCGTGGTCAAGGTTCGTGCACCGCGCGAACCTGAGCTCATTACCGAGCCCCAGCGCATCAAGGGTTCAACCCGCCTCGAAGCCAAGAAGCAGCGTCGTCGTGACGGTCGCGATGCCGGGCGACGTCGCCCGGTCATCACGGAGGCCGAGTTCCTCGCCCGTCGCGAGTCCGTGGACCGCCTCATGGTGGTGCGCGCCAAGCACAACAAGATTCAGATCGGTGTCCTCGAAGACGGCGTGCTCGTGGAGCACTACGTGGCCAAGAACCAGGACGCGTCGCTGATCGGAAACGTGTACCTCGGTCGCGTGCAAAACGTTCTCCCGAGCATGGAAGCCGCCTTCGTCGACATTGGACGCGGACGGAACGCCGTGCTGTACTCCGGCGAGGTCGACTGGGACGCCGCAGCCGAGAACTCCGGCACTGCGAACCAGCCGCGCCGCATCGAGGTAGCACTCAAGCCCGGTGACAAGGTGCTCGTGCAGGTCACCAAGGATCCGATCGGCCACAAGGGTGCCCGGTTGACCAGCCAGATTTCGCTGCCCGGCCGCTACCTCGTGTACGTGCCCAACGGCTCCATGAACGGCATCAGCCGCAAACTTCCCGACACCGAGCGTGCTCGCCTCAAGAAGATCCTCAAGGAGGTTCTGCCGGAGAACGTGGGCGTCATCGTGCGCACCGCCGCTGAGGGTGCCACCGATGAGCAGCTGACCGTGGACGTCAACCGCCTCACCGCGCAGTGGGCATCCATCTCGGCACTGGTGGAGACCGCCGCGGCACCGGCCGAGCTGCACAGCGAGCCAGACCTCCTGATCAAGATTGTTCGCGATGTCTTCAACGAGGACTTCGCCCGCATGGTCGTGTCCGGTGACGATTCTCGCCAGACGATTGAGACCTACCTCGGGCAGGTTGCACCTGATCTCGTGGCGCGCATCGAGAAGCACACCAGCGAAACGGATGCCTTCGACGAGTACCGCATCTCGGAGCAAATTGAGAAGGCCCTCGACCGCAAGGTGTGGTTGCCGTCCGGCGGTTCCCTGGTGATCGACCGCACCGAGGCCATGACGGTCGTTGACGTCAACACGGGCAAGTTCGTCGGCTCCGGCGGAAACCTCGAAGAGACCGTCACGAAGAATAATCTCGAAGCAGCGGAAGAAATCGTGCGCCAACTTCGGCTGCGCGACATTGGCGGCATCATTGTGGTGGACTTCATCGACATGGTGCTGGAATCCAACCGGGACCTCGTGTCGCGTCGCCTCATCGAATGCCTCAGCCGCGACCGCACCAAGCACCAGGTTGCGGAGGTCACCTCACTCGGTCTCGTGCAGATGACCCGGAAGAAGTTGGGCCTCGGTCTCCTCGAGTCCTTCTCCGAGAACTGTGAGTCCTGCGCTGGCCGTGGCATCATCGTTCATCACGATCCCGTGACCAAGCACCGCCAGACGGCGCAGCCACCCCAGGAACGCCGCCCGCGCGCACGCGCCGGCACGGGAACCGGTTCTGCAACCGGCAACGGTACGTCTCCGAGCAACGGTTCCAGCCAGCACGGTTCCAGCCAGCACGGCTCGGGCAGCAACGGCGGCTCCCGGGAACTCGTGCCGGTCCTGGACGGTCACAAGGTGAGTAACGGTACGCATGGCATCACCGAGGACGCGAAGACCGCCCTCGCGATGATCGCGGCGCGCACCATCACCCGCACGGGGTCAATTCCCATCATCACCGAAGCGATGAAGGCGGAAGCACTGCAAGCGCAGCAGGCAGAACTCCTTCCCGTTGTTGCTGACGCAGCTGCTATCGCCGAGCCGGTATCGGCAACGGATTCTTCGTCACAGCCCGTCGCCGTGAGCGATGCCACTGCTGCGCCGACCGCCGATGTAGAGCCCGAAAGCACCGGAGGCACTGAACGCACTGAACGCACTGAACGCACTGAACGTTCCGAACGCACTGCTCCGTCGCGCAGTCGACGTAGCCGGTCGTCGCGTGCCCAGTCGGCGCCCACGGAAGGCACCCGCACCGAGGCGCCGCGCACCGAGGCAGCTCGGGTCGATGTCGTTCGAATCCTGGCGCCGCGCGTCGAGGCGGTCGCCCCGGCGGATGCCGGTGGAGCCGACGCTTCGTTGGAGCCGTTCGCTATTCTCGATATTCCAGTGACGACATCGTCTCGCGGTAACCGTCGGGCCAGCAAACAGGTCACCGACCAGCTGCTCGACTCCGTTTTGGATTCCCTCCCGGAGCCGAAACTGCCGGGTCAGGGGCGCTCACGCAGCCGTCGAGTGACGACGGCTGGCGGCTCAACGTCGCAGCCGGTGATCGTATCGACGCCTGACACGCAACAATAGGAAAAGCCAGAAAATACTCGTCACTCACCGTGCGGGTGCCAGGGCTCAGTTCAGTTCAGCCCAGGCACCTGCACGCGTACCAGATCCTCTAAGGGAGCCACCCCGTGTTAGTAGCCGGTGACTGACCGTACGCCCGGAGTGGTACGCCCGTGGCCGACCGGCCTCATGATTGGGCTGCTGCTCGTTCTCGGCGTGTTTGGCGTGCGGGTGCTCAGCGCAGGCTTTGAGGCCTGGGTATTGCCCGACCGGGTACAGGACACCCTCACGCTTGCCCTCAGCGTCATTATTGAGTCGGTTCCGTTCGTGATACTGGGAATCCTGCTGTCCTCGGTCGTGCAGGTCTGGCTCCCGCATGGCGTGCTGGCCCGGTACCTGCCGCGTCAACCGGTCTTGCGCCGAGCCTGTATCTCGCTTCTCGGCATGTTCTTTCCCGTCTGTGAGTGCGGCAACGTTCCCCTCGCCCGAGGCTTCATGCGGGGTGGATTCACCGTCTCGGAGTCGATCACCTTTCTGTTGGCCGCTCCGATTCTCAACCCGATCACGATCATCACCACGCATCAGGCCTTCGGGTTCGACAACGGCATTCTGGTGGCCCGGTTGGTCGGTGGGTTTGTTATCGCGAATGTTGTGGGCTGGGTCTTCAGTAAGCACCCCAACCCGCAGAGCCTGCTGACACCCTCCTTCGCCGCAGCGTGTGCCCTGCCCGTGGGTGGATCGCATTCACACGACCATGGCACCAAAGTGAGCCGGACAACGGAGATCTTCATTCGGGAGACCTCCGTGATCATGCCGGCCCTGTTCATCGGCTCCTTCATTGCGGCGCTCACCCAGGTCTTCGTTCCCCGCTCGGTGCTCCTCGCCCTCGGCAGCAACCCGGTGTGGTCTGTTCTGGCGATGATGGCACTCGCCTTCATTGTTGCCGTCTGCTCCAACGTGGACGCGTTCTTCGTCCTGAGTTTTGGCAGCACGTTCATGCCCGGTGGCATTGTGGCCTTTCTCACCTTCGGCGCCATGATCGACGTCAAGATGCTCGCGCTGATGCGCACAACCTTCACGACTCGCACCCTCGCGCAGATCACGGCCCTTGTGGGCCTGATGAGTGCGGCCATTGGATTGCTGGTGAACTATATTGCCTGAGCCCGTCACAGTAAAGCCCGCTCCAGCCCGCGACACGTCGCCCGGATTCATTCACTATTGGGCGGAGCGCTGGCAGGGTGTTCTCCTCAGCCTCGTAGCGGTCACGGCCACACTGTGGCTGGGGCTGAGCGGCCAGTTGGGCCTCTATATTCACCCGCGCTACTTTGTCTTCACCCTCGTGATGGCGGCAATTGGTCTCGTGCTCGTGGTGGCCGCATTCGTGAAGCGCAGAGGGTTTGATGTGGTGCGAACCAGCCGTGCCGAGACCGGTCTTACCCTCACCGGTGTCGTGCTGTTGTCCGTCATTATGGTTGCCACGATTCTGGTGCCCCCCACGACCCTCACAGCCGCCACGGCCACACAGCGTGAGGTGAATTCCGGCGGTTTGCTCGGCATCGACGAGGAGGACACGGCCGCACTCATTGGTACCGGCGACTTCGAAGACCTGTCCGTGCGTGAATGGGTGTCTTTGCTGGGTCAATCTTCGGATCCGGCGTTCTACGCCGACAAGACCACCCAGGTGGTGGGTTTCATCACGCCCGACGAGGGGGACCCCGACAACGTCTTCTACGTTGCGCGATTTGTCGTGACCTGCTGCGCGGTTGATGCTCAACCCATCGGGGTTCCCGTGTACCTGCCCGGTTGGCAGGGCACCTACGACGTTGACGACTGGGTGCAGGTGACCGGCACGCTTCGGCTGAGCCCGGCCGCTCAGGGGAGCGACCCGCTGGCCATCGACCCCGCGGACATCACGCCCGTGGAGCAGCCCAGCGATCCCTATGTCTACTAGCCTCACCACCTCGCCAGGTGAGCGCGGTGCCGGAGAACAGAGCTCCCGGAGCTTTCGGCGCACCCTGGGGCTACTTCTGGGTAGCCTGGTCGTCATGTGTCTGGTGCTGGTGGGCATCAATATTTTGAACGGTCCGCGACTGACCGGATTCGAGATTGACACCACCGCTGCCGTGTCACAAACGAATGCACGATTGGTGCTGTCGGCAAACCAACAGCTTCTCAACGTGGCACCCGAACAGATCACCCTCAGCCCCGCGCATCCGTTTTCGCTCCAGACGAGCGCCGACTCCATCGTGATCTCGTTTACCAACCCCCTCGCGTACGACACCGACTACACGGTGACGGTGCGTGATGTGACCGGGTCGTCAACGAACCGGTCCTCCACATTCGAAGTGGATTTTCGCACTCAGGAACCACCGCTGTTCTATCTGCTGCGCGACGACGTGGGCCCGGACCGCATTCTGCGCACCAGGATTGGTAGCCCCACGGCCGACGTGGCCTTCGAAGCCCCACGCATTACCGAATTCACCACCTTCGGAGAGCGTCTGGTGGTGGTGACCCTCGACGACACGGGCGCGAGCGTTCTCAGCCTGATCGACGAGGAGGGCGTCTTATCGAACGTCAACGTGCCGGGGATCGGCCAGATCGAGGACCTCGGCGGTGTTCCCGCCGAGAACCTCGTGGGTTTTCGATTCACGAGTGCCGCGGATGCGCCCGGCCCCCTCTTTGAGAATGTGCTGTTCATGCTGGACCTCGGCCTCGGAATCACCGACCCCATCCTCGGGCTCGATGGTGAGCCGGTTCAGGCCGTGCAGTGGTCCTTCATGGCCGGTCGGGCCGATCTGGTGGCCCAGCTGTACGACGGCACAATTCTGCTCCTCAATCCCCGAACAAACGCGGATGCCTCGGCCGAGCCGATTCCGCTCGGCCAGTATTCGGGACTCACCACGGTGGCACCGGACGGACTGCGTATTGCCGTTGCCGACCAGGGCTCCCAGTTCGTGCTCGACCTGTCTACGGGGACGGAAGACCAAATCATGCCGGCTGAAGTTCTGGGCACCACACCGTATACGGATGAGCTGCGCTTTCTGGCGGGCGGCGGCTTCGTGCAGCGCATGGCCCAGTTCGATCCGGTCACGGGCCAGCCGAAACAACGGCTGACCCTGGTGCAGGGTGAGGAGCGCCGGGTGGTCTACGAACCCGCGTCGGCGGGAGAAACCATTGTGGGCTTCACCCTCTCACCCAACGACCAGTACGCTGCGGTTCAGATCATTCCGAACCGCGACGACCAGATGGCTGACGACTACCCGGTGAATGGGCAGGTCACCGCGGCGACAACACTGTTCGTTGACCTCGCCACCGGTGAGATTAGGCGCAGTGTGGTGGGCTTCGACGCAACCTGGCGCTGACGCACTCCGGCGGTTTCACGCGCGCTGTGCCCGGGGCGCATTCGGTCAGAGCCCCCGACGCTCCCGCATACTCACACGAAGGCCACTCGAGCGCAGCTGCGTCACGAGTTCTCGGTAGGTGACCGGCTGCGCACCGGCAGCAACCAGAGCGTCGTAGCTCGAGGCCGGGACGTCGTAGTGATCACGGTCAAAGCCGCGCCGGGGTACATTGTGCGCTGCGGCAAAAGCGTGCAATTCGGCAAGGGACACAGAACTCACCAGGTGAGACCACACAGTTCCATGCGCGGGCCAGCTAGGCTGGTCTATAAGTACGGCCATGGTGTCAGTTTACGAGGCGTTCCTGAAACGACTCGCCGTGGGCGCAGTTTGACCGCGGGTGACGGATCAGGTAAAGTCATCCCTTGGTGTGCGATGAATATTTAGCGCGATCACCAAGGTTTTCTGCTGTGACGCGCCACGTAGCGGCTGTCACGCCAGCAAATTTGCAAGCCTGATTCTTCAGGCAGTATTTTTTTGATGTATTTTCCAGTAATTGCCCTTTCCGGTAATTAGGAACCGGGGCCCTCGGGCCTCCCAGAGATTGGTACGTAAAGTGGTTTACGCAGTTGTGCGCGCCGGAGGGCGGCAGGAGAAGGTAGAGGTCGGTACCATCGTCACGATGGACCGAATCAAGGCGAACAAGGACGGCAACGTCGAGCTGGCCGCCGTGCTCCTCGTCGACGGCGACAAGATCACCTCTGACGGTGCGTCGCTGGCCAAGGTCACGGTAACCGCCGAGGTTCTCAACGACCTCCGCGGCCCGAAGATCGTCATCCAGAAGTTCAAGAACAAGACCGGGTACAAGAAGCGTCAGGGGCACCGTCAGGAGCTCACTCGCGTTCAGGTTACCGGCATCGTCTAAGGCCAGGAGAAGAACAGATGGCACACAAAAAAGGTGCGAGTTCCACTCGCAACGGTCGTGACTCAAACGCTCAGCGCCTCGGCGTGAAGCGCTTCGGTGGTCAGGTTGTCGGAGCGGGCGAGATCATCGTTCGCCAGCGCGGCACCCACTTCCACCCCGGCGTCAACGTGGGACGTGGCGGCGACGACACGCTCTTCGCCCTGGCTGCAGGCTCGGTTGAGTTCGGCGCTAAGGGTGGCCGCAAGGTCATCAACATCGTGGTGGCTGCCGCGTAGGCAGTCAGCTTGGAACGTAAAGGCGGGCCTCGGTCCGCCTTTACGTGTTTCTAGACATAAATATTTCGCCTGAAAGGGGCACTCCATGGCCACATTCGTTGACCACGTGACGCTGCATTTGCGAGCGGGTAACGGAGGAAACGGCTGTGTTTCTGTCAAGCGCGAAAAGTTCAAGCCGCTTGCCGGCCCTGACGGCGGCAACGGCGGCAGCGGTGGAGACCTCGTTCTCGTCGCTGACCCGGGCACCACAACGCTTCTCGGTTACCACCGTTCACCCCACCGCAGTTCCGACAATGGCGGACCCGGTATGGGTGACCACCGTAACGGTCACAACGGCGAGATTCGCGAGCTTCTCGTTCCCCTCGGCACGGTCGTCAAGGACGCGGAGGGTAACGAGCTCCTCGACATGAACGAGCCCGGCCTGCGCCTCGTCGTTGGTCCTGGCGGTCAGGGTGGACTCGGCAACGCCGCACTCGCCTCGACCAAGCGCAAAGCGCCCGGTTTTGCACTTCTCGGCACCCTCGGCTTCGAAGGTAGCGTCTACCTCGAGCTCAAGACCGTTGCCGACGTTGCCCTCGTGGGCTACCCCTCGGCCGGTAAGTCAAGCCTGATTGCGGCCATGTCGGCCGCACGGCCAAAGATTGCCGACTACCCCTTCACAACGCTGCACCCGAACCTCGGTGTCGTCGAGTCCGGTGAGTCCCGCTACACGATCGCGGACGTTCCCGGTCTGATTGAGGGCGCCAGTGAGGGCAAGGGCCTCGGCCTGGAGTTCCTCCGGCACGTGGAGCGCTGCACCGCGCTCCTGCACGTGCTCGACTGCGCCACGCTGGAGCCCGGACGCGACCCGCTGAGCGACCTTGATGTCATTCTGGGTGAGCTCGCCGCCTACCCGGTACCCGAGGGTCAGAAGCCGCTGCTCGAGCGCTCCCAGCTCATCGCACTGAACAAGATCGACGTCCCGGAGGGCCGCGAGCTCGCCGGCTTCGTGAAGGCTGATCTGGAAGCACGCGGTTACCGTGTCTTCGAGATCTCCAGCGTCACCCACGAGGGCCTGCGCCAGCTCAGCTTCGCACTGGCGGAAACGGTGGAGCAGGGGCGGATTGAAGCCGCCGCTGCCGAGGCCAAGAAGCCACGCATCATCATTCGCCCCAAGGCCGTGGACGACGGTGGCTTTGTGGTTCGGGTTGAGGGTGGATCCTTCGGCAACATTTATCGCATTCTCGGAGCCAAGCCGGAACGCTGGATTCAGCAGACCGACTTCACCAACGACGAGGCCATCGGCTTCCTCGCCGACCGGCTGGCGAAGCTCGGCGTGGAGAACGAACTGTACAAGGCCGGCGCCATTGCCGGCTCAACGGTGATCATCGGACCCGGTCACGGTGTTGTGTTCGACTGGGAGCCCACGCTCACCTCGACCGCCGAACTCATCACCGCCCCCCGCGGTACCGACACGCGCATCGACGAGCCGAAGCGACGCACGAGCAACCAGCGTCGTGAAGAGTACTTCGGTCGAATGGATGCCAAGGCATCCGCTCGCGCCGAAATGGTGCGTGAGCGTGAAGCCGGCATGTGGCAGACCGGTGAAGAAGAACAGAACGAAGACGTGCGCTCCGGAAGCACACCTGCAGAAAACGACGGCACAACGAAAGAGGATTAGCAGTGATTGGCTTAAAGCGCGACCAGGTCGCATCCGCGAAGAGAATCGTGGTCAAGGTGGGCTCCTCATCAATTAGTGGTGAGAATTCCGACCAGATCACTCCCCTCGTGGATGCCCTGGCAGAGGCCTACGGCCGAGGTACTGAAGTTGTTCTGATTTCATCGGGTGCGGTGGCCACCGGCATGCCGTTCCTGCAGCTAGACGAGCGTCCAGTGGACGTGGCAACGCAGCAAGCGGCGGCATCCGTTGGTCAGAATGTGCTGATTTTTCGCTACCAGGAGAGCCTGGACCGGTACGAGATCGCTGCCGGAACCGTGCTGCTCACCGAGGGCGACCTGCTCAACGAGCCGCACCGCAGTAACGCACGGCGGGCGCTCAACCGCCTGCTGGACCTGCGCATCCTTCCCGTGGTGAACGAAAACGACACGGTGGCGGTATTAGGACTGCGCTTCGGCAGCAACGACCGTCTCGCCGCTCTCGTATCGACGCTGATCAGCGCAGACCTGCTCGTGATGCTCAGCGACGTGGATGCCCTCTACACGAAGCCGCCGCACCTGCCCGGGGCCGAGAAGCTGGACGTTATCGCGGCAGATGATCCGCTCACCAACTTTGAGTTCTCCTCGAGCGGAGCCACCGGGGTGGGAACCGGCGGTGCAAGCACCAAGGTGATTGCTGCCCGGCTGGCCACGAACGCCGGTACCGCTGTGCTCGTGACCTCGACCGAGTTGGCTGCTGCCGCTCTGCGTGGTGAGCACGTGGGTACCTGGTTTGAACCCGTTGAGGGTGAAGACGAGCGGACTCTGCTCTAACTTTTCGTCAACAGTCGGAAGCGCTCACCCGAAATTGGGTGGGCGCTTCCGTTGTAAACTGCCCGAGGCAGCCCACAGCAGGTGTCTTGGCGCCGGGGAGGGCCGCACGCCGTGAATTCGCTGTCGCGCGAGAAGATCGCATCCGCTGGCCGCATTGTGGTGAAGGTGGGTTCGTCGTCAATCAGCGGCGAGAACGCCACACAAATCGGCCCCCTCGTTGACGCACTGGCCGCCGCACACGCCGGCGGCACGGAGGTCATTCTCGTCTCATCCGGCGCGATTGCCACCGGCATGCCGTACCTTCGGCTGAACGATCACCCCACCGACCTGGCCACGCAGCAGGCGGCGGCCTCCGTGGGTCAGAGTCTGCTGATCGCGCACTATCAGAACAGCCTGGATCGCTACGACATCGTGGCCGGTCAGGTGCTGCTCACCGCGGGTGACCTGGAAAATGCCACTCCGCGCAGCAACGCCCAGCGGGCCATGGATCGCCTGCTGGATTTGCGGATTCTGCCCATTGTGAACGAGAACGACACCGTGGCCACGCACGAGATCCGGTTTGGGGACAACGATCGTCTCGCAGCGCTCGTGGCCACGCTGTGCGGAGCCGACCTGCTGCTGCTGCTCAGCGACGTGGATGCGCTCTACACCCAGCCGCCGGAGGTGCCGGGTGCCGAACCCATTTCGCTAGTGGCCTACGGCGATCTGCTCCCTGGAATGACGTTCGGGTCCACGTCGGTCAATGGTGTGGGTACCGGGGGAGCGAGCACCAAGGTGATGGCGGCCCGGCTGGCCGCTGCCAGTGGCACTGCCGTGCTGGTGACGGCCACAACTCTGGCGGCCGAGGCCCTGCGCGGTGAACCGGTGGGCACCTGGTTCGAGCCCGCTGCGCCGCCGTTTCGCCGACTTTGGTAAACTAGACAGATGTTGCACCCCGTACTTCCCGATGTCCAGCTCACGCCCACCCTCGAAGACTCCCGTGCGGCGTCCATTGTTCTCGCGTCGGCTCCGACCGCGCTGAAGAACAAGGCGCTCGGTGCTATCGCCGAACGGCTGCGGGGAAGTGTCGATTCCATCCTCACCGCCAACCGCGCCGACCTCGCCGCCGGGGAGGCAAACGGCCTCACGGCTGGCCTGCTGGACCGGTTGTCGCTCGATGAATCCCGCGTCGCGTCACTCGCTGACGCCGTTACGCAGGTGGCTCTGCTTACCGATCCGGTGGGCGAGGTGGTGCGCGGCAGCACCATGCCCAACGCGATCAAGCTCAGTCAGGTACGCGTGCCGTTCGGCGTGATCGGCGTCATTTACGAAGCTCGCCCCAATGTGACCGTGGATCTGGCCGCACTGGCCCTCAAGAGCGGCAACGCCGTGGTGCTTCGTGGTGGCTCGGCCGCCGAGAACACAAACCGCGTTCTCGTGGCCCTCGTGCAGGACGCAATCGAGTCGGTGGGGCTTCCGCGGGAAGCCGTGCAAACCATTGATGCCTTCGGCCGCGCCGGGGCCACCGAGCTGATGAAGGCCCGTGGTTACGTGGACGTGCTGATTCCTCGGGGTAGCGCCAACCTGATCAAAACGGTCGTGACCGAGGCCAAGGTGCCCGTGATTGAGACCGGTTCCGGCGTTGTGCACATCTTCCTCGACGACTCGGCCAACGAGGCATGGGCCATCGATATTGTGCACAACTCCAAGGTGCAGCGCCCGAGCGTGTGTAACGCTCTGGAGACGCTGCTGGTGCATCGCACAGCGGCTGCCCGGGTGCTCCCCGGTGTGCTCGACAAGCTCACCGCCTCGGGTGTGACCATCCACGCTGACGCTCGCGTGCGTGCGCTGTACCCCGCGGCGGTGCCGGCCACCGAGGAAGACTGGAGCACCGAGTACATGAGCCTCGATGTATCGGTCGCGATCGTCGATTCCCTCGATGAGGCCATTGCTCACATTCGTCGCTACTCCACCGGGCACACCGAGTCGATCATCACCAACGACGTTGTCAATGCCGAACGATTCCTCAACGAGGTGGATTCGGCATCCGTTATGGTGAACGCCTCAACGCGCTTCACCGATGGTGCTGAGTTCGGATTTGGCGCCGAGGTGGGAATTTCCACCCAGAAGCTGCACGCTCGTGGCCCGATGGGGCTCACAGAGCTGACGAGTACCAAGTGGATCGTGCGCGGTTCAGGACAGGTGCGGGCCTAGGCCGCACTAGACTGATTCTGGTGGCGAAAGCCCTATTTTTTGTGCGTGTGAATTGGAGAACCCATGTCGTTTGTGACCGCTGTGCTGGCTAGCCCCCTAGTGACGTCCGCTTTTTCTGCTGAGGTGGAACACGTGGAACTGCCCTTTCCCCTGCTGGTGTACCCGGCCATCGCAGCCGTGCTGTTCCTGGGCCTGGGACTCGTGCTCTGGAGCTTCCGCGACGTGGCCAACCGCCACAGCGCCAAAGCAGCCGCGTACGCTCGGGCTAGTGGCGGCGCCATCGGTAGCGGCGAGCACTAGCCAGTTCGTTAGCCCGTGATGGAAGCAACGACGGAGCGTCGTCCGCGCATTGGCGTCATGGGCGGCACGTTCGACCCGATTCATCACGGGCACTTGGTGGCTGCAAGTGAGGTGGCACAGAGTTTCGACCTCGACGAGGTGATCTTCGTGCCCACCGGCGAACCCTGGCAGAAATCCGGGGTGACGCCGAGTGAGCACCGCTACCTCATGACCGTCATTGCCACGGCATCCAACCCGCGCTTTACGGTGAGCCGCGTGGACATCAACCGTCACGGACCCACGTATACGATCGACACCCTGCGCGATCTGCACACCGAGCGTCCCGATGCCGAGCTGTTCTTCATCACCGGTGCCGACGCGATCAGCCAGATTTTGGGCTGGAAAGACGTTCGAGAGCTGTGGGAACTGGCTCACTTTGTGGCTGTGAGTCGTCCGGGACATGAACTGAGTGTTTCGGGTTTGCCCAACCAAGACGTAAGCTTACTGGAGGTCCCGGCTCTGGCCATCTCGTCCACTGACTGCCGGGCACGGGTCAATCGGGGATTCCCGGTCTGGTATCTGGTCCCGGATGGGGTCGTCCAGTACATTTCTAAGCACCACCTGTATCGGAGCGTGGTATGACGTTGGGCAACAGCCAACCGCCACTGACCCGCCGGCAGGCCCGCGAGGCCGCCCTGGCACTCGAACAGCACTCCGGTGCCGCGCAGCCCCTGTCCAACGACATCGCGGCCGAGCCTGATGTCGTGCCGAACACAACGGCAACAAGCTCGGATGCTGTCGTCCCGTCTTCTGAATCGTCCGCACGCAAGCCGCGGCTCGGCCACAAGCGCCGTACTGACGCCGCGAAGGCGGATCAGTCGAAAGACTCCACTGCCCCAGCCGTTGTTGACCTCCCGGATACCGCGCGGCCCGACACGGCTCCCCCCATGACGTCATTCGCACCGCGTTCGGGCGGGTCGGGTGCGGCATCCGCTGTTCCACAACCGTCTCTGGATCTCACCGGTCGAACTCTGACGCGTCGGGAACTGCGGGCCCTCAATGCCGCGGAAGCCGCAGACGTCCTCGACTTTGAGTCGGAGGCGGCCAAGGACAAGATTGTTCCGCGCGACCGCGCGGTGAAGGCTCCCACCCCGTCGGTTTCGCCGTCGGCGGTCCGTGCGACCACCGCGGTGGCTGCAGCGGCGACTGCTGTGGCGACTGATGTGGTTGACGCTGAGGAAACCGTTTCTACCGACACCAACACCCTCAACCCCCCGGTGGGCCACTGGTCCATCGATAAGGGTGAGGATGAGGCGCCAGCAGCACTGCCTCTGCAATCTCTCGATGATCTGATGTCTCTGGGCGTGGGCGCGGGCGGAATTCCCACCACGACGAACGCGTTGATCCTGCCCTCGATTCCGAATCAGGGCACGAGCAGTGGACCATTTTCGAATACCGGTGAGATTCTCATCACGGGTTCCTTCGATTTGCCACGCAGCCTCGGCGAGACTGGACAGCACCCCAATCACTTCGATTCGTCCGACGTCGATCAGATGAATGAGCCACTTGACGACATCGGACTCACCGACAATGCGCCGGTGAGCGCCAGTCGGGCCATCAGCACACACGCATCAACGCGTAACGTGATGACGCCTCCCAAGAAGGGCGGCGTGACGCTACCGGTTGTTTTGGTCGTGTCGACTGCAGCTCTTGCCGTGAGTGTGTCGGCGCTATTATTCGTTGGACATCTGCTTCAAATCTTTTAGATCTTTTCCTACCTTTTCCGTTCATATCGATTTCTGTTTCATCAAGACGTCTCAAATTCAAGGATTTATTCAATGACCGCAACTGCCCACTCTCGCGAACTGCTCAAGATAGCTGTCGCCGCTGCCGAGTCGAAGGCCGGTGAAAACCTGATCGCGTTGGACGTGTCCAACCCGCTTCCGCTCGCCGACATCTTCTTCATCGTCACGGGGCGTTCAGAGCGCAACGTGGTTGCGATTGCCGGTGAGATTGAAGATCAGCTCATTGAGGCCGGACACAAGCCGCTGCGTCGCGAAGGACGCGTTGCTGGGCGTTGGGTGCTCGTTGACTTCGGCGACCTTGTTGTGCATGTTTTCCACGAGGAAGAGCGCGAGTACTACGCACTCGAGCGCCTGTGGAAGGACTGCCCGGTGATTCCGCTTGAGTTGACGTCTGGTTCATCCGCTGCAGCTGTTGCGGCCACCGATAATGCTGAGGCACCTGAGGTCGGCGAAGATTCTGAAGTTAGTGAGAAGTCAGAGATAAACGACTAGTTCGGTTTCGCGTCTGCTGTTTTATGCAGTAGTCTAAACAAGTTGTTTCGGGGCAAACCGAAACAGCGAAATGGGTCCGTGGCGCAGCCTGGTAGCGCACCTGCATGGCATGCAGGGGGTCAGGGGTTCGAATCCCCTCGGATCCACAATTGAAAGAAAACCCCGACCTGGTCGGGGTTTTCTTTGTTTAACGTCTCGGGAAATAAGGGGTGGTTCACGATGTCGTCTCCGTCTGTATCCGATCGGTGTCCCTGCAACAGCGGGTTGACCTATCCGGAGTGCTGCAACCGGTATCACCGCGGTGATGTGGGCGCGCCCACGGCGGAGCAGCTCATGGGTTCGCGATACTCGGCCTTTGCGGTGGGTGACGCTGCGTACCTGCTGGCCACGTGGCATCCGCTCACCGCACCCGCCACTCTCACCCTCGAGGCGGGGATGGTCTGGACACGCCTCGTAATTGACGCAACGAGTGGCGGCGGTCCCTTCGAGCGGGAAGGTGTCGTGGAATTCACGGCTCACTATCGGTTACACGGCGAACGCGGTAGCCAGCACGAGACGAGCCGTTTTGTGCGGGATGCTCGGGTGTGGTTATACGTGGATGGCGTTGAGTAGCACCGGAGCCCGGTCAATTTCCCAGCTGCGCCTCCTAGGTTAAGCACATGACTGACATTCTCGCGAGGGAAATCGAGACCGGTAGCGACCCCAACCACCCGGTTCGGGCCATACTGCGGCGCTGTCGGGCGTGGGTGGAACGTCACCCCCGCGTGCGCTGGGCCTACCGTCTCGCCCTCGGAGTTCTCGGAGTGGTGGTCGTGCTCATCGGTGTGTTGCTGATACCGCTTCCCGGACCCGGCTGGCTGATTGTGTTTCTCGGAATCGCCATCCTCGGCACCGAATTTCCTGCCGCACACCGGCTGGGTCTCTTTCTGAGGCGTGTTCTCGAACGTGCCCTGTCCTGGTGGCGGGCCCGGCGTGCGGCTCGAAAGCAGTCCGCACAGCAGAGTTAGCCCTGGTTCTGACACAGAAGTCAGGGACAGGTTTCACAGTGACGGAGTGATCTTCTGCGACCCATTTGGGTGTCATGGGCCAGCGATCGGGCACGGTATGGGCTAGCGTACTGAGAGGGCATCTGGCATGCCCCTCGTCCGATTCCATTTCGAGGAGCCTCATGGATACCTGGCCCGGAACTCCCTATCCGCTCGGTGCAACATTCGACGGTAGTGGTACAAACTTTGCCCTCTTCAGTGAGGCAGCCACCCGCGTCGAGCTGTGCCTCTTTGATGAGGATGGCGAACAGGTGCGCGTGGAGACACGGGTGGAAATTCGCGAGTCCTCCGCCTACATCTGGCACTGTTACCTTCCCCTGGTGCAGCCAGGTCAGCTGTATGGGTATCGCGTGTACGGGGATGGTGACTCCTCCGCGGGCAACCGGGCCAATCCCAACAAGCTTCTTCTTGATCCCTACGCCAAGGCAACCTGTGGGGCCATCGACTGGGATCAGTCGCTGTACTCGTACAACTTCGGTGACCCCGAGTCGCGCAATGATGAAGACTCCGCCCCGCACATGATGCTCGGAGTTGTCGTCAACCCGTTCTTCGACTGGGCGGGGGATCGGCCCCTTCGCACTCCGTACAGCGAGTCCCTCATCTACGAGGCACACGTGAAGGGTCTCACCCAGCTGCAGGAAGCCGTGCCGGAATCGCAGCGCGGAACCTATGCGGGCGTCGCGCATCCGTCCGTCGTGGACCACCTGCAGAAGCTGGGTGTCACCGCGGTGGAACTCATGCCGGTGCACCAGTTTGTGAACGACAGCACCCTGATGGAGAAGGGCCTCAACAACTATTGGGGTTACAACACCATCGGTTTCTTCGCCCCGCACAATACGTACTCCTCCACCGGGGATCTGGGACAGCAGGTACAGGAATTCAAGGGCATGGTGCGGAGCCTGCACGCCGCCGGCATCGAGGTGATTCTCGATGTTGTGTACAACCACACGGCGGAGGGGAACCATCTCGGCCCGACACTCTCGTTCAAGGGCATCGACAACGAGGCCTATTACCGGGTGATGGATGACGACAAGCGCTATTACATGGATTACACCGGCACCGGAAACACCCTCAATGTGCGGCACCCGCACGTGCTGCAGCTCATTATGGACTCGTTGCGGTACTGGGTGCTTGAGATGCATGTCGACGGATTTCGGTTCGACCTCGCCTCGGCGCTGGCCCGCGACCTGTACGACGTGGACAAACTGTCCACCTTCTTTGAGCTCGTGCAGCAGGACCCGATTGTGTCTCAGGTGAAGCTCATCGCCGAGCCCTGGGACGTTGGCCCCGGCGGCTACCAGGTGGGTAACTTTCCGTCGCAGTGGTCGGAGTGGAACGGTAAGTATCGGGACACGGTGCGCGACTTCTGGCGCGGAGAGCCCTCGACCCTGGGCGAATTTGCCAGCCGGATTGCCGGCTCCTCCGACCTCTACGAGCACTCGGGGCGTCGCCCGGTGGCCTCGGTGAACTTCGTCACAGCCCACGACGGATTCACGCTGGCCGACCTGGTGTCGTACAACGAGAAGCACAACGACGCAAACGGTGAAGACAACAACGACGGTGAGTCGCACAACCGGTCCTGGAACTCGGGGGAGGAGGGGCCCACGAGCGACCCCGACATCCTCGCCCTCCGAGCGAAACAACACCGCAACTTTCTGGCCACCCTCCTGCTCTCGCAGGGCGTTCCCATGCTGTTGCACGGCGATGAACTGGGCCGCACGCAGAGTGGAAATAACAATTCGTATGCGCAGGACTCGGAGCTGTCCTGGATTCACTGGGACGAAGCGGACCAGCCACTCATTGAATTCACGGCCGCGATTTCGCGCCTGCGGCGAGACCATCCCACGTTTCGCCGGAGCCGCTTCTTCAGCGGTCGCCCGGGCAAACGCGGCGTGGGCGATTCCCTCCCCGACATCGTCTGGCTGGGCGCCGACGGCACCGAGATGGCGGAAGAGGACTGGGACAAGACGGGCACCCGATTGGTGGCCAAATTCCTCAATGGAAGCGGAATTCGAGAGCGCGATTCTCGCGGCCACGAGATCTCTGATGTGAACTTCATCCTCTGCTTCAACGCAGATTCCGACGAGGTGGATTTCACCCTTCCCCCCGAGGAATTTGGGGCCGAGTGGGAGATCGTCGTCGACACCGCCGGCGAGGGCGCCGACGACGTGCCACGCCCGGCGGGGGCGGTCCAAACGATTGCATCCCGTTCTCTGGTGGTCTTTCGGGCCTACACGGCGCCCGTCGCTGCCCCCGACCATTCCGTGGCCGCCTCTCTCGCCGGTCTCACCGGCACCATTACGCTTCCGGCGCAGGCCACCAGGTCCGGTGGTCTGCGGTGATCGTGCCGGTTTCGACCTACCGGCTGCAGATTCGTGAAGCGTTCGACCTGACTGCTGCTGCGGAGACCGCCGATTACATTTGGCGTCTCGGCGCCGATTGGCTCTATCTCTCGCCCCTGCTCAAGGCGGAGGCCGGATCTGACCACGGTTACGACGTGGTGGATCATTCTCAGATTGACCCGGCACGCGGCGGCGCGGACGGACTCGACCGGCTCGCCGCCGTCGTGGCCGGGGCCGGTCGCGGACTGCTCGTTGACATTGTGCCCAACCACATGGGAGTGGCCACGCCGGCACAGAACGCCTGGTGGTGGGACCTGCTCGGCAAGGGGAAGACGTCACGGTACGCTGACGCCTTTGATGTGGAGTGGCAGAGCGCCAACGGAAAGATTCGGTTGCCGGTGCTCGGCGATGCGGCCGATGAACTGGATCACCTCGAAATCGTGGGTGATGAGTTGGTGTACTCTGATCATCGCTTTCCACTGGCCGAGGGAAGTGCGGCGGATGGCGCATCCGTTTCAACCGTTTACGGGCGGCAGCACTATGAACTCGTGAACTGGCGCCGAGCCGATGCCGAGCTGAACTACCGTCGATTCTTTGCGGTGAACAGCCTGGCCGGGCTGCGGGTGGAGGTGCCGTGGGTGTTTGATGAGTCCCACGCCGAGATTGTGCGCTGGGTGCGCGCGGGCCTCGTGCAGGGTTTGCGAGTGGACCACCCCGATGGTCTCGCTCACCCCGGCGAATACCTTGACCGCCTTCGCGAGGCCACCGGCGAGGCGTACGTGCTGGTGGAGAAGATTCTCGAAGGTCCGGAACAACTCCCCGCGAACTGGGCCACGAGCGGAACGTCCGGGTATGACGGGCTCGCAGATGTCGACCGGGTCCTCGTGGATCCCCGGAGTCAGGCACCCCTGGACGCACTTGAGGCCCGGCTTCAGGGCCGTCATGATGTGTCCTGGACCGATCTCGTGCACGAGAATAAGCGGGCAATTGCCGATGGGATTCTGCGCTCGGAGGTGTTGCGGCTGACGCGACTGGTGAGCGTTTCGGAGGTTGCCGGGGACGTCACAGCGGATGCCATCGCCGAGCTGCTCTCCTGCTTTCCGGTGTACCGCTCCTACCTGCCGCTCCGCGGCGCGCACGTGGCCGAGGCCGCGCAGCTCGCGGCCGGGCGCCGCCCCGACCTGTCGGTGGAGATCAACCGATTGGTGAGCGTGTTCGGTGAGGCGGGGCATCCGTTCACGGTGCGGTTTCAGCAAACGTCGGGCATGGTGATGGCCAAGGGTGTGGAGGACACGGCCTATTACCGTTTCACCCGCCTGACGTCCCTTAATGAGGTGGGCGCTGACCCGAGCGAATTCTCGATCTCGGCCGAGGAGTTTCATCACCGGCAGCAGGCGCGACAGGCGGCGTTCCCGGCTTCGATGACCACCCTCTCCACCCACGACACGAAACGCGGCGAGGATGTTCGGGCGCGCATCAGCGTGCTTGCCGAGGTTCCGGGGGAGTGGGAGCGTGCGCTGGGCGAATTCCGAGCCGCTGCGCCCCTCGGTGATGCCCCGTTCGAGAATCTGCTCTGGCAGGCGATTGTGGGTGCCTGGCCGCTCTCGCCCGAGCGCCTCGGTGCCTACGCCGAGAAGGCGGCGCGGGAGGCCGGCACGTCCACAACGTGGACCGCCCCCAACCCACAGTTTGAGGCGGCACTGCACCGGCTGGTCGCCGCCACCGCTGACGCGCCGCTCGGCGACCTCATCACGGCGTTTGTCGCGCGGGTGCGTGCGGCGGGGTGGAGCAACTCCCTCTCGGCCAAGCTGGTGCAGCTGATGGCGCCCGGGGTGCCCGACGTGTATCAGGGCAGCGAACTGTGGGAGATGTCGCTGGTTGACCCCGACAACCGGCGCGCGGTTGATTTTGACCTCCGCCGCGGATACCTTGACCGCATTGAGAGCGGATGGCTGCCGCCGGTTGACGAGACGGGCGCGGCCAAGCTCCTGGTCACCACCCGGGCCCTGCGTCTTCGTCGGGACCGCCCCGAGCTGTTCCGCCGATACGTTCCCGTCGTGGCACTCGGCGCCGCTGCCGAGCACGCCATCGCCTTCGACCGGGGCGGGGCGGTCACGGTCGCCACCCGGCTCCCCGTGGCCCTCGCGGCTACGAATGGGTGGGGTGACAGTACCGTCATTCTGGAAGCGCGACCGTATGTGAACGTTCTGACCGGCGAACGCGTCTCTGGCGGCGCGGTGCGCCTGGCTGACCTCCTTGCCCGCTATCCGGTTGCGCTGCTCGCGGCCGAAAGGATCCACTGATGATCGACCACAGATTCACCGTCTGGGCGCCCACCGCAACGCAGGTGCACCTCGTCTTGAGCGACGCCACCGGGCAGACCGAGCACGAGATGCGCCGCGGAGACGACGACTGGTGGCGACCTGCAGCCGGCCTGACGACATCCGCTGTGGATTATGGCTTTCGAGTGGATGGCCGTGGTCCCTTTCCCGACCCGCGGTCCCGGCAGCAGCCCTCCGGCGTGCACGGTCTGTCGCGACTCGTTGACACCGGCGACCACGTGTGGGCCGACACGGCCTGGACCGGTCGACAGCTGGCGGGCAGCACCATTTACGAGCTGCATATCGGTACTTTCACGCCCGAGGGAACCCTGGATTCCGCCATTGCCCGGCTGCCGCACCTCGCGTCGATTGGCGTGGACTTCGTGGAGGTGCTGCCGGTGAACGCGTTCAATGGCACGCATAACTGGGGCTATGACGGTGTTCTCTGGTACGCGGTGCACGAGGGCTACGGTGGCCCGGCCGCATACCAGCGCTTCGTCGATGCCTGCCACGACGCCAACATGGGTGTCATTCAAGATGTCGTGTACAACCATCTCGGCCCCAGCGGCAACTACCTGCCGCAGTTTGCACCGTACCTGAGCGAGGCCGCGGGCAACACCTGGGGAGCTTCGCTCAACCTTGATGGGCACAATTCTGAGCCTGTGCGCCGCTACATCATCGACAACGCCCTCATGTGGTTGCAGGACTATCACGTGGATGGCCTGCGACTGGATGCCGTGCACGCGCTGCGCGACAGCCGTGCCACTCACGTCCTCGAGGAGCTTGCGCTGGAGGTCTCCGTCTTGAGCGCCGCGGTGGGGCGTCCGCTCACCCTCATTGCCGAGTCCGACCTCAATGACCCGCGTCTCATCACGTCGCGGGAGGCCGGTGGGTACGGTCTCGATGCGCAGTGGAGTGACGACTTTCACCATGCCGTGCATGTGGCTCTCACCGTCGAGACCACGGGGTATTACGCCGACTTCGAACCGCTCGGCGCGCTCGCCAAGGTGCTCACGGTGGGCTTTATGCATGACGGGACCTTTTCGAGCTTTCGCGACCGACACCACGGACGGCGCATCGACACCGAGCGCATGCCCACGTCACGGCTCGTTGTTGCCTCCCAGAATCATGACCAGATTGGCAACCGTGCCATCGGTGATCGACTCACCGCTCACCTTGATACCGGGCAATTGGCCATTGCTGCGGCGCTCACGCTGCTGGGGCCGTACACACCCATGCTGTTCATGGGTGAGGAGTGGGCCGCCGGTACGCCCTGGCAGTTCTTCACATCCCACCCGGCGCCGGAACTCGGAATGGCCACCGCCACTGGCCGAATCGCGGAATTTGCCCGCATGGGCTGGGACCCGAGCGTTGTGCCGGACCCGCAAGATCCGGCCACCTTTGAGCGGTCCAAACTGGACTGGTCCGAGATCGATCAGCCGCAGCACGCCTGCATGCTGAGGTTCTACAGAGAGCTTGCCGCCCTGCGTCATTCCAACGCCGACGTGACCGACCCACGTTTTAGCAGCACCACCGTGGACTATGACGAGACGGATGCCTGGCTGCGGCTCCGACGCGGCCGGACGCAAATCCTGATCAACTTCGCACCCGTTGCGCAGCTGTTGCCGGCGACAGCGGGCGAGGTTCTGCTGTCCTTCGCCACCGATGGTCATCCCGTGGTGCGCACGCAGGCGGATTCCATCCTGCTGGCGCCCCACGCCGTCGTGGTGGTGCGCTAGCCTCGCCTCACTGGTCGAGGAGCCGGCACGCTTTTCGCCGGCGTCTCGAGACCTCGTCAGCCAGCTTCGCCTCGAAAATAGGTGGCCGCTACGGTAACGGGCGTAGCGCCCACCGATCTCGGGTGCGCCCACCGAAACAGGGCGCTTTCACGGAGGCACGGCGCCCGTGCGGGGAGTCCACGAGCTGCGATTTAAGCCGCTGCAACGGTAACTGAAACGCGGTCACACGCGGACGGAAAATTACCCGGTAGCTCCGGATGCAATGACGCCCACTCCGAGAACGGCCATGATTGCGCTGCTGGAGTTTTCCACGGCCGCGTTGACCTTGGGTCGACGTAGCCACGACATGGCCTTGGCTGCGATAACCGCGATGATGGCGAGGTAGGCAAAGGCAATGACGGATTCGATGACCCCCAGAATCAGAGCCGTTGCCATGGTGTCCCCGCCCGGCGGGATGAACTGCGGCACGATCGCCAGGTAAAACAGACCCACCTTGGGATTGAGCATCGTAGACAGGGCGCCAGCGCTCAGCCCGGCGGGTAGGGAATAGCGCACGCGCAATTCCTGGCCAGGAGTTTCACGTGCACGTTTTGTGGACGTGCGGCTTTTCATGAACGAAGAAATGCCAAGGTAGAGCAAGTACAAGCCGCCCGCAATCTTCAGCCAGCGGAAAACCTCAGCGGACTGCTCCATGATGGCTGCCAGGCCGAGGCCCACGAGCACTGCCCACAGCAGCGATGCGCCTGCGGAACCCACGGCGGCTGCGATGCCAGCGCCCGCGCGGTTCAGCGCGATTCGCAGCACCAGGAATGTGTCGGGCCCCGGGGTTACCGACAGCAGGAGGCACAAGCCAGCAAACGCGGCGAGCGAAGCAAAGGTCATGTCCTTGAGTATCCCGCATTCACTGCGGTTCTGAGCAGTGTTTGAGTGTGGGGCTGTCCGTGTGAGGCTGGCCGTGTGTACCGAGGTGGAGGTGTGAGCTGCCGCGGATATCTCGGACAGCGGGCCCTCTTAAAATGAGAGTTCACTGAAAGTAGAGATCAGCATGGCCGCAGCACGTAGGCGTTTCACCCAAGAGTTCAAAGACGAGCTGTGCCGCGAGGTGATCAATACCTCCAAACCGATCAAGGACGTCGCCACCGCATACGGCGTCGGGCCCGAGACGCTCCGGAACTGGCTCAACAAATACCGCGAGGCCAACGGCGGCACCGAAGCGGACCTGACAGTGTCGGAACGGGCCCGTCTGAAGGAACTCGAGCGGGAAGTTCAAGAGCTGCGGGCGGAGACCGCTTTCTTGAAAAAAGCCAGCGCTTACTTCGCGCGGGAGCAGCGGTAGTGAGCAAGTACGAGTACATCGACTCCCAAAATTCTGAGCCCACCAACCGGAATTCGGTGGTGAAAATGTGCCTCTGGCTGGCCGTGTCAACGTCCGGTTTCTACCACTGGGCGATCCGGCCGCAGTCCGCGACCGCGGCCCGGCGAGAGGCCCTGATCGCGCGGATTCAACACTTCTTCGAGGAGTCCGACGGCACCTACGGATACCGCCGAATCCACGCCGACCTCGCCGCGGAGCAGACCGAGTGCTCGCCCGAACTGGTGCGGCAGCTTATGCGCCAGATTGGCCTCGTAGCCTGCCAACCACGGCCTTTCCGCATCACTACCGAAGCCGATGCCGAAGCGGCCGCCAACATGCCCGACCTCGTCAAACGCGACTTCACCGCCGACCGCCCCGGGGTGAAGTTCGTCGGCGATATTACCTACATCCATACCTGGCAAGGATTCATCTATCTGGCCACCGTCATCGACTGCTATTCCAAGAAGGTTGTCGGCTGGTCCATCGCCGATCACATGCGCACCGAGCTCGTCGCCGACGCCCTCCGCAACGCCGCTGCGACGACCGTGATCGAGGCCGACGCGATCTGGCATTCCGACCGCGGCAGCGTCTATACCTCGGCCGAATTTCGGGCTCTCGTGTCCGGCCTGGGGATGCGTTCCTCCATGGGCCGCACCGGCGTGTGTTGGGACAACAGCATGGCGGAAAGTTTCTTCTCGATGCTCAAGAATGAGCGTGTTTATCGCACCGCTTACGCCACGAAATCACAAGCTCGCAGCGACGTCATTCGCTACATCGAAGGGTTTTACAACAGCCGACGCCGGCACTCAGCTCTTGGTTACCGCAGGCCTAATGAAGTCCACTATGGTTATCAGCAGCCAGCATTGGCAGCGTAGAAGAATCCACTAATTCCGCTGTCCGAAATGCCCGCGGCAGCTCAGTGCGGGGTAAAAGTCTCTCCGGGCGTTAACGCCCGGAGCTGCTCAGTCTTCTAGAAGGTTCTGCTGGCCTTGAGTTCTCCTTGGGTCTCCCGTCTTTAGAAGGGGGCGTTGGTGGGGAAGGTGATGGGTTGGGTCCAGGGGTTGAGGTAGGGCGCCTTTTCTGGGGGTGGGGTGAGTTCTGGCGGGAGGACCGGGGGGCGGAGCCTGCTGGCGGGGTGGGTGGCGTAGTGTTTGCCGGCGGGGCTGGTCCAGGTGAGGGTGCCGGTGGTGTCTTGGGTGACGTTCCACCCGGTTTCGTGTTTGATTTTGTGGCTTCGTCGGCAGAGGGCGGCGAGGTTGGTGAAGGTGGTATCGCCGCCGTGTTGCCAGGCGAGGGTGTGGTCCATGTCGCAGTGCCGGGCGCTTTTGTTGCAGCCCACGAAGCGGCATGTTTCGTCGCGTACTTCGAGGTAGCGGCGCAGGGCTGCCGGAACACGGTAGGTGTCTTTGCCGAAGGAGAGCACGGCACCGGTTTCGGGGTGGATGAGGAGGCGGTGAAACCCGGTGGCGGTGCCGGCGATGCGGCGGGCCGTGTCGGGGTCGATGGGTCCGAACCCTTCGAGCATCGCCGGTTCGTTTCCTTTGCCCATGAGGGTGAGTACGGGCACGGTGACGTAAACGTTGCCGGTGATGCCAGCACCGAGACCGGTTTCGGTGACGCCTTTCAGGAGCAGGTCAACGGCCACGTCGCAGCGTAACTGGGTGAGGGTGCGGTCTTCGTCGGTGGTTTGCAGGCTGCGGGCGAGGGTGTCGATGCGGTCGTTGATGGCGGCCGCATCGTCGTTGGAGAGGGTGAGGTCAAGGTAGGCCATGGCGTCCCGGGCGGGTTGCACGTGCAGGCACCGATCGGTCAGGGCTGTTCGGTGCCGGGCGCGGATACTGTCGGGGTGGGTGAGTTCGCGCACGGTGATGGCTTTTTTCTTTAGTTGCGGGACGGTGAGCGTGGCGGCGTTGGTGAGGACCTCCGTTTCGTAGTCGCCGTGCGACGCATCGGGCAAGGAGAGAGCGTTGTCGATGATTACCTGCGCGTGACGGTAGCTGATGTCTCCCGCCTGCAGGGCCCGGCGGGTACCGGGCAGAGTGTTTTGTAACACCTCACTTTCGGTAAGGAGGTTGCGGGCGGAACCTTCCGAGATGGTCAGTAACGCCGCCAGTTCCGCCACGAACCCCTCATGCGCTGCGGTGGCATCAGACCACTGAAATTCGCTGAGGTCGTGCGAGCCGTTCGGGCGACCGGTCTGCGCGGTACTGGTGGTCCACAGGTGCGCGCCAGCAATGACAGTGGCACGGGCGGCATGAGCGGAGTTGATGAGGCGGTCAAAGGCCGTGATGCTCTCCAGCAGAATGTTCTGACCCTTATCAATCACCCGCCTCACCCGCGGCACGTCACAGGGCCGAATGTCACCGGTGGTGATCGCCAACTGACCAGGGATCGGCAAACTGGGGATGGTTGGTGCTGGTGGGTCGGGCGGGACAAGTCCCGCGGCATCCTCCTCTGGAGGCACTTCGTCGTTGTTCTCCATAACCCAAGTCAAGCAGGCACCACCGACATTCATGAGAACACCTCATGTACCGATCAGCGGATGCGACGGGAGCGTATCGAGGTCGGCTCGCGGGGTCTCGACAGGCTCGACCAGCGAAAATGGGGGCGTTCCTGAGGTCGGCTCGCGAGGTGTCGACCAGCGAAAAGGGGTGCGCGTCTCGAGGTTGAGTTGCGGGGTCTCGACAAGCTCGACCAGCGAAAATGGGAGTGTTCCTGAGGTTGGCTCGCGGGGTCTTGACCAGCGAAAAAGGGGGGCGCGTCTCGAGGTTGAGTTGCGGGGTCTCGACAGGCTCGACCAGCGAAAAAGGGGGGGCGTCTCGAGGTTGGCTCGCGGGGTCTGGACAGGCTCGACCAGCGAAAAGGGGGGCGTCTCGAGGTCGGCTCGCGGGGGTCGCTTGGTGCTAAGCGGGCAGGGGCACGACCAGCGGGACGGAAGGTGCGGACTGCGGAAGGGGAGCAGCCGTAAGATCGGCCAGAAGTTCCAGCACGTGACGATACGGTTCCTGGGTGGCCCGAGTCATCCCGAGCTCGCAGGTGCGGTTGCAGGAGGCGTGGGCGACGGAGCCAAACTCCGCCACTTCCGCGGCCTGCGTGCGCGTGGCCGACTCGGTGAGCTCGGGATGCAGCATGCCGCGATCGCCAGCGAACCCGCAACAGCCCCAGTTCTCCGGCACATCCACTCGGACTGCAACCCCCTCGGCGACGACGCGCAGAGAATCGTTGATTCCGAGCCGCGTGGACGAGCACGTGGGGTGCAGCGCGAGAGATTCGAGCTTCTCGTACGCGGGCAGATTCGGGAGGATGCGTGTGGCCGCGAACTCCACCGCGTCCATCACGCGCATCGAGGGTTCGTTCTCATCGCTCTCGATCGTGGAACGAAGACCCTCCGTGCACGATGACGCGTCACAGATGATGGGGAGAGCCCCGTTCCGGGTGGCGAGGCGGAGCGCGGTCAGGGTGTTCGCCCGCATGGTGGCCTGCCCCGTGATGAGCCCCTTCGAGGCCCATGGAGTTCCGCAGCACAGACCGTCAATCTCGGGCGGGACAACGAGGGTGACGCCAACGCGAGCGCAGAGCTGCTCGAAGCTCACCTGCACGCCGGGGGATGCGGCATCCGCTGGACCGAACATGGTGCTCACACAGGCCGGAAAATACACGGCTTCCACCATCCCGAGGGCCGGAACCGCGGGGGCCGGACGCTGCCGGGTGGGACCGCCGGCCGGAAGTTCGGGTGAATACAGGGGAACGGTGTCGGTACCCAGAACCACGCGGGCGAGACGATTGGGACCCAGCACCAGCGGCGTGGGCACGTGAGCAACCACGGAGAGCGCGAGGCCCGCTCCGCGCGTAACCGTTCCCCAGTTCTTCGCGGCCGCGTTCCACACCTTTTCCTGCACGGGTTTTGGTTGCGCCCGGCGCAGCCGCTTCACGAGACTGCCCGTGTCGATGTTCACCGGGCAGGCGGTCTGACACATGCCGTCGACGGCACAGGTCTCCACCGCGCTGTAGGTGTAGTCCTTCGACAGCTCGGCGGCCAGCTCAGTGTCACCGTCAATCTTCGCCTGTTCGATAGCGCGCAGCGTGACGATGCGCTGCCGAGGCGTGAGGGTGAGCTCCCGACTCGGGCAGACCGGTTCGCAATAGCCGCAGGAGACGCAGCGGTCAACCTCCTCGGCAACGAGCGGGGTGGTCTTAATGTCGCGCAGGTGCACGTCGGGGTCGTCGTTCATGATCACGCCGGGGTTGAGCATACCGGTGGGGTCACAGAGCACCTTGAGCGAGCGCATCACGTCATAGAGCTCATCGCCATACTGGCGGCGCACATAGGGAGCCATGACGCGACCCGTGCCGTGCTCGGCTTTGAGGGACCCGCCCTCGCCGAGCACGAGATCCACCATGTCTTCGGTGAACGCCCGGTACCGTTCGATCGACTCGGTGCCGGTGAACCCGTCGGTCAGCATGAAGTGAATGTTGCCATCCTTGGCGTGGCCAAAGATCACGGTGTCCTCGTACCCATACTGATCGAACAGGTCAATCAGCTCAATGCAGGTGGGACCGAGGGCGGGCACGGGAACCACCACGTCTTCCAGCAGCGCGGTCGTGCCGGCCGGACGAGCGCCAGCCACGGCCGCATACAGCCCCTTGCGCAGGTGCCACAGTTCTTTTCGAACGGATGCGTCGGTGCTGAAAAGTGCAGGCGTGCTCAGTCCCAGAGTGGGCATCAGCTCGAGACCGGCCGCACTGGTGTCGGCGAGGCCGTCGGCGGTATCGGCATGAAACTCCACCAGCAGTGCGGCGTGCTCTTTCACGGCAAGGTCGCGAATGACGGCAGGGGTCTCGTCGAGACCCTGGCCCACGCGCAGCGAGCGGGCATCCATGAGCTCGAGCGTGGCGGCGCCCGCCTGCACGAGAGCCGAGAGAGAAGCGTTGGCGGCCTCCAGATCGGGAAACACCAGCAGGCCGGTGGTGACGTGCGACTGGATGGGGATCGTGCGGAAGACGGCTTCGGCGACAAACCCGAGGGTGCCCTCGCTGCCCACGATGAGGTGAGCGAGAATGTCGACCGGGCGTTCGAAGTCGAGGAAGGAATTGACGCCGTAGCCCATGGTGTTCTTCATGGAGAACTGGTGCCGGATGGTGGCGACCGAGGCCGGATTCGAGCGCACACGGCGGGAGAGGCGCACGAGGCCCTCGTGGAGTTCGGGCTCGAGGGCGCGGAGGCGCGCGTCGGCATCCGCTTCGCCCGTGTCAATCACCGTGCCGCTCGGCAACACCACGGTGAGGGACTCGAGCGTCTGGTAGGTGTTGTCGACCGTGCCACAGGCCATGCCCGAGGAATTGTTGGCAACGACCCCACCAATGGTGCAGGCGGCCTCGCTGGCCGGGTCCGGACCGAACTTGCGTCCGAAGCGCGCCAGACGTGCATTGAGCGCGCGAACCGTGACTCCGGGCTGCACCCGCACCCGCATGCCGCCGTCCAGCACGTCGACACGCTTGAAATTACGACGAACATCCACGAGCACGCCGTCGGTGAGTGCCTGACCGCTGAGGCTTGTCCCGCCGGAGCGAAACGTGAGCGGCACGCCCTGAGCGGCACTCGCTCGTAACAACCGGCCCACCTCGGCGGCATCGGCCGCCACCACCACGGCCTGGGGAATCAGCAGGAAGTGCGACGCGTCGTGCGCATTCGCGTGCCGATCGATTGCCCGGGTGAGCACCCGGTCGGAGTCGGTGACCGCCCCGCGCAGAGCATCGAGGGTGGCGACAGCAGCTGTGGCGGAAACTGTGGAGTGAGAGATTAGGGCACCATCCATCCGAGTACGGGGGTTGACTGCAGCAGGATCAGAATCGTGATGAGCACGAGTAGGCCGAGGCTCCAGCCGATGAGTTTGCGAAACAGGAGGCTCTCGGACCCGGCCATACCCACGGCAGCGGCGGCCACGGCCAGGTTTTGCAGGGACAGCATCTTGCCGAGCACGCCGGCCGAGGAGTTGGCAGCCGCCATGAGCAGCGGCGAGAGTCCGGTCTGGGTTGCCGCGGTTACCTGCAGCTGCCCGAAGAGCGAGTTGGACGAGGTGTCAGAACCCGTGAGGGCCACGCCAATCCACCCGATCAGCGGCGAGAGTACCGCGAAGAATCCACCGGTGGTGGCCAGCGCCACACCGAGGGTGTTGGTCTGGCCGGAGAGGTTCATCACGAACGACAGGGCAAGAACGGCGGTGACGGTCACGATCGTCCAACGCAACTGCACGAGGGTGTCCCAGTAAATGGTGAGTCCGCGGCGCGGGGAGACGCGATAGAGCGCCATGGTGAGCAGGCCAGAGAAGAAGAGCAGCGTACCGGTGGCCTTGAAATGGTCGAGCTTGAACATCTGTGCCGGCACGGGATCGCCGGCCGAGTTGGCAACGTTCAGGCCGGGCCACTGGAATGTCACGCTGCCGACCACGGACAGCCACGCCTTGATCGCCGGAATCTGCGCAATCGAGAAGATCGTCATGATGATCAGGTACGGCGCAATGGACAGCATCACCTGGCTGGTGCGAGGTCGAGCAACCCGAGCGATGCTCGCAATCGCCCCCGTGGCTGTAGCAGCGGATGTCGCGGGCTGTGTTGTGGCGGGCTGTGTTGTCGAAGGCTGTGTTGTCGAAGGCTGTGTCATGGACGACCGTGACGACGCAGCACCCCGAACGGTTGCGGTGTTCGAGCTGGGCACCGTCTCGGATCCTACGAGAACGGCAGCCTCATCGGGGGAGAGGCCAATTGTTTCGGTGGGCTGCCAGAAACGCAGCATCAGCAGCACGGCACCGACGGTAGCCACGGCGGCAACGACGTCTGTGAGCTCCACGGCAAAGAAGTTGGAGGTGACGAACTGGGCGAGACCAAAAACGAGTCCGGCCACCAGCGCCACCGGCCAGGTCTGCTTCAGCCCACGCTTGCCATCCACGATGAACACGAGAATGAGCGGAACGAGCACGGCAATGAACGGTGTCTGGCGTCCGGTCATCTGCGACAGTTCGTGAATGGGAAGGCCCGTGACACCGTTGAGCGCAATGATCGGCGCGGCCATGGCGCCAAAAGCGACGGGGGCGGTATTGGCCAGCAGCGAGACAATGGCCGACTTCAGCGGTTTCATGCCCGCCGCCATGAGCATGGCCGCCGAGATGGCAACCGGGGCACCGAAGCCGGCGAGCGACTCGAGCAGAGCACCGAAGCAGAACGCGATGAGGATGGCCAGGATGCGCAGGTCATTGGAGATCGACCGAATGGTGCGGCCCAGCACCTCAAACCAGGGTGTGGCCACGGTGAGCTTGTAGATCCAGAGCGCATTCACGAGGATCCACAGAATGGGGACCAGCCCGTAGAACGCTCCGGCGCCGGCCGCGCTCAGAGCCTGACCGATCGGCATCTGCCAGCCGACAATGGCCAGCACGATGGAGAGCAGCAAGCCGGCGAGTGCGGCTTTGTGCGCTTTCATTCGAAAGACGCCGAGCAGAACGAAAAGCAGGATGAGGGGCAGGGCGGCGCAGAGTGCCGACAGTGCCAGATTGCCGAAAAGCGGATCGGTGATCTGCAGGAAGGGGTCTGTAGTCGCTGCGAGGAAAGAGGTTGTGAGCGGCGGCGCCGCGAGGGCGAGAGCGAGGCTGGTCTGAATGATGAGGTCTCCACACTGAGGTTGCGCCACATTCAGGTGGCGATGGCTAAATTGTCTTACAAGTGTGCATGTCTGTCAATGCCATCCTCGATCTTGTCTGGCAAGATTGAATAAATACGTTGGGAAAGGTGGACCCGTGGTCATTTCCGTTGCGGCCACATCGATTGTTGATGCCATCGCCGCCGATCTGCGCACGCGCCTGTTCGCGGGTGAGCTCACCGCGCAGGTAGCGCTCACCGAAACCGATCTTGCCGCCTCCTACGACGTGGCCAGACCCACGGCCAAGGCCGCCATTGAGCGCCTCGTGAGTGAAGGGCTGCTCGTGCGCGGCGCGCACAAGACCGCACGCGTGGCGGAGCTTGGCCCCGACGCGGTGCGCGACATCTACCTGGCCCGGGCTTACCTCGAGTGCGAGGTTCTTCGCCGGCTCGCCGCCACGCAAACGGTGCCACCGGATGCCGTGCTCGCGAACCAGCAAATAGCCGCGCTGACCGATGCCTCGCCGCTGGATCTCGTGGAACCGGACATGCGGTTTCACCTCAGCCTCATCGACGCCATGGGGAACGAGCGCATGAGCAAGATGTATCGATCCCTGGTGAGCGAGGTGCGCCTGTGTATGACCCGGGTGCAGAGCCTCAACCTGCTCTCCCCGGGCCTCATCCACTCGGAGCACGACATGATCCTTGATCATATTCGGCACGGCCAGAGCGAAGCAGCGGCTCACCTCCTGGATGACCATCTGGGGCGCGCCCGTGAGCGCCTCGCGCAGGCGCTCGGCGGCGAAGCCGGACCCGAGGCGCACGTTCCCGACCTGCCTGCCCGCTGAGGAGACCTGCCTATCGTGACTGACTTTCTGGCCCCCGGCACGCGAGCGGCCCTCAACGCCGTGCACTCCCTGTCCGGCGAATCCGCACGGGGAGACGGCGCACCTCTTGAGCGCCTCCGTGCCGTCCGCGCTCTCCTGCACGAACTCGAAGCCGACCCGGTGATGCTCACCAGTGTGCGCGCGGCCGTTGAGGGCGGGTCCACCTGGGACGAGATTGCGGAAGCCGCCGGTCTCAAGCCGGCAGCCGCCCGCTGGCGGTGGGCCGGGACCGATGAGGAGATCTCAGCACGGCTGCTCGCTGGCCGCAAACGCTCCGTGCGCCCGAGCAGCGTGCCCACCGACCTGCCGGGACTCTCGGTTGCCGAAGCCGCCGCGCAGCTGGGTGTGAGTGCCCAGGCCGTGTATCTGCAGGTATCACGCGGCAAGCTCACGAGCCAGACCGTGCAACTCGACGATGGCCGAAGCTACAAGCGAGTGTTTCTGAACTCTGCACCCACCATTCTTGACCCCACTGCGTAGTCGCACCACAATGAAGCGACCCCCACTATACGGATGACGGAGTAAACCATGACTGATTTGCCCACAGCCAAGCCCCCGCGCACGTCTACGTCAGCACTCGCTGCCGAGTCGGGTCTGCGGAACGAGGCGGAGACCAAGGTTCTGAATCTGGGGCAGTCAGGCTCAGTAACGCAGGGCACAGACGTGCCACAGGCCCCGTCGACTCCGCAGCCGGCGGCATCCGTTCCTGGCGTCAAGGCACCGGCAAACGTAGCCCTCGTGGTTCTCGTGGGCATGGTGTCGTTGGCTGTTGCCTTTATTGTGATGATCATCGTGAGTGTCACGAGTGAGAGCATCAACGCCCTCGCGGTCATTGCCACTCCGATCGCCTCCATGGTGGCCGCGTATTATGGTATTACGCTCAGCATTCAGCAGGTGAAGAACGAGCGCGAGGAGAAGGAAAAGGCATTAGCGAGAGCGGATGCCGCCGATGCCGCCCGTCGTGAGATCGAGGTGTGGTCCGCGCAGATGGAATCCGGGCTGCGCGTGGCCATGGCCAAGCTCACCGCCGCGCGAATCGGCACCGATGAGGTGACGAAGGCAGCCGGCACCCCCGATGACTTCTTCTGAACCGGTGTCTGAGCCGACTACACCCGGAGTGACTGCGGAACCAACGACGCTGCTGGTTGACCGTGCCCCGGACCGGATCCATGTGCAACTGCACCGGCCCGAGGTGCGAAACGCGATCGACCAGACCATGATCGATGAGCTGCACGCCGTGTGTGCGGAACTCGAACGCGAGCCGCGCATCCTTATTCTGTCGGGAAGCAACGGCGTCTTTGCGTCCGGCGCCGATATTGCGCAGCTGCGAGAGCGGCGCGAAGCCGATGCTCTGCGGGGCATCAACTCCGGGCTCTTTTCCCGCATTGCACGACTGCCCATGCCGGTTATCGCCGCTCTGGACGGTTGGGCGCTGGGCGGCGGAGCCGAACTCGCGTATGCGGCCGACTTTCGCATTGCCTCCACAACCGTCAGGCTCGGCAACCCCGAGACGGCGCTGGGTATTCTGCCGGCCGCCGGGGCACTCTGGCGGCTCGCGCAACTTGTGGGCGAACCGGTGGCAAAGGAAATCATTCTGGCCGGACGTATCCTGACCGCCGACGAGGCGCTCGCCGTGCACCTCGTGACCGAGGTACACGAGTCGGTCGATCTTCTCGCCGCCGCGCACGCCCTAGCCGATCGCATCGGAGCTCAGGATCCGCTCGCCACCCAGCTGGCCAAGAAGGTGTTCCACGCTCCGCTCGACGCGCATCCGCTCGTTGACAATGAGTCCCAGGCCATTCTGTTTGAATCGCCGGAGAAGTTTCGACGAATGGACGCTTTTTTGGAGCGGCGGAAGCATAGCTGATGTGAGTCCCCGAGCGATCCGGCTGGTTGTCGGGCCCAATACCTGCCAGAGTGAGCCTCGACACATTCCGGCATCGAAAGTGGGGCTGCGCTATGGAAGACCAGCTGGCTGATCTGCCTGCGGGAGCGGTGCCTCACGGCAGCGTGCCACTGGATGAAACCGTGCTCGTGGCTGAAACCGTGCCGCACGCCGGGAGTACGCGAATCGAAGACCTCCTGCAGCAACTGGTGGGGCGTGCGGATGAGCTGATGGCGACGCAGGAGCGTATTCGCGGTCTGGTGAGCGCGGTCGTGTCGATTGCCGAGGACCTCAGCCTCGATGCGGTTCTTAAACGTGTGGTTGAGTCTGCCTGCCAGCTTCTGAACGCGCAGTATGGGGCACTCGGTGTCATTGGGGAGAACCAGAGTCTCTCGCACTTCATCACCGTGGGTTTTGACGAGGAGACGGTGCGGAAGGTCGGTCCGTTACCGGTAGGCAAGGGTGTGCTGGGACTCCTCATTCGCGAACCCCAACCCATCCGCCTGCATGATCTGGGCCAGCATCCCGCGGCGGCCGGGTTTCCGGAACATCACCCACCGATGGTCTCGTTTCTTGGGGTTCCCGTTCGGGTGCGTGATGTGGTGTTTGGCAACCTTTATCTCACCGAGAAGGAGGGGGGTGGTGATTTCACCCCGGAGGACCAGGAACTCGCCGTGGCGCTCGCCGCAGCGGCGGGAGTCGCCATTGAGAACGCGCGCCTCTTCGACGAGGCGCGCCGCCGAGCGGCGTGGCTCGAGGCCTGTGCGGACATGGCGCGAGACCTGCTGCGATCTTTCGATAATGATGATGACGACGGCGGGAGCGGCCTCGTCACTGTGGCCCAGCGCGCGATGTTCGAGTCAGATTCCGTGCTTGCCCTCGTGGGATTGCCGACCGATGAAACTGACACGGTGTTCTGCGCGGCGGGTGCCGGCGCCGGGGCATCCGCTGTGATCGGCCGGAGCGTTGCCATGGGCGTGACAGCACTGGCCCAGGTGCGGGCTACGGGGGTGTCGACCGTGCTGACAGCGTTGTCGCAGGTCATTGACCCGTCGGTCGCGGCCGATCTTCGGGGCTGTCCGAACCTCGGGCACACGCTGCTCGTTGCTCTTGGCCCGCCCGGTGAGGGGCAGGGCGTGTTGTTGCTCGCTCGCGCGCCCGGATCCAGCCCCTTCAGTGCAACCGATGTTGAGATGAGTGCGGTCTTCGGTTCCTACGTGGCACTCGGACTGGAACTCGCGAACGTGCACCGCATGCGCGAGCAGCAGGCGGTCTTCGGGGATCGGGACCGCATTGCCCGCGACCTGCACGACCTCGTGATTCAGTGCCTCTTTGCGGCTGGGCTGAGCATGCAGAGTCTCCGGCGATTCACCGACGACCCGGTGGCGCTGGAGCGCATTGCCGCCGTGACCGTGGAGCTGGACAGCACGATCCACGAGCTGCGGGACACCATCTACTCGCTTCGGGGGGCGTCGAAGGACTCGGCAAGCATGAGCAGCAAGATTCTTGCGGTGATCTCGGCGGGCACCCGATCATTGACGTTTGCACCGAACATTCGGCTGTCGGGCCCCATCGATGCCGATCTGGGGGAGTCTCTTACGGAGAATCTGCTGGCCGTCATCACCGAGGCGCTCAGTAATGTCACCCGGCACGCCGCGGCGACGAGCGTACGAATCTCTGTCACCGCCGATCATGGCCGTATTCGACTGTTGATCGTCGATAACGGGCAGGGGTTCACCCAGCCGGTGCGGTCCAGCGGCCTCGACAACCTGCGGCAGCGGGCTCGAATCTGTGGCGGCCGGTTTGAGGTGAAGAGCGAACCGGGGGAGGGCGTGCGGTTGTCCTGGTCGGCACCGACCGTTCCGAATGCCTTGCGGCCTGGGCCGTCGCCCACAGCCCAAGCCCGCGTCCGAGCGCGGGGCTTCGGCGACCACAACCCCGGCTAGGCAGTGCGCCCTGCGCAGGGGGAGGGAACCGCTCACCTAGTGTGGAATGCATGGACGCACTGTGGGCACTCGGGGACAGCCTGACCCAGCCGCATGCTCCACTGAACCTCATTGCGGCGTGGTCCAGCGTGGTGGCGGCCACACTTCTCGTCCTCGTTCCCGCGATGTGGCGGGTGACCCGTCACGGCATCACCATTGTGCACGAGGGTGGGCATGGGGTGGCGGCCACCCTGAGCAGACGAAGGCTCAGCGGCATCCGCTTGCACAGCGATACCTCGGGTCTCACCGTGAGTCGGGGTCGACCGCGAGGACCCGGTATGGCGTTCACCCTGCTAGCCGGGTACCCGGCCCCGGCGCTGCTCGGGGTGGGTGCCGCGTGGCTCCTCGGCCGCGGTTACGATGTGGCGCTGCTGTGGCTACTACTGGCGGCACTGTTGCTGCTTCTGGTTCAGATCCGCAACTGGTTCGGACTGTGGTCGGTTCTCGTAGCCGGTGGGGTGATCTTTGCCGTGACCTGGTTCGGCACGTCCCAGGTGCAGAGCATTTTTGCGCTGATCCTCACCGTGTTTCTGCTGGTCGGGGCGCTGCGTACCGTGCTGGAACTGCAACGGTCGAGGTCGCTCGGGTCGGCCGGAGCCTCGGACGCCGACCAGCTGGCACGGCTCACCCACGTGCCGGGCCTCTTCTGGGTCGGAGTCTTTCTCGCCATTGACCTCTGCTGTGTCGTTATCGCCGCCCGTTTTCTTGGTCTGCTCTAGCGAAGCGCCGCCGACCAACGCCTCACAGTTCGGCCAGCAACGACACGGGATTCTCGATGCACCCCGCCACGAAGGTGAGGAACCCCGCGGCGGTTCCGCCATCACACACCCGGTGGTCGAACACCATGGAGAGTTCCACGACGGTTCGTACCGCGAGTTCGTGATTGACCACCCACGGGCGCTCGATCATGCGCCCAATGCCGAGCATCGCGGCTTCGGGATGGTTGATGATTGCAGCGGAGCCGTCAACACCGAGTGAGCCAAAGTTGTTGAGCGTGAACGTTCCTCCGGTGAGCGCGGCCGGCGGGAAGGTGCCGTCGGCCGCGCTCACCACGAGTCCGGCAATGGCGTCCCGCAGTTGTCGCGTGGTCATGGCGTGGGCACCATGAACGACCGGAACCATGAGTCCGCGGGGTGTCTGGGCGGCGAGACCCAGGTTGATGGCTCCATGCTGCAGAATCTCCTGGCTCGCGGTATCCACCGAGGAGTTCAAGAGCGGGTAGCGGCGGAGACCAGCCACCACGAAGCGGGCGATGAGGGCGGTCACGCTGAAGCGTTCACCGGTTGCCGCGAGGAGTCGATCGCGGGCCACGAAGAGTTCGGTGGCGTCAACGTCGAGCCAGATGGTGGCCTCGGGAATCTCGCGGCGCGACGTGGTGAGTCGTTGCGCCACGACCTTGCGCAGGCCGGTGATGGGAATGCGCACGCTCTCGCTCGCGAGCGGGGTGTTCACAGCGGATGCCGCGGGCAGGGGATCCGGAACGGTCACGACCGGAGCGCTCGCCGGGACCGCGTGGAGAAAGGCCTGCACGTCGGTGCGAACGACGAGTCCGTTGCGTCCGGTGCCCAGGAGCTGGCTCGCATCGAATCCGTTCTCCCGGGCCAGACGGCGCACCAGAGGCGACACGACGGGAGAGCGCCGGGACGGGTCGAGATGCTGGATCACTGCTTGGGGAGAGGGTTCCGGTGTCGTGGTGACGGTTACCGGCACGGGGACAGCAGGGGCAGTGGCAGTGGCAGTGGCAGTGGCCGTTGGTGCCCGCGTGCCGAATCTGCCCTGCACGACGCGTCGAGCAGGCCGGGTGCTCACGGTCGTTCCGTACCCGATGAGAACCGCACCGCTCACCCCGGGTGCCGTGTCGGGCACAGCGGCGGGCACAGCGGCTGGCACGGAGTCATCCGCAGGGTCAGGCGCAGCGTCAAGGACAGCGTGGGCCGGATCGACAACCGTGATCAGAACCTGGCCCGCGTGAATGGTCTCTCCGGGAGTACCGAAGATCTTCTCGACAATGCCCCCGAACGGTGAGGGTAACTCCACCACGGACTTGGCCGACTCCACCTCCACCACAGGCTGGTCAATGGTGATGGTGTCGCCCGGCGCCACCAGCCACGAGACGATCTCCGCCTCGGTGAGGCCCTCACCGAGGTCGGGGAGGAGAAAATCGTTGCGCATCAGCTCCACTCCCAACGCGAAATCGCGGCCAGAATACGGTCGGGCGTGGGCAAAAAATACTCTTCAAGTTTGGGGGAGGGGTAGGGAATGTCGAAGCCGGTGATGCGCAGAATGGGAGCGGCGAGGTAGAAGAAGTTGCGTTCGGTGAGACGGGCAGCCACCTCGGCGCCGTAGCCGCCAAACTGTGCGGCCTCATGAATCACGGCCACGCGGCTGGTTTTGCGCAGCGAAGCGCTCACCGTGGCATCGTCAAAAGGAGAGAGGCTGCGCAGGTCAATGACCTCAATGGAGAGTCCCTCGGCGGTGGCAAGCTCCGCTGTGGCCAGGGCGGTCTTCACCGTGGGTCCGTAGGCGAGCAGGGTGACATCGGTGCCTTCCCGAAGAATGACGGCGCTCGCCATGGGCGCGGTCGTCACGGGGAGGGTGAGCTCGGCTTTGGTCCAGTAACGGCTCTTGGGTTCCATGAAGATCACCGGATCATCGCTCGCGATCGCCTCGCGCAGCATGGAATAGGCATCGGCCGGGTTTGAGGGGGACACAACGGTGAGTCCGGGCGTGGAGGTCCAGTACGCCTCCGAGGAATCCGAGTGGTGCTCGACACCACCAATATCGCCGGCATAGGGAATGCGAATAACGATCGGAAGGGCAATCTTGCCGCGAGTGCGGTTACGCATTTTGGCAACGTGCGACACGATCTGCTGAAATGCCGGGTAGCTGAAGGCGTCGAACTGCATCTCGACAACCGGGCGCATGCCGTACATAGCCATGCCGATGGCCGTGCCCACGATTCCTGATTCCGCCAGGGGAGAATCGCTCACCCGGGTCTCGCCGAACTCGGCGTACAGGCCGTCGGTCACGCGGAACACCCCGCCAAGCGGCCCCACGTCTTCGCCAAAAAGCACCACGGTGGGGTCGTCGGTCATGGCGTCACGAATAGCGGCGTTGAGAGCGGATGCCATGGTGAGGGTTTCGGGGGAGCGCGTCGCGACGCCGGCAATCGTGTGGCTCATGCGCGGGCATCCGTCTCGGTGTTGGCTGTAGTGGCGGTGCTATCTGTAGTAACTGTGCTGGCTGCAGTGGTGGCGCTGTCCTCAGCGAGTTCGGCGGCAAGGGCAGCGCGCTGTTCGGCCAGAGCCGGTCGGGGGTTGGCATACACGTGCTCAAAGAGTTCCAGTGGATCCACCACCGCCTGCACCGTCATGCACTCGCGAGTAGCAGCAGCCGTATCTTCGGCCTCCTGTGCAATTGACGCACGTTCGGCCTCCGACAGGGCGCCTTCGGACAGCAGGAATTTTTCCAGCCGCTCGATCGGGTCCCGACCCCGCCACACATCCACGTCGGCGGCATTGCGATACCGGCTCGGGTCATCCGAATTGGTGTGTGCCTCGATGCGATAGGTGAGGCCTTCAATGAGCGTGGGTCCCTTGCCGGCCCGTGCGGCGTCAACGGCGGCGGAGGTGACCGCAAACATGGCAGCGACGTCGTTGCCGTCCACGAAGTAGCCGGGCATGCCGTAGCCGATGGCCTTGTCGGCGATCGTGCGGCACGCCATCTGCTTATCGAGGGGCACACTGATAGCGAACTGGTTATTCTGCACCAGAAAGACCACCGGGGCCTGCCACACGGCGGCGAAGTTGAAGGCCTCGTGGGCATCACCCTCGCTCGTGGCACCGTCACCGAGAAGCGTCAACGCCACCGTGCTGTCGCGCTTGAGCTTGGCTGCGGTTGCCAGGCCAACGGCATGAAGCGCCTGCGTGGCCAGCGGGGTGGCCTGCGGGGCAATGCGGTGCTCGTAGTAGTCGTAGCCGCTGTGCCAATCGCCTCGAAACGAGGCGAGAATATCGGCGGGTTTCACACCGCGAGTGAGGAGCGCAATGCTGTCGCGATAGGTGGGAAACAACCAGTCACCGGAATCGAGAGCCGATACCGCGGCAATTTCGCAGGCCTCCTGGCCGAGAGCCGAGGGATAGGTGGCGAGGCGTCCCTGACGCGTGAGGGCCGTCACCTGAACGTCGAATCGGCGGGCAATCACCATGCGCCGGTACAGGCTGAGCAGGGTGGCGGTGTCTGGCAGAGTGAACCCGCCGGTCTGACTCTCATCAACCGGATGCCCGGCATCATCAATCAACCGCAGGGGTGGTGGGGCCAGCACGGTGGGGATGCGCGTGCTCTCGACATTGAGGCTCATGAGGTAATGGTGCGCCCTCAATGACCCAGTGTGGCATCGAAAAATAAGTTGTGAACGATTGGCTACATACGGCTCGGAGTGCGCCCATTCTGCCTGGAAAAAAGTGAATTTAGCGCCAAACGTCCGGCGTTATCCCCGGCTTCTGTCCCATGATTTCTTCCAGAATCAGGTGTGACCGGGTGGACACAACACCCGGCATGCTGTGGATGTCACGCAAAATCGCCTGACTCAGCAGCTCATGAGACGGAGCATTCACCGTGAGGATGATGTCGATGTCGCCGCTCACGGCCTGCGCTTTTTCCACGTAGGGCAGGGCGGCCAGCCGCCCGGCGATATCGCTCCAGGAGACATCGGCAATCTTCACGATCACGAGCGCGGAGACGTGCAGGCCCAGAGACTTGCGATCGGTCTGGGCGCCGAAGCCCGTAATGACGCCCCGACTAACCAGGCGCTGCACGCGTGTGTGGGCGGCCGTGCGCGAGATGTGCACCTTCAGAGCGAGGGCGCGCATCGAGAGTCGGGCGTCCCGGCTGAGCTCGGCCACGATTTGCCGGTCGATGTTATCGAGATCGGTGGGGGCGTCGGATGCCGAATGCTGCGTCATTGAAAACCTCGGAGGTCAGAGGACTTCAGTCTACCGAGACTCGCTCACACTGGGCGGTGGCAGTGTTGTTGCCGACAGGGCACGCAGGTAGTGATTCTTCGGAAAATGCCGGATGCGTCGGGGAAGTGGCGGGTAGATCACCCGAATGACGCCAATCACGCGGTCGAATCGGCGCTGCCTCGCCTCGGACCACGGCAGGTCGAACATGTCTCGAACCGGTGGTGGCAGCAGGCCCGCCGTGACCAGGCGAGCGAGCGGAAGGCCGGCTCGCATCCAGAACGGCCCGGTGCGCGAGTGGAGGAGGTCGTGGGCGACAGCGCGGGTGGTGGCATCCGTTCGGAGGCTCGTGAGGCGCTTCGCCCAGTAGACGCGAAAGTCAGCACGAGTGGACGGCCACAGTCCTTCCGGTACCTGGAGGGCGGCGCCGATCTTGCGATAGTCCTGATAGAACGCATCGGATTCCGCGTCGCCGAGCGGACCGTAGACCAGCTCATGCATGGTGAGGGCCGAGTCGTAGAGCGTTGCAGCCACCCAGAGCTGAAGGTGAGGAGAGAAGGCGCTGTAGGCCGGAGACTCACCCGAACCGGCCGATTCCACGGGCACATGCGCATGGTTCACGCGCCTCGTGGCCGCGGCCGCTTCGTCGGGACTACCGAACGAGATCGCATAAACGAAGCTCAGCGTGTTGTTCAACCGGTCCAGTGGGCGGGCGACAAAATCGCTGTGGTCCGCAACGCCGTGACCAATTGCGGGGTCGGCGAGTTGCAGCAAAATGCTCCGTCCCCCGGCAGCGATGAGCACCGCGTTACCGCCAATGTCGTTCATCGTCATTGGCCGAGTGTACGGCCCGGGGATGGGGCAGTCATGGGTAGGAGTTGAGAAAGTTTTGCTATCGTCGGAATAACCGGCGTATCTATGCGCTTTCATGTACTTAGGGCGACACTTCATGCGCCCGCAATCTAAGGAGACCGCATGAGCGACACCACGATTTCATCCATTCCCGGCTACAAGGCCGGCACCTGGACCATTGACAAGTCACACAGTGCCGTCACATTCAGCATTCGTCACATCATGATCAGCAAGGTGAAGGGCACGTTTGACGACTTCGACGCCACCTTCGTCACCGGCGAGAACCCCCTTGACAGCGCCGTAACGGCCACCGCCAAGGTTGTCTCCATCAACACCAACGAGGCCGCTCGCGACGGCCACCTGCGCACCGGTGACTTCTTTGATGCCGAAACATACCCCACGATCGACTTCGCCTCGACCGGCATGCGTGAGGTCAAGGGCGACTACCTCATCGACGGCAACCTCACCATCAAGGGCGTCAGCAAGCCCGTCACCTTCGAATTCGAGTTCGGTGGCTTCGGTGGAGACCCCTACGGCAACTACAAGTTCGGCGCCACGGCAACCACCGAGGTGAACCGCGAAGACTTCGGCCTCACCTACAACGCTGCCCTCGAAACCGGCGGCGTGCTGCTCGGCGACAAGGTCAAGATCACCCTTGAGCTTCAGGCCGCGCTCAACGTGTAATCACGCTTCTGTCTGAGAGGGGTCCCGCTTCGGCGGGGCCCCTTTTTTTCGTGTGCACGGGATTCGCCACACGAGAGCGCCCGTTCAGTGCACCAGCGCCCGACGGTCATATTTCGCGAGAACCACACGAATAACGAGGGCAGTGAGGGCCAAAGCGCTGACAAGGTAGAGCGCAACGCCCCACGGGGCGTGATCCCCACCAGAAATCATGAACGTGTCGGCAAGAGACATGCCGGGTCCGAATGCCACAAACAGATGCGCTGGAGCGGCCAACACGAGAAGTAGGAGGTCCGCCGCCACGACGAAGCTGACCGGGCGCGTTCGACCCACCGCGCTGACGAGAAGCACGGCCCCGGCCAGAACGACTCCAATCACACCCCAGGTGACCACCCAGCTGGTGGCGAGTGACTCGTTGGCGAGATCCAGTTGTGCGTAGATCTGCTCGAGAGTGGCGCCCGGAACGGCTGCCAGAGGGTTCCAGACCAGGATCTGCAGGATGCCGACGGCAGCATAACCGACGATAACAATCAAGCCCACCAGCCCCGCTATGACGGCCCCAGACTGCCGGCGCTCACGCATGTCATTCATCCTCTCAGCGTAGTGATGCCGCCTGATATATCGCTGCTCGTCTGCGTGCGTGCACCGACTGCTCCGTCGTCGCATCCGCTGAAATCTGGCCGAAGGCTAGCCCGGGGTAGGCTTTTCGGGGTTCTGAAAGCCCGAAGACAGCGCGGCACGTGCCGCATGACAGAACGGGTTGACAGTTTTGCGCAATAAATTCAGGTCCAGGGCGGGCATATTCGCCGCCGCGGTTACCGCCCTCGTTGGCCTCCTCGGTGGGGTTGCCGGCGTCGGTGCCGCAGCGGCCAACACCCAGGCAGCACCCCGCAGCGCCGTTACCGGCGAAACGTATGTAATTGCCACCGACACCACGTTTGCCCCCTTTGAATACCGCCAGGATGGCGACCTCGTGGGTATCGACATGGATCTGATCCGTGCCGTGGCCGAGGACCAGGGCTTCACCGTTGAGATCCAGTCCCTGGGATTTGACGCCGCGCTGCAGGCGCTGCAATCCAATCAGGTGGCCGGTGTGATTGCCGGCATGTCGATCACGGACGAGCGCAAGCAGATCTTTGATTTCTCCGACCCCTACTTCGACTCCGGCGTGCAGATGGCTGTGGCCGAGGGCGACGCTGCCATCAGCGGGTACGAAGACCTGCGCGGTGAGACCGTCGTGGCCAAGCGTGGCAGCGAGGGCGAGACCTTCGCCAACTCCATCAAGGACGAGTACGGTTTTACGGTCAAGGCCCTCGCCGACTCCGCCACCATGTACGACGATGTCAAAGCCGGTAACTCGGTGGCCGTGTTTGATGACTACCCCGTGCTGGCATACGGAATCAACCAGAACAATGGTCTGAAGTCGGTCACCGAAAAGGAACAGGGAAGTTCCTACGGCTTCGCCGTCAACAAGGGCCAAAACCCTGAGCTTCTCGCAGCCTTCAACACGGGGCTCGCCGAGTTGAACTCGAACGGTGACTATCAGGCCATCCTCGATCGTTACCTCGAGGATCCCGCAGCGGCCACAGACACGGGTTTCTTTGGGCTCCTCGCTGACAGCATGCCGGCGCTCCTGAAGGGCCTCGGGCTGACCCTGCTCGCCACCGGGCTGTCGATTCTCATTGCTCTGGTGCTGGGCGTCATGTTCGGATTCTTCAAGGTGTCGCCGTTTATTGTTCTGCGGGCAATCGCCACCACCTACGTCAGCATCTTCCGGGGCACGCCGCTCCTCGTTCAGGCATTCTTCTTCTACTTCGGACTGCCGCAGCTCACCGGGCAGTCCATTGATGTGCTCACCGCGGGTGTGCTCACGCTGAGCCTCAACGCCGGTGCCTACATGACGGAGATCGTACGCGGTGGAATTCAGTCGGTAGACCCAGGACAGACCGAAGCCGGGCGTAGCCTCGGGCTTGGCTACATCACCACGATGCGCCGCGTTGTGCTGCCCCAGGCCGTGAAGATCATGACACCTTCGTTCATCAACCAGTTCGTGATGACCCTGAAAGATACCTCGCTCTTAGCCGTCATTGGCTTTGCAGAACTCACCTATCAGGGACAGCAGATCTATGCTGCCAACTTCCGTACCGGCGAGACGCTGCTCATTGTGGCGGCGCTGTACTTCGTGGTCATTACCCTGCTCACCACTCTTTCCAACAAGCTCGACAAGAGGTTCAACAAATGAGCAACGCCAGCAAAATCAGTGTCCGCGGGCTCCGCAAATCCTTCGGTTCCAACGAGGTGCTCAAGGGCCTTGACGTGGAGATTGCCGAGGGTGAGGTTGTCTGCGTGATCGGTCCCTCCGGTTCGGGAAAATCCACATTCTTGCGCTGCCTGAACAAACTCGACGAGATCACGGCGGGAACCGTTGTCGTTGATGGGTTTGACCTCACGGACACGACGGTGAATCTGAACGAGGTTCGCCAGCACATCGGCATGGTTTTTCAGCACTTCAATCTGTTTCCGCACATGACCGTTCTGCAGAACATCATGCTGGCTCCGGTGGAGCTGAAGAAGTCGACGCGTGCGGAAGCCCGCATAACGGCTGAGAAGCTGCTCGAACGCGTGGGCCTCACCGACAAGGCTGAGGCACGCCCGGGTCAGCTCTCTGGCGGACAGAAGCAGCGCGTTGCCATCGCGCGTTCGCTCGCGGTGAATCCCGACATCATGCTCTTCGACGAGGCCACGAGCGCCCTCGACCCCGAAATGGTGGGCGAGGTGCTGCAGGTCATTCGCGATCTTGCCACGGAGGGGATGACGATGGTTGTCGTCACCCACGAGATGGGCTTCGCCCGGGAGGTAGCTGATCGGGTGATCTTCATGGCTGACGGTGTCATTGTGGAGGAGGGAACTCCCGAGCAGATTTTCGGCGCCCCCCAGCACGCGCGCACTCAGGACTTTCTCTCGAAGGTGCTCTAGATAAGGGAAAGGTGCAGTGGGGCGGGTCGGCCGAGCAGATAGCCCTGACCCCAGGGCACGCCGAGGTCTTGAAGCGTTTTCAGTTCCTCGGGCTCTTCAATGCCTTCGGCGATCACCTGGGCACCCACTTCGCTCGCGAAGGCGAGAAGGGCGCGGGTGAGAGCCTGCTGTTCATGGCTGCGGTTGATCCCGGCGATCAGGGAAATGTCGAGTTTGATCACGTCGGGCTGGAGCAGGAGCAAATGCCGGAATCCGGCGTACCCGGCGCCAAGATCATCAGCCGATAGCCGGGTACCGCGTGAACGCATGGGGGCCAGTGCGCGGTGCAGCGCGAAGTAGTCTTCCACGGGAACACGCTCGGTGAGCTCGATGACAATCCGAGGCCACAGGTCTGGCGAACAAGGCTCCTGGTCCATGAGGTGCATCATCGTGGCAGGGGACATATTGAGGGAGAGAAACTGGTCGGGGGGTGCGGAGTGGAGGTAGCTCAGCATGGTGGTGATGGCCATCCACTCCAGGTCAACTCCGAGCCCCACGCTGAAGGCTTCCGTGAACCACCGGTCCGGAGCCCGAAGAGTGGAATCAGGGAAGCGTGACAGGCCCTCGTGCCCCACGGTGGCTCCGGTCGTCAAATCCTGGATCGGTTGAAAGACGGGGGTCAGGGTCTTATTCTGCAGGACATCCTGAATGCGGGTGAGTACTTCTGTGCGGTCGTCTGCGATCTCGTGTTGTGGAAGAACCTTGAGGTGCCGCAGGGTTGAGTAGAGCTCCCGCGTGCGGAGGAGATTTGCAATCCGGAGGATAGCCTCGGTGGCGTCGATTGGCTTGGTCAGAAAGTCCTGCGCGCCCTGGGCCAGAGCCTGATCGCGGGCGGCTGTCGTCGCATCTGCGGTGAGAACCATGACCGGCAAAAAGTCTCCCGCCGCAAACTTCTGAATCTGGGCCAGGACTTCGAAGCCGTCGACATGGGGCATGCGTAGGTCGAGCAGCACGAGGTCGGGGTTATGTTCGGTGAGAAGTCGTGGGACGGCGCGCGGGTCGGTTTCGGTGTGCACTCGGCTCAGACCCTGAAGCAGCAGGAGCTGGTGGAGAAAGGCCACATTGGCTGGGTTGTCATCGACCACCAGCACACTCATTCCTGAAAATTGTGCGAGCTGCCGTTTCATGCGGGTCCCTTCCTGGGTGCAGACGTCTGGTCGAGAAGTGCCAGCACTTCTTCCACGTCGAGCGGCTTGGTCATGCACTGTTCAGCGCCGCCGGCCAGGAGCTGCCGGGATGTGATCGCCGAGATGTCGGCGGTCAGGATCACCACCGGTAGTTCCGCAGTGTCTGGCGTGGTGGTGAGGTTACGGAGCACGTCTGCGCCGGAGATATCGGGCAAATGCAGATCGAGAAGCACCAAATTGGGCTGGTGCAGGCGCGCCAGGTCGATACCGAGTTGGCCGTTCCCGGCCGTGAGGAGCCGCCAGGCGGGCCGCAGCTTGAGCACCTGCTCAACCAGGTGCACGTTGGATTCGTTGTCTTCGATGTAGAGCAGGGTGCACGAACCCAGCGGCACCTCGACATCCCTCTCCATCAGGCTGACGAGGCGCTCGTCACTGATGTTGAGGTTCGGCTCCTCGGTTCGAGGCAGCGTCACGGTGAAGAGCGAGCCCCGCCCGGGAACAGAATCCACGCCCAGCGAGCCGCCCATGAGCTCAACCAGTGCCCGGGTGAGTGCCAGCCCGATCCCGGTCCCCTCGATGCCTCGGCTCTCCGCTCCGAGCCGGTCGAAGGGAGTGAACAACCTGCTCTGCAATTCCGGAGCAATTGCGGGGCCGTTATCGCGAACCATAATGGCCACATCGGACTCGTTCAGCAGATGCTCAACCCAGACTGTTCCCCCCACCCGGTTGTATTTCACCGCATTTGACAACAGGTTGAGCAGTACCTGACGGAGTCGTTGCTTATCGGCGAGAACCCAGCCCTCATCTCTTCCCGGCAACCCGATGAGGGTGATCCCCGCCGACTGGGCTAGTGGCTCCATCAGAGCCCGTGCCTCGTTCATGACGCTGGTCACGGGTACCGGCTCCCAGCTGATCGAGGTATTTCCCGCCTCGATTCGTGAGATGTCCAGCACATCGTTGATCAGGTTCAGCAGATGCCGGCCACCCTGTTGAATATGGTCGATCGATTCGGCGTAATCGGTGTCGTCCAGTTGCATCCGCAGGAGCTGGCTGAATCCCAGAACGGCATTCAACGGGGTACGCAACTCATGGCTCACCCGGGACAAGAATTGGTTCTTTGCCTCGTTGGCGGTGCGCGCAGCGGCCTCCGCGGCCTGCAGGGCTTCTGCGACCTCCATTCGCACAGTGGTGTTCTCTACGGTCACCACGCTTCGCTCGGTTGGCCCGTTGAGGCTGGGAACGGGCCGAGCGACCCAGCGTACCCAGCGTGCTTGCCCGTCTTCGGTCACGATCCGGTGTTCAGACTCCGCCGGGAGACCGGAAAGCATTGTTCGTCGAAACTCCTGCTCGACCTCGGGTAGGTCGCGTGAATCTTCCTGCCAAGGTGCCCAGCCCGTCACGGGATCCTCGGAATCGACGCCCAGAATACTGCGCACGGCAGGACTGACATACAGACAGGTCGGCGGCTGTAACTGGTACAGGATGAACCCAATGTCGACGCTTTCGGCCAGCTGCCGCAGTTCTGTCTCGTGCTCTGCCGATTCTCGTTCCAGCTCACGCTGAGCTGTCAGGTCGCGTACCAAAACGATCACCATGGCTTCGGGCCCAGACCCGGTGGGAGCCATGCTGGTGGAGATCGGGAACAGAGAGCCGTTTCGGCGGTGACCGAACAGGGACTGCCCTAGTCCCATGGGTCTGGCCGTTGCCTCGTGCATGTACGTTGCGCGCAAGCCGGTGTGTCGGTGACGTGAACTCTCGGGGAGCAGAATCTCCACCGGGGAACCCAGCAACTCGTGACGTTCGTATCCGAACAGGGCCGTGACCTGAGCGTTGGCCGTAATAATAAGTCCGCGCGCATCGACGCAGACAATCGCATCCCGGGCGGCCTCGAGCAGGGTCTCGAAGCGAAGATTGTCCCGTTCGGTCATGCTCGCCGGGCGTGAGATGGACGCCACGCCGGTGATGACACCGCTTTTGTCAACGATGGGCGACATGGACATGACCACTTCCAGAAATTGCCCGTCGCGCCGATACCGCATGGCGTGGAAGCCGCTTTCGGCCCGGCCCCCGGCGACCCGTGCGTGGCGGGCTCGCTCCTCCACCAGCGCATCGGGTGGAACCAACCTCTCGAAGCTGTGGCCCACCATCTCCGAGCGCTGATAGCCGTACACGTGAGTGGCGCCATCATTCCAGGATGTGATGAGGCCGTGCAAATCCTTGGCGATCACCGCGTCCTGAGACGAGTTGATGATGGCAGCAAGAGCCTGTGCCTCGTTGAGGGTCTACTCACTGACCCCACTCTCTGCACCGACACGAGCGGTGTCACCTGTGACTGCACCTGTCGCGTCTGCGGAGCCCATGCCGATCCTTCCCCAACGCTGCTGTGGAACCTCTTCTGCGCGACGCGTAGATCCACCGATGTGCTGCTCAATTCCACAGCATCCGACACCATGTCTTCCCCAAGAATTATTCAATATATCATATCGACCATTCCTCATTTGTCACCTATTAAGGGGGTGTCGGTGACAGCTGGGCCTAGGGAAGATCGCTCACAATTTCCTCGCGCACGCGCCGAAGATCCTCCATTAGAGAGCCAATGAGAATCCAATGCTCCGGGTGTGGTGTGGCAATGATGAGGGGGGATGTCAACAGTGGTTCCTCCTCGCGCGCAATTTCTGTGGCGTGGTCATCAGGTCGCTGCAGGAGGAGCCGAAGATCGTGGGCGGCTCGGTCCAACTCGGTGGAGAATGCATGCACCGTGGGTTCCAGGTGGAGGGAGTCGTCGTAGTGGTCACGAACGGCCCGTGTCATGCCCAGAGCCCGCGTGACCAGTGCCTTCAGCCGCTCGTACAGATCGATGTCGGCTTGCAGACTGGTCCGGTGCTTGGCGCCCCGAGGATTGAGCGTGAGGCTCTCCTGGGCCCCGGTGATTGCGCGCTCCGCTGACGCCAGCATTGGGCGCAGCAGGCGCGCCTTGAGCAGGAGTTCTTCGAGCTGAAAGTTGGTCTGGGGTTCGCGAAGAGCATCGGCGGCGCGATCCAGGGTGTCGGCCACCTCCCGTCCGAGCCGGATGACGGCATCGTGGGCCGGCGTGAGCAGTACCGGCGGTACGACGAGAATGTTGATGATGAGCGCGATTGACGCACCGATGATGGTTTCCAAGATTCGGTCAATCGAGTATTCGGCTGTGGTCGAGCCGATCGAGAGTACGAGCATGGCGCTGATTGGAATCTGGTTAGCCGATCCAGGGGAGAGTCGCAGGGCCCAAGCGAGAAGAATGCACAGCACGATCGTGAGGAGAACGATCCACGTGGATGACCCAAAGATCAGGCCAATGACGTACGCGATGACCACGCCGCCGATGACCCCCAGGCTACGCTCAATGGCCTTGCCGACCGATTGGTTAACGCTGGGCTGCACCACAAAAATGGCAGCTATTGCGGCAAAGATAGGCAACTCGTTGGGGAGCAGAAGTTGTGAAATCACCCACGCGAGCGCAACCGCCACGGACGTTTTGACGACCTGCAGAACAGGTAACCGTCGGGGTGTTCGTAGACCAGCCGTAATTCGCACCTATGTAGGGTAACCCGAGCGCGGTGCAGGAATGGCAGCGTCAGCGAAGCTGCGTGCCCTGCTCAGTCGAAGATGCGTAGCAGCTGCCAACGCGGCTCGGAGTCAGATTTGGGATCGGTGTCCGGCTTCACGTCAAAAACATGCGTCTCGCCGTCCTCGGCCGTGGCCTGAAAGCGCCAGCCAGCGATGTCGAGAGGCACATGCCCAATCCCGTAACCGAAGGGCTCGAAGGGTCTCCACCACTCCGCGGTTCCCACCAGCGCGGTTGGCGTATCGGTCACCCGAAAACGCCGAGACCGCCACATTAAGCGCTCGGGCGATCCCGATGTACCCAGCCACACCACGACCGATTCATTTCCGACGGATGCCGGCATGAGTTACCACCTAGATTCACACGTAATCGAACAAGTATTCGAAAACAACTATAACTCGAGGCGTGCGGTGTGACTAGGGCGGACCAGATATTTATTAGGCCAGATCGTCGTCCGTGCGAGCACCGAAGACAATTTCGTCCCAGCTGGGCATGGAAGCCCGGCCACGCTTACCGTGATTACCGGTTGTGCGGTTTTGGGCTCTGGCGGCCTGTGTGGCCCACACGTTCGGTGCCGCGGTGGGCGTTACGTCGGTGGTTTGCGCCTCGGAAGGAGCGTCCCTGGGCTGGTCCGGGACCCCGTCGGCGAGAAACTCGCTACGCCGACGTCCGCTTGCCGACGTGCTGCCATTCGCGGGCGTGCTGCCGTTCACCGGCGGCGTCAGGTTCGACGCCGGGGTGACGTCCGCAACCGACGGCTGCGGGGAGCCGCTATCGGCAAATGATGCGGCTTCGCGCTCGCCGCGGCGGCGGCGCAGAGAGTCCAGAAGATCTGCGGTTTCGCTCATGCTCACTGACGGCTCCACGGCGCGCTTGATGGCGGCGCGCGAGACGGCATCGGAGCTGCTGGCGCTCCGAGAATACGGAATGGGCTCAACGGGAGCGGTGTCATTGAGGATTTCGTCGGCCAGAGACTCTTTAAAGGTGAATGCGCCGCTGTCAAAACGAGACACATCGGAGTTGCTGGTGTCCGCCCCAACCGCTCGCAAGCGCGGAATGAGGGATCCTTTGAGTTCACCCTGTTGTGACAGGGCAATGGCCTCGTTGCCCACGGGGGAGAGGGCGTTCTTTTTGGGTTCAAAACCCCAGCGCGCATCGTGATCAATTTCATCTGCCGTGAAAGACAGCTTGATGATCCAGCCGGCACCGGGCTCTTTCCAGCTGGCCCAGCGCTCATTTGAGGCACCCAGCGACGCAAGACGCTCGCGAATGACGCCGCCAAAGTTGGCGTCCTCGCCCACCGGGTCAGGGTCGATAGCCGTGTGAACAGGCACACTCAGCGCGCACGAGATCATGTATTCGCGCTCGGCCACCACAGGGCCCTCGAAACGACGAACATAGTCGAGGGGGGCGCCGGTCACGGCCGCCACGTCTTCCGCCGACATTCCGGAGCGAATGTGCGCCTGCACCTCGCGCGGTGACAGCTTGGGTGCGGTGGATGTCTCCGTCTGGGTTTGACGAAGCTTGGACTGGAGAACCTCGTCGATGGCGATCCTAAATCGGTCGCCATCTTCCGACGCTGCGAGCAGCGCACCGTTCTCTACCCCGATGACTTTCAATTCCTGCATGGCGCAAGCCCTCTCGCGAATACCGTTAGCTGCAAGAATCGCATGTCTTTACGTCTTTTAATGGGAATACACCGGGCGTGCCGCAAGTTGATGCCAGTGCCGACCGAGAAGTACTGCGGGCGAGTTGCTATTTTCCCCGGATTGTTGCAAACTGTGCCCGCTGATTTCGTTTATCGGCGTTACTGAAATGGATGGGCATGGCAACCGATTACGACGCACCGCGGAAGACCGAAGACGACTCAGACTCGATCGAGGCCCTCAAAGAACGCGTGCCCGACAAGATGTCGGGAAGCGTTGACAATGACGATTCCGACAATCCGGGTGGGTTCGACCTTCCCGGCGCAGATCTGTCCGACCTTGACCTTGATGTAGTCGTTCTGCCCGCGCAGGCCGACGAATTCACCTGTGTCGAGTGCTTCCTCGTGAAGCACCGCTCGCAGGCCGGTCACGAGACAAAGCTGGGCACCGTCTGCCTGGAGTGCGACTCCTAAAAATCCGTAGCCGGTCGTCGTGATTCATTGATCGCGGCGACCAGCTTCTCTGGGTGACGACTGGACACCAACCAATACGGTGCTGGGTCTGTTTCGTCAGTGATCGGAATCTTCACGACGGGTCCAACCCAGCCGCGAATCAGCATCCATGACCGAACATCAAGGCGCGGACCGCGTTCCTGGCTCGCCTCGGTGCCGCTGAAGGGCATGGCCTCTCCAACCAGGTCCACTGATATCGTCGCGGGCCCCGCAGTGATGAGTCCGTTTTCCACCCGAATAACGGGCGATGCGATCACGAGCAGAGTGACGCATCCGCCGTAGAGAACTGCAGCGGTGACGTATCCCGCCTGCATGTTGATCGGGGCAAGCACGAGAATGCTCGCGGGGATCACGAGAGCAGTGACGATGAAGGACCACGCAGAGGCCCAGAGTTTTTCGCGGTAGTGAGGCATGTCTCTATTCGATCACGTTCTGGACTACCCTCAACACGTGACACAAAGCGTCGAAGTACTGATTACCGCGTCCGTTCTCCCCGAATATGCGCATGCCGGTGATGCCGGTGCCGACCTGCACTCGGCTGAGGCACTCACGCTGGCACCGGGTGAGCGCCACCTCGTTGCGACCGGCGTCAGCATCGCGCTGCCGGATGGCTTCGCGGCCTTCGTGGTGCCCCGCAGCGGCCTAGCGTCAAAGCACGGCATTACGATCGTGAATTCCCCCGGGACCGTTGATGCCGGGTACCGCGGTGAAATCAAGGTGGCTTTGCTCAACACCGACCTGACCCGTGCGTTCTCCATCGCCGTCGGCGATCGGATCGCGCAGCTCATCATCATGCCAGTGGCGCGTGCCACATTCATCCCCGTTGATCGGCTGCCCGGCAGCCAGCGGGGCGAGAGCGGGTTCGGTTCCACGGGTGTCACCGTGGCCGACTCAGCCCTCACCACACCTAAGACAGGAGAATCTCGATGACGGACATCGCGACCCCGGACGAGTTTCCGGACACCCAGGCCAAGTCAGCACCCGACGATCGGGAGACCGAGGGTCCGTTTGATGAGGCGGAGGCCAACCCGGTTCGTCCGTATGTCGATCTGGGCGGGATCAAGATTCTTCCGCGTGAGGGACTGCACCTGCGTCTGGAAATTGAAGAGGGTAGCAAGCGCGTCGTGGCGATTGGGCTGGACTTTGCCGGTTCCACCCTTCAGGTTCAGCCCTTTGCGGCTCCCCGCTCCAGCGGTCTCTGGCACGAGATTCGCGACCAGATTGCCGACCAGATTAGCAAGCAGGGCGGCACGACCACCGGGCGTGAAGGCCCGTTCGGACCAGAACTCGTGGCCGAGATTCCCGTTGCCGCCGGCGCGGATCTGGCCGCACCGAATGCCCTAGGAAGCACCAGGCTCGCTCGTTTTATTGGCGTCGACGGCCCGCGTTGGTTTCTGCGCGGCGTCATTGCCGGCGAGGGTGCCATCAACCCGGAGGCTGCTGCCCAGGTTGAAGAGCTGTTTCGCAGCATCGTGGTGGTGCGCGGTTCGAGTCCCATGCCTCCCCGCGATCTGATTCCCCTGCGCATGCCCGCGACACCGTCCGGTGCCCAGACCCCCACGAACGTTTAGCTCTGAGACCTCCCGTGACACACCACCCCGACCCCACCGACCCCGCTGACCAGCCCGACTCCGATCCGGCGAGGGCCGCAGCCGGCGACGCCTCTTCGGACCAACCGACGGTGTCCGGGGTTGTGGCCGAGGGGATGGCAGCCGCCGCCCGCCGTGCCGGTTTCAGCTCGGCGGCGGAGGGGGAGTCCATCAACGGTCAGGCTCTTTTGGCCGCAATGGGCGGCATCCGTGGTCTGTTCGAGGCCATTCTGCCTGGCCTGGTGTTCCTCGTGACCTACACGCTCACCATCGACCCCGAGGCGGATGCCGCAGCCGAGCCGATCGTGGCCCTGCTACCCGCCCTCATTGCCCCGCTCGTGCTGGGCCTGATCTTTGTGGTTCTGCGCGTGGCAACAAAGCAGACGACGACACCGGCTGTCGGTGGTCTCGTGGGGACGGCGCTGAGTGTGGCGCTCGCCCTGTTCTCCGGCAAAGCGTCAGACTTCTTTCTTGTGGGCCTCTACACGAACGCGGGGTACGGCGCTGCGCTGCTTATTTCCGTTCTTGTGGGCTGGCCGCTCGTGGGGCTGGCCGTGGGCTTTCTCATGGGCGATGGAATCGCGTGGCGGAGCGATCCGTCCAAAAGACGTGTTTTGACAATTCTGACCCTGTGCTGGACCGGCCTATTCCTCGCGCGACTGGCCGTGCAGCTGCCGCTCTACCTAGCCGACAACGTGGAGTTGCTCGCGACGACGAAACTTCTGATGGGGCTTCCGCTCTATGCGCCCTTACTGATTGTGTCGTGGCTCATGGTTCGTTCGATTTACCGCAAGCCTGCGCCCACCGCGTGACCCGCAAACCCTGCTAGAGTTATCTCTACGTCAAGATACTTTCTTGATGGAACGGGTTGGCTCCGGCACCTGCTGGTTAGGCTTACCTTGCTGGCACGAAGGTGTGTCCGGCCACAAGGATTGAGGATTGCCGCCGGTACCCCGTCGGCTCCCCACGAAGGAGAGGGCATCGTGTCTGCGGTAAATAGTTTTGGAGCAAAGGACACCCTACGAGTTGGTTCGACTGACTATGAAGTCTTTCGGGTCGATAAGGTCGCTGGCTACGAGAAGCTGCCATACAGCCTGAAGGTGCTTCTGGAGAATCTTCTCCGCACCGAGGATGGCGCCAACATCACCGAGGAGCACATTCGTGCCCTTGGCGAGTGGGTACCCACCAGCGAGCCCGACACCGAGATTCAGTACACGCCGGCGCGCGTGGTGATGCAGGACTTCACCGGCGTTCCCTGCATCGTTGACCTCGCCACCATGCGGGAGGCACTTGTCGATCTGGGCGGGGACGCCAAGAAGATCAACCCCCTGGCACCGACCGAGATGGTTATTGACCACTCCGTCGTTGCTGACCTGTTCGGAACACCCGATTCCTTCGAAAAGAACGTCGAAATCGAGTACGAGCGCAATGGTGAGCGCTACCAGTTCCTGCGCTGGGGTCAGACCGCCTTCGACGATTTCAAGGTTGTTCCCCCGGGAACCGGAATCGTGCACCAGGTGAACATTGAGTACCTGGCCCGGGTCACCATGACCCGCACCGTTGACGGCGTGCTCCAGGCCTACCCTGACACCTGTGTCGGGACGGACTCGCACACCACCATGGTGAACGGACTGGGCGTACTGGGCTGGGGCGTGGGCGGAATCGAAGCCGAAGCAGCGATGCTCGGCCAGTCGGTCTCCATGCTGATCCCGAAGGTCGTGGGCTTCAAGCTGTCCGGCATTATTCCGGCCGGGGTCACCGCCACCGACGTTGTGCTCACCATCACGCAGATGCTGCGCGCTCACGGTGTCGTGGGTAAGTTTGTCGAATTCTACGGTGCGGGTGTGGCATCGGTACCGCTCGCCAACCGCGCCACCATCGGAAATATGAGCCCCGAGTTCGGCTCCACTGCCGCCATGTTCCCCGTGGACGACGTGACGCTCGGCTACCTGCGACTCACCGGACGCAGCGAGGAGCAGGTCGCTCTGGTGGAGGCCTACTCCAAGCTTCAGGGACTCTGGCACAACCCCGATCAGGAGCCGGTCTTCAGCGAGTACCTCGAACTGGACCTGTCGACGGTTGTCCCGTCGATCGCCGGACCGAAACGCCCGCAGGACCGCATTGTTCTGAGCGAGGCCAAGACCCAGTTCGAACGCGACCTGGATAACTACGCCAATGCCCCCGTCTCCCTCGTGGATGCGGCAATAGAGGGTACTTTCCCGGCCTCCGACCCGCTGGGTTTCACCCCGCAGGACTCCGAAACAGCCCATGCCAAGGCCTTCCACAGCAGTGTGGATCGTCACACCAGCCACCCGTCGAAGTCGCACCCGCAGCCGACCGACGTGACGCTGGCCGACGGTCGCGAGTTCACCATTGACAACGGTTCGGTGGCGATCGCCGCGATCACCTCGTGCACCAACACGTCGAACCCGTCCGTGATGCTTGCGGCTGGGCTTCTGGCACGTAACGCCAGCCTCAAGGGTCTCAAGAGCAAGCCGTGGGTGAAGACCACCCTGGCTCCGGGTTCCAAGGTTGTCACCGATTACTACGCCAAGGCTGGCCTCAACGGTTACCTCGAAGATCTCGGCTTCTACCTCGTGGGTTACGGCTGCACGACCTGCATCGGTAACTCCGGCCCGCTCGAGGACGAAATCTCCTCGGCCGTGCAGGAGAACGACCTCGCCGTCACCGCCGTGCTCTCGGGTAACCGCAACTTTGAGGGACGCATCAACCCCGACGTGAAGATGAACTACCTCGCGAGCCCGCCGCTCGTGATCGCGTACGCTCTTGCCGGCACGATGAACTTCAACTTCGACACGGATTCCCTCGGTCAGGACACCGATGGTCATGATGTCTTCCTGAAGGACATCTGGCCCGACGCCGACGAGGTGCAGAAGACCATCGACGAGTCCATTGACTCGAACATGTTCGTGACGCAGTACGCCGGAGTCTTCGAAGGCGACGACCGCTGGAAGGCGCTGGAGACCCCCGCCGGAGACATCTTCGCCTGGGACGCCGAGTCGACCTATGTGCGGAAGCCCCCGTACTTCGACGGCATGACCATCGAGACCAGCCCGGTCGTCGATATCAGTGGTGCACGTGTGCTCGCCAAGCTCGGCGACTCGGTCACAACCGACCACATCAGCCCTGCCGGGTCGATCAAGGCGGACGGTCCCGCTGGACGTTACCTTGCCGACAACGGTGTGGCACGTGGGGACTACAACTCCTACGGTTCACGCCGCGGTAACCACGAGGTGATGATTCGCGGAACCTTCGCGAACATTCGTCTGCGCAACCAGCTCCTCGACAATGTGGAGGGCGGCTTCACGCGCGACTTCACCGTTGACGGTGGCCCGAAGGCCGACATCTACGATGCCAGCCAGAACTACCAGGCCGCCGGTACCCCGCTCGTTGTCCTCGGTGGCAAGGAGTACGGGTCGGGTTCCAGCCGTGACTGGGCAGCCAAGGGGACCAGCCTGCTGGGCGTCAAGGCCGTCATCGTGGAAAGCTTCGAGCGAATTCACCGCTCAAACCTCATCGGGATGGGCGTTGTGCCGCTGCAGTACCCGGTCGGGCAGAATGCGGAGTCTCTGGGCCTTGACGGCACCGAGATTGTGTCGATCTCCGGAATCACGGCGCTGAATGATGGCGCCACACCGAAGACCGTGCATGTCACCTGTGCGCCGAGCGAGTTCTCGGCCGTGGGCAAGGCCACCATCGAGTTCGATGCCGTTGTGCGCATTGACACGCCGGGTGAGGCCGACTACTACCGCAATGGTGGAATTCTGCAGTACGTCCTGCGCTCCCTGGTTGCCTAACACGCCACCACAGAGCACCTCATCATCACCCCGCGCGCGGCGCGTAGACTCAGGTAACTTGGGTCTACGTGCCGCGTGTTTTTTGTGGTCCCGGCACTTCGTGAGAAGCCTCACGTCAATGAAAGGTGAAGCGGATGACTCTGCTTGAGACGATTTCCGGCCCCCGAGACCTCGACGGGCTCACGCGGGACCAGCTGGTGCAGCTGGCCGCGGAAATTCGGGACTTCCTCGTGCGCGAGGTGTCCAAGACCGGCGGGCACCTGGGACCCAACCTGGGCGTTGTCGAGCTCACCATCGCCATCCACCGGGTCTTTGACTCCCCGAAGGATTCCATCGTCTTCGACACGGGGCACCAGTCCTATGTGCACAAGCTCCTGACGGGCCGCCAGGACTTCAGCAGGCTTCGGGATTCCGGTGGGCTCGCCGGGTATCCCCAACGCTCTGAATCGGTGCACGACATCGTGGAGAGCTCCCACGCGTCGAGCTCACTCTCCTGGGCAGACGGGATTTCCCGTGCATTCGAGATGTCAGGCCAGACCGACCGCCACGTGGTGGCCGTGGTGGGTGATGGAGCTTTGACCGGGGGAATGACCTGGGAGGCCCTCAACAACATCAGTGACGACAACACGCGCAAGCTCATCATCGTGGTCAACGACAACGGCCGTTCGTATGCTCCTACCATTGGCGGCATGGCCCGGTTCCTCAACACGGTGCGCACCCGGGCAAGCTATCGGGATGCCTACATCACGAGCCGGCAGATGTTTGACAAGCTCGGTGCCCCCGGCCGTGCCGTGTACCGGGGCGTGCGCGGTGGGTTGCGCGGCTTCCTCAGTCGCGTCGCCAATAACGAGGCCCTGTACTCCAACCTCGATATCAAATACCTGGGTCCGATCGACGGTCACGACGTGGAGGCCATGCGTGAAGCGCTGACGCAGGCCAAAAACTACGGCGCGCCGGTGATTGTGCATGCCATCACCCAGAAGGGCAAGGGCTACAGTCCTGCCGTGCTGGATGAAGCCGACCAGTTCCACGCGGTGGGACAGATCGACCCCGAGACTGGTGAGTCCCTCGCGGCCCCGGGAGCGGCCTCGTGGACGTCCGTTTTCGCGGATGAACTACTTGAGCTGGCCACCAAGAATCCTCGCCTGGTGGGAATCACCGCAGCGATGCTGCGCCCCACGGGCCTGCACAAAATGGCGGAGCGTTTTCCTGACCGCGTGCACGACGTGGGTATTGCTGAGCAGCACGCCGTCACATCCGCTGCGGGCATGGCCTTTGGCGGTCTGCATCCCGTCGTGGCTCTGTATGCCACGTTTATCAACCGTGCCTTCGACCAGGTTCTGATGGACGTGGCCCTGCACCACGCGGGTGTCACGTTTGTGCTTGACCGTGCGGGAGTGACGGGGCCCGACGGACCGAGCCACCACGGCATGTGGGACCTCGCGATTCTGCAGGTTGTTCCCAACATTCGCCTCGCCGCACCGCGCGACTCCGTGCGCCTGCGGGAAGAACTGCGCGAGGCCGTTCAGATTGATGACGGCCCGACCGTGCTGCGTTACCCCAAGGGGAGCGTTGGCGTGGAGTTTGACCCGATCCGACGCCTTGCCGACGGTGTTGATGTTTTGCAGGAATCGACGCAGGCTGATGTGCTGATCGTTACCGTTGGTCCGATGGCTGCGACAGGGCTCGACGTTGCCGAGCGGCTGGCCGCGCAGGGAATCGGTGCCACGGTCATTGACCCACGCTGGGTTGTACCGGTGGCGCAGAGCGTGATTGACCTCGCTGCCGGTCACCGTCTCGTGGTGACCATCGAGGACGGAGTGCGAGTGGGGGGCATCGGAACCCGGATTCGACAGGAACTTCGCGCCGCCGGCGTGGACACGGCGGTTACCGAGCTGGGGCTTCCGGACCAGTTCCTCGACCACGCGAGTCGGGCCGAGATTCTTGAGGCTGCCGGTCTCAGCGCCCAGCAGATTGCCCGCGACGTGGTAGACATGGTGCTCGGAAGCAAGCTTCCGCACGCACGGCCCCTAGCGGCCGATCACACGGACACCGGATCGGTTTCGGTGACGCGGCGCGACTAGAGGAGGGAGGGGGCGACCCGAGCGGCCGCCCCGAGCCCCCGGGCTAGTCGGTGACGACCGTGACGGCGACTGCTGAGCCCACTCCGCGGATCTTCGGTGTGTGGAATGAACCACCAAAGACTCGCTCGCTGGCACCCACGCGGTCGAGGTAGGGAGTGACCCCGCCCATCTGGAACGGATAACCCGCGCCCAGAATCATGCACAGGTCGATGTCCTCGGCCGCGTGAACGACGTCGTCATCCAGCATCCGCTTGATTTCGTCGGCGAGGCCGTTCTCGAAACGCAGCTGCAGCTCTTCCGCCGTCATCGGAGCGGTGCCGCCGGCCACGATCTTGAGTGCCACCTTGTCGTAGCCCTTGATCTTTCCCTTGGCATCGCGCTCGAGGAGCGTGCCGTGCTCGGCCAACCGGTGCAGGTTCGTGCTCTCAAAGAACCGGTCCGGGAACGCCGCGTGGTGGGTGTCCAGAACGTGCGCGCCCACCTTCAGGCCCACCAGCTCCAGAAGCTCGAACGGTGTCATCGGCAGCCCGAACGGGGCGATGGCTGCGGAGACGGTATCGAACGGAGTACCCGTATCCACCGCGTGCATTGCCTCGCCAAGCACCTTGGCCAGAATGCGGTTCACCACGAAACCGGGGGTGTCCGTGGTGATCACGGCGTTCTTGCGCAGCTTTCCGGCGATGACCATGGCGGTGGACAGCGTGACCTCGTTGGTCTGCGGCGTGTTGACGACCTCAATGAGTGGCATGACCGCCACCGGGTTGAAGAAGTGGAAGCCCACGAGCCGCTCCGGGTTGAGCAGCTTGGCACCGATCTGCTCCACCGACAGCGAGGAGGTGTTGGTGGCCAGAATGGCTTCCGGCGAGATGTGCTTCTCGATCTCGGCGAAGACGTCCTGCTTCACACTGAGTTCCTCGAAGACGGCCTCAATCACCCAGTCGGCGTCAGCGAAGTCCGCCTTGTTGGTTGTTCCGGTGACCAGATGGCGCAGCCGGTTGCCCTCATCGGCTGACATGCGGCCCTTGGCTTCGAGCGCAGCAATTTCGCTGTGAATGTATGCCACGCCTTTGTCGACGCGAGCCTGGTCGAGGTCGGTGATGACCACGGGAACCTGCAGGCGACGCACGAAGAGCAGAGCAAACTGGCTGGCCATCAGGCCGGCACCAATCACGCCCACCTTGGTGATGGGGCGAGCGAGCTTCTTGTCCGGAGCACCGGCCGGGCGCTTGGCGCGCTTCTGCACGAGGTTGAAGGCATAGATGCTCGCCTGCAGCTGGTCGCCGGAGATGAGCTCGGCCAGAGCGTCATCCTCACGTTCGAAGCCCTCGGCCTTCGTGCCCGACTTGGCGGCGCGCAGCAGCTCGAGAGCCACATACGGTGAGCGAGCCACGGTGCCGATTCGGCCCTCGAGCATCTTGCGGGCAATGCCGACGGCAACATCCCACTTGACCAGTCGCTCGATCTTGCCGGGCTCGTTCGGACGCGACACCGTGATGGTGCCGGCAATGACGCCGTCGGCCCACTCGATGGACTGCTCCAGGAAGCGAGCGGAGGCGAACATGACGTCCGCGATTCCGAGCGAGAGCGCATCCGCTCCCTTGAGGGTGCGGTTGTTCTTGAGCGGGTTCTCGATGATCACCTTGAGGGCGTTCTCGATGCCGATGAGGTTGGGCAGCAGGTAGGAGCCGCCCCAGCCCGGGATGAGGCCGAGGAAGACCTCGGGCAGTGCGATGGCCGGTACGGTAGCGTCCACGGTGCGGTACTGCGCGTTGAGGCCAACCTCCAGCCCGCCGCCGAGTGCCAGGCCGTTGATGAACACGAACGAGGGCACCCCGAGGGTGGCCTGCTTGCCGAAGGCGTGGTGACCCAACTGGGAGAGCAGCTTGCCCACCTCGCGGGACGGAATCTCCGCGACCTTGCTCAGGTCGGCGCCGGCCGCGAGGATGAACGGCTTGCCGGTCACGGCCACGCCGTGAATCTCGCCGCGGGAGGCGCGAGCCGTGAGGGCGTCCATGGTGGTGGCGAACTCCATCAGGGACACCGCGCCGAGTGTGTTCGGGCGGGTGTGGTCGCGACCGTTGTCGAGGGTGACGAGCGCGAGCACGCGTCCACCGCTGAGGGGAATATCACGAACGAGCGAGTGCGTCACGACCTCATCGGCCGACAGCTCAAGCAGGGGGGAGAAATCGAGAGAATCGTAGTTGGTCATCGCTTCGCTGCCTTCTTGTTGAAGTGCGGGTTTTCCCAAATGACGGTGCCGCCCTGGCCGAGTCCAATGCACATTGCCGTGAGTCCGTAGCGCACCTCGGGGTGCGACTCGAACTGGTGCGCGAGCTGGTTCATCAGACGCACGCCAGAACTGGCCAGCGGATGCCCGATGGCAATCGCGCCGCCATACTCATTGACGCGCGGGTCCTCATCGTCGATGCCGAAGTGGTCTAGGAACGAGATGACCTGCACGGCGAAGGCTTCGTTCAGTTCGAACAGGCCAATGTCGGTGATGCTGAGGCCGGCCTTGCGCAGCGCCTTTTCGGTGGAGGGTACGGGCCCGAGGCCCATGACCTCCGGTTCCACGCCGGCAAAGGCGAAGCTCACCATTCTCATTTTGATACCGAGCCCCAGTTCCTTGGCTGTGTCGGCGCTGGCCAGCAGGCAGGCAGATGCGCCGTCGTTGAGTCCAGAGGCGTTTCCGGCGGTGACGCGGCCGTGGGAGCGGAAGGGGGTGCGCAGCGTGGCGAGGCCCTCCATGGTGGTTTCGGGGCGCGGCGCCTCGTCCACGGTGGCCAGCCCCCAGCCGGATTCGCCGCGCGTGGCAACCGGGATGAGGTCGGGCTGGATCTTGCCGGCTGCGTACGCGGCCGCCACCTTCTGCTGGCTGCGCAGAGCGAAGCGGTCGGAGCGGTGCTTCGTGTAGGCGGGGAACCGGTCGTGAATACGCTCGGCGGTGGCGCCCATGTTCAGCGCATCCTCACTCACCAGACGCTCGGACAGGAACCGGGGGTTCGGGTCAACGCCCGATCCCATGGGGTGACGACCCATGTGCTCCACGCCGCCGGCAATCGCCAGGTCGTAGGCGCCGAAGCCAATGGATGCGCCCATCATGGTGACGGCCGTCATGGCGCCGGCACACATGCGGTCGATCGCAAATCCGGGAACCGATTTCGGCAGCCCGGCGAGGAGTGCGGCCGTGCGGCCGAGGGTCAGACCCTGGTCGCCGGTCTGTGTCGTAGCCGCAATAGCCACATCATCGATTCGCTCACTCGGGACACCGGGGTTGCGCTCCATCAGGCCGATGATGGCCTTGACCACCAGATCATCTGCCCGGGTGTTCCAGTACATTCCTTTTTCGCCAGCGCGTCCGAACGGGGTGCGAACCCCGTCCACAAATACGACTTCTGCTCTCTCGGCCACAATGCCTCCATCAGTCAATCAGGTCTCCACCGATCCTAGGGGGGCAGTATTTGGGCGGCGGAATCGTTTGACTGTTTCTACGACTCAGGTTCGGTGGGTTCGTCCGCAGCTTGTGGGATTTCTACAAAAGCATCCGCTATTAATTGTGCGGTCGCGTCAATTTGCCACGGTCGCGCACCCAGGGCGCTGAGGGCGTCGCGAATGGATGCCTCGTTGGCGTTAGCGGGTGGAGCCCAGCACACCCGGCGCAGATACTCCGGGGTGAGCAGGTTCTCCAGGGGAATCGCCCGCTCCTCGGTGAGTAGTGTGAGTGCAGCCCGGGCGGCACGAAGACGGGTGTCGGCCTCCGGGTTGCGCTCCGCCCACGCCCGGGGTGGGGGCAGAGTGTCGGTGTGTGGCTTGGCCTGCGGCATATCGGTGCTCACCAGAGCCGCTTCGATCGCTGCCCACCAGCGGTCGAGCTCGTTCCGGCTGGCGCGCCCGGTGAATTCACGCAGTGTGGCCAGTGCCTGCCGTGTGGTGGGGAGCACCCGTGCGGCGGCGATGATCGAGGCGTCGGGCACGAGGCGACCGGGCGACACATCACTGTCGCGCGCCAGATCGTCGCGGGCGATCCACAGTTCACGGGCGGCCGTCAGGTTGCGCTGGCCGCGGAGGGAGTGGATGCCCGACAGCCGCCGCCAGGGGTCAACACGTGCCTCCGGAGCGGGCTTGTCGAGTACAGCGAGGAATTCCTGGTCGGCGAGCTCGGTCTTGTCCGACTCCAGAAGCAGGCCCACCATGATGTCGCGCAGGTCCGGGAGCAGTTCCACGTCGAGGGCGGCGTACACCAACCACGATTCGGGGAGGGGCCTGGTGGACCAGTTTGCTGCAGAGTGTTCCTTGGCCAGATGAATTCCGAGGAGTTCCTCCACCACGGTTCCGAGGCCCACACGCGGGAGTCCCAGCAGCCTGGCCGCAAGTTCGGTGTCGAAGATCGTCTGCGGGTTCAGGCCCACTTCGCGCAGGCAGGCCAGGTCTTGGCTGGCGGCGTGCAGAATCCAGACCTCGTCGGCGAGGGCCTCGTTGAGTTCGCTGAAGTCGCCGATCATGGGTGGATCGAACAGGAATGTGCCGGCTCCACGCCGGAAGATCTGAATCAGATACGCGCGCTGCGAGTAGGTGAAACCAGATGCTCGCTCGGCGTCGACACCGATCGGGCCGGTGCCAGCCGCCAAGGCAGCGGTTGCGGCCAGGTAGGCCTCTCGAGTGTCAATAACGCTGTGTGTCGAGTTCATACCCTGCTTTTCGGTGTGCTGTTGTCGTGCTCGTTTCTTCTACCGCATCAATTCTCTCGCTCGCGGGACGTATCAGCCACCACCGCGGGCTGCGCGACGGGCCGAGAGCCGACTGATGCCCTCCCCGACGGGGGGAAGCCCGGCAATCATGCAGAGCAACTCACCCCACCCCTCGACATGCGCGGTGAGGTTGTGATCGAGTGGGGTCCACGACGCGCGGAGCTCAATCTGGGCGCCGTCGCCCTGCTGAGCGAGCGCACCGAAGCCGGAGGAAATGATTTTGGTGGCCGTTCCCGACGCCGCGGTATACCGCGCGCCCCGCGCGGTGAGGGCATCCACCAGCCACGTCCACGTCACCTCGGCCAGGAAGGGATCCAGGCCGATTTCCACCTCGAGGGGCGCCTGGGCGAAACAGACCACTCGAAAACGTCCGCCCCAGCTTTCAGGCTCATCGGGGTCATACAGCAGGATGAAGCGCCCGGTTCCCTGTTCGGAGTCGCTCCCCGGGCGCACCGGTTTCACGTCCGCGGACAGTGCCACCGAATACGGGGCCAGTCTGCCGGGCGCCGGTATTTCGGTCACCACCAGTTCAGCCCGAGTGGCGGCACGGCGAAGGGCATCGAGAGCTGCTGCAAACTCCGGTGGGAGCGATTCCTCAGTTTCGGACACGTCTGCAGACTAGAGTTTTTTCTGGGTGTTGTCTGCGAGGCACGCCGGGCGAGCTGGAGGTGTGCGTGAGCGGCAATCAGAGTCGTGGCCGGGGCTTGCAGCGGGCAGTGGGCGTAACCGGGATTGTCGTGGTCGCACTGGGCGCGGCCGTGGCGACCACCGGGGGCGTGCTTGCGGCGGTCATGGCTCGCACCGTTGTCACCCCACCGGTCGCAAGGCCTGACGATACCCGGGTCATCGCTGTGGATCAGGCCGGTGGAACCGTCACCCTGCAGTCCACGCCCGATTCGGTGCTTCCTGGCGACTACAGCTTCTTTTTCAGCGCCGGAGCAGGCCACGCGCAACTGGGTGAGGTGGTCACGGCCACCGCACGCACCGTTACCCGACGCATTCTCTCTGTCGATCAGGGTGATCTGAACACGGCCCAACAGGGGCGCTTCAGCGGATGGCTGTACCGGGGGCCGGAAGATCTGCCATACGCCTTCTCGAACGTCATTGTTCCCCTCGAATTCGGGCAGGGAGCACCGGCCTGGCTCATTCCCGCCGAGAAGCCAGCTGACCACTGGGTTATTCAGGTGCACGGTCGGGCCGTGACCCGGGCCGAGGGACTGCGGGCCGTTCCGGTCTTTCGGTCGGCCGGTTACACGTCGCTACTCATCTCCTACCGCAACGACGGGGACGCCCCGCCGAGCGGTGACGGTCGATATTCGCTCGGTGACACGGAGTGGCACGATGTCGATGCGGCGATCGAGTTCGCCGCACGCCACGGTGCACGGAGCATCGTTTTGATGGGGTGGTCGATGGGCGGGGCAATCGTGCTTCAAACAGCCACCCGCACGTCGCACTCACAGCTCCTGGCGGGGATCGTGCTTGAATCTCCCGTGATCGACTGGGCCGATGTCGTGGCCTACCAGGGCGTGGAACTGCGGCTGCCCACGTTCATCGCTCGCGCCGCGATGGAGGTGATGGGACGTCGGTGGGGCGGCCTCATCACGGGCCAGAGCGTCCCCATCGACTTTCGCCGTCTGGACTTCGTGGATCGGGCCGACGAGCTCGAACATCCCATGCTGCTGCTGCACAGCAACGACGATGGCTTCGTGCCGGTGACCGGATCCCGTCAGCTGGCCACGCTACGCAGTGACATCGTGACCTTTGTTCCCTTCGGTGTGGCCCGGCACACGAAGCTGTGGAACTACGACCGCGAGCGCTGGAACTCCACCATCACCACCTGGCTGGCCGAGCTACCGCACGCCGCCCCGCCCCCGGCCGAACTGTCCTGAGCAGTTTGGCCGGGTGCGTGCCTAGAGGCCCGTGCGCTCGCGCAACTGACGCTTTGACCGGGCCAGCAGTGCGGACATGCCGCGAATACGCAGTGGTGACACCGCCTCGGTGAGTCCGATCGACTGCGGGTAGTCGTCGGGGACGGCGAGCACCTGCTCGGGAGTGAGGCCGTCGAGCCCCTGTACCAGAATCGACGCGAACCCGCGGGTTGTCGGCGACTCCCGCGGAGCCGTTGCGAACAGGTGAAACGTGTTCTCGGCATCCACTTCGACAAAGATGAAAACGGGGGACTGGCACTCGATTACCCGTTCAAACAGGTCGGGGTGGTCCGCGTACCGTTCCGGTAGCTCGGGGAGTTCGTTGGAGAACTCCAGGAGTAACTGGAGGCGGTCGCGCTGCTCAAGGGCGAGAAAATCCTCGCGAATGTCGGCGAGTTGCTCCGGCAGTGCCGTTTCGGTCATCGACGTGCCGGCGGGGTGGCGCCGGGTTCGGTTCCGAGGGCGATGGGCACGCCCACGGAGTTGCCCCACTCGGTCCATGAGCCGTCGTAGTTGCGAACGCCCTCAAAGCCCAGCAGGTGCGTGAGCACAAACCAGGTGTGGCTGGACCGCTCGCCAATGCGGCAGTAGGCAATCACGTTGTCGCCCTCGGTGAGGCCGGCCTCACCCTGATAAATGGCGTCGAGTTCGGCTCGTGCCTTGAAGGTGGAGTCGGCGGCGGCGGCTCGAGCCCACGGAACAGATGCGGCAGAGGGAATGTGACCACCACGAAGGGCACCCTCCTCGGGGTACGCCGGCATCGTGGTGCGGGCGCCGCTGTATTCCTCGGGGGACCGCACGTCGATCAGCGGGTTGCCGAAGTGGGCGAGCACGTCGCTGCGGAACGCGCGGATGGGGGCGTCGTTGCGCTCCACAATCGGGTACTCAACCGCGGTGACCGCGGACGCATCCGTGGTGAGTGCTCGGCCCTCGGCAACCCAATTGTCGCGACCGCCGTCGAGCAGGCGAACGTCGGAGTGGCCGAAGAGGGTGAAGACCCAGAGGGCGTAGGCAGCCCACCAGTTGCTCTTGTCGCCGTAGATGACCACGGTGGTGTCGCGCGCGATGCCCTTGCCACCCAGCACCTTCGCAAAGGCGGTGGAGTCAATGAAATCGCGGGTGACCGGATCGTTCAGGTCGGTGTGCCAGTCGATCTTGACGGAGCCGGTAATGTGGCCGGTCTCGTAGAGAAGTACGTCCTCGTCAGATTCGACAACGACCAGCCCGGCCGTACCGAGGTGTGCGTGCAACCATTCGGCGGAGACGAGGCGTTCGGGGTGGGCATATTCGGCGAATTTCGGTGCCGGATCGAGCTCGATGGACATGAAACCTCCAGAAGGGGGACTGTTCTGACGCTTCGTCACCGCTGAGCGCGGTTTAGGCTGGTCATAGCCCCACCCTTAAACCTACGCGGTGCGGGCGCCGTTCACATTCCCGCGGCCTTTCGTTGCAGAAGACTACGACCTACGCAGAAGACGAGTAATTCGCGAATGACGCCACAGAATCAGTTTCAGCCCCACCTGCACACGCACACCCGGGTGCCTCGCCTCGGGGAACGTTCACCCGAGATTACGGGTGCAGAAATCGTCGCCGAACTTGTTCCCCCACCTCAGTTTGAGCACGCGTCTTTCGAGTCCTACCGACCCGACCACGACTATCCGTCGCAGATGGGGGCCGTGGAGCGGCTGCACACCTTCAGTGGCGCGGCGAATGGTCAGCGACCGGGTGGTTTCTTCTCGCGCAGCCGCAAGGTGAAGGCGGAACTCCCCGGGATTTATCTGGACGGCGGCTTCGGTGTGGGAAAGACGCACCTTCTGGCCGCACTCTGGCATGAGGCGAAGGGGCCCAAGTACTTTGGAACCTTCATCGAATACACCGCTCTCGTGGGCGCGCTCGGCTATCAGGAGACCATCACACAGCTGCGCAGTGCCAAGCTCATCTGCATCGATGAGTTTGAACTCGACGACCCGGGGGACACCATGGTGATGACCCGCCTGCTCGGCGAATTGGTTGCCACCGGCACGCGTGTTGCCGCCACGTCAAACACGCCGCCAAATTCCCTCGGCGAGGGGCGGTTCGCCGCCCAGGACTTTCTCCGTGAAATTCAGGCCATGTCCTCGAACTTTGAGACCGTGCGTATCGACGGCCTCGACTATCGACGCCGTAACGCTTCCGGTCAGGCCACCGCGGTCGACACCGACGACCTTGAGCACATGGTGACCACCCTGCAGCAGCGCGGTGCCCGCTTCACCGAAGATAACTTCGGTGCCCTCATGCGGCACCTCGGCACCGTGCACCCGTCCAAGTACGTCAAAATCATCCGCGAACTCGACATCATTGCCCTCACCGACGTGTACCTACTCACCGACCAAACGGATGCCCTGCGCCTCGTGGCTTTCATCGACCGCGTGTACGACGCCGAGATTCCCATCATTGCCAGTGGCCTGCCGCTTAACGAGGTCTTCGACGCCGAGATGATGGCGGGGGGCTACCGCAAGAAATACCAGCGCTCCCAGTCTCGAATGGTGGCGCTCACCACGGGGGAGCTGCCACCGCACGCCGAATAACAGCCGTTGGAGCACCAAGCGCCCGAAACACGGTCTTAATCTGCGAGGCCATGGCGTAACGTTCTCGAAACACATGAAGACGTTTCTGGAAACGTCGTCGCCGGATACTGAAAAAGTACCGGAGCGGCACCTGAGCGTATTGTCCTCGTGGTACACCCCGCAAATCGAGAGGTGTGAGGACAATTTATGGACACGGGAAGCATTTCATGGGGAATCATGGCCACGGCCCTGGTTCTCTTTATGACACCGGGCGTTGCCTTCTTCTACGGCGGACTCGTCAAGGCCAAGAGCGTCATCAGCATGATGATGATGAGCTTCGGTGCACTGGGTCTGATCAGTGTGCTCTGGATTCTTTACGGCTTCAACATGAGCGCCGTTGACGGTCCGCTGCAGTTCGCCGGGAACCCGTTCTCCGACTTCGGTCTCAGTGCCCTCGCCACCGGTGAGACAGCCAACGTTGACCTGCTCGGCGCCACGTATGGGGCGACCTTCGCCATCATCACGGTCGCGCTGATCAGCGGCGCCGTCGCCGACCGGGCCAAGTTCGGCTCCTGGATGATCTTCGCCGGCGTCTGGGCCACACTCGTCTACTTCCCCGTTGCCGCCTGGGTGTGGGGTGGTGGCTGGATTATGGAACTCGGCACCACTCTCAACCTCCCGAGTGTCATTGACTATGCCGGTGGTACTGCCGTGCACATTAACGCCGGCGCGGCAGCTCTGGCTCTGGCTCTGGTTCTCGGCAAGCGCGTGGGCTTCCAGAAGGGCATTACCAAGCCGCACAACGTGCCGCTCGTGCTCATCGGCGCCGCCGTGCTCTGGTTCGGCTGGTTTGGCTTCAATGCCGGCGCCGAATGGCTCAACGGCCTGGCCAACGTGGGAATCATCGTGGTGAACACCCTCGGAGCCACCGCCGCCGCCATTCTCGGCTGGATGCTCGTGGAAAAGTTCAAGGATGGCAAGGCCACCTCGGTCGGCGCCGCCTCCGGTGCCGTTGCCGGTCTTGTGGCCATCACGCCGGCCTGCGCCAACCTTGCACCCGGTTGGGCACTCATCCTCGGCCTCCTCGCCGGCTCGGTGTGCGCGCTGTCCATTGAGATGAAGTTCAAGTTCGGCTTCGACGACTCGCTCGACGTGGTGGGAATCCACCTCGTCGGTGGCATTATCGGCACTCTCTACCTCGGCTTCTTCGCCATCGACACGGGCCTGTTCACGGGCGGTGGGAACCTCGGTCAGCTGACCGTTCAGGCCATTGCTGCCTTCGGAGTGCTCATTTACTCGTTCGTTATCGCCTACGTTCTGGGCCTGGCGATCGAGAAGACCATGGGCTTCCGCATCAAGAACGAAGACGAACTCGCTGGCATCGACACCAGCGTGCACGGCGAAGACGGTTACGCCCTCGACCGCGTCTAACACCCTCTCCACAACGGCCCGGGCCATCCGATAACGGATGCCCCGGGCCGTTTGTCATGCGCTAGCCGCGAATGCAGGTGCCCGACGATACTTCGGCGGTGAGGCTGGTGGCCTGTGAAACCACCGGGGTGATCTCCGTGAGTGCCAGAGCGTAACCCACGTTGGCGGTGTCGGCGGCCTTGGCAAAAATCACGCCGGCCACAAGGCCGGACTCGCTCAGCAACGGGCCACCCGACTCGCCCTGCTGCACGTCAGAGGCGAGAGTGTAGACCTCACGAGCGGTGGGGTCCTGACCGTAGATATCGGCGACGCTCAGGGTGCCGAGGGCCAGAACCTGTGCGGGATCGGACACGAACGGGCCGCCAAAGGGGTGACCCTGCGCCACGGCGCCGCTGCCAACGGCAAGATCGTCGCCGAGCTGCAGAGCGGGAGCAGAAAGGCCGTTGACGGCGATGATGGCGAGGTCGTCAACCGAGTCGAAGTACACAACCGTTCCGGAGAGCGCTTCACCGGAGGGCGCTTGGACGACGGGTTCGGTGACACCGGCGACGACGTGAGCGTTGGTGAGAATTCGGTCGGGAGCAACGACGAACCCGGTGCCGGACTGGCTCTGGCCGCAGGAGTACGCCGTTCCGGTGATGAGCATCACGGACTGGGCGGCGACGGTGAGGGCTGGGCTGCTCGTGTCGGCATCCGCTTTATCGGGCACAGGACCGGAGAACGCATCGACAATGCGGGGGAGTCCCTCTTGAACGGCGAGGGATCGCAGCTGCGCCAGAGTGCTCTTGACCGAATTGGGTGTGAGGTCATCAATTCCGCTGATGACCGTGGACGAGGCAATGGCGGGGGACAGGTAGGGAACTCCGAGGGCACCCACGCTGAAGGCCACCATCGACGCGATGAGCGCCGAAGCAACCCCACTGAAAACGGCCCCGAAGAGGCGATCGATAATTCCGAGTGGGCTGCGGTGGGCGAGACGACCAATGCTGTTGCCCACGGACGCGCCGAGAGGGAATCCGATGGCGACGAGAAGAAGAGCCGCGCCGATGGCAGCCGGTGTGCGCCATTCGGGAGCGGGAATCCATGCACCCACGAGGGGAACGACGAAAAATGCCGCCACGCCGCCGAGGGCAGCACCGATGATTCCGCTGAGGCTGCGCACCAGTCCGCTGCGGTAACCGTTCACGAGAGCGCCAAACAAAATGACGATGAGGAACAGGTCGAGAATGAGTGAACCCGTCATGTTGCCCCTTCGGTAGGCGGTGATGTCGCACTGGTTTTTCCGTCTGAACGGTTGGTTTGCCTATCTAGGCTTACATAGCCCTCCTGCGCAACAGCTGGAAGGGCCCGCTCTGCTCGCCGAGCGGGCACGGCTACGCCGCATCGTGAATCAGCGTGGCGACCGGCACGACCCGCGGCATCCGCTGTGTAAGACCTGACTAGCCGATCTTGGTGAGCGCCGTGAAAGACATGGTGGCACCCTGCCCGTTCTGGCAGGTCTGATACAGCAGGTCGTGACCGCCCGGGAGATCTGCCACGGAATCGCGTGAGCTGTTGAGCATGGCCACGATGCCGTCAACCCGATACAGGCCGGAGTGCACCCCGGTGAGCGTGATGATGGTGCCGGCGTCATCGGGAAAGTTCTTACCGCCGCACGACCAGTGTTCGGCGATGGACGGAATTCCAGCGTAGTAGGCGGTGACGTCCACCGAGCCGACGCACTGGTCGAGCTCGGGAAGCCAACCCACGGCCTGCACGTGGTTGGTGTAGAGCGCAGCCTCCCAGGCCGCGACCGCGTCGCGCACAGCCTGCTGAGGTGCCACGAGGGAATCAGCGATGCTGGGTGTGCTGTCGGTGGCGGGAAGATCAACGGATGCCACGGTGCGCGTTGCCGCGTCCAGCCCGGACCCGGGGCTGAGGAACGACGTGTCGGCCGCGGGGGCCGTTCTGGCGACTGCTGTGGCCCGCTCAATCACTGTCGTGTCGGCAGCCAGTCGCGCCCTCGCGTCGGTAATGGCCGCGGCAAGAGCCGTGCGGGAGTCCTCGGTGGCCACCTTGCCCGCGCTGAAATCGAGGGTCTCCTGGGCCGCGGCGATAGCGTCAGCACCGGCCGCTACGGACGCGGATGCCTGCTTCTGAGCCGAGGTATACCCGGTGAGGGCGGCGTCATAGTCCACTTGCGCAGCGGTGAGCACCTGAGTGCGCTGTGCGACTCCGACGACGGCGGTGGCAGCAATAATGGCTCCGGCCAGCGCCAGAGCGAGCACAAGACGGAGTCGTTTGCGCGCTCGAACCGGGGAGGGCGTTGATGCGGCGTCAGTCTCGGTGCCGGCCATCTCATCCCTCCCTCGGTTGTGGAACATGCAGAAGAATACTCGCCCCATATCCTACGGTTTGCGGGAAAGTCAGGGCAAGGGAGGCCAGGTCAGGACCCGGCCTCGTTCCTAGTCGCCTGCGGTGATTGCCGTGTCGATCGGAGTCGTCCCGTCGGTGAACTCGATGAAGCGACCAACCGTGGCGGGCTGCTTCAGCACTGCCGCTGCAACCAGCGCGACATTCTCGCGGGAGGTCTGCTCGGTAGAAGGCGAACTGCTCACACTGATCAGGCCTGTTGCGGCATCAAGGTTGAGGCCGCTCGGGCCGAGGATCGTCCAGGCAAGGTCCGTACCCCGCAAATAGTCATCCGCTGCAGCCTTGGCTTCGTAGTAGGAAAACATTCCGTCGTCGGGGCTTGCTCCGTGGTCGGAGCGTGACCCTTTATAGGAGACCATCACGTAGCGGTGCACTCCGGCCGTGTGGGCCGCGTCCATTGACCGAATGGCCGCGTCACGATCCACCGCGTAAGTGCGCTCCGTGCTCCCGCCGCCAGCGCCAGCAGACCAGACGAGGGAGTCGAAACCGGCCAGGCGGGTGGCGAGCTCGTCCGCGGACAGGGTTTCAACATCCGCAACGACCGCGGTGGCACCGGTGGCGGTGACGTCGTCGGCGTGCTCGGGGTTGCGAATGAAGGACGTGACCTCGTCGCCTGCCACAGAGAGGTTGTGGGCCAGGTGGAGGGCTACTTTTCCGTGTCCACCAATGATTGCGATGCGTGCCATGTGTGTCTCCTTCACGTGAGTGTGTTCTGACAACGGTATGGGTGGCACCTGAATGTTGCGTTCAGGTTGGCCGGATCCGCTCTACGACGGTTCGGACTACGGCCCGATTGTCGCCCAGTGGATCGAAGACAACCAGGACTACGTGGACGGGCTCACCAGCTAGCCTCACGCACCTGCAACGAAAGCCCGCGTCAGACGACGCGGGCTTTCGTAAGTTGACAGGGTGGATCGGTGGCGGGGTCACAGACGGACCGGGCGCCGGCTACTGGCGAATGGTGCGGTGAGCCCGTGTCGGCGCGTCAGGCCGGGTCGAGCGCGTTGATCTGACGCAGCCAGTCGTCGAAGAGTTCGGCGTCGACGTCTTCAGCCACGCGCAGTTTTACGGAGCCCATTTCTTTGGCTCCGCTGGCGTCGAGCTTGCCGGAGGCATCCGTCACCCGCTGCCCGCGCCAGAACAACACCGTCACGAACGAGGCATAAGCCTTGAACCCCGCAACCGGGATGCCGTCCTGCAGCCAGACCGGATGCCCGTGCCACAGCTGCGCGCTCGTCTGTGGCAACCCGGCGTCGAACTTGGCGCGCAGTGTCGCCGCGATCGCTCCGATCGGGTCGGCGTGGCCGGCAAGGTACTCGTCGATGCTGGTGGGCGCGGGAACCGCGGGGCGCAGCGTCGGCACGGCGGAAGGGACCGTGCTCTCGGCGCTGGATACGGTGGCAGTCGTGGCGGACGGTGTTAGGGGGGCGTTGGAGTTCAGGTGAATAGCCTCATTCGGATCGGGTCTAGGGCCGGCCTCGAACAAGGCCATGGAGCCGGGGACCCGTCCACACTGTCATGCTTCACGCTCGCACCTCAAGCCGACGAGCGTTACCGGGCTACTGCTGGCGGGTGGTGGGAATTACGGCCAGCACCTGAGAGCCCACATTGACGCTATAGAACAGCGTTTGGGCAATAAAAAACCCCCGGTTGCCGGGGGTTTCTATCTGTGGGCGATGCGGGACTTGAACCCACGACCTCTTCCGTGTGAAGGAAGCGCGCTACCAGCTGCGCCAATCGCCCAAACCACTGTGTATTCGTGTAAATCTCGTTCCGAATAACTGCGACTTTTGATACTAACCCAGACCGGAGGTCCCGCGCACATCGAGGCGTCGAGGACGCCCATTTGGGGTGGGCAACACGCCGTAAGCGCGTCAGTTTGAATTCCGCATGAACTATCCGCTACAGTCATCAAGTAGGCAAAAACGCTTACAGAAGTGCGGACGTGGCGCAGTGGTAGCGCATCACCTTGCCAAGGTGAGGGTCGCGAGTTCGAATCTCGTCGTCCGCTCAAATGACATGGAATCGGCCGAAAGGCCGGTTCCACTTCATTTGGAGTGAACCCACACGGTGGATTGGCCGAGAGGCGAGGCAGCGGCCTGCAAAGCCGTATACATGGGTTCGAATCCCATATCCACCTCCATTCTTTGGTTGTAACATCCCAAATTGTGTCTAGCAACAGAATTTGGGCGATTGGCGCAGCGGTAGCGCGCTTCCCTGACACGGAAGAGGTCACTGGTTCGATCCCAGTATCGCCCACAGTAAAGACTAAAAACCCCGGCTTACCGGGGTTTTTTTATGCCCAAAAACGGGCCGTGCGATATCCTGAAGGCATGGAAACTCTTTTCACTGTCCTTCATGTTGTTGCCGCCGTTTTCATTATTGGCCCGATGGCAATTCTTCCCATGACGGGAATGCGTGCCGTACGAGCGCGGGAGGCGGGACAGGTGGCAGTTCTTGCCAAGTCCGTGTCCGTCTTCACTCTGCTCTCTCTTCTGGTGACCCTGCTGGGCTTCGGGCTGTTGGGCATGACCGGCCACAGCTTCTCCACCACTTGGGTCTGGCTGTCCACTCTGGTGTACGCGATTGCACTGGTCCTCAACCTGTTCCTGGTGGTTCCTGCGCTGCAGTCCGCCGCGGAGGAGATCACAGCCACGGCTGGCACAGCGACGGCCGGCACAGCGACGGCCGGCACCGTGGCAGTTGCCAAGGTGGCCTCCTACAGCCGAATCGCCGCCGGCTCCGGCATCGTGTCTCTCCTGCTTGTGACCGTCACGGTATTGATGGTCTGGCGTCCCTAGCTTCCGCTGCCTGAACCGTCACCCACGTGCGCGCAGCTAAAGTTGAGAGGTCCGCAATAAATAGGGAGTTACACACGTGGTTGACGGCTTCGCGCTATTCACCGACCGATCCGTTGTCGCCATGCGCGTCAATGGCGAGCTGAAAGATCTGGCCGCCACGGTCGAGACGACAGATGTCGTCGAGCCAGTGACGATCGGGTCAGCCGATGGTCTCAATATTCTTCGTCACTCGGCGGCCCACGTGCTCGCCCAGGCCGTTCAAACGGTGAACCCGGCAGCACGCTTGGGTATCGGTCCGCCCGTCACCGACGGGTTCTACTATGACTTCGACGTGGAGGTGCCGTTCACCCCCGAAGACATCAAGTCCCTCGAAAAGGCCATGGACCGCATCATTCGACAGGGCCAGCGTTTCGTTCGCCGTGTTGTGACGGATGCCGAGGCGCGCGCCGAGCTTGCGGCCGAACCCTACAAGCTTGAACTCATCGGACTCAAGGGTGGCAGCACACCTGAGGCGGAGTCCACCGACGCGGGGGAGTCGGTTGAGGTTGGCGGTGCCGAACTCACCATTTACGACAATGTGGACCCGAAGACCGGGGAAACGGTGTGGAAAGACCTCTGCCGCGGCCCCCACCTGCCCAACACGCGCATGATCGGAAACGGCTACTCGCTCACCCGTCTTGCCGCGGCGTACTGGCGCGGTTCCGAGAAGAACCCGCAGCTGCAGCGCATCTACGGAACTGCCTGGCCTACCAAGGACGAACTCCGCGCGCACCAGACGCGTCTCGAGGAAGCTGCGAAGCGCGATCACCGCAAGCTCGGCGCCGAACTGGATCTCTTCAGCTTTCCGGAGGAAATCGGTTCCGGCCTGGCCGTCTTCCACCCCAAGGGCGGAATCATTCGCCAGGAGATGGAAAACTACTCGCGTCAGCGTCACACCGAGGCCGGCTATGACTTTGTCTACTCACCGCACATCACCAAATCCACCCTGTTCGAAACCTCAGGGCACCTGGACTGGTACCGCGAGGGAATGTTCCCGCCCATGCACCTGGACGAGGAACGCGACGAAACCGGCCACGTAACCCGGCAGGGCGTTGACTACTACCTCAAGCCCATGAACTGCCCCTTCCACAACCTCATCTTCAAGTCGAGCGGTCGCAGCTACCGCGAGCTGCCGATGCGGCTGTTCGAGTTCGGATCGGTCTATCGCTACGAGAAGTCGGGTGTGCTCAACGGTCTCACCCGCGTGCGCGGAATGACGCAGGATGATGCACACATCTACACGACGCGCGACGGAATGAAGGCGGAGCTCACGAGCACGCTGAACTTTGTGCTGCAGCTGCTGGCCGACTACGGTCTGAACGACTACTACCTCGAACTCTCCACCAAGGACCCGAAAAAGTTCGTCGGCAGCGACGATGCCTGGGAGGAAGCCACCGAAACCCTGCGTGAGGTTGCCGAGGCATCCGGTCTCGACCTTGTTGCAGACCCCGGTGGAGCCGCGTTCTATGGCCCCAAGATTTCGGTGCAGGCCAAGGACGCCATTGGTCGCACCTGGCAGATGTCCACCATTCAGTTGGACTTCAACCTGCCGGAGCGCTTCGACCTCGAATACACGGCAAATGACGGCACCCGTCAGCGCCCCGTGATGATTCACCGCGCACTGTTTGGCTCCATCGAGCGATTCTTTGCGGTTTTGACCGAGCACTATGCCGGCGCTTTCCCGGTGTGGCTCTCTCCGGTGCAGGTGGTGGGTATTCCCGTCTCCGAGCAGTATGGCGAGTTTTTGGATGGCATCATCGGTCAGCTGCGTCAGGCCGGCGTTCGCGCCGAGGTTGATCACTCCGATGACCGCATGCAGAAGAAGATCCGCACCCACACCAAGTCCAAGGTTCCCTTCCAGCTCATCGTGGGTGAGGAAGATCAGGCCAACAACGCGGTCAGCTTCCGGTTCCGTGACGGCACGCAGCTGAACGGGGTTCCCGTGGCGGATGCGATTTCTCGCATTCTCACCGCCATCGAGACCCGCGCACAGGTCATGACGGCTCCGGAGTCCGCTGTTGTCGACGAGAGTGCCGTCGAAGCCGGACAGGCCTGACATGACAGAGGCTGATGGCGCGGAGCACAACAACCCGCTCGAGAATTCCTCCGATTTTGCCGCCGTGCCCGACGCCTTCCAGCGGCTGTGGACACCGCACCGCATGGTGTACATCCAGGATGGACAGCAGCCGCACCCCGACGATTGCCCGTTCTGCCTGGCACCGGCCATGGACGACGAGAAGGCGCTCATCGTGGCGCGGGGAAAGTATGCCTACGTGCTGCTGAACCTGTTTCCGTACAACAGTGGTCATTTGCTGGTGTGCCCCTACCGACACATCGCCACCTACGACCACGCGTCGGCCGAGGAGATCGCCGAAATTGGCAGCCTCACGCAAACGGCGATGCGCGTGCTCACGCAGGTGTCCAACTGCGATGGTTTCAATATCGGCATGAACCAGGGGCGCATCGCAGGAGCCGGAATCGCCGAGCACCTGCACCAGCACATCGTGCCGCGCAGGGCTCTCGACTCCAACTTCTTCCCCATCATTGCCGGCACCAAAGCCATCCCCAAACTCCTCGGTGACACTCGCCGCGAGGTAGCGGATGCCTGGCCCAGCGACGAGAGTCCAACCCCCGTTTCGGGGGCCGAAATTTTCGACCCAGCGCAAGGATTATGATTACTAAATGACACAAAACACCTCCTCCGAGCAGTTCGGTTCGAGCCGCGTCAAGCGTGGTCTGGCCGAGATGCTTAAGGGCGGCGTCATCATGGACGTCGTCAACGCAGCACAGGCTCGCATCGCCGAAGATTCAGGCGCCGTAGCCGTTATGGCCCTCGAGCGCGTACCCGCCGACATCCGTTCACAGGGTGGAGTTGCTCGCATGAGCGACCCCGACCTGATCGACAGCATCATTGCCGAAGTCAACATTCCGGTGATGGCCAAGGCCCGCATTGGTCACTTCGTGGAGGCTCAGATTCTTGAGGCTCTGAACGTGGACTACATCGACGAGTCAGAGGTGCTGAGCCCCGCTGACTACAAGAACCACATCGACAAGTGGAACTTCACCACCCCGTTCGTGTGTGGCGCAACCAACCTCGGTGAGGCGCTTCGTCGCATCAACGAGGGCGCGGCCATGATCCGTTCCAAGGGTGAGGCCGGCACCGGCGATGTCTCCGAGGCAACCAAGCACATTCGCACCATCAAGGCGGAGATTGCGCACCTGTCGTCGCTGAGCCGGGACGAACTGTATGTTGCCGCCAAGGAGCTGCAGGCACCGTATGAGCTCGTGGCCGAGATTGCATCGACCGGCAAGCTCCCCGTGGTGCTGTTCACCGCTGGCGGCGTTGCAACGCCCGCCGACGCGGCCATGATGATGCAGCTGGGTGCAGACGGCGTGTTCGTCGGCTCCGGCGTGTTCAAGTCGGGTAACCCCGAGGAGCGCGCTGCCGCCATCGTGAAGGCCGTTGCCTTCTACGACGACGCCAAGGTTATTGCTCAGGCCTCCCGTGGACTGGGCGAGGCCATGGTGGGCATCAACGTGTCCGACCTGCCGGCACCGCACCGCCTGTCTGAGCGCGGCTGGTAACCCAAGCTCAATGACAGTAGCAACACCCGTCGGCGTGCTCGCGCTCCAAGGAGACTTTCGCGAACACGCCGACGTCCTTCGCACGATCGGTGCCACGGTTGTTCTCGTGCGTCGCCCGGAGGAACTCGACCGTGTGAGCGGACTGGTTATTCCGGGCGGCGAATCGAGCGTGATGGACAAGCTCTCCCGCCTCTTCGGTCTTTTTGATCCGCTCCAGGCCGCCGTTCGTGCCGGCATGCCGGTGTACGGAACCTGTGCCGGGCTGATTATGCTCGCCGACACGGTGCTCGATGGCATGGTGGGGCAGCAGAGCATTGGTGGTCTCGACATCGAGGTGCGCCGCAATGCTTTCGGCTCGCAGAACGCCTCCTTTGAGACGGACCTTGTGGTGGAGAGTCTCGGAGACCCGCCCGTGCACGCGGTCTTCATTCGTGCACCGGTGGTCGAGCGCGTGGGGCCACTGGCCACCTCGCTTGCCACCCTGGCCGATGGCCGCTGCGTGGCGGTGGAGCAGGGCAACCTGCTGGGCACGTCGTTTCACCCGGAGATGACCGGCGAACACCGCTTTCATGAATACTTTCTGCAGAAGGTGTACGCCACCGCATTTCGCCGATAGGCCTGTGGGTCGATAGGGTCTATCCACGATCTCTTTCGGAAATATGCTGTGGGAATGAGTCAACGATGACGAAGTATGTGGCCCTGCTGAGGGGCATCAATGTAAATGGCATCACGATTGCCATGTCTGATCTTGCGGATCTGTTTCGGGAACTGGGATTCTCGGACGTGCACACCGTACTGGCCAGTGGAAACGTGCTGTTTCGAACCGGAACCGGTCCCGTTGAGGCCGACGACGAGATCGACCCGAAGGTGGCCGCGGCCGATGTGGCCGCGCGGAAGGCCGTGATCGAGACGGCGCTGCGTGAGCGTTTCGACTATGACGCCCACATTGTTCTGGTCGAGGCGGAGAGCCTCGACCGCATCATTCGTGCGTACCCCTTCGACGCGGATCGCGACGGCTGGTACCCCTACGTGATGTTTGCCTCCGACCCGTCGGCGCTCACTGAACTGGCCGGACATTCTCGCGAACTCGACGCCACCGACGAGCGAATCGAGCTGGGGCACGGCGTGCTGTATTGGGAGGTGCGCAAGGCCGTGGGGATCAAAAGCACCTTCAGCAAGAAGAGCGGCAAGCCGAAGTACCGTGAAACCACGACAAACCGCAACCTGCACACGCTGAGCAAGCTCATCCACGCCGACAGTGATGCCTAAAGACTAGAGACAGCGACCCGGGGCCCGCTTCCACGCGGTTTCGGTAGCCCCGGGCTAGAATGAACAGCGCACCGCGGTGCCACAGTCAACGTCATTCAGTCGCGCAGCACTGACGAACAACGAGCGAGCAACACTACGGGAGATTCATGTCCGGGCATTCCAAATGGGCCACAACAAAGCACCAAAAGGCCGTCACCGACTCGCGCCGGGCCAAGGCCTTCGCGAAGCTCATCAAGAACATTGAGGTCGCTGCCCGGATGGGCGGGGCCGACCTCTCCGGTAACCCCACCCTGGTCGACGCGATTCAGAAGGCAAAGAAGACCTCTGTTCCGAACGACAACATTGACCGCGCCGTCAAGCGCGGTGCGGGGCTGTCGGGCGAGCAGGTTGACTACACGACCATCATGTACGAGGGCTACGCCGCACACGGTGTCGCCATCATGATCGAGTGCCTCACCGACAACAAGAACCGCGCGGCAGCCGAAGTGCGAACCACCATGGCTCGCAATGGCGGCGCCATGGCCGACCCGGGCAGCGTTGCGTACAACTTTCACCGCAAGGGCGTCGTGGTTGTCAAGCACACCGCAACTATCACCGAAGACGACATCATGCTCGCCGTTCTCGATGCCGGAGCCGAAGAGGTCATCGATGAGGGTGACACCTTCGACGTGATCTCCGAGGCTCACGATCTGGTGGCCACGCGTACCGCGCTACAGAGTGCGGGGATCGACTACGAATCCGCCGACATCGCGTTCATCCCGTCGCTGAAGATCGAGGTCGACGTGGAGACCGCCCGCAAGGTGTTCCGTCTCATCGACGCGATGGAAGACCTCGACGACGTGCAGAACATCTACAGCAACTACGACATCTCGCCCGAAGTTCAGGCCGAGCTTCAAGCCGACTCCGAGTAACGCGGATGGCGGTGCGGGTGCTCGGCATCGACCCGGGCCTCACCCGATGTGGCGTGGGCGTCGTGGACGTTGCCGGCAACCGGTCGGCCCGTCTCGTAGACGTGACGGTGCTTCGCAGCGGGCTTGACCTGCCGCTCGAGCAGCGGCTCCTCATGCTGGCGGAGGGGCTGGAAGAAATGCTCGATCGTCATCAACCGCAGTTTGTGGCGATCGAGCGTGTCTTCGCGCAAAACAACGTGCGCACGGTGATGGGAACGGCGCAGATCAGCGGCGTTGCGCTGTTGCTGGCCGCGAAGCGCGGCCTTCCGGTGACCCTGCACACTCCGAGCGAGGTCAAGGCAGCGATCACGGGTTACGGTTCCGCCGACAAAAAACAGGTGGGCACAATGGTGGCGCGAATTCTGGGCCTCACCGAGATCCCCAAGCCGGCTGACGCGGCGGATGCCCTCGCCCTCGCCATCTGTCATGCCTGGCGCACAGGAATCGCGGGTGGAACGCTCCCCACGACCGGCTCCACGCCGGGCGGTAGCCCCGTTCAGCAGACTCCAGCGCAGCAGACTCCCGCGCAAAAAGCGTGGCGCGCCGCCGAGCGCAGCGCTTCGGTGTCCGTGGTGCCCCGTAGTCTTAAGCGGTGATCTCTTCCGTACGTGGCCTTGTCCTCTCCGCCGTAGGTTCCACGGTCGTTATTGAAGTCGGGGGAGTGGGTCTGAGCGTGCAGGTCACACCCGCCACAGCGCTGTCCCTGCGCGTCGATCACGAGGCACGTCTGCTGACGACACTCATTGTGCGGGAAGACTCGCTGACGCTCTATGGATTTCCGAGCGGTGACGAACTCGCTGTCTTCGAACTGCTCGTGGGCGTCACGGGTGTGGGACCCAAGTCGGCGCTCGGTGTGCTGGCCGTGCTGACCCCCCAGCAAATTGCGCAGGCAATCGCCGACGACGCAGACACCGTGTTTCGGAAGGTGAGCGGAATCGGCCCCAAGACGGCCAAGCTTATTGTGCTGAGCCTGGTCGGAAAGCTGGCCGTCACGGCGGTCGCACCCGCATCGACACGACCCACCGGCTCGGCCACGGTGGCGTCGAGCGTTCAGGCGGCGCTGATCGGGCTGGGGTGGACGGAACGTGTGGCCGCGGAGGCCGTGGACGAGACGCTCCGTTCGCTCGAAGACAGCGCCGACCACGGTGCTCCAGTAGACGGTGCTTCAGACAACGGTGCCCCCGAGCCCGTACCACCCACGGTTGCCGTGGTCCTCCGGCTGGCACTGGGTCGGCTTGGGCCGGCACAGAACCCGGGACACCGGTCATGAGCACCGATCCGGGCGTCGAACTCACCAACCCCACACTGGAGAGCGAAACTGAGCTGGCATTTGAGGGCGCCCTGCGCCCCACCAGCCTGGGTGAATTCGTGGGACAGCAGAAGGTTCGCGGTCAGCTTCAACTGATGCTCACCGCCGCCACCATGCAAAACCGCACCCCCGACCACATTCTGCTCGCCGGGCCCCCCGGCCTCGGTAAGACCACCCTGGCCATGATCATCGCCTATGAGGGCAACCGACCGCTGCGCATGTCCAGCGGTCCGGCCATCCAGCACGCCGGAGACCTCGCCGCGGTGCTCTCGTCCCTCGTGCCCGGCGAAGTGCTTTTCATCGACGAAATTCACCGAATGGCCCGTTCGGCCGAGGAAATGCTGTACCTCGCCATGGAAGACTTTCGAATCGACATCATGGTGGGAAAGGGCGCGGGGGCCACCTCGGTCCCGCTCGAACTTGCCCCGTTCACCCTGGTGGGAGCGACAACGCGCTCCGGGCTTCTCCCCAACCCGCTGCGTGACCGCTTCGGCTTCACGGCTCACCTCGAGTTTTATGCCGAGAGTGAACTGGAACAGGTACTGGGTCGGGCTGCCGCGCTCATCAACCTGCCCATTGGCCAACGTGCTCTCGCTGAGATCGCGGGGCGATGCCGCGGTACACCCCGGATTGCCAACCGCCTGCTCCGGCGTGTTCGCGACTACGCCCTCGTACATGGTGGCGAAGCCGACCTAGCCGCCGTGCACGCCGCCCTTGAGCTCTATGATGTGGATGAAATTGGGCTCGACCGCCTCGACCGAGAGGTGATGAAGATCATTCTCACCCGATTCGGCGGCGGACCGGTGGGCCTCAATACCCTCTCGGTTTCGGTGGGTGAAGAGTCCGAAACCATCGAAGCGGTCGTCGAGCCCTTCCTTGTGCGGATAGGCTTCCTCACGCGCACCCCTCGCGGGCGTGTGGCAACTGGCGCCGCGTGGCGACACTTCGGCCTGAGCGATCCTCAGGTTGGTCTTACACTTGATGACCTATAATTCAAGCTGGCTCGTCACGAGTCACACACATAATCTTCGGCCCTGGGGCCGCTACCGGAAGGTCACTTAGTTCTATGGATCCGTTGACACTCGTCATGCTTGCCGTTCTGGCAATGCTCGTCTTTTTCATGTTCCGCAACGGTCGCAAGCGCAAGCGCGACCAGGAAGCGCTGCAGGCCACCATGGTTGCCGGTGCTGACGTCATGACCAACTTCGGCATGTACGGAACGATCGTCTCCATCGATGAGGAAGCCAACAAGGTGGCACTGCTCATCGCCCCCGGCACCATCGTCGACATCCACCGTCAGACCATCGCACGCGTGGTTGAGCCGGTCGTTGCCGAGGCAGACGACGAGGCGCTCGCGCAGAGCCCCGTTATCGAATCCCTTGGCGAGCCCGAGTTCGGGCAGCGCGTCGACGGCGACGACTCCGACAACCAGCCCAAAAAGGGCGACGCGTAACACACCCCTCACCGTGCCCACGCCCTCCGGCGTGGGCACGAGCACAGAAAGCTGAGTTTCAAGGTGGCTAAGTCGTCCCCGGCCAAGAAGGCCTGGCGTTCCCTCACATGGCTTGGCGTGATCATCGTCGGCCTCATTGCCTTCAACGCCGTTGGCGTTCTGAACGGGAGTGGTTCGTGGGCGCCCAAGCTCGCCCTCGACCTCGAGGGTGGCACGCAGATCATTCTCGAGCCCCAGGTGGCCGCCGGTGAAACGGTGTCCCAGGAACAGCTGAATCAGGCCGTGTCGATCATCCGGCAACGCATCGACTCTGCTGGTGTCTCCGAGTCGGAGATCAACACCCAGGGTGGCCAGAACATCGTGGTGTCGATCCCCGGAACACCGGATGACGCCACGATCAACCGCATCGAGTCCTCGGCCAAGCTGGAGTTCCGGCCTGTCCTCGTTGCAGGGGCGCCGTCCACTGCCGCCATCGGTGCCGATGGAACCGCCACGCCCACGCCGGCGGCCACGGTGGATCCGAGCTTGTCGACCACCCCATCCGTCGAACCCACCAATGGCAGCGACCTCAACTGGGTCACGCCTGCGCTGCAGGCTCAGTACGAGGCCTTCGACTGCGCCAACATCGATACCAACAACGTTGCTCCGGCCGACCAGCCGCTCATCACCTGTGAGGCGGACGGCTCCGCGAAGTACATTCTGGGTCCGGTCGAGGTTGATGGCGCAAACATTACCGATGCCACCAACGGCCAGCAAGTCGGCCAGAGCGGAACACCCACCGGTCAGTGGATCGTCAACATCTCCTTCAACGGTCAGGGCGCCGATGAGTTCCTGGGAGTCTCCAGCCGCCTCATCGCTCTCCAGCCTCCGCAGAACCAGTTCGCCGCCGTGCTCGATGGCCAGGTGATCACCGCCCCGCGCGTTCAGGGAGTAACCGACACACCCCAAATCTCCGGTAACTTCACGCAGGATTCCTCCAAGGCACTCGCCGACCAGCTGAAATTCGGCGCGCTGCCCATCAGCTTCACGGTGCAGAGCCAGGACACCATCAGCGCGACACTCGGGTCCACGCAGCTGATCAACGGCTTGATCGCCGGCCTGATCGGGCTCATCCTCGTGGTGATGTACTCGCTTGCGCAATACCGCCTGCTGGGCCTCGTGACAGTGGCTTCACTGTCCGTTGCGGCCGTCATTACCTATCTGCTCATCACGATTCTGTCGTGGCGCGAAGGGTACCGACTGTCGCTGGCCGGAGTGGCCGGTCTGATCGTGGCCATTGGTATCACGGCCGACTCCTTCATCGTGTACTTCGAACGAGTGCGTGACGAGCTCCGCGATGGTCGTGGACTCGAGTCCGCCGTCGAAGCCGGCTGGAAACGGGCGTTCCGCACCATCGTCGCCTCCGACGTCGTCAACTTTCTTGCGGCTGCCGTGCTCTTCGTGCTCGCTGTCGGTAACGTTCGAGGCTTTGCGCTCACCCTGGGTCTCACCACGGTGGTCGACCTTCTTGTGGTGAGCCTGTTCACCCACCCCATGCTTCAGCTCATCGCTCAGACCCGATTCTTCAACGAGGGCCATAAGCTCAGCGGGCTGGACCCCCGAGCACTTGGCGCCGTCTACCGAGGTCGCGCACGCTTTGTGCCGTCCGTGGCCGTACCCGGAACCAAATCCGCTTCGTCCAGCCGTGAGGCAGCGAAACGACAAACCATCGCCGAGCGCAAAGCGTCCGAGCTTGTCGGCTCCGCACGGGATTCGTCGACCGACGGGAAGGATTCCTAATGGCCAGCTTTTCCAAGTTTGGAAATGATCTCTACACGGGCGAGCGGTCGTTCAATATCGTGGGGCGCCGCAAGCTCTGGTACTCGATTGCCGCCGTTATGATTTTCATCGCAATTGTGGGGCCATTTGCCCGCGGTGGGTTCGTGTTCGGTATCGAGTTCACCGGTGGCAGCGAGTTCGTGGTCTCCAACGTGTCCAGCCAAGACCAGGTCATCGCAACGGATGCCGTGGCGAGCGTTGTACCGGAAGCGGTTCCGAAGGTATCGACCGTGGGCGAAACAGAGGTCCGGATTCAGACCGACCAGCTCACCAGCGATGACAACCGCGCCGTGCGCAATGCTCTCGCAACGGCCTATGACGTTCCCGCCACCGACGTGACGGCGTCGTTCATCGGCCCGTCGTGGGGTGCAGACATCACCGGTCAGGCGCTCCGCGCACTCGTCGTCTTCCTCGTGCTGGCCGGTGCGATCATGGCCATCTACTTCCGCACCTGGAAGATGTCCGCTGCCGCCATGGTGGCTCTCCTGCACGACCTCGTGATCACTGCCGGTATCTATGGCATCACCGGCTTTGAAATCACCCCGGCCGCCGTGATCGGGTTCCTCACGATTCTCGGCTACTCGCTCTATGACACCGTGGTGGTGTTTGACAAGATCCGGGAGAATACCAGCGAGGACGGACCCGGTTCCCGGCGCACGTTTGCAGACTCGGTCAACCTCGCCGTCAACCAGACGCTGGTGCGGTCGATCAACACCTCTGTTGTGGCCGCGCTCCCGGTGGCCTCGATTCTGTTCATCGGTGCGTTTGTGCTGGGTGCCGGAACGCTTCGGGACATTTCCCTGGCCCTGCTGATCGGGATTCTCGTGGGAACATACTCCACGATCTTCATCGCTGCCCCGCTGTATGCCCAGCTGCGCACCCGCGAGCCGGCAACCAAGAAGCGCGACAAGAAAGCGTTGGCGGCCAAGGCGAGCGCCGTGACTGCGGATGCTCCGGTGTCGGGCGAAGTAAACGCCTGACCCTAGTCCGAGTGAAAAAGTGAGAAGAAACGGGACCGTTCGCGGTCCCGTTTCTTGTATGGTGCGTGGCCAGCCATAATTGGTACATACCGTAATGCTTTCGCGGTCCACGATCTCTATGGCCAGGATTAAGGTGAAGCGATGACTGACACCACCACACCATCCCCGGCTTCGTTGCGGCGGCTGGTGCCCCGCATTTTCTCGCGTGCGCAGCCCGCGGGCGCCGTAGACACGCTCATCAAGACCGTGCGTCTGCACCACCCCAAGGTGGACCTGTCGATCATCGAACGGGCGTACACCACGGCAGAACGCGCTCATGTGGGTCAGGTGCGGCGGAGCGGCGAACCGTACATCACGCATCCGGTGGCCGTGGCCCAAATTCTTGCCGACCTCGGGATCGGCACGAAGACGATTGCTGCTGCTTTGCTGCACGACACCGTCGAGGACACCTCGTACACCCTGGATCAGTTGCGCGCCGACTTCGGCGACGAAATCACCATGCTGGTGGATGGCGTCACCAAGCTCGACAAGGTGAAGTACGGCGACTCCACGCAGGCCGAGACCGTGCGCAAAATGATCGTGGCCATGTCAAAAGACATCCGCGTGCTGATCATCAAGCTTGCCGACCGCCTGCACAATGCTCGCACCTGGGGCTTCGTTCCGGCCGCGTCAGCCGTACGCAAGGCCACCGAAACCCTGGAGATCTACGCACCCCTCGCACACCGCCTGGGCATCCAGACGGTCAAGTGGGAACTTGAGGACCTGTCCTTTGGGGTGCTCTACCCCAAGCTCTATGCCGAAATCGAGAGCCTTGTTCGCCAGCGAACGCCGCAACGCGAAGAGTTCGTGCAAAACATTATTGACACGATTAATGACGATCTGAAAGCAGCGCGGATACGCGGCAAGGTCGCGGGGCGGCCCAAGCAGTATTACTCCATTTACCAGAAGATGGTGGTTCGAGGTCGCGACTTCGATGAGATCTATGACCTCGTGGGTATCCGGGTTCTCGTCAACTCGGTGCGGGACTGCTACGCGGTTCTGGGTTCTATTCACGCCCGCTGGACGCCACTACCGGGGCGATTCAAGGACTACATCGCAACCCCCAAATTTAACCTATACCAGTCCCTGCACACGACCGTCATGGGTCCGAGCGGTCGCCCGGTAGAGATACAAATTCGCACTCAGGAGATGCACCAGCGTGCCGAATTCGGTGTCGCCGCGCACTGGAAGTACAAGGACCAGGTCAACGGCAACAATTCGGGGATGGGCCCCAAGAGCGACACCGACATGGCGTGGCTTGCCCACATCTCGGACTGGCAGGCCGAGACGGCGGACCCCGGAGAATTCCTGGACTCCCTGCGCTATGAAATCGGCGCGAAGGAAGTGTATGTCTTCACGCCCAAGGGGCGTGTGATTGGTCTTCCGTCCGGAGCGACACCCGTGGACTTCGCCTACGCCGTGCACACCGAGGTAGGGCACCGCACCATGGGGTCCAAGGTCAACGGGAGGCTCGTTCCGCTCGAGAGCACCCTGAACACCGGTGATGTCGTGGAGGTCTTCACCTCGAAGAACCCCGACTCCGGTCCGAGCAAGGACTGGCTCAACTTCGTCAAGAGCCCACGCGCGCGGAACAAGATTCGCCAGTGGTTCACGAAAGAACGCCGTGACGAGGCCATTGAACAGGGCCGCGATGCCATTGCCCGCGCGATGCGCAAGCAGAACCTGCCGCTGCAGAAGCTCATGAACCAGGATTCCTTTGCTGAGGTTGCGGCGGTCCTCAAGTACGAAGATGTCTCCGCGCTCTACGCCGCTGTTGGTGAAGGCCATGTGTCGACGCAGTCCGTGCTCGAAAAAGTGGTCTCGTCGGTGCAGAGCATCGAGGAGAGCGATGTCAGCGACTTCCCCGTGGCACCGCGCGGTCATACTCAGGCGCCACGCACGAGTGATTCGGGCGTACTTGTTCGCGGAGCGCCGGACATTTTGGTGAAACTTGCCCGCTGCTGTACCCCCGTACCCGGGGACAAGATCGTGGGCTTTGTCACCAGGGGCGCGGGAGTTTCGGTGCACCAAGCGTCATGCCACAACGTGCAGTCGCTGCTCAAAGAGCCTGAGCGCATGATTGACGTTGAGTGGGCGCCCACCTCGAAGAGCCTGTTCCTCGTGCACATTCAGATCGAGGCGCTGGACCGCTCGGGCCTGCTCTCCGATGTGACGCGGGTGCTTTCGGAGCACCACGTGAACATTCTGTCGGCCACGGTGAACACCTCCAGCGACCGCCTAGCGCTCAGTCGCTTTGTGTTCGAGATGGGGGATATCACGCACTTGGATCGTGTCCTCAACGCCGTGCGTCGCATTGATGCGGTCTACGACGTGTACCGGGTGAGTGACGGCTAAAGCGCCCCGGAACGGTGCCGAGCGGCCACCAGATCGAACCGGGCGAGTGCCCGTGCTCGGTGTGGGGTTGCTCGGCATGCACAGGCTAGCCTCGCCTCCGTTTCATCGCTGAAGCCGCCATAGGTGAGAAGTTGCCCGAGGACCTGCGTGAGCGCTGACTCGTCGGTCTCGACGCTCCACCGTGCCAGATCCACAGCCGTGCGCAGGGGACTGGTGACCCGGATGCCGGCCAGCAGGCGGGTGTCTGCTGCCGGGCAGGTCACCTCCCGGATGTGCACGTGTGCCGAGGGCGGAAGGTGAGCCCTGGCGTGCACGTCAACGCACAGTTCGTGCACAGCGGGCTCGGGAAGCACGCCGTAGACCCACGCGGCACTGGCTCGCTCAACGATGCCGCGGGGAGGTACCAGGGGGCCGAGTGAAGCCGCACGGAGTGCCGGGCTCTCCACCTCATCGATCGGGCACCAGCAGGCGCCCAGCGGATAGACCTCGCCGTCCAGGCGGGCACACATGAGTTCGGGCAACGGAATGTGCCCGGGATCCGAACCCGGATGCACTGCGGCAAGAAATTGATGCGTCATAACGCACAGAATGCCGCCCCTCCGCCGTTCCTGCCGCAGTGCGGCAGGAATCTGTGGAGAAACGGCATTCGGTGTGCCTGTGGTGAGGCGGTGAATCGGTGTCGCTCGGGCCGAGTGGTTACTGGCCGATGGCCTTGAGCCACGCCTTGCGTGCCTCCAGAGCTTCGGTGGCCTCGGCGATGGTGGCCGCATCCTTGCTCGCCTGCGCCTTGACCAGTGCGGCTTCGAGCTTGGCGATGGCATCGTTCAGCTGGCCGGCAAGACCCTCGGTGCGAGCCTTGGTCTCGGGGTTGTTGCGCTGCCAGTGGTCTTCGTCGAGCTTGCGCACAACGGCCTCCACCTTGCGAAGACGGTCTTCAATCGGCTTCACCTGGTCGCGGGGAACCTTACCGATGTCGTCCCACTTGCGCTGAATGACGCTGAGCGTGTCGCGGGCCTTGGTGCGGTCGGTCACGGTGAGAAGAGTTTCTGCCTCGGTGACGAGCGCCAGCTTCAACACCAGGTTGGCGTCGTACTCCTCGTTGTCGATGGCTTCAACCTCCGACTTTGCGGAATACAGCACATCGCCGGCAGCCTTGAACTTCGCCCACATGGCGTCGTCCTGCTTCTTGCCGCTGCGACCAGCCTTCTTCCACTCTTCGAGCAGGTTCCGGTAGGTTGACACGCCATCGGCACCCTTGTCGGCCAGTCCCTCGGCCTGTTCGATCAGGGCCTGCTTGCGGGTGCGGACATCCTTGTGGGCGCTGTCCAGTTCGGCGAAGAATGCCTTGCGGTTCTGCTCAATCGTGGTGCGGGCCGCCCGGAATCGCTTCCACAGGTCGTTCGCCTCACCCTTGGGAATGCGGGGAGCGTCGTGCTGGTGTGCCTGCCACTTGGCGAAGAGCGCATCGAGAGCGGCACTGGTCTGCTTCCACTGCGTCTTGGCAGGATCCTCGGCGGCGAGGCGCTCGGCCTCATCAACGATGGCAGCGCGCTCGGCGACGGCAGCGGCAGAAGCCGCCTTGGTCTCCACGCTCTGCTGCTCGGTGAGTTCCGTGACGGCACCACCCAGAGCCGCGAGGCGCTCGGCGAGTGCGGCAAGGTTGCCCACGGCGTTGGCGGTCGCCACGGCCGTGGTGAGGTTGGCGACAGACTTGGCAACGTCTGCGGCCGGAGCCCCGCCCTTGGCTCGCTGCTCAAGCAGTGTCACCTGACCGTTGAGTTCCACGTATTTGCGCTCGAAATAGGCCAACGCTTCGGCGGCCGTGGCGTCGGGGTACTGACCCACGGCACGCTCGCCCGATGCTTCACGGACGTAAACCGTGCCGGTTTCGTCTACGCGACCCCATGGTTGCTGATCTGTCGTAGTCAAGAGGCTCACCCTGCTGCTTTCGTTGTGGGTCCCGGAGGGGACTAGTACATACTTCTCTAAGCCTATTGCAAGCCAGGGTGCAGTTTGCGTGTTCCTACTGAACCGTTATGCCGGTAATTGTCGTGGGAACCGCGGGGGCGCCGTCGGTGGAACCGTCGCTCGTGCCGGCATCCGTGATCGTGGCCTTGAGTTCGTCCAGCCCGCTGGTGACCCGGCCAATGACCGAGTACCCGCCGGCCGTGTCGGCGCCGATGGTGGTGTCGTCATACACAATGAAAAACTGGCTGCCCTGGCTGAAGGCGCTATCGCCCTGACGAGCCATCGCGAGCGTGCCGGCCGGGTAGACGTTATCAACCGGGGCGTTCTCGACCGGGCCGTAGCGGTAGTCCGGGCCGCCGGTGCCGTCGCCGTTCGGGTCGCCGCACTGCAGCACGAAGAAGCCGTCGGTCGTGAGTCGGTGACAGGCTGTTCCGGCGTAGAAACCACTCTGGGCCAACGAAATGCTGGAGGACACGGCCTGGGGAGCGGCAGCGCCGTCGAGCTCAATGCCGAGCGGCACGTCATTGAGTGTGAGGGTGCCGGTCCAGGTGCGGTCCTCGGCGATGGTGCCCGAGGGCACGTCGCCGCTGTTCTCCACCGTGGCCGGGGTGGGCGTGGCCGAAGCGGATGCCTCGGCGCTATCGGTGGGAGCCGGTGTGCCGGGGCCGCCGTTGAAGTAGGCCACCTGGGCGACAACGAGCAGGGTCAGCACCACGACGAGGCCGGCACCGGCCACAATGTTGTCGCGTACCCGACGCTTCTGCTGGTTCTCATGAACATCGCGCCGGGCCTGATATGCCCGGGTGCGGGCTCGAGACTCGCGTGCTTCGCGATCGTGCTTATAGTTCTGTGCCACTTGCGAGCCTCCAGGAAGCTGGGAACGTCGGTCCAACGGCTCCACGCGAGCCTCGTTGAACTCTACGCACAAACTACGCTGGAGGAATGTCGGATGCTCAACCGGGTCTGCGCACGGGCGCAACCCCCCTTGCTGTACGAATGCGCCCGAAAACCCTCGACGAGGTGGCCGGTCAGCGCCACCTGCTCACTCCCGGTTCGCCGCTCGTGAGTCTGGCGAGTGACAAAACCGGTGAGCAGGGCTCGGTGTCCGTAATTCTGTGGGGCCCGCCCGGCACCGGTAAAACAACCCTGGCCCAGGCCATTGCCCACAGCTCCGGGCGCCGGTTCGTGGAACTGTCGGCGGTGACCGCCGGGGTGCGCGATGTTCGTCAGGTAATGGAGGAAGCCCGCACCAGCCGCGACCTGTACGGGCTCTCGACCGTGCTCTTTCTCGACGAAATCCACCGTTTCTCGAAGGCGCAACAGGACGCGCTCCTGCCCGGTGTCGAAAACGGCGTCATTATTCTTGTTGCCGCCACCACCGAGAACCCCTCGTTCTCCATCATCTCTCCTCTGCTGTCGCGGTCCCTTCTGTTGACACTCGAAACCCTGGGTGATGACGACCTCGGTATTGTGGTCGACCGCGCGGTGAGTGACCCGCGCGGCCTCGCCGGCCGCTTTGAGCTGGAGCCGGAGGCCCGCGCTGCCATTATTCGGCTCGCCTCGGGCGACGCGCGCCGTGCCCTCACGGCGCTGGAGGCGGCATCCGTCTCTGCGGCCAGCACGGTGGCCGATGGCGACGTGTCGGTGCCGGTCATTACGACCGAGATCGTGTCGCTGGCCGTTGACCGGGCCCTCTTGCGCTACGACCGCAACGGCGACGAGCACTACGACGTGATCAGCGCCTTCATCAAATCCGTGCGGGGGAGCGACGTGGATGCCGCGCTGCACTACCTGGCGCGCATGATCGAGGCGGGGGAGGATCCCCGCTACATTGCGCGGCGAATCATCATTCTTGCCTCCGAAGACATTGGGATGGCCGACCCGCAGGCGCTCGTGATCGCCGTGGCCGCCGCCGACGCCGTGCAGCTCATCGGCATGCCGGAGGGGCGCATTCCCCTGGCACAGGCCGTGGTGCACCTGGCCACGGCCCCCAAATCAAATGCGTCCTACATGGCCCTGGACGCGGCGATCGCCGACATCCGCTCGGGCAAGATGGGCCGAGTACCCAAGGGAATGCGCGATGCGCACTACCCGGGCGCCAAGCGGCTCGGCCACGGCAAGGGCTACCTGTACCCGCACAATGATGCCCTCGGCGTGGTGACGCAGCAATACCCGCCCACGGAGCTGACAAACGTGCGCTACTACGAGCCTACGGAACACGGCAACGAGCGGGAAATATCGGCGCGACTGGCGAAACTTCGACGCATTGTGCGCGGCCAGTAGTGGCTGCCACCCGCGCCCGCTCTGTGGTAACCTGAACTCTGCCTACAACTGGTTTTGGCATGCGGCTGCGTCCGATTCCAGTTTGGATGGGTTTGCCCTGTAGCCGGGCTCCCCGTGGCAACCATCCCTCTGATCTCCCATGACGCCCCACTTCGCTGTGTGCGGCGCCCTGGTATCCCTTGTTGGTTCGATTGAAAGGAAACCGTGTCTACCAAGTCACGTACCCGCAGTAAGACCCGCCTCTCGCGCGCGCTGGGCATTGCCCTCACGCCGAAGGCAGCCCGCTTCCTTGAGAAGCGCCCCTATGCACCGGGTGAGCACGGCCGTACCAAGCGCAAGACCGACTCGGACTACGCCGTTCGCCTGCGCGAGAAGCAGCGCTTACGCGCCCAGTACGGCATCCGCGAAGCCCAGCTCAAGATTGCCTTCGAGCAGGCTCGTCGTCGTCAGGGCCTGACCGGTGAGAACCTCGTCGAGATCCTCGAGACCCGTCTCGACGCCCTCCTCGTTCGTTCCGCCATTGCCCGCACCACGGCACAGGCTCGTCAGATGGTTGTGCACCGTCACATCCTCGTTGACGGAGAGCTCGTTGACCGGCCCTCCTTCCGCGTGAAGCCGGGCCAGCTCATTCACGTCAAGGCTCGCAGCGAGGGCATGGAGCCGTTCCAGGTTGCCGCCGCCGGCGGACACGTGGACCTGCTCCCCAAGCTTCCCCCGTACCTCGAGGTTGAGCTCGACAAGCTGCAGGCGCGTCTCGTGCGCGCACCGCTGCGCGTCGAGATCCCCGTGACGTGTGAAGTTCAGCTCGTCGTTGAGTACTACGCAGCTCGCTAGCATCAACTGAAGTACGCTGAAGGGCGGATCACCTCCGGGTGGTCCGCCCTTCTTTGTGTCATCCCGTCGTGACGTCTAATGGAAATGGTTGGTGTTTCGTGTCAGGTGGAGATATTGCCGGGCTGATCGGTGCCGGCGTGTTCGCAATTCTGGTCGCCATCATTGCTCTGCCGCTTATCAAGCTGGGTCGCGTCTTTGATGAGACCACGGTGGCCATTCGTGAACTCAGCGCGAGTGTGACGCCGCTGCTCGCCGAAACCACCGAGACCCTCGCGCAGACCAACGCCCAGTTGGCCAGGGTCGACACCATTACGAGCAATGTTGCGGATGCCACGGGCAATATCTCCGCGCTCGTGGCCCTTTTCGCTGCCACGGTGGGCGGGCCGCTTATCAAGCTGGCCGGGTTCACTGCCGGCCTTCGGGCCGCCTTTCGCGTCGGTAGGCCCTCCGCCTCCCGGCGAGAGCGAGCATAGACCAGTACTCTGAAGTGAGCGCCGTTTGCTATCGGTGCTGCATACCAAAAATAAGGGAGCTCCTGTGAAAAACTTTATCTGGCTGGTTGTGGGTGTCGCCGCCGGTTTCGTTGTCGCCCACGAGGTGAACAAGTCCCAGCAGGGCAAGCAATTCTTCACCGATCTTGATGCCAAAGCGCGTGAGTTCGGTGAGGCCATCTCAGACGGCTACCGCCAGCGCGAAGCCGAGCTTCACGCGGCCCTCGGCGACGCCGACGAGATCGCTCCCCGCTAGCTTCTCGCGCACCACGCACTCTTTTTACGCTCCTCGTTATTCACGCACCACCAAGGCTACGGACACCATGCAGACTGCCGACATTCGCGGGCGCTGGCTCGACTTCTTCGCCGATCGCGGACACACCGTCGTGCCCTCCGCCTCCCTGGTGAGCGATGACCCCACCCTTCTTTTCACCGTTGCCGGCATGGTACCTTTTGTGCCCTACCTCACCGGACTCGTCCCGGCGCCGTACAAGCGCGCCACGAGCGTGCAGAAGTGTATTCGCACCAACGACATTGAAGAGGTGGGCAAGACCCCGCGTCACGGCACCTTCTTCCAAATGAACGGCAACTTCTCGTTCGGTGATTACTTCAGGGAAGAAGCCATCGGTTTCGCTTGGGAGCTGTTGACCACACCGGAAAACCAGGGCGGTTACGGCTTTCGGGAACAAGACCTGTGGGTGACGATCTACCTCGACGACGACGAGGCCTTCCGCTACTGGCGCGCCATTGGCGTGCCGGAAAACCGCATTCAGCGTCTGGGTATGGAATCCAACTACTGGTCCACCGGCCAGCCCGGACCGGCCGGCCCCTGCTCGGAGATCTTCTTCGACCGTGGCCCGGCCTACGGCGCTGACGGCGGCCCAGCCACCGACGATGACCGGTACGTGGAGATCTGGAACCTCGTCTTCATGCAGTACCTGCGCGGCGATAGCACCGGCAAGAGCGACTTCACGATTCTGGGCGACCTGCCCAGCAAGAACATTGACACCGGCATGGGGCTTGAGCGCGTGGCGTTCCTCAAGCAGGGCGTCGAGAACATGTACGAGATCGACCAGGTTCGCCCCGTCCTGGACCGGGCGGCCGCGCTGTCCGGTCGTCGCTACGGAGCCGATCACGACGACGACGTGCGCATGCGCATCGTTGCCGACCACGTGCGCTCCTCCCTCATGCTGATGAGCGACGGTGTGATGCCGTCCAATGAGGGTCGCGGCTACATTCTGCGCCGTCTGCTCCGGCGCAGCATTCGGGCCATGCGCCTGCTGGGCGTCGATTCCACGAGCCTGCCCGAGCTGCTGCCCGCCTCCCGCGACGCCATGAAGTCGTCCTACCCCGAGGTCTTCACCGACTTCAGCCGCATCAGCCAGGCCGCGTACTCCGAAGAGGAGACGTTCCTGCGCACCCTGGCCAGTGGCAGCGCCGTGCTCGACTTGGCCGTGGCCAAGACCAAGACGGCCAACAAGACCGAACTGGCCGGGCCCACCGCCTTCCTGCTGCACGACACGTACGGCTTCCCGATCGAGATCACCCTCGAGATCGCGGAAGAGGCCGGACTCACCGTGAACCGCGACGCCTTCGACACGCTCATGACGAAGCAGCGCACCATGGCCAAGGCCGACGCCAAGTCCAAGAAGACCCAGCTTGCCGACCTGGGCGTGTACAGCGCGTTCCGTGCAGCGGGGGAGACCCTGTTCACCGGCTACGACGAGATGCAGCACGAGTCAACCGTGCTGGGACTCATCGTTGACGGCATCTCGGTGACGAGCGCCGTGGCCGGCGAAACGGTGGAAGTTATTCTTGCCGAAACAGCCCTGTGGGCCGAGTCCGGTGGACAGGACGCGGATGCCGGCCTCATTGTGGGCGCTGGGTACGAGCTTGAGGTACGTGACATTCAAAAGCCCGTCAAGGGACTGATCAGCCACACCGTGATGGTTCGTTCCGGCGAGGTGGGGGTGGGCGACGTGGCCACCAGCATCGTCGACGCCGACTGGCGTCGCGGAGCGCGTCAGGCCCACTCCGGTACGCACGTGCTGCACGCGGCTCTGCGTCAGGTGCTCGGCCCGAACGCGCACCAGTCCGGTTCCTACAACAAGGCCGGATTCTTTCGGCTGGACTTCTCCTGGAACCAGGCGCTCTCACCCGCGACCCGCAGCGAGATCGAAGAAATCTCCAACAACGCCATCCGGGACGACCTGCCCGTGACCACGCGGGAACTGCCACTCGCGGAGGCCAAGTCGCTCGGTGCCATGGCTCTGTTCGGCGAAAAGTACGGCGACCGCGTGCGCGTGGTTGACATTGGCGGACCCTGGTCGCGCGAACTCTGCGCCGGAACCCACGTGTCGAGCAGTGCCGAGATCGGCATGATCAACCTCACCAGCGAAGCCTCGGTGGGTTCAACCAACCGCCGCGTCGAAGCCCTGGTGGGCCTCGAAGCCTTCCGCGACCTGGCCACCGAGCGCGCGCTCGTCTCCCAGCTCACGGCCAGCCTCAAGACACCCCGCGAGCTTCTTCCCGAGCGCATCAGCGACCTCGTGCAGAACCTCAAGGCCGCCGAGAAGAAGATTGCCGCCTTCGAGTCCCGCGCCCTCACCGAGCGTGTTCCCGCACTCCTGGCAAGCCAGACGCGGGCCGGCTCGATCACCCTCGTGGCGAAAGACCTGGGCGTGCTCAACTCGGCCGACGACGTGCGCATGCTCGTGACGGCAACCCGCGAACGCCTGGGTGCAGACCCTGCAGTCGTGGCTCTCGCCGCCACCGTGAGCGACAAGCCGGTCGTGATCGTCGCCACCAACCAGGCGGCCCGTGATGCCGGACACAAGGCCGGTGCACTGGCCAAGCAGGTGGCAGGAATTCTCGGCGGTGGCGGTGGCGGCAAGGACGACCTCGCGCAGGGCGGCGGCGTCAACGCCGAAGCCATCCCGGTGGCCCTCGCCGCGGTTCTGACCACCGTCTCCCGCTAAGTCATGCGGTCGGGTGTACGCGTCGGAGTTGACGTAGGCAAGGTGCGCATCGGGGTGTCCCGAAGCGACAACCACGGAATGCTCGCCATGCCGGTTGAGACCGTCAGTCGCGACGCCGCCGGGGTGAGCGACATTGCTCGGCTGCTGGCGATCGTGAGCGAATACGATGCCGTCGAGGTTATTGTGGGGCTCCCGCTGGCGCTGTCGGGTAACCACACGGCGTCGACAGCGGATGCCGTGGGTTTCGCCGAGACGCTGGCTCTCGCTCTCACCGTTCCCGTGCGACTGGTCGACGAGCGACTCTCCACGGTGTCGGCTCAGTCGGCGCTGCGGGCATCGGGTCGCTCGGCCAAGACTCAGCGCCCGGTCGTCGATCAGGTGGCCGCGACTATAATTTTGCAGCATGCGCTCGACAGCGAGCGTTCATCGGGCAAGCCTGCCGGCTCACCCGTTGATCTGAGCGGAAGGCCCTAACCGTGCCCAGCACTCCCGGCGAGCAGCCGATACCCTCTCGTCGTTCGCTGCGCCTCGCGCAGCAGGCCCAGGAAGAGGCTGAGCGGTCGGCGAACGAAGCGGCCGAACCGGTAGCGGCCGCCGAGTCCGAACCCGTGCCGGAACCCGCGTCGGCCACAGTGCCAGAAGAGGCTCCGGAGCCAGAGCCCGAGCCGGCGGCAGAGTCCGACGAGGTGCAGCAACTCTTCGCAGCGGATGCCACCGAGCCAAGCCGCGCCGACCAGCGTGCTGCCAGCCGTGCCCGCCGTCGTGCCGAGATCGCCGGCGAGCCACCACGCGAAAAGAAGAGTCACAAGGGGGCCTGGGGCTGCCTCATCGCCCTCGTCGTGATTCTGGCGCTCCTGGCCGCCGGTGGCTTTGCGCTCCGGGACCCCATCACGCAGCTGATCGCATCCGTGCAGGGGCCGGCCGACTACACCGCCGAGGAAGCGGCAGCCGGCACCGAGACCATGATCATGATTCACTCGGGTGATTCCGGCTCCGATATCGCGGACACCCTGGTGGGTGAGGACGTGGTCAAGGGCTACACCGCCTTCTACAAACTGCTGTTGGCCACCTCGCCGGAACCCGTTTTTCAGCCGGGTGCCTATCAGCTGAAGACCAAGATGACCGCGGCATCCGCTCTGGAGACGCTGCTGGACCCCGCGAGCAAACTCGACCAGACGGTGGTTATCCCCGAGGGGACCGCCGAAAAGGTGGTGCTCGAGTCACTGTCCGAGGGTACCGAGATTCCCCTCGCCGACCTGCAGGCGGCTGCGGCCAACGTGGGAGACTACGGCCTGCCGGCCGAAGCAACCACGCTGGAAGGGTTCCTGTTTCCGGCCACCTACACGTTCACACCCGGCATAACCGCGTCAGAAGCCATCAAGACGCTCGTGGATCGGCAATTTGAGGCGCTCGACAGCGCCGGCGTGGCACCGGAGAACCGGTGGTCCACCATCGTGCTCGCCTCACTCATTCAGCGTGAAGCCGGGCTCCGCGACGACTACTACCGGGTGTCGCGGGTGTTTCTGAACCGGCTCGACCCGGCCCAGTGGGAGAGCGGACTGCTGCAGAGCGACGCAACCGTGGCTTACGGAACCGGCAACACTCACCTCGTGACCACAACGGATGCCGAACGCAACGATGCGGGTAACCTCTACAACACCTACGCTCGCAAGGGACTGCCGGTGGGACCCATCTCCAACCCTGGCGACCTGGCCATCGATGCCGCACTGAACCCAGACGACGGACCCTGGCTGTTCTTCGTGACCTGGAACCTCGACTCGGGCGAAACCATCTTCTCCACCACGGTGCAGGAGCATGATGCAGCCGTGGTGAAGTGGCAGGACTGGATGAGGGAGAACCGCTAGCCATGCCTCACGCCCCTCGGTTTGCTGTACTCGGCTCACCCATTGCGCACTCACGCTCACCCGCGTTGCACCAGGCCGCGTATCGGGCGCTGGGACTGAACTGGCGCTATGAGGCGCACGAGGTGCGGGCTGGTGAGCTCGAGTCCTTCATTGACGTGCTCGGTCCCGAGTGGCGAGGCCTCTCGCTCACGATGCCGCTCAAGCACGAGGTGCTACCGCTCATTGACGACCTCGATCTGGTGGCCCAGCTGACCGGGTCTGTCAACACCGTGCTGATCACGCCGCCGGGCGGTCCCGGCGGTCCACGTCGGCTCAGTGGTTTCAACACGGATGTGGCCGGTCTCGTGCGTGCCCTGGCCGAGAATGGGGTCACCCGGGCCCGGCATGTGACGCTCCTGGGCGCCGGGGCAACGGCAAGTTCGGCGGTCGTGGCGGCGGCGGAACTGGGTGCGGCCGATCTCGCCGTGATTGTGCGGGACCCCACGCGCGCGCTCGCCCTCGTAGAACTCGGTACAAGAGTGGGCCTCACCGTGACGGTGTCGCCCCTGACCGAGCTTGCTCAGGCCCAGTCCACGAGTGATCTGGTCATTAGCACGCTGCCGGGCGGCAGCACCATTTCGGGAGAATTCCCCACCGCGCTCCGCCGGCATGTTCCGCTCTTTGACGTGGCGTATTCGCCCTGGCCAAGCGCGCTGGCCATGTCGTGGCAGGCCAGCGGCGGCACCGTATTGTCGGGCCTCGGCATGCTGTTACACCAAGCTCTCATTCAAGACCGCATCTTCGTGGGCGGTGACCCCCTCGTGCCCCTCGACGGCGAAGACGAGGTGCTCGCGGCCATGCGCGGCGTCTTGACCCGTGACCCTGTGGAAGGATAGGAACCATGCTTCGTTGGCTCACTGCCGGAGAATCTCACGGCCCCGAACTCATCGCTATTATCGAGGGTTTGCCCGCTGGAATCCCGGTTACTCTAGATGCGATCCGCCTCGACCTTGCGCGCCGAAAACTCGGCTACGGGCGGGGGGCGCGCATGAAATTCGAGCAGGATGAGCTCACGCTCAGCACGGGAGTACGTTACGGTCTCACCCTCGGTGGCCCGGTGGCCGTGCGCATCGGCAACTCCGAATGGCCCAAGTGGGTGGATGTGATGAGCGCCGACCCGATCGGTGCCGAGGCCGAGGCTGCGCTCGCCCTGCGCGGTCGTGGTGCCCCGCTCACCCGCCCCCGACCCGGCCACGCCGACCTCGTGGGGATGCAGAAGTACGACTTTGACGAGGCCCGTCCGGTGTTGGAGCGTGCCAGCGCCCGAGAGACCGCCGCTCGGGTTGCTCTTGGCGCCGTGGCGCGCTCGTTCCTGGCCGAACTGGGGATCACTCTCGTGAGTCACACCCTGGCCATCGGTCCGGTCCGCGTGCCCGAAAACGCGCCGTTACCTCAGCCGAGCGACGTGGACACCCTCGATGCCGATCTGATGCGCTGTTTCGATCCTGAGACATCCGCTCTGATGGTGGCCGAGGTTGATGCGGCTCACCGTGACGGTGACACCCTCGGTGGAGTCGTCGAGGTGCTCGCCTACAACCTTCCCCCCGGGCTCGGTTCCTTCGTGCACTGGGACCGCCGACTCGACTCGCAGCTTGCCGCCGCCCTGATGGGTATTCAGGCGATCAAGGGCGTGGAGGTGGGCGAGGGCTTTCTCACCACCACCCGACGCGGCTCGGTGGCACACGACGAACTGGTGATGTCGGACGGCGCCATTCAGCGTGCCAGCGACAAGGCCGGCGGCACCGAGGGTGGCATGAGCACCGGAACCGTGCTGCGGGTTCGTGCGGGCATGAAGCCGATCGCCACCATTCCGCGGGCGCTTCGCACCGTGGATGTGGCCACGAGCGAGGCCGCCCCGGCTCACCACCAGCGGTCCGACGTGTGTGCGGTGCCGGCGGCCGGTGTGGTGGCCGAAGCCATGGTGGCGCTCGTGCTCGCCAACTCGGTACTCGAGAAGTTTGGTGGGGACTCGATTGGGGAGACTCGTCGCAACCTGGAGTCCTACCTCGCGCACATGCCCGAGAACCTCAAGACGGGCGCGTCGAGCGACGCTTCGCTGTAGTGACACACGATACGAGTGGGCGCGATACGGCCGCGCTGCGGCCGTATCCACTCGTGTTCATTGGGCCGATGGCGGCCGGCAAGAGCAAGATCGGCAAGCGCGTGGCTCGCGGCCTCGGCGTGCCGTTTGTCGACACCGACAAGATCATCGTGGCCCGGTACGGCCCGATCAGCGAGATCTTTGCCCGCGAGGGTGAAGACTACTTTCGCGTGATTGAACGCACCGTGGTTGCCGAGGCTCTCCTGGCCCCGAGCGTTGTTTCGCTCGGCGGCGGGGCGATCCTCGACCTCGACACACAGGCTGAGCTGGCCGACCACACCGTGGTGTACCTCAGCGTGAACGCCGCCGCCGTTGCCAAACGTATCGGTGGCACCAAACGACCGCTTCTGGCCAACGGCACGGCCGATTGGCAACGCATATTTGACCAACGGCGCCCGCTCTATGAGGCGCTGGCAAGCATCCACTTCGATACGTCACACCGTCCCATCGGCCGTATCGCCGACGAGATCGTGGACTGGGTTAGAAAGAGATCATGACTGAAACAGAACGCTCCGCATCCGAACCGCTCGCCTCCGCACCGCTCGCCTCCGCACCGCTCGCCTCCGTGCCCGGAACGACCGTTATCACCGTGAGTGGCGAGGACAGCTACCCCGTGTACGTGGGTAACGGCCTCGTGGGTTCCGTGGCACAGGAGCTCGGAACCGAGGTGCGCAAGGTTCTTATCGTGCACACGTCCACGCTCGGAGCGCGCGCCGTGGCCCTGCGGGAGAGCCTGATGGACTCCTACGAGGTGATGATTGCCGAGGTTCCCGACGCCGAGCCCGCCAAGCGGGTGGAGGTGGCCGCGTTCTGCTGGCAGGTGATGGGTCAGGCCGACTTCAGTCGTACCGACGCCGTGATCGGTCTCGGCGGCGGCGCGGTCACCGACCTGGCCGGCTTTGTGGCGGCCACCTGGCTGCGCGGCGTGAAGCTCGTTCAGATTCCCACGAGCGTGCTGGGCATGGTGGACGCCGCCGTGGGCGGCAAGAACGGCATTAACACGGCCGAGGGCAAGAACCTCGTGGGCACCTTCCGGGCACCCGCGGCCGTGATCTGCGACCTCGACCTGCTCGAGCAGCTGCCACGCAACGAGATTCTTGCGGGCTTTGCCGAAATCGTGAAGGCCGGGTTCATTCAGGTTCCCGAGATTCTCGACATTCTCGAAGCGGATGTCGCCGTGGCGACCGATCCCACCACCCCCGAATTCCGTCGCCTGATCGAACTCTCCATCGAGATGAAGGCCCGCATCGTGGGGGCCGACTTCAAGGAGGATGGCCTGCGCGAGATTCTCAACTATGGACACACCCTCGGACACGCCGTGGAGCACGCCGAGCGCTACGGCTGGCGCCACGGTGCGGCCGTGGGGGTGGGCATGATGTTCGCCGCCGAGCTCGCCGCGCTGAGCGGCCGACTCTCGGTGGACGCGGTTGACCGCCATCGTCGTATCCTCGAGTCGCTGACGCTGCCGACGACCTACCCGGTGGGTCGCTGGAGCACGCTGCTGGCCACCATGCAGCGGGACAAGAAGACCCGCAGCGGAATGCTGCGCTTCGTGGTGCTCGACGACATTGGAAAGCCCACCATTCTGGAAGGCCCCGACGCGTCGCTGCTGTTCTCGGCGTACCAGGCAATCGGCTCTTAAGACCCACCTAGCTACGCGAAGGGGACGGCGGTCTCCATCAGGCGTGAGCGGATGAGAAAACGCACGCCGCGTGGAGCTTCGGCCGAGAAGCCGCTGCCGCGACCGGGAACCACATCCACCGTGAGGAAGGTGTGACTCCAGTAGGCAAACTGTTCGGCCGACATCCAAAAATCAATGCTCTGGGCGGGCTCACCCGTGGGGGCAATGTTAAGTCGGCCGAGCAGTACGTCCTGGTCGGAGGTGATGAACTCACCCGCCATGAAGCACATGGGCGAGCTGCCGTCGCAGCAGCCGCCGGACTGGTGAAACATGAGGGGACCGTGCTCGGCCCACAGGCTTCGCAGCAGGTCAACAGCCACCGGTGACAGTTCAACCCGGGGGAGCGTCTCCCCGGCGATGGTGACGTCGGCCATCACGGTTTCGGTAGCGAGTACTTCTGGCATTGCAGGCCCTTTCCGATAGAGAAAATGGGGGCTGTCAACGACACGTCGTCGTTGACAGCCCCCACAGTAGTCCTGTCGGCTTAGAAGAAGCCGAGCGCATTCTCCGAGTAGGAGACGAGCAGGTTCTTCGTCTGCTGGTAGTGATCGAGAGCGAGCTTGTTGTTCTCGCGGCCGATGCCGGAGCTCTTGTAACCACCGAAGGCCGCGCCGGCGGGATAGGCGTGGTAGTTGTTGACCCACACGCGCCCGGCCTGAATGTCACGGCCCGCGCGGTAGGCCACGTTTCCGTTACGCGACCACACGCCGGCACCCAGACCGTAAATGGTGTCGTTGGCGATGGAGATAGCGTCGTCGTAGTCGGTGAAGCTCGTGACGGCGAGGACCGGTCCGAAGATCTCCTCCTGGAACAGACGCATCTTGTTGTGGCCTTCGAAGATGGTGGGCTGCACGTAGTAGCCGCCGGTGAGGTCTCCGCCGAGGTCGGCGCGTTCGCCACCGAGGGCCAGCTTTGCGCCCTCCTTCTTACCGATGTCGATGTAGGACAGAATCTTCTCGAGCTGGTCGTTGCTGGCCTGAGCACCTACCTGCGTCGACGTGTCGAGCGGGTTGCCCTGAATTGCAAGGCTGGTGCGCTTCACGGCGTCGCCGAGGAAGCTGTCGTAAATCGACTTCTGAATAAGCGCACGGCTCGGCGCGGTGCACACCTCGCCCTGGTTGAAGGCAAAGAGGGCGAAGCCTTCCTGTGCCTTGTCGTAGAAGGCGTCGTTTTCCTGTGCCACGTCGCTGAAGAAGATGTTCGGGCTCTTGCCGCCGAGCTCCACGGTGGAAGGAATGATGTTGGCGCTGGCGTACTGCAAAATGAGGCGGCCCGTGGTGGTCTCACCCGTGAACGCGATCTTGCGAATGCGGTTCGAGGAGGCGAGCGGCTTGCCGGCTTCGAGGCCGAAACCGTTCACGATGTTCACCACTCCCGGGGGGAGGATGTCGCCAATGAGCTCGATCAGAACGAGGATCGACGCGGGGGTCTGCTCGGCGGGCTTCAGCACCACAGTGTTGCCGGCAGCCAGCGCCGGGGCGAGCTTCCAGACGGCCATGAGGATGGGGAAGTTCCAGGGGATGATCTGGCCCACGACGCCGAGCGGCTCGTGGAACTGGTACGCCACGGTGTCGTTGTCGATCTGGGCGTGGTCGCCGTCCTGGGCGCGGATTGCGGCCGCAAAGTAGCGGAAGTGGTCGGCGGCCAGCGGAATGTCGGCGTTGAGGGTCTCGCGAATGGCCTTGCCGTTGTCCCAGGTCTCGGCCACGGACAGCATTTCAAGGTTGGCGTCGATCTTGTCGGCAATGCGGTTCAGAACGGCGGCGCGCTCGGTGGCGCTGGTCTTGCCCCAGGCCGGTGCGGCCTTGTGCGCGGCATCGAGTGCGAGTTCAATATCTTCGGCGGTTCCACGGGCGACCTCGGTGAACGGGCGGCCTGTGACGGGTGTGATGTCTTCGAAGTACTCGCCTTTGACGGGGGCGACCCACTCGCCACCGATCCAGTTCTCGTAGCGGGGCTTGAAGTTCACCAGTGCGTCCGGGGTACCGGGCGCTGCGTATACGGTCATGACACTCCTATTTCGACGACGATGTCGGGACGGCCGCATTCCGCGGCCTTGAGGAAGAGTTTAGAAAAGCCAACGTTGCGAAAGGTTGCAACGCACAGCCAGAAGTCAGGCTAGCGAAACCGCGACTGGGCCACGGGTTTCAGCTCGGCGTCGATGCGTTGCAGGCGCGCCACCACGGTGGCACGTTTGGGGGAACGCGCCGGTAACCGCTCCAGGCACGCACGCCACACCTCGGTGTCCCACGTGGATTCCTCGGAGCGAGCGTAGTCCAGGAGTACCTCCACCGAGGCATCCGTGAGCATCGCTTCGCGCAGTCGAGCGCTGACTTCGGAGCGGATGTCGGCGATGCCGGGGGCGCTCGAATTGGGCAGCACCGGCCCGCGGTAGGCGCCCAGAGCCACGCGGTGTGCGCCGCGTTCCAGAAAGGCGAGCACGCGCTGGGCGTCGATTTCGAGCGGTGTTTCCAGGCGGTACGGGCGGGAACTGATGACGACGCGGGGTGCGAAGAGCTGCAGCACCTTGCGCACGCGCACCATTTCGGCGCGCAGGGTGTCCACGGCGTAGCCGCTGTCGCTGAGCAGCAGGGCGAGGCGATCGGCCGAAAGACCCTCACGATGCCAGGCCAGCAGCGCCAGAATTTCGGCGTGGCGGGGGCTGAGGTCAACGGACAGGCTGCCGCTTTCGAGGTGTCCGTTGTCACTGCCGAGCACGTTGAGGCTCACCGGGGCGGGGGCGCGGTAGGGGGCCGCACTGATGCGGGGTTCGGGGCGGGGCGCCGTGAATTCACGTGGGGCAATTCCGAGGCGCTGAATGCGCAGCTCGGCTTCCATGGCGGCCACGGCGGCCTCCACGAGCGGAAGGGTGTGCGGCGCCACGGCCTCGTCGCCGCCCGTGATGTCGATCACACCGAGGATCTTGCCCGTGTCGGGGTCGTGAATGGGAACGGCGGTGCAGCTCCACGGGTGCGCCAGCGTGTTGAAGTGCTCGGCGCGACGAATTTGAATGCCGCGATTGAGCGCGAGTGCGGTGCCCGGAGCGCTCGTGCCCACCCGCCGCTCGGACCAGTCGGCGCCCTCCACAAAGAGCATTTCCTCCACCTTGCCGCGCAGCACGCGGTCGCCGTCGACCCAGAGCAGACGGCCGGACTCATCACCGATGGCCACAATCAGCTGGGAATCGAATGCGTGGCGAATCAACAGATTGTGCACCACGGGCAGCACGGAGGCCAGCGGATGCTGGTTGCGCAACTCGCGGAGTTCGGCGTCGGTGAGTGCACGCTCCGGGGCAACACTGGTGGGGTCAAGGCTGAGGGACAGGGAACGTTGCCAGGAGTCCTGCACCAGCTTGCGCACACCGGCGCTCTGTCTGAGGTCGGAGACGGCGGATTCGTGGGCCTTCTCCACAACCCGTTCGGCTGCGTTCGCCTTTGACGCGGTAGACAGCCAGGGGCCGGTCACTGAATCCTCCGATCTGCACTGGTACGGCGGAGTGCCAGTCTAGGGCCACAGCCCGTCAAAACCTCGTACTCTCGCTGGTTGAGCCCCGTCAGGCTCGCTGGTTGAGCCCCGTCGAAACCCAGCCCCCGCAGCCCGAGCTCCGTCAGGCCCGCTGGTTGAGCCCCGTCGAAACCAAGCCCCCGCTGGTTGAGCCCCGTCGAAACCTCGCGACCCATCCCTGCAACCGGCTGCTTACGCAGCACTCAGCTCGGCGCGCAGCGGCCAGTCCTGACCCTCAAGAATGAGCTGGGCGCACACGCCCGTCGTTGCGTTCACCACGATCGGCGCCATCAGGTTCACCGTGGTGGTGCCCTCGCCGGGGTTCACGACCACGAGCACGAGGGCATCCGTGGGCTCGGTGATCGAGAGCGACCCGGACTGCTCGGCAGAAATATACGGCGTGTACTCCGGCAGATACACCGCGGCGTCGAGCACATACAGCCGCGTGCTCGGGTTCGGAACCGCCTGCAGGGAGTACAGTCCGTTTGCGCCCTCCACCATGTTGAGCGTGAAGTCGGTGAGGGGAGCCAGCCCGGGCGGGGGTGTGACGAACGTGAGGGTGGCGGTCATCGCAGAAAGTCCATCAGTGTGGGCTGCAACACCCGGGCGGTGACGGCGAGAGCCGACTGGTAGGTGACCTCCTGAAGCTTGAGGTCCACGATCACCTGGGCCAGGTCGATGTCTTCGATGCCGGATCGCTGCGCCTCGAGCGTGCCGGACTGCCCGAGCAGCGTGCCCTGCGCGCGCTCCATGCGGGCCTGACGCGCACCCACCTCGGAGCGTTCACCAATGATGGTGCTGAGCCGCCCATCGATACTCGTGAGCTGGTTCGGCTGGCTTCCCCCACGCAGTGTGCTGGCAATGTCATCGATCAGGGCGAAGACCGACAACTCTCTGTCTCCGAAGATGGCGCTGCCATCGGCATCCACTCGAATGGTCGTGTCGGCACCGATGCGGCGAGTGACGGCGCTGTCCGTAGCCCCTGCAAACGCGTACGTGTCGCTCGTGAAGGCGGAGCCCTTGTCGGAACTGCCGGCAAAGACCGTGCGGCCGAGGTAGGAGGTGTTGGCGACGCCCAGCAGGTCGTCTTTCAGGCCGTCGAGTTCTACCGCAATGGCCTCCCTCGCAGCGGGGGCGAGGGCGCCGTTGCCGCCCTGCACCGTGAGGTCGCGCACGCGGTTCATGATGTTGGTCGCGGCCGAGAGTGCCGAGTCCACCGTGGTGAGCCAGTCGTTGCCGTTGTCGGCGTTGCGGCTGTACTGGGCGTTGGCACGAATCTCGGCGCGAACCGACATGGCCGCGGCGGCGGCGGTGGGGTCGTCGGAGGGGCGATTGATCGCCTTGAGCGAGCTCGCCTGCTCTTGCAACTTCGACATGTTGGCCATGTTGTCCTGCAGGTTGCGCTGGGCGGAGCGCATCTGGGTCTGGCTGGTGACGCGATCGAGCATGGGTTACCTTCCCACCAATCCGGTGCGGTTGATCAGGGTGTCGAGCATTTCGTCCACGGCGGTGAGAACGCGCGCGGCACCCTGGTAGGCGTGCTGAAACATGAGGAGGTTGACGTTTTCTTCGTCCAGATCCACGGAGGCGTTGGAGAGTTGGCGTCCCACAGCAGATGTCGCACTCGTGCTGGCCGCGCTCGCCTGCTGCAGCTCCGCCTTGGCCGCAACGCCGATGCCGGTGACGAACGCGGACCACGCGGAGTTGGGGGATTCGATGGGCGTGCCGGAGGCATCCACTGCCTTGCCGGCGCCGAGTTGCGCAATGGCGTCGGCAATGGAGCCGTCGTACATGCCCAGGGTGGTGTCACCGGCTCGCACGGCTGAACCGACTTTGGGAACAACGCTCAGGGTCGCGGCGGAGTTGCCGGAGAAGAATCCGTCACCGCCATAGATGGCGTTCACCGTGCTGGCGAGGTCGGCGGCGAACGTGTCATACGACGCGCCTGCTGTCACCAGCGGGCCGCCAGAGGACAGCATCGACAGTGCGCCGGCGATCTCGCCGCCCTCAACAACAACCGGTGTGTCGGCGCGGCTGGGCTCGGCCCACGTGAGCTTGACCGGGTCCGTGGCCCCCGCCATGGTGGTTGCGCCGGCCGACGCCAGGGCGTGTGCCCGGCCGCCGGACACCAGTGCATTGCCGCCGATGAGCACGTCAACCGTGCCGTCGGCTAGTTCGCGCACGGTGGCACCGGTGAGCGCGGCGATCGTGGTGGTGAGTGCCCCGCGCTGATCGAGCAGCTCATTCGCCGAGCCGCCCGAGGCGACCGTTGAGCGGATGCGTTCGTTCAGGTCGGCAACCTGCGTGGCGGCGGAGTTGAGCTCGTTCACCATTCCCCGCAGGTCGGTGTGCACGCTCGTCCACTCGGACGTCACCGCCGCGCGGCCCTGGGCCAGCTGGGTCACGAGTTCGTCGGCTGTGCCGAGCAGCAGTGCGGCGGGTGCGGAGGTGTCGGCACCGTTTGCGAGCACCTGCCAGCCGGCCCAGAACTCACTGAGCTTGGCGGAGAGTCCGTTTTCACCCGGTTCGTTGAGCGAACCTTCGAGGGCGCTCAGTGAGTTGGCGCGCACCGCGGTGTACCCGGCGGTTCCGGCGGAGAAGCGCACCTGCGAGTCGAGTTGGCTGCTGCCGAGGCGAGCGATGCCGTCTACCGAAACGCCCTGGCCAATGCGCACGCCGTTCGTGAACATGCCCGTGGACGCCGTGGCGCCAATCGCGGAGGTCTCGACGCGCTGCCTCGTGTACCCGGCCGTGTTCGCATTGGCGATGTTCTGCCCCACCACGTCGAGGCCCTTGCGCGCAGCCACGAGGCCGCTATACGCAGTATTTAGACCGCCGAAGGTGCTCATCGCGCGGGTCCTACAGGTTCCGGTCGAACAGACGGGCGTCGGGGGCAGATGCCCCGGTGGCGCCGCGGGAGTCGTAGGTGTTCACGGCGGGAGCAAGACCCGCCATGGTTTCCTGCATCGACCGACTGGCGGCCCTAATGAACTGTTCGTTCACGTCGCGCAGGGTTTTGATCTGGGTGGTGAGGTCGGCCATGGCCTTCAGGTGGGCGGACAAAATGTCGCCCCACGGGCCGGAGGGAGCGTTTGCGGCAAGCTCGCGCAGTGTGGCGTCCTGACTCGTGCCCCACTCGGCGGCGAGGGCAGCTACCTCCACGGAGCGGCCGAGGCCGGCTTCACGAACGAGGGTGAGCACCTGCTCCACCTCACGGGTGGCGTGCTGCAGCCAGCGGTTTTTACCGCCCTGCAGCAGAAGCTGCTCCTCTTCGAGCTTGAAGACGAGAAGCTCCAAGAGTTCACGTTCCCGCCAGAGTAACGCGGACAGTTCATTGGCACCCATGTGCGTCAACCACCATCTCAGATTCGTGCCGTGCCGCCCGCAAGTGCAAGGGATTCAACGCATTCGTAGGCACTATCGGCAGGCCTTACCCCCACGTTAGTCAATCGATACTGAAAAAGACCAGAAGACGACGAGTTTTCTGTCCTCATAAGAGAGGACACATTCGACCCACATTGAGGGGTCATTTGGTAGATAAGCGTTGCTACATGCCAATAAGCTGTGAAACACGCGAAAGGGAAATATTTACAGGTTTCTCTCACGCGTGTATGGCCAGTGCAGGTGGCTCGCGACTTCGCGAAAAGCTGCTCGATAAATCGGGGGATAAGCGTGAACCGTTCAGAGCGCAACGCCCTCGTCGTGGAGAACCTTCCGCTCGTGGGTTACCTCGTGTCCGAGGTGTGGGCCAAGGCCCGGCACCTCTCCCGTGACGACCTCGCTTCGGCCGGCGCCGTGGCACTCATCACCTCAGCGGATGCCTTCAATCCCGACCTCGGCGTTCCCTTCGGAGCCTTCGCCCGCCGTCGCATCGTGGGTGCCTTCGCCGATGAGATGCGCTCGAATGACTGGGCCACCCGTGGCGCTCGTCGTCGCATCAAAGAGACTCTCGCCGTGCAGGAAACCCTGTCGGCCGCCCTCGGACGCACCCCGAATGTGGACGAGATTGCCGCCTCCCTCGGAGTAGACCGTGCCGAAGCCCTGGCCGGCATTTCGGATGCCGCCCGCACCGTGACGACCATTGACGAAACCACCACCGAATTTCTCATTGCCGACACGATTCTTCCCGAGGAGTCGCTGCTCGCGGCCGAGCGCCTCGACTACCTGCGCGCCTCGATCACGGCCCTGCCCGAGAAGTACCGCTATGTGGTGGAGCAGATCTACTTCGAAGACCGCGCCGTGAAAGATATTGCTGCGGAGCTTGGCACTACGCACTCCGCCGTGTCCCAGACGCGCGCCGAGGCCATTCGTCTCATGCGTGACGGGCTCGGCACTCACTACTCCGACGACGCCGAGACCGAGTACGTGCCCGAGTCCCGCATCGCTCCGGCCCGCCGGAGCGCCTACCTAGCGCGCCTGGCCGACCACTCCGCGGTCGCCATGACGCGTGCGGCTGCTGCTCGCCTCCCCACCCCCGGCATCCCGGTAGCCTCCTAGCCCAAATTCGTTGGTCGAGCTTGTCGAGACCCCCCTCCTGCCGGACATCCCTCCAGCTCGTCGCGCCCCACTACGTTGGTCGAGCTTGTCGAGACCCCCCTCCTCCCCGGAAACCCCTCTCCCAGCCTCGCATCAATCCCCATGGTTTCGCCGGACCTCAACCGGCGAGAGGGTCGCCCCATCCTGCGACTCGGGTTGTCGAAGCCCCACCCCAAACTCCCCACCCGAACTCCTAACCCACCCCGCACCCCGGCCGATAGCTCTAGGTGTCAGGCCATGGATGGCCAGACGAACTCAGACCCAATCACGGAGGATTCATCATGGGCATGCAGGTAAACACCAACATTGCGGCAAATAACGCGTACCGCAACCTCGCAACAACGCAGAACGACCTGTCCAAGTCGCTGGAGAAGCTGTCCAGCGGCCTGCGCATCAACCGCGCCGCGGATGACGCTGCAGGCCTGGCAATTTCCGAAGGCCTGAAGTCGCAGGTCGGTGGCCTCACGGTCGCCAGCCGCAACGCCCAGGACGCCATTAGCGTTATCCAGACCGCTGAAGGCTCGCTCAACGAGGTCACCTCGATCTTGCAGCGCATGCGTGACCTCGCCGTTCAGGCCGGTAACGACTCGAACAGCGATGATTCTCGTGCTGCGATCACTACTGAAGTTGGTGCCCTTCGGGATGAGCTGACGCGAATCAGCGAATCGACGAACTTCAACGGTCGCCAGCTTCTTGACGGCTCAGAACCGACGCTGAGCTTCCAGATCGGCGCGAACGACGAAGCCAGCAGCAGGATCTCGGTCGACATGTCCAAGGCTGACCTCACGAGTGTCGTGGACAACCTTGACTTCACGGCATCTGCTGGCAAGAACACGGCAACCGCTTTGATTGATTATGGCCAGAAGCTTCAGTTCTCCCAGGATGGTGCGACAGTTACAGTTGATGCGACTGTGGCCACGAATGACGTAGAGCTGGCAACGCTGTTGAACCAAGATGCTTCATTCGCACAGAACTTCTCAGCGTCGACGAATGACGCCGGGAGCCTCGTCGTGTCGTCCAACACAAACAGCACTGCAGCAATCACCGTTATGCAGAACACCTCGACCACGCCCCTTGTATTCGATGCTGACGTATCGGGGACACCTGGAACGATCACGATGGGTTTTGGTTCCGCGAGCGCCGCTAAGGAGTCGATTGAGGCGATCGACCTGGAGATCAAGTACATCTCCACCGCTCGGGCTGAGCTTGGTGCAAACCAGAACCGGTTCGAGAGTGTTATCAAGAACCTGGCCGTCTCCCGGGAAAACCTCACCGCTGCCGGATCGCGAATTCGCGACACCGACATGGCCGAGGAAATGGTCAAGTACACGCGTGCAAACATCCTCTCGCAGGCCGGCACGGCCATGCTCGCTCAGGCGAACCAGTCCAACCAGGGCGTGCTGCAGCTCCTTCGCTAAATCGAAGGCGTGACCGCATCATCTGATTGAACGAGAAGTGTGACAGTGGCGGGGCGAACTGGACCTCGCCCCGTCGCTGGCGCACTCCGCACCGGCATGACCCCACAGCAGGAGAGGAATCGCCATGTCGATGGCTATCGATGGCCTCGTCAGCGGCCTGGACACCACGGGCCTGATCAACTCGCTCATGACGCTCGAGGCTGGTCCGCAGACCATCCTGAAGAGCAAAGTCTCCGAGTCCACATCCTTCATCTCGGCCCTCCAGGGGCTGAACTCCAGTGTCGCCAGCCTGGCAACGCTCGCCACCAAGACCGCCAAAGACGGCGCCTTCGACCTGTACTCAGCTACGAGTAGCTCCAGTGCCGCAACGGTTATCGCGTCGTCGGGCGCGAGCGCCGGCCAGATTGACCTCGTAATTGACCAGCTGGCCCAGCGCCAGGTGTCGGTCTCCAACGCCGTTGTGGCCTGGCCCGGCAAGAACTTCAGTATCACCAGCGCCGCGGGCGTGCGCACCGACATCTCGGCCACCACCAGCAACCTCGATGATGTTGTCATGGCAGTGAACAACGCCAACGCCGGCGTCACCGCCGTCAAGGTTGCGGCCGGTATGGATGCGGATGGCAATCCCGTTTATCGGGTGCAGTTCACCTCCACGCAAACCGGGGCGGCGGGCGGCTTCACCGTGGCCAATGGCGACGGCTCTGCTGATCCCGCCAATGACGCTCCTGCAGAGCTCACCCAGGTGCGCGCCGCTCAAGACGCAAAGGTCACACTCTGGGCCGGCACCTCGGCGGCTCAGAGCATCAGCTCAGCGACCAATACGTTCGCCGACCTGCTACCTGGCCTCTCGGTTACGGCAACGAAGGCATCCGCCGACTCCGTGAGCGTCACGGTTGCCCGCAACGATGCTGCGATCAGCACCCTGGCGAGCGACCTCGTGAGCGGACTGAACGGTGTGCTCGCGCTCATCGCCACGAAGTCGGCCGTGGTCAACAGCACCACGTCCTCCGGCGCGCCCATTCTCTCCAGCGGTCCGTTCACCGGGGACAGCACGGTACGCGATATTAGCCAGCGAATTCTGGCTGCGGCATCCGCTCCGGTAAACGGTCGGTCGCCGAGCGAGTTCGGCATCAGCATCACCAAGAGCGGCACCATGGAGTTTGACGCCACCAAGTTTGCGGCGGCACTGAAGGCCGATCCGGTCGGCACCGAGGCCACCGTGCAGGAGATTGCGTCCCGCATTGCCACGGCGGCCACGGATGCGTCCGACAAGTACGACGGCCAGATCACCTCGAGAATTACCGGTCAACAATCCATGGTGAAAGACCTCGGAAACCAGATCACCGATTGGGACCGGCGCCTCGCCTCCCGTCGGGACACGCTCGAACGCACATATTCGGGGCTGGAGGTACAGCTGAGCGCGATGAACTCGCAGTCAGCCTGGCTCACCTCTCAGCTGTCCGCACTACCCACCTCGATGAGTAACTAATGACACTCCTTATGATGCCCAACGCCGACGCCCGCCGCGCCCGTTACAACCGTGAAGCTGTGCTCAGCGCCACCCCGGTGCGCCTGCTCACCATGCTCTACGACCGCCTGCTGCTCGACCTCAACCGGGCCGAAGCGGCGCAGATCGAGCAGAACTGGCCGGTGGCGAGCGAGAACTTGCTGCACGCGCAGGCCATTATCTCCGAGCTCACCACCTCCCTGCGGGTCGATGCGTGGAACGGTGGCGAGGGTCTCTTCGCCCTCTACACCTATGTGTCCACCGCGCTCATGAGTGCCAACACTCACCGCGATGTGGCGCGCACGCAGGAGAGCATCACCCTGTTGGAGCCGCTGCGCGTCACCTGGCACGAGGCAGCCGCATCGTTGCCGGCCCAGCCGGTGATGAGTTCCACGGGGAACGCCCTCGGCTTTGGCTAATACCGTGGCCTGGCGTCGGGTTCTCGACGAGCTTGAGCATCAGCTCGATGCGGCCAACCAGGCGGCCACGTTAGCGGATGCCCCCAGCCTCGTCCCGGCACCGCGGTGGCGGCCCCCGACGAACCTGGGGCCGCTGCCGGTGAAGCTCGAAGAGCGGGCCCGCGACCTGCTGCTCTGCCAGCAGAAGCTCATTCGCGAACTTGATGATGCCCGTCGGGTAGCCGGCCTGCACCTCGCTGCAATTCGCCAGATTCCGCCGAGCCGCGACCTTGACCGCTCGGTCTACCTAGACATCTCGGGCTGACGCGCAGGGGTCGTGCAGCAGTACGGCAGCGTTACCTCAGGTTTTGCGCAGAATCAGATCAAGTTCTTTTGACTTACTACTAACCAACCGACCCGCGCGGTCGATAGCTCTTGATGAGCACGGATCGCTCATCAACCGGCCACGGATTGGCCCTCGTTACTTGTCGACGAAACGGGTCTCCGTGCTGCTTCAATCCGTGACCGCCAGCGCTCTCACCAGCGCCCTCGACGGTCTTGCGCTGCGTCAGCGCACCATCGCGAACAACATCGCGAACGTCAACACCCCCAACTACCAGGCCCAGCGGGTCTCGTTTGAAGACGCCCTGGCCCAGTCGGTGAAGTCGAGTGATGGTGTTGTCACGGCCAACACCGAACGGTCCATGGATGCCACCAACGTCAACGGCAACAACGTGAACCTCGACACGGAGACGCTCTCCAACATCGACACCGTGCTGCGCTATCAGTTCGCCGCCCGGGCCGTTGAAGGACCGTTCACGTCGCTGCGCACCGCGATGCGGACCTCCTAATGACGTTCGATGCCATCGGCATCGCCGGCAGCGGCCTCACCGTGCACCGCCAGTGGCTCGATGCCCTGGCCGACAACATGGCCAACGTGAACACCGCCACCAGCACCGACGGCAGCGCATTCCAGGCCCGGTATATTGCCGCGCAGGAGGGCGACGGCGTCTCCGGTGTGTACGCCACCGGCGTCACGCTCGGCTCGGCCGAAGGCCGCATGGTGTTCGAACCGAACAATCCGCTCGCCGACCCCGCCGGTTACGTGCGCTACCCCGAGATCGATCTTGCCGAGCAGATGGGCCAGCTCATCATGGCCCAGCGCGGGTACCAGGCCAACGCCGCCGTGGTGGACCGCGCCAAAACAACCTACGAAGCCGCACTCCAGATCGGACGTTCCTAATGCCCCTGAGCTCGATTCAGATGATGTCGGGCATGTCGGGTGTGCTGGGAACAACCGCCACGACCGCGTCGGCACCCACCGGCGGCGCCGTCTTCGCAACCGCACTCACCGGCGCGGTCGACAACCTGCAGCAGCTGCAGTCCACCTCCAACGAACTGGCGATCAAGGCCGTGACCGGTGACCTGACAGACATCCACTCGGCCACTATTGCGTCCACCCGCGCAGCCGTCACCCTGGAACTCGTTGCCGCCATCCGTAATAAGGGTGTCGACGCGTTCAACGAGATCATGAGGATGCAGGCCTGATGCCCACCCAGGTCACCTCGGCGTTCCGCCGCTTCGCCGACGCACTGCGCGCCTTCACCGTTGCCCAGCGCACCGTTGCCATCATTGGCGTTGCCGTGCTCGTTCTCGGCAGCGCCGCCCTCAGCATGTACGTAACTAAACCCGCCTACACCCCGCTGTTCTCCGGTCTCAGCGGCGCCGACGCCAACTCCATCGTGGAGCAGCTTCGAGCGGATGGCGTTGCCTACGAGCTCACCGACGGTGGCGCCACCATTATGGTCCCCGAAAGTACCGTCTATGACGAGCGCCTGAAGGCCGCGGCGGCCGGGCTTCCCACCTCAAGCACCGGGGGATACTCCCTGCTCGACACGATGGGCGTCACGTCGAGCGAGTTTCAGCAGTCGGTCACCTATAAGCGGGCGCTCGAGGGCGAACTGGCGGCCACGATCGGGGCCCTCGACGGCGTGCAGACCGCGTCGGTGAAGCTCGCGATTCCCGAAGATACTGTGTTCGTGTCGACGAAGAACGACCCCACGGCATCCGTTTTCGTGCAAACCAAGAACGGTGTCACCCTGAGCAACAGCCAGGTGCAGGCGATTGTGCACCTCACGAGCGCTTCGATTGACGGCATGGCTCCCGAAGACGTGTCGGTTGTGGATGCGAAGGGCACCGTGCTCTCGGCGGTGGGTGTGGGTGCTACCGGTTCCGCCGGTCAGCAGGCCTCCGATTATGAGACCCGCGTGCGCGACTCCGTGCAGAACATGCTCGACCGCGTCGTGGGCCCGGGCAACGCCACCGTGGTGGTGGCCGCCGACATGAGCTCCGAGACAGCCGAGCGCATCGAGGAATCGTTCACCACCCCCATTGACGCTCCCGCGATGAGCGAGTCGGTGGACACCGAGACGTATTCGGGTACCGGCGGCGGCGCGGCCGGAGTGCTCGGAGCCGACAACATTGCGGTGGCTGCCAACGGCGGTCAGGACGGCACCTTCAGCTCGGAGTCGACCACGAAGAACAACGCGATGAACAAGGTCACCGAGTCGCGCACCATTCCGGCCGGCGCCATCAACCGGCAGACCATCTCCGTGGCCGTGAACAAGGACGCCGCGGCGGGCATCAACGTGGCCGATGTGGCGAGCCTCGTGTCCTCCGCTGCCGGTATTGACACCGCCCGCGGGGACGCCGTCACTGTTGAGATCATGTCGTTCAACCAGACGGGAGCCGAGGATGCGGCGGCAGCTCTCGCCGCAGCCGAGAAGGCCGCAGCGGATGCCCGCCTCGCCAGCGTGCTGCAGATCGGAATTATCACGGCCGGCATTGTGATCAGCCTCGTGGCCGGTCTCATTCTTTACGCCCGTCGCTCGCGCCGACAGAGTCGTGAGCCGGTGGACATCGGTGATCTTGGCGAAATGCAGGGCATTCTCGACCCGATGGCCGAGCCCCTCACCCTCGTGAACCCGGTGATTCCCAAGCGACTGTCCTCGCCTCCAACGCCGCACACGATGACCGAGGCCGATATCCGGCGCGCCGACATCGATGACCTTGCCGAGCGCGATCCCAAGCGCACGGCCGAGTTTTTGCGCCACCTCATGGATGACCGGCAAAACGCATGACCGAGGTCGTCACCGTCTTGACCGGCACACAGAAGGTGGCCGTGGTGCTGATGAACATGGACTCCGCTCTCGCCTCCGTCGTGATGAAGCAGTTTTCCGACGCGGAGGCCGAGGTGATTGCGTCGGAGATCATTCAGCTGCGCAAGGTGGATGCGGACGTGGCCGAGAGCGCACTCAGTGAATTTCGGGAAATTACCCAGAGCAACTCTCGCCCCGGCCGCGGCGGACATGAATTCGCTCAGGGTCTGCTTGAGGCGTCGTTTGGTGCGGAGCGCGCTGCCGGCGTGCTGAACCGAGTAGCGACATCCATGGCTGGTAAAGCCTTTGAATTTTTAGACACCGCCGATTCGAGCGATGTTCTGAACCTGCTCGAGGGGGAAATGCCGCAAACCATTGCTCTCGTTCTCGCTCACCTACGCCGCGAACAGGCGTCGGCGCTGCTGTCGGGCATGGAAGCCTCCCTGCGCACCGATGTGGCTCAGTGCATCGCCACCATGGGCAGTGCGGCGCCCGATGCCATTCGAATCGTCACCGAGACGCTGAAGATGGGCGCGCGCACGGTGGTGGCGCGCGAGGTAGTGGAGGTCATGGGTGGCGTACAGCCGCTCGTGGAGATTATTAACCGTGCCGATGCCGCAACCGAGCGTGCCCTGCTCGAAGCGCTCGAGGCACGTGACCCAATTTTGGCGGAAGAGGTGCGCTCCCGCATGCTCACCTTCGCCGACATCGTGAAGCTCGAGAGCCGCGATGTTCAGCAGGTGCTCCGCGGAATCGACACCAGCGTGCTGGCGATTGCCATGAAGGGAACGTCCGGTGCGGTGCTCACCGTCATTCGCACCAACCTCTCAGAACGTAACCGCGACCTGCTCGATGACGAGACCAAGAGCCTCGGCCCGGTGCGTCTGAGCCAGGTGGAGGATGCCCGCGCCGAGGTTGTGCGTGCCATCCGCGACATGGAAGCCCAGGGCACGATCACTGTGCAGCGCGGCGTGGAGGAGGAGTATGTCAACTAACGCTGCCTTCTCCAGTAATGCTGACTTCTCCAGCCTTGCGTTTCCGCGCCTGCAGGCCGGTGTCGCTCCGATCAACGAGCAGGATCGGGCCGCCGGACACGCTGCCGGTTACGCCGCCGGGCTGCGCGCGGCTGCAATCGCGGCGGCTGCGACGGCCGTGGAACAGGCCGCTGAGCACGCAGCCGTGCTGCGCCACACCGAGGCGCGGTCTGACCGCGCCCTGCGCCTGCTGGGTGCCGCAGCAACCGCGCTCGATGAGCGCACGGTTCCCCTTCTCAGAGAGGCCGAGGGCACGCTCGTGCGCACGGCCCTTGACCTTGCCGAGGCCGTGCTCGGTGTTGAGCTGAGCCAAGGTGAGATCTCGGCGCGGCGTGCGCTGGAACGCGCTCTCGGACAGGGGGAGCTCACCGAAACCCACACCGTTCACATGCACCCCGACGACCTTGCTGTGCTCGGTCTCTCCACCCAGAACATTCCCGGTGTGCTTTTTGTGGCCGATGCCGCGCTCAGTCGCGGCGACGCGGTGACCAAATTTGCCGACGGCTTTCTTGACGCACGCATCGGCACCGCCTTCACCCGTGTGAAGACCGCTATTTTGGAGACCCTGCCATGAGCAGCCTGACGCTGCTCGATGCCGCGCTGGGCACCGCCCGGCGCGCTGCTCTGCCCGAACGCGTGGGTACGGTGAGCTCGATCGTGGGACTCGGCGTTGAGGTGCGCGGACTCAGCGCCGCCATTGGCGACCTCGTGAGCCTCGGCGACTACCCCGGGATCGACGCGGAGGTTGTGGCCACCGGGGCCACGGGCATCCGCTGCATGCCCCTCGGACGCCTCACCGGACTTCGTGCGGGAGCGCCCGCCCGCGCGGCAAGCACGCCGCTTCTGGTGCCCACCGGCAACGGACTTTTTGGGCGCGTGCTCGACGGCCTCGGCCGACCGATCGACGGCAAGGGGCCGCTGCGCTCCGCCGGGTCGGTGTCGCTTGATCACGAGAGTCCCTCGGCCATGCACCGCGCGCGCATCAGCGAACAGCTGCAACTGGGCGTTCGAGCCCTCGACACCCTCACCACCGTGGGGAAGGGCCAGCGCATGGGCCTGTTTGCCGGTTCGGGTGTGGGCAAGTCGTCGCTGCTGTCGATGATCGCTCGAGGAACGGATGCCGAGGTGTCGGTGATCGCCCTGGTAGGGGAGCGCGGACGTGAGGTGCGCGAGTTTCTCGAGGACGACCTGGGTGCCGAGGGTCTCGCGCGCTCGATCGTGGTCGTGTCGACCAGCGATGAACCGGCCATGATGCGCCTGCGCGCCGCGTTTACGGCCACGCGCATTGCCGAGTCGTTTCGTGACCAGGGTTCAGACGTGATGCTCATGATGGACTCGCTCACCCGCGTGGCCATGGCGCAGCGCGAAATTGGGCTGTCGGTGGGGGAGCCGCCGGCGACTCGTGGGTATCCGCCATCGACGTTCTCGGTGCTCGCGCAGCTGCTCGAGCGCGCCGGCACCGGCGAGACCGGCTCCATCACGGGCATGTACACCGTGCTCGTGGAGGGCGACGACCACAACGAGCCCATAGCGGATGCCGCGCGCTCTATTCTGGACGGACACGTTGTTCTCGACCGCAAGCTGGCCGTGGCCGGGCACTTTCCGTCGATTGACGTGCTGTCGTCGATTTCGCGTGTGGCCTCGCGCGTGAATACGCCGCTGCATAACCAGGTGGCCACCACGCTGCGCAAGGTTTTGGCCGCCCGCGAGGGTGCGCAGGACCTGCTCGACGTGGGGGCGTACCGGGTGGGCACGAACCCCTTGGTCGATGCCGCGGTGAACAATGCCGGCGCCATCACTGCTTTTCTGCAGCAGCGCATGGATGATCAGACGCCCGGCGCGCTGTCGTGGGAGCGCCTGACAGCTCTTGTTCGGCAGCTGGGGGTAGCGGCATGATTCGCCTGTTCCCACTTGCCGGGCTGCTGCGCCTGCGTCACCTCGAGCAGGACGAGGCTGCCGGTCACCTGGCCGCGGCCAATTCCCGCGTGCAGGACAACGACTCTCGGCGCGATCGTGCTCGGGCGCTCCTGCACGGCACTGCCGACTCGCCCACCACAGCGGCAGCACTGCAGGCCATGGCCGCGGCCCGATCGTCGTCGAGGAGCATGCTCGCCGATCTTGATGCCCTCGGACAGGGGCATCGGGAGAGCCTACGCTCGGCGCAGAGCGCATTTGACGCGGCACGCGCCGAGTCGAAGGCCCTCGAAAAGCTGGAAGCGCGACACGCACAGGCCGTGGCCGCGGCCGATCTGCACGCCGAGCAAATTGTGCTCGACGAGATAGCATCCACACGCTGGCATCGGAACCGCACGGAGGACGAGCAATGAGCGTCACCATGACGGATGCCCTGAGCCGCATGAGTCAGATCCAGTCGATGATTCAGAACATTGGCGGCACGCAGAGCGCCGCAAAGAACGCTTCAGTGGCGGCTGCTAATGCCGGTGCCTTTGCGGCCACGCTCGCCGCCCAGCTGGAAACCACCGGCACGAGCGCCACGGGGGCTGCGGCTCTGGCCGGAACGGCTGGAGCCACCGGAACCGAGGTGAGCACTGCCGCCCAAAAATACCTCGGTGTGCCCTATGTGTTTGGCGGGGAGGACGCGAGCGGTATGGATTGCTCCGGCCTCGTGCAGAGAGTTTATGCCGATGTGGGCATAGAAGTTCCACGCCTGGTGTCTGGTCAGATGAAGCTCGGCACCGAGGTTGCTTCGCTGGCCGAGGCGCAGCCGGGTGACCTCATCGTTACGGGTGGCGGCGACCACATTCTCATCTACGCCGGTAACAACAAGGTCATTCATGCGCCGTATCCCGGCCGCACGGTGTGTCTCGTCGATGCCTACATGACGGATGCCGACATCACCACCATCCGCCGGGTCATCCCCACTCCGGCGGTGGCTCCAGCCGGTGCCGGTAGTCCCGCCGACATGTTCAGTGCCGCGCTGGCCTCGTTCGGTACGGGCGGTGCCCGATGACGCTCACCGTATCCACCTCACCGGTTCGGCCCGCATCGGCATTGGGAACTCGCTCGGCGAACCCGCAGGCCGCCGCTGACTTTGCTGCCCGGCTCGATCAGGCTGCTGTTCCGCGCACGGGTTCGGACCGTTCCGCAGACGCCCGCTCCGGCGACTCTGACTCTTCGGTGGCTGACTCGGCGGTGCCCGAAGTGATCTCTGACAAGAGGTCTGAAGTTGGCGTAACCGCCTCTGAGCAGATGTCGCCGGTCCCAGCAGCGGTCTCTCCGGCCACCAGCTCGTTCGCCTGGCCGTCGCTTGCGTCTGGGCTGTCACCGGTCCAAGGCGTTGCGACGGCGACGGCAGCCGGGACCCTCGGACAGTTGGAAACCGTCGATCTCTCCGTCGCATCCGTCGCTGCCAGTACGGCCGCGTACGGTGCCGTCGATGCGGTGCCCGGCAGTGCCGGCTCCTCCACTGCAGGTGTCTCGACCGATGCTCCCGCGAGTACACGTTCCGCTCAGCCGCTTCCGAGCGAGTCGGCGGCTAACCTCGCTGCCGCGGGTACGGTGACGGCGGCGACCGCGTCGGGAGATGCAAGCGTTGACACCTCGGTAATCGCCGCCGGAACCGTGTCGGCCCGCGGCCAAACGTCAACCACCGGTGCGGCAGCGGGTGCGGCGGCAACTGCGGCGCAACCTCAATCAGCAGTTGCGTCGGCTATCGTCGCCACCAATTCACAGGCCGCCGCTCCGACTGACCTTTTGGTGCGTCCCACCGGATCGGCACAGGTCGAGGCCGTGCGCATCCTGCGGATCGACGACGCGGTGCCCACAGCATCCGCTTCGGCTGTGGTGGCTGGTGTTGCCACTGGTACGCCGGCCGCGGCGCCGCTCACGGGGGCGGGGCCGGCGGCATCTGCTGTGCCAAACGTTCCGGTGCCGCTGGCGACTCAGGTTGCCAAGCCGCTTTTCACCCTGAGTGGAGTGAAGCCGGGGGAGCACGTGCTCACGATCAATGTGACGCCGGAAAACCTGGGGCCGCTCACGGTACGTGCGCACGTGACCGGCGACAACATTCGGGTGGAGTTGTTCGCGCCCACCGATGTTGCGCGTGAGGCGCTGCGGGCGATTCTGCCCGACCTGCGTCGCGACCTTTCCGGTTCCGGTCTGAATGCCCAGCTTGATCTGTCGTCGCAGAACTCGGCGGGTGATGCGCGAGCGCAGGCGGACCGTGACCAGCGACCACCGCCGGGTCTTCGGGACGGCCCGGGCGACGAGCCTCCGCCGCGCCTACCCCGCAGTTTTCTCTCCAACTCTTCATCGACCATCGACGTGATGGCTTAGGCAGAAAGGTCGCTCGTGACTATTGACGCAGTTACCGCCCCCGCAACGAGCGGAATGTATTCCTCCTCGGTCGCTCGCGCGCCGAAGCAGACCATGGACTCGGAGGTGTTCATGTCGCTGCTGGTGACTCAGCTGCGCAACCAAGATCCCTCGTCGCCCATGGACACCAACCAGATGATCGCGCAGACCACGCAGCTGGCCATGATGGAGAAACTCAACTCCTTGGCCACCACTAACGAGGAGAATTTCTCGTTGCAAATGCGCATGGCTGCCGCCTCCCTCGTGGGTCAGGACGTCACCTACACGGATGCCGATGGCGTGGCCGCCACGGGGCAAGCGACTGCCGTGTCTTACGCCGGTGCCGTGCCTCAGGTCACCGTGAATGGGCAGACCATTGCCCTTGATGCCATTTCGGGAATATCCGCTCGCGCGGTTACACCAGTAGCGGATGCCGCGTCCTCCTAATCGTTTTGCACTCTCTTTTTCGTTCCTACTGAAAGGCAGCAACCATGCTTCGCTCTCTCTACTCCGGCATCTCGGGTCTTCGTGCTCACCAGGCCATGCTTGATGTCACCGGTAACAACATCGCCAACGTCAACACCACCGCGTTCAAGGCATCCGCTGCCCAGTTTCAGGACACGCTGTCCCAGATGACGCAGGCCGCCGGCGGCCCGCAGGCCACCGTGGGTGGGACCAACCCGGCGCAGGTGGGGCTCGGCGTGCAGGTTGCCGGAATTTCCACGAACTTCGCTCAGGGTTCGGCACAGTCCACCGGGCGTGCAACCGACATCATGATCTCGGGCGATGGTTTCTTCGTCACGCAGCTCGGCAACGAGACGCTGTACACGCGCGCTGGTGCCTTTGACTTCGACGCGCAGGGGCGGCTCGTCTCGCCCGATGGTGCGATTGTGCAGGGGTGGAACGCGGTCAACGGTGTGATTGGTACCGGGGGAGCGACGGGCAACATCCAGCTACCGGTTGCGGCCACGAGCCCCGCGCAGGCAACGGCGAATGCGTCGGTGACCGGCAACCTGCCCTCTGACGCTGCGGTGGGCACGTCCTTGATCCGTGACATCGAGGTTTTCGATGGTTCGGGTACGGCGAGCACCATCTCGCTCAAGTTCGTCAAGGAGGCTACCGGATCGTGGACGGCTAGCGATGCGAACGGAGCCGCCGGTGCGGCCACAGCAAGCCTGACCTTTGAGGACGGTGTGATGACTCCGGCTGGGGGGGCACTGACGGTTGGTGGAATCAATGTTTCCCTAGCGGCGATTCAGGGCTTTGCCGGGCTTACCACCGTGGCGTTCTCCGCCCAGGATGGCAAGGCTGCCGGCACGCTGGAATCCTTCACTCTCGGTGCCGATGGAACCCTCAGTGGTCTCTTCAGCAACGGGGAGCAGGAGGCCATTGGTCGTATCTCGCTGGCTACCTTCGTGAACCCTGGCGGGCTGGAGAAGGCCGGTGGCTCGGGCTACCGTGCCACGTTCAACTCCGGTGTTGCGGCTCTCGGAACGGCTGGAACCGGTGGTCTCGGCTCGCTTCAGGCCGGATCGCTCGAGATGTCGAACGTCGATCTGTCGCAGGAGTTCACCAATTTGATCGTGGCCCAGCGTGGCTTCCAGGCCAACGCGCGAATCATCACCACGTCCGACGAGGTGCTGCAGGAGCTCACGAACCTCAAGCGCTAACGCTGGCCCTGACTGCTCACCTGCGCGTGTCTTCCGCCTTCTCGCTGGTCGAGCGCGGTGACCCTTTCGCTGGTCGAGCGCGAGCTTGCGAGCAGTCGAGACCGCGTGAGCCGGCCTGCGGGACTGGCTCGCGGGGTCTCTGTAATGGTTGTAGCTGGTCTGGTTATCAGCTGGCAGGCTGGTCTTGATTCGTGTGGGTTGCGTGACTCTTTTGGTCTCTGACTCTCTTCACGGAGGTGTCTTCGTCTCGACATGTCCGCTCCACGCATCGAATCAGGCCGGCCTGTGACCCTCAGAGTGACTTGATTAGAAGCCTGTCCGTACCCCCAACAGGGTCGTGACTCATTACAGAGATGTTCTCCGAGGAACCCCAGACCGGCACGACATAACACCCATCGAAGGAGTTATCGTGACCATGGTCTCACAGCAGTTCAGTTATGTCATCGGGGTGGATACCCATGCCAAGACACACACGCTGGTCGCCCTCGACCATCTGGGCGGGAAACACGGCACCGCGCAAACATTCCCGACAACTCCGCCCGGACTCAAACGGGCTCAGGCGTGGATCGAACGCGAAACAACAGGGCCGGTTTTGGTGGCCATGGAGGGCACCGGGTCCTACGGAGCCCAGTTCTGCGACCTCCTGACGGCCGCCGGCGTGCGCGTCACCGAAACCAGGCCGCCCAAGCGCGGCGTTCGCCGGGCCGGCAAAACCGACCCCATCGACGCAGAGCACGCCGCCCGCTACGCCCTCGCCCTGCCAATGGAGCACCTCATCACGCCCCGCAACCACGCTGGGCACCACGCAGCCTTGACGGTGCTACTGACCGCGCGCGCCGCCCTCAAGAAGGCCCACAGCGCCTCCAACAACCGCCTCACAGCGCTGCTGCGCGGGTACGGCTTCGGCCTGGACGTTCGCCTGGCCCTCACAGCCGAGCAAATCAAAGTCGTCGCAGCCTGGCGCGCCCATCGAAACGATGACGTCGGCATGGTCACCATCCGCGCCGAGGCTGCCCGCGAAGCGCGAGAGATCCTCAGCCGTCAAGCCGAGCTCACGGCGAACGAGAAGGGCCTCCTCAAGCACGTGAAAGCCCTCGCCCCCTACCTGCTGCTTGAGCACGGCGTCGGCGCGATCGTCGCCGCGCAGCTGATCGTGTCGTGGTCGCACCAGGGACGCATCCGCTCCGAGGCCGCGTTCGCCCGCTTCGCGGGCATCGCGCCCATCCCCGCGTCATCGGGCAACACCATCCGCTACCGTCTGCACCGCGGTGGCGACCGGGCGCTCAACACCGCCATCTGGGTCACCACGTTCTACCGCTACCACCACGACTTGGCGACCGCCGCCTACGTCGAGAAACGGACGAAGGAAGGCAAGACACCCAAAGAGATCCAACGCGTCCTGAAACGCTACATCGCCCGGCACCTGTTCCGCGTCCTCGATAACCACACCACCTAAAACGACACCACCGCCCAGCGGACAGTGACCTGCCGCGGATATCTCGGACAGTGGGCCCTCTTAAAATGAGAGTTCACTGAAAGTAGAGATCAGCATGGCCGCAGCACGTAGGCGTTTCACCCAAGAGTTCAAAGACGAGCTGTGCCGCGAGGTGATCAATACCTCCAAACCGATCAAGGACGTCGCCACCGCATACGGCGTCGGGCCCGAGACGCTCCGGAACTGGCTCAACAAATACCGCGAGGCCAACGGCGGCACCGAAGCGGACCTGACAGTGTCGGAACGGGCCCGTCTGAAGGAACTCGAGCGGGAAGTTCAAGAGCTGCGGGCGGAGACCGCTTTCTTGAAAAAAGCCAGCGCTTACTTCGCGCGGGAGCAGCGGTAGTGAGCAAGTACGAGTACATCGACTCCCAAAATTCTGAGCCCACCAACCGGAATTCGGTGGTGAAAATGTGCCTCTGGCTGGCCGTGTCAACGTCCGGTTTCTACCACTGGGCGATCCGGCCGCAGTCCGCGACCGCGGCCCGGCGAGAGGCCCTGATCGCGCGGATTCAACACTTCTTCGAGGAGTCCGACGGCACCTACGGATACCGCCGAATCCACGCCGACCTCGCCGCGGAGCAGACCGAGTGCTCGCCCGAGCTGGTGCGGCAGCTTATGCGCCAGATTGGCCTCGTAGCCTGCCAACCACGGCCTTTCCGCATCACTACCGAAGCCGATGCCGAAGCGGCCGCCAACATGCCCGACCTCGTCAAACGCGACTTCACCGCCGACCGCCCCGGGGTGAAGTTCGTCGGCGATATTACCTACATCCATACCTGGCAAGGATTCATCTATCTGGCCACCGTCATCGACTGCTATTCCAAGAAGGTTGTCGGCTGGTCCATCGCCGATCACATGCGCACCGAGCTCGTCGCCGACGCCCTCCGCAACGCCGCTGCGACGACCGTGATCGAGGCCGACGCGATCTGGCATTCCGACCGCGGCAGCGTCTATACCTCGGCCGAATTTCGGGCTCTCGTGTCCGGCCTGGGGATGCGTTCCTCCATGGGCCGCACCGGCGTGTGTTGGGACAACAGCATGGCGGAAAGTTTCTTCTCGATGCTCAAGAATGAGCGTGTTTATCGCACCGCTTACGCCACGAAATCACAAGCTCGCAGCGACGTCATTCGCTACATCGAAGGGTTTTACAACAGCCGACGCCGGCACTCCGCTCTCGGTTACCGACGGCCCAATGAAGTCCACTATGGTTATCAGCAGCCAGCATTGGCAGCGTAGAAGAATCCACTAATTCCGCTGTCCGAAATGCCCGCGGCAGCTCACAGGCCATCTTCGACGGCCCGCCCGCCACCCTCACGCGCCCAAAAACACGCCACACGACTCACGAAACATCATCAAAAAAGACCTCAACAGCTTGACAACTCCCATAGAAGCGTCGAGACGCCGGCGAAGTGCGTGCCGGCTCCTCGACCAGCGGGAGGGGGAGCGCAGCCCGCGCATGCCCACCTTTTCGCTGGTCGAGCGCGAGCTTGCGAGTGGTCGAGATCGCGCACGGCTCACGGGGCCTCGAGACGCCGGCGAAGAGCGTGCCGGCTCCTCGACCAGCGAGAGGGGGAGCGAGGTGGCTGGGCGGGCCGCAGCGGCAGCGTGTGGGACGGGATTGTGGCGGTAGGCCGGGTCCGTGGGCGGCGAGAACAGGCGTCAGCTGGGCGCCTGGGAGCGCTGAAGAGGCCTGTCGGAGCCGATGCTGTGCGTGGAAATATTTACTAAGGTCACGAGTTTTAAACGTGAGTAAGTCTCGCTTTCTTGTTCTATTCAGGGTAAAATGGGGACATGTTCACGACGATGAAGTCCGGTCCCGAAGTGGTCGCTCTGCTGCAGCAGGCCAGTGACCTGATCGGTGACGCTCTTGATGGAGTGCACTTCACCCTCCTCGACGATGACGCCGCCCTCAACGTGATGGGAGCCCTCGAAGCGGTGGGCCGCCGGGTGGATGGTGGCCGCATCTGGTCCGCCGCCGACGTGGGCATGCGCGCCGAAACCAGTAGAGGCCATGACTCGTTGGCGTGGAAAAGCGGATGCCGCACCAAGTACGAACTCATCACCGGCATCACCCGGGTGTCCGCTTCCGAGGCGAAGAGGCGGATGCGTCTTGGTGGCATTGTCACCGGCACTGCGGCCGCCACGAGCGGCCTGCTTGGCCAGTCGGTTCCGGTGCGACACCCGGCCGTGGCCGAGGGACTCACGTCAGGGAACCTCGGCGTGGACGCCGCGGACGTGATTGTGGCGGCGTTGGAGCAGATCTCCTCCCGTGTTGCCCCGGACGATCTTGACCGGGCCGAGCGCGCCCTGGTCGCCTCAGCAACCGGAGCGATCACCCCGGAGACCGGGGGACTCCCCGGGGCAGGGATCGCGTTCTCGGCCGATTTGATTCGGGCGCAAGCACACGAGTGGGGCGCGATCCTCGACCCCGACGGCGTTGCACCGAGCGATGAGCAGACCGCCGCCACCAGCACTGTGGGGTTCGGACTCTTGAAGAACGGGTTGTATCCGTTACGGGGTGGGGTGACACCGGAACTGCGCGGCGTGATGAACGGTGTGTTCGCGACCTTCATTAGCGCCCACGCGGCACCGGCGTTCCCGTCGGCCGCGGATCAGGCCCGGATGGCGGCCGGGGAACTAATCCCGGGTGCCGAAGAGATCTGTGATGACCGCACCGGCGGGGAAAAGTGCGCCGACATCCTCCGGGCCGTGTTTGAAAAGACCGCACGAGATCCGAAAACACCCCGGATGGGCGGCGCGGCCCCGACGGTGATGGTGCACGTGAATGCTCGGGACCTGAAGAACGGGCGCGGCGTCGGGTGGATTGACGGCGTGGATGCCCCGATCAGTCTCAAGGCCGTGCAGGAGCGACTGTGCGCGGGCGGGTATCAGCAGGTGATCATTGGTGAGAACGGTCAGGTGCTGCACCTTGGGGAGAAGGAGCGGTTCTTCAGCCCAGCGCAACGCCGGGCGATTGCCGCCCGCGATGGGGGCTGCGTTATTCCCGGGTGCACCATTGCGGCCGCGTGGTGCGAGGTGCATCACGTCTTCCCGTGGCAGTTCAACGGACCCACAAATATTGATAACGGGTGTTTGCTCTGTTGGTACCACCACCACACCATTGATGCGTCCGGGTGGCAGATCAAGATGGTGAGCGGCAGACCCTGGATTCGAGGGCCCGTGCTCTTTGACCCCGGTCAAACGTGGCGACCAGCCGCTAGCCATCGGGCCAACACCCCCAGCACCGACCCGCCCTGGGCATCCGATAGCTAATGGCGAGACGGCTCACGGGGTCTCGAGACGCCGGCGAAAAGCGTGCCGGCTCCTCGACCAGCGAAGTGGGTGAGGCGAGCGAGCGCGAGGGTGCGAGCCCCATTTCGCTGGTTGAGCGCGAGCTTGCGAGCAGTCGAAACCTGGTGAGCCGATCTCGAGACAAGGTTGCGAGGTCTCGAGACGCCGGCGAAAAGCGTGCCGGCTCCTCGACCAGCGAAGTGGGTGAGGCGAGCGAGCGCGAGGGTGCGAGCCCCATTTCGCTGGTTGAGCGCGAGCTTGCGAGCAGTCGAAACCTGGTGAGCCGATCTCGAGACAAGGTTGCGAGGTCTCGAGACGCCGGCGAAAAGCGTGCCGGCTCCTCGACCAGCGAAGTGGGCGAGGCGAGCGAGCGCGAGGGTGCGAGCCCCATTTCGCTGGTTGAGCGCGAGCTTGCGAGCAGTCGAAACCTGGTGAGCCGATTTTCAGAGTCGGCTCACGGGGTCTCGAGACGCCGGCGAAAAGCGTGCCGGCTCCTCGACCAGCGAAGCGGGCGAGGCGGGTGAGGCGGGTGAGGCGAGGTGGGGCGAGGTGGGGCGAGCGAAGCGAAGCGGGCGAGGTGGGGCGAGCGAAGCGAAGCGAAGCGGGCGAGGTGAGGCGAGGCGAGACGAGGCGAGGCGACGAGGGCGGGAGGCGGGGAGGCGCCTCAAGCGGAACCCTCGGGCCGACCTTACGACCGGTTGGGACCCAAGACCGCTACGGAACCTGACGTTGTCTTGGCGAGGTACAGGGCGTCGTCGGCCTCATGAAGCAACGCGGACCCCTCTGCGTCGGCAGAGTCCGTCACGGTGAAGCCGATGCTGACGTGCACAGGAATGATCTGGCCACGGATCTCCCACGGTTGGCCGGCAGCAGCAACCACCCGAGCGGCCATCTCCTCGGCCTCCACAACACTTCCGATGTCCTCGCAGAGAATAACGAACTCATCTCCACCGAAACGTGCCACCGTATCGGTCGTGCGCAAAACGCCAGAAACACGCTTTCCAAGCTCGACAAGAATGTCATCGCCTCGCCCGTGACCATAGGTGTCATTAATGATTTTGAAGTCATCAATGTCGAGGTACATCACGCAAACCATTCCGTCGTTGCGCTCAAGTCTCGTCAGTGCCCCGGACAGGCGGTCACCGTACAGAACACGGTTAGGCAGTCCCGTGAGCGCATCCATCCGAGCAGACCTGCGGAGCGCAAGCACGGAACCCGCGAGTTTGCCCTGATGGCGCAAAATTTCGAGTTCGTCAGCGGAGAACGTTCGCGCACGATCGTCAAAGAGGGCTACGGTACCCAGCACCACACCATTATCGATCAGTGGTACCCCCGCGTATGATCCGATCGCGCCACTCAAGACCAACGGATTTAGCGAGTAGAGCGGATGCGAGGCAGCATCGGAAACCGTCAAGGCGCGACCCGTGTTAACCACCTCAGCACAGAAGGAGACCTCGTCCGCGAACAGCGTGCAGGCGGCGCCGACGCCGACTTCCGCAACATAGGTCTGCCTGTCCGCAGTCACAATATTTACCACGACAACCGGCACCGCGCATGCTAAGCGCAGGGTGGCGATCACGGCATCCAGGTCCGTCTCAGCAGTGCGTTCCAAATCGGCCTCGACGACGGCCTTCATGCGGCGCGGATCTCGGACTCCGGTGATGACAGCATCCGGCAGGACCGCCTCCTGAGCCGAGAGATCTACTGCTGCGGCCATGGAGAAATCCTTCGCTTAATCGAAGATGTACGGGAGAGTGGAATCCATCTTCGCTGGAGTAATTGTACTCGACCCCGCTTGACTCGCTCAGTTTCTCGGCGATGTCCCGTCGCGAACTCTCTATTGGGAAGCGGGTACTAGGCGCTAACGCGGGGGGACAGACGGTCGATAGTGGGCATTAACGCTTCGCTGGATGCGTTCGCTACCAGGGATGAGTTTTCATGATCGTAGTCACGCGGCTAAACGACAGCCAATTTGCGATCAATCCCGACCTGATCGAGCGTATTCATGCCAATCCAGACACCACGCTGGTCATGGTTGACGGCGCGAATTTTATTGTCACCGAGACGATCGACGAAGTGATCGAACGCATCGCGCACTACCGGGCACACGTCATTTCACTGGCCTATGATCCCGACCCCGATGAAGCCCCTCGCGGCCCGCGGAGGATCTGATGGATCCCGCAACCCTGGTTGGCATTGTCATCGCCTTTGGCGCCCTCTTTGCCATGATTACCCTCGAGGGATCGTACGTCAGCAGCATCCTGCTGCCGGCACCGATGATTCTCGTCTTTGTCGCGACCATCGCCGTGGGTATTGCGGGGGGAACAATTCAGGATGCCCTCCTCGCCTTCAAATCCCTGCCGCGCGCTTTCAAGGGCAAGACCACACCCCCTACGCAAATCATTGACCAGGTTGTGCAGCTTGCCGAAACCGCGCGAACCTCGGGACTGCTCTCGCTCGAGCAGGAAGCCGACAACGTCAACGACCCCTTCCTGCGTGGTGCCCTGCAGAACATCGCCGACGGTACGGACGGCGACGAACTGCGCATGCTGCTTGAAGACGAGATCTCCACTCGAGCCCGCAGTGATCGCACGGCTGCCAAATTCTTCACCAGCCTCGGCGGTTACGCACCTACCATCGGCATCGTGGGGACCGTGGTGTCGCTCACCCACGTTCTCGAAAACCTCGACACCCCCGACACTCTCGGCCCCATGATCGCCGCAGCCTTCGTGGCCACACTCTGGGGTCTGCTGTCGGCCAACTTTCTCTGGTTACCCATCGGTTCCAGGCTCAAGCGGCTCTCGGACCTTGAGGTGGACCGCATGACCCTGCTCATGGAGGGTGCACTCGCCGTGCAATCCGGAAGCCAGCCCCGACTTCTGGGTGAACGCCTTCGAGCCATGGTGTCGGCCGAGGCCCTGAATAAGTCCGGCAAGTCCGGCAAGTCTGGCAAGCCCGCTAAGTCCGGCAAAACCACCAAAGCCGGCAAAGCCGCACAGACCTCCGACGAAAACGACGACACCGATATCTTCCAAGCCGCATGAGCGTGCGCAGAAAACGTCGCGATTTTGGAGGTGACGACGACGAACATCCCGATGAGCGCTGGATGGCCTCTTACATGGACATGGTCACGGTGCTCATGTGCATGTTCATCGTTCTTTTCGCCATGTCGAGCGTGGACGCTGACAAGTTCGCTCAGCTACGCAATTCCCTCGCCACTGGCTTCGGCAGCGTGAACGTGGGCTCCATCGACACCGCTACGGGCGTCGTGGTGCCCGCCAACCAGGTGGATTCGGAAGAGGAAGCCTTTGCGGGCGCAGCACCCACTCCGTCACCCACCGATGTTGCACTGACCGATGTTGCACTGACCGATGCGACACTCACTGATGCACAACGTGCAACAGCCGAAGTAGACGACCTCACACGGATTGAAGCGCAAATCCATACCAACCTCCAATCGGCGGGCATGGACGAGCTCGTACAGTTCAACGTGGATGAGCGCGGACTCACCGTGGGCCTCGTGGGCTCCGAGACCTTCTTCGCACCGGACCAGGCCGACCTGAGCGCGGCCGCCATCGCGATCCTCGATGCCATGGCCCCGGTGCTGGTGGCCAGCGAGCGGGAGATCTCCGTGGAGGGCCACGCCGACAAGCACGGCCAAACAGTGAACTATGCCACCGACTGGGAGCTCTCGGCCGGGCGCTCCACCCGGGTGCTTCGGCGCCTTGTGGAACAGGGTGGCGTGCAGCAGGAGCGGATAGCCGCGATCGGCTATGGAGCGGCGCGGCCGGCATCCACTGGCTCGGCCTTGGCTGACATGGCCATGAACCGCCGAGTTGATGTCGTGCTGCTGTCCAACCTCCCGGACACCGTTCGCTCGCTGATACCCGGTGTGCTTGCCGGTGTAGTTCCGGCTGATAGCGCTGTAGCGGGGTAAGTACACACCACGAATACTCGCCGCAACTGCTCCTAACATGCCACCAGATGCTGCCGATAGTGCCAAACGTGACGGTCCAGGAACACGTACCGAGTGGTATGCCTGCAGCGACCCCGAAAACGGTGGAACTCTACGACTTTCGCCGCCCCACCACCCTCGCGCGTGAGCACGCGCGCGTTCTGGAACTCGCCTTTGAGACCTTCGCCCGGCAGTGGGGCACCCAACTAACTGCCCGCGTGCGCCTGCTCTGCCAGGTCACGTGCGACCAGGTGCTCATGCAGACCTACGACGAGTATGCGTCCGGACTGCCGTCGACGACCGCGATGGTGCTGTGCAGTATCGAGGGGATTGCGGCCAAAACCGTGATGCAGTTCCCCACGCGCGCAGCCCTCAGCTGGGTCGACCACATGCTCGGCGGTAATGGCACCAAAGCTGCCACAGCGGAACGCAAGTTCACTCCGATCGAACAGGCCCTCATTCGCCACCTGATCGAGGAGGGACTGGAAGACCTTCGTTATTCGCTCGGTGACCTGCTGCTCACCGATGTGGTGATGGACGGAATCCAGTACAACTCCCAGTTCGCGCAGGCAGCCGCCACGAGTGATCTCATGATTGTGGCCACGTTCGCCATTCGGGCCGGCGGTGACGCCCCCATTCGGGCCACCATCGCAATTCCCGAGAACGCACTCATGCCCCAACTCGGTGAAGCCAACCCCACAAGCTCTATCGAGAATGCCCGGGCGCTCCTCGAACACCAACTCACGTTCGTACCCGTCGACGTGTCTCTTCGACTGAACCCGATCCAGGTGCTGCCGAACCGCATTCTGAGCCTCGCGGTGGGGGACCTGCTCACCATTCCTCATCCCCAGCATCGACCGCTTGACCTGGTGGTGAACGGTCAGGTTCTGGCCACCGCCGCCGTGGGAGTCAACGGTTCAAGACTTGCCTGCATCGTGATCGACACCGAGGAGAAACCATAATGACTGACACCGGAGTGTTGTCCACCACCGCCGTTGATGCCCTGATCCGGGTGCTTCCCACTGGCGTGCCCCTGCGAGCCGTCGAGACGCACGGAAGCTCCGCACTGAGCGCCCGGGTGGGCTCGGCCGCCGTGGCCTCGTTCGTGGGGAGCACATCCGCTGATCTGGCCATTGTGCTCATGGACCCCACGGCTTTTGATGCTGCCGGTGGGTCACCATCCGGTCTCGTCGCGAGCCACGATGTGCTCCGTCCGTCCCTCGACAGCGCGGCCAGCGTGCTCGGAGTCGGCGTGCTCGGCGACACCCGCGTCGAAGACGCCTCGAGCCTTTTTACGGATGCCGAAACGCACGTTTTCGAACTCATCGGCGGCGGCGAGACGGTGGGCTGGTTTGCGCTTCGACTGCGCCGCACCGGAGCAACCCCCGGGGGAACCGCCAGCACCAAGGGAACCACTGCCTCAGCGGTGAGTAACCTCGGCCGCATCAATAACGTCTGGATGTCACTGACCGTCGAAATCGGCCACACGCGCATGCCCGTGCGCGAGGTGCTCTCCCTTGAACCCGGTGCCGTCATCGAACTCGACCGTTCGGCCGGAGCCCCGGCCGACGTCATGCTCAACGGGCGCCTCATCGCGCACGGTGAGATCGTGGTCGTCGATCAGGACTACGCCATTCGCATCACGCAGATTCTTGACGTGGTTGAGGCTAACTCCTGACATGGAAACCGTGATCGTGGCGCTGCGGGTGGTGCTGTCCCTCTCCGTGGTTTTGGCATTGCTCTGGTACATGCAGCGTCGCTTCACCAAGGGAGTTCGCGCGCGCGGCGGAGCCAACCTTGTTACCGTCGTGGGCCGACAGGGGCTCGGCCAGAAGGCATCCGTCGTGGTTGTCGACATTGACGGCCAGCGCCTGGTTCTGGGTGTGACCGAGCAGTCCGTGACCGTGTTGCACGGCAGTGAGACGCCGGTTCCGGCCGAGGGCCACGCCGCCTTTGCGCGTTCTCTGACCGTGGCCAGCACCGTCGGGAATGCCCACGAGAGCACCGACATAGCGCCACCGCTCGAATTCCGCCCACGCCGCAAGCCCGCACCCGCCGGGGCGCTCGGCGGATCGATTCTCTCTGCCTCCACCTGGCAGCAGGCCGCAGCCGTGCTTCGGCAGGGTCGGTGAGCACCCGGGCCACGACGCCGGCTCCGCCGCACGTCCCCGCCCCGCCGAAGCCAGCAGGCCTGTCCTTTACTCTCCGGCTCTGGCTGCTGATTGCCGCGGTTGTCGTGATCACCGTAGCCCTGCTCTGGTTCACCGCTTCCACCGGCCAGGCACTCCCGGTCGATCCGAAAATGCCCAACGACCCGACGACCCCCACCGACCCCACCGCACCCGTAGATCCCAGCGTGGGCGGCGGCGGGCTGACGATCGACATCAACGGGCCGAATGGAGCCCCATCCTCGGCCATTGTGACCATCGTGGGGATCACGCTGCTCTCGGTGGCCCCGGCTCTGCTGCTCATGATGACGAGCTTTACCAAGATCTTCGTCGTGCTGGCCATGACACGCAACGCGCTGGCCCTGCCGTCGATTCCTCCCAACCAGGTTCTCGCCGGACTTGCCCTGTTTCTGTCGCTGTTCATCATGGCGCCGGTGCTCACGGAGATCAACACGCTCGCGGTTGCACCGTATCTCGACGGAACGACAACGTTCGCGGATGCCCTCGCGGCGGCATCCGCTCCACTTCAACAGTTCATGATGGGCAACACGCGTGAGGAAGACCTTGCCCTGATGACCCGCGCCGCGGATCAGGAGAACCCGGCCAGCCCCGACGACGTGCCGCTGCTCACGCTCATTCCCGCCTTCATGATCTCCGAGCTGCGCGCCGCGTTCATCATCGGTTTTGTCATCTTCATTCCGTTCCTCGTGATCGACATCGTCGTCTCCGCGGCGCTGATGTCGATGGGCATGATGATGCTCCCGCCCGTGATGATCTCGCTGCCCTTCAAGATTCTCCTATTCATCCTGGTGGACGGCTGGGGCCTCATCATCACGTCGCTTGTCGGCAGTTATCGGCTCTGATGGATACCAACGCCGTCCTCGACATTGGCCTGCAGGCCCTCATGCTCGCCGCCAAGCTCTCCGCCCCGGTGCTCGTGACCGCCCTCGTAGTGGGTTTCGCCATCTCGCTGCTGCAGTCAATCACTCAAATTCAGGAGGTAACACTCTCCTTCGTGCCCAAAGCCGTTGCGGTCTCGATCGCCTTGATCGTCACCGGTCACTGGATGATCTCCGAATCTGTTGCCTTCACCTACGCAATGTTCGACAAAATTCCCGGCCTGATCGGCGGCGGGTAGGTGGAATTCACCCTGAACTTCGCCTGGATTGAAGCGGTGATGCTGGCCAGCGTGCGCATGGTCGCGTTTCTCGTGATCGCACCCCCGTTCTCGTACAAGGCGTTCCCGGTGCGCATCAAAGCCATGCTCGCGATCGGTCTTGGCCTGGCCGTGTCCCCGCGCGTCGCGGCCACCTACCAGTCGCTCAATACCTCGGGCTTCTTCGGAGCACTTGTGCTCGAGCTCCTCGTGGGCGCTTTACTGGGGTTCCTCGTGTACGTGATCTTCGCCGCCGTGCAGTCCGCCGGCGGCCTGATCGACCTCTTCAGCGGCTTTCAAATGGCTCAGGGTTACGACCCGCAAGCCATGGTGAATGGTGCGCAGTTCACCCGCCTGTTTCAGATGACGGCCCTCGTTCTGCTCTTCACCTCGGGTGGGTATCAGCTCATCATCGGCGGACTGGTGCGCTCCTTCAATGCCCTCCCGCTGGGCGGCGGCATCGACATGGCCACCCCCGTTCAGATGCTCATCTCCTCGGTCAGCCAAATGTTTCTCGCCGCCGTGCAGATTGCCGGCCCTCTCCTCGTGGTGCTTTTTTTGGCGGATGCCGGCCTCGGCCTCATCACCCGGGTCGCCCCCGCCCTCAACGCGTTCGCCCTCGGGTTTCCGCTCAAGATTCTGATCACGCTCATTTTGGCCGCCACCGTCTATGTGGCGCTGCCACGCATCGTCTCGTCACTGACCGGTCAGGCCGTTGACGCACTCATGGGGGTGGGGTAGATGCCCGAGCCCGATTCCGGCGAAAAGACCGAACCGGCAACACAGAAGCGCATGAAGGAGGTGCGTGGCAAGGGCCAGCTCTCCAAGTCTCAGGACGTGACCGCGTGGCTCGGTGTTGGCGCGGCTGCACTCATGATTCCGGTCACCATCCGGTTGGGTGCCGAGGCCGGTACGGACCAGATGATCACAGTTGAGAACCTGATTCGGAATCCCGATCCACGTGAAGCAGTCACCGCCCTTGGTGACGGGATGGCCTCGATGGCTGGTGTGCTCACCCCCATGCTGGTGGCCGTTGTTTTTGCGGTGCTCGCGGGCGCGGCACTCCAGGGCGGCATCCACTTCAAAAAGTTTGAGGGCAAATTCGAACAGTTCAACCTGGTCACGGGCCTGAAGCGCGTCTTCGGTGGTCAGGCGCTCTGGGAGGGCGTGAAATCGCTCCTCAAGACCGCGGTGGTGGGAATTGTGCTCGTGGTGGTGATTCAGGGGCTGATGCCCGTGCTCATGACGGCTGGCGGGCTGCCGGTCATGGAACTCATTGGTGCGGCCGGCGACGGTGCCGGAGCGCTCCTACGCACCGCCGTCGCAGCAGGCCTCATTCTGGCGGTGGCTGACGTGTTCGTCGTGATGCGACGCAACCGAAAGAAAACAATGATGACCAAGAAGGAGGTGACCGATGAAAACAAGGCCTCCGAAGGAGATCCACTCATCAAATCGCAGCGCCGCGCACGCCAGCTGGCCATGAGTCGCAACCGCATGATCGCCTCGGTGACGGATGCCAATGTCGTGCTCGTGAACCCCACCCACGTGGCCGTAGCCCTCAGCTATGAGCCCGGCAAATCTGCCCCCCGCGTCGTGGCGAAGGGTGTGGGGCACATCGCCACCCGCATCCGCGAACAGGCGGAAACCGATCATGTGCCCATCGTTCAGGACATTCCGCTCGCCCGGGCCCTGCATGCGGCGTGTGAAATCGGAGAAGAAATTCCGGTGGACATGTACAACTCGGTGGCCCGAGTGCTCGCCTTCGTGATGGCTCTGAAGACCCGCGGTGCCGGTGGTGGCGTGCACACCATGACGAACCCGGCAGCACCTCATCAGCCCACACCCCGCCAGCCCACACCCCCAATTCCCACCAGACAACCCCTTGTCGCAACCGGAGGCAACTGACGTGAATCGCAATCTCATCAAGCTTGCCGTGCCCATCGGAGTGGTGGGCATCATCCTGCTGCTCGTGGTGCCGGTGCCGGCACCCCTGCTCGACATTCTGATCATCGTGAACATCATGCTCGGCCTCGTGACGCTGCTCACGACCATGTTCGTGAAGAAGCCCCTCGACTTCTCGGTGTTTCCCTCGCTTCTTCTCGTGGCCACCCTGTTTCGGCTGGGCCTCAACGTGGCATCCACTCGCCTTGTTCTCGGTGATGGATACGCGGGCCAGGTGATTGAAGCCTTCGGTCATGTGGCCGTGGGCGGATCGATCATTATCGGTGCGGTCATCTTTCTGATTCTCGTGGTGATCCAGTTCGTGGTGGTCACCAAGGGTGCCGAGCGGGTAGCCGAGGTGGGCGCCCGCTTCACCCTCGATGCCATGCCGGGTAAGCAGATGGCGATCGACGCCGACCTGAACGCCGGCCAGATTACCGATGCCCAGGCCCGGGACCGTCGAGCGGAGGTGTCAGCCGAAGCCGACTTCTACGGCGCCATGGATGGAGCATCGAAGTTCGTCAAGGGTGACGCGATTGCCGGAATCATCATCATCATCATCAACCTCGTTGGTGGGATCGCCATCGGCATGCTGTCCAAGGGACTGTCGATCAGCGAGGCACTGAACACCTACGCGCTGCTCACCATCGGTGATGGCCTCGTAACGCAGATTCCCGCACTGCTCATGGCGGTCTCCACCGGCATGATCGTCACCCGGTCCAATGCCGAAACCGACATCGGCTCCACGGCATCGGCTCAGCTCGGCCAGTCCCGCTACGCGCTCACCATTGCCGGCTCGGCAGCCATTCTCATGGCTCTCATTCCCGGTATGCCCGTGTTGCCGTTCATCGCGGTGGGCGGAGTACTCATCGTGATCGGGCAACGCATCAAAGCGGGGGAGGCAACTAAAAAGTTGGCAGCGGATGCCTCCGTGGCAGCCGAGAAGACCGCCCCGCGCTCGGACACCCCCGAGGACCTGATCGAGCAGATGCGCGTTCATGCCCTCGAGATCATGCTCGCCCCCGACCTCGTGGACATGGTGTCGGGAGCCTCGGACGACCTGCTCGCCCGAGTGCGCGGCCTCCGGCGCAAAATCGCCATGGACCTGGGCGTCGTGGTCCCGCCGGTACGCACCCGCGACAGCGTGGATCTCCCGGCCTCGACCTACTCCATTCGGATAGCCGGAGTGGAATATGGGCGCGGCTTGGCACCGTCGGGCAAGGTTCTGGCTCTCGGTGAGGCGCTCGACTCCCTCCCCGGTGTGGTCACCGTGGAACCTGTATTCGGTCTGGCCGGCAAGTGGGTTCCGAGCGAGCTGCGGCACAGCGCTGAGATGACCGGTGCCACCGTTATCGACCGGGTCTCCGTGCTCATTACCCACCTGTCCTCGATCATCTCCCTGAACGCGGCCCGGCTCCTTACTCGGGAAGACGTGCGGGTACTCACCGATGGTGTGAAGCAGGTGAATCCCTCGGCTGTGGACGACCTGATCCCCGGGCTGCTCTCCCTCGCCGAGGTGCAGCGCGTGCTGCAGGGACTGCTCCTGGAGGGTATTCCGATCAACGACCTGCCCCGCATTTATGAGGCACTTTCGCTGCGCGCAAAGGTGAGCAACGACCCTGAAGGACTCATCGAGGCGGCACGCCAAGCGCTCGGCCCGGCGCTGACGGTGCAGTACCTCGACGGAAACCTGCTGCGCGTCATCATGATCGAACCCACTCTGGAGCAGTCGATGCTGGAGGGTATGCGACCGTCCGAGCACGGCACCCAAATTCTGATGGACGCAGCCAAGGTGGAGACGGTACTCTCAAGCGTTCGGGCATCCGTTGCCACCGTCGAATCCCATGGGCTGAGCGCGGTTCTGGTGTGTGCCCCTGCACTGCGCCCAGCCATTCGCCGACTTGTGTCGACACAATCCGGTGGGCTTCCCGTTTTGAGCTACCAGGAAGTGACGTCAGCGAACGTGACCATCGAGACGGTTGGAGTGGTTCGTGGAACCGAGTCGCTTTCTGCTTAGGGGAGACACTCTGAAGGAGCTCCAGGACCAGGTTCGCCGCGAACACGGACCAAACGCGCGCATCATTCAGGCCGAGCGGGTTACGGTGGGCGGAATCCGCGGATTCTTCGCCCGCGAGCACTATGAGGCCACCGTGGAAGTGCTCCCGCCGCGACAGCGATCGGCGCACGGCTTTCTCGACACCCCCGCGCGCCTGGGGATTGCCGCTCTGCTGGACGATGCCGATAAGGCCGAGTTGTTCGGTAACGGCATTCTCGGTGAACCGGCCGTGTCGACGGAGTCGGTCGACTTTGCCGCCCTCATGGACGACCTCACGTTTGCCACCGCCAAAGCGCCCATTCCCATGCCGGGTCAGGACCATTCGCCTGCCCAGGTCCGGGCCCGGCCCCGCACGCAGCCAGGCGAGGCCCCCGCCTATCTCACGGGCTCGGGTGACCTGGTGATCGTCATCGGCCTGACCGATGAGGCGGTGGCAGTGGCGCGTTCCCTGGCGCGCCGAACACCCGGCGGGGAGTTTCGGGTTGGCGGAGCGCTAGCCGAGGCCGGCGTGCAACGGGTCGATGATCGTCGCGATGCCCTGGGTGCTCGGGCTCGGGGAGTGGAGCTGGACCAGGCCGTGTTCGTTGCGTTCGGCCTCAGCAAACCGGGTCTGCCGGTGGCCGTGGATCTCGCGATGCGTGCGGCAAGCCTGGCCAGCGTGGCGGCCGAACAGGTGTGGGTTGTTGTGGACGCTGGACGCAAGCCCGAGGATACGGCGCTGTGGGTGAATGCCGTCGCGGAATCCGTTCCGATCGACGGCATCCTGGCCACGGGACGATTCTCTACGGCAACTCCTGAGAGCGTCACCGAGCTGCAGCTGCCGGTGCGCTGGCTGGATCCGGCGACATCGGCGTCCCCGTCAGGGCGACGCGCTGCGACCCCTGAACGGGGTCTGGCCGACCGGTCGCGATAGGCTGATGAGATGCTGGTTCTGACACGCAAACCGGGGGAGAAGATCCTCATCGGTGACGACATCGTCATCACCGTTCTCGACGCGCGTGGAGACAGCGTACGCATTGGTATTGATGCCCCCAAGGGCGTCAAAATTCAGCGCGACGAGGTGCTGCGCGCCGTCATTGAGGCCAACCTGGCGGCCACCCAAGCGGATGCTGACGCCGAGGACCGCATTAAGCGCAACCTCGGCCTGCTGGGGTTGCGTCTGACCCCGACACCCGTGAGCCCGACGCCGACCCCGGCGTCGGCGGTGTCGGAGGAGACCGTTCCCGCGGTAACCTCTATGGAGCGCAACCCATTGAAGTAGGCCCCCGCAGCGCCTAGATTGGCGCAGCATGGACTGGTTCGCAGCAGGAGATTATGAAATCTCGCGCCAGATTCTGGAACGTGGAGTCGCTGCGTGCTTCTTGATCGCCTTTATTTCGGCCATCAACCAGTTCCCGGCTCTGCTCGGCGAACGCGGCCTACTTCCCGTGCCCCGATTCGTTGCCAGCGTGCCGTTTCGCCGCGCCCCCAGCATCTTTCACTGGCATTACACCGATTTCATGCTACTCACCGTGTGCTGGCTGGGCGTCGTGTTCTCCTCAGCCCTCATCATCGGCATTCCCCAGCAGGCACCCCTGTGGGCGTCCATGGCCGTCTTCCTTTTTCTCTGGGTGTGTTACCTGTCGATCGTGAACGTGGGACAGGTGTTTTACTCCTTCGGTTGGGAAAGCCTGCTACTTGAGGTGGGTTTTGTCGTTGCCTTCCTCGGATCGTCCAGCGTTGCACCGCCCATCACCATCATCATCTTCCTGCGCTGGGTGCTCTTCCGCGTTGAATTCGGAGCGGGATTGATCAAGATTCGCGGCGGGGTGGAGTGGCGCAACCTCACCGCGCTCGACTATCACCACGAAACCCAGCCACTGCCCAATCGCCTCAGCTGGCGAGCACACCATTTGCCGCGCTGGTTCCACCGCATGGAGGTTCTCGGTAACCACGGCGCGCAGCTCGTGATTCCGTTCTTTCTCTTCGCGCCGCAACCGATCGCATCCATTGCGGCGGCAATCATCATCTTCACTCAGCTCTGGCTCGCGCTCACCGGTAACTTTGCCTGGCTCAATTTCCTCACCATCGTGCTGGCATTCTCTGCCATCAACGATGCCACCTATGCGGCGCTTCTGGGAATCTATCCGGTGTCCACCCCGCGCGAGGCACCGGTCTGGTTCGTGTCCATCGTGCTGCTGGCAACCGTGCTGCTCGTCGTTCTCAGCTGGCCACCGCTGCGTAACCTTTTCTCCCGCGGTCAGCTGATGAATGCCAACTTCAATCCGTTCCATCTCGTGAATGCCTACGGCGCTTTCGGTACCGTCACCCGGGTGCGCTACGAGGTGATCGTGGAGGGCAACAACGACTTCGCGCCGGGTCCGCAGGCACTCTGGCTTGAGTACGGTTTTCGCGGCAAACCGGGCGATCCTCGTCGACGGCCCCGCCAAGTGGCGCCGTACCATCTGCGCCTCGACTGGCTGATGTGGTTCCTTGCTCTCGGCGCTCGGGACATCCGCTGGTTTGAAGTGTTTCTGGTGCGTTTGCTCCAAGGGGATCGCCCCACCCTGCGGCTTCTTAGCCACAACCCGTTTGCTGAGCATCCACCTCGCTGGGTGCGCGCGCGGCTCTGCACCTATCGCTACTCCACACCCGCTGAGAAGCGCGCCACCGGCGCGTGGTGGGTGCGCACAGACATAGCCGTCCTCGTGCAGCCCGTGGCGTACCAGGGACAGACGCACGCCACCTGACGCACGCCCCGCACACTAGTAGCCGCGAAGCTCCTCGATGTCTCGACGCTCCCGCTTGGTGGGACGACCGGCCCCGCGGTCGCGCATGGGCACGAGGGCAACTTCTTCCCGTGGCGGCGGGGGTGGTGTCTGGTCCACATAACAGTCAGCAGCCACCGTGGCACCCACCCTCTTCACAATGAGGCGCGACACCATGAGAATTCGATCAAAGCCATCGCTGCGCACCCGCACCTCATCGCCAATGTGCAGCGATTGAGCGGCCTTGGCCTTCTCCCCATTCACCCGCACATGGCCGGCGCGGCAGGCCGCTGTGGCCATGGAGCGGGTCTTGAAGAGACGCACCCCCCAGGCCCAGCTGTCGACGCGGGCGGTGAGTAGGGGCTCCATGACCTCAGTGTACCGGGGCTGGTATTCACGGTGCCGGTTTGCACAGTGCCGGGTGAAGCCGCCTAGGGTTAAGCAGTGAATACACCCGCTGCCACCCACGTGCACACCCTTTTAGCGTCCTATCCCGATTTTCCCCAGCCCGGGATTCTGTTTCAGGACCTCAACCCGGTTTTCGCGAACGCAGCAGCGTTCCGCTCCATCATCGACGAACTCACGGGCCAGTATCTGGGGCACTTTGATGCGGTGGCTGGAATCGAAGCACGCGGCTTTCTGCTCGCCGCTGCCGTGGGCTACGCCGCCAACGTTCCCGTGCTCGCCGTGCGCAAGGGCGGCAAGCTCCCCGGCAGCGTGCTCGCCGAGGAATATGACCTGGAGTACGGCTCCGCGCGACTTGAGCTGGAGATCGGGCAGCTGCAACCGGGCGCCCGGGTTCTCGTTGTGGACGACGTGCTTGCTACCGGTGGAACCATTGCGGCCACGGCCCGCCTGATCGAACGCGCGGGGTATTCCCTCTCCGGCGTGGGTGTTGTTCTGGAGCTCACCGACCTTGCGGGTCGGAGCCGTCTGGGTGAGTCCGCGGTGCACGCCATCATCTCCCTCTAGACGAGTGCAGACCGGCACAGACCGGCACGCACCAAATCTCCCAAGCTCAAAGGTTGCTGATTGCGACGCCTCTGGTTGAGAAGCACCTCGTGAAGGGTCCATGCTGGAGTAATGACAAGTGGAAGCGGCGATGCCTGGGTCTATGGACCCGATGGTGGAAGATTTTGGGGACGTTTTGGCGCCGCCGGTCTCCTCGTGCATCACCCGGAGCGTGGCGTTCTCCTGCAGCATCGGGCGCTGTGGAGCCACTTCGGCGATACGTGGGGGCTCCCCGGCGGTGCCCGCCACGAGGGCGAGACCGCCGTCGAGGCTGCCTTCCGTGAAGCACGTGAGGAGGCCGGCGTGCCCGCCGACCTGCTGCGCATCAGCTTCACCTCGGTGCTGGATCTCGGATTCTGGTCCTACACGACGGTGGTGGCCGAGGCGGTTGAAGCCTTTGAGCCCGTTATCAGCGATTCCGAGAGCATTGCGCTGCGCTGGGTGCTGCCTGGCGACATTGCTGACTTCCCCCTGCACCCCGCCTTTGCCAGCAGCTGGCCAGATCTACACCTGCGGATCAAGAATCCCAGTGCGGCCTAACACCAGTGCCGCCTAACACCAGTGCGGCCTAACACCAGTGTGGCCTAACACCAGTGCGGCCTAACGCCCGTGGCTCATTGGTTGGATGAGGGTGTGCCGAGTCGGTTTTTCTTGCTGATCGGAGCCTCAATTATCGCGTAACTCGTTATGCTGGTTGCGTGACGAGAGCAGAGAACGGCGAGGTCGGAACTCAGATTTTCACCGTGCCCAACGCTCTGAGTGCCGTTCGCCTCGTGCTCGTTCCTGTTTTCCTGGTGTTGCTGGCCCGGGGCGATGATGCGTTCGCGCTACTGGTGCTGGCGTTCTCGAGCCTCACCGATCTTCTGGACGGCTTCATTGCCCGGCGCTTTCACTCGGTGACCCGCCTCGGTCAGCTTCTCGACCCGGCAGCGGACCGGCTATACATCTTCGCGGCCCTGATCGGACTGGCCTGGCGCGATCTCGTTCCGTGGTGGATCGTACTGATTGTCGTGGGGCGCGACTTCTTCATGCTCGTGCTCGGCGTCGTGCTCGCCAACGCCGGATTCGGTCCGCTTCCCGTTCACCAGCTGGGCAAAATCGCCACATTCTGTCTCTTCTATGCCCTTCCCATGATCATGCTGGGGCAGGCCTTCCCCGACGTCGCCTGGTGGTCCCTGCCGGTCGGGTGGGCCTTCGGGTTGTGGGGTGTCGTGCTGTACTGGTGGGCTGGAATTATCTATGCCGGTGAAACCATTCGTGTGATTCGAATTCCACGGGGTGTTGTACCGGTTCAATCAGATACGCTGGGAACATAGGAGGTGCAACGTGGCCGATTTTGAGAATTCGAACAGGGAGCAGAACGTGCCCGTGCGCAAGGAAACACCAGAACCCGTCGGTACCGACACGACGATGAACTTTAGCCAGGAGTTCGCGGCGCAGATGGCATCGATCGATGCCAACGTGACGACCGAAGAACAAGAGGCTATTGGCGCACTGCCCTCGGGATCAGCGCTGCTGATTGTGCGTCGTGGTCCGAACGCAGGTGCGCGCTTCTTGCTGGACGCAGACCTGACAACCGTAGGACGTCATCCGAACGCCGATATTTTTCTTGATGACGTCACCGTCTCCCGTCGACACGCTCAGTTCCTGCGTCACGAGCGGTCTTTCGAAGTGAAGGACCTGGGTTCGCTCAACGGTACCTACTTTGACGGTGAACGCATCGAGACCTCACTTTTGAGCGATGGCGCAGAGGTTCAGGTGGGCAAGTTCCGCCTCACCTTCTACGCTTCGCGACTCGACCTCGCCCGCGCGGCGAGCGAATAATGGCGGCGTCCTCCGCCCAGGTGAGAACCGCGGGCGCAGCGCCGCTATTGAGTATCGGTCAGGTGTTAGCTCGGCTCACGCCGGATTTCCCCGACCTGACCCCGTCCAAGCTTCGTTTTCTCGAAGAACAGGGACTGGTGTCCCCGGCGAGAACCGAGTCCGGTTACCGCAAATTTTGCACCGCAGACCTGGACCGCTTACGCCTCATCCTCTCGATGCAGCGCGAGCACTATCTGCCGTTGAAAGTCATCCGCTCCTACCTTGACGATCTTGACGCAGGTCTCTCACCCACGCTGCCGGGCGGTGCGACGCCCGGGTTGTCAATGCTGTCCACGGCACGCCGCCTCAGCCGGGACGAACTTCTCCGGGACGCCGGGGCGTCGGCAACCCTGCTCCACGACGCGGTATCCGCATCAATTATTCTTCCCGCCGATTACTACGGGGAGAACGCTCTGAACGTGCTCCGTGCCCTCGTTGAACTTCAACGCAGCGGCATTGAGCCGAGGCACCTGCGCGGTTTTCGCGGAGCTGCCGAACGCGAGCTGGGCCTCATCGAGAGCGCACTTGTTCCACTTGCTCGCAGGAAAGACGCGTCGAGTCGAGCCAAGGCCGCCGAGATGGCCGGGGAAATCGCCGGACAGCTTGAAGTTATCCGCAGCAGTCTGATCCGATCCGCCCTAGGACGGCTAGGCTAACCTGCGTTGCGTCCGAAAAGCTACGGTGCAGATCGTTATCTCGACACGGTAAGTCGGGAGACGAATGTCAGCGGTCTCGGGTGCAAGCATCGGTAGCGTTATGACAGCGGTCAGTACGGTACCGCGACCATATTCCGGGAGGCAGTCGTATGAGTGAGCTCAAATCCGATGACGACGCTTCCCGATATTCGCAGGGGCTGCTCTTCACCGATGGTCTGCCTGAGCTCGACGAGAACTCCGGCTACCGGGGCGCGGTAGCGGCACGTGCTGCGGGCATCAGCTACCGCCAACTCGACTACTGGGCGCGAACCGAGCTGGTGGAGCCCACCGTTCGCGGTGCGGCCGGGTCGGGTACTCAGCGTCTCTACGGTTTTCGAGACATTCTTGTTCTTAAGCTCGTCAAGCGCCTTCTCGACACCGGAATTTCGCTCCAACAAATCCGCACGGCGGTCAATCAGCTCCGCGAGTCGGGGGTAAGCGATCTGGCCCAGACTACGCTGATGAGCGATGGCGCGAGCGTGTATCTGTGCACGTCCAATGACGAGGTCATCGATCTTGTCAGCCGTGGCCAGGGAGTCTTCGGCATTGCCGTGGGCAAGGTTCTGCGTGAGGTGGAAACGAGCTTGGTGGAACTGAACCGGCAGGCCATTGATCCGGCCGATGAACTCGCCGCACGCCGCACGACCCGCAAAATTTCCTAGGGAAATCCTGCCAGCCGGCTGGCCTGCCCACCGGCCGACCGGCCGACTAGCGCGGTGCGGGAGTCTCGGCGTACTCGCCAATCCGTGCGGTGCGAAGCACACGCTCCAGAAGCTGGTCAAAGTAGTGCGCCATTTCCTGGGCGCTATCTCCCGGCCAGATGTGCAGTGGTTTCGCTGCACCCTGCGCCTGCTGCAGCGAGGTACGCTCCGGCAGTTGGGGGCTGAGGACGAGCGGACCAAACATGTCGCGGAGTTCCTTGATGCGGAACTGGTGCTCCAGAGAAGCCATCCGGGCACGGTTCACAATGATTCCGAGCGGCTGCAGGCGGGGGCTGAGACCGCGCCGAATCTCTTCGATGGCGCGCAGCGCCCGGTCGGCAGCAGCGACGGAAAACAGGCCGGGTTCGGTGACCACGGCCACGCGGTCGCTGGCGGCCCAGGCGGTGCGGGTCAGCGCGTTGAGTGAGGGTGCACAGTCGATGAGCACTAGGTCGTACTCTTTCTCCACCGTGGAGAGGGCTTCCTCAAGTTTCCAGATCTCCCGAATACTCGGGTGCGGACCGTCGAAATTGATGGCGGACGGGCTGCCGATCATGACATCAATCGTGCCCTGACGTCCACGGGTCCAGCCACTCGGCGCAATTGCGGCACGAACGATCTTTTCTTTTGGAGAGGCGAGCACGTCGGCCACGTTGAGATGACCCGTGACGTCGATGTCCATCCCGGTGGACACGTCCGACTGGGGATCAAGATCGACAACCAGTGTTCGCACACCGCGGGCGAAGGCAGCAGAAGCCAGACCAAGGGTCACCGTGGTCTTTCCTACGCCTCCCTTGAGGGAACTAACGCTGAGTACATGCACAAGTAGACACGTTACCTTCAGTAGTCTGGGAGAACCTAACCGTTAGCTGTGTGCCGGTATACGTTCGAAAGGTCTGCATGTTCCAGAAGATCCTTGTTGCCAACCGCGGTGAGATCGCGATTCGTGCTTTTCGCGCGGCCGTCGAGCTCGGAGCAAAAACCGTTGCTGTGTTTCCTTTTGAGGATCGCAACTCCCTCCACCGCCTGAAAGCTGATGAGGCCTATCAGATCGGTGAGGTCGGCCACCCGGTGCGCGCCTACCTCGACGTGGCGGAAATTATTCGGGTCGCCCGAGAGTCGGGCGCCGATGCGATCTACCCCGGTTACGGCTTCCTGTCCGAGAATCCCGAGTTGGCCGAGGCCGCTCGCGCCGTCGGCATCACGTTTATCGGCCCCGGTGCCGACGTGCTGGAGATGGCCGGCAACAAGGTCACCGCCAAGGAACACGCCATTGCCGCGGGCGTTCCCGTGCTCAAGTCCACGCAGCCGTCGCAAGACGTGGAGCTGCTCATCAGCCAGGCCGATGAGATCGGGTTCCCGATCTTCGCCAAGGCAGTCGCCGGCGGTGGTGGGCGCGGAATGCGCCGTGTCGAGACCAAGTCTCAGCTGCGCGGCGCCCTCGAAGAGGCCATGCGTGAGGCGAACAGTGCCTTCGGTGACCCGACAATGTTCCTCGAAGCCGCGGTTCTGCGTCCACGTCACATCGAGGTTCAGATTCTCGCTGATGCCACGGGTGAGACCGTGCACCTCTTCGAGCGCGACTGCTCCGTGCAGCGTCGCCACCAGAAGGTCATCGAAATTGCGCCGGCCCCGAACCTGAGCGACGAAATTCGCGTCAAGCTTTACGCCGACGCCATTAAGTTCGCTCGTTCTATTGGGTACGTCAACGCGGGAACCGTGGAATTCCTGCTCGACACCGTGGGCGAACGCGCCGGCCAGCACGTGTTCATTGAGATGAACCCACGCATTCAGGTGGAGCACACCGTCACCGAAGAGGTCACCGACATTGACCTGGTTCAGTCCCAGATCCGCATTGCGGCGGGGGAGACCCTCGAAGAACTTGGCCTCACCCAGGACAAGATCAAGCTTCGCGGCGCCGCGCTGCAGTGCCGCATCACCACCGAAGACCCCACGGCCGGTTTCCGACCCGACACGGGAAAGATCACCACCTATCGCTCGCCCGGTGGCGCCGGCATCCGCCTGGATGGTGGAACGATCAACCCCGGCACCCAGATCAGCCCGCACTTCGACTCAATGCTCGCCAAGCTCACCTGCCGTGGCCGCGATTACGCCAGTGCGGTGATGCGTTCCAAGCGTGCCCTCGCCGAATTCCGTATTCGCGGAGTGTCGACGAACATCTCGTTCCTGCAGGCCGTGCTCGACGATGCCGATTTCGCGGCGGGCGACGTGAGCACCTCCTTCATTGATGAGCGACCGGAGCTGCTGCGTATTGCAGCCTCGAAGGACCGTGGAACGAAGATCGTCAACTGGCTCGCCGACGTCACGGTGAACCAGCCGAACGGAGCGGCGACCACCACCGTCAGCCCGGCAGCAAAACTTCCCGCCCTCGACCTGAGCGTGGCAGCCCCGAGCGGATCGCGTCAGCAGCTTCAGCTGCTGGGCCCCACCAAGTTCGCCGCCGCCCTGCGCGCCCAGACAGCTCTGGCCGTCACGGACACGACGTTCCGAGACGCCCACCAGTCCCTCCTGGCCACGCGAGTGCGCACCAAGGATTTGGTGGCTGTGGCGCCCTACGTGGCACGGCTCACCCCGCAGCTTTTGTCGGTGGAAGCCTGGGGAGGAGCCACCTATGACGTTGCTCTCCGTTTTCTCGGTGAAGACCCGTGGGAGCGCCTTGCCGCGCTCCGCGAGGCCCTCCCCAACATCAACATTCAGATGCTCCTGCGCGGTCGCAACACGGTGGGCTACACCCCGTACCCCACCGAGGTGACGGATGCCTTCGTGCGCGAAGCCGCAGATACCGGCGTTGACATCTTCCGCATCTTTGATGCGCTTAACGACGTGTCGCAGATGCGCCCGGCCATCGACGCCGTTCTTGCCACGGGAACCTCCATTGCCGAAGTGGCCGTGTGCTACACCGGTGACCTGCTGAACCCGGCGGAGGACCTCTACACCCTCGATTACTACCTGCGCCTCGCCGACCAGATTGTGGAGTCGGGCGCTCACGTGCTCGCCATCAAGGACATGGCCGGACTGTTGCGTCCGAGCGCCGCTGAAAAGCTTGTCGCGGCCTTCCGGGAGCGTTTTGACCTTCCGGTTCACGTGCACACTCACGACACGCCTGGTGGCCAGCTGGCGACGCTTCTCGCCGCCGCTCGCGCCGGGGCAGACGCCGTGGACGTGGCCAGCGCACCGATGGCCGGCACGACCAGCCAGCCGTCGGCATCCTCACTCGTTGCGGCCCTTGCCCACACTGAGCGTGACACGGGGATTTCCCTCACGAGCGTCACCGACCTCGAACCGTACTGGGAGGCCGTGCGCAACGTGTACCGGCCCTTCGAGTCCGGACTGTCGGCGCCCACCGGCCGCGTATACACGCACGAGATCCCCGGTGGCCAGCTGTCGAACCTGCGCACGCAGGCCGTCGCGCTGGGGCTCTCCGACCACTTCGAACTGATCGAGGACATGTATGCCGCGGCAAACAAGATCCTCGGGCGTGTTCCCAAGGTCACGCCGTCGTCCAAGGTTGTCGGTGACCTCGCGCTGTACCTCGCCGCGGTGAAGGCCGATCCGGCCGATTTTGAAGCCAACCCCGACAAGTACGATGTTCCCGACTCCGTCGTGGGCTTCATGGCCGGTGAACTGGGCGACCTGCCCGGTGGCTGGCCAGAACCCTTCCGCACCAAGGTGCTTGCCGGCCGCACGATTCGTGTGGGCGTCACTGAGATCTCCGAGGCGGAGCGCACCGCGCTGAACATGGAGAGCACCACCCGTCGCACCATGCTCAACCAGTTGCTCTTCCCGGCACCGACCCGCCAGTTCGAGCAGATCCGCGAGCTTTTCGGGGATCTCTCGGTGATCGACACGGTCGACTACCTCTATGGCCTGCAGCAGGGTCAGGAGCACGCCGTGGACATCGCTCAGGGTGTGCGCCTCTATGTGGGCCTGGAAGCCATTGGTGAAGCCGATGACAAGGGCATGCGCACCGTCATGATCATGCTCAATGGTCAGCTGCGCCCGGTGTTCGTGCGCGACCGCAGCATCACGGTCGAAGCACGTGTTGCAGAGAAAGCGGATGCCAACCAGCCCGGCCAGATTGCGGCACCGTTCTCCGGTGTGGTCACCCTGAAGGTGGAGGAGGGTGCCGAGGTCACGGCCGGCCAAGCGGTGGCGAGCATCGAGGCCATGAAGATGGAGGCGGCGATCACGTCCCCGATCGCCGGGTACATCGAGCGTGTCGCCATTCCGGCAACCCAGCAGGTTGATGCCGGCGATCTGCTCGTCGTGGTTCGTCCGCGCTAGGCTCCAACCCGCTGATCAAGGAAGACACGACTGTGGCAGAAAAAAATGAAGGTGCGGACGACACGACGGTGGTGCCGTCCGCGTCGGGTACTCCCGGAACGCAGGACAGCGCTGCCGATCAGTATCACAGCGACCTTCCGCCACACACCGTGGACGACTTAGCGAGTGTCGTGCCGACCAGTCTGACAGCTCCGATCAGTGCGCCGATCAGCGCTCCAGTCAGTGCTCCGCACGGCGCTGGCCAGCTGTCCACCCACACGATTGAAATCAGCACGTCGGCAACACCGCAACCTGTTCGTGCCAGTTCCGCCACCAGCGCGGCGAGCGTCGCGTCGGTGACACCGGTGCGAGGCAAGGCGGATGCCGCCGTGTCGGTGCGCCGAGACCGCTCCCGCCTCGCCTCCGGTGACGGCCAGAGCGGTGACGCCGACTTTGCCGTGCAGCCGGAGTCGGCCGCCATGCTCACACCCGAACGACTTCTGGCCGTCAATCCCAATACCAGGCGCGCACCTCGTGGCGGGTGGAACCAGTTCCTCTATGCGGCCACCCTGCACCTGGTGAATCTCGGCGATTCGGCCGCCGTTCGAGCCACGACCGCTCTCGATGACCGCATTCGCCGGCAGTTTGAGGGCGGGACGCGTTTCGTGCCCATTCTCACCCGCAAGGGTGGTGTGGGTAAGACGACGGTCACGACTCTCCTCGGCATGGCTCTCGCCGACGCGCGTGATGATCGCATCATCGCCATTGATGCCAACCCAGACCGGGGGACCCTCTCCGAACGCGTCACCCAGCAGACCACGTCGACCGTGCGGGATGTGGTGCGGCGTGCCGCATCCATTGGAAATTTCACCGACTTCTCGACCCTCGTGTCTCGCGATGAGACGAGACTCGACATTCTCGCGTCGGACACCGACCCGATGCTCTCCGAGGCCTTCGACGAGAACGATTACAACGTGGTGGCAGATCTTGCGGCGCGCTACTACTCAGTGGCGCTGACCGATTGCGGTACCGGAATCGTGCACTCCGTGATGCGCGCCACGCTCCGTCGCGCGGATTCGATTGTCATCGTGTCCGGTGGCAGCGTCGACGAGGCTCGACTGGCTTCCGAAACCCTCACCTGGCTCGATGCCAACGGGTACAGGGACCTCGTGAAGAATGCCGTCGTTGCTCTCAATACGGCCACTCAGGGCACGAACCTGGTGCGACTCGAGGAGATCGAAGCGCACTTTCGATCTCGTGTTCGAGAAATCGTGCGCATTCCCTACGACCCGCAACTCGCTGCGGGGAGCGCCGTGTCCTACGCTGACCTCAAACCGATCACCCGGCTTGCGGCTCGAACTCTGGCTGCTCTCGTGGTCGAGGGGCTTCCGGCTCGGCGCACCCTCTAAATCACCAGCAGGATTTTTCACCAACAGGATTCTTCACCAGCAGAATTCTTCACAATCAGAATTGGAAGTCCTACTGTGCCTGAGCGCCAGATTCGTCTCTTCGGAGATCCCGTGCTAAAGACCGTGTCCGACCCGATCGTCGTTATTGACGACCGGGTCCGCAGTCTGGTGCAGGACCTCGTGGACAGCGTTCGTCTGCCAGGGCGTGCCGGTGTCGCGGCCTCACAGATCGGTGTCAACCTGCGTGCCTTCAGTTACAACGTGGACGGGGACGTGGGATACCTACTCAACCCCACCATTGTGGAGCTGTCCGGAGAGCCGGAGCTGATCGACGAGGGCTGTCTCTCAGTTCCGGGACTCTGGTACCCCACTAAGCGCTATCCGTTCGCGCGGGCGACCGGCATCAACCTCGATGGCGAAGCACAAGAACTATCTGGCACCGGCATCATGGCCCAGGCACTCCAGCACGAGACGGATCACCTGGATGGCCTGCTGTACCTCGACCGGCTCGACAAGGAGAACCGCCGCGCGGCCATGAAGGAGATTCGCGAGTCCACCTGGTTCTAGCTAACCACGCGCACTAGCCACGCAGTGAGAAGCCCTCCGTGATCGGTGCCCCGGCATAGAGCCGATCGATCTCATCGGCGAAGTCCCGCACAATGATGTTGCGCTTGATGCTCATCTTGGGGGTGAGGTGTCCGCTCTCTTCCGTGAGCTCGATCGGGAGCACCACGAATTTGCGGATGGACTCTGCACGAGACACGGTTTCGTTGGCCCGGTCAATGGCGCGTTGCACCTCAGCCAAAACCAGAACGCTCACGGCAGCTTCAGCGAGGGTCATTCCGGCGTCGCCCTTGTTGTTGTTGAGCCATACGGGCAGCATGTCCGGATCGAGGGTGATGATGGCGGCGATAAACGGCTTCTGGTCTCCGACCACGATCACCTGGCCCACGAGAGGGTTGGAGCGGATGGGATCTTCGAGCGCGGCTGGTGCCACGTTCTTGCCGCCGGCCGTCACGAGGATCTCTTTCTTACGACCCGTGATGGTGAGGAACCCGTCATCGTCGAACTGACCAATGTCTCCGGTCTTCAGCCACCCGTCATCGAACGTGTCTGCAGTGGCCTGCGGGTTCTTCCAGTACTCCTTGAAGACGTTCACACCCTTCACCTGGATTTCACCGTCGTCCATCACACGTACGGAGACCCCGGGGAGAGGCGGACCAACCGTGCCGATCTTCGACCGGGTAGCGAGGCTGACCGTGGCCGGCGCTGTGGTTTCGGTGAGTCCATAGCCTTCGAGAATGACGATTCCGAGGCTGTGGAAGAAGTGTCCGAGGTGCGCGCCGAGCGGGGCTGATCCAGAGACGGCGTAACGAACGTTGCCGCCCATGGCCTCGCGGAGCTTGCTGTAGACGAGCCGGTCAAAGAGGGCAAACTTAATCTTCATTCCGAGGGGAATCGATTCGCCGGCTTGAACTGCCTTGGAATGGGCCACGGCCACCGCAACGGCTGCCTTGAAGATCTTGCCCTTGCCACCGGCTTCGGCCTTCTGGCCGGCGGAGTTGTATACCTTCTCAAAGACGCGCGGCACGGCCAGCAGGAAGGTGGGCTTGAAGCTGCCCAGGGAGGGAAGGAGCTGGCGGGTGTCGGGCTGATGTCCCACCCGCACGCCGGCATGGACGCAGAGCACGGCAATGAACCGGGCAAAGATATGCGCTGTGGTGATGAACAGCAGAGTGGATGCGCCGTTCGGGTCGGTCAGAACTTCCTTGAGCGCGATTGCGGCATTGCGACTGGTCTCCACGAAGTTTGCGTGCGTGAGCACGCACCCCTTGGGCCGCCCCGTTGAACCGGAGGTGTAGATGAGGGTAGCCATGTCATCAGCAACGGCGATGTTGCGACGACGCTCGATTTCGGCGTCGGGCACGTCCACTCCACCGGCCACGAGTTTGTCGAGGTCGCCGAGATCGATCTGCCAGACCTTGGTGACCTCGGGAAGGTCAGGGTGCACCTCATCGAACCGCGCGAAGTGATCGGCGGTTTCGAGAATGACGGATGTTGCCCCCGAGTCGCTGAGGTTCCACTGAACCTGGCTCGGTGAGCTCGTGTCATAGACGGGCACGAGGACTGCTCCGGCGAACCACGTGGCGAAATCGATGAGGGTCCACTCGTAGCGGGTCTTGCAGACCAGACCGATCTTGTCGCCGGGCTCAATCCCCGCGGCGACGAGTCCTTTGGCGAGGGCGATGACCTGGGCGTGGAATTCCTTCACGGTAACCGGCAGCCATCCGCTCGCGCTCGGCAGCGAAAAGAGCACAAGGTTGGGCGTAGCTGCGAGGCGATCGACGAGGAGGTCTGTCGCGTTGGCTTGTGGATCGGCAACGACAACGGCTGGCATGTCGAACTGTTTCACGGTAACTCCTTCGGTACCGGCGGGGAGCTTCGGTTCCCGCTCAGATGTTGGCGGTGATCTGGTGCTTCACTGCACGGTGTGCTGTTTAAGTACACTCTATGTGGTGCGGCGATTGCTAGCTAGGTCGCCACGCCCTCTTCCACGTGAACCTCCCCTCCACCGAAAGTTGTCACCGTGCACGCCATTGGAATCGATATTGGGGGCACCAAAATTGCCGGTGCTCTCGTAGACGACAACGGAACCATTCTTCGTTCCGATCGTCAACCCACGAATCCGCACGATCCGCGCGAAATTGAAGACGTTGTCGTGGCGATGATCGAGAATCTGGCCGCGGGGGAAAACGTGGTCGCCGCGGGGGTTGCCGCCGCCGGGTTTATCGACGCCGCACAGTCCACGGTCTACTACGCCCCGAACATCAACTGGCGTAACGAGCCCTTCCGCGCCAAACTCGAGGCCAGAATCGATCTTCCGATCCTCATTGAGAACGATGCCAATGCGGCTGGGTGGGCGGAATTCCGCTATGGCGCCGGGCGTGAGTACACGGACATGGTGACCCTCACCATTGGTACGGGGGTTGGTGGCGCCATTGTTGCCAACGGCAGCCTGCTGCGCGGTGGGTTTGGTGCCGGCGCGGAACTGGGTCACTTGCGCCTTGTTCCGGGCGGTTTGCCGTGCGGTTGTGGTGCCAGCGGATGCATCGAACAGTACGGTTCGGGCCGGGCGCTGTTGCGTATCGCCGGGGAGATCGCCGATGAGGGTCCGCTGGGGAGTGGCCTGAGGGCGGCACAGGAGCGTAAGGGAAAACTGACGGGAAAAGACGTTGGTCACCTCATCGAGGTGGGGGATCCGGGTGCGGTTGCTGCGCTGGCGCGGCTGGGGGCTTCTCTGGGAGAGGCGTGCGCGAGTCTCGGCGCTGTTCTTGACCCTCAGGTCTTCGTCTTTGGTGGGGGAGTGTCGATTGCCGGCGATCTGCTTCTTGACCCGATCCGCGCGGCGTACCTCGAACACCTCCCTGCGCGGGGGTATCATCCCGAAGCAACCTTCGCAATTGCGCAGCTCGTCAACGACGCGGGCGTGGTGGGTGCGGCAGACCTCGCGCGCAGTGCGGCGTCGCGCTGAGCACGATGATTAAGTCCACCATGACGGAGCCGAGCGGAGAGCACACACAATGTTTTACTGGTTTATGAAGAACATTGTGGTCGGACCCCTTTTGCTGGGCGTTTTCCGGCCCTGGGTTGTGGGACTGGAGAACGTTCCCAAAACCGGCGGGGTCATCCTGGCGAGTAATCACCTGTCTTTCATCGACTCGGTCTTTCTTCCACTCGTGGTCTCACGCCGTGTGGTGTTCCTCGCCAAGAGCGAGTACTTCACGGGAACGGGACTGAAGGGTTGGGCAACACGGCAGTTTTTCAAGGCCACGGGTCAGCTCCCCATCGATCGTTCCGGCGGCAAGGCCTCGGAGGACTCGCTGAATACCGGACTCCGCGTGCTCGGAGCCGGCGGGGTGCTTGGAATCTACCCCGAAGGAACCCGCAGCCCCGACGCCCGCATGTATCGCGGTCGCACCGGCGTAGCCCGGATGGTGCTGGAGTCCGGAGTTCCCGTCATTCCGGTGGCCATGATTGACACCGAGAAAGCCATGCCCACCGGAACCCGCATACCCAAGGTTCGGCGCATCGGAATTGTGCTGGGTACTCCGCTGGATTTCACCCGCTTTGCGGGCATGGAGGGCGACCGCTTCGTGCTGCGGTCCGTGACGGATGAGCTGATGTACGAGTTGCAGCGACTGAGTACCCAGGAGTACGTGGACGTGTATGCCACGAGCGTCAAGGAGAAGCGCGCCAGCCTTTCGCGATAAGCTGCCAGCACTGCGCTTCGCCCACTCTGGGTTGTGCCCGCGCGGGCACCGCACCACTTAGGCGCTCACTCGTGTGCGCCGCAGACAGAAAACAGGAATTATCTCGTGGTAGACCCCACCGAACCGGTCGTGTTGGCAGAAGCATCTGTGGTCGCCGGGCTGGATCACTGGCGTACGCTCCCCATCAAGCAACAGCCCAGTTGGCCGGACGCCGACCTTGTTGCCGCGGCCTCCGCAGAGCTCGCCACCCAGCCGCCCCTCGTCTTTGCCGGTGAGGTCGACATTCTGCGCGACCGGCTCGCGGCCGCCGCCTCCGGACACGCCTTCCTCTTGCAGGGGGGAGACTGCGCCGAAACGTTTAGTGGCGCCACCGCAGACCAGATTCGCAACCGCGTGAAGACCGTGTTGCAGATGGCCGTTGTGCTCACCTATGGTGCATCGATGCCCGTCATCAAGATGGGTCGCATGGCCGGCCAGTTCGCCAAGCCGCGTTCGAGCGACTTCGAAACGCGCGGTGACGTCACATTGCCCGCTTACCGCGGTGACATCGTCAATGGTTATGACTTCACCCCAGAGTCTCGGGAGGCCGACCCGGCCCGGTTGGTGAAGGGCTACCACACGGCGGCCTCGACGCTGAATCTGATTCGCGCCTTCACCCAGGGCGGTTTTGCTGACCTCCGGCAGGTGCACAGCTGGAACCAGGGTTTTGCTGCCAACCCGGCAAACCAGCAGTACGAGAAGGTCGCCAAAGAGATTGACCGGGCGATTAAGTTCATGATCGCGTGCGGTGCCGATTTCGAGGCTATGCGGCGCACCGAGTTCTACACCAGCCACGAGGGCCTCCTCATGGACTACGAACGCCCCATGACGCGCATCGACTCGCGCACGGGAACGCCGTTCAACACGTCTGCGCACTTCATCTGGATCGGTGAGCGCACGCGCGACCTCGACGGCGCCCACGTGGACTTTCTGTCCCGGGTGCGAAACCCCATCGGCGTCAAGCTGGGCCCGAGCACGTCAGCCGACGACATGCTGCGCCTCGTGGACAAGCTCGACCCGAACCGGGAGCCCGGCAGGCTCACCTTCATCACCCGCATGGGTGCGGGCAAGATCCGGGATGCCCTGCCGCCCCTCCTCGAGGCAATCAAGGCGAGTGACGCCACGCCACTGTGGGTCACCGACCCCATGCACGGCAACGGTGTCACCACGCCCACCGGCTACAAGACACGTCGCTTTGATGATGTGGTGGACGAGGTGAAGGGCTTCTTTGAAGCTCACCGTGCGGTGGGAACCCACCCGGGCGGAATCCACGTTGAACTCACCGGTGACGATGTGACCGAATGCCTTGGTGGCTCGGAGCACATTGACGAGGCCGCACTGGCGACCCGCTACGAGTCACTCTGCGACCCGCGCCTGAACCACATGCAGTCTCTCGAACTGGCCTTCCTCGTGTCTGAGGAGCTGGCTGCTCGCTAGTTCGCACGCAGAAGCTGCACGCAGACGCCGCACGCTGAAACCGCCCATTCGACCCGGATAACCGGGGAGAGTGGGCGGTTTCTGCGTAAGCCGCTGCTAGCCGAAGGGATTGGTGGGCTTGAGCGTGATCGTGCTGCCCCGCGGTGCCGACGTGCCGGCTTCCGGGTCGGTCGACGCCACACTGAGCAGGGCAGAGATGGCATCCGCACCGGGGTTGTAGCTGAGTTCGAAACCGAGGTCGGTAAGCGTCTGCTTGCCCTCGTTCCACGGCATTCCCACGACGTTCGGGATACGCACAGGCTCGGGGCCCCGAGAGGTGGTGAGGGTAATCGTCGCCCCCGTGCGCACCGGCGCATCGGGCGCCGTGGCCGACACCACATTGCCTTCGGGAACCGAGTCGCTGAAGGTCTGCTCGCCGCTTTCGGCCAGCAGTCCCTTTTCCTCGAGCAGCGCGGTCGCGCGCGCCACCGTGGACCCGGCCACGTTGGGAATAGCGCCAAGAGATACAACGAGGTTGACCGTGAGACCCTGAAAGTAATCGCCGCCGGCGGACACGTCGCTGTCGTCACTCGCCCGACTGGCGGAGATCACGGTGTCGACAGCTACGGAGTCGCTGAAGATCGGGTCTATGGAACCGACTTCGGCCAGCAGGGTCGTGATCGCAGCGGATGCATCGGCCTGCGTCAGGCCTGCCAGCGGCGGGAGCGTGATGGGTTGCAGTCCGAGGGACACCACAATGGTCACCGTGCTGTCCTTGGATACCCGGCTGCCATCCTCGGGCGTCGTACCGATCACCAGTCCCTCGGGGACATCGGCGCTGTACACCGCGCTCTCGTCGGATGCGAGCCCCACGCTCTCAATGCGAGCTGCGGCATCCGCTGGCGAGAGGGACGCCACCGTGGGTACCGCGATGTCCGAACCGGGACCGGACCCGAAGTACCATCCCGCGCTCGCGAGACCGGTGGCGAGCAGAAGGACGAGGGCGAAGAGCCAAAAACCGCGCCCCTTACGACGGCGGGCCTTGGTGGTGAGAGTGCTGCTGTTGTCGGGGGCTTGTGGGCCGACTCCGGCCGCCGTCAGCGGTCCGAGAACGCTGGTTGCGGGAGTGGCGCCGCGCGCGGCATCCATCAGAATCTGGGTGTCGGCATTGGCGGCCAGGGTGGACAGACCAGGGAGCATCATGGTGGGCTGGAGGGCCGTGGGCTGTTGCCCGGTGGCTCCGGCCCCGGGGTGGCCGCGGCCGGCGAGAAGCTGGTCGAGCATGACACGTGCGTCCCGCGGGCGTTGTTCCGGATCCCTGGCGGTGGCCCACTGCACGAGCTCATCGAGTTCCCGCGGGGTGGATGGCACCTTGCTGCTGGGCATGGGGACCGTGTCATTGGCATGCTGGTAGGCAATTTGCATCGGTGCTTCGCCCACATAGGGCTGCTCGCCGGTCAGCATCTCAAAGGTCATGATGCCGAGGGCGTAGATGTCGCTTCGAGCGTCGGCAATGCCGCGGGTCACGAGCTCGGGGGAGAGATAGGCGATCGTTCCCAGCAGAGCCTGGCCGGTCGCCGTGTTGTTGTTGACCGCGCGGGCCAGACCAAAGTCGCTGATTTTAATGCGACCGTCGTCCGCAAGCAGCACGTTCTCGGGTTTGACGTCGCGGTGCACGATGCCGGCCTTATGCGCGGCGGCCAAGCCGCTCAGCACCGCTTCAAGGATGTCCACGGTCTGCTCCGGGGTGAGCTTGCCGTAGTCCTTGAGCAGGTCGCGCAGGGTGATTCCCGGAAGGTACTCCATGACGAGGTATGCCGTGTCGGCATCCTGACCCTGGTCAAAGACGTTGACGACATTCGGGTGGGCCAGTCGAGCCGCGGATCGAGCTTCCTGAATGAACCTGCTCTTGAACGCGTTGTCATCGGCCAAGTGGCCGTGCATGATCTTGATCGCGACCATGCGCTCGAGGCGAAGGTCCGTGGCGAGGTAAACCGTGGCCATGCCACCGCGAGCGATTCTGGATCGCACCTGATATCGACCGTCTATCAGACGGCCGATCATCTGGTCGGTCGGGGTTTCACTCACCCGTTGAGTCTAGAGAAACTCCGGGCTGAGAACCTGCTAGAACGCCGCGCGCCGCTAGCCCAGTTGTGTGAGCCAGGCCCGAGCAGATGTTTCCCACTTGGCGTAGTGGTCCGGAAAAGCCGAAATCTGAACGGACTGTGCGGCCTCGGTGACCGTGAGCGACTCCCAGTTACCGATCTCCAGAAGCCCCCGAGTGACGCCAGTATTTGGATTGCTGCTGCCGCCGAAGAACGCCAGCGTTGCACGTGTGGGGTCCATCACCTGGTCGGGCGTGCCCCAGCCCGCGCTGGGACGCTGCTGAAACAGTCCGAGAGAGTCCCGGTCGCCGTAGTCAACATTGCGCAGTCCCGATTCCTGGGCTGCTGCAGCCAGGGCCACAACGAGGCCGTAGTCGGACACCCCGATCGATCGACCAACCGCCACAATTGTCTGCGCGTTGGCGCGCATCTCATCGGTCAGGGGCGTCACGTGCGTGGCGTCGGGAACAGCAGAGGCGGGCGAGGGAATTGCCAGCACCTGCCCGGGGTAGATCATGCTGGACCAGCCGAGACCGTTGGCGTCCAGAACGGCCTGCACGCTCACGCCTGCCGTCGCAGCGACAGCACTGATCGTGTCGCCGGTTTGGATCGTGTGCTGCGTTCCTGCGGCCAGGGGTGCCGTGACCGGTCCGAGAGCAGTGATGAAGGCAGCCGGCACAATCTGGGCCACAGGGTCGACGGTCACGAGGATGGTCTGACCGGGGTAGATGATGCTGCTGCGGTCCAGACCGTTAGCGCGCAGCACCGCGTCGGTGGAGAGGCCGTGTGCGCCCGCGATGGCGCCGATGGTGTCTCCGCTGAGGACCGTGTAGGACTGGGCGTCCTGTACGTTCTGTGCAGCGGGGGTGGCTGATGCCGTGGCCGCACCGCCCGAGAGCATCAGCACCTGCCCGGGAAAGATCAGCGCCGAGGAGTCGAGACCGTTCAAGGACAAAACCGTAGGAGTAGAGAGGCCAAACCGAGTGGCGATGCCACTGACCGTGTCGCCCTCCACCACAGAATACTGAGCGGGCGGGGCCTCGACGGCGGCGGCGATCACCGTTGCCACTCGCACCGGGTTCTCAATCAGCTTGGGGTTGAGCGGCTTCTTGGCCACAACAGCATGTGCAGGCGCGGCCAGGTTGAGGCTGATGGCCAGCGTGCCCACAATCACGATGGGAACAGTGAGAAGCGCACTGCGGCCTCTGCGCTCACCGGTTTTCGTGCGGCGGTCGCGCTGCTCTTCTTTGGGTGCACCGTGTGCGTTCACGATTGCATTCACCTCGGTCGACATCGAACTCCTCCTTGCAACTACCCCCAAACCCCGGACTGAGGCTGACACACATAACGTGTTGAGTCAATCAGGGATATCGGAGGGTCGCGTACCAAACTCACCGTATGCGCGCAACTCATTTTGCGAGATCCCGGAATCATGGCAAGGTTAAGGGGTGATTGTAGAGCCTTCAGAGAACCAAACTTCCGAGCCCGCATGGCTCACCATCCCTGCACTCGTTGAAATGTTGGGGATAACCCAGAGCCGGGTTCGCCAGCTCATTGACGACAACCATCTACTCGCCATCCGCCGCAATGGAGTGCTGCAGGTTCCTGCGGAGTTCTTGCGCGATCGCGCGCCGCTGCCCGAGCTGCGTGGAACAATCTTCGTTCTGAACGACGATGGCTTCACCAACGAACAGGCGATGAGCTGGCTACTCGACGTTGACGACAGCCTCGGCGTCGCTCCGATCGCGGCGCTGCGTGCCGGTCGCAAGGCCGAGGTGCGCCGGGTGGCTCAGGCACTGGCCTAAGCCCCCCGCCGGGCGCATCAGAACACGCGGCGCGCCACCCTGTTGGCAAGACCGCGCAGCTGTGTCTTCGCATGTTCGCTGATGGCTGCGGACTCCAGGACCTCGAGTGCCGCCGCCAGTCGTTCCGTGATGATTGCTTCCACTCGATCAACGGCTCCGCTCTGCGTGATGGCCGCCTGCAGCGCTTCGATGTGCTCAGCAGCCAGGTGAGGGTCACCGAGTTGTTCATCGAGCACACGTCGTGAGTCTGACGAGAGTCCCTGTCGTGCGAGGGCGATGAGTACTGTTCTCTTACCCTCGCGCAGGTCATCTCCGCTTGGCTTGCCGGTCACCGAGGCGTCCCCAAACACGCCGAGCAGGTCATCACGCAATTGGTAAGCGATACCGAGCGGTAGTCCAAAGTCACGAAGGGACTGCAGCTGCTCGGCAGTGCCGCCTGCCAGCGCAGCGCCAATGACGAGGGGAGCGAGCACGCTATACCGGGCTGACTTGAATTCAATCACCCGCATGGCTCGGTCGTAGAGGTCTTCCTCAGCAGCCGACTTCCACGCACGTTCCTCGAGGATGTCTAAATACTGTCCGGCCGTTACCTCGGTGCGCATGAGGTTGAATTCCAACCGAGCCGCTCGGGCAGCGGTGCGGTCGGGCAGCGCCGCGAGCCCTTCGTCAAGCAGCTCATCACTCCAGCCCAGTAAGAGGTCACCGAGAAGAATTGCCGACGCGCGCCCGAATTCCGTGGAGTTACCCACCCAGCCTTCGGCCCCATGCATGTGCTCGAAAAGTTTGTGAGCGGATGCCGCACCGCGGCGAGTGTCGGAATTATCGATGATGTCATCGTGCACCAGTGCTGCCGCATGGAAGAGTTCGAGTGCCGATGCGGCACCCACAATGGGAGAGATATCGCCCAGACCATCGGTGCCCCCGGGGAGCACAATTGGCGCCGTGTCACCGGCGCGAACACTCTGCCAACCCCAGTAGCAAAAAAGCGCCCTGAAGCGCTTGCCACCGCTGAGAAACTGCCGAGAAAAGGCCACGAGGGGCGTTACCTCGGAGCTGATCAGGGACACAATTGGTTCACGGGTAATAAGGAATTCGTCGATGCGGGATTGAACCAGCTCGACCAGATGAGTGCTTTCGACCACCCGCCTAGCCTAGTCATCCCGACAGGGCTAGAATTGAGATTCAACCCGCTCGATCCCGAAATTGGAGGGAATGAGATGCCGCTTTCTGAACAAGAGCAGCGACTCCTTGAAGAGATGGAGCGCAGCCTCTATCACAACGATGCAGATTTTGTCGCAAGTGTAGGAGTGTCACGCCTTCGTCCCAACTACCGGTCGATTGCAATTGGTGTGCTTCTAGCCGTTTTGGGGATCGTTGCCCTGATCGCTGGCGTCGCTCTCCAAATGCTGTGGATCGGCATCGTGGGATTTGTCGTGATGTTCACCGGAGTGCTGCTGGCACTGTCTCCCGGCAAAGCCATGAAGGGGATGTCGGGCATGCCCCCAGCCCCCGAGCCCGGCCGTCGTCCTGCACCCGGGCGCACGGACCAGGGATTTATGGACCGACTTAATGAGCGCTGGGACCGTCGTCAGGACGGTCAGTAGCAACGCCGACGAATCACACCTCGCCGCCACGCGTCGAGTCAGGGTCCCTCCACAGTGAGCCCGTTGTGAATCCAGTATGAACCTGAAAGGGACCGATCACCAGATCGGTCCTTTTTTTGTGCCCAAAATTGCGGCAAGAAGTACTTTTAAGCTCCATTCTCCTCCACTCCTTTATCCGCGTAATTACGGCGCAAGAAATCGAAAAATCTCAAATACTCGGGAATAAAACCGAATAAGTGGGGGACAGTGGAGTAAAGTGGAGCAAAACCTGAATCCGGCCGGAAGAGAAGGGGTGATGCATGTTCCTTGGGACCTACGCCCCCAAGTTGGACGAGAAGGGGCGCATCATCCTTCCAGCGAAGTTCCGCGAGGAGCTCTCTACGGGGGTTGTGATGACCCGCGGACAGGAACACTGCATCTACGTCTTCAGCTCCCGGGAGTTCGAAGAACTACACGACAAGATTCGTCAGGCACCGGTTACGAGCAAGCAGGCTCGCGACTACCTGCGCGTCTTCCTTTCCGGAGCCAGCTCCGAAACACCCGATAAGCAGAATCGGGTCACCATTCCAGCCAATCTCCGCGCGTATGCCGGGCTCGACCGTGAACTCACCGTTATCGGTGCCGGCAGTCGAGTAGAGATTTGGGACAGCGAGGCCTGGGCCAGCTATCTGGCCGAGCAGGAAACCTCATACGCCAATACGACGGAGGAGGTGATTCCGGGACTCTTCTAGCCCCTGGCGCCTGACTCCCAGCCGTTCGCCCTGACACACTTCCCCGGTGCCAGGACGCAATGGAGGGGAATCAGACATCAGGGACCAGCCCGGCATTATGGCCCTAAATGACATCCACACCCCGGTTCTTCTCGAACGGTGTATCGAGCTGCTCGCTCCTGCGCTCACCGCACCCGGGGCCGTACTCGTTGACGCCACCCTGGGAATGGCCGGACACGCCGAGGCGTTCCTGCAGCGTTTCCCCGATCTCACCCTGGTGGGACTTGATCGTGATCTCGACGCTCTCGCCATTGCGCGGGAACGGCTCGCTCCCTTTGGCGACCGCGTTCACCTCGTGCACACCGTGTATGACGGAATCATCGAGGCTCTCGCTGACCTCGAGATCACCGAGGTGCAGGGAGTGCTCTTTGACCTCGGTGTCTCGTCGTTGCAAATCGACCGGGTGGAGCGTGGTTTTTCGTACTCCAAGGACGCGCCACTCGACATGCGCATGGACAATACCTCAGAGCTGACCGCCGAGGTGATCTTGGCGACCTACTCTGAGCCGGACCTGCGGCGAATCTTCCAGGATTATGGTGAGGAAAAGCTCGCTGCTCGCTATGCGAAGGCGATTGTTGCCGCCCGTGACGCGACTCCGTTTGTGCGCTCGGCCCAACTGGTCGATGTGATCACCGCCGCCACACCGGTTGTCGTGCAGAGGATGGGACACCCAGCCAAACGGGTCTTTCAGGCCCTTCGCATCGAGGTCAATCAGGAGCTGTCCGTTTTGGAACGAGCGATTCCCGCAGCAATGGACGCCATTGCCATTGGCGGTCGAATTGTGGTCATGGCCTATCAGTCGTTGGAAGACCGCATCGTGAAGCGTGCCCTCGCGGCCGCATCCGGATCTACCGCGCCCGCTGGCCTTCCAGTCGAGCTTCCGGAACATCGGCCCGTCTTCACTCTGCTTGTGCGCGGTGCCGAACTCGTGTCCGACGATGAGAAAGCAGAAAACCCGCGAGCAACACCCGTGCGGCTTCGTGCCGCTGAGCGATTGAGGAGGGCCTGATGAGCGACAATCTTGCACGAGTAGCAGAGGCAGGTTTCCCGGCCGAGTCCTCGGAATTCGCGCGCGAGCAGCGCAGATTTCACATCGTGGCCCCGAGCGCACGTCGTCGTTCCCGCCCGCGCATCTTTTATGCCCTCACGGCCATTGCCGGTGTCAGCGCCATTATTGTGGCCCAGCTGCTTTTGAGCGTCGGGATCTCTCAGGGGGCCTACGAAATCTCCTCCCTGCAAAACAGTCAAGCGGAATTAGGGCGCACCGAGGCCAGCGTAAATGAAGACCTCGTTCGGGTCTCATCGCCACAGAGCCTCGCTGCCAATGCCGAAGCTCTCGGCATGGTCAGCAACTCCAACCCCGTCTACCTGCAGCTGTCCGATGGAGCTGTTCTTGGGGCTCCCAGTTCCGCATCGGGTTCGCAGTCGGGTTCGGCGAGCCTCGTTCCCAACGCCCTGCTCGCCGATAACATCGTGCTCAACAAGCCGATCGCAGGAGCGGCTGGAACGGGGATTGGTGGTGCCGCATCGGCTCCTCCTGTTGCCGTGTCAAGCGCACCGGTGGTTCCTGCGGGTTTGCCATCTCCCACGACCCGCTAGGGCCAACGCCGAAGAAGGATAAACCGTGTCACAAAAAGCCGTCCCGACCAGGCCGCACACCAGTCGGTCAGCTCGGCGACGAGTCGCCGGCACGGTCGTGGTGCTTTTCCTCGTCATGAGCGTCTTCGTCGTGAAGCTTGTCGATATTCAAGTGGTTCGAGCCGAGGCCCTCACCGCAGACTCGGTGGGAAACCGTTCGGTCGACCAGGTCGTCTACGGCACCCGCGGTGGGATTGTGACGGAGGGCGGTGTCGTGCTCGCTGAATCCGTGATGCGCTACGACATCACGGTGTCGCCCAAAAATGTCGGAGAGTTCACGCGGGCCGTTCCGGGCAGCGACGAACGCACCCCGGTCACCGTCGCTCAGGCTGCCGCCGAACTCGGCACGATCACCGGGCAGAGCGGTGACGCGATTCAGCTCATCATCTCCGATGCCCTCGCCGCCAACTCCGAATCCGACTTTGCCTACATCGTGAAGCAGGTTGATGTCGACGCGCTGCGTGCCATCAATGAACTCGACATCCCCTGGCTCTATCCGCGCACCAACCCCAGTCGGGTCTACCCGAATGGTGCCGTGGCCGGTAACCTCGTCGGGTTCGTCTCCGGGGAAGGTGAGCCCCAGGCGGGGCTCGAGAGTGGACAGGATGCCTGCCTCGCGAGTCAAAACGGTACCGAGACCTATCAGAAGGGTGCCGACGGGGTTCGAATCCCGGGCAGTAGCGTGACGACCGCGCAGTCGGTAGACGGCGGAGATGTTGTCACCACCATCGACTCGGACCTGCAGTTCTTCGTGCAGCAGACTCTTGCTGCTCGCGCGCAGGAAACCGGCGCAGCGTGGGGGACTGCTGTGGTGCAAGACGCCAAGACCGGTAAGCTCCTGGCCGTTGCCGATTACCCGTCCGTTGATCCCAACAATGTGGGGGGCACCGCCGACCCCGATGACCGCGGTTCCCGTGCTTTCACGGCCTCCTTCGAACCGGGGTCAACCTTCAAGGCCCTCACCGCGGCATCCGTTCTCGACGCCGGTGTAGCCGACCTCAACACCGACGTTCTCGCCCCGTATCGGTACCTGCCCTCCAACGGCGCGAACATTAATGACAGCCACCAGCACCCTGACCAGCAGATGACGATGTCTGACGTGCTGATCGACTCCTCCAACACCGGCATGTCCAAGTTTGGTGAAATGCTGACGGATCAGCAGCGCTACGACTACATGACGAAGTTCGGCGTGGGAACGTCCACCGGCTCCGGGTTTCCGCGCGAGGATGGCGGAATCTTGCACCCCTATGAGGAGTGGGACGCGCAGACCGAGTACGCCACCATGTTTGGTCAGGGGCTCACCACAACCGCGCTGCAGATCGCGAGCATTTACCAGACCATCGCCAACGACGGAGTGCGGATGCCTGTTCAGCTGGTGGAGGGCTGCCGGCACGCCGACGGTTCGATGACGGGCCAGCCGAACGCTGAGGGAACGCGGGTGCTGTCGGAGACTGCTGCCAACGAAACCTCGGATGTGCTGGAGATGGTGTACAACAACAGCTGGGTGCACAGCATGTGGAATATCCCCGGCTACCGCGTGGCCTCGAAGACGGGAACCGCGCAGATGCCGGATGGCAACGGCGGGTATACCAAGGGCTACCTCGTGTCGGTTTCGGGGTTCGCTCCGGCCGACGATCCGCGATATGTCGTTTCGGTCAGTCTGGCCGACCCTGTTAAACTGAACACGTCCGCCGCACCCGCTCCGATCTTTCAAGAGGTTATGAGCCAGGTGTTGAAAAAGTATCGGGCGGTGCCCTCGGGAGATCCAGCCCCTGTCCTCCCCACCTCCCGGTAAGAAAGTGAGCCTCGTGACCGAATTGGCACCCTCGGCTCTCCGTCCCCAGCATCCCGTTCCGCGGTCGTTGTCGGACCTGGTCGATGCATTTAATCTTGATGCCCAAGGCGATATCGCCCATCTCCTCGTGACCGGAGTGAGCCTCAGCTCCCGCACGGTGCAACCTGGCGACCTCTACGTGGGGGTTGCCGGGCAACACAGCCACGGCGCGTCCTACGCATCCGCGGCACGGGAAGCCGGTGCCGTGGCTCTCCTCACGGACGAAGCCGGGGCCCGGTTAGCCGCCGACAGTGGTCTGCCGATCATCGTGACAGAAAGCGCTCGCGCTGCCCTGGGTACCGTCGCCGCGTGGATCTATCGCACCGAAGAAAATCCTGCCACGCTGTTCTCTGTCACGGGAACCAACGGCAAGACCAGCGTGGTCTATCTCCTGTTCGGCATTCTGAATCAGTTGGGTGTCACCTCCGGGCTCACCTCCACAGCTGAGCGCCGCATTGGTGATCTGGCCGTCACAAGCTCGCTGACAACGCCCGAGGCCAGCGAGCTGCACGCGCTTCTTGCTCGCATGCGTGAAGCCGACGTTCGCGCCGTTGGAATTGAGGTCTCGGCCCAGGCGTTGAGTCGTCACCGCGTGGATGGCATTGTCTTTGACGTGGCGGGGTTCACCAATCTCAGCCACGACCACCTCGACGACTACACGGCCATGGAGGACTACTTTCAGGCCAAGCAAGAACTCTTCACCCCGGACCGTGCCCGGCGCGCCGTTGTCACCGTGGACTCGGAGTGGGGTCAGCGCATCGTTGACGAGTGTCGCATTCCGGTTACGACCATCAGCAACCATGCGGATATCCCCGCCGACTGGCGCATGAGTGTCGTTGGTGAAAATGCGTCGTACACCGAATTTGTTCTGGAAGGACCGGCCGGACGCCGACTGCAGACGCGTGTACCCCTGATGGGTTGGTACATGGCGGCTAACGCCGCACTGGCGATCGTCATGCTCGTGGAATCCGGTTTTGATCTCGATCACATCGCCCACGTGCTCGAACGGGACGGCGGTATCACTGCGTACATTCCGGGGCGCGCCGAGCTTATTTCCGGACCCACCGGGCCGCTCGTTTATGTTGACTACGGTCACAGCCCCGACGCCTTCCTCAACACCCTCGCGGCCATCCGCAAGTTCACTCCGGGCCGCCTCATCATGCTGTTTGGTGCTGATGGCGACCGGGATCCCACAAAGCGCGACGATATGGGTGCCATCGCGGCTCGAGGCGCGGACGTCGTCATCGTGACCGACTTTCACCCTCGCTACGAAGACCCGGCACGCATCCGTGCCACTCTTTTGGCGGCCGCCCGAGCTGCTGTGCCCGACGGCGAGTTTTACGAGGTTGCCAATCCTCAGGCGGCGTTCCGTAAGGCGCTGTCCCTTGCCGGGGAGGGCGATGCAATCCTGTACGCTGGCCCGGGCCACGAAAACTACCATGAGGTTGCCGGTGTTAAAATTCCCTATTCAGCTCGTGACGATTCTCGAGAAGCCCTCCGCGACGCGGGGTGGTTGTAAATGATTGCCCTGTCGCTCCGTGACATTGCGGACAGTGTTGACGGTGTGCTTCACCTGGCCTCGACCGACGATGACCCTGAGCGGATGCTGTCGGGAAGCGTGCAGACGGACTCTCGTGAGGTGACGCCGGGGTCGATTTTTGTCGCCAAGCCCGGCGACGTGACCGATGGTCATCTCTTTGCTCCCAGTGCAGTAGAGCAGGGTGCCGAGCTGCTTGTGGTTGAACGCGTGCTCGACCTTCCCGTGGCGCAAATCGTTGTTCCCGACGTGATCGTGGCTCTGGGAGCCCTCGCATCGACCGTCGTGGCGCGTGTTCGCGCCGAGGGTCGTCTGAAAGTTGTGGGTGTCACCGGGTCTAACGGCAAGACCACGACCAAGAACCTGCTCCGCGAGATCCTGGGTCGTGTCGGTCCCACCGTCGCCCCGCGCGGATCCTTCAACAACCAGGTGGGCGCGCCCATGACCATGCTCGAGGTCACCACCGACACGCGCTTTCTCGTCGTCGAGATGGGTGCTAGCTCGGTCGGCGCCATTGCCCGTCTGGTGGCGCTCGTTCGTCCCGACATCGGCATCGTGCTCTGCGTCGGCCTTGCCCACGTGGGCGAATTCGGTGACCTGGACGCCACGGTTCGCGCCAAGTCCGAAATGGTGACCGAGCTGTTGCCAACGGACGTCACCGTGCTGAACGCCGACGACCCGCGGGTGTCCCAGATGAGCGAGCGCACCAGGGCCCGCGTGGTGTACTTCGGCGAGTACGGTCAGGCGATGGTTCGCGCCAGCAACGTGCGCGCCACCCGCTCCGGCACCACGTTTGTGCTGCACCTGACATCGGGTGAATCGAGCCCTGTTACCTTCCGCGTACTCGGCGAACACCACGTTATGAACGCCCTTGCCGCTGCTTCCGCCGCCGAGGTGCTCGGGGTAGACCTCGCCACCATCGTTGCCGGGCTCGAATCTGTTCAGCGGGCCGAGAGATGGCGGATGGAGGTGCTTGGTGGTCGCGACAATGTCACCGTCATCAATGACGCGTACAACGCAAGCCCCGACTCCATGACGGCAGCGCTGAAAACCTTGGCCCAGATCGCCGAACCGGGTGGCCGCACCATAGCGGTCCTCGGTGAGATGGCCGAACTCGGTGACCTGGCCGGGGAGGAGCATGACCGGGTGGGTCTGCTGGCTGTTCGCCTCAATATTTCGCAGGTCATCGTTGTGGGTCGCGCCGCGAGGCGCATGCACATCAGCACCATCAATGAGGGTTCCTGGGACGGCGAGTCCGCCTACGTTGACACAGCGGATGAAGCGTTCGATCTGCTCCGCACCCTGGTGCAATCCGGCGACACCGTACTGGTGAAGTCATCAAATTCCGCGGGACTGCGTTTCCTGGGTGACCGATTGGGAGATCTTTTCTCGTGAGAGCGCTACTGCTGGCCGGTGCGCTGTCGCTCGCCTTCACCCTGTTTCTGACACCACTGTTCATCCGGCTGTTCCACAAGCTCGGCTGGGGACAGTTCATCCGTGACGATGGACCGAAGAGCCACCACGCCAAGCGGGGAACGGCCACCATGGGTGGCATCATCCTGATTCTTGGCGTGGTCATCAGCTTCTTCACCGCCAAGCTCAGCCAGGGTGAACCGATCACGGCGTCTCCGCTTCTGGTGCTGTTCATGATGGTGGGCCTCGGTCTCGTCGGCTTCGTCGACGATTTTCTGAAGACCCGAAATCAGCGCAGCCTCGGACTGGGCGGGTGGTCGAAGATTGCCGGCCAGGTGCTGGTTGCCGGTGTTTTTGCGTGGTTGTCACTGCAGTTCCCGAACCAGAACGGACTGACTCCCGCGTCGACGCACATCTCCTTCGTGCGCGATACTCCGCTGGACTTCATGGAGCTTGGCGCGGTTCTCGGCCTCATCCTCTTCATCGTCTGGATCTGCCTCATTGTCGCGGCAACCTCCAACAGCGTCAACGTTACGGACGGCCTGGACGGCCTGGCGACCGGATCATCTATCCTCGCAATCGGGTCGTTCATCGTGATCGGGTTCTGGCAGTTCAACCAGTCGTGCTTCAGCGGTGGCGCAGACTTCTCCGACCTCTATCGGTGCTATGAGATTCGTGACCCGCTCGACCTCGCCGTCGTGTCGGCCGCCATCGCGGGTGGATTGATCGGTTTCCTTTGGTGGAATACCTCACCCGCCAAGATCTTCCTGGGTGATACCGGCTCGCTCGCAATTGGTGGTGCCCTGGCGGCGCTGGCGATCCTCAGCCGAACGGAACTGCTTCTGATTCTGATCGGTGGGCTCTTTGTGATCGAGTCCGGTTCCGTCATCGTGCAGCGGGCGTACTTCAAAGTCACGCACGGTAAGCGCATCTTCCTGATGAGCCCCATTCACCACCACTTCGAGCTCAAGGGCTGGGCCGAAGTCACCGTCGTTGTGCGATTCTGGATCATCGGTGGCCTGCTGGTGGCCGCCGGCGTTGGCACGTTCTACCTTGAGTGGCTGTCGGCGGTTCCCACACGATGAGTGACACCGACCTTCCCGGCACCCCCGTGAGTCGGCTCGATGGCCTAACCAGCTGGCACGCCGACTGGTCCCATCTGCGTGTGGCCGTGCTCGGACTGGGCGTGACCGGATTTGCCGCGGCAGACACCCTTATCGAACTGGGAGCAGATGTACTCGTTGTGGCGTCCGGCGCCGCGAATGAGCGCGCCCAGCTTCTCAACGTGATCGGCGCTACCCTCGTGCAATCCGATCTCAGCATCGTTCCCCCTGAGCTTCAGGCACACCAGCCAGATCTGATGATCGTCTCACCGGGATTTCACCCGGACCACCTGCTGCTCACCTGGGCCCGGGCTCAGGGGATTGCCGTGTGGGGCGATATTGAGCTTGCGTGGCGTTTGCGCGACAAGGTGGGCACTCCCGCCGAGTGGTTGCTCGTAACCGGCACGAACGGCAAGACCACGACCGTGCAACTCACCGCCACAATGCTTGCTGCTGCGGGACACCGAGTGGCTCCGTGTGGCAACATCGGTGTGCCCGTGCTCGATGCCATTCGGGACCCGCAGGGGTGGGACGTGCTCGTCGTTGAGCTCTCGAGCTACCAGCTTCACCACCTGCCACGTACCGGTCCCGGCGCCCTGGCACCCTGGTCCAGTCTCTGTCTCAACATCGCTGACGACCACCTGGACTGGCACGGCTCGGCCGAGGCCTACCGTGAAGCCAAGGCAACCGTGTATTTCAACACCGGTGTCGCCTGCGTGTATAACAAAGCGGATGCCGCAACCCTCCGCATGGTGGAGAACGCCGACGTTCAGGAGGGCGCACGCGCCATCGGCTTCGGTCTCGGCGTGCCCGGTCCCAGCGAGCTCGGCATCGTGGAGGGAATCCTCTGCGATCGGGCGTTCCTCGACGATCGCTTCGAACGGGCGCTCGAGTTGACGACCATCACCGAACTGGCCGATGCTGGGCTCGGCGCGCCGCACGTGGTTGCCGATGTACTGGCCGCGAGTGCCCTGGCGCGCTCGTTCGGGGTCGAACCCGAAACGGTGCGAGCTGCCCTGGCTTCGTTCCGACTGGATGCCCACCGCATCGAGGTGGTGGCCGTTCGCGACGGGATCTCCTGGGTCGACGATTCCAAGGCCACAAACCCGCATGCGGCCGACGCGTCCCTCGCCTCGTTTGACTCCGTCGTCTGGCTCGTCGGCGGTCTGCTCAAAGGCGTGACCGTTGACGAGCTCGTGCAGAAGCACGCCCCCCGTCTGCGGGGAGCCGTGATTCTTGGAATTGATCGTCGAGCGGTGCGCGAGGCTTTTGCGCGACACGCGCCGCTGGTCCCCGTTTTCGAGGTGGACACAGACGACACTGAACAGGTCATGCCGAGTGCGGTCCGGCTCGCTGCGACCGTTGCCCAGCACGGTGACGTGGTTCTGCTCGCTCCGGCAGCCGCATCCATGGATCAATTCGACAGCTACGCCGAGCGCGGCGCCCAATTCAACCAGGCCGTACAGCAATTTCTTGAGAGGTGAGCATGGCTGCCATCCCACGCACGCGAGCGCCGCGTCCCGCGGAGGCAACGCCACCTTCGGCTGAACCCCACAGCATCCACGCCATGGGTGCGTCGGCCCGCATCAGTCTGGGCCGGGTCTTCAGGGCTGAATCAGCAAACTATTTCCTTCTGCTGGGTACCACCATGTTTCTGGTGGCCTTCGGTCTGGTCATGGTACTGTCCTCGTCCTCCGTTGATTCGTATCTGGCCGACGCCGGTTTCTTTGGTGGACTCATTCGCCAGGGCGGGTTCGCCCTCATCGGCGTGCCACTCATGCTCGTGGCGAGCCGTCTGCCGATCAGGTTCTGGAAACGTGTGGCCTGGCCCGCGCTTCTGGGAGCATCATTCCTGCAGGGTCTCGTGGTGTTCACGCCCCTCGGCTACACGATCGCCGGCAACACCAACTGGTTGTCGATCGGTGGAGTTCAATTCCAGCCGTCCGAGGGCATCAAGATGGCCCTGGTCGTCTGGCTCGGCATGATTCTCGAGCAGAAGAAGGATCATCTCGACGACTGGCGGCACGTGTTCATCCCGGTCTTCGGCGTGGGTGGCGGCGCTGTGCTGCTCGTCATGATCGGCGGTGACCTCGGTACCGTCATGATCATGGCCGCGATCTTGTTCGGCGCTCTCTTCTTCGCCGGCGTCAGACTGCGACTGCTGGCGATTCCGTTGGTGGTTGGCGCTGCCGGAGCCGTGGTTCTCGCGCTCACGAGCAGCAACCGTCTGACACGCATCATGAGCTTCGTGAACGAGGGGTGTGATCAGCTGAGCGGACCCATCTCTGCCAGCTGCTGGCAGCCGCTGCACGGAACATGGGCTCTCGCCAACGGCGGAATCCTCGGCGTGGGGCTCGGAAATTCCAAGGCCAAATGGTCCTGGCTGCCCGCAGCAGACAACGACTACATCTTCGCCATTGTGGGCGAAGAACTCGGACTCATCGGAGCCGTCGTTGTACTGTGCATGTTCATCCTCTTGGCGTTTGCCTTTCTCCGAATCATGCGCTCCAGTACCAGCGTCATGTCGCGCATCACCACGGCATCCGTTTTGGTATGGGTGATCGGCCAGGCGTTCGTGAACATTGGCGTCGTGCTCGGGGTCTTCCCCGTGCTTGGAGTCCCGCTACCACTCATCTCGGCTGGAGGCACCGCCCTCCTCACCACCCTCGTAGCGATCGGCGTCGTTCTGTCCTTCGCGCGGGGTCAGCACTCAGGGAGTACCGCACCGTGACCACCTATCTTCTGGCCGGCGGAGGAACCGCCGGCCACGTTAATCCGCTGCTCGCCATTGCGGATTCCCTGCGTTCCCAGGACCCTGATGCCGTCATCATTGCGCTCGGAACGAGTGAGGGGCTGGAAGCCAGACTCGTCCCGGCGCGCGGATACGAACTGGCCCTGGTGCCTCGTGTGCCTTTTCCGCGCCGTCCCAACCGGCAGGCTCTGAGCTTTCCGGGCCGATTCCACCGTGCCGTTTCGGGTGTTGCGGATCTGATCCGTTCCCGAGGTGTCGACGTCGTGGTGGGCTTCGGAGGTTTTGTCTCGACCCCGGCCTACCTGGCTGCCCGGCGGATGCGTGTGCCGATCGTCATTCATGAGGCCAACGCCAAACCGGGGCTGGCCAACAAACTCGGTGCTCGGTTCACGAAGCAGGTGGGCGTTGCCTTCGCGGGTACGCCCATTCGGCACGCCCAGTTTGTGGGTATGCCGCTGCGACCCGAAATTGAACGGCTTGACCGGGCCGCCGTGAAACCGACCGCAGAAGATTACTTCGGCCTGGACCACGCCCGCAAGACTCTGGTGGTGACCGGGGGATCTCTTGGAGCCCGCCGTCTCAACAACACGATTGCCGAGAGCGCACCCGTACTGATCGCAGCCGGTTGGCAGGTGCTGCACATTCAGGGCGAACGCGGTGAGGTGACCGACCCACAGCTGGAGCATTATCGACTGATCGACTACTGCGACCGCATGGACCTCGCTTTGGCGATCGCGGATTTCGCCGTGACCCGGGCCGGGGCGGCGACCCTCAGTGAGCTCTGCGCCCTCGGCATTCCTGCCGTTTACGTGCCCTACCCGGTGGGCAACGGCGAGCAACGCTTCAACGCGGCCGACGCGGTGGCGGCCGGGGGCGGGGTGCTCGTCGATGACGCCGATTTTCTCCCGGACTGGGTGCGTACCCGGTTAGTGCCGCTGCTGGCCGACACGGCGCGGGTGAACGCTATGGGCGCTGCCGCGGCATCCGTGGGAATACGTGATGGGTCCGCGCGCATGCTCAAACTCATTGCCGCGGCCCTCTGAGAAGTGCACGGCCGGGCGCTGCGCGGCATCTCCCGCCCGATCAGCGCGTAACGTTGAGCACGCGCTGTCAGCCGCAGATCAAAATGACAGATCCACCAACTCGAAAAGAGCGTACCCACCCGTGATCAAGCCCGACCTCACCCTGACCATCGGAGACGACCTCGGCGCCGTGCATTTTGTGGGCATCGGCGGTTCCGGAATGAGCGGAATCGCGCGGCTGTTCCTGGGCAAGGGGTACACGGTCACGGGCTCTGACGTGCGCGAGTCCGATAACATCACCGCTCTCCGTGAGCTGGGCGCCCACATCATGATTGGACACGACGCGGCCAACGTGGGGGATGCCGACACGCTCGTGGTGACCGGCGCGCTGTGGCAGGACAACCCGGAGTACGTGCTCGCAAACGAACGGGGTATTCCCGTCCTGCACCGCGCTCAGGCGCTGGCCTGGCTTATTCAGCATCAGCGTCTTGTCGCGGTAGCAGGCGCGCACGGCAAGACAACGTCCACCGGCATGATCGTTACCGGACTACTCGGTTTGGGGCACGACCCCAGCTTCGTCAACGGCGGAGTCATTGAATCTCTCGGTGTCAGCTCGGCTGGTGGCACCGAAGACCTCTTTGTCGTCGAGGCGGATGAATCCGATGGGTCGTTCCTGCTCTACAACACCAACATTGCCCTGATCACCAACGTGGACCCCGATCATCTTGACCATTACGGCTCGCTCGAGGCCTTCGAGGCCGCGTTCGTGACGTTCGCCCACACCGCGAGCGAACTCGTTGTGATCTCGTCCGACGATGCGGGCGCCGTGCGGGTCACTGCCAGCCTGACGGCCGAGCGCGTGATCACTTTTGGTGAGGCACCCGAGGCCGACGTGCGGGTGCACTCCATCGTGACCGACGGTCCGGTACGCTTCAGCGTCAGTTGGAAGGGTGCCGACTACGACGCCACCCTGCGTATCCCCGGCAAGCACAACGCAATCAACGCGGCCGGAGCGTTTGCTGTTCTCGTGGGTCTCGGTTTGGATCCGGCCGCCTCGCTGGCCGCCATTTCCGACTTTGGGGGAACGCAGCGCCGATTCGAACTGCACGGCACGGTTGGCGGCGTCAGCGTGTATGACGATTACGCGCACCATCCCACCGAGGTTGCCGCCGCGCTGTCTGCGGCTCGCACGGTGGTGGGATCCGGACGCATCATCGCGGTGCATCAGCCGCACCTGTATAGCCGCACTCGTATCTTCGCTCAGGAATTCGCGGACGCTCTCGAGAACAACGCGGATCAGACCATTGTTCTGGGCGTCTACGGTGCCCGCGAAGATCCCGAACCCGGCGTGACGGGTGCCATCGTGGCCGACCGTTTCGTGGACCCGTCCCATGTGGCGTACGTGCCGGACTGGCAGGAAGCCGCTGACTACGTGGCCGGCATCGCCCGGGACGGCGACTTTGTGGTCACCCTGGGCTGCGGGGACGTGTATCGCATTGTTCCCCAGCTCCTCGCTTCCCTTCAGGTGACCCGCCCATGACCCCTGGCCCGGTATGAAACGACCCGGCGGCTTTGATCGACCGTCCACGCCGTCCACGCCGTCCTCGAAGAAAGCGACCGGTCCCGCCGGCCGCACAGTTGGCACCTCCGCGCCTCAGGATGCGCGGACGGAACCCATCACGGTACCGGCGGATGCGCTCGCTCCCGTGTCACGCATCCGCTCACTCACCGGCTCCTCGGTGGAAAAATCGGGGGTGGCCGTGGCAGGGGCCGTCCTTCGAGGTGCTCGTCGCGCCAGAAAGCGCTTCGAGCGCGCCGAGGTGCGCCGCTTCACCTGGCGGTCTCGGCGGCGGCGCACGGCGTGGCTCGTGGCGCTCGGTTCGATTGTGCTGCTGCTTGGCGGTGTGATTGCCGCCGCGTACTCTCCGCTCATGGCCCTTCGAACGATTGACGTGGTGGGAGCGAACCGGGTTGCGGCCGATCGGGTTGTCGACGCGCTGGGGGAGCAGCTGGGAACACCACTGCCGCTCATCGACTTCACGAGGGTGAAGTCAGAACTTGCCACGTTCACGTTGATCGAGAGTTACGTCACCGAGAGTCGCCCGCCGGGGACCCTCGTGGTGCGCATTGTGGAACGGGAACCGATCGGGGTCATCCCGAGTAGCAGTGGTTTCGATCTGGTGGATGCCGCCGGCGTGCGCATCGAATCGTCGGCGGAGCGTCCGGCGGGATTCCCACAAATCGACGCACCGGACGGTGTGGGGAGTGCGGGATTTCTGGCCGCCGGCGAGGTGATCCATGCCCTGCCGGACAGCATCCGGGGCGAACTGGACTCCGTTGCCGCCGTGACGACCGACGATGTCACGCTCACGCTCACGGGGGGAGCACGGGTGGCGTGGGGGAGCGCGGAGCAATCTGAGCTCAAGGCTGTTGTCCTGGGAGCACTCATGGTGGGTCATCCCGTCGGAAGCGTGAACGAGTACGACGTCTCATCACCCAACAGCGCCGTGATTCGATGAAGCGACGGAATTCCCGACACGCTTCGCGACACGCGGGCGCGCCTCCCCAAGCAGCGCCCCGTCACTAATAACTTCGTAATCAGTAATTGCATACTCAGCATAACTTTAAACTTCGAGTAAAGGTTTAAGGTTCCACCGGAGGCCGGACGTGTCAAACAACCAGAATTATCTAGCGGTCATCAAGGTCGTCGGAATCGGCGGTGGCGGAGTGAACGCCGTCAACCGCATGATCGAGCTCGGTCTCCGCGGAGTCGAGTTCATCGCGATCAATACGGATGCCCAGGCGCTTCTGATGAGTGACGCCGACGTGAAACTGGACGTCGGTCGTGACCTCACCCGCGGCCTCGGTGCCGGTGCGGATCCCGAGGTAGGCCGTCGTGCCGCCGAGGACCACGCCGAAGAGATCGAAGAGGCGTTGGCTGGTGCCGACATGGTCTTCGTCACCGCCGGTGAAGGTGGTGGAACCGGTACGGGTGGTGCACCCGTTGTTGCCCGCATCGCCAAGTCCATCGGTGCGCTCACCATCGGTGTGGTCACCAAGCCGTTCGGATTTGAAGGTAAGCGCCGTCAGGCGCAGGCCGAGACCGGCGTCGCCTCGCTCAAGAACGAGGTCGACACCCTCATCGTTGTGCCGAACGACCGGCTGCTGGAGATCAGCGACCGCGGAATCAGCATGCTCGAGGCCTTCGCCACGGCTGATCAGGTTCTGCTGGCCGGTGTGCAGGGCATCACCGATCTCATTACGACCCCGGGTCTGATCAACCTCGACTTCGCCGACGTGAAGTCGGTCATGCAGGGCGCCGGCTCAGCTCTCATGGGTATCGGTTCCGCCCGCGGGGCCGACCGCGCCATCAAGGCCGCGGAACTCGCTGTCGCCTCCCCGCTTCTCGAGGCCAGCATCGATGGTGCCCACGGCGTGCTGCTCTCGATTCAGGGTGGTTCTAACCTCGGAATCTTCGAGATCAACGACGCTGCACGTCTCGTGCAGGAGGCCGTGCACCCGGAGGCCAACATCATCTTCGGTGCGGTCATCGATGACACCCTCGGCGACGAGGTGCGCGTTACCGTGATCGCCGCTGGCTTCGATGGTGGAGAGCCGGGTGCCAAGGCCGTCGAGGTTCGCCGAGCTGACCTGGTGGCAGCGGGAGTCGCTGCCGGCGCCGGAACGGCCAGCACCGGAAAAGCGGATACGGCTTCAGTGGCTGCGCCAGACGCGACCTCGTCTCTCTGGTCTGCTGACTCGTCAACCGGTGCTGCAGCGGCAGCCGACCCGGCATTCGAAGAAGAATCTGATGATCTGGACATCCCCGATTTCCTCAAGTAACGAACCGTACCCCGAGCGGGACGAACTCGCTGAACGTCTCGGGGTAGTGCAGGGTGGCATCGCTGATGCCGCCCGCACTGCTGGGCGCCCGGTCGAAGACATCACGACTATTGTGGTGACAAAGTTTCAGCCCTCGTCGCTCATTCGGGCGCTGGCCGCACTCGGCGTGCGCGACATGGGGGAGAACCGACACCAGGAGGTGCAGCTGAAGGCCGCGGAGCTCGCAGAGCTGCAGCTGACGTGGCATTTTGTCGGTCAGATTCAGGGCAAGAAAGCCCGCCAGATTCGTGCGTATGCCAATGTGATCCACTCGGTGGATCGTGACTCGCTTGTGGATTCACTGGCCTCTGCAGAATCAACGGTGGACTGTTTCATTCAGGTGAATCTCACCGACGATGCGGGTCGTGGTGGCGTCGATCCGGGACAGCTGTCTGCGCTCGTCGACCGGGTCCAGGCCACCGAGGGACTGCGGTTGCAGGGTCTCATGGCCGTGGCACCGCTGGGTGCCGAACCGCGACGGTCGTTTGCCTACATTCGAGAATTGAGTGAGGGCATCCGCTCTCAGGCACCGGATGCAAAGCAACTGTCCATGGGAATGAGCCAAGATTATGTCGAGGCCATTCTCGAAGGCGCGACACACCTAAGAATTGGCACTGCAATCACCGGGAAACGCCCGGAACCAGTTAATCTCGACAGAGACGCACAACAACACGGAGGTCGACATGTCTAACCCGCTCAAGAAAACCATGGTCTACCTGGGTCTGGCAGACGAAGAGCTTGAGTATGAGGCGCCTGCCGGTCGTGTTGCCGCCGTGTCGCCCGGCACCGAGCACGGTGCAGCCCACGCGCCCGCAGAACGTTCGACCCGGGGCAGTGCTTCGTCCAGCAACGCCCAGAACAGCGGTGCTCAGACCAGCAGTGCTCACAACAGCGGTGCTCACAACAGCAGCGCTCAGAACAACAGCGCCCACAACAACAGCGCCCACAACAACAGTGGACGCGCTCCCGTCACACCTTTGCGTAAGACTTCGACCCCCCAGAATGTGGCTGCGTCCGAAATGAATGAGATCCTCACCGTTCACCCGCGTCAGTACCGCGACGCGCAGATCATCGCCGAGTCCTTCCGTGAGGGTATCCCGGTGATCATCAACCTGTCACAGATGAGTGACGCTGATGCGCGTCGTCTCATCGACTTCGCCAGTGGGCTCTCACAGGGGCTGTACGGCAAGATCGAGCGGGTGACCGCCAAGGTCTTCCTGCTCTCCCCGTCCCATGTTGTCGTGTCCGGCGACAACGCAACTGAAGATTCCGCCGAAGAGGCGTCTTTCTTCGCTCAGGCCTAGTACGCCGTGGGTGTAATCGGCGGGCTCCTGTATTTCGTTTTCCTCCTGTACTTCTTTGTGCTCTGGGGCCGCTTCATCGTAGACCTCGTGCGCGGGGTGAATCGTGGGTGGCGGCCGCAGAATTTCACCCTCGTTCTGGTCGACCTTGTTTACCGGCTCACAGATCCTCCTATTCTCTTTTTCCGCAAACTGATTCCCCCGCTTCGCATTGGCCCGATCGCACTCGACTTCGGGTTCACGCTCACCATGCTGGGCACGATCGTGGGCATGTCCCTCGCCGGTGCTCTGCAGCGGCTCTGAGTCGGTATTTTTTCGTGCTCAGAGGCGCAGTTACACCGGGCCGGGATTTGAAGCATGTATCCTTGACCGGTGTGGGCCGCCCCCGCGCGAACCACACCAGCGGCTGGATTGTTCAGCCGCACACAAACCAACTGTTCGCATAAGTATCAAGTTCTAAGGGTGGAAAGCCATGGCGCTAACTCCGGAAGATGTAGTCAATAAGCGGTTCCAGTCAACCAAGTTCCGTGAGGGATATGACCAGGACGAGGTTGATGACTTTCTCGATGAGGTCGTCGTTGAGTTGCGTCGTCTCACGTCGGAAAATGAAGAGCTTCGCGGGCGGATCACCGCCGATGGCGGAGTCATTGCCGCATCCGTCGGTTCCGAGAACGCCACCGCTTCCGCGGCTGTTGCAGCTCCGGAAGCCGTTGTCGAGGCCGTCAAGCCCGCCGAGGTCGTCCCGGTCGCCGTCGTTGTGCCCGAGCCGATTGACGAGACCGCGGGAACGACAAACCTGCTTCAGCTCGCTCGTCGCCTGCACGAAGAGCACGTGAAGGAAGGCGCTGAGAAGCGTGACGCCCTCATTGCCGAAGGTCACGCCACTGCTGCACGCGTCATTGCCGAGGCCGAGGCCAAGCAGCGCGCGCAGATGAAGGTCCTCGATCAGGAACGCTCCGTTCTCGAGACGAAGATCGAGGGACTGCGCACCTTCGAGCGCGAGTACCGTCTCAAGCTCAAGAGCTACATTGAGGGTCAGCTTCAGGACCTCGACGCCGCGTCCTCCGTTGGTGCCGGCGTATCGAGTGACTCGAAGTCCAGCTTCCAGGGCTTTGGCGCCTAAGACTCGCACGAAGCGTGGCACTCGCGCGCTGATCGTTCTCGCGCTCGTGGCGCTGGGAATCTATGCGCTCGATCAGGTGAGTAAGTACCTCGTCGTGGCCAACATGGCTGAGGGCGAAATCGTCCGGGTTCTGAATGACGTGCTGCAATTGCACTTCGTTCGGAACCCGGGCGCTGCGTTTTCCCTCGCCAGTGGGTCTACATGGATTTTTTCCATCATTGCCGCGGCCGTCGTCGTGTTCATCATCTGGTTTGCTCGGCGCATCCGCTCGCTCACCTGGGGTCTGGTCTTCGGGCTACTCCTCGGCGGGGTCCTCGGAAACCTCACCGACCGGTTGGTGCGTCAGCCCAGCTTCGGCGAGGGTCATGTTGTCGATTTCCTGTCGACGCCGTGGCTGATCCCGGCAATTTACAACGTGGCCGACATGGCCATTGTCACGAGCATGGTGATCTTCATGATCCTCACCATTCGTGGAATAGGCCTCGACGGTGAAAAGGTCGTCGAGGTGAAGAAAGTACCGAAAACGGATGCCGCCGTGGAGCCGGACGCTCACTCGGCGTTACCAACGCACGACGACACAAAGCCTCACAGCGGAATTGCCCCATGACCTCCCAGTCTCGATCCCTGCACCTTCCCGATGGACTTGAGGGGGTGCGGGTAGACGCGGGTCTGGCCAAACTGTTCGGGTTCTCCCGCAGCTTCGCCGCCGAGATTTGCGAGCTCGACGGGGTGAGCGTTGATGGTTCCCTGGCTGGCAAGTCGGATCGGCTCCATGCCGGAAGCTGGATCGAGGTGACCTGGCACACCAAGGAGCCCGTGCGGATCGTGCCGATTGCGGTACCCGACCTCACGGTTGTGTATGACGATGACAGCATCATTGTCATCAACAAGCCAGCGGGCGTCGCCGCTCACCCGAGTGTGGGTTGGACCGGTCCCACGGTACCGGGGGCGCTTGCTGCCGCTGGCTATCGTATTTCAACATCCGGTGCGGCGGAACGGGCCGGAATCGTGCACCGACTCGACGTGGGAACCAGCGGCCTGATGGTCGTTGCCAAGTCGGAGTTGGCCTACACGGCTCTCAAGCGTGCTTTCCACGACCGTGAAGTGGAGAAGATTTACCATGCCGTCGTTCAGGGTCATCCCGACCCGCTGGCGGGGACCATTGAGGCGCCGATCGGGCGTCACCCCAGCTCCGCGTGGAAATTTGCCGTGATGAGTGATGGCAAGCATGCTGTGACGCACTACGAAACGCTGGAGGCCTTCCCCTCCGCCTCGCTGCTGGAAATTCACCTCGAAACCGGTCGTACGCATCAGATTCGCGTGCACATGGCGGCCCAGCGTCACCCCTGCGTGGGCGACGCCATGTACGGCGCCGATCCGAGCATCACGACCCGACTGGGTCTGGGGCGCCAGTGGCTGCACGCCAAGCAGCTCGCGTTCCACCACCCGGAGTCCAACGACTGGGTCACCTTCAATGCCCCGTACGCGCCAGACCTCGCGCACGGACTGTCCGTACTACGCGGCGACTAATCCGCAGATTGAGCACAGTGAGTACTTCTTCGACCTCGACGGATTCGTTCGTACACCTTCACGTACACAGCGAGTACTCGATGCTCGACGGGGCGGCGAGAGTCAAGCCCCTGATCAACGCCGCCATCGAACAAAAGATGCCCGCGGTCGCGATCACCGATCACGGAAACGTGTTCGGGGCTTTCGACTTCTGGCGCACCGCCCGTGATGCCGGCATCAAGCCCATCATCGGCACCGAGGCGTACATCACCCCCGGCACTGACCGGCGGGACAAGACGCGTGTGCGCTGGGGTACCGGCGCCCAGAACCGCGACGACGTTGGTGGTAGCGGCTCGTATACGCACATGACGCTCCTCTCCGAGACCACGGAGGGAATGCATAACCTTTTCCGGCTGTCGTCGAAGGCGAGCCTCGAGGGTTACTACTTCAAGCCCCGTATGGACCGTGAACTGCTCAGTCAGTACTCGACGGGTCTGATCGGGACCACCGGTTGCGTGGGTGGCGAGGTGCAGACCAGGCTCCGGCTCGGGCAGTACGCCGAGGCCAAGAAAGCGGCCGGCGACTTTCAGGACATTTTCGGCAAGGAGAACTTCTTCTGCGAGATCATGGACCACGGCATCGACATCGAGCGCCGCACCATGACCGATCTGCTCAAGCTCGCCAAGGAACTTGACCTGCCCCTGCTCGCCACGAACGACCTGCACTACACGCACGCGCACGACGCCACGGCGCACGCCGCCCTGCTCTGCGTGCAATCGGCATCCACTTTGGACGACCCGAACCGGTTCAAATTTGATTCCAACGAGTTCTACCTCAAGACCGCGGCGCAGATGCGTCACATGTTTCGGGATCACCCGGAATCGTGCGACAACACCCTGCTCATTGCCGAGCGGTGCGACGTGGAATTCAACACCAAAGCCAACTACATGCCCCGTTTCCCGTGCCCCGAGGGGGAGAACGAGGAGAGTTGGTTCGTCAAGGAGAACGAGATTGGGCTGGCCAAGCGCTACCCCCTGGGTATCCCGGACGACGTGCGGAAGCGCGCGGACTACGAAATCGGCATCATCATTCAGATGGGGTTCCCCGGCTATTTCCTCGTCGTGGCCGACTTCATCATGTGGTCGAAGCAGCAGGGCATTCGCGTGGGGCCGGGCCGTGGTTCGGGAGCCGGATCCATGGTGGCCTACGCGATGGGCATCACCGACCTTGACCCGCTCGTGCACGGGCTCATCTTCGAGCGGTTCCTGAACCCGGACCGCGTCTCCATGCCCGACTTCGACGTGGACTTCGACGAGCGTCGTCGCGGCGAGGTGATTCGCTACGTCACTGACAAGTATGGCGAGGAGCGCGTCGCGCAGATCGTCACCTACGGCACCATCAAGGCCAAGCAAGCCCTCAAGGACGCCAGCCGCGTTCTCGGTTTCCCCTTTGGAATGGGTGACAAGCTCACCAAGGCCATGCCGCCGGCCATCATGGGCAAGGACGTGCCCCTCACGGGTATGTTCGACAAGGACCACCCCCGCTATCGTGAAGCGGCTGATTTTCGTGCCGTGATCGAATCCGACCCCGAGGCCAGAACGGTGTTCGATACCGCACTGGGACTCGAAAACCTCAAGCGTCAGTGGGGTGTGCACGCGGCCGGTGTCATCATGTCATCCGACCCGCTCATCGACATCATCCCCATCATGAAGCGTGAGGCCGACGGCCAGGTCGTCACCCAGTTCGACTATCCGGCCTCGGAGTCACTGGGCCTGATCAAGATGGACTTCCTCGGGCTTCGCAACCTGACGATCATTGACGATACCCTCGACAACATCGAGGTCAACCGCGGGCATCGCCCCGTGCTCGAAGAACTGGGTCTCGAGGACCCGGCCGCCTACGAACTGCTCGCGCGCGGCGACACGCTCGGAGTCTTTCAGCTCGACGGCGGACCCATGCGCTCGTTGTTGCGACTGATGAAGCCGGACAACTTCGAAGACATCTCGGCCGTCATCGCCCTCTACCGTCCGGGCCCCATGGGTGCTAACTCCCACACGAACTACGCGCTGCGCAAAACCGGGCAGCAGGAGATCATTCCGATCCACCCGGAACTCGAAGAGGCGTTGGCCGACGTGATCGGCAACACCTATGGGCTCATCGTGTATCAGGAGCAGGTGATGTCGATTGCCCAGAAACTTGCCGGGTTTTCGCTCGGTGAGGCCGACCTGTTGCGGCGTGCCATGGGTAAAAAGAAGAAGTCTGAGCTGGACAAACAGTTCGAGGGCTTCTCCAGCGGTATGAAGGCCAACGGTTATTCCATGGATGCCGTCACCACGGTGTGGAACATCCTGCTGCCCTTCTCCGACTATGCCTTCAACAAGGCCCACTCGGCGGCCTACGGCGTGCTGTCGTACTGGACCGCTTACCTCAAGGCGGAGTACCCGGCAGAGTACATGGCCGCTCTGCTCACGAGCGTGGGTGATTCCCGCGACAAGCTGGCGCTGTATCTGAACGAGTGCCGCCGAATGGGCATTCAGGTTCTTGCACCCGATGTGAATGAGTCGATCGGGTTCTTTGCGGCCGTGGGCACAGACATCCGCTTCGGACTCGGTGCTGTTCGAAACGTGGGCTTCAACGTTGTCGACGCCATTCGTGCCACTCGCGAGTCCAAGGGACGCTTCGAGTCGTTCCACGATTTTCTTCGCAAGGTGCCGCTTCCGGTGGCTAACAAGCGCACGATCGAATCCCTCGTGAAGGCGGGCGCGTTTGACTCGCTCGGGGCGACCCGACGCGGAATGGTGGAGATTCACGAGTCTGCGGTCGAGTCGGCCGTGAAGATCAAGCGCGAAGAGGTGAACGGCAACATTGGTTTCGACTTCGACAGTCTCTTTGATGAGCCGCAGGACACCGATCAGGTGCCCGAGCGACCCGAGTGGAGCAAGAAGGAGAAGCTCGCGTTCGAGCGCGACATGCTGGGGCTGTACGTGTCGGATCACCCGCTCGCGGGGTTGGAGATTCCGCTGGCCAAGCACGCCAGCACGACGATTGCGGATCTGATTGCGTCGGAGACCGCCGAAGACGGCGATACCGTCACGGTTGCTGGCCTCATCACCAGTGTGCAGCACCGCACGGCGAAGAAGTCGGGAAATCAGTACGGCATGATTCAGGTCGAAGACTTCGGCGGTGAGATCACAGCCATGTTCATGGGCAAGGCCTATGTGGAATTCGCGCCGGACTTGGTGAACGACTCGGTTGTGGTGGTTCGCGGACGCGTGAGCATGCGCGATGACGGCATGAATCTGCACGCGTTCAGCGTCTTCCAGCCCGAGCTGGGTCAGGCTTCTGACCAGAGCACCCTGTCGGTGACCCTGGCCGAAGCCCGCGCCACGACCGAAACGGTGCAGGCACTGGGCGAGATTCTCACCCGGCACGCCGGTGACGCGGAGGTGCGCATCAAGCTGGTGAAGGGCGAGACCGCGCGAGTGTTCGAGCTGCCGCATCGAGTGAAGGTGAGCGCGGACCTGTTCGGTGAGCTGAAGAGCATTCTCGGACCCAACTGCCTGAGCTAGGGCCCGCCTGCCGCTCGGCCAGGTCGCTGGTCGGGCGCGGCCTTTGCACCCGTCTCGCTGGTCGAGTGCGAGCTTTGCAGCCGTCTCGCTGGTCGAGCGCAAGCTTGCGAGCAGTCGAGACCTCGCACGGCTCACGGGGTCTCGAGACGCCGGCGAGGTGCATGCCGGCTCCTCGACCAGCGAGGGGCGCCCGCTTCTCTCCTGGCAGCTACGAATGTCGGGGAGCGCTACGGTAACCGGCGTGGCCCCCACCGAAATCGGGCGCGGCCATCCGCCATATTGGGCGCGGCCAGCCTCTCGCTGGTTGAGCGCGAGCCTGCGAGCAGTCGAAACCTGGTGAGCCGATCTCGAGACCGTCTCACGGGGTCTCGAGACGCGCGCGAAAAGCGTGCGCGCTCCTCAACCAGCGAGAGGGGGGTGCGCAGCCGTGCGGCCAGCCTCTCGCTGGTTGAGCGCGAGCCTGCGAGCAGTCGAAACCTCGTGAGCCGATCTCGAGACCGTCTCACGGGGTCTCGAGACGCTGGCGAAGTGCGTGCCGGCTCCTCGACCAGCGAGGTGGCGCCCGCTTCTCTCCTGGCAGCTACGAATGTCGGGGAGCGCTACGGTAACCGGCGTAGCCCCCACCGAAATCGGGCGCGGCCATCCGCCATATTGGACGCGGCCACCCATAACAGGCGCGGCCGCCCTCTAGCTGGTTGAGCGCGAGCTTGCGAGCAGTCGAAACCTGGTGAGCGGGTTTGCGAGACTGTCTCACGGGGTCTCGAGACGCGCGCGAAAAGCGTGCGCGCTCCTCGACCAGCGAGAGGGGGTGCGCAGCCGTGCGGCCACCCTCTCGCTGGTCGGGCGCGAGCTTGCGAGCAGTCGAAACCTCGTGAGCCGATTTTCAGAGTCGGCTCACGGGGTCTCGAGACGCCGGCCAAAAGCATGCCGGCTCCTCGACCAACGAAGACGGGGGCGAAGGGGCGGGGCGGGCGTTAGCGGCAGCGTGAGGACCCTGATTGTGGCGGTAGGCGGGGCCTGTGGGCGGCGAGAACAGGCGTCAGCTGGGCGCGTGGAGACGCTCATGGGCGCTGTCGGAGCCGATGCTGTGCATGGAAATATTTACTAAGGTCACGAGTTTTAAACGTGAGTAAGTCTCGCTGTCTTGTTCGATTCAGGGTAAAATGAGGACATGTTCACGACGATGAAGTCCGGTCCCGAAGTGGTCGCCCTGCTGCAGCAGGCCAGCGATCTGATCGGTGACGCTCTCGACGGAGTACACTTCACCCTCCTCGACGATGACGCCGCCCTGAGTGTGATGGGAGCGTTGGAGGCGGTGGGGCGCCGGGTGGATGGTGGCCGGATCTGGTCCGCCGCCGACGTGGGCATGCGCGCCGAAACTAGTCGTGGCCACGACTCCCTCGCGTGGAAAAGCGGATGCCGCACCAAGTACGAACTCATCACCGGCATCACCCGGGTGTCCGCCTCCGAAGCCAAGCGGCGGATGCGCCTCGGAGGCATCGTCACCGGTACTGCCGCGGCCACGAGTGGCCTGCTTGGCCAGTCGGTCACGGTGCGACACCCGGCCGTCGCCGAGGCGCTCACGTCAGGGAACCTCGGCGTGGACGCCGCCGACGTGATTGTGGCGGCGTTGGAGCAGATCTCTTCCCGGGTTGCCCCGGACGATCTCGACCGGGCCGAGCGCGCTCTCGTCGCCTCGGCAACCGGAGCGATCACCCCCGAGACCGAGGGACTTCCCGGGGCAGGGATTGCGTTCTCGGCCGATTTGATTCGGGCGCAAGCGCACGAGTGGGGCGCGATCCTGGACCCCGATGGCGCCGCGCCGAGTGATGAGCAGACCGCCGCGACCAGCACTGTTGGGTTCGGACTCCTGAAGAACGGGTTGTATCCGCTGCGAGGCGGAGTGACACCCGAACTGCGCGGCGTGATGAACGGTGTCTTCGCCACCTTCATTAGCGCCCATGCGACACCCGCATTCCCGTCGGCCGAGGATCAGGCCCGCATGGAGGCCGGGGAACTGATCCCGGGAGCGGAAGAGATGTGTGATGACCGCACCGGCGGGGAGAAATGCGCCGACATCCTCCGGGCCGTGTTTGACAAGACAGCACGGGACCCGAAAACACCCCGGATGGGCGGCGCTGCCCCGACGGTGATGGTGCACGTGAATTCCCGAGACCTGAAAAACGGGCGCGGAGTGGGCTGGATTGACGGCGTGGATGCCCCGATCAGTCTCAAGGCCGTGCAGGAGCGGCTGTGCGCGGGCGGGTATCAGCAAGTGATCATCGGCGACAACGGCCAGGTACTGCACCTCGGGGAGAAGGAACGGTTCTTCAGCCCGGCGCAGCGCCGGGCGATTGCCGCCCGCGATGGGGGCTGCGTTATTCCCGGGTGCACCATTGCGGCCGCGTGGTGTGAGGTGCATCACGTGTTCCCGTGGCAGTTCAATGGACCCACGAATATTGATAACGGGTGTTTGCTGTGCTGGTACCACCACCACAGCATCGACACGTCCGGGTGGCAGATCAAGATGGTGGGTGGCAGACCCTGGATTCTTGGGCCCGTGCTCTTTGACCCCGGTCAGACGTGGCGACCGGCCGCTAGTCACCGGGCCAACACCCCCAGCACCGACCCGCCCTGGGCATCCGATCGCTAACGGTAAGGCTGAGCGAGTAGCGGCACATACTGAAACTCTTCAGTGAACCGCCGTATTCTGGGGTAATGAGACCGATAGAGCCGATCTACAACACCGCCATCACGGTTGGCCGAGCACTCTTTGGTTCCCTCCGCCTACGGGCATCCGTTGAGGGGGCCGAGAACCTGCCACATGAGGGCGGCGCCGTGCTCGCAATCACCCATTTCGGTTATCTGGACTTTGCCCTCGTGGAGTGGCGGATGTGGAAGCGGAACCGCCGACACATCCGCTTCATGGCTAAGAAGGGTGCCTTCGACCAGCCTCTGGTGGGACGGCTCCTCCGCGGTATGCACCATATTTCCGTGGACATGACAGCGGGTGCCGCCGCCTATGGCGAGGCCGTGACCGCCTTGCGCTCGGGAGAGGTGCTGGGTGTTTTCCCCGAGGGTGGAGTGAACGCATCGTTCACGGTGCGTAACCTGAAGACGGGAACGGTTCGGATGGCCGCAGAGGCCGGTGTTCCGATCATTCCCGTTGCCGTCTGGGGAGGGCACCGGTTGCTAACGAAGAATCACAAGCCCGTGCTGCGTGAACTCTTCGGTGTGCCGGTTCAGTTTGCAGTGGGGGAGGCGTTCACGGTGTCGGCTGATGATGACACCGCCGTCGTGACGGAAAAACTTCACGCCACAATGCAGAGTCTTGTGGATGGCTTGCAAGCGAGATATCCGGTGGCCGGAACCGCTCAGTGGTGGCAGCCCGCTCACCTGGGTGGCAGCGCTCCCACGCCCGAAGCAGCCGCCGCGGTGGAGGCGGAGCGACAGCGTCGCAAAGCCGCCAACCGGGCCACGTAGGCGCCCTCAGCAGGTCTCAAGCAGCGCTGAGCGGATGAGGGCTACACGAGACGCTAGACGGCCTCCCCAGGGATGCGGTACGCACGCTCGTGGTATAGGAGCGCGTCGTCGTCGGCTCCGATTCCACCGTCTTCGATCTGCACGACCACGATGGCGCTGTTATGCACGGATACGCGCTCAACGATGCGGCCAAGCATCCACGACGTGACGTCATTAAGAACAGGCAGACCATACGGACCCACATGCCAGTGGTCACCGACAAAGCGCTGCTCGTTGGGCCCAGCGAGTTTTTCCGCGACGGCCCGGGACCGGGCACCGAGCATGTGGATGATGACGTGGTCGTTCTCGACAATCGCCGGCCAGGTGCTCGCAGACCGCGCCATGTTGAACGTCGCGAGGGGCGGCACCGCCGAGAGCGACGCGAGACTGGTAGCGGTGAAACCGACAGGTTTTCCCTCGGCGGTGAGCGTGGTCACGGCCGCCACCCCCGCTGCATGCCGACGGAACGCGTGTTTAAAGGCCGCAAGATCGAGCGGGGCATTTGGGTCGGACGCAAGTGGAGGCGTGGAGGCGTCGGTAATTCGGGACGCGGTCGTGTCATTCATGTATAACCAACAATCTGTTCAGTACCCACACTATTACCGGCATCAATTGTTCGCCGATAAGCTGGTAGTGATGATCCAGACTATTGACCTCCGCGGAACCTCCCACACGCCGGCTGATTTGCTTGCTGCAGTGCCTCGTTCACTGACCAGCGTCACCTCCGCCAGCGACATCGCCGCCGAACTAATCGCAGACGTGCGCGCACGCGGCGGAGCGGCACTTCTTGACCAGGCCGAACTGCTCGACCACGTACGCCCTCTGCAGGTGCGCGTCCCAGCCTCCGACCTGGCTGAGGCCCTTGCCGAGCTTGATCCGGCTGTGCGTTCGGCTGTCGAGGAAACGATTCGCCGAGTGCGCCTCGCCAGTGCGGCTCAGGTTCCTCCCGCCGTGACGACCACCATCGATGCCGGCGCAACCATCACGCAGCGCTGGCAGCCCGTGAACCGGGTGGGCCTGTACGTCCCCGCGGGCAAGGCCGTGTATCCGTCGAGTGTCGTCATGAACGTCGTGCCCGCGCAGATTGCGGGTGTCGCCTCAATCGCCCTCACGTCACCGCCACAGAGCCGCTTCGGCGGACGAGTTCACCCCACCATCCTGGCCGTTGCCGCCCTGCTCGGAGTTGATGAGGTCTACGCCATGGGCGGTGCCGGTGCCATTGGGGCGCTCGCCTACGGAGTCCCCGACATTGGACTTGAGCCCGTGCAGATCGTCACCGGTCCTGGGAACGTCTACGTTGCGGCCGCGAAGCGCCTCGTGCGTGGCCAGGCCGGCATCGATTCGGAGGCCGGTCCCACCGATATCCTCGTGATTGCCGATGACGCGGCGGACCCGCTGCTCGTGGCGGCAGACCTCGTCAGTCAGGCAGAGCACGACGAGCTGGCTGCAGCCGTTCTCGTGACCGATTCTGCCGCTCTCGCCGAGGCGGTCGCTGCTCGGCTCGTCACACTCGCGCAGACAACGACCCACAGCGAACGCGTTACCGCTGCCCTCACCGGAACCCAGTCGGCCATCGTTCTCGTTGATGACATCGAGACGGCGGCGGCCTTCAGCAACGCCTTCGGTCCCGAGCACCTGGAGATTCAAACCCGGGATCCGGAAGCCGTGCTCACCTTCATTGAAAATGCCGGTGCCATTTTTCTCGGACCGCACTCTCCGGTGAGCCTGGGCGACTACTCGGCCGGATCCAACCACGTGCTGCCCACAGGCGGCCAGGCACGCTTCTCGTCCGCGCTCGGGGCCTACACGTTCCTGCGCCCCCAGCAGGTTGTCACCTACAGCCGAGAAGCGCTGCGCACCGTTGCGGCAAACATTGCCGCTTTCTCGAGCGCAGAGAACCTTCCGGCCCACGGGGATGCGGTTACCGCCCGGTTCGACCAGGAGTAGTTTCCCACGGTGAAGACCGTCCGTGCCGGAGCAGTCCGTGCCGGAACATTCCATGTCCGAGCAGTCCGTGTCCGAGCAAAGGGTCGGCGCGGTAGGCTGAGCACACCATGTTTTGTCCGTTCTGCCGCCACCCAGATTCTCGAGTCATCGACTCGCGCACGAGCGACGACGGGCTCTCTATTCGTCGGCGTCGCCAGTGCCCCGAGTGTGGACGTCGTTTCAGCACTGCAGAAACGGCCAGCCTGAACATCGTCAAGCGCAGCGGTGTGGTGGAGCCGTTCAGCCGCGAGAAGATCGTTACCGGGGTGCGTAAGGCCTGCCAGGGGCGCCCCGTAACGGACTCGGACCTGGCCATGTTGGCCCAAAAGGTGGAAGAAACTATCCGCCAGACCGGAGCATCGCAGATCAACGCGAATGACATTGGTCTGGCCATTCTTCCGCCGCTTCGTGATCTCGATGAGGTCGCCTACCTGCGGTTCGCGAGTGTGTACCAGGGCTTCAACTCGCTCGAAGACTTTGAGGGCGCGATTGCCCAGCTGCGCCGCGAACACGCGAGTGCCCTCGACAGCGCGGCCGCGGCATCCGCTGCCGAGCCGTCCTAACCCGAAACGGCGCATGTACCCACTCTTCTTCTCCCTCGTGCTCCGGCGCCTCGATCCGGAACAGGCACACCACCTCGCCTTCACGGTGATCAAGCGGCTACCGCTTCTGGGAATCGGCAAAGTGGTTCGCCGTTTCACCGCGCCGCGCACGGACCTCGGAGTCGATGCGTTGGGCCTGCACTTCGACTCACCGTTCGGCGTCGCCGCCGGGTTTGATAAAGACGGCGAGGCCGTGCTCGGCCTGGGTCACCTGGGGTTCGGCCACGTTGAGGTAGGAACGCTGACGGCAATCGCTCAGCCCGGTAACCCGCGGCCACGCCTGTTCCGACTGGTCGCCGACCGTGCGGTGATCAATCGCATGGGCTTCAACAACGGGGGAGCGCTGGCCGCCGTGCCGCGGCTGACCCGTATTCGTCAAGCCGCGGGCAGACCCGTTCTCGGCATCAATATTGGCAAAAGCCGAGTCACCTCGGTCGATGACGCCACGGATGACTACCTCGTGAGCACGCGCCTCCTGGCCCCACTGGCCGATTATCTGGTGGTCAACGTGAGTTCGCCCAACACACCGGGCCTGCGTGGCCTGCAGGAACTCGACCGGCTTGCCCCGCTCCTCACCGCCGTCAAGGCCAGCGCTGGCACGACCCCGCTCCTGGTGAAGATTGCCCCTGACCTCAGCGATGAGGAGGTGACGCGCATTTCCGAACTGGCCGTGACCCTCGGCCTCGACGGAATCATCGCCACCAACACCACGCTGTCGCGTGAAAACCTGAAAACGGATGCCGCCACCGTCTTGGCGGCCGGAGCCGGCGGACTCTCCGGAGCACCCCTGGCGGATCGCTCGCTGGCCGTTTTGCGGATCATTCGCGCCGTTGTTCCCCGCGCGTTCTGTGTGATCTCCGTCGGTGGCGTTGACACGGCAGAGCAGGTGGCAGAGCGACTGTCGGCCGGAGCCACACTCGTGCAGGGCTACACCGCCTTCCTCTACCGGGGACCGCTGTGGGCACGGCAGATCAACCGCGGCCTGGACCGAATTCTGGCCTAGCCAGGTCAGGTCAAGCTAGATCAGAGCAGCCCGAACTCGGCCAACTGGTTCGCCAGACTGGAACCATCCGGTCCGTACACCCAGGGAGTCTCCTCGGTGCCCTCGATCGCATCCCTGGACCGGCTCCCGGCCAGAACGGCCTCGCTCGGTGAGAGCTGACGAATAGCCACGGCGGCCACGCTCCCCGGAAAATCGTGCAGAAACTCGCTGTAGATGTCCTCGTCATGCTGACCATCATCACCAATGAGAATCCACTGAATGTGCGGAAACTCCTGCGCGAGGCGGCGCAGATTCTCACGCTTGTGCTCACGTCCGCTGCGGAAGAGCCGGTCGTGCGTGGGACCCCAATCGGTGAGCAGCAGAGCACCGGCCGGGTACAGATTGCGGGAGAGAAAACGTGTGAGAGTGGGGGCCACATTCCAGGCACCGGTTGAGAGATAGATAACCGGTGCGCCAGTGGATGCGAAGGCCAAGCGTTCCAGAAACACCGCCATTCCCGGCGTGGGAACGCGGGCATGCTCATCAAGCACAAACGTGTTCCAGGCCGCCAGAAGCGGTCGAGGAAGCGTCGTAACCATGACCGTGTCGTCGACATCCGAGACAATTCCTCGAGCGGTGTCGGGAGCCACAATGAACAGCGGAGCCTCCTGCACGGCGGAATCCTCGGTGTGCAGCCGCGCCACATGCCAACCCGGAGTGAGGGATACCTGCACGACGGTGTCGACCACACCGCCGCGATCCGCCTCCACCTCGTGGAGCTGTCCGTCGATCTCGATCACCACGGTGACAGCCTTCACGGGCACGCTGGTAAAACTTCGCCAGCCGCGGATGCCGGCGTCGCGACCATCGCTGCGCGGCTTCTTCTTGCGCGGAGTGACACCGACCCTGTCCGGTTTAGCAAGGAGAACCCGACAGAGAATGCGTACCCAACCGGTGGATCCATACCCCGTGAACGGAATCACCGTCGGGCGATACCCTCGACCGCGCGCAAAAATTTCCCGGCGGTCATGCAGCCAGTCTTCGATTCGGGCTGCCCGGTGCATCATATGAGCGGGAGTGAGCGCGATTGGCGTCTTGTCTCGGGACTCTGGCACTTCATAAGTGTCTCATGTGCGAGGCTCTCGGGCGGCGCGCGTACTCTCTTTGACCCCCCAAATAGGGAAGAACGGTTCGGGCAAGTAGTATGTGGAATCATGTAGAAGGGGGTTTATGTCGCACGTCGACTTTTTTGGTGAGGCCAGCATCGCCCCGGGTCTCCAAGGGCGCGCCGAACCCATACAGCAGCGCAGTGCCGCGCGCCTGTCGGGTTTGCTTGACGCGGCGGCATCCGTTGTGGATGAGGTGGGTTTTGATCGCATCACAACCGCGATGATCGCTGAGCGGGCGGGGGCGTCCATCGGCACTGTTTATCGCTACTACCCGGACCGGGTTGCGGTTCTGAATGCGCTGCACGAGCGCACCGTGCAGCGGCTGCGCCAACGAGTAGCGGAAGAACTGGCGGCGAACAAGCCAGCAACCTGGTGGGATGCTGTCGACGGGGCTATCACAGCATTTGTCGGGTTGTACCGTTCTGAGCCGGGCTTTCGGATTCTGAATTTTGCTGATCGTGACGTACCGAGCATCGGCGAGGAAGCAGACCTCGAGTCAGCCTCTTTTGCCCGTCAGCTCGCCACCGCCTTCGCCGACGAATTCGACCTTCCTCGCGAACCCGAGCTCACGTTTCGTCTCGAAGTTGCCGTGGAACTAGCCGATGCCCTGCTGTCGCGGGCGTTCCAGGTGGATCCGCTGGGCGACGAACGTTTCATTGCGGAGTGCCGACGGGTGCTACATGCCTACCTGGTGAGCTTCTACGGACCGAGCGTACCGCTGAGCTTTGAGGCCGTCGGCTAACAGGACCTGTAGCCAGACCTGCAGCGCGACGTGCGGCTCGTACGCGGCCAGCGTAAAAATATTAGCGGTATCCTGCGCCGGTAATTTTGCCGTCTGCCCGGATAGTGATTGGCTTAGGTATCCGGTGTGTGTCGCTCCGACGTGACGCAAGGAATGAGCCACCTGCATGATCGAATTTAGTGCGGTATCGAAGCGTTTTCCGGACGGCACCGTGGCTGTCAACGACTTCAGTCTGGTCATCCCGTCCCACAAGATTACGGTCTTGGTGGGTTCGTCAGGATCAGGCAAGACAACGTTGCTGCGCATGATCAATCGCATGGTTGACCCTACGAGTGGATCGATCACCATCGACGGTGACAGCATCGCCACGCTGGCCCCGGTCAAACTTCGGCGAAGCATCGGGTACGTCATGCAGAATTCCGGTCTGCTTCCACACCGCAAGGTGATCGATAACGTGGCAACGGTCCCGCTTCTGCGCGGTGTGTCGCGGCGCCAGGCGCGGGCCGACGCTCTTGAACTGCTCGACACGGTCGGGCTCGACCGCTCCCTGGCTGATCGGTACCCGAGTCAGCTCTCTGGCGGACAGCAGCAGCGGGTGGGCGTAGCGCGTGGACTCGCCGTGAACCCCAATATTCTCCTCATGGACGAGCCCTTCGGTGCCGTCGACCCGATTGTGCGCGCGGAGTTGCAGCAGGAACTCCTGCGTCTGCAGCACGAACTGGGTAAGACCGTTGTGTTTGTGACGCACGACATCGATGAAGCGTTCCTGCTCGGTGACCAGGTCGTGATCCTCCGCACCGGGGGTCTGATCGCGCAGGTGGGTTCTCCGGCCGAGATTCTCGCCAATCCCGCGGACGATTTTGTTGCCAGCTTTGTGGGTGCCGACCGCGGCAAACGCGTGCTCCACGTAGAGACGCGCGCCACCGGTGACGTGCTCGTGGATGACGATGGACGGCTGGCCGGTGTACTTGCCGATCGGCCACGGGATCCGCGGTGAACTGGATCTGGTCCAACCTCGACCTCATTTGGGATCGAACGCTCGAACACATGGTGTTGACCGTCCCACCCATCATTCTCAGCTTTTTTTTCGCCTTACCCCTGGGCTGGCTGGCGCATCGCTACCGCGTCAGTCGGGGAATCATTCTCACCAGCGTGGGGCTGCTCTATGCCGTCCCCTCCCTCCCGCTGTTCATCATGCTTCCCTTCATCGTGGGAACAAGCATCCGTTCCCCCCTCAACCTCATCATTGCCCTCACGCTCTACGGTGTGGCGCTCATGGTGCGGGTGGTAGCAGATGGCCTCGCCGCCGTTGACCGTGACGTTCGCCAGTCCGCGACCGCGGTGGGCTTTTCGGAGTGGACGCAATTCTGGCGTGTGGAGATTCCCCTGGCCGGACCGGTACTCCTCGCCGGGCTGCGTGTCGTGGCCGTGAGTACCGTGAGCCTTGCCACGGTGGGTGCTGTCATTGGTGCCCAGAGCCTCGGCAGCCTCTTCACCGACGGTTTTCAGCGCGGTATTCAGGCGGAGATCATTGCGGGAATCATCGCCACGGTAGCCCTCGCGCTCGCGCTCGATGGCGCACTCGTGCTCATCGGCCGTCTGCTCATGCCGTGGACGAGACCCACGGTGTCTCGGGCAGTCCGCACCCCGGTCCGCCCGGCAGCGGAGGCACGAGCATGAACTTCTTTGTGGACGCACTCGCCTGGCTGTTCGACCCCGCCAACTATGTGGGGTCCAACGCCATCGGCATCCGGTTGCTGGAGCACCTGTGGTTCACCTTCGTGACCCTCGTTTTTGCGTCGGCCATTGCGATTCCCCTCGGATTCCTGATTGGGCACACCGGGCGGGGACGCGGCCTGGCCGTGGGCACGTCGGGCGCCTTTCGTGCCATCCCCACACTCGGGCTTCTCACTCTCGTGGCCCTGTCAGTGGGGATCGGTTTAACAGCTCCGTATGTGGCGCTCACCGTGTTGGCGATACCGCCCATTCTTGCCGGGGCATATACCGGATTTCAAGCGATTGACCGCGCCACCATCGATGCTGCCCGAGCAGTGGGCATGTCGGAGTGGCAGATTGTGCGCAAGGTCGAGCTGCCGCTCGGTCTGCCACTGCTGATCGGGGGGCTGCGTTCTGCCGCGCTGCAAATTGTGGCTACCGCCACCCTGGCGGCCTATGTTGCCAACTTCGGCCTCGGCCGTTTCCTCTTCACAGGGTTGAAGAATCTCGATTATGCGCAGATGCTGGGTGGATCCATTCTGGTCATTCTGCTGGCGCTCGCGCTTGAGGGTTTCTTCACCGTGCTTCAAAAATTGGTTGTTCCCCGCGGCGTTGCGGCCGGACGCCCCACAAACATCCGGGCCGGCTTCACCAAGCTGGTCCGGTGATGGAATTCGCCATCATGGAAGGAAAAAGCATGTTCATAGCAAAAAAAGGCCGACTCGCGCTCATTAGTGCGGTCGCGGTTGGGGCCGTCGTAGCCCTCGCAGGGTGTGCGTCCAGTGATCCCCTGGGCAGTGGAAGTGACGCCACGAGCGCCACCGACACGATTGTCGTGGGTTCGCAGGACTACTACTCGAACGAGATTATTGCCGAAATCTACGCGCAGGCTTTGGAAGCCAACGGCTTCACCGTTGAGCGCACGTTCCGAATCGGTCAGCGCGAGGTCTACCTGCCCGAGCTCGAAGCGGGTGGCGTCGATGTATTCCCCGAATACACCGGCAGCCTGCTCCAGGCACTCGAGCCGGACGCCGCCGGTGGCACCAGCGACGAGATCTACGCCCAGCTCGAGGCTGCGCTTCCCGACACCCTCCGCGTCCTGGACCGGGCGGATGCCTCCGACCAGAACTCCTGGACCGTCACCCAGGCCTTCGCCGCCAAGTACAACCTGACCGACATTGAGTCTCTGAAGAACGTCACTGAGCCACTCATCGTCGGCGGCACGTCGGTGCTCGAGACGCGTCCGTATGGACCGGCCGCACTGAAGGAGAAGTACGGCATCGAGACCGCCGGCTTCACACCCATCGAGGATGGTGGTGGCCCACTCACCGTCAAGGCTCTCGTGGACAACGCCATTCAGTTGACCAACATCTACACGGCCAGCCCCAACATCAAGTCGGACAAGCTTGTGGCGTTGAGTGACCCCGACGGACTGTTCTTTGCAGACAACGTTGTGCCGCTCGTGTCTCAGAAGATTGATGACAAGGCCGCGGGCGTTCTGAACGCGGTCAGCGCCGCACTCAGCGCCGACAACCTCGTGAGCCTCAACTCGGAGAGTGTCAACGACCAGAAGTCGGCTGTTGACATCGCGACCGGTTGGCTCGAGCAGGCTGACCTCTTCTAAAGCACTCGTGGTCTAGCAGGCTTTATCAAGCCCAGCCCCTCACCCGACATCGTCGCGTGGGGGGCTGTCTTGTTGCAGGCCGCGTCGCTACGCCGCGAGCAGCACCGCTGCCGGAGTGATCACGAGTGCGATCGCCGTCATAAGGGCGGCCACCGTTGCGGACCGCGAAAGCGCAACCCGTGCCGTCATCAGCCGCTGCACGCGCGGTGCAACGAGGGTCTGTTCACGTGAGCTGAACAGCGGTTCAGCGGATGCCGGACCAAACTCCAGGCCGGATGCCGCGCCGGATGCCATGCCCGCGACAGCCCGAGAGGCGACGGCCACTCCCGCCTCTGTCGCCATCACGTCGGCCTGCTGCCCCAGGCCCACGAGGGCGATGGCGGTCGCGAGCGTACGGTCATCCACCACACGCCGAGCACGATCATCTGCCAGCATCTCCACGAGCAGAGCCACGGCATTTTCGGCTCGATTGGCGATGGGGAACCACGGCAGTGCACTGTGCCACGACTTGAAGGCGAGCAGCACCAGGTGGTGGCGCTGACGCAGATGTGCCTGCTCATGCTCGATCACCCCGCGAAGCTGATCGGCACTCAGCAGTCGCAGGAGACCATTCGAGAGCACCGTGGCCGATCGGGCGGACCCGGGAAGGCAGTACGCCACGGGTGCCTCGTAGTCGATGACCCGCATGCCGGGACGGTCGGGGAGTGGATCACTCAGCAGGGTAATCAGGTGCAGATGACGACGCCGTTGCCGCTCGGCACGAAAAAACGTGGCGCAGAGGTTCAGAAGCAGGTGGGTACCGAGTAGCAGGGCGCCGCACAGGGCGAGTACGTGCGGAAAATCCATGCCGGGCCCCAGTGTGCCGGCGCGCAGGGAAGTCTGGAGCATGGCGAGGCCTGCGGCAATATCACGTCCGAGGGGACTGAGGCCATAGCAGAGGAGAGAACCGATCATGGAGACGCCACCGGCGAGTGCAATGGCATGCCAGAGCACCAGCGCTACGCCGGGAGAGCGGGAAGGCCACGCCGCACGAGCAAGGACCACCGGAACCGGCCACGCCAGAGCCACGGCGAGCGCACCCAGAACTAGGGCCGATACGAGCACGAGCCGCCAAACATTCGATGGAGGGTGATCACGGGGTTGTCAGGGGAGCAACGCCCAGCAACTCGCGCAGGGTATTAGCCTCCTCGGGCGTGACGTTACCGATGAAGCGTGCGAGCGCCTCGGTGCGGTCGGGCACAGATCCGAGAACCTGATGCATGAGCTCAGCGGTGTGCTCCGCGCGCGTCGTCACGCTCGTATAGAGGTGAGGACGAATACTACGATCACGCGTCACGAAGCCCTTGGTTTCCAGGCGTGAGAGCACCGTGAGAATGGTGGTGGCAGCGAGCGGCTTGGTGCCAACGGAAGCCCGATCGGAGCCGGCGAGCAGGTCACGCAACTCGGTGGCCGCCGGTGGTCGGTCGGCGTCCCAGAGTGCATCCATGATCAGTCTCTCGAGTGCTCCCAAACTTGCCATAACGACAGTCTACGCGATCCCTGACGATTTTCTACAGGACGTAGAAAGTGTTATTCTACAGAGCGTAGAAACAATGCTGGAGGGCATATGAACGAGTGGTTGGATCCCTTACTCCTATCGCGGTGGCAGTTTGGTCTGACGACCATTTACCATTTCCTTTTTGTGCCGCTCACCATCGGCATGGCGCTCACCGTTGCCATCTTCCAGACGGCGTGGGTGCGCACCAATAAGGCCAAGTACCTGCAGCTCACACACTTCTTCGGCAAGATCTTCCTGATCAACTTCGCCATGGGCGTCGTGACCGGAATTGTGCAGGAGTTCCAGTTCGGTATGAACTGGTCCGACTACTCGCGTTTCGTTGGCGACGTTTTCGGTGCCCCCCTCGCTTTCGAGGGTATTCTCGCGTTCTTCCTCGAGGCCACGTTCATTGGTCTCTGGATCTTCGGCTGGGACAAGCTGCCCAAAAAGGTGCACCTCGCCACCATCTGGCTCACCGTGCTCGGCAGCATCAGCTCGGCCTACTTCATTCTGGCCGCGAACGCCTTCATGCAGAACCCGGTCGCGTACCGAATCAACCCGGAGAAGGGGCGCGCCGAGCTCACCAGTATTGGCGAACTCCTCACCAACCCCATCGCGTTAGCCGCTTTTCCGCACACCATTTTTGCGTGCTTCATGGTGTCAGCAGGCCTGATCATTTCGGTCGCTGCCTGGCACCTCGCGCGCAACCAGCACTTTGAGACCATGCGTCCAGCCCTCAAATTCGGTATGTGGATGATGATCATCGCCGGCATCGGCACAACGCTCGCGGGCGACCAGCTGAGTCTCATCATGGGCGAGGTGCAGCCGATGAAGATGGCCGCAGCCGAGGCGCTATACCACACGGCCACCGGCGCCAATGCGTCGTTCTCGGTCTTCACTCTCGGTACCCCCGACGGCGTGCACGAGCTCTTCTCCATCCGCATCCCGTACCTGCTGTCCTTCCTCTCGACACACACCTTCGACGGCACCGTGCAGGGCATCAACAACCTGCAGGCACAGTACGTGTCCACCTACGGCCCCGGCGACTACACACCCACCATCTGGATCACCTACTGGGCATTCCGGTGGATGATCGCCCTCGGCCTCGTCCACATGCTCGTCGCTGTCGTTGGTCTTTTCCTCACCCGCAAGGGACGGATGCCCGCACAAAAGTGGGTCTGGAAGCTCGCCATCTGGAGCTTCCCGGCATCGCTTCTCGCCATGACCGTGGGATGGGTCTTCACCGAGATGGGCCGGCAGCCGTGGCTCGTATTCGGTCTGCTGAAGACAGCGGACGGCGTCTCACCCGGCGTGACCGGTGTGGAGATCTTGATTTCCCTGATCGCCTTCACGGTGCTCTACGGAATTCTCGCGGTCGTTGAATTCAAGCTCATCATCCGGGCCGTGCAAAAGGGCCCCGACGATGCGCCGGAGTTGGACGAAGAGTCCGACATCGTCAAGCGCGCGGTCACGGTTTACTAGGCGACGGATAGCAGGAGCACGTAATGGATCTCAATATTCTCTGGTTCTGGATCATCGCCGTCATGTTCATCGGGTACTTCGTACTCGACGGGTTCGACTTCGGCGTGGGTATGTCCCTCCCTTTCCTCAGCCGGGACGACACCGACCGACGGGTGCTGATCAACACGATCGGCCCCGTCTGGGACCTCAACGAAACCTGGGTCATCGTGGCCGGCGCCTCGCTGTTTGCCGCGTTCCCCGAGTGGTACGCCACCATGTTCAGCGGTTTTTACCTGCCGCTGCTGCTGATTCTGCTGGCACTGATCGTGCGCGGTGTGTCGTTCGAATACCGCCACCAGCGTCCGGAATCGGAGTGGAAGCGGTGGTTTGACGGCATGATCATTGTCGGCTCGGCCGTGCCGGCCTTCCTGTGGGGCGTGGCGTTCGCGAACGTGGTGCGTGGTGTGCCGCTGGACGCCAACTTCAACTACATTGGCTCGTTCTTCGACCTGCTGAATCCCTATGCCCTGCTCGGCGGAAGTGCGACGCTGCTTTTGTTCTTCACCCACGGCGTAATTTTCGTGACGCTCAAGACCGAGGGGGACATCCGCTCACGAGCGCAAAAACTGGCCGTTCAGGCCGGGATCGTCACGATCATCGTCGGGGCCACCTTCCTCGTCTGGACCACGCTTGAATTCGGTACGCTGGCGTCCGCTGTTCTGGCCGCGGTGGCGGCCCTGACCCTGATCGCCTCGTTCGCGGCCAACCTGCGGGGAGCCGAGCGGTCGGCATTCGGTCTGATGGCTCTCACCATCGGTCTGGTCGTGCTCACCCTCTTTGCCTCACTGTTCCCGTTCGTGATGCCCGCGAGCAATGACGCGGCCAACAGCCTGACCATCGCCAATGCCTCGTCGTCGCAGTACACCCTCGAGGTGATGAGCTGGACCGCACTGATTGGCATGCCCGTTATTCTCGGCTACCAGGCCTTCACCTACTGGGTGTTCCGTAAGCGGATTGGGCGAGCTCACATCGAGTCCGCCGTACACTGACGCACGTGCGACCACTCGACCCCAGACTGCTGCGCTACGCCACTGCCGTGCGCTGGTTTCTGTCGATTGGCGCCGCACTGGGCCTCGCTCAAACCGTGCTGATCGTGGCCTTCGCGTGGCTGTTGAGCCACGCAATCACCGGCGCCATCGACGGCCGAACTCTCACGGATCTTGTGCCCACGATTGCCGCTCTGGCGGGCGTCATTGCGGCACGAGCCGTGGTGATTTGGCTGCTCGACGTGGCTGCGAGCCGGGGCGCGGCGCAGGTGAAGGCACAACTACGCCAGAAGGTGCTGGCCACGCTGGCGGAACGGGGTCCCGAATGGGTCGCCGATCGTCAGGGCGCACGTCTAGCAACCACGGTGACCACGGGGCTTGATTCACTCGACAATTACTTTTCCCGGTACCTGCCGCAGCTGCTGCTGACTGTGATCGCCACACCTCTTCTCGTGCTTGTGATGCTCGTGAATGACATTCCGAGTGGAGTCACCGTCATCATTGTGCTGCCACTCATCCCCATCTTCATGGTGCTCATTGGCAAAGCGACAGCGGGCGTGCAGAAGCAGCAGTGGGATGCGCTGCAGCGCCTCGGCACCGGGTTTCTCGACGTGGTGGGGGGACTTGGCACGCTCAAGATCTTTGGGCGCGAGTCGCGTCAGTTCACCCGCATTCGGGAGATCACGGAAGACTACCGAGCGAGAACCATGAAGGTGCTGCGGGTGTCTTTCCTCAGCGGTTTCGTGCTCGAGCTCGCCGCCAGCCTGTCCGTGGCCCTCATTGCCGTCTCCATCGGCCTGCGGCTCGTCGATGGGTCGCTGGCGCTGTCGGTGGGCCTGTTTGTGCTGCTCCTCGCGCCGGAAGCATTCTTGCCCGTGCAACGCGTCGGCGCGCAGTTTCATGCCGCTGCCGACGGGCTGGCGGCAGCGGAAGAGGTGTTTGCTCTTCTCGATGGCAACCTCCCCGCAACGTTGGCAGCGGAGTCGGCAGCGGGGTCTGCTGCACGCCCAGCGGATGCCGGGTCGCTCCGCCTCGATTCCCTCACCGTTCGGCGTGGTGACAACGTGGTGATCGATCGGCTCGATGCAGAATTTATGGCCGGAGAACTCACCGTCATCAGTGGCCCGAGTGGTGTGGGTAAGTCAACCCTGGTGGCTGCTCTCCTCGGGTTTGTGGCGTTTGAGGGCCAGGTGTTCGTGGGCACGGTGCCGGTGTCGCCCCGAGGCGATCGATCCTGGCTCGCCTGGTGTGGGCAGCGTCCCGGTCTGCTTCAGGGCACGATTCGCCAGAACGTGGCCCTCGGGGAAGAGATCGTGGACACGGCACTCGTTACCCGGTCGCTGGTGGCTGCGGGCGCAGCCCACCTCGACCCAGACACCATTCTGGGCGCCGGTGGCAGCGGGCTTTCGGGTGGGCAGGCGCAGCGGGTGGCGGTAGCGCGGGCCATCTACCGCGCACAGGCGCACAACTGCACCGTGGTGGTCTTTGACGAGCCCACCTCGGCCCTGGACGCCGCAACGGAAAACGATCTCCTGCAGGGGCTCCGCAGCCTCGCCGCACAGGGGCGGGCTGTGATTGTGGTCAGCCACCGTCCCGCTGTCACCGCCGCGGCCGATCGAACCGTGCTGCTGCGAGAGGCAGTCAGGTCTAGGTCCGAGAGCAGCCATGTCTAGGTCCGAAAGCAGCGTACAGGCATCCGCTCGCCCAGCGACACGCGCTGTGCTCCGTTTGGCGCAGCCGCGTCTTCGACGCTTTCTCCCGGGTCTCGCTGCCGGCGTGCTCAGTGCGGCGCTCGCCGTGTCGCTTCTGGCCGTCTCGGCCTGGCTCATCACGCGGGCAGCTGAGATGCCGCCGATCCTATTCCTGTCGCTCGGTGTCGTTGGTGTTCGTGCCTTCGCGCTGGGTCGATCGGTGTTTCGTTACCTGGAGCGTGTGGCCAGCCACGATGCCGCATTCGGGCAGCTCGCCGACCTGCGCGTGGGGATCTTCGCGCGGTTGGTGCCACTCGCACCGGCCGGGCTGGGCCAGACGCGGCGCGGGGATCTTCTGAGCCGGCTGGTGCGTGATGTGGATGCTCTTCAGGACCTGCCACTGCGGGTCGTTCAGCCACTGCTCGTTTCCGGGATCACAGCGGCACTCAGCGTCGTGGGAGTGTGGATGATCCTCCCCGCGGCAGGTCTGGGGCTTCTGGTGTCCCTCGTGCTGGCGGGCCTAATCGGTACCCTGATGTCCAGCGTGTTGGCGGCTCGGGCAGAACGCACCCTTGCACCCCTGCACGGAGCACTGTCTACCGAGGTTCTGGAGATTCTCGACAACCTAGACGTGCTCACGGCCTTTGGTGCGCTCGACGCACGGCTGGAAAAGTTCGGTCGGGTTGACGACCGGCTGCGACGCGCGAGCCTGCAGAGTGCACTCGGTGCCGGCCTGCAATCCGCGGTGGTGTCCCTGTGTGCGGGGGCGGCCACCATTGCCGCGCTCATCTGGGGCATCCCGGCTCTTGGCACGGACGGTGCACTGACCGCGCCCGCGTTCGTGGTGATCGTGCTCGTTCCGCTCGCCGTCTTCGAAGTGTTCGGCATGATTCCGCTGGCGGTCGGAGCTTTTCGCCAGGTGCACTCCAGTGCCGAGCGCGTGGCCACGGTGGTCCCCAGCGAGGTTCCGCGTGAAATTCCGCGAGAGCATCCGGTGGAGCATCCGGTCGACCGCACAGACGGGTCTACCTCTCCTCACCTGGACCGGTCGCTCCCGGTCGTTCTCGAGCTGACCAACGTTGGTGTGCGCTGGCCGGGTGGCGTGTCACCAGCGGTGAGCGGGGTCACACTCCGGCTCGCTCCCGGGGATCGCGTGCACCTCGGCGGGGCCAGCGGTGCGGGCAAGACCACACTGGCCAACGCTCTGGTGCGCTTTCTGGACTACACCGGGTCCTATCGCCTCGGCGGTATCGAGGCCAGCGACCTCCCGCAGTCGGAGGTGAGAGGTGTGGTGGGACTGTGTGAGCAGCGCCCGTGGTTGTTCGACGACAGCATCCGTCAGAATCTCTTGTTTGCCAAGGACACCGCCACGGACGCCGAGTTGGAGTCGATGCTGGCCCGGGTGGGGCTGCTCGACTGGGCACGTGCGCGCGGCGGTCTCGACGCGCGGGTGGGGGAGCGCGGGGCGCTCGTCTCCGGCGGGCAGGCGCAGCGCATTGCCCTCGCCCGAGCTCTGCTGGCCGACTTTCCCATTCTCATCATCGACGAGCCCACCGCCAACGTAGATGCCGAGCAGGGTGAGCGCCTGATTCATGATATTCTCACGGTGGCGGCCGATGCTCACCGTGCGGTCTTGCTCATCTCGCACACGCCGGTACCGGCTGAGCTCATCACCTCTCGGGTGATGCTGCACTGAGCTGGTGATGCTGAACTGAGTGTCACTGCATGTGGTGTAACTCGCGCCGGTGCAGCCATTTTTTCACCAGCACCACAGCCACGATGAAGAGCGAGATAATACCGACAAAGATGTAACCGGCGGCGTGTAATCCGCCGCTCAGTTCGCGGTAGGTACCCGCAGCGGCCGAGCCCACCGAGACATACGCCACCGTCCACAGGATGCAGGCGGGAACCGTCCAGGCCATGAAGGTGCGGTAGCGCATGGCACTCATTCCCACCGTGACCGGAATGAGGGAATGCAGAACGGGTAGGAAGCGTGAGATGAAGACGGCCACTCCGCCGCGGCGCTGCAGATAGTTTTCGGCCCGGATCCAATTGGCCTCTCCGATGCGGCACCCGAGGCGACTGCGTCGAATGCGGGGCCCGAAATACCGGCCCAGAGCGAAACCGATGCTCTCACCGATCAGGGCACCGCAGATCACCGTGACCACGAGGGCGACATACTCCACCGGGTTCGTCACGGCCGTGCTGGCAACAATGACAATCGTGTCGCCCGGCACCACAAGGCCGACGAGTACGGAGGTCTCGAGCATGATGGCGATACCCGCTAGCGCCGTACGCAGCACCGGATCTACACTCGACACGGTCTCGAGGATCCAGCTGAGAAGATCATTCATCTTTCCCAGCCTAAGCGGATGACGTGGGCGTTTACCCCCGTTTGGCCTCCGCAGACCCGGGTTGGCAGCTTAGGCTTACAGGGTGAGTGGACACGTGCAACATATTCCCCTGAAGGAATGGTGGGATCCGTCGTGCGTCTTTCAGGCGCTATATGCACAAGATTCCCATTCGTTTTGGCTGGATGCCGGTGCGGGTGCGCAGACGGGACGCAGCTATCTGGGGTCCGCCGGCCCGCGGTCCCGATTCGTGACCGCCTGCGTTGCCGACACGAGTATTAGCGTGGTGCGACCGGCCACCATGGATGCCCCTGCAGTGGTGTCTCGTCGAACCATTTTCGACTTTCTGCGCGACGAGCTTCCCGCGACCGTCTCACCCGCTGCGGAACCTACAGCGGATGCGGGGTTTGATACCCAGTTTGAGTTGGGCTGGGTGGGCTTTCTCGGTTATGAACTGGGGGCGCAGACCGTGGGTGTCCCGGTGCACCCGTCGCGGTACCCGGATGCGGCGTTCCTCGAGGTTGATCGAGCGATCATGTTTGACCACGCCGCCCGAACGGTGACACTGATTGCTCAGAGTCACCCGGACGACCCGGCAAGGACGATAGACGACTGGGTGCTGCATGTTGAGACGCAACTGCAGGCGAGCACCGACGTGGAGCAGATGTCTCCGAGCGAGGCATCCCCGACCGTGGCATCCCCGACCGTGGCATCCCCGACCGTGGTGTCCCCGACTGCGCAGTGGCGCCACACTCCAACACGGTATGCGGCGCTCATCGACGAGTGCCTAGCTTCGATCCGCGCCGGTGACGCCTACCAGGTGTGTCTCACCAATGAGATCGAAGTGGCCGGACACGTTGATCCGGTGGAGGCCTATCTGCGCCTCCGCGCCGGGAGCCCCAGCCACCACGGTGGCCTGCTCCGGTTCGGCGAGACAGCACTTCTGAGCGCGTCACCCGAACAGTTTCTGAACGTGACGGCGTCGGGTCGTGTGCGCACCAAGCCGATCAAGGGAACACGGGCGCGTTCGACTGACCCGCTGCGTGATCAGGAGCTTGCGCGTGAACTTCGCGCTAGTGAGAAGGAGTGCGCCGAGAACCTCATGATCGTTGACCTCATGCGCAATGACCTCGGCCGAGTGGCTGAACTTGGTTCTGTGGCCGTGACGTCACTGCTCGCCGTGGAGAGCTACCCCCACGTGCATCAGCTCGTGAGCACCATCGAGGCCACCTTGGCCCCCGGTGTGACGGGTATCGATGCCGTCGTGGCCTGCTTCCCCGCGGGATCGATGACCGGAGCACCCAAGCAGAGCGCCATGGGCATCATCAACCGAATCGAAGACGGACCACGTGGTGTCTACGCCGGCGCATTTGGTTACTTTGGCCGGGACGGATCCATCGACCTGGCCATCGTCATCCGCAGCATTGTGCTGGGTAAGACGACAGCGATCATTGGAACGGGTGGAGGTATCACCGCTCTCTCCGCTGCCACCGAAGAGATTGAGGAAACGCGCATCAAAGCGGCCGCACTCCTCGCCGTTCTCGGCATTCCTGACGAGTCGTGTCGCGCGGCACTCAGCGGGAGCGAGTCAGCGGCTAGCACGAGCGGTGGGTAACCTAGAGGAGTGATCGTCTTATTTGGGCGCACTCGCGCGAGCCTTGGCTCGTTTCCCTCGCAATGAATGAGAGTCCCGTGGCACACGAGCACGACACCGTCCCCTCCCACGACACCGTCCCCTCCCATGACACCGTGTACACGCGCCTAGACAGTGACGAAGAGATGTACGACTTCGCCGCCATTCAGGCCAAATGGCAGCCGATCTGGGAAGAGCTCAAGCCCTTCAGCACGAGTGACCCGGACGACACCCGCCCGCGCAAGTACGTTCTGGACATGTTCCCCTATCCCTCCGGTGACCTGCACATGGGCCACGCCGAGGTGTACGCCCTCGGCGACATCGTTGCTCGCTACTGGCGTCACCAGGGTTTCAACGTGCTGCACCCGATCGGGTGGGACTCATTCGGCCTGCCGGCGGAGAACGCCGCCATCAAGCGCGGCATCGACCCTCGCGGGTGGACCTACGACAACATTGCGCAGCAGAAGCGCAGCATGCGTCTCTACGCCACGAGCTTTGACTGGGACCGCGAACTGCACACGAGCGACCCGGAGTACTACCAGTGGACCCAGTGGCTCTTTCTGCAGCTGCACAAAAAGGGTCTCGCCTATCGCAAGGACAGCTGGGTCAACTGGGACCCGATTGACCAGACCGTGCTCGCCAATGAGCAGGTGCTCGCGGACGGTACATCGGAGCGCAGCGGTGCGGTCGTCGTCAAGAAGAAGCTGACTCAGTGGTACTTCAAGATCACCGACTATGCCGATCGACTGCTCGATGACCTCAACCAGTTGGAGGGCAGCTGGCCCACCAAGGTGCTCAACATGCAGCGCAACTGGATCGGCCGCTCCATTGGTGCCGATGTGGAATTCGAGATTGAAGGACGCGACGAGCGCGTCACCGTGTTCACGACCCGCCCGGACACCCTGTTTGGAACGACCTTCATGGTCGTCGCACCGGACTCCGACCTGGCGGCAGAGCTGGTGGCTGGCGCCTCGACTGAGGTGCAGACCGCGTTCCAGGACTACCTGGTGCAGGTTCAGCGCAGCACCGAGATGGAACGCCAGGCTACGGATCGTCCCAAGACCGGCGTCTTCCTTGGTCGGTATGCGGTGAACCCGGTGAACGGTGAGCGTCTCCCCATCTGGACGGCCGACTACGTTCTCGCCGACTACGGCACCGGAGCCGTCATGGCCGTGCCCGCTCACGACCAGCGAGACCTCGACTTCGCTCGCGCCTTCAACCTTCCCGTGCGGGTCGTTGTCGACACGAACGCCCCCATCACCGGCATGATCCCGGTGATCACCCAGGAAATGATCGACGGCACCGAAGAGCTTCCGCAGCTCGATCCCACCGCCACCGGCATCGCCCTCACCGGAGATGGACGCCTGATGAATTCCGGTGCCCTCAACGGCATGAGCAAGACCACCGCGATCAAGCGCATCATCGAGCAGTTGAGTGCCGACGGCACCGGCCGCGCCGCCAAGAACTACCGGCTGCGGGACTGGCTCATCTCCCGTCAACGCTACTGGGGTACTCCCATCCCGATCATCCACGGTGCCGATGGCGCCGAGATCCCGGTTCCCGAGGACCAGCTGCCCGTTCTGCTGCCGTCGTCAGACGGTCTCGATCTCAAGCCCAAGGGAACATCACCTCTTGGCGGGGCCGAAGACTGGGTCAACGTTGCCAATCCGATCGACGGAACACCGGCTCGCCGCGACGCGGACACGATGGATACCTTCGTGGACAGCTCCTGGTACTTTCTGCGGTTCCTCAATCCCACCGATCCCACCCGCGCCTTCGACCCGAAGGAAGCCGAAAAGTGGGCACCGGTTGACCAGTATGTGGGCGGCGTCGAGCACGCCATTTTGCATCTGCTCTACGCCCGCTTCATCACCAAATTCTTGTTCGACGAGGGCTACGTGTCCTTCACCGAACCGTTCACCGCACTGCTCAACCAGGGCATGGTGATTCTCGACGGCACCAAGATGTCCAAGAGCCGGGGCAACCTGGTGTACTTCACCGAAGAGGTGGAGCGCCATGGCGTGGACGCCGTGCGGTTGACCATGGCCTTTGCCGGCCCGCCCGAGGACGACATCGACTGGGCCGATGTGTCCCCCGTGGGATCGTCGAAGTTCCTCGCCCGAGCCTGGCGGGTGGCGCGCGACGTGACCAGTTCACCCGATGTGGATTGGAAGTCGGGCGATGGCGCTCTGCGCCGGGTGACCCACCGATTCTTGGCGGATGCGCCGGGTCTCGTTGAATCCTTCAAGTTCAACGTGGTTGTCGCTCGCCTGATGGAACTCGTGAATGCCACCCGCAAGGTGATCGACACCGGTGCCGGTGCAGCGGATGGCGCGGTGCGCGAGGCTGCAGAAGTCACCGCCATGGCTCTGAACCTGTTCGCGCCCTACGCGGCCGAGGACATGTGGCAGCACCTGGGCTACGAACCGTGTATCGCTCTGGTGCAGTGGCGCAAGGCCGACCTGACGCTCCTCGTTGAGGAGTCCGTCACGGCCGTTGTGCAGGTGGACGGCAAGATGCGCACCCTGCTGGAGGTGTCGCCGAAGATTTCGAGCGAAGACCTCGAGAAGATGGCTCGCGAAGCGATCCCCGTCGTTCGATCGATCGGGGATCGGGAGATTGTGCGCGTGATTGTGCGCGTGCCGAAGCTCGTGTCGATCGTCACGCGTCCCGCCGTCGTCACGGAGTAGGTTCCGCTCCTCCACACCCGTGGCGGGGATCCTTCGCGCACACATTCCCACGCTGGGCAACACCGTCACCACGGTCGCGCCTAGCGTGCGGAGATGACGATTGATCCCCGTGACGACCATGGCCGGCTGACCTCTGCTGTGCGGCCGCGCGCGCGGCTGCGCCTGGGAGTGGGCGCAGCCATCGTTCTGCTGATCGCGGCTCTCGTGACTGCGGTTCTGGTTTCTGCGCTCACCCAGCCGCCAGGGGAGGCCGTGGTCAGGCCGGTCGACGGCGCTAACATCGGCTCCGCGCCACCGACCACCGGAGAATTGTTCGCTGACGCCCCGCCCTCGGCGGCACCCGCCATATTTGTTCACCTGCTGGGCGCGGTTCAGGCCCCGGGGCTCTTCGAATTACCCGCCGGCTCACGCATGATGGACGTGGTGGCCCAGGCGGGGGGACTCACCGGGACTGCTGATCCGACGGGCGTGAACCTTGCCCGTGTGCTTGTCGACGGGGAACAGATCTACGTTCCGCAGGTGGGGGAAGTGCCTCCTGCACCGCCTGTCGGAGTCCCGGCTGGCGGGGCGGCTGGAGCGGCGACCGGCCCCTCCGCACCGGTCAACATCAACACCGCCACCGTGACCGAGCTAGACACCCTTCCAAACGTTGGCCCGATGATGTCCCAGCGAATCGTGGATTACCGCACCGTCAACGGTCCTTTCACCAGCATCGACGACCTGCGCAATGTCACCGGGATTGGCGATAAGAGGTTCGAGGCGCTCAAGGATCTGGTCACAGTATGATTCCAGATCTTCGCCTGGTGGTTCCCGCGGCGGTGTGCTGGCTGAGCGCAGGGCTGCTCGTCACTGTTCCGAGCAGTGTGGGGCTGGTGGGTGTGATCTCGTCGGTCTTTGCAGTGATCTGTCTGTGCCTCCTCTTCTGGCGCACACGGCCCACGCACCGGACGCGGGTCGGCGCAGCGGCACGTCCGGTCTGGGGCACGCTACTGGTGTGCGGCGCCATCGTCGGCCTCACGTCCGTCGTGGTGGGTGTTCATGCACCCCTGCGCGTGCCAGCGGTGCTGGAGGTGGCCGCCAGAAAGCATCAAACGCTGAGCGTCACGGCAACCGTCTGGTCTCTTCCCATGTCGGCTCCGGGCGGTGTGGGTGCCGGAGCCGGCTCACTGGAACGGGTGCGTTTTCGCGCAACCGCGTCGGATCTCACCGTGCCCGGGTCGAAGACTGCCGGGGTCGCCAATGTGCGGGTGCCGCTGCTCGTCTTTGCTTCGGCTCAGCCGGCGGAGGGCATGCAGCTGCGCATTGGCGAGGTCGTTCGCCTGGAGGGTACGCTCACACTCACGCCCGCCGGTGACACCACCGCGGCACTGTTTTTTGCAGCGGAGCGACCTCGGTCTCTGGAGCCACCGGGGTGGATGCTGGCGTGGGCCAATGACCTGCGGTGGGAATTTTCCCAGAACGCGGGCCGGTTGCCGGGCGATGGTGGAGATCTGCTGCCCGGCTTGGCCATCGGCGACACATCGTCGGTCAACCTCAGCCTTGATGCCGCCATGAAGTCCAGCTCGCTCAGCCACCTGACGGCGGTTTCTGGCGCAAACTGTGCCATTGTGATTGCCGGGATCATGCTCCTGGGAGGCCGTGTGGGGCTGCGTCGTGGCGTACGCATTGGGCTGGCCCTGGTGGCCCTGGCGGGCTTCGTGGTGCTGGTCACGCCGGAACCCAGCGTTCTTCGTTCTGCCGTGATGGCGTGCGTGGCCCTCGTTTCTCTCGGCATGGGGCGTCCGGGACGTGGTCTTCCCACCCTTGCCCTGTCTGTGCTGGTGTTGCTCCTCATTGAGCCGTGGCTCTCCCACAGTTATGGTTTTGCGCTGTCTGTCCTCGCGACCGCCGGACTGCTGGTGCTGGCCGGTCCGCTGGCCCGGGCGCTGGGGCGGTGGATGCCGAGCGGGCTCGCCCTGGTGATCTCCATTCCCCTCGCCGCACAGCTTGCCTGCCAACCCGTGCTGCTCCTGCTGAACCCCACGGTCGCCCTGTATGGGGTGCCGGCGAATCTGCTCGCCGAACCGGCCGCCCCGATCGCCACGGTTATTGGTCTTCTCAGTTGCCTCGCGCAGCCGGTGCTCCCGGGATTGGCCACCGCTCTGGCACACCTGGCGTGGCTTCCGTCGGCGTGGATTGCCGCCGTTGCCCGCACCACGGCCGCCTTGCCCGGGAACAGCCTGCCGTGGCTGGGGGGAGTGGCGGGAGCTCTCGCCCTCGCCGCTCTGACCGGGCTGGCTCTCACCCTCCTCCTCGCTCGTCGGGAGAGTCGATCACGGCGATGGTCAGCGGCGGCTCTGGCCGTTCTGCTCACTTGCACAGGCGCCTACGCCGGAACCCTGTTGGGGTCCCAGATCGGCCGTGCTGCACGGTTCCCGGCCGACTGGCAGATCGCCGCCTGTGACATCGGTCAGGGAGACGCGGTGGTCGTGCGGGATGCCAGTCGGGATGCTAGTCGGGGTGACAGTCGATATGCGCTCGTGGACGTTGGCCCCGATCCGGCACTGCTCGAGGACTGTTTGTCGACGCTGGGCATCACGCGGATCAACCTTCTCGTTCTCACCCACTACGACCTTGACCATGTGGGCGGGCTCCGCGCAGTGCTGGGCCGGGTGGATACCGCCCTGGTGGGGATCCCCGAAAATGCGGAGGATGAGGGTCTGCACCAGCAGCTTGCTCAGGGTGGTGCGACGGTGCGACAGACGGCTGCAGGGGACCAGGGAACGCTCGGTGTACTGGACTGGCGCATTCTCTGGCCCGTCAGCGGCTCCACCCGGATGCAAACCGGGAACCCGGGAAGCGTCACGATCGAGTTCGCGGGGCGCGGCATCCGGTCGGTGTTCCTGGGCGACCTCGGCGAAGACGCGCAGAACGCACTACTGAGGGCGTCGCCGCTCGGCCGGGTTGACGTCGTGAAGGTGGCCCATCACGGATCCTCCGACCAGAGTGCGGCGCTCTACGAGGCGCTGGGCGCCCGCGTGGGCCTGGTCTCCGTGGGAGCCGACAACACCTACGGGCATCCCACCCGACATCTGCTCGACATGCTGAGTTCGAAGGCTATTCACGTTGAGCGCACCGATCTGCAGGGCATGGTGGTGGTGTCAGCGGCCGACGATGGGACGCTCCTGGTCTGGAGTGAACGGCCGGTGACGCCGGGCTGAACCAGGCGGCAGGAGCGAATTAGGCACATGATCAAAAACGGCGCCTTGTGCGACGCGGGTTAAGCTTGAGGCTGCAATCGAAGGGAACCGCATGGTCGGGAAAGCACAGGGAGCAGGCCGGGCCGCACCAGCACAGCGAAAACCAGCACAGCGAGCAGCAGCACCCAAGACCACGATCCCTCAGGTGGGCTGGCACCAGGTTCGCCCGGCACCGATTGTGCTCGTGTCGGGTACCGAGACTTTTCTGGCGGAACGAGCCATCCGCCAGCTCCGTGATTTTTTGAAACTCGAAGACCCGAGTCTGGAAATCAGTGACGTTCAGGCCGACAGCTATGCGCCAGGCGAGCTCCTGACGCTCGCCAGCCCGTCTCTTTTCGGGGAACCCCGGCTCATTCGAGTGAGCTCGGTCGAGAAGTGCAGTGACACCTTTCTCGCCGAAGCCCTCGACTACCTCACGAACCCGGCAGAGGACACCTACGTGGTGCTGCGCCACGGTGGGGGAGTGCGGGGCAAGAAGCTGCTCGATACCATTCGTGGTGGTGCCGGCGGCGGAATCGAGGTCGTCTGCACCGAACTGAAGAAGGACACCGAGAAGTACGAGTTCGCCTCGGCCGAGTTCAAGGCCGCCGGCAAGCGGGTCACGGCGAGTGCCCTGCGCTCCCTCGTTGCCGCTTTCTCGGACGACCTCGCCGAGCTGTCGGCGGCCTGTCACCAACTCATCTCCGATGCCACGTCAGAGATCACCGAGACCACCGTGGATCGCTATTACGGCGGACGAGTGGAAACGAACGCCTTCAAGGTTGCGGATGCCGCAATTGCCGGTCGCAACGGGGAGGCGCTGTTGACCCTGCGCCATGCGCTCGCGTCCGGAGCCGACCCTGTTCCCATCGTTGCCGCGTTCGCCAGCAAAATTCGAACCATGGCCAAGGTCTTCGGGGCCCGCGGGTCGGCGAGTCAGCTCGCATCGACCCTGGGCCTGGCGCCGTGGCAGGTGGAGCGGGCGCAACGAGACCTCCGCGGCTGGACCGACGAGGGGCTGGCACGCTGCATTGAGTTGCTGGCCGAAACGGATGCCGGGGTCAAGGGTGGCGGACGGGACCCGGTCTTCGTGCTCGAGCGCCTGATTGGCGTTATTGCGCGGCGAGGAAGCGTTTAGTGACCGGCTAGTGCCCGGCTAATCCCCGGCTACGACGCAGCCATGGCGATGGTGACACCGGATCGTTGCAGGTACAGCCAGATGCCGTCGTTGAACTCCGGGTTACCGCAGATATCGGCGGTCACCCGCACCGGAATGGTCGACGCCGTTCCCGCCACGTCGGCCGGGCGTGCCTGCGCTTCGAAGGAACTCGGCAGCGTGGGGCAGTATTCGATCACGACCCGTCCCGAGGGATCAGAGAATTGCACGAGCACGGTCTGATCCGAGGCCGGAACGAAAAGTCGCACGGCAATCATGGCCACGACGGCACTGAGTCCCGCGACCCCGGCCAGTGCGGCGAGGCTGCGGCGCCTCTTGGTGGGTGGGTGGTCGGCGTCGATGGTCAGGCACAGCGCAGTTACCCCGAGAAGGCAGACAACGCCGATAAGGCCGACGAACGGCCAGATCGAACCGCTGTTGGTGGTGAGAAACAGAATGCACACCGTGAGCACGGCTGCGCCGCCCGCAGCGAGAGCGGCCGCGAGTCTGGCGGGGCGTAAGCCCGGTTCGCGCGGGGTTGCTTCGCGCGGGTTGGCGTCGTTTCTTGAGGTGTCAGAGCTCATCACGGCGTCAGTCTAGCGCCGCATCACAGATCACCGAGGTGCCCCAAGAGGGGTGGCAGGCCCCCGTCAGCCGGGAGGTACACGAATGGCCCCCGCCTAAGGCGAGGGCCAGGAGTGCTGCGAGTCCGACGAGACACCCGTCAGAATCGCACAGAGGGCATCAGACGAGGGCGGAAACAGCCTTCGCGATGGCCGACTTCTTGTTTGCTGCCTGGTTCTGGTGAATAACACCCTTGCTGACGGCCTTGTCGAGCTTCTTGGAAGCAAAGGCGAGGCTGACGGCTGCCTTGTCCTTGTCGCCGGCGGCAATGGCGGTACGCGTCGCGCGGATGGCCGACTTGAACTCGCTCTTGACCGACTTGTTGCGCTCCTGCGCCTTCTTGTTGGTGCCGATTCGCTTGATCTGCGACTTGATATTTGCCACGTTTTTACGCTTTCGTTAGATTTTTGTGTGGGACAGCCTGAGTGCTGCGTGGTTCAGACTGCCCGATTCGGTGTGCCGCTGAGCGATAGAGGGCGCTACTACGGCGAAAATCGTGTGGGGTGGGACCCAACACGCAAGTCAACGGCCAACGATACCAGTAGAAGGCGTTACCCCACAATCGTCGGTGCAGCGACGGCCGGAAAGAGCGCCACCGCCCTAGACGAGCGCGGCCCCGCGCACGGCCCGGACATGAAAGAATGGAAAAACTATGTCACCGAGAGCCCTTCAGGCGCTTGAACCGGCCGCCACTCCGCCCGAGTTCATCCGTAACTTCTGCATCATTGCCCACATTGACCACGGGAAGTCCACGCTGGCCGACCGGATGCTGCAGATCACGGGAGTGGTCGACGAGCGTTCCATGCGAGCCCAGTACCTGGACCGCATGGATATTGAGCGCGAGCGCGGCATCACCATCAAGAGCCAGGCTGTGCGCATGCCGTGGGAACTTGGCGGTGTCACCTACGCCCTCAATATGATCGACACCCCCGGGCACGTGGACTTCACCTACGAGGTGTCCCGAAGCCTGGCCGCGTGTGAGGGTGCCATTCTTCTCGTTGACGCGGCTCAGGGCATCGAAGCCCAGACGTTGGCCAACCTGTACCTCGCGCTCGAGAACGACCTCACCATCATTCCGGTGCTCAACAAGATCGACCTGCCGGCGGCAGATCCCGACAAGTACGCCCGCGAACTCGCGAGCCTCATCGGCGGCAAGCCCGAAGACGTGCTGCGAGTATCAGGCAAGACGGGAATGGGCGTTTCCGAACTCCTCGACCTCGCCACCCGCTCCATCCCCGCCCCGGTCGGAGACCCGAACGCTCCCACCCGCGCCATGATCTTCGACTCGGTCTACGACAGCTACCGCGGCGTTGTCACCTACGTGCGCATGATCGACGGTAATCTCGGCCCGCGCGAGAAGATCCAGATGATGTCCACCCGTGCCACGCACGAGATCCTCGAGATCGGTGTCATTTCTCCCGAACCCACGATCAGCAAGAAGGGCCTCGGCGTCGGCGAGGTCGGTTACCTCATCACCGGCGTGAAGGACGTGCGCCAGTCCAAGGTGGGCGACACCGTCACGACCGCGGCCCGGCCCGCCACGCAGGCTCTCCCCGGTTACACGGAGCCGCAGCCCATGGTGTTCTCCGGTCTTTACCCCATTGACGGCAGCGACTTCCCGGCGCTTCGTGAGGCCCTCGACAAGCTCAAGCTGTCGGATGCCTCCCTCGGGTACGAGCCCGAGACATCCGTTGCGCTCGGCTTCGGCTTTCGCTGTGGTTTCCTCGGACTGCTGCACCTGGAGATCATTACGGAGCGCCTCGACCGGGAGTTTGGCCTCGACCTGATCACCACGGCCCCCAGCGTGCCGTATGAGGTCACGACCGATGACAAGAAGACCGTCACCGTCACGAACCCGAGCGAGTTCCCGAACGGCAAGATCGCCAAGGTAGAGGAACCCATCGTCAAGGCGGCGATTCTGGCACCCAAGGACTATGTGGGCGTCATCATGGAACTCTGCCAGAGCCGCCGCGGCACGCTTCTCGGCATGGACTACCTCGGTGAGGATCGGGTGGAGATTCGCTACACCATGCCCCTCGGTGAGATCGTGTTCGACTTCTTCGACAATCTGAAGAGTCGCACCGCCGGTTACGGTTCCCTGGACTACGAGCCCACCGGCTCGCAGGAAGCCGACCTGGTGAAGGTTGACATTCTGCTGCAGGGCGAGCAGGTTGACGCGTTCAGCGCCATTGTGCACCGCGACAAGGCCTACGACTACGGCGTGCTCATGACCGGTCGCCTGCGTAAGCTCATTCCGCGCCAGCAGTTCGACGTGCCCATTCAGGCCGCGATCGGTGCTCGCATCATTGCGCGCGAGTCGATCAGCGCCATTCGCAAGGATGTGCTCGCCAAGTGCTACGGCGGTGACATCTCCCGTAAGCGCAAGCTGCTCGAAAAGCAGAAAGAGGGCAAGAAGCGCATGAAGATGGTGGGTCGCGTCGAGGTGCCCCAGGAAGCCTTTATCGCCGCTCTGTCGGGCGACGAACCCCCCAAGAAAGAGAAGAAGTAGCCGGATGCGACGTTCCACGTTCACCGATGCCGCCGTGACCTATGGGGCCATCGGTGGTACGCTCGCGCCCGATCTCATGCAGTACCCACCCAAAGGGCACCGCCCACTGGAACGCAGTGTGCGGCTCGGCAGCGGTGACGAGCGCTTCCACGTGGCATCGAAGCTCCTCATGACCTGGGGCGTGCAGCGCGGTAGTGGCATGAGGGTCACCGACCTCGAGAACGGCACGGGAGTGCAGTATGTCCCGGTGGAGTTCGAAGCCGACGGGACGCCAATTCCCGCACGACCGGTGACCGGCGAAGCCGTTTTTGCTGAGGACGGCACGCCGTACATCATGAACGGCATGACCGCGCAACTTGAGGTCCACGTAGGTCCGCTGCGGGTGAAGGCACCCGTACGAGTGGTTTACGTCATTGACGAGGCAAACCGGGTGGGCTTCGCCTACGGAACGATGAAGGGGCATCCGGCCAGCGGTGAAGAGTCCTTCGTGGTGGAAAAGCGGGACGACGATTCCGTCTGGTTCATTTTGCGTGCCTTCTCCCGCCCCAGCACCTGGTACTTCCGTCTCGCGTCGCCGTTCCTCCGTCTCCAGCAAAAACGGTTCACTCGCCGTTATCTCACTTCGCTTCACCCGGTTGGGGCGCTGTAAGCGTATGGCTGGTCCACTTCCGCTCGGCGATCCGGCCCCGGCCGACGGCCTCCTTCCGGCGTCGGCATCCGTTGGCGCGTCAGAGCGCGACTTCGGCGTCTACCTGCACGTGCCCTTCTGCCGCGTGCGCTGCGGCTACTGCGATTTCAACACCTACACGGCAACCGAACTGCGCGGCGTCAAGCAGAGCGACTACGCGAGTCAGGCCGTGCTGGAGGTCGAGTCTGCGGGGCGAATCCTGCGGGAATCTGGTCTGCCGGAGCGAGCCGCGTCCACCGTGTTCTTCGGCGGCGGAACGCCCACCCTGCTGCCTGTCACCGACCTCGCGAAGATGCTTCAGGCCGTGCGCTCCGAGTGGGGTATCGCACCGGGAGCCGAGGTAACCACCGAGGCCAACCCGGACTCCGTCGACGCCGCCTATTTGGAGTCCCTCGCGGCGGCAGGTTTCACCCGAGTGTCGTTTGGCATGCAATCGGCCGTACCGAGTGTGCTCGCCACGCTCGAGCGCACCCATGACCCGGAACGCGTTCCGCTGGTCGTGCGCTGGGCGCGCGACGTGGGCCTTGATGTGAGCCTCGACCTCATCTATGGAACCCCGGGGGAGACCATTGACGATTGGCGCGCGAGCCTCGAACACGCCATTCTTCAGGCTCCCGACCACCTGAGTGCGTACTCGCTCATCGTCGAAGAGGGTACCAAGCTGGCGCGGCAAATTCGTCGCGGTGACATCGTGCCCACCAACGACGACCAGCAGGCCGAGTTCTATGAACTGGCTGACGAGCTTCTGGCCGCAGCCGGCTATCACTGGTACGAGGTGAGCAACTGGGCAACGGATGCCTCCCACGAGTCTCGCCATAATCTGTCGTATTGGCGCAGCCAGGACTGGTGGGGAGTGGGTCCCGGCGCACACAGTCATGTGGGCGGGGTGCGGTGGTGGAATGTGAAGCACCCGGCCGCCTACGCCGAGCGCGTCTTGGGCGGGGTCTCTCCCGCTGTGGGGCGCGAGACGCTCGACGACGCCACGCGGGAACTCGAACGTGTACTTTTGCTCAGTCGCATCCGCACCGGAATTCCGATCGCATCGCTATCCGCAGCGGGACGCCACGAAATCGCCGGCCTCATCGCGGATGAGCTGGTGGACGCCCGGGCTGCTCTGTCGGGGACCCTCGAGCTCACGCTCACCGGCAGACTGTTGGCCGACGCGGTGGTGCGTCGCATCACCGACTGACGGTGGCGGCTAGCTCACAAACTTGAAGGACAGAGGATAGGTGTAGGCCTCACCGCGGTTGGCGGCGAGCCCCGCAATGATGCTGAAGACCACCGAGAGTACCCAGATGGCAACGGCCGTCACGTAACCGATCAGGATGGCCGTGAGAACGAACGACACCAGATAACCGATAGCAGCGGTGATCTGAAAGTTCAGTGCTGCGGCGCTCTGAGCGCGAATGAACGGGCCACGCTCCCGCAAGAGAAGGTATCCCACAAGAGACGGGATCACGTAGAGAAAAATCCCACCCACGTGGATCAGCGTCGCCCACAGCTTTTCGTCTGCCGGGCTGAGCGGTGCGGCGGGGGCTTTGTAGGGGTCAGCGGATGGCGTGGCATCAGACATTCGGTCTCCTGGATCGAGTACCGCGGTGTGGCGCTCTGCCACCGGCACACACAGCGTACCGGCAGTGTCTGGATTCTTACGGTTACTTGATCACTCTCAGGGAAACCGGGTAGCGGTAGCTGCCTCCCTCCTTGACCGCCATATAGCCCATGATCGAAAACACCACGTTCACGATCCAGAGGGCAAACCCGAGGAACGAGATGAGGAAGCCGATGCCGAAGGTGACGAGGGCCAGGAAGGTTCCGACAAAGAACACCGCGAACCAGGCAATCAGGAAGGTGATCTGAAAGTTCAGTGCTTCCTTCGCTTCTACGTTGGTACGTGGACCACGGTCTCGAAAGGTGAGCCAGATGACGAGTGAGGGAAGAATCCACAGGATTCCTCCGAGGTGGGCAAGAGACGCCCATTGAGTATCCGAGGCTTCCGTGAGCGGGACGACGGGGCTGGACGACGGATACGGGGGCTGTGGTTGGGACTGACCCTGACCCTGAGGTGGTTCTGGAGGGGGCTGGGAACTTGAATCGGTCATGATCATGCCTTTCAGAATGAACGGGTGGGGACCGGGTTATACGCATACGGTACTGCGACCCCAGTGTGGGGGCAATGGGCGATGTTGTCCGCAGCGCGTTATGATTAGCACTCAGGCGCTACGAGTGCCAGCAGATGGGTAGACGCGACGAGTTGGGAGGCGTGACGATGGTTTCTGATCGTGGTCTCGATGTCTTGCGCGTCATCGTTCAGGACTATGTGGCCTCTCGCGAGCCCGTGGGGTCGAAGTCCATCGTCGATCGTCACGCCTTCGGTGTGTCGGCCGCAACGATCCGCAATGACATGGCCCTCCTTGAGGAGGAGGAACTCATTGCCGCCCCCCATACGTCGTCGGGGAGAATTCCTACCGACAAGGGATACCGCGTTTTTGTCGACCACCTCGCCGACCTGCGTCCGCTCTCACCCGCTCAACGGCAAGCCATTGAAACGTTCCTCGGCCACTCGGCCGACCTCGATGAGGTTCTTGTTCGCAGTGTTCGGCTGCTGTCGCAGCTGACGCATCAGGTTGCTCTCGTGCAGTACCCCTCGCTGTCCCGCGCGCGGGTGCGGCACATTGAGCTCGTATCCCTCACCGAGACCCGCGTTCTCTCCGTGCTCATCACGGATTCCGGCGCTGTGGAGCAACGGGTGATTGATCTGCCCCGCCCCGTGGACGAGGCTACGCTCGTGCGAGTGCGGTCGCGCGTCATGGCCACCATTGTGGGACTCACCATGACGGAGGCCGCAGCCGCCCTGACCGCCCAGCCCCCCTTGCAGCCGCCGGAGGATCAAGAGTTCTCCGTCATCGTCGATCTGATCACGCTCACGCTCAGTCAGCAGGTGGCCGCAAACGGCCAGACCAAACTGGTCATGGCCGGAACCGCCAATCTGGTGCGCACCGAGGAAGACTTCTCGGGGAGCATCTACCCCGTGCTCGAAGCGATCGAGGAGCAGGTTGTTCTGCTCCGACTCTTTAGCGAGATGGCTACAGATCAGCACGGGGTATCGGTGAGCATCGGGCGGGAGAACGCCCCCTTTGGGCTCGCCGAAACCTCCGTGCTCACGAGTGGGTACTCCTCGAATGGCAACCTGGCCAGATTGGGTGTGCTCGGGCCCACCCGCATGGATTACTCCAACAACATGGCTGCTGTTCGAGCCGTGGCCCGCTATCTTTCCCGCCTCCTCGGCGAGAACTAGTTTCAGACTTCTCCATCATTCACCAGACAAACAGACCAATAGACAACAGATCAACAAGGAGAGCCACCTTTGGCTGACCACTACGAAGTCCTCGGTGTGAGCCGCGATGCGACCACCGACGAAATCAAGAAGGCGTATCGACGCCTCGCACGACAGTTGCACCCGGACGTGAACCCCGGCGCTGAGGCGTCGGAAACATTCAAGAGCGTGACGCACGCCTACGATGTTTTGAGCGATTCCGCCCAGCGGCAAAAGTATGATCGCGGCGGACAGGGGGGTGGCGCTGAAGGCCAGAACTTCGGTAACTTCGGCGATATCTTTGAAACCTTCTTTGGGGGAGGTGGCGGGTCAACGCGCGGCCCGCGGTCTCGTCGTGAACGTGGCCAGGATGCTCTCATTCGCGTGGAACTCGACCTTGCCGAGGTGATCTTTGGAACGCATCGCGATCTCGAGGTTGACACGGCTATTCTCTGCGATACGTGTAAGGGATCGTGCTGCCAGCCTGGCACCGCCCCGGTCACGTGCGACATCTGTCGCGGCACCGGCAGCATTCAGCGCGCCGTGCGTTCGCTGCTCGGCAATGTCATGACCAGCAGCCCCTGCGGATCCTGCCGTGGCTACGGCACGATCATCGCCACGCCGTGCACCACCTGCTCCGGTCAGGGCCGTGTTCGTGCTCGGCGCACCGTGCCGGTCGATGTTCCGGCCGGTGTCGACACGGGCCTGCGCCTGCAGATGCCCGGCAGCGGTGAGATCGGCCCGGCCGGCGGCCCCAACGGCGACCTGTACCTGGAAATGAAGGTGCGCCACCATGACGTCTTCAGCCGCGACGGTGACGACCTGCTGTGCTCCCTCGAGGTCGCCATGACGGGGGCCATTCTCGGCACGACCGTCAAGCTGAAAGCGCTCGACGGGGACGTGGACGTTGAGCTTCGGCCCGGCGTGCAGAGCTCCGAGATTCTCACGATTAAAGACCGTGGTGTGACGAAGCTTCGTGGCAGCGGCCGTGGAGACCTGAAAATTGGTATCCAGGTTGTGACTCCGACTCGGCTTGATCACAAGGAGCGCGACCTGATTGAACAGTTCGCCGCTCGTCATTCCGCACCGGCACCGTCGCTGAGCCAGTACCAGCAGGGTTTGTTCGCCAAACTCCGCGATCGTTTTCTGGGCTAGGCGCGGACCCTCATCGTGGCCAATTTCTATCTGGAACCACAGCTTCGTGCCGAGGACTGTCACAACGGGGCTGTGGTGAGCGTGACGGGAGCCGAAGCGCGCCACGCCGTAACGGTCAGTCGTATCCGGCCCGGTGAGAATCTTCTGATCGGAAACGGAGCCGGCCTGATGCTGGCTGGCGTGGTGGTCACGGCCGATCCGGCAGAGTTCACGCTGCGTGTGGAGACGGCAACAGAGGTGCCGGTGGTGACGCCACGCATCCGCTTAGTTCAGGCTCTGGCCAAGGGAGATCGTGACGAAATGGCCGTGCAGGCGGCCACGGAACTGGGGATCGACGGCGTTATACCGTGGGCGGCGGCGCGCTCCGTCACCCGATGGGAAGGCCCCAAGATCGCCAAGGGTCACGAGCGGTGGTCGAGCATCGTGCGCGAAGCGAGCAAACAGTCCATTCGGGCCTGGCTCCCCGAGGTGGGGCCCCTGTGCACCACCAAGCAGCTCGCCGTGCTTGCTGGGACCAGTCGCATGCTGCTTCTGGAGCCCACGGCCGCACGTCGGCTCACCGAGATTTCTGCCCTCGGGGACCGAAACCAGCCTGAGGACCGGGAGATCCTGCTCGTTGTGGGACCCGAAGGCGGCATTGCGCCGGGGGAGCTGAGCCTGCTCGAACAGGCCGGTGCCACCCCGGTGCGTCTGGGCGACACGGTGCTGCGCACATCAACGGCCGGACCGGCCGCCCTGGCAATCCTCAATGCGACCCTCGGACGCTGGTAGTCGCGCTTAAGATAGAGATATGTCTTCTCCCGGCGCAGAACCGTCCATCTTCAGTCGCATTGTCGCTCGCGAGATTCCGGCGACGATCGTGGCAGAGAACGATCACCTCATCGCTTTTGAGGACATTGCGCCGCAGGCGCCGGTGCACATCGTGATCACCACGAAGACCGCCGAGTACGCCAACGTTGTTGAGCTCGCCGCGGGGGATCCCACACTCCTGGCTGAACTCGTGCGGATGGCGTCCACCATCGCGGATGAGCGCACTCAGGGTGAGTTTCGGCTCGTCTTCAACAGCGGAGCGGCCGCCGGGCAAACCGTTTTTCATGTGCATGCCCACGTGATGGGAGTGCGCGACGACAGCGCCACGCTCGGTGAGGGGTCCCTTGGCTCCCTCTGAGACCTCTGAAACGCCCGGGACGCCCGAGACGTCACGGCGCGAGATTCGGCTCACGGTCGATGGAATTGCCATGGTGCGGCTGCTCGGACCGGAAGATCGCTACCTCGCCACCATCGAAAAGCAGTACCCCGGCGTGAACGTGCATGTGCGCGGCAACGACATCACCCTGATCGGGCGTGCCGATGAGGTTGAATCTGTGCGTCGCCTTATTGATGAGCTTCAGGTCATGATCCGAGACGGGCAGGATCTGGCCGAGGCTCAGGTGGCAACATCGGCTCGAATGCTGAGCGCTGACAGCCGGACGAGTCCGTCTCAGCTGCTCGGGGCACCGATCCTCACCGCGCGGGGCAAGAGCGTGCGCGCGAAGTCGCTCGGCCAAAAAGAGTACATCGACGCCATTGACGACAACACCATCGTGTTTGGTATCGGACCGGCCGGAACGGGTAAAACCTACCTGGCGATGGCGAAAGCCATCCGTGCTCTGCAAAACAAAGAGGTTGAACGCATCATCCTCACGCGTCCGGCCGTCGAAGCCGGTGAACGCCTGGGCTTTCTGCCCGGAACACTCACCGACAAGATCGATCCGTACCTGCGCCCGCTCTACGATGCCCTCGGCGAAATGCTTGACCCGGAGCTGATTCCCAAACTTCTCGCCGCCGGAACAATTGAGGTGGCACCGCTCGCGTACATGCGCGGTCGAACGCTCAACTCGGCCTTCGTCGTTCTCGATGAGGCACAGAACACCACCCCCGAACAGATGAAGATGTTTCTCACCCGTCTCGGCTTCGGCTCGAAGATGGTCATCACCGGAGACATTACGCAGATTGACCTTCCCGTGGGCACCAGCGGTCTGAAGCTCGTCACCCGAGTGCTCGACGGGATCGATGACATCCACTTCTCCTACCTGTCCAGTGCGGATGTGGTGCGCCACAGCCTGGTCGGCCGTATTGTCGATGCCTACACCGAATACGATGCGCAGCGCCAAGCCCTGCGTCAAGAAACCGCCGAGGCCCGCGACTTCGCGGCCCGCGGCCCCCAACGCTCGGGCGGTCCGCAGGGTCGCCTTCCGAAACGGAGTCAAAGTTGAGTATTGAAATAAACAACGAGTCAGCGATCGAGGTGGATGAAGCTACCATTCTTCGGCTGTCCGCGTTCGCGCTCGACACGATGCACGTGCACGCCGACGCCGAGCTGGCTATCGTGCTGGTGGACGAGGGAGCGATGGAGCAGCTCCACGTGCAGTGGATGGACGAACCCGGACCCACCGACGTGCTCAGCTTTCCCATGGATGAACTGCGACCGGGAACCGAAGACGCCGAAACGCCCCCCGGGCTTCTGGGCGATATCGTGCTCTGCCCGCAGGTGGCTCAGGCTCAGGCGGAAACGGCTGGACACTCAACTCTGGGTGAGCTTCTGCTGCTGACCACGCACGGAATACTGCACCTGCTCGGCTTCGACCATGCCGAGCCGGAAGAAGAAAAGGAAATGTTCGGGATCCAGCGGGACATCCTCGTGGGCTTCACGATGCAGGAACGGCAACGCGGCTGATGATCATCGGGTGGTTTCTTGCGGCTGCGGTCGGCATGATCGCCTTTGCTGGTTTGATGGCCGCTGTTGACGCCGCCATCACGGCCCAGTCCCGGGCCGACATTGCCGGGCTCGCCGAGACCGCGCGCGCCAAGCGGTCCCTGCGGGCCATTGCATCCGATATCGGCGCTCATCTGAATGCCATCAACTTCATGCGCATCATCGCGGAAACCACCGCCGCGGTCCTCGTGACCCTGGTTTTCGCCACCACTATCGACCAGCTGTGGCTCGCCCTCCTGCTGTCCGCGTTCATCATGACAGCAGTGTCCTTCGTGCTCGTCGGCGCCAGTCCCCGGAGCGTGGGGCGGGCGAACCCCATCACCCTGCTGCGATCGAGCGCCCTCCTCGTGCACTTTGTGCGCGTGCTTCTTGGTCCCATCGCAAACGCCCTCGTAGCGCTCGGAAACCGAGTGACGCCCGGGCGGACGCGGCTTGCCACCTTCACGTCGGAGGACCAGCTCCTGAGCATGGTCGATGAGGCCACCGAACTGGACGTGATCGAGGAGGCCCACCGGGAACTCATCCACTCCATCTTTGAGTTCAACGAAACGGTGGTGCGCGAGGTCATGATTCCGCGTACGGACATGATCACCATCGAGGCCAGCGCCACGATTGACGCGGCCATGGGTCTCTTTCTCAGCACGGGAACGTCACGGGTACCGGTTCTCGACGGTGAGGTGGACGATGTCACCGGAATTGTGTACCTGCGGGATGTGGCCCGGGTCATGTACGAGCGGGCACTGGATGCCGAGTCGGTGACCGTAGCCGAGCTCGTGCGCCCGGCAGTCTACGTTCCGGAATCCAAGCCAGCCGATGCCACGCTGCGCCAGATGCAGACCGAGTCCAATCACCTCGCGATGGTGGTTGACGAGTACGGCGGTATCGCCGGACTCGTCACCCTGGAAGACCTGATTGAGGAACTGGTCGGTGACATTTCCGATGAGTACGATCGTGAATCCATTGAGGTCGAAGATCTCGGGGACGGTCACTTCCGTGTCAGTGCACGACTCCCGGTCGACGAACTGGGAGAATTGTTTGACCTCGAACTTGACGACGATGACGTGGATTCGGTTGGCGGTCTCTTGGCGAAAGCACTCGGCCGGCTTCCGGTCGCTGGTTCCGTCGCCGGGGCCAGCGGTTTGATCCTCACCGCAGAACGAACAGAGGGTCGGCGAAAGCGCATCAGCACCGTGCTGGTGGAACGAGATGAAGCATTGATTGATGCGCAAGCGGCATTCCTCGGGATGCCGGACGATGAAGGAGCAAGTGGTCATGACCAGAACAAATGAAAACCCGGCCGGTGATTATCGTGCGGGGTTTGTCTCGTTCGTGGGACGTCCCAACGTGGGCAAGTCCACTCTGACCAACGCCCTCGTAGGCGAAAAGGTCGCCATCACATCGTCGAAGCCGCAGACCACGCGGCGCGCCATTCGCGGAATTGTGCACCAAAAAAACGGCCAGCTGATTCTGGTCGACACCCCCGGCATCCACAAGCCCCGCACCCTTCTCGGTGAGCGGCTGAACAGTCTTGTCACCGCCACCCTCGCCGGCGTCGACGTGATCGGTCTCTGCATTCCGGCCAACGAGCCCATCGGCCCGGGTGACAAATTCATTAACGAGCAACTGGATGCCTTCCCGCGGGCCCGCAAGGTGGCCATCGTCACGAAGATCGACGCATCGTCGAAAACGAACGTGGCCAATCAGCTTCTTGCGGTGTCACAGCTGCGGGACTGGGAAGCAATCGTGCCCATTTCCGCAACCAGTCGCATCCAGTTGGACACCCTGGCCGTGGAGCTGCTGCGCCTGCTGCCCACCGCCGAGGCACCGCTCTACCCGGCCGATACAGTGACCGATGAGACGCTGGAATCCCGAATTTCCGAGTACATTCGCGAGGCTGCGCTGGAGGGAGTGACGGACGAGCTTCCACACTCCATCGCCGTCACCATCGACGACATCATTGAGCGTGATGATCAGGAGCTCGTGGAAATCTACGCGAACCTCTTCGTGGAGCGCGACAGCCAAAAGGGCATCATCATCGGCAAGTCCGGCAGCCGGCTGAAGGATGTGGGCATGCGAGCGCGCAAGGAAATCGAGCCCCTCGTGGGTAAGCGTGTCTTTCTGTCGCTGCGGGTCAAGATTGCCAAGGAGTGGCAGCGCGACCCCAAGCAGCTCGGACGACTGGGCTTTTAGTCCCGAGACTCACAGGCTTGGCAGGAATTGGGCGGTGCAAACGGTGCTAGCCTAAATCCGTGCTGTTCGGTCTGCTCCTTCTTAGCTGCCGCGACGAGTCCTAATCTAAAGGCCTCCCTCGTCGCGGCGTTTGTCGTTGGCTGCTGACACTCTTGAGGGGATCACAGATCATGAAGAACAATCAGACCGCATCCAACATGCCGGTTCACCGCTACCGCCCGTACCACGAGCAGTTCGGCATCGACCTTGCCGACCGCACCTGGCCGTCGAAGCGGATCGAGGTGGCGCCGCGCTGGTGCGCTGTCGACCTGCGAGACGGCAACCAGGCTCTCATCGACCCGATGAGTCCCGAGCGCAAGCGCATCATGTTTGACCTGCTCGTACGCATGGGCTACAAGGAGATCGAGGTGGGCTTTCCGTCCGCCAGCCAGACAGACTTCGACTTTGTGCGCAGCCTGATCGACGGAAACGCCATTCCGGACGACGTCACCATCCAGGTGCTCACTCAGGCACGAGAAGCGCTCATTACGCGCACCTACGAGTCGATCAAGGGTGCCAAGCAGGCCATCGTGCACCTGTACAACTCCACCAGCGTGTTGCAGCGCGAGGTGGTCTTCCGTGAAGACAAGCAGGGCATCATTGACCTTGCTCTTTTCGGCGCCCGCACCTGCCGTGCCCTCGAGGCGACAGTGCCCGGCACCACGGTGTACTACGAGTACTCACCGGAGAGTTTCACCGGCACCGAGCTCGAGTTCGCGGTGGACGTCTCCAACCAGGTCATCGAGATCTTTGAACCCACGGCCGACCGCAAGGTCATCATCAACCTGCCCGCCACCGTGGAAATGGCCACGCCAAACGTGTATGCGGACTCCATTGAGTGGATGTCGCGCCACCTCGCCCACCGCGAGAACGTGATTCTGTCCCTACACCCGCACAACGACCGCGGCACCGCAATCGCCGCCGCGGAGCTCGGTTACCTGGCCGGGGCAGACCGCATTGAGGGGTGCCTGTTCGGCAACGGGGAGCGCACCGGCAACGTGGACCTCGTGGCGCTGGGTGTCAACATGTTCACGCAGGGCGTTGACCCGCAGATCGACTTCAGCAACATCGACGAGATCAAGCGCACGGCAGAGTATTGCAACCAGCTGCCTGTTCCGGAGCGCAGCCCCTGGGCCGGCGACCTGGTATTCACGGCCTTCAGCGGGTCACACCAGGACGCCATCAAAAAGGGCTTCGAGGCCATGGATGCCGAGGCGGCCGAGCGCGACTGCTCCACCAGCGATCTCGTGTGGGCCGTGCCGTACCTGCCGGTTGATCCCAAGGACCTGGGGCGCAGCTACGAAGCCGTGATTCGAGTGAATTCTCAGTCGGGCAAGGGCGGAGTGGCTTACCTGCTCAAGACGGACCATTCCCTGGATCTCCCTCGCAAGCTGCAGATCGAATTCTCCGGCGTGGTGCAGGCGAAGACGGACAGTGAGGGCGGAGAGGTCACCAGCGCTCAGATCTGGGATATCTTCAACGACGAGTACCTACCGGCCAGCGTGAAGACCCCCGACGCCAAGTGGGGCCGCTTCGAGATCTTCTCCACGCGCACGTCCAGCGACCTGGCCGGACATGTGGACCTCGCCGTCGACCTGCGCGATGGTGACACCGTGTCCAATGTGACGGGTCACGGGAACGGCCCGATCAATGCCTTCCTCACCGTGTTGGACGAGCGCGGTATTCAGGTCACCCTCTACGACTATGTGGAGCACGCCCTGTCAGCCGGAGGCGATGCACTCGCAGCCGCCTACGTGGAACTGGACGTGAACGGCAAGCGGTTCTGGGGCGTGGGCATCGACGAGGACATCTCCACGGCCTCTCTCAAAGCCGTGGTGTCCGCCGTGAACCGCGGCGTTCGCTCCGAAGTCGGGCGTCGCCAGCTCAGCACGGTCTGAGCCGTTTAGGGTCTGAGTTGCTCGGTCTGAGTTGCTCGGCCTGAGTTGCTCGGCCTGAGCAGCTCAGGCCGGCGTCCTGACTACGGTTGGAGTTAGGCGCGACTCCGACGTGATCCGATGGTGGTGAGACCGCGCACATCGATGGGAGTGGCGGCCGGCAGGGGAGTCGCGGGAGTCAGAACCCGGCGGCAGTCATCGACGGCCAGAGCGAGCAAGTCGTGCAGCCGCTCGTCAGGGTCGGGTAGACACGCCTCGGCAATTCCCTGCACGGACACCCGCAGAATGGAATCTGCGGTGCGTGCCGTGAACTTGGCATGCGACCACGATCGGACAGACACGATGAAGTCTCGAGCCCACTTTTCAGCGTCGGGTGCGGTGGCCAGGGCCCGGCGAATCTGCGCACCGGTGGCCGGAGTTTCGACGCCCAAGCGTGCCAGGCTGCGTTCACAGGACAGAATCCCCACGGCCAGAGCACGTTGTCGATCGCGGCTCACGAGGGGCAGTGCGGCAGAGGCGGCACGGAGTGACACGAGGATCTCGATCTGCGGTGCGTCTCCGCGCAGCCCAATGACCGAGGGGATGAGAACAGCCAGTCGTGAGCGACCCTCATCGTTGGTGCAGTCATTCACCATGCGCGCGAGGGACGCCAGCACAGGATGCGTGCACTGCGGGTGATCACTCCACGATTCGCCCGCCAAATACGACGCGAATTCCATGAAGCACCCGCCACTGCGAGGGGTGCGATGCTTGCCGCGGGACAGTACGGGCATTCCGTCGGGCAATGAGCTCTGAACAGGTTTCATTAGTAACCTCCACACCACGAAATAATATGGTTTCAGTCTCCCCCCGACTCACGCGAAATACCAGTGCCAGAAGTGGGAGAATCAGGTGTGCCTGTCTATCGAGATGAAGCGGTTGTGCTGCGAACCCACAAGCTGGGTGAAGCCGACCGGATCGTCACCCTGCTTACCCGTGCCCACGGTAAGGTGCGGGCCGTTGCCAAGGGTGTGCGACGGACGGGCTCCAAATTCGGGGCTCGCCTCGAACCCTTCATGGTGGCTGATGTGCAGCTCTATGAGGGACGAAATCTCGATATTGTCACCCAGGCCGAGTCTCTCGGCTCCTATGGCGCCCTCATTACCGCCGATTATGACTGTTACACCGCGGCGAGTGTCATGGTGGAAACAGCCGACAAGCTCACGGAATCGGAGGGATCCCTGCAGCAGTACCTGCTTCTGGTGGGCGCCCTGCGGTCCCTGTCACGGCGTGAACACGGAGCAAGTCTCACGCTGGATTCGTACCTTCTTCGCGCTGTCTCCATGGCCGGTTGGGCACCCAGTTTTCAGGACTGCGCCCGGTGCGGGGCCGTGGGTGAGCACTCAGCGATCGTGGTGCAGCTGGGTGGTGTGGTGTGCGACACCTGCGCCTCGCCCGGGTCTCCCCGCGTCGACAGGCTCACCATTGCCCTCCTCAGCGCCCTGCTCACCGGTGACTGGGAGCACGCGGCCGCCACGAGCACACGCACGCAGGGCCAGGCGGGTGGCATCGTTGCCGCCTACACCCAGTGGCATCTGGGCCGCGGCCTGCGTTCGTTGGAACACGTCGCCCGATGACATCTCCTGAGCCGGCGCGTCGCGGATTCCTGCGCAAAACGCGAACGCCCACGCCCATCACGCACAAGGACTCGGTGCCGTTCCGTGCCCTCGATTGGACCGGGCTCTATCCGCCCGACATCGACCCGCGCGCGGTTCCCGAGCACATTGCCATCGTCATGGACGGGAACGGTCGCTGGGCGAACGCGCGCGGCCTGAACCGCGTCGAGGGACACAAGATGGGGGAAGCCGCACTGCTCGATGTCGTGGCCGGCGCCATCCAGCTCGGCGTGAAGCATCTGAGCGTGTACGCGTTTTCTACCGAAAACTGGAAGCGTTCTCCCGAGGAGGTTCGCTTCCTGATGGGCTTCAACCGTGACGTGATCCATCGCCGCCGCGACCAGCTCAACGAGTGGGGAGTGCGGGTGAGGTGGGCCGGCCGAAAGCCGCGACTCTGGGCATCCGTCATTAACGAATTGCAGTTTGCCGAGAAACTCACCGCGTCCAATGATGTGCTTACGCTCACCATGTGCGTGAACTACGGCGGTCGCACCGAGATCACGGATGCCGTGCGCGAGTTGGCCGAAGAGGTTGCCGCGGGCAGGCTGAAGCCGTCGGGCATCACCGAGAAGGCCATTCAGCGCCACCTGTACACGAGCGAGCTGCCAGATGTGGACCTGTTCGTGCGCAGCTCGGGGGAGCAACGAACCAGCAACTTTCTGCTGTGGCAGAGCGCCTATGCCGAGATGGTGTTTCTCGACACGCTCTGGCCCGACTTCACCCGCGTTGACCTTTGGCATGCCATAGAGCTTTATGCGTCTCGCAATCGCCGTTACGGCGGCGCGGTCGACACGCCCACAGCCGAAGAGGCACTTCAGTAGAAGTGGATTCCACCCAGTTGAAGCGCATTCTTTCGCTGCAGAGGGAATAGTGCGCTGGGTTCTGATGGTTACGTCGGAGTGACCGATACAACGAATGTGACCGAAGCGGCAACCGCAGCCGACACCATCAAGGTCGATATCTGGTCCGATGTGCAGTGCCCCTGGTGCTACATCGGCAAGCGAAAATTTGAGGCCGGTGCAGCCCTGTACGGCGGGCCCATCGAGGTGGAATACCACAGCTTCGAACTTTCGCCCGATACCCCCGTGGAATATGCCGGCACCCCCACGCAGTACCTGAGCGAGAAGAAGGGGATGTCGCTACCGGAGGTGGAGCAGATGCTTGAGCGCGTGACCGGTATTGCCGAGAGCGTGGGACTGCACTACGACTACGACTCCATTCACCAGACCAACACGGTGATCTCCCACGAGCTGCTGCACTACGCCAAGTCTCAGGGTCGTCAACTGGACATGAAGGAGCGCCTTCTGAAGGCCTACTTCGTTGAGGGGCGCCATGTGGGGCGCATTGAGGACCTCGCTGACCTCGCCGCCGAGATCGGCCTCGACCGCGTCGACGTTGTTCGCGCTCTGACCGCACACGAGTTTCTTGCCGATGTGAAAGCGGATGTCGCCCAGGCCGGCGAATACGGCATTCAGGGAGTTCCCTTCTTCGTCATTGACGGAAAATACGGAGTGTCCGGAGCGCAGGATGCTGATACATTTGCCGAAGTCTTGAATAAGGTTCGAACCGAAAAGTCTGAGGAGAACATCGCATGAGCGACGCAACCATCACGAGCACCACAACCGACACAACACCGCGCCCCACGATCCAGCTCCTCGGCCAGCCCGAAGACGCCGCTGGCTCCTGTGGCTGCGGCTCCTGCGGCTGCGGAGCGTAACGCTCTCACCCGCACCAACACAGGTGTGGCGCTCACAATTGTGGGCGCCACACCTGTTGTATTTGTTGGGGAATTGTTCTGGAAGAATTGAACGTACATGACTCTCACACACGCAACTCCCGCACCGCTCAAGATTGGGCCGTTGACTCTCGACGTGCCTGTGGTTCTTGCGCCCATGGCCGGCATCACCAACACCGCATTTCGCCGGCTCTGTCGCGAATTCGGTGCCGGGCTCTACGTGAGTGAAATGATCACCTCGCGTGCCCTGGTGGAGCGCACACGTGAGTCCATGCGACTGATCGCCCATCATCCCAGCGAGACCACCCGGTCGATTCAGCTGTACGGCGTTGATCCCAAGACCGTGTCCGAGGCAGTCACCATGCTCGTGGCCGAGGATCGCGCCGACCATATCGACCTCAACTTCGGCTGCCCGGTACCCAAGGTCACCCGCAAGGGCGGCGGGGCGGCGCTGCCCTGGAAGCTGGGACTCTTTCGCCAGATTGTGGAAGCAGCCGTAGGTGCCGCCGGTGACGTTCCCGTCACCGTGAAGATGCGCAAGGGCATCGACTCCGATCACCTCACCTATCTCGAAGCGGGCAAGGCTGCGGCCGGCGCCGGCGTGGCATCAATCGCCCTGCACGCGCGCACCGCCGCGGAGTTCTACTCCGGCCAGGCCGACTGGTCCGCCATCGCGCAGCTCAAGAACACCATCACCGACACTCCGATTCTCGGCAACGGCGACATTTGGTCCGCCGACGATGCACTGCGCATGGTGGCGGAGACCGGATGCGACGGTGTCGTTGTCGGGCGCGGCTGCCTCGGGCGTCCGTGGCTGTTCGGTGACCTCGCCGCGGCTTTTCGCGGTGAGACGCTGAAGGCGGAACCCTCCCTCGGTGAGGTGTGTAACGCCTTTCGTCGGCACGCGGAGCTGCTCACGGAATTTTTCGAGAGCGAAGAGCGAGCTTGCCGCGACGTGCGCAAGCACGTGGCCTGGTACTTCAAGGGGTATCCGGTGGGCGGCGACCTGCGGGCCCGACTGGCCGCCGTCGAGTCCCTGGCCATGCTCGACGATCTGCTCGGAACCCTCGACGGCGACCAGCCCTACCCCGGCGCGGGCGCTGAGGGACCGCGCGGACGTGCCGGCACTCCGAAGAAGCCGTCGCTGCCGGAACGCTGGTTGGAGTCTCAGGAGTTGGCCGGTGCGGAACGACTGCACCTGACCGAGGGCGAAGGGGACACAAGCGGTGGTTAACGCACCCGAACACGTCACGCCAATCTATGGCGAGCACGACGAGGAACGCTGGTTCCCGGAGGAGCACTATTCACGGCGCAGCGATTTCGCGCGCGACCGGGCGCGACTGCTGCACTCCAGCGCCCTGCGACGGCTGGCCGCCAAGACGCAGGTGCTCTCCCCGACAGCCGGTCTTGACTTCGCCCGCAACCGCCTCACTCACTCGCTCGAGGTGGCCCAGGTAGGCCGCGAACTCGCAAACCGCTTGAACGTGAATCCCGACATCGTGGATACCGCGTGCCTCGCGCACGACATTGGGCATCCGCCCTTTGGCCACAACGGGGAAAAGGCACTCAACACCTGGTCCCTGGACATTGGGGGTTTTGAAGGCAACGCGCAGACGCTGCGGTTGCTCACCCGACTCGAGCCCAAGGTCTTCGGCCCGGATGGCGAGAGCTACGGCTTGAACCTCACCCGGGCGAGCCTGGATGCGAGTTGCAAGTATCCGTGGCCGGAGAGTTCCTCCGTGCGCGATCCGAGTGGCCGAGCCAAGTATGGCTTTTACGAGCACGACATCGCAGCTTTTGAGTGGCTGCGCCGCGGCGCACCGGACCGGCAGCTGTGCATCGAGGCGCAGATCATGGACCTCTCCGACGACATCGCCTACTCCGTGCACGACTTCGAAGACGCCGTGGTGAACGGTTACGTGGACGTTGCCCTGCTCGGACGACGCACAAATCATGATGACCTGCTGGCCACCATGTCGGAGTGGATCGGCACCGAGCTCTCCGAGGAGGATCTCTCGAAGGCCTTCAACCGCCTTGACTCCCTCGATTATTGGATGTCGGAGTGGTCCGGCGGTCGCCGCGATCAGGGACGGCTGAAAAATCTCAGCAGCCAGCTCATCGGGCGGTTCAGCGGCGCGGCCGTGCGCGCCACGCGACAGGCCTACCCGGGCGAGAACTTCATCCGCTTCGGCGCTCACGTGGTGGTTCCGCGCGAGACGCAGGCGGAGATTGCCGTGCTGAAGGGGATCGTGGCAGCGTTCGTCATGACCCGCAACACCCGCAAGCCCATCTACGTGCAGCAGCGTCAGGTGCTCACCCTGCTGGCCGACACGCTCCTGGCCAGTGGCGACGAGCATCTCGACCCGGGCTTCACCGAGGATTGGGCCGCGGCCGCTGACGATGGCGCCCGCAAACGCGTGGTTGTCGATCAGGTCGCCAGTCTCACGGATCAGTCGGCACTGGCCTGGTACGAACGGCTCGTGCAGGGTTAGCTCGTGGGTGTGACAGCTAGAATTACGTCATGGCTGGACTGATTCGACAAGGTGACATCGAAGAGGTCAAGGCCCGTACCAATATTGCCGACATTGTGGGCGACTATGTGCAGCTGAAATCGGCCGGCATCGGTTCGATGAAGGGCTTATGTCCCTTCCACGATGAGCGCACCCCGAGTTTTCACGTGCGCCCCCAGGTGGGTTTCTACCACTGCTTCGGTTGCGGCGAGAGCGGGGACGTGTACTCGTTCCTGCAAAAAATGGACCACGTCACCTTCAGCGAGGCCGTCGAACGCCTGGCCGGTCGTGCCGGGCTGGAGCTGCACTACGAAGACGGCGGGGGAGCCGCGCCCGACCACGGCAATCGGGCACGCCTGCTCGCCGCTAACCAGGCTGCCGCGGAGTTCTTTGTGGAACGCCTCGGAAGCCACGACGCTCAGATCGGCCGTGACTTTCTGGGTGGACGCGGGTTCGACGCCGAGGCCGCCGCGCACTTCGGAGTGGGCTTCGCCCCAAAGAGCTGGGATGAACTCACCAAGCACCTCCGGGGCAAGGGTTTCACCACCGATGAGCTCACGCTGTCTGGTCTGGTGTCGAGCGGTGACCGTGGTGTGTACGATCGCTTCCGCGGCCGCTTGGTCTGGCCCATCCGTGACATCACGGGGCAGACAATCGGATTTGGTGCGCGAAAACTCCTCGACGACGACAAGGGACCGAAGTACCTGAACACCCCCGAGTCACCCGTGTATCACAAGGCACAGGTGCTCTACGGGCTCGACCTGGCTAAGCGTGACATTTCCCGCAGTCACCAGGTTGTGGTCGTGGAAGGCTACACCGACGTGATGGCGTGTCACCTGGCCGGCGTCACCACCGCTGTTGCCACCTGCGGCACGTCCTTCGGTGTCGATCACATCAAGGTGCTGCGCCGCGTCATGGGCGATGACAGTGGGGTGGGTGAGGTGGTCTTCACCTTCGACCCGGATGCCGCGGGCCAGAAGGCCGCCATGCGCGCCTTCAGCGAGGAGCAGCGTTTCAGTGCCCAAACGTTCGTGGCCGTGGCTCCCGAAGGCTTTGACCCGTGCGACCTGCGGCTTCACCGTGGGGACGACGCCGTTCGTCGCCTCGTGGATTCAAAAAAGCCCATGTTTGAGTTCATGATTCGCCAGCTACTGGGCCAGTACAACCTCGAGACCGTTGAGGGGCGCATCGGTGCCCTGCGCGCGGCGGCACCCATCGTGGGCGACATTCGCGACCCGTCCCTTCGGCCGGGCTACACGCGGGAACTCGCCCGCATGCTTGGCGTGGACCTGGGGGAGGTGCGCAAGGCGGTATCGACCGCACAGGGCCGCTCGCGCACGCCCGAGGCTCCCCCACGATACTCCGCCGTCGCCGTCGAGGTTCCGCCGGAGAAACCCTTCTCGCTGCTGGAGCTGCCGACCGACCCCGTGACTCGAATGGAGCGTGACGGCCTCATGGCGATGCTGCAGAATCCGACGCTCGTCGGCTCCGACATCCTGGCGCGCGCGGTACAGACGAGCTTCTCCAACGCCAGCCTGGCCATTGTGCGCGACGCCATGGCGTCCAGCCTCGACCATGCGGAGAATGCTGATTGGCTCGATCAGGTCGTGTCGGCTGTTCCCGAGGCTCTCGCCAACCTGGTGAAGCAGTTGGCCATGGCCCCGCTGCCCGAGCGTCCGGGTCGAGAGATCACCCGGTACGTGCGCGATGTCAGTGTGGCCCTCATCGAAAAGGACCTGCTGCGCCAGAATGCGGAGCTTCGTGGACGCCTGCAGAGAGCCGACCCCACCAACCGTGATGTCTACGTGACGCTGCAGCGAGAGATCATGCGGGTTGAGGCGGAACGGCGCAGTCTCCGCGACGAATAAGTCGCGGGATTGTTGCAGCTGTGTAAAGAAGCTGCGATGAGCTAGGGCTGCACGCGAATTCTGTGCTAACCCTATTCCTATAGCTGAACTGCGGCGGAGCCTTCTGGTGCCTTCGTGGCGGTTCTCCCAACAGGAAGAGGACGACGGATATGACATCCGCATTCACTAACGGCAAGCGCGCTCTCGCTGCCACCGCTGGCTTTGCAGTCGCGGCGCTCGTTCTCGCTGGTTGCTCGGCCGGCGGCGGCGGCGATACCGCGGCAACTGGCGGCACCATCACGATCGGCACCACCGACAAGATCACCACCCTCGACCCCGCGGGTTCCTACGATGCGGGTTCCTTCGCCGTGCAGACTCAGGTCTTTCCGTTCCTGATGAACACGCCGTACGGCAGCCCCGATGTCGAACCGGATATCGCGGCGTCGGCTGAGTTCACCTCGCCGACGGAGTACACCGTGACCCTGAAGCCCGATTTGAAGTGGGCAAACGGTAACGATCTCACCGCATCCGACGTGAAGTTCAGCTTCGACCGCCAGCTGGCGATTGCAGCGGACAACGGCCCCTCCTCTCTGCTGTATAACCTGGACAGCACCGATGCTGTTGATGACACCACGGTTGTCTTCAACCTGAAGGCGGCGGACGATCAGGTCTTCGCTCAGATTCTCTCGAGCCCGGCCGGCCCCATCGTTGATGAAGAGTCCTTCTCCGCCGACGCCCTGACACCGGACAACGACATCGTCGCGGCCAAGGCGTTCGCCGGCCAGTACGAGCTGGTGAGCTACGACTTCAACAACCTGCTCTCCTACAAGGCGTATGAGGGCTATGAGGGCCTCCTCGGCCCGGCAAAGACCGACGTCGTGAACGTGAAGTACTACACGGATTCCTCCAACCTGAAGCTTGACGTGCAGGAAGGAAACATTGACGTCGCGTGGCGCAGCCTGTCGGCCACCGACATCGATGACCTTCGGGGCAACTCGAACGTCTCGGTCGTTGATGGGCCCGGTGGCGAGATTCGCTACATCACCTTCAACTTCAACACTCAGCCCTTCGGCACCACGACGGCAGACGCAGATCCCGCGAAGGCCCTGGCCGTGCGTGCCGCAGTCGCCGACCTTGTCGACCGCGAGGAAATCGCCACCCAGGTGTACAAGGGCACGTACACGCCCCTCTACTCCTACGTTCCGGCCGGACTGACCGGAGCCAATGAAGCGCTCAAGGGTCTCTACGGCGACGGCGCGGGAGCCCCCGACGTTGAGAAGGCACAGGCAACCCTCGCGGCTGCCGGCGTGACCGGTGTGGTTGAGCTGAACCTCCAGTACAGCAATGACCACTACGGCCCATCGTCAGCTGACGAGTACGCCCTGGTCAAGGACCAGCTGGAAGCGTCGGGACTCTTCACGGTCAACCTGCAGACCACCGAGTGGGTTCAGTACGCGAAGGACCGTACGACGGATGTCTACCCCGCGTACCAGCTCGGCTGGTTCCCGGACTACTCGGACGCCGACAACTACCTGACGCCGTTCTTCCTCGAGGGTGGCTTCCTGAAGAACCACTACAGCGACACCGCTGTTGACGCACTGATCCTCGAGCAGGCCGTCACCGCCGACCCCGAACAGCGCACCGCGCTGATCGAGGAGATCCAGGACAAGGTCGCCACACAGCTGTCGACCGTGCCGCTGCTTCAGGGTGCGCAGGTTGCGGTGACGGGAACGGACATCACGGGTACGCAAGACACCCTTGATCCCTCGTTCAAGTTCCGCTACGGCGCGCTTGTCAAGGGCTAGTCGAACAGAGACTAGAGTCTTCTCCAGTTAGATCGCCGGGGGTGTTCAGCGCAATTATGCTGAACACCCCCGATTCTTGTGCAATTGTGAGGTAGTAATGACCAGTGTGGCGATGAAGCCCTCGGCCCCGGTGGCTGGGCGTGCGTCTAAGAAGAAGAAAACTACGCCGGGGGGAGGTATCGGCCGCTACTTGCTGGTGCGGTTCGTGCTCATCTTTCCCACCATCTTCATCCTGGTCTCCATGGTGTTCTGGCTGATGCGCACGACCGGTGACCCGATCACCGCCGCGCTCGGCGGGCGCCTCGGCCCGGAGCAGTTGGCCGAGCGCATTCAGGCCGCCGGCTACGACCGCCCCATCTTCGTGCAGTATGTGGAGTACCTGGGGCAGGTGTTCACCGGTAATTTCGGCACCACGATCAGCACGAACCGACCGGTCGCTGAGGTGCTCTTCACCTACGGCTCCGCCACGCTGGAACTGGTGACGTATTCTCTCGTCGTCGCGTTCATCGTGGGAATTCCCCTCGGTATGGTGGCCGCTTATTGGCGAGACCGGGCACCAGATGCCTTCCTCCGCGTTTTCGCTATCCTCTGCTACGCCACCCCCGTCTTCTTCGCCGGTCTGTTGCTCAAGCTCGTCTTCGCTGTCTGGCTGAAGGTGCTCCCGGTGGCTGGTCGGGCCACCACGGGGTCCGAGCTGCAGATGCAGCTCCTCCCGAACAAAACCGGTTTGTACACTATTGACGCCCTCCAGACCGGTGACCCCGCTGTTCTCGCTGACGTTCTCGCGCACGCCGTTCTTCCGTCCCTCGCTCTCGGGCTCCTGACCGCCGGCATCTTCCTTCGGCTCGTGCGCACAAACGTGATTGGGACCCTGGGCACCGACTACGTTGATGCGGCACGCTCCCGCGGTGTCAACGAGTTCCGACTGGTACGCAAGCACGCCTACCGGCCCGCGCTGATCCCCATCATCACCGTTATCGGGCTGCAGGTGGCCCTCCTCCTCGGTGGCGCCGTTCTCACCGAAACGACCTTCGAATGGAAGGGTCTCGGCTTTATGCTCATCGAATTCATCAAGGCCCGCGACTTCGTGGCGGTGCAGGGCATTGTGGCGCTGCTGGCCGTCATCGTGGCGCTGTCTAACTTCATCGTGGACGTCATTGCCGCGCTCATCGACCCGAGAGTGCGGTACTGATCATGACAACGGAAACCACACCCACGCCTGCCAGCGACACCCACGCTCCCAAGTCTCCGGCCTGGACCCGCCTTCCCATCGTGCACCAGCTGCGGCAAAGCATTGGGCTGCAACGGGGGATGCTCGTGGTCGGACTGGTGATCACCGCCGTCTTCATCCTCACCGCCATCTTTGCGCCCGTCCTCGCGCCGTACGGCTTCAGCCAGCTGCGCGATGCCGATGGCGCATTCGGCTCCCAGCAGCCACCCAGCGGTATCCACCCACTGGGCACGACCGTGGGCGGATACGATGTGCTCTCCCGTGTCATTTGGGGATCACAGACCGCCATCATCGTGATCATCGTGGCCGTCACCCTGTCACTGTTTGCCGGTGTTGCTCTTGGCCTCGTTTCCGGATACTTCGGTGGCTGGCTCGACCGGGTGCTCGTGGTCATCTGCGATGCCGTCTACGCCTTCCCGACCCTCCTGCTCGCCATCGTGATGGCTATTGTCATCTCGGGCGGACGCTCCGATCTGATCGGCGGTATTCTTGCCGCCGCGATCTCCATCACGGTGGTGTTCATTCCCCAGTACTTTCGGGTGATTCGTGCCGAGACCGTGCGGATCAAGGCCGAAGCCTACGTGGAATCGGCCCGCGTTCTGGGCGCCAGTAACGGACGCATCATGTTCCGTCACGTGCTGCGAAACGCCACCCGTACCCTGCCCCTCATCTTCACCCTGAACGCCTCGGAAGCCGTTCTCACCCTTGCCGGCCTCGGGTTCATCGGTTTCGGTATTGAACCCTCTGCAGCCGCCGAGTGGGGTTATGACCTCAACAAGAGCCTGTCCGACGTGACTAGCGGCATCTGGTGGACAAGTCTGTTCCCGGGCCTGGCCATTGTGCTGGTCGTTCTGGGCGTCACTCTCGTGGGCGAGAGCCTGAATGACCTCGCCGACCCGCGGCTGCGCAGCCGGCGCCGACCCGGCAAGAACGCCGGACTCGTGGCCGAAACCTCGGTCGTTCCCGGGGGAACGCTCACAGCGGGACCCGGCGGACTCGCTGGGCTCGAAACATCCGCACCGATGACTGACGACGGCTTTGAGGTCAAATCATGAGCAGCAATTCGACAGACGTTGTCACCATCAGCAACCTCAATGTGACCTTCGCAACGGACGGCGGAGCCGTGAAGGCCGTCGATGGCGTGAGTCTGCGCGTTGCCCCGGGCGAGGTTCTCGCCATTGTGGGGGAAAGCGGCAGCGGCAAAACAGTCACCGCGAAAACTATTCTGGGCCTGCTCCCGGAAACGGCCGTCGCCCATGGCGCCGTCATCCTGAGCAGCAAGGACGGGTCCAGCTCCAACGACATCCTGTCCGTGACACCTCAGAAGCTCCGTCAGCTGCGGGGAACCGATGTCTCCATGGTCTTTCAGGAACCGTCAACCGCGCTAAATCCCGTCTACACGGTGGGGTGGCAAATTGCCGAGGGGATTCGAGCCCACGGCCAGTTCACCCGCAAAGAAGCGCGGGCGAAGGCCATCGAAATTCTTGGCCGTGTGGGGATTCCCGATCCGGAGTCCCGCATCGACTACTACCCACACCAATTTTCGGGCGGTCAGAAGCAGCGGGTGGTCATTGCCATGGCGCTCGTCCTGGACCCGGGCCTCATCGTTGCCGACGAGCCGACCACGGCTCTCGACGTGACCGTGCAGGCCGAGATCCTCGACCTGCTGCGGCGGTGCCGTGACGAATTCGGCACCGCAATCGTGCTGATCACCCACAACATGGGCGTGGTGGCCGACCTGGCTGATCGGGTGGCGGTCATGTATGAGGGCAAGGTCGTGGAAGAAGCCAACGCCCAGGACCTGTTCAGCAACCCCCAGCACGACTACACCAAGCGTTTGCTGGGAGCGGTGCCGCACGTGGGTCAGGGAACGGAACGGGCATCTGCCCGCGCGCTGGCTCGTGACTCCAGCTGGGCGTCGAGCGTCCCCGTTGTGGTGGCCGATAATCTCAAGATTCAGTATCCGGGACGTTTGGGACGACCGGGTTTCACCGCTGTGGATGGCGTGAGCTTCGTCATCCGCTCCGGAGAAGTGCTGGGCCTCGTGGGCGAGAGCGGCTCCGGTAAGACCACGATCGGCCGGGCCATGGCGGGACTGACCCGGGTGACCGATGGCTCGCTCACGGTGCTGGGGCACGAGATGAACGGGTTCAAGGAACGACAGTTCAAGAGTGCCCGCAGTGACATTGGGTTTGTCTTTCAGGACCCGGCGTCGAGCTTCAATCCGCTGCTCACCATTGCGGAGTGCGTTGCCGAGCCGCTCATTGTGCATGGCCGGGCCAAGAATGCCGTTGCAGCTCGCAAGCGGGTGAACGAACTCCTGGAAGCCGTGCAGCTGCCACGCGGGTTCGGCGACCGTTTTCCCCACGAGCTGAGTGGCGGGCAGCGACAGCGCGCCAGTCTGGCACGGGCGCTAGCCCTCGAACCCACTCTGCTGATCGCCGATGAGCCCACGAGTGCGCTCGACGTGTCGGTGCAGGCGAAGGTTCTGGAGCTCTTCGCGGAGCTGCAACGCGAGTTTGGGTTCGCGGCGCTGTTCATCAGTCACGACCTGGCCGTGGTTGACATTCTCGCCGACCGGATTGCCGTTTTGTACAAAGGCAAGCTCGTGGAGGAGGGAACCGGCGCGGAGGTGCTCGGCGCGCCTCAGGATCCGTACACACAGCGACTGTTGGCCTCCCTGCCGGTGCCGGACCCGCGCGAGCAGGCCGAGCGCAGGGAGAGACTTCGCAGCCTGCGTGCGGCAGGATAGAGCGCATGACACCTGGCGCGGCATCCGTTCTGCCCATTGTGACGAGCGATCTCACCATCGAGTATGCGCCGCATGGTGCCAGCCCGGCCTTCGTGGCCGTGCACGGGCTCAACCTGCGCATCGCGCACGGGGAGGTCGTGGGCTTGCTGGGGGAGAGCGGGTCGGGCAAGAGCACACTCGCGCGCGTGCTCTCGGGCACGGCGTCGTCGTCTGATGTCGGCGGGCTTCGACCCCAAATCACCGGGGGTGAGGCGACCGTGCTCGGTTTTCCGCTGCGCCGCATCAGTCGGCGCCAGTTGCGCCGTCTCACGTTCGGTGTGGGGATGCTGGCTCAGGATGCCGCCGAGACGCTGCCCTCCACCCTGACGGTTGCCGAGATCGTTGCTGAGCCCGTGCTGGAGCGCGATCGGCGGTATAACCGGCGTGCGCTGGACACCCGCGTGGCCACCATGGTTGACGCCGTGCGGTTGCCGCTGGCGGCGCTCGCGAAGTACCCGTACGAGTTGTCGAGCGGTCAGCGTCAGCGGACGGCTCTGGCCCGTGCCCTGATTTTCGGTCCGAGCCTCCTGATTGCCGATGAGCCCACGGCCGGTGTTGACGTTCTGGTGCGAAACGCCGTGGTGGACCTCATTGGGGAGCTGCAGCGGGAGCGCGCCTTCTCGGCACTGGTCATTAGCCACGACCTCGCCGTTCTTCGTCGGGTTGCGAACCGAATCGGCGTGATGCATCAAGGCGTTCTCGTGGGTCTCGGCACGATCGACGAGGTGTTTCACGACCCGTGGCATCCGTATGTGGCCGAGCTGGCTGCGGCGCTTGCAGCGGATAACCCCGCGGCGGCCTCCGATCCCAGTGGTGATGTCGATTCGGTGTAGCGGCGACACGCCCGAGGTGGGCATACCCGGTGCACCGAGGCGCGGGCGAAAAGCTGGTGTTTTGGGGGCAGCCGGGCCGATCGGGGGGGCACCGGGCACGCGATTGGCGTTGCGGAGGTCCACCCACTTGGTAGAGTAGTAAAGCTGCGCCGGTTGGTAAGGCGCAGGTAGTCCTCGATAGCTCAATTGGCAGAGCAGCGCACTGTTAATGCGCAGGTTCTTGGTTCGAGTCCAAGTCGGGGAGCGAAAGGTCACTCAGGGCTCCACCCCGGGTGGCCTTTTTTGTTTAAGGGTTTCGTGAAAGCGGGAAGTATGACCTCGACCGATGATGGCCCTGGTGAGATCGTGGAGCGCCAGAATCGCCGGATTGCCGTGCGGAGCGGTATCGCGGTGGGGCTCGCCACCGCGGCGTACGGGATTTCCTTTGGTGCCCTCTCGGTCGCGGCCGGCCTGTCGATCCTCCAGACCAGTTTTATCAGCCTGGTGATGTTTTCTGGCGGATCGCAATTTGCCCTCGTGGGCGTGCTGGCGGCGGGCGGCGCGGCGGCGGGTCCGGCGGCCATTGCCGGTGCCGCGCTCCTTGGCGTGCGGAACGGAATTTACGGCATCCGCACCTCCCCGATCGTTGGCCGGGGCTGGTGGAAAAGAACGGCGGCGGCGTGGCTCACGATTGACGAGTCCACGGCCGTGGGCCTGGCCCAACCGACGCCACGAAGCCGGCGGACCGGTTTCTGGGTCACGGGCCTGGCTGTGTTCATCGGGTGGAACCTCACCACCCTGCTGGGTGCGCTGATCGGTGATGCGATGGGGGACACCCGCGCCTTCGGACTGGACGCTGCCGCAGCCGCTGCGTTTGTGGGGCTGTTGTGGCCGCGACTGAAGCATCTGCAGCCGATCCTCGTAGCCGTGCTGGCCTTTTTGGTCGCGACGATCAGCACGCCCTGGCTGACACCGGGACTTCCCGTGCTCGTGGCGGCGCTCGTGGCCGTGATCGTGGGCTGGTTCAACTGGTTTGCACGACCCGCGGACGTGGCGCCGGCCGTGGAGATGCACTCGTGACGATCTGGCAGATCGTGATCGCCGCCTCCATCGCTGTTTTGGCGATCAAGTTCGCCGGCTATCTCGTGCCGGTGCGGGTGCTCAGTCGTCCGGCGCCGGCCCGCATCGCGGATCTACTCACGGTGGCGCTACTCGCGGCACTGATTGCCGTGCAGACCCTCGGAACGGGTCAGGCGATTGTCCTTGATGCCCGGGTGCCGGCCGTGCTCGTGGCCGCACTCCTGTTCTGGCTCAAGGTGCCTTTCATTGTTGTGGTGCTTGCCGCAGCCGTGGTGGCTGCGGCAATCCGCGCTTTCCTCTAGGGCTGGTTAGCCCTCAAGGTTGTCAATGCCGGGCAGCCAGCTGAGTCCGGGTTGACCCCAGCTGCGCTTGCGGCTGACCTTGCGTGCCATTTTGAGATAGATGTGTTCGAGACGGTCGACGTACAGGGTGCCGTCGAGGTGGTCGAATTCGTGCTGGAAGATGCGCGCCAGCCACCCATCGGCACGGATTTCAAAGGGCTTCTGATCGAGGTCGATGGCCCGCAAGATGGCGGACTCGGCGCGTCGTAGGGGAAAACGTTCACCGGGGAAGGACAAACAGCCCTCCTCGTCGTCAAGGTCTTCCTCGTCCTCGTCATCGGTCTGTGTCACGCCGGCGGGCACGGGGGTGATCCAGAGTTCCGGGTTGATCGCCACGCCACGCCAGGTGACGTCATCATCGTCCTGAAAGTTATACGTGAAGATGCGAAGGCCTACGCCCACCTGCGTGGCGGCGAGGCCGACGCCGGGGGCGGCATCCATTGTTTCGAACATGTCGTGCACCAACAGACGCAGCTCGTCGTCGAATTCGACAACGGGAGCTGCGGGGGAATGCAGAACGGGGTCACCTGAAATTACTATTGCGCGTACGGCCATTCCTCAAGAATATCGGCAAAGATCTGGGTAAGGTCATGTGGTGACCACGGACCTGACAGATCTGGCGGCGGAAATCACAATTGATCCGCGGCAGGCCATCGGAATACCGTTGGCCCTGATAGGCGCGATCTTTCTTTCGTTGGGGGCGCAGTTTCAGCACCGCGGGGTCAACAAGGTTGAAGCAACAACCGTGGAAGCTACGAGTGGGCTGAATCCTCGACAGCTGATGCTGCTCCTCAGTCGGCCGTCGTGGGTGTTCGGTACCCTCATGCTCGGCCTGGCTATCGTGTTTCAGCTGACCAGTCTGGGGTTTGCGCCCATCATTGTGGTGCAGCCGCTGGGTGCGGTTGCTTTGGTGATCACGGCCATTCTCAACTCCCGCCTCACGCGCATACCGCTCAACCATGGGTCGAAGGTGGCCATCGCCATGTGTGTCGGGGGTGTGGGCCTGTTCGTCACCGTGGCCGCATTCACAGCCGTGGACAAGCCGGTGACCGATGCGAATCTGATCACGATTCTCACCGTGCTCGCCATTGTCTTGGTGATCTTCGGAGTCGCCTTCGCGCTCTTGCGATCTCGCTTTCAGGCCATTTTCTACATCATCGGCGCGGGCGTGCTGTACGGCTTCGTGGCAACGCTCGCCAAGGTGGTGATCAACCGGGTCAGGTTTGGTGATTTTGAATGGTTGACGGTGCTGTGCGTGTTGGGACTCGGGCTCGCCGCCGCCCTCGGCGGTTATTTTGTGCAAAATGCCTACTCTTCCGGGCCCCCGGACCTGGTGATTGCCGGACTGACCGTGATCGACCCGTTGGTGGCCGTGGGAATTGGAATCGTGGTGTTGGGGGAGACATCGCAGGCTCCAGCCTGGGCGGCGATCCCCTTTGCGATCGCCGGCGTGGTCGCCATTTGGGGCGTGTTTTTGCTGGCCAGATACCATCCGCAGCTCGATCGCTGATGGTGGAAAGAATCGGGGCGCGCCCGTAACGCAAACCCCCAGATTGACCAATCGGTTTAGAATAAAGCGCTAAGACATCTCATCACAGCCGACAGATAACTTTTCTCGCCGGACGAAGATCCCCGGCACACAACGTAGGGACCTCGCCTCTTGTCAGATTCAACCGACGTGCAGAGCAACTCGGCATCGGAAGTTGCACCGCAGGCACAGAAGCCGATCCGCGTGCTGATTGCCGCTGATACTTTCGCACCCGATGTGAATGGCGCTGCCAAGTTCGCGGAGCGACTGGCGGCCGGACTCGTGTCCCGCGGCCACGAGGTGCAGATCATGGCTCCGTCCCCGACCCGTAAATTCGGTACATGGACCGAAATGCATGAGGGTCAACCCATGACGGTGCATCGCCTGCACAGTTGGCGCTGGTATCCGCATGAGTGGCTGCGATTCGCCCTGCCCTGGATTGTGCGGCGTGAGAGCCGGCAGATTCTAGACAGTTTCCGTCCGGATGTGGTGCACTTTCAGTCGCACATCAACATGGGTCGCGGTGTCACCATCGAGGCGAAGAAGCGCGGAATCCGAATTATCGGCACGAATCACGTCATGCCCGAGAACATGGTGAAGTTCTCGCTAATACCGGTCGGCTTCCAAGACCGGGTGATTAAGGCCGCCTGGCGGGCTGCCCATCGAACATTCGGTCGGGCTGCGGCTGTCACCACGCCAACCCGGCGTGCTGCACAGTTTCTCGAGAAGTACACCGGGCTCACCGGTGTGCTTGCCATTTCCTGTGGCATCGATGCGGATAACTACTCTCCCAACTTCGAACCGCGCACGGAGAATCGAATTCTTTTCGTGGGACGCGTCACGAGTGAGAAGCAGATTGACGTGCTCCTGCAGGCCGCGGCTCTTCTAGACCCGACCCTGCGTGCGCAGATCGAAATCGTGGGCGGTGGCGATCAGAGACGCACCCTTGAGCACCTGGCGGCAACACTGGGCATCAGCGCCAACGTCACGTTCACCGGATACGTCACCGACGAGGAGCTTCGGGCCACGTACTCCCGCGCCACTCTGTTTGCGATGCCGTCCATCGCTGAGCTGCAGAGCATTGCCACGATGGAGGCCATGGCCTCGGGTTTGCCCGTGGTGGCCGCTGATGCCATGGCACTCCCACATCTCGTGCACGATCAGGAGAACGGCTATCTTTTCCGGCCGGGTGATGCGCAGGACCTCGCAGATAAGATCACACGTCTGCTCAGTCTCTCCCCGGACAAGCTGGAGGCCTTCAAACGCGAGTCGCTGCGGTTAATCGAGGCACACGACATCCGCCGCACCTTGAACACCTTCGAATGCCTGTATCGTGGTGAACCGGTGACCGACACGGTCACCAACGGCGCTTCGACTCGTGCCACGGACTGAAATCTGTGGAATGGCCGAACGTCCGGGGCGGTAGCTCAGCTGGTTAGAGCACCGGGCTCATAACCCGTCGGTCCTGGGTTCAAGTCCCAGTCGCCCTACTGTTAATTACATGTGATCAGGTTTCTTGTCCCAACCAAAAGGGCAAGACTTGATGCACTCACCGTTTATTCACCGTTTGATGTGGTGCGGAGCAAACTGAACCCTCGACATCAAGAGGGAGCACTGCAGTTGACATCGCCGGCGGTGAGCGGATGCCGCCTCCATCGTGTGCGACATCTGTAGCGACAGTAATGCCCAACGGAAACCACCTAAGTTCAAAGCCATTCAGTACCAAGTAAAAGGGAACACATCCATGCACCCCCTCACCAAGAACGAAGCAGGAGCAATCGTGCGTGCCGCGCGCATCCGAGCGGGCCTGACCTGGGCCGAGCTGGCAACCGAACTGGATGCTGCGCCGGTCTGGACTACCGCAGCGCTTCTGGGCCAGCACCCGTTGAGCACTAAGCAGGCACGGCGCGCCGCTGAACTGCTCGAGCTCGACGAGAACGTCGTGACAGCCCTGCAGGATCAGCCCTATCGCGGGAGCGACCCTGCAACCGCCGCCGACCCCACGATCTATCGCTTCCACGAAGCCATCTCCGTGTACGGGCCGGCGCTCAAGGAGCTGATCCACGAGGAGTTCGGAGACGGAATCATGAGCGCGATCAATTTCTCGATCGACGTTGCCCGCCGCCCCGATCCCGACGGCGATCGGGTGGTGGTGACCTTTGACGGAAAGTTCCTCGACTACCGCTGGTAAGAAGCCTGCCCTCGCGGGAGCAGGCAGTACTCAAATAATCACTCAGCAATGCAGCGACCACTGAACTCACCGGGTGTCTGGGTGTGCACGTGTACGCCACGCTGATCGTGCTCACGGTCGGAACCGGCGCGTCCGGCAGCTGTGCCAACTGGTGGACCGGCAACTGCTTCTTCGAGGCTGTCCAATGGTTGGACATGGACGCAACCACGATCCGCGCGTGATCCGGTCTCACTCGTCCCCTGTGCAACCCGTCGGTCCTTGGTTCACGTCCCAGTTGCCCGACTGTAAATTGATCTGATCAAGGTTTCTTGTCCGAGCCACCCCCTCGCTGATCGCACCGCCCCCTCGCTGATCGAGCTTGTCGAGATCACTACGATCCGATTCGAGTCGCCTGGGGTGGCCTCGAATACCTACGGGTTCTGGATAAACAACGACTTCTGAGGCTCGAACTTGAGCCCGTCCTCACCACAAGTGAGCTCGCCGACTATCTCGGCGTGCATGTACTGGCCATTTACGATCTGCGCACCGATGGGCGAGGTCCCTTCGGCATTCGGGTTGGACGGGAGATCCGCTACCGCGTCTCCGATGTTCCTTATTGGCTTGAGCGGCTGCATGAGCTGGTGGCACTAGCGACTCGATGAATGCGAGTTCGCCATTCACGGATCTCGTTACGGCGTGGTTGGAGGACGTGATGCTCGATGTGGACCGCACGCAGGGGACCAAAGAGGCCTATCAACGCGAAATACGTGGGTTGGAGTTGCCTGGCGCCGCCCGAGCGCTAGACGTCACATCGCAATTCCTCCGCGTGGACGGGGCTGTGAATTCTGGCGATGTCGCAAAATCTTGTCGGCACGGTGGGCCGTAGGCTCGAGGCATGGTTTCACCGCGAGAGATTGATCTGGATACGTGGCCCCGGCGTGAGCACTTTGAGCATTACCTCACACGCGTGGAATGCACGTATTCGATCACGATCGATCTGGACGTCACGGAGCTCACTGCTGAACTTCGTCGGTCGCCGCGGCAAACCTATCTTGCTCAGATTTGGGCCATCGCCTCAGTCGTGAATCGTCATCCGGAGTTTCGGATGACCCTGGTCCACGACACCGCGCCAGGAACGTGGGACGTGGTGCATCCCGCCTTCACGGTCTTCAACCGCGACCGTGAAACGTTCGCCAGTGTCTGGTCTCCGTTTCACGCGGACTTCTCCACGTTTCACGAGCAGGCTTCAGACGTTATAGCGACGCACCGAAATGCCACCGCGTTCCAGCCACAGTCGGACATGCCCCCGAATGCTTTCGACGTATCCAGCATCCCGTGGACGTCATTCACCGGTTTTAGTTTGCAGATCCGTGATGGTTGGAAGCATCTTCTCCCGATTTTCACCGTGGGCCGGTACAAACAAGTCAACGGGAGAACGCTCATGCCTCTCGCTGTTCAGGTGCACCACGCGGCGGCTGATGGTTTCCACACGGCACGCCTCGTTCAGGAGTTGCAAGATCTCTTCTCCCAGCCTTCTTGGCTGTCCGCGTAGGGAGCGCTTCAGATGCTCGCCCACACACCATTACGCATCCGTCCCGCGGGGCCGCTCGATTTCGATTCCATCGAGTCGATGGAAAACCGCGCCGACAGGCGGTTCATCGAACGATTGGAGCCGAAAGGCTGGGAGGCTGCGCCGACCGGGGCTTCGCGGGCATCCGGTCAGGGCTATCTCCTCGTGGGCGAGGTCACCTCAGCGACGCTCGTGGGCTTTGTGCACGTGATCGAGGCGGCTGGCCACGTTCACCTGGAGCAGCTGTCCGTGTTGCCCGAATACGGTTGCCGTGGTTATGGCCGAGCTCTCCTCGATGCGGCCATGAACGAGGCAAGGCGGCGAGGCTACCGGCTGTTGACCCTCCGCACCTATGCCGACATTCCGTGGAATGCGCCGTTTTATACCCGTGCTGGTTTTATTGAAGTTGACGCTACGACGGCGTTTCATTCGAAGCTGATCGAATCGGAACTTCGGCTTGGCCTGACAAAGTATGGCCGCCGAATTCAGATGGTGGCCGAGCTGAACTGAAGGAACCTGTCGTGAGTGTTGTCTCTTGAGACGTCGCGAACGCGTTCCAGTTGAGAGACGCGGAACCAACCCCCGCCGCGGAGATATTAATCGTGGACCTGCTCGGTCTCTTTCACCCCGAAGCGCTCTGCGCCATCGACACAACGATATGGTGCGACGTCGGTCTGGCAGCGTTAGCTCAGCAAGGCATGCCCAGAGACGCGCTGCTCGGCAGAACTCATGGCGCGCTTTGGCGAGATGTATGGATACCCAATGAGCGAGATTTCACCGCAAACTTTGCTCCTCGTGATCGAGCGGATTTGATGTACTCGGGCGCATCGTGAAACGGTGGGCGGTGTGCAGCAAGCTGATCCTTCAATGTGGCACCTACGGCGGAGACATCGCTGCGCTCACCGGCTGATCCTGGCAATGTGGTTGGATCGGACTATGAGCCCGATCCTGAGCAGTCGGCTGGCGATCGTTCTCCTCGCGCTCGCCGCTGTATGTGGGCTCCCTGTCGTGGCGGCTGTGTATGCGGCGCGCAGTCCGGATTACCAATGTGTCATGGCACAGATTTTGCCCAACGGTGCCGTACGTGAACGAGGAGCCACCGGGAATTTCCAGTTGTGGCCTCTGGGGCTGGAATGTCGTTACGAAAATTCGTCCGGTGAGCGCTTGGCCGTCTCACCAGGATGGTTCGTGACCGGGCTGGCGACTGCCAGCCTGACGGCGTTGCTTGCCGCCGTCGCTGTGCGGACATCTGCTTTGGTGCGTGCGGCGAAAACCTGACCGCCGTCGCAGACGAGGCGATGAAACGGGGTCAGCTAACTGCCCGATAATAAATTCCTCCTTCCTTGCTGACCGGTTGGTTCCCAGACGTTCCCCGTAGCGGCCGCAGCGGCGGAGCTCATAAGACGTCGGCCGCGAGAAGAACTCATCGGTGACGACTCAGATCGGTTTTGAGAAGGCAAGCAGATGTCGCGCCGCGCGCCGACTCTTCAAGTGGCAGGCAGGCTTTTCGGTAACAACTGGCAGAACTATCGCCACCAGTCATTCGCAGGGAGACCCCCTGTGTTGATACGTTGCACCCATGGGGAAAAACAGTGTTGTTCCATTTGTGGTCTCAGGGGTCGTTCTACTTCTTGCGTTGACGGGATGCGTCGCTCCGTCACCGCCACCGTCGAATTCCGTCGCCCCATCGCCTGCCTCACCAACGGCGGAACTCTCGTCGGCGCCGGCATCGCGGTTTGACGTGGTGTGCGCCGACCTGGTCACAGCCGGCGAACTCGAGGCAGTTTTTGGTCCCACCAACTATCAGCCACGGACGAATTGGTTGCCGTCGCTGTCTCCGGTGAAGTACGCCGTGCAGAATACGGGCGGTGTGAGTTGTACGTGGGGAAATGATGACGTGCCCGTTGGCGGTGTTGCCAATCGGGCGTATCAGGAACTGACCGTGCAGGTGCTTCCGGATGCCAACGCTGCGCAGCTAGAACGGCATACGGGGGATGATCCGCTCGACGACTCTCCGGCCTTCGGAGACACCTCTAGTACGAGGTGTGTGGGGAGCATCCGCCTCTGCACGTCCAACATTGTTGTGGGTGACGCGTGGATCGATGTGTTCGTCGACGGTGTGGCCGTCGCCGAACCGGCCGCAGACGCCGACGTCACGGCCATCGTCGCGCCGGTCCTGACGGCGATAACCTCACGGATGTCCGTGGCCGCAAATAACGTGGCCCCGACGGCTGCGATCGATGCGCGCACCGATTGTGACGTCATTCTTCCCGCTGAGACGGTGCAGTCCGTGTTCGAGGCGGCCGAACTGCCCGGGTATTCCATCTATAACGGCGGCGGTTGGAGCGTCATGACCGGAGCGGCGACGCTCGCTGGCGTGACGCGGTGCATGGTGGGGCCGTCGGGTTCTGACGCGATGCTGGCCAACCTGGAAATGCTGCCCCACGGAGCGTGGGCGCTGAGTGCGGCTGAGGTAGAGCGCGGCGTGTGGGACAACCACGAAGCGGTCAGTGTTGCCGGCGTGACTGAGCAGTCCTACCTTGTGTGCCCTGTCGGCGCGATCTCGGCGTGTTCGGTCGACTTCGTCGTCGGTGACGCCTGGGTGAGGCTGGGCACGTTCATCGACGGGCAAAACCCGGTCAGCGCTCCTGATCCGGGCAAGGTCCTTGAGCTTGCCGGTTATGTGGCCTCCACTCTGAAGTAATCGGGCCGCAAGATCTCAGACGTTTGAAACGCGGTTCACAACGCTCGGGTTCCTGCTCTCAGTGGCGGCCGGAGCCGATAGCGATTGGTCGTTGAGCAGGAGGGCTGGAAAGTGCTCAACTCGTCTCATCCGCTCGATTGATAATTGTTCGGAGTGCGTTGATCTCAATCTGGAGAGCGGTGGATCCTTGAGTGGTCAGTCGCACCCAGCTGCGGCTTCGTCGTCCGTCGTACCCGCGCCGAGTTGAGATAAAACCGGCTCTGGCAAGGACTTCGAGATGCCGGCCGAGGTTGCCGTCGGTGAGGTCGAGGCTGTCTTTGAGGAATGTGAAGTCAGCCTCTCCCGCCTCGCTTAGCACAGTCATGATCCCAAGCCGTGATCGCTGATGAATTGTCTCGTTGAGGTCAAAGGGATTGTCCTCGTTGGGTGGGCTCACTAGGAGCGCTGCCGAAGAAGCGCGTTTTCGCGGCGAGCTTCACGAATCCCCAACGCTGCAAGGGCGAGGCCTATGACCGCGAGGACGACGTGATCGACGGTCATATCCGTAAACCAATACCATCCAGTAACGGCGCGCTCAAGGACGTAGACCTGATTCTGGATGAAGGAATATCCCAGCAGAGGGGAGGCCGCTGCGACCAGTAAACCGCTACCCCACTGCCGCCGGTCTTCCGCTCGCCAACCGACGGTAAGGAGGAGGATCCCAATGAGAAATGCTGGCCCAAGAAGCCATGAAATCACGGGAAGGAGCGAGGCGGCCGCGATTATCAGGGCGATCAAACCGTAACGTTCGCGCCCCATTCCCAGACCCGCGCGCGTTGCGGTCGCCTTCATCACGGCCCAGAGAACGAACGCGGTGCCGGGGGCGATCACGAAGCCCAGGGCAAAATCGAGGTCTCCCAGCAGGGAAGCGGATGCTGCGACGATTGTCCCGACGCCACTGACGATGAGCGGAATCGAAGACACCCGTCGAGTCGCGCGCACTTTCGTTTCTAATGCTTCAAGTGTTGTCATGCTGAGCTCCAATCCAGAACTTACTCTGCGTTACAGAGCAACTTACTCTGCACTGCAGAGCAAGTCAACGTTCCAGGCGGGGGTACCAAATCACCTCCTGGGGCCTCCTCTTGGCGTGCTCCGTCAACCACGACTAGGTACACAGGATTTAATGAGTAAGGAGGTGCCGCCTCGACGCCGAGGTGCACCACGCGGTGGTCTGTGCAGTTCAACTGCGAACTTCGGATGCTCAGTGACGGTGAACATATGAAATGCGAGGCGGTGGGGTTATGTGACGAGTGGCGCGTCGATGAGAATTTCACAAGAAAGTCGTTGCTCGCCTCGCCCGTTACCTTCTGCGCAGGTGAGTGCTCACCTGCCCGTCAGTCAACGCTGATGAAACGGTTCAGGCTCGCAATCCACTGATCGAAAGCGTCGAGGTGCGCGTCGTGCGATGCGCTGGTGAGGTCCACTCGCCAGACGTTTGCACCGTGATGGATGAACGTTGCCTTCTGCTCTTCGGTGAACATGCCGTGATCGGCGTACACGACGAGTGTTGGGGCGGTGACTAGTCCCCATTCTTTCCATCGCGGGACGGAAACAGCATCGATTGTCGCGACCATCACATCCGGATCAAACTTCGGGTAGAAACCGTCCGTGCGCTCGTCTAGATCTGCTGCCCACGCGTGGGCCAGCGGTCCGTCCCCGAGGGTATCGCTGGCCATCTTCCGGCTAGGGAAAGGAATCTCCCACGAGCGAAAGTAGTCACCCAAAGCAGCGTGGTCTTCTTTTGACCCGCTGCCCTCGTTCGCCTCGAGGAGAACAAGCCGACGCACGAGATCAGGATGTTCAGCCGCGACGAGCATGACAGTGTGTGCACCCATGGAATGGCCCACGAGGTCGACTGCTCCGAGAGCTTCCACCGCAAGGATACGAACGATGTCGTCGACGAAGGCCGCACGGGACGTGTCCTCCGGTAACTGCGTGCTGAAGCCGTGGCCACGCTGATCGATAAGAAGGACCTTGCGTCCGCTCAACGCGCGCGCAGTGGGTAAAAACTCGCGTCCGCTTCCGGCCAGGCCATGGACGATCACGACGGCTGGCTCCCTCCCGTCGAGGACCATATAAGAAATCAGTACGCCGTCTGCGGTGGCGAGCGTCTTCCTTACACAATCCATGCTGTAACACTAGTGAAGGACCAAGCTGCTGGGTCCTGAATATGCTGAGGGCATGCCTCTTGCCGTTACCCTCATTCGCTCCCATGAACTTTCCGATGTCGTGCAGTATGCCTACGCCGCAACGGCTCCGGCGGAGGCTCGCTTAATCTTCCTGGCAGGAGCCTGCCCCTTGAACCGTGATGGCAGCACAGCTGGAGTGGGGGATTACCCAGCGCAGGCACGCAAAGCGATGGAGAATCTCCGGATAGCCCTAATGGCTGCAGGAGCTCAACTGGACGATGTCGTGAGTACTCGAGTTCTGGTGGCCTCTTCCAAGCAAAGTGACTTGGTTGACGTTTGGGATGTCGTTCGTGCGGCCTTCGGTGCACACGATGCACCGAGCACGCTCATGGGAGTGACCGTACTCGGATACACGGATCAGCTCGTCGAGATCGAAGCTGTCGCTGCCGTCATCGACTGATTACGGAATCCTGCAGCAACCCTCGGCACATAAGGCGTCAGATCGTTGCGGTGGCAGCCCGCCCTTTTATCATCGGAAGAGGGGTGGGCCACGGTTCTCGCACCTCGTCGCGGATCCCATTCGCTGAATCGGAGTATCCAGCCATTTGTGCGCGACACCTATGACCACACTGACGAATCAAATCGCCAGTACGTTCGCGTCCCTGCGATCTGCGGACCGGTGAGTGGTCAAGGCGGATGTCTTGGCCAACGACATCCGCTGGAGTGGAGCTCCCCGCTGCCGTATCTATATCGCTTCTGCTGACCTTGAAGTACGCCTCGAAACGGTGCCTGGGTGGGAATCCGCGAGCGGAACGTCTAACGCACACTTTTCGAGCCGGCTCTCGTCGGCCTGCGAAACTTCCGGAGCCACGTGGCCATAAACCGAACCCGGCAGCTTGCGGGAACATCGCCCGGGGTGGTGGCAGGATCCTCAGATGATTGCATTGCGGTGCAATACATGTGTGTCTCTGGACAATACAAGCGAATCGTCTTGCAATATAACCTAGCGAAGTAGGTCTTCCGTGGACTTATCTGCTCCACTCGCCTCGTTTATGACTGGCCTAGACGCCGTGACGCTCCGCGTCGTCGCCAAGGCCGGCGCCGAGCTCACTGGTCGACAGATCGCCCGTCTTGCGGGGACTGGGACGCCCGCTAACGTGCGATTGTCTCTTCTCCGGCTCCTCGACATCGGTCTGGTTATTTCGGTTCCAGCGCCCCATGCGACTATGTACTCTGCCAACAGGTCGCACCTACTCTGGCCAGCTGTTGAGATCGCGATGAACGCGCGCCAGGAGCTGAACAGGCGTGTTGCAGCATTCGCCGACTCGAGCGCACCTGAGGGTGTCACGGTTGTTCTCTACGGATCCGTGGCACGAGGTGACTCCACCAAGATGAGCGACGTCGACCTGCTCGTCGTCTTTTCCGATGAGGTCGCACTCGATGACCGGGACGAATTTGTCACTGGGCTCCGAGACAACGTGCAACTGTGGACTGGCAATGAGGCCCAGATCTATGACCTAACCGAATCGTCTCTGACTAGGCAGAAGGACGACGGAGACCCGATCGTCGGGAGCTTGGCTTCGGAGGGGATCGTTGTCTTTGGGAACAGCATGCTGGGAATGAGAAAGGCACCGTGAATATGCGGATCAAGCAGATGACGGCGGCGGAGGTGCGAATCCGTGCCGAACACGCCCGCGATTCTCTTCTGACTCCTCAAGCTCGATTTGAGCCCGGGGGACCGATGGCGTCGAACAATATGACTGGGCTGAATGCCGTCAACGCCGGCATCGCCGCGGCCGATGCTATTTGCGGCTCCAAGCTCGGATACCGCTCCAGCGGTCAGGATCACAAACAGGTCATCGCACTCCTCACCCAAGCGCTCCCCGAAAAGAGAACCGCGTCACGGGACCTGGGTCGACTCTTGGAAGCAAAGACGCTCACCTCCTATGGGACGAGCCACATCACCGAGGCCAGGGCAGGCGAGCTCCTAAAATACGCATGCCGGCTGGTAGACGAGATGGAGGCCACCCTCGTCTCCTAATTTCAGGCATCCCCGAGGATTCCTGCACGGCGCCTGACTTCCCAGCGTCGTGCGGCTCCGGTCGCAGAAGGACGCGGAACGCTGGCTGGACGGCCCATTGGTCGACGCGTGTAATTGACGCACTCGGGGAACGTCTGCGGGGAATCGCTGCCCGGCGGCATGATCCTGTGCGGGGCTGTCACGCATGTGAACCTCAACCGCGCGATTCAGGAGCCAGCTCATGCGGGCAACATTAGTCGTCCAGGGTGTCCTGGCCTTGATCGACGTCGCATTCGTGGTCGCAAGTGGTGCGTATGTGTCGACGAGCGTGCCGCTTGGCCTACTGGGCGCGGGCGGTGGCCTGCTCGTCATCGTGGGAGCGATTGTCGTTGTGCTGCGTCGGAAGCGAACAATGAGCGCTCATTTGCAGAAGTAACACTGATCGGCACGTATCGTGACGCCTTGGCAGCTCGGGGCAGCTAGGGCGTGTCTCTTAATGCTGCCGGGCCTGTCTGACAGACTTAATCCATGTCTCGTGCTGCCGTGTTGTCTGACAGTGAGTGGGCTCGCCTCGAGCCGTTGATGCCGTCGTCGAAGAATTGCCCGGGTCGTCCATTCCAAGACCACCGCCGCATTCTGGAAGGCATCATCTATCGGTATCGGGCGGGAATTCCCTGGCGAGATCTGCCGGAATCGTTCGGTCCGTGGCAGACCGTCTGGAAACGCCACCGACGTTTCAGTGGCGACGGTACGTGGGACGCCATTATGACCCGGCTACTCTCGCAGGCTGACGCTGCTGGACTGATTGATTGGGAGGTGTCCGTGGACTCCACGGTCAACCGCGCCCACCAGCACGGCACCAATCTCCCGCGCACCACAGGGGGAACTTCAGAACTACACGAATCTGCTCACCGAGCCTGCTGACCACGCAATTGGCCGGTCACGCGGCGGATTGACGACGAAGATTCACGCGTTGTGCGACGCGAATCTTCGACCGTTGGTAATTCTGCTGGGACCGGGGCAGGGCGGTGACTCACCGATGTTCCCCGAAGTCTTAGGGAGCCTGCGAGTGCCTCGGCTCGCCGGGGGTCGGCCCCGCACGACGCCGGATCGAGCGATGGGTGACAAAGCGTATTCGTCCAAAGCCAATCGGAAGATGCTCCGGGACCGCGGCATTCAAGCCGTGATCCCGGAACGATCGAACCAGGTCGCCAACCGGAAACGACGTGGCCAAGCCGGCGGCCGCCCTCCCACTTTTGACAAGGTGTCCTACAAACGCCGCAACGTCATCGAGCGGTGTTTCGAGGCACTCAAGCAGTGGCGTGGCATCGCCACCCGCTACGACAAGCTCGCCCTCACCTACCGCGGCGGGGTTGTCCTTAGAGCCATAATCATCTGGGCCAAGGCGTTGGGAGACACGCCCTAGGGTTTGCTCGTGTCGTTAGGTAGAGGGTTCAGGCAGCTTTGGGCGGGAAACGCTGCCGGTAACCTGAGCGACGGCTTGATTTTCGTGGCGATACCGCTGCTGGCAACATCATTGACAACGGATCCCATTCTCATCGCCGGCCTCGCCGCCATGTATTCGGCGGTGCGGTTGCTCGTGGTGGTCCCGGTCGGGGTCTATGTCGACCGTTTCGATCGTCGCACGATCCTGTGGATCACGAATTTCAGCCGGGCGTCGCTCTTGATCATCATGGCGGTCGTGTTCGCAATCGGTTGTGGCTCCGTTCCGCTCCTGTATGTAGTCCTCGCGGGCGTCGGAATCTTGGAGACCGCCGCGGACAACGCGTCGCTATCGATCCTGCCGTCGGTCGTTCCGGCTAGCAAACTGGACCAGGCGAACAGCCGTATCTCTGCGGCTCAACTCCTCGCCGATGAATTCGTAGGTCCGCCGCTGGGCGGATTCCTGTTTGCCCTCGGGGTGGCGGTTCCAGTCCTGGCCGCTGGCGGCCTCTATGCAGCAGCCGGGTTCTTCTTCCTCGCGCTCCCGCGTCCGGGTGTCGTCACCGGCCTTGCCTCGCCTCGCCGATCCGTGTTTAGTGAAGCCGTGGACGGTGCCCGCTGGCTTCACGGACACCGGTTGTTGAGCGGGCTGGCGGTAGTTGGCGGGCTCGCGAGTGTCGCGTACATGATGCCGTTTTCCGTTCTGGTGCTGTTCGCTCAGCAAACCCTGGGTCTTGGTCCGCTCGGGTATGGCCTGATTCTGGCCGTATCAGCTCTTGGTGGTCTTGTCGGCTCGATCATCACGGCTCCACTTCGTTTACGTGTGGGGTATGGACGGACGATCGTGGGGAGTCTGTGCCTCGGCGCTGCGTCTATGTTCTCGCTCGCCTTTGTTCGGATTCCGTGGCTGGCTGCGGCTCTCCTGGCCGCGTACATCCTGCACTCCGTTGTGTGGGCAATCTGCGTGAGTTCGCTTCGGCAGCGTCTCGTCCCTGAGCACCTCCGAGGGCGGGTCAACGCATCGTCCAAGGTGTTTGGCCTCATCGGTCTCACCGTGGGAGCAGCCCTCGGTGGGGTCCTCGCGTCGTCGCTGTCCTTGTCCATGCCGTTCCTGGCGAGCGGCGCCCTTTTCATCTGCTGTGGCGCAATCGTTTGGTGGCTGTTTCGATCTGAACTGCAATCAGGATCTGACCGGGACGTGGCACTGGAAACTGCGCGCAACGAGTAGGCCTTTCGACCGCGATGAGTGGAGGAGTCCTCGCGTTGCAGCACGTCGCCGTCACCGTCCTGACGGATTGTCTAGGTTCGTTGGCCCGGTTTCACACCGAAGAACGGCAGGCAGGGCGCGAGTCCAGCCATCGTCACCTTGAGACGCGGCCTCGTGTCCCACGCCTCACGCGTCAGACGCAGTCGGTCGGAGGTGACTGGTCGGCCATTGAGGCGAGGTGCAAGAGAGCGGTCCGAGCTTTTGTCCCCAGTCCTTTCCCGTGATGGTCAAAGCCGAGCCAGGATTCTGTCTTGACTTCGCGAAGAATTGGGAACTCACGCCCTCTGAGAGCAACCATGCCGATGGGTCGCTGCTTGAGGAATACAGCGAGTTCCTGATTGTTCGCGGCCTGCGCCAGCCAGGGCGCGGCGGCGCGAGCAGCTGAGACTCCGAGTATGGATCGTGTGGGCTCAATGTCGTGGGCGCAGCACACCAATCTGGTCGATGGCTGGCCCCGGCGGTCCCAGTCGGGGCTTACCGCGGCCGGTGTCACCTACTCCGACGCGGTTGCTGCGTTCGGTCAAGCTCACGAGGGCGAGGTGGCGGTCAGCGCTCCAGCAGATCAGTCGTCCCTTCTGGTCCTTGTTGCGCCCCAGGATGCCCGCGTCGGCGAGCTGCACCAGCGCGCGATACGCAGCTGCTTTGGACACTCTGTGCCGTGCAGCGACAGTATCGATGGTCAGTACAGGCTCGCTGGCCAGCGTGTCCAGAATGCGCAGAATCACGGCGTCACTGCGCGGAATGGCCGGTGAGATTTGGTGCTGCTTACGGTAGTGGCTGAGGTCCTCACGGACGGCCTGATCAAGTTCCTCGATATCGCTAGACAATTGCACAGCGTTGGCAGCAGCCAGCGCAGCAGCGTGGGCGAAGCCAATGATCCATTCGTCCAGACGAGAGGGTTCGGCTCGGAAGGCCGTCAATCCCTCGAGGTACGCATCCTTGTTGCCGGCAAACACGGTACTGATCGGGATCAGCGTGTTCCGCAGCGCATCCGTTCGGCGGAGCACGGTGTGGATGAGTGCACGTCCGGTGCGACCGTTTCCGTCGATGAACGGGTGGATTGTCTCGAACTGGGCATGAGCGATAGCCGCCCGCGCTATGGGATTCCCCGCTGTTGCGCTCACGAATCGGCACAGATCATCGACCAGGCGCGGCACCTCAGTCTCCGGCGGAGGGACGAAGTCTGCACGGAGCGGGCTCCAGCCCGGCCCGCCCACCCAGTTCTGCTCAGTTCTCAGCCCGAGCTTGAGCGCGGGTTCGATGATGTGCTGCACGCGCTCGATGTCGGCCGTGGTGACGGCACGATCGCGATCAGCAAGCTCAGCGATCGCCTCTTCAGTAGCGCGCACGTTCGCAACGACGTCCACTACAACGCGCGTGCCCTGCTGAAGGAGCTCGGCGATGGCAAGCTTCTTCGGGGTGACGCTGTTCCCCTCGATCCACGACGACGAGATGCTCTCGGAGCGAATCAGTAGGTGGTTGAGATACCCCCCGCGGGCGCCGATGCGCTCATCTGCGCGCGCGAGTGTCGCCAGCGCATCCTCTGCCGCCTGCTGTGCTTCCCGGCCGAGTTCTGGCACCTGGGTTCCGAGCGCGTCGGGAACGTAAGCTCGATAGTGGCCCGGCGCCCGGTCCTTGCGACCCAGGTGCGCAGCGTCTTCCGGGTTCCAGAGCAGGTCAACGTAGTGGGGCATGAGTCGCTCCTAACGTCAGTGACTGAGTGAGTATATTTACTTTAGTAATTATAAAGGTGATTTGGCCTGCTGGCGCTTCCGTTTGTGGCGACACCATTCGTTGCGGCACGCACGCGGGCATGAAGGGACAGCTCCGGAACGGAAGACTTGACGATCCTGACACGGAAGGCTTCAGTAGGTTCCGCTACTGTCATCGTGAGTCCTGTTGCGTCACTGCCTACTAGGATTGCGGGATGAATCTCCCCACTGCTGTGGAGCTGGCTGCTGCCGTTCGCTCTGGAAACCTCACCGCCGTTGAGGCTACGACAGCTGCCCTGCACCGAATAAAGCTCCATGACCCCCGGCTCGGCGCCTTTCAGGTCGTTCGAGCAGAGAAGGCGCTCGCAGAGGCTGCGGCCTTGGATGCCGGCGGCGATCTGGCATCGCTGGCGCTCGCCGGGGTGCCCATCGCCATTAAAGACAACATCCCCGTGGCGGGGGAGCCGCAGCGCGACGGCTCTGCGGCAACCAGTGGTGAAACACAGAATACCGACCACGAGGTCGTCGCGCGGCTTCGGGCCGCCGGGGCGATCATCATCGGCCTGACAAGGGTGCCGGAGCTCTGCGTTTTCGGAACGACCGACTCTGTCTTCGGCATTAGCCGCAACCCGTGGAACACCGATCGCACGCCCGGCGGATCCTCCGGCGGGTCGGCGGCCGCCGTCGCGGCGGGTATCGTTCCCCTCGCACACGGAAATGACGGCATGGGCTCCATCCGCGGTCCGGCGGGCAACTGCGGGCTCTTCGGGCTGAAGCCTGGGGGTGGCGTCGTGCCCCAGAACATCGGCTTTGATTCGTGGGGTGGCCTGAGCGAGAACGGACCTCTGGCAACGACCGTCGCAGACGCCGCCCTTCTGCTCTCGGTCATGTCGGACAGGCCGGAGCTTGCCAACCCGGTGGAGCCACTGCATCCGCTCCGCATTGCTATCGCCGCGGGGGAGCCCTCAGCGCTGGTGAAGCTCGACCCCGAGTGGCGGCGAGGCCTCGAGGAGACAGCAGAAGCGCTCCGCGCAGCCGGCCACATTGTGACCGAGACCACGTTTCCGTACGACCCGAACCCGCTTCCGCTGCTCGCCCGCTGGTTCGCGGGGACCGCGGCTGGCCTTGACCCCGGAGAGTGGACACGGGTTAGGCGGCGAGTTGGATCTCAGCGGCCTGTGACGAGTATTGCATCTCGAAGTCCACTGGCGTGACGTGCCCGATCGAGGAGTGCCGGCGGCGGCGGTTGTAGCGGTCCTCGATCCAGTCCGCGACGCCGCGGATCGCGCGGGCTCGGGTGGGCCAGACTCGGCGGTAGTAGAACTCGGTTTTCAGGGTCGCGAAGAAGCTCTCGGCCATGGCATTGTCCCAGCAAATCCCGGTGTATCCCATCGACCGGGTGATGCCATTCTTGGCGGCGAAGAGAGTGATCTGCTCTGACGCGTACTGGGTGCCGCGGTCCGAGTGGAAGATCACCGTCGCCGGGCGCTCTCCGCGGAGCACTATGGCCATCGTGAGGGCGTCCTGGATGAGGTCGGTGCGCATGTGGTCCGCGATGGCCCACCCGATGACGCGGCGGCTGTGGGCGTCGATGACGGTCGCCAAATACACCCACCCCTCCCAGGTCCTCAGGTAGGTGACATCGCCGACCCAGACCTGGTTCAGCGCCCCGGTGTCCCACTGGCGTTTCACGGCGTCGACTGGGTAGGCGTCAGCGTGATCGATGATGGTCGTCGTCTTCCATTTCTTCGGACAGATCCCCACCAATCCCAGTCGACGCATGGTCGCCGCGACGGTCTTGCGGGAGATGATCTCCCCGTCCGCGCGGAGATCGGCGAGGATCCTGGGTGCGCCGTAGACCTCGTCGGAATCGCCGTGGAAGAACGCGACTTTCTGCTCAATGTGCACCCGCCGAAGCGACGCTGGCGACGGTGCCCGGCCAGCCCAGGCGTAGTAGCCGGACCGGGACACCTCGAGGAGGCGGACCATGCGGGTGATGGTGAAGTTGGTCTTCTCCGCCAGCATCAGTTCGAACGCTTGCCGTTCGTATCCGATGCTTCCTGGGCGAAGAAGATGGACGCTTTTTTCAAGAACGCCCTGTCCATCTTCAGGTCCGCGTTTTCCTTGCGTAGCCGCAGCAGCTCGGCCCGTTCAGACTCGGTCACCTCGGTTTGCCCGGTCTCGTTGCGGGCCTTGAACGCGCTCACCCAGCGGCCCAGCGTGGCCTCGTTGATTCCGAGTTCGCGCGCGACAGTTGCGACAGCCCTGCCGGTGGTGAGAACCAGCTTCACGGCCTCGTCTTTGTACTCAGGGGTGAAGTCCCGACGTGATCTTGCCATAGCGAACATTCTCTCTTGTGAGGTGTCCACTCAACGGGGTCAGGGCCAGGCCGATGCCCGAGGCCTGGACACGGCCCTGCTGAACCCGCGCACCCGCACCCATGCCCGCCTCGGCCGGTTCGCCAGCCGTCTGGGCCTTCTGCGTTCGGGACCGGTAGACCGCTCCCGGACCACGATCACGCGCTTCTTCGATGACTATGACGTGCTCCTCACCCCGACCCTCGCCCAGTCCGGGCCGGAGGCTGGCTTATGGTCCAAGCGCAGCTGGTTTGCGAACCTTGCGTCGAACATCCGCTATGCGCCGTACCAGTCCACCTGGAACCTGCTTGACTGGCCCGCGGCAAGCGTTCCTGCGGGCTGGCACACGGTCGACGGCGTGCCGCTCGGCGTGCAGATCGTAGCCCCGCGGCATCCGAACGCCGCAGGCGAGGCATTGATCCTCAGCCTCGCCCTGCAGCTTGAACGAATCCGGCCGTGGCCGCGGGTTGCTCCCGGTTTCGCGAGTGAGCCAGCAGAGCCCGAATTGCAGGCCTAGGCTCCCCAGCCGCATGACTCAGTACGCGTAGCCCTCAGGTGACGGTCAGCGGCCGTAATGCATCTATCTAAGGCCAGTTGTCCCGCTACATCGCCGACGTGACCGTCATCTTTCACGACGACCCTCCTGGCCGCTTTCCGTTTTCGAGATAACAGCTATCACCTTCCTGGGTGCGGGCGCTTGGACGAGGCTGCGGCGTTTTGGGTGGAAGTGCAACCGGATGCCACGGGAACAGATCTTTCGGCGGAAGTTGCGGAGCGCGAGGCGACGGTGTCTTCACGAGCCGGCAACGCGGAACCCGTGGTCGATGTCATCGACCCGGCCACAGGCGAAATCGTTCAGGTGACACCCTCTTAGCTTCGTCTGCGCGCTCTACGAGAGAGGCAGGCGGCTGGGAACGATGCCCAGACTGGCGTGTTCGAGAGCATTGCGGATCACCTCAGGACGACATAGGAATGTCATTCCATTGCGCTCGGCCTCAGCGAAAACGCTTCTCGTCGAACTGCTGAGTGCCGCCCTCTATGGTCCACTCTGCGGCAAACGGCATCAGGGTCTCAATGGTGGCGACGCGAACGCCCTCCATAGTCGGAAGAAGCACCCTGATGCCCGGATAGTAGTCGAAAAGCACCTGCCTGTCACGCCCGCACGGGCCGATAACACCGCGCCCGTGATTGCCAACAGCGACGATTGTCGTGATTTCGCGCGCGCCCTGTGCGCGCGCCACACCAAGTGCAATTAATTCGGCGCACGGACCGCCGGTGAAGTGGAACAGATTTACCCCGGCGAACATGCGGCCGTCTGCGTCTCGAACTGCCGCGCCCATCGTGTGTGCGCCATCTTCATCGGGCCCGGCATCCGTGTTCGCGTCGATGACCTCTTTTGCGAGCTCAAAGAGTTCAATGTCTTCGGCTGTCGGCACTGCGAGTTCAGTGTTTGGGAGCATGAGGGTAATCCTACGGATCGAAACGGATCCAACCGCTGCCCACTGTGGCCGCAAGCCGGACGGTCAGTGACGCAGGTCGAGCGCGAAAGTCGCCGTCCACTGGTGGGGCTCGTCGAGTGTTACATGGGAACGCTGACCCGGACGAGCGTAAGGCGCGGTGCAGGTTAAGGGTTGAGACGGGCGAGTGGCTACCGTCCGGTCACAGAGTAGCGGCGTTCGATTCCTGAGGTGGCGAGACCCCAAGCGCTACTGGCGGCCCGTTCCTGGTGAGCGTCGAAGGCGGTGGCGTTCTCGAAGCACTCGTCGACCTGCCAGATCAGCAGATGGTTCGTTGTGGTGACGCTAAAGGAATGGCATCCCGATTCAGCGCGGGTCAGGGAAAGATGCAGTAACAGGTTATTCCGCACAGTGGCCGCCTGGTCCTCGGTGCGGCAAACGAGCTGTCCGCTGAGGCGCACCTCAGGGCCGAGTAGGTTCCTTTTCATCTTGTAGTTGGTCAGCTGCACGCCAGCTTTCACCGGGTGTTGTTCTGCCTCGACGGTAAACCCGTAACGCTCGAAGAACGGGCGGGCTGTGATGCTGACGTCGGCTGTTAGCTCTGCCAGCTGTGCCTGACGCGCGTGCGCCTCTGCGTAGCCGATCAGCTGTCGCGCTACCCCTTGTCGCTGGTGTTGCGGGGCGACGAACATCATGTCGATGTACCCCGCAGGGTTGACGTCGGAGAAGCCTACGGGTGCGCCATCGACAGTCGCCACGAAACTGTTCCGTTTCTGCATCGCCGCATGCCAGGTGGACAGATCTCGCTCCTCTGGCCGAGCCCACGCCTGAATCTGCTCCGGTGAGAAGTCAGCGGCAGCGGTTTCCGTCACCGCAGCAAGGAATATTGTCAGAGTGGCTGCGGCATCCGCATCACCGTAGGGACGGATGACAACGGCTTGCCTATCGGTGCTCTTGTTCGATTCCACAGAACCAGCATCTCACCGTGACTGGCCAGGCCTCGCAGCCCTTACAGTGGTTCGCTAGTCGACCCCTGCGGGACGTCTGTGGGCCGCGGCAGTCCGCACATTTGATTTCACCCGATCGCGGGCTTTGAGCACCTTCGTGCTAACGTACCTATGTCTCGATACATAGGTACGGAGGGTTTTATGCCGATACTCGTCTTTCTCGCTGCGGTAACGGTGCTCCTCGCAGCGGTCCCCCTGATCGTCAGGCCGCCCATGGGGCGGGTAGCGTCGTGGCTTCGAGCTCGGCAGCCGGCCGCGCCCGAGTCGGCAGTGATCGCCGCGCGAGCCGCCCTGCAACACATCAATTCCGCCAGCAGCGCCGTGATCGTCTTGTTCGCCATCGCATTTGTGATCAGCGATCTCGACTTCTACCTGTCGATGGTCGGTTACGCGGTCGCAGTCATCGTCGGGGCAGCCACGCGCCTGGGGGGAAGCGAACAACGCCGCGCCGGTCTCACCCCGGCAAGTAGCACCCCAGGACTCGGAACAAAACGAGTCTTACGGCTGTCCCTCGGTCTGGCGGCAATCACCACGGTCTTGTCCCTAGTGATGCTCGCTGTGTTCACGGCTCGTGCCGGGAACACAGCAACTTATCTCAATCTCATGAACCCCTTCGGGCTCCCCGACATCACTACCCGTGCTCTCATCATCACGGCAAGTGTGTCCGCCTTTCTTGTCCTCCTCGCGGTGGTCGGCTGGGGGATGATCGGGCGGAGGCAGTCCGCAGCGGGTACCTCGCCGGAGGTTGACGGCATGATCCGTGCTCTCTGCTTCCGGCGCATCGCCTTTGCATCAATCGGCGGCCAAGCAGTGCTCCTTGGCGCCATCCTGCCCGCCGTACAGATCGCAACCCTCGAGGTGGCGCGGCGCTCCTCCGCAGTCAACGAAAACCTCGTCACAATCACGTCTGTCGTGGGGCTCGCACTCATCGTCATCGGGATCGCAGCATGCGCTTACGCCGTACTGCAGCCCGTGTGGCTACAGCCGAAGCGATCAACCAGATATCGTCGGACTGAGCACTCAGACGCCGGAACCTCTCACCCAGAGGCCCCGCTTCCCGCCGGAACGTGGAACGGCTCCAACCAATGATCGAGGTCAAGGTTGATACGCGAAGCCCCACTCCGCAGTACGAACAGATCAGAAGCCAGATCACCGGCTTCGTTCTCACCGGTTCTTTGCCTCCAGGAACGCAACTGCCACCCATCCGGCAACTCGCCGGCCACTTGGGACTTTCCAATGGGGCCGTCGCCCGCGCCTATAAAGAACTCGAACGCGAAGGCACCGTCACAACCAACGGCAAAAAAGGCACCACCATCGCCCCGCAGAACGAGCAAAGCGCTCAAGGCCTTGCCAGCCCGGACCGCCCCGCTGTCTTGAACGATGCTGCGAAAAAGTATGCAGCCCTCGCCCACTCACTGGGCTACGACCTCACCGCCGCATCCGCAGCGCTGCACAGCGTCATGACTTCGCCTCTCACCAAGACCAACTGACGAGCATGACCGCGCAGTTCCCAGACGTCATGACGATTAACCCTCTGACGTTGGCCATGACCACTATCGTCGGTGCACTCGCGGTCGTCGTCGGACGGCACTGGCCGATCGTGGGCATGGCTACTCGACATCGCTTTGGTGCCTGATTTCGTCAAGGATCCTCCGCAGGCGGTGCCCAAAGTTCACAGGCACGTTGTCGGGCAATTCCGTGACTGGCCACCACGCGACATCCTCGCTCTCAACGCTGATGGATGGGGCTAGGTCTGTCCTCGCGATTGCGCCGAAGCCGATGTCCCAGTGAACGCTGCACCGTGTAAAGCCGACACCCAGGGTGTGCCGGTCGACATCGAGGATGGCGCCGACTGGGCGGATGTCGTTGATGCCACCTTCCTCACGGGCTTCGCGGAGTGCCGCCGACGCAACCGATATGTCCGTTGCCTCAACGTGGCCGCCAAGCTGAACCCAGAATTGACCCTTCTTATGGAAGCAGAGCAGGACCTGGGCCAGATCGGGGGTGAAGACGAAACAGCTCGCCGTCACATGCTCCGCACCGCCGTCGCGATCCAGCGCAGATCCCGAAGAGGCACCGACGAAGGAGACGTACTTATCACGAAGCGCGCTCTGATCGTGCCCAAGGGGTGTCCATGCGTTGAGAGTGTCTATCAAATCTGCAGGGATGACCCGGAAGACATGTGCAGCGTTGACCATGATCCCACCCTACTGAGACACCTGCATGTGGGCTCATTCACCCAAGGGATACCGGGCGGCGGACCGGGTGCAACGTGCGTCCGCTGCTCTCAGATGCGATTGGCCCGTTCCGTGGTGCCGGCCGGTCGGTCGGTCAGCGGGATGCTGCAGTACCAGTGGCGGAACGCTTACGACGACACTGGGGGCTTTATTCCAGCAATTCGCGACGTGCTCATCAACGCTGTTTGCCGCGCTCGTCTCGGCTTAGATTGAGGGTCTCTTCCGCTTGCGCTTCTTTATCTTCGCCACCTCGGCGTGGACTCAGCCAGACGAGGTCGGCGATATTGACCCCGAAACGCGCGGCTATCGACGACAAGGAATCATTCGGGGCGACCTGATATGTGGAAGGTGAGCCGTCAGAAGCGAGAGTAACGTCCCCGTTGACTCCCGATCTCGGTCCTGCGTCCTTGACAATCAGGCCCGGACACATGTCGGGCAGTGTCCACTCCAGAGTTGCAACGCCGAGGGGGCGGTCCCACGGGTTTAGGCTGCTGGACTGCCAGATGATGACAGTTCTGAGCCAGCTCGGATCGGATGTGTACTGATCGCCTATGTTCGGTAGAGGAACGACCAAATCACCGGGGGACACGGTGACATAGCCGGAGTAGCCCAACGCAGACTGCAGGGAATAGGTCGACGCGTCGGAATCCAGCGGGCTGATGCTGAGAGTCGTTTCGGCGACTGGATCGAAGTCAATATTGCTGAGGTGGAGCGTCGTCCCAGTGAATCCTGTGGTGCGTACCTCGACCAGCCCCGAGACGCGCGCGTCGCGCTGCACAAAAGAACCGCTGGCGATCACGGTGTCGGCTGGGAGATCTGACAGGCTCGGCAGAATTACCTCCGGAGTTGGTGCGGGCGAGCCAGGCGCCGATGGTGAAGCACTCGGTGGGGGACTGCTCGGTGCCAACTTCGCCGAAATGTCATTACCTGTGCAGCCCGTGAGGGCCACACCTAGCACCAGCAGCACTGCCGTGCCCATTCCCCAACGTCTCACTGTAAAAAGTGTCCCCATGCCTGAGAACCTAACAGCGATGCGCCCGGCTTCGCCACTTGGCCTGGCCGGCACCGTGGTTGTCCAGGCCGGCGACCCATGCACGGACCGGCGGACGGCCGGAGGTGATGTCTTGGCCGGCGATATCCGCGCGTCCGCAGCCGAGAACGAGAACGCAGAACGAGGATCAGCTGCTGACCGTCAATAGATCGTTAGCCAGAGACTTGACTCCGATTAGCCGGAACCTGCGGGGATGATGCCATCGCCGAGAGGCTCTTCGCAACATTAGAAACCGAGTTCTTCTTCCGCCGAGTCTCGCGTAACAAGACGCGTGCAGCCCTCGAGGTCATCGCTGGATCGAGGGCCCCTGCAATCGGCGCTCGGTCCTCTGATTGACCGAGAGACAACACTCAGCACACCAGGCAGAAGTTCACTGTGCCGCTGACCCGTGTCCACAAACGAGAGCAAGGCCGCAGTGTGCGGTCAGGCAGTGAGATGCACTGCGTAGAGCGCCAGAGTGGCCACGCCAAATAGACCAGCGACAGCGATAGCAACTCGAATGAGCGTCTGGTGACGACGGATAAATTCAGTTGCAATCCCGACCGCGAGAACCGCAGCCACTAAAAACGGCCCGGCAACGAGCACGGCATACACGGCTTGGCCCCCAGCGTCACAAACCTCGAATCAGGTCAGCGAATTAAGACCGGTTTACGAGTGCGAGCACTCTCGTCGGGCTGCCGGTGCCGCCGACAATCGGAAGTGGGCTGACGATGATCATGCTTCCGACGGGGGGAAGCGCTGCGAGGTTTTGCAGTGAGGTGAGGCCGTATTTATTCTTACCAAGAAGAAAATAGTGCATGGGGAAGGCCGGGTCCATGCCGCCGGCACCGCCAGCATCAATTCCCACGGTTTCCACGCCGAATCCGGAGATCTTCGTTTCATCAGCTAGCCACTGGGCGCATTCGACCGATACTCCCGGTGTGTGCGAACCCGACTCATCGGTGTTCAAGAATTTTGCTTCGTCCGAGGAATACTGATCCCAGCCGGTGCGGAATAGAAGCCATGAATTCTCGGCAAGTTTTCCGTGTAACGCTTCCCAAGCCTGCACATGGGCTATCTCCAGCAAGAAATCTGGGTTGTGTGCCGCTTCCTCACTGAGGTCAATAACCGACGCTGACCCGATGAGTTTCTTCAGTGGAATTTCGGAGACGTCGTGATTGTCCCTACCGGAGATCCAGTGGATCGGGGCATCGATGTGGGTGCCGACATGCTCCCCGGTATGGATGTTGTTGTGGCGCCAATACGGACCGGGTTCGTTGTAGGCGCTGACCTCCTCAAGGCTGAAGTCGATGAGATTGACGAACGGGGCCGGTAAACGAAGCGAGGGCGTTGCCGAGCTCAGCGGAGTCGTGAGGTCGATAATCTCGATCGCATCATTCTGAATTGCCCGGGCCAAATCGGACAGAGTGGACGTTTCCGCCAGAGCGTTCATATGCCGGGGCTCCTCATCGTTGAGCGTAAGTCTTCACAAGAAGACCGCAGGATTGAGCGGCCGAACCTGATCGTCTCAGCCGCCCGTCTCGGTGTCAAATTGTCGGAAGACCCGTCGACTGCGTCGCTCACAGCAGAGAGATTGCGCTGAAAACACACGCCTGTGCGCCTACTCTCGGGCGAGTGTCGGTCGATATGAGAAACTAAAAAGGTTCCGAGTGAACGTTGAAGGACTGGGTCGGCATCCACTCGCTCAGGTCCTCAGAATTACCACCGTTTCGAGAGGAATTCAGTGAACATTGCAGAACTGGTCGGCCAAACGCTCGCACAGCTGGGTGTTGGACAGGCATTCGGGGTCGTCGGCAGTGGAAATTTCGAGGTCACCAACGCCCTGCGGAAGAACGGGGTGCCGTTCGTCTCGGCGCGCCACGAAGCAGGTGCAGCAACTATGGCGGATGCCTACTCCCGCATGTCGGGTACGGTCGCCGTGGTCACCCTGCATCAAGGATGTGGTTTGACGAATGCCGTCACCGGAATTACCGAGGCCGTGAAAAGTCGCACCCCGCTCATCGTGGTCGCTGCTGACACGGCTGAAGGAGACCTGCGATCGAACTTCAACATCGACCAGGATGCGCTCGCCCGAAGCGTGGGTGCTCTGGCAGCGCGCGTGCACTCCGCCGAGACGGCGATTGCCGACACAGTGCGCGCCTACCGCACAGCCGTGGACGAACGCCGCACTGTTGTTCTCAACCTTTCCCTGGATGTGCAGACGGCCGAGGCGCCACACGGATCCTCAGAAGTGGTTGTGCCGTTTGTCGGAGCACTAGCGCCGCCCTCTCCGGTGCTGCCGTCCGAGGCGGCCGTGCGGGACCTCCTTGCGCTACTAGTCGCCGCAAAACGTCCGGTCTTTGTGGCTGGTCGCGGAGCGCGTCTGGCACGAGACGAGATTCTGCTGCTTGCCCAGCACGCCGGTGCGCTGGTGGCGACCTCCGCGGTGGCCAATGGTCTGTTTGTCGGGGAACCGTTTTCGCTGGGAATCTCCGGGGGCTTTTCCTCACCGCTCACGGCAGAACTGATCCAAGGAGCTGACCTGATTGTTGGTTGGGGCTGCGCCCTGAATCAGTGGACCATGCGTCATGGAGCGCTGATCTCTGAACATACCGACGTCGTTCAAGTCGATGTCGACATCGCTGCCCTCGGCGCGAACCGTCCGATCAGTCTGGGTGTGGTGGGTGACAGTGCCGCCACAGCGCGGGAGGTCTTGAAGCAGCTCCAGTCCTATCCAGCCGCGGAGAAGTACCGAACCGAGTTGAACGCGGCCCTCATCGCAGAGCGTTCCCGTTGGCAGGATGTGCCCGTCGACGATATTTCCAGCACCGACCGAATTGACCCTCGCTTGTTGAGCATCACGCTCGATGACCTGCTGCCAGCGGAGCGAATAGTCTCGGTGGACTCGGGCAACTTTATGGGGTATCCCAGCACCCACCTCAGCGTGCCGGACGAATTCGGTTTCTGTTTCACTCAAGCATTCCAATCGATTGGTCTTGGTTTGTTCACAGCGATCGGTTCAGCCCTCGCCCGGCCCGATAGGCTGCCCGTTCTGGGGACCGGTGACGGCGGGTTTCTGATGGGGATCGCCGAACTCGAAACGGCTGTGCGGCTCCGTCTTCCCCTGGTGGTCATCGTCTACAACGACGCGGCTTATGGTGCCGAGGTGCATCATTTCGGCTCCGAAAAAGATCTGACCACCGTCACTTTCCCCGACACGGATTTCGCCGCACTCGCGCGTGGTTTCGGCGCCGAGGGGCTCACTGTCCGAGGTGTTGCCGATCTGTCCGCAGTGCGGTATTGGCTGAGCGGGCCTCGTGATCGGCCGCTCGTTATCGATGCGAAGATCGCCGATGACGGTGGGTCGTGGTGGCTCTCCGAGGCATTCGCCGCGCACTCAGCCCGGGTGGCCTGACCGGCCCGCGCTGGGCATCGCTCGATAGGTACGTCGTGCCGGGACCTGTCGTACTGCAGCAGGTGAAAATGTTGTGGTCTGCGCGATGGGTAACCGTGCTGACGGTGGCAGCGTTAGTCGTACCCACGAGGGCAATCTAAGTGGGACCCACCGCGCGCAGCCTGAAAACCGGCGAGACGGTGACGACCGATTCTGTTTAGCTCCGTCAACACCTGGCAGCCGTATCAGTCAAGAACCGTGTCAGTCGAAGATCGGGCGGCTGGCCGAGGATGCGCGCCAAGCCCACGTCGAGCCTGCTACACGTCGTAGACGTCGCTGCGGTGGCCGAGCGTTACGACGACAACGAGGAGCACACCCTCGTCGAGGGTGTAGATGATGCGGTAGTTGCCGACGCGCACCCGGAATCCGGGGCGTCCTTGCAGGGCTTTCGCACCTGGCGGGCGGGGATCCTCGCCGAGGAGGGCGATCGCCCCTCGGATGCGCGCCTGCTCTGTGGGGTGGATGCTGCGCAGTGCCTTGAGCGCAGCCGGCCGGACCTCGATCCGGTACGTGCTCACTCAGCTCCAGCCGAGATCGGCTTTGACCTGCGCCCAGGGAATGTTCTCGCCCTCTTCAGCCATGGCCTCGTCGAAAGCTGCTACGTCCTGAGCATCTTCCAGCGCATCCATCATCCGCTCGTATTGTGCCGGACTGACGACGACTGCTTCTACGGTGCCTCGTCGCTCGAGGAAGATAGCTTCCTTCCGCGCACGCACGATGAGCTCTGGGAGGATACTCCGGGCAGCGGTAACGGTGACGGTAGACATAGTTCGAGCGTACATTCTGATCATTTAGATGTACAGGTGCTCAGACGTCACGGCTTGCCTACGAGCAGTGGACGAACCTTGCCGAGGCAGTTGGAGGGACCCCGAGCGAGATGCGGTTGTGTCAGATCAGACTCTTGCCCTCGGCCCGCACGGTCTGCACCTGCCAGGCCTGGTCGAAGGTCACGAGATCAGCTTCGTACCCCGGGGTGAGTCGGCCGAGGCGGCGATCGAGTCTGAGGGCGCGGGCAGGAGAGAGGGTAAGGGCGCCGACCACGGCCTGTGGTTCGATACCAGCGGCAATGCCGGCTCGGAGGGCGCTGTCGAGCGTGAGCGTCGATCCGGCGAGCACGGATGAACCGGTGAGAACGGCCCGTCGATGGTCGACGGTGACGTCGAGATCTCCCAGCCGGTATTGACCGTCAGGGACCCCAGCGGCGGCCATCGCGTCAGTGATTAGCACGACTCGACCGGGAGCTGCCGTAAACAGCAGTGCGGCCATGCTCGGATGCACGTGCTCACCGTCGAGGATCAGCTCAAGGAACACCCCGTCCGAGTCGATCGCGGCGACGACCGGACCGGGTTCTCGGTGATGGATGCCGCGCATCGCGTTGAAGCTATGGGTGAGGATGCTGGCCCCGGAATCAAAAGCGCGCCGCGATTCGGCGTAACCAATATCGGTGTGACCGACCGCGACAACCACCTCCGCCTCGCAGAACGCACGGATTGCCCCTGGTGATTCGGGGCGGGCGGGGTCCAGTGTGATCTGGCTCAGCGTGCCTGCCGCAGCCGTGAGCAGTCGTTGCACCGCCTCCGGCTGAGGGTCACGAAAATGGTCGGAGTTATGGGCACCCTTTCGTTCCGGGGCGAGGAATGGTCCCTCGAGATGGCTTCCGAGCAGCAGTGGGTTTTGAGTGGTCAGCGTGGCGACCGAATCCAGGGCGCTCTCCAAAGCTTCGAGTGGAGCTGCCACGAGGCTGGTCACTGCTCGAGTGGTGCCGTGGCGATGATGGGCCGCGAGGGCAGCGAGAATCGCCGTCGGGCCATCCTCATTGCTGTGCCCGCCCCCACCATGCATGTGGATATCGATGAACCCGGGGGTGAGATACCCGCCACCACCGTCGTGCACCTCAGCAGACCGTGGCCAGCCGATGCCGACCCCGCGCGCGGCAATCTTTCCGTCGACAACCTGCACCCAGGCGCCGGGTGTCACCCCGTCGGCATCGACTGCGGTGACGTTATGAATGACGAGATCGTGAGCTGGCACTAGGACCGCTGCCAGTCTGGCCGATTATTGACGACAAATTGGGAGTAGTAAGTGAGGTTCAGCGCAGATGCTGCAGCGCGGTCGCGCGCCCCGGCTTGCTCTGGGTCGGCGACGGCCAGGCGCGGGTACTTCTCGTGACCACCTGTTGTTGCATCCACAATTGTGTACTCTCTCTACCGTCGTCATTGGTAGTGCCAGATTAGCCACTTCTGAAGAGACAGCGCCGTCGGGTCAGGCGTTGGGAGCTCAGTTCAGCAGCGTTGCCGAACTGAGCGGTTCGAGGCGAATCTCTGTCCCTAACGTGGCAGATTCATAGATCGCCGCGAGGATTCGCGCCATGTGCAGTCCGTGCATGGCTGGTGCAACAGGTACACCCGCACCCTGCGCCGTGCGCACGAAGGTGTCAATCTCCTTCTGAAAGCCCTCGTCAACGTCGAAGCTCAGCGAGTCGATGGTCGGAGTGAGTTCCACGATGGTGTCGTGCAGCTCGGTCGTAATATGCAGCGCGGGTTCTAGCGTCGCCCCGCCCTTTTCCCCGTAGATCTCGAAGAACTGGGTGTCGCGCCCGTGCATCGAGTAGGAGGTGTCGATGAGTAGCACCGCACCCGAGGTGAACCGCACGAGCGCACCGGCAAGATCCTCCACAGAGTTCTGAGCGATGTCGTAGTCCGCGGTCATATACCGGGTGAGTCCGCGGATGTTTCCCCGGTTTCCGAGACCGGCGAAGGTGTATCCGCTCACTGACTGCACCTCGGGAAAGTCCATGAGAAAGAGGCACATGTCGATGAAGTGCACACCGAGGTCGATGAGTGGTCCTCCGCCGGCGATCGACCGATCGGAGAACCAACCGCCCGGGTTTCCTGCCTGGCGCAGAAAAGTGGCTTTGGTGTAGTAGATCGGCCCGAGGTCTCCGGCATCAATGAACGTTTTGAGGGTGACGGCGTTGGAGGAAAATCGGCGCACATAGCCGATCTGGACGAAACCAGGGTTGGCTGCCTCCGCCCGGACGATCGCCTCGGCTTGGGCGACAGACACGGTCATGGGTTTTTCGATGAGTACACTTTTGCCCGCTTCGAGCGCGGCGATCGCGACATCCGCATGGGTGTCGTTGGGGGTGCACACACTCACTACGTCTATGTCTGGTGAAGCGACCATCTCGCGATAGTCCGAGAAAACTGCCGTTGCCCCGAATTCACGGGCACGTTCGCTGGCCCGTTCGGTGTTGGTGTCGCACATAGCCACGATGGTGACATCGGGATTCTTGGAATAGGCGGCCAAGTGGAACCCGGCGATTGTTCCCGCACCAACCACGCCCACTCTCACGGTGCTCATGGTCACGACACCTCTTCCCAGATTCGCTGCGCGTTCGCGAGACCGGTACCGACCCCAACGAGGGAATCTTCGAGACCTTCGAACTCGATAGAAATGGGTCCGTCGAAGCCCGATGACTTGATCGCCCCGATGAGCTGGCGCATGGGCAAGTCACCGAAGCCAACGATGGCCCCGAGAATACTGCGCCCTGCAACAGTTGTGAGCCAGCCCTCGCCCGGGGAAAAGTCGCGGATATAGAAATCCTTCAGGTGAACTGCAGATGCGTAGGGCAGTGTCTGCGGCACCGCCGACTGAGGCAGCTCGTCAACACAGAGAAAATTTCCAACGTCGAGCGTGACCCGAAAGTTTGGCAGGCCCACGGCCTCGACAAAGCGCCGAACACGCTCACTGTTATTCATGCTCATTCCGTGATTTTCGATACTCGTGGTGATCCCGAGCGTCGCTGCATAGTTGGCGATCTCGCGGCACACGGGCACGAGCGCTTCGAAGGTTCGCTCGAACTCGGCTTGATCTTTCTCCCGCCAGTCCCAGTCCACGACGTCGTGGCGGAAGAGAGGAATACCCAGGATGTGAGCGACAGTCAGGTGTGCTTTGAGCCGGTCGATTTGCGCGGTCAGATCAGGGTCGAGAAAGTTCGCGGCAACGACGTAGTTGACGAGTGGAACGCTGCGTTCTTCTGCCCTGAGACGGATGTTTTCCACCAGTTCGGGGTCATCGATGAGCTGGCTTCCGAGGCCCGCGATGGAGATCTCGAGGTGGCTGGCTGAAGAGTCGGCGACCCAGTCGATCGCTCCCAGGATGTCCATCGTTCCCTTGTGGAACGCCGAGGCAAAACTGTATGAACTGACTCCGATTCTCATTCGGATCACCTTCCTTGTGTGCAACCTGGAGCAGGTGCGCAAGGCCAAACGAGCGGTCTCAGTGCGAATGCGAACCCGGCTCTGATTAGTATGGTCCTGAATTCACGTGGCGGTAACGGCGTGCTGCGCACAGGGGTCACCCAGTTCCTGTCGGAGGGACGACTCCTCCGGTGTGCAGGCTCCGAACATCGCCTTTCGTTCCCAACGACAGGACCTGAATCGTGCTTCATCGCCCCAGGATCATCTCTCTCGGGATGTCACTTGAAGCCAGCGTGTACTCGCCTGCCGTCACTCGAATTGACCAGTTCGAGCGCACCGAGGGGGAGAGCTATTTCGCTTACTACCCGTTTTTCGGGGCCGATTCACCGCTGCGCACGCGTGCGGACTGGACGGCGCTCGTTCACTACCGTTCGATTCCGGGAGGGCCGGTTCCCGCAGACGACTATCGAACGATGACTGAGACGCTCCTCGCCGCGGTAAAGAACTCCCTCCGCAACGAGGGCCCGGTAGACGGGGTTCTCTACGATATCCACGGAGCGATGAGCGTCATCGGTACTGACGACCCCGAGGGTGAGCTGATAGCTCGGATCCGGCAGCTCGTCGGCCCCGACGCACTGATCTCGGCCAGCATGGATTTGCACGGTAATGTCTCGCATCAGCTCGCCTCGACCGTCAATCTCATTACCTGTCATCGGCTTGCACCGCATGAGGACGCACTGGATACCGTGGAGCGCGCCGCGACGAATCTCGTCGACCGGCTCCTCGGCCCACGGCGGTCAGACCCTGTGATCACGGCGTGGATCCCCGTGCCCATCCTGCTCCCCGGTGAGAAAACCAGCACGAGGGTAGAGCCGGCGAAGAGCCTCTACGCTCTCGTGGGGCAGGTAGAGAATCGTCCCGGCGTGCTGGACGCCGGCATCTGGACGGGCTACGCCTGGGCCGACGAGCCGCGCAACCATGCCGTGGTCGTGGTGACAGGAGACGACCGCGAAGCTGTGGCCGAGTCCGCGGAACTGCTCGCGAGCAGCTTCTGGCGTGTGCGGAACGACTTCACGTTCGTGGCCCCCACCGGGACGTTTGACGACTGCCTTAATGCCGCCATCCACAGCTCGGCCAGACCATTCTTCATCAGCGATTCTGGAGACAACCCAACGGCTGGCGGAGCAGGCGACGTGACCGGCACCCTGCGCGATTTGCTTCGGAATCCCGAGGTCAGTGAGGCATCCGTCGAGGTGGTTTACGCCTCGATCCCCGACCATGCCGCCGTTGACGCCTGCATTGCGGCTGGAGTTGGCGGGCCGGTGACGCTCTCGGTGGGCGCGATCGTGGATGACACCGTTGCGCCCGCCGCCAAAATCACCGGCACCGTCGAGCACATCGTGCACGGGGACCCGGCAGCCGACACCGAGGTGGTCGTGCGGTCTGGCGGGCTCAGGGTCATCCTGACCCGGAGGCGCAAGCCCTATCATCTCGAATCGGACTTTACCCGGAACGGGATTGATGCACGGACGGCCGATATTGTGGTGGTGAAGATCGGCTACCTCGAGCCGGAACTGTTCGACATGGCCGCAGACTGGCTGATGGCGCTCACGCCGGGCGGCGTGGACCAGGATCTGTCGCGTCTGGCGCACAACCGGATCATCCGGCCCCTGGTCCCGTTCGACGAGGTGACGACGATACCCGATCTGTCCGCACGTATTCTCTGAGCGGGCTGACCTGAGCCGACCTGCGCGGCTCCCAGGGGAGGGCGGTTGCTGGATGTGATAATTGAGTATGCACATAGAAATCCTTCATATTAATGAGTGCCCGAATTGGGTTGAAGCCGGGACGCGAGTCGAAGCTGCCTTGGCCGAGGTGGGGCACGGTGACGACGCTGTGACGTATCGTCTCTTGACGACGAGCTCCGAAGCTGCCGACGTTCTTTTCGCCGGCTCGCCAACCATTCTTCTGGACGGCGTTGACGCGGTGCCCACCGACGGACGGACATCAGACCTTGCGTGCCGTATTTACCGCACGACTGAAGGCTTTGCTGGTGTTCCGACCGTGGCTGAGCTGGTCGAGGCGATGCAGCGACACATCTGATCGGGACTCCGGGAGCGGCATCCATTTGATGTAGTTTGTCGCCGCGCTGTGGTTGGGTAAAGGTCTGGCGGGGGAATCTGAACGCCCGATTCAGCGCTCGCTCAAGGAGAAATTCCTGAAGCATCGGGACGGCGAAATCCACACCTAGACTCAGTGACGTGGATGATGAGGTGGGCGAGGCATACGCACGCCGGGCAGTGGAGTACACTGAACTCTTCGGGTCGATGGATGCAGTTCACCCCTTGGACCGACAGCTGGTGGCAACGTGGGCTGGCAGTTTGCACGGGGCCATACTTGACGCTGGTTGCGGTCCCGGGCACTGGACCAATTTCCTCACGGAACTCGGTTACTCGGCGCACGGGATGGACCTGGTACCCGCGTTTATCGAGCGTGCCCGCACCGCCTATCCCGGCATTTCGTTTCGGGTTGGCAACCTCAATGCCATTTACCTGGAGAGCCGGACGGTTGCAGGGGTGCTCGCGTGGTACTCACTCATCCACCATAAGCCCGACGCTCTGCGCGTTCCCTTGTTGGAATTGAGCCGCATACTCAGCCCCGGCGGAGAACTTGTAATCGGCTTTTTCGTGGGTCACGTGGTGGAGAAGTTCGATCATGGCGTTGTCGAGGCCTGGCGGTGGCCCGTGAGTGACCTGTGCGCCGAACTGGTGGCGGCCGGGTTTGATGTGGTCGAAACGCACGTGCGGACGACCGCCGGTAAGCGACCTCACGGCGCAATTATCGCTCGGCTGAGTAATAGGGGTGGCGGCACGCACCGGCTGTAGTTTGTCGCCGCACTGTGGTTGGGTAAGCGGATGACAGTCGACAGTGGTTTTCGAAACCTCAACGTGGATGGCCTGGTCAACGCCCGTGATCTGGGAGGCCTTCGACGACAAAATGGCAGCCTCACGCCGCGCGGAGTCTTCTTTCGGGCCGAGAATGTTGATTGGGCGACATCTCTCGGGTGGAAGCAGATGTTTGATGCCGGCATCCGCACCGTCGTTGATCTTCGTCAACCCGCGGAACGTGACCGGGACACGGGGCGTCGACCCAGTTGGCTCGAGACGATTCACGTGGACCTGGACGGTCTTGAGAATGTCGAGTTCTGGAAGGATTATTGGGACAACGGGTTGGTTGGTACCGCCCTCTACTTCTTGCCACACCTGACGTCCATGCCGGAACGAACGGGCGCGGCACTGTCTGCAGCGGTCAACGCTCCACGTGGCGGTGTGCTCTTTCACTGCATGGCCGGGAGAGATCGCACGGGGATGATTGCTCTCCTGTTGCTCCTCGCAGTTGGCACGGACCCGGACGAGATTGTCGACGATTACTTGGAGACCGTGCGTTTAGGAGACCAGAGGGCGGTGATTACGAAGCGGAACAATGAGGAGAGCGTTTTGGAGGAGTTCTGCCAACGCCATGGCACTACGACCGAAGGTGCGTTCCGTTCGGTGATCGAAGCCTTGGATCTGCCGGCGACGCTGACCGCGGCCAACCTGAGCGAGCATGATCGAGGCGCCCTCCGCACCTGGCGGGGGAGCATTGCATCGACCTCCGCCCGTTGACTGTCGACCTCGAAAACGCACCGCAGGCTGTCGTTGGATGTGGGAGTTGCGACACGGGCGCAACGACTACTGCCGACAGCTCAGCGTCTACTCCTAGTGTGGGGTCATGACAGAACGCTATTTCTTCTCCGCGGACGTGAGTAGGGTTGACCGATCTCGTGTTCACCAGTGGCTCAGCGAGCAGTCGTATTGGGCGCAGGGGCGATCGCGTGAAATGCAGGATGCAGCCATCGATGCGTCGCGAAACTATGGCGTATACGACAGCGGAACCGGCGAGCAAGTGGCCTACGGTCGTGTCGTCACCGACGGAATCACATTCGCATGGTTTTGTGACGTGTTTGTCTGCACCGAGGCACGTGGGCTGGGCATCGGCAAGATGCTGACGGCCGGCGTCGTGGAGGACCTGGAACCTCTCGGCCTGAAGAGGGTCTTGTTGTCTACCGGTGATGCGCATGGGTTGTATGCCCAATATGGCTTTGCCCCCTTGGCTGAGCCGTCCAAGATGATGGCCCGCGTTCAATAGGGCATCCGCTCTCGCGCGTGGAGCTTGTCAAGCGGATGCTTCGCCAGTGACAGTGCGTAAGCAACTCCTTTACTTGTTAATTCACCTGAGAAGGGGAGTCGCTTGGGTCAGCTGCTGGTGAGGTCGATGTTCATCGTGGAGACAACCGTGGGATTTCCCGCAGTGCCACGTGGCTGCATATCCACGAGAGCAAGCTGATTCAGGTAGATCAGTGCGCCCGGTTCGGCGTGTTCCGCCCGGGTGACAGTTATATGCGGGCGGTAGCCGGCGCGGAAATACTGCGGATTATCCAGCGTCAGCCCACACCGTTCCTCGAGCGTCGTGAGTAGTCGATTGTGAAGCCGAGTGAGCGTGCCGGATTCATCCAGCACAATGTTGGCAGGAATAGACCCTGAGCCGCCAAACATTTCCTCTGCACCAACCCGCACACAAAGCCCGAGTGGCCGTGCGACTTCGATGGTTTTTTCAATCTCGGCAGATGTCGAGCGCGTGTGGAAGTTCGGTACGAGGGTCACGTGCAGAGGCCACTGGTCAACGGGGAATCCTTCTCCGACGGAGAGCGGTTTCACGGGGAGGACGACAACGTAGTGCTGCATGGGTTCACCGTAGCGCTTCACCACAGCACGCCTCTATCGTCCTCCCTCGTCGCGAAAACTTAGTTTGAAAAGCGGGGGTAGCAAACATCCGTTTGAAGGAGCTCAGCGGATGCTGTGAAGCCGTTCCGCACGTATGCGCGTATCGCTCGCGGACTTGAGTGCACCGTGACCCGCTCCAGGTTCATGCCCCGCGCCAGCTCAAGAACGCTGGAGATGAGGGCGCTCCCCACTCCGAACTCACGATTTTCCGCTCGCACATAGACCCCCTGTAGGTCTCCAGATGCACGGATCAGTAATCGTGGGCTCGGGACCCGTTGCACAATTGCCAGCCATGCCATCCCGATGACGGCGCCGTCCCGCAGAGCAACAGTGCATCGGTGGCTTGCACCGTTTTCACCTGCCCAGCGCGTGAAGGATTCGATAAATTCCGGGAGAGTCGTCGTCGGTATTCCGTCCTTCTCGAGAATCGACTCCCAGCGCAAGAGGGCTACCTGAGCCAGTTCAGACGGATTAGCGAGTCGCACCTCTAAATCAATCATGACCTCATCCTGACCCATCACCACGTAAGGTGCGTGGTCTCCTCCGCGGATCCCGCGATGCGAGCAGGTAGTGCAGTGTTTCGCTGCCGCGAGCGACAGAACCCGGTCGGGGGGATTCACCGGAACTTGCTGGAACTGTGAAACGGTCAACGCGATGACCGAAAGCTTCTTCGCAACCTTGAAAACCGAGTTTTACTGCCGCTGACTCCATGTTCACAAACCTGGGGCATGGGCGCTGGTGGCGGTCTCGTAGCCGTCGAGCCCTCGAAACAAAGGAGTTCCGAAATGAAGCGGTGCCGCAATCGCACGCGGGAAGCAGCTTCGTCCCGGCGTGAAAGTGCCCAACCATCGCGACACCGATGGTGTGGCGTCGCCCGCTGCTAACACCCGCGTCACGGCCATCACCGGCATCGTCCTTGGCGTCATCCCGCTGCTGTCCTGAATCGGACTGATTCTCAGCATCGTCGCCCTGGTCGGCTACCGTCGGGCCGGAGATGACGAGCGGCGGGGCAGTAGCGTCGCCACACTCTTGGTAGAAGAGCATCGACGTCTCGAAGGTGACAGGAGGCATGCATTTTCTCCTTCGCGGACCAGGCAACCCGATCCACAAGGATGTTTGCGGTCTGGGCAGGCGCCTGCACAAAAGAAGTGATGTGAGCACCCGACGACCGCGCCGAATCGACCACCCGAAATAAACAGTCGTGAGGGGTGGTTGTGGCTACAGATAACTATTGAGAACCAAACCCTGTTGGGACGAATTTATGACGCAGCACAGAGACACGGCAACCGCCTCCGAACTCATCGACGGTGAGTCTGCGCCCGAGGCGCTGGTTGATGCGGAGCGCAGCCAGCGCTCTCGGGCTGTTATCGCTGGCCAAGGAAACCTGGCACTCGTCAATACCCAGTGGATAACCGGGGAGGTTGAGGCGAGCCAGCCGATCTGGGGAGTTCCCGGCTTGTGGTCGCCGCTGCCGCTCGGATCGTCGGGACTGCTGCTGAGTGCGTCCGCATCGGACGGGATCTTTGTGGACGGTGAGCTCGTTGACGGCGCTATCGTCGTGGCTGGAATGGACGCTGTGTCCCCGTCCCGCATCCGGTTCAGCGAGACCCTCACGGGAACCGTCATCGCGAGCGAGGAGGATGACTATGCCCTGCGGGTGTGGGATGCCGACTCCGAGGGCATCCGGGACTTCGGCGCAATCGACGCGTTCCCCTATGACCCGGCCGCAGTCGTCGAGGCGACATTCACTCCGAATGCCGGCACGTGCGATGTCAGCATTGCCTATCTCAAGGAACAGGGTAAGACCCAAGAGAAAACCCTGCCGGGAGAAATCACCTTTACCCTCGGCGGAGAAGAGCACCGTCTGGTGGTCTACGGAGACGGTCCGAACTGGCTGCTCATTTTCGCCGACGCCACCACCGGGGACACAACCTACAGTGTTGGCCGGTTCCTGAGCGTGGCCCCCGACGCCACGGGGTCGCTGATGTTGGACTTCAACCTGGCCTATCTTCCCCCGTGTGCCTTCAGCTACAACTTCAATTGCCCCATCCCGCCGAAACAAAACCGGCTGGCCATCGCTGTCACTGCGGGGGAGCGCAACGTACTCGCGCGAAACGATGACCTGCTCCACTAATAAGGGGGCAGAGGGGCCGACGTGCCCAGCCGGGACGAGTAGTCGCCAGCCTTAGCGGGCGGATGACGTCCCGGCCGCGGTGATGGCGGAGGTTTGGCCGCGGACACACAACGGCGCAGAACCGAGGCTAGGTCGGTTCTGCGCCGTGGGGGATGGAATCAGATGTCGCTGGCGGTCTCAAACTGTGAGACGTTCGGAGCAGCAGTGAGGAGGTATCCGAGTTCGGTTGCGCCTTCTCCGGTGACGGCCATGACTGCTCCGAATCGTGTGGGTGGGGTGGGGCTTAGAAGTTGATGATCTGGTAGCCCTCGGTCACGAGGTTTCGGACGCTCGCCTCGCCCTTGTAATCGGTGAGTAGGTCCCAGCCGCCCAGGGCAACAGCGTCGGAGACTCCGTGCGAGGCGACGCAGAACCCGCAGGCGCCCCGGATGTTGTCCTTGAGCGCAACGGCAAGAGGGTTCATCTTGTGCGTGGGGTCGGTGATTGCAGCCAGCGTTTCGACGCCCGATCCGTCGAAGACGACGGTGACGTCATCGCCGGCCTGCTTGAATTCGAGGGCGGTCTTGAGACCGCGGTACACGCGTGAGACGTCGGAGGTGATGGGCTCGTAGATGACGACGGCGATCTTAAGGTCTGACATGATGTCCTGCTTTCTGGGTAGACCGATCTGGTCACTATCTACTATACCGATCGGTCTGGTAAAGTCCAATCATGGAAACCATGACCGTTACTCCGGTGCCAAGCGCTCGGGCGCGCCTTCTGGCATCCGCTCGTCGACTGTTCCACGAACACGGCATCAACGCCACGGGAATCGATCTCATCGTTCGTAGTGCGGGGGTGGCCAAGGCGAGCCTGTACAACAACTTCGCCAGCAAGGAAGCGCTTGTGGTGGCGTATCTGGAGGACGAACTCAACGGATGGGTTGATCACGCCCGTGCCGTGGACGACCCCCGGTGGTCGCGGCAGGAGCGCATTGCGACACTTTTCGAGGTGCTCGCGCTCTCTGTGGAAGCGAACACGTTCTTCGGGTGCCCCTTCACGAACGCGGTGATCGAGCTACCGGAATGTGTCGCGGTGCGGCAGATGGCAGATCGCTACCGCGATGAGGTTCGAGCACACATCTCGGTGCTGGTGGGCGAGGCTCCGGGCTCGACGGTTGTGTCCCGCCTCGTCCTTGTATACGACGGTGCGATCACGGCCGCGAAGGTGGCCCGTGACGCTGGCCTGGTTCGCCAGGCTGGAACGCTCGCCCAAGATCTCGTTTAGAGCGTTCAGAAGAACCCAGACAGAGCAGGTGGCACGTCGGGGGAGGCTCGCGTCACCACCGTGTCGTGTGCCGTGCGCGCTGCACACGTCGCAGGGCTTGAATCGCGACCCGCGCGACGCCGGATCCCAGCCGGTAGCGCACGTCGGCGACAGCCACATTCCAGAGGCCATCGTTGTAGGTGGGATACGCATGCGTCGTGCCCGCAATGGCAGTCGTGCTCAGCCGGTTTTTCACCGCGAGGGAAATCTCGCCCAGGGTCTCCCCGGCCCGTGGACCCACGACGGTTCCGCCGAGAACACGTCCGCGTTTGTCGACGATCAGTTGCGTGTAGCCATCGGTGTGCAATTGCGTCACGGCCCGGTCCACGTGTTCGTGCGCACAGGTCACAATGCGGTACCCGGCTTTGACAGCGTCCGCGGCTTGCAAGCCGACAGTCCCCACCTCCGGGTGCGTGAACGTGACCCGGGGAACAGCGGTGGCGTCCAAGCGGCGCGTCAGGCCGAGAACGGCATTCATAGCCGCGACGCTGGCGTTCACGCCCGCAGTGTGGGTGAACTGCGGCAGGCTGGTGACGTCGCCAGCCGCCCAGATACGCGCATTGGAGGTGCGCAAGAGTGAGTTCACCACAATGTTTCCGTGGGCGTCTTGGCGCACCCCAACCCGGTGCAGGTCGAGTCCGGCAGAGTTCGGGCGCCGACCCAAAGCGACAAGGACCCGGTCAAATGGTACGGTTTCGCCGTCGTCGAGGGTGAACGTTCCTGACAGCCGGTTGGCGGAGGTGACCGCCGTGACGGTGGAATTGATGCGCACATCGACTCCGTCAGCGATCAGCGCGGCATGGATGATGGCACTGACCTTGTCGTCTTCTTTGGGGAGCAAACGTGGCCCACGGTGCACCAGTGTCACGGCAGATCCCAGACGCGCCATTGCCTGCGCAATTTTACACCCGATGGCTCCGCCTCCCAGCACTACGAGGCGCGGGGGAAGCACCCGCAGGCTCCAGAACGTTTCGCTGGTCAAGATATCGACTGTGTCGATCCCGGGGAACTCCGGTGCAGCCGGGGATGCCCCGGTTGCGATCAGGGCCTGCCGAAAGCGCAGTTCCCGGCCATCGACATCCACTGTGTTCGGGCCGGTAAATCGGGCCCGGCCGATCATCACCTCAACGCTGTCCGCCTCCAAGGACTCCGCAGAGTCGACGGGAGCGATCTCGAGCATCGCATCCTGCACGTGAGTCATCACCTGCGCGAAATCGATGATGACATCGTGTGAGGTCACGCCGAGGCGCGCCGATGATCGGGCGGTCGTTGCGGCATCAGCTGCGGCGATGAGTGACTTGCTCGGTACGCAGCCGGTCCACAGGCAATCCCCACCGAGCAGGTTGTTCTCGATCAAAACGACTCGAGCACCGAAACCGGCGGCGGTGCGGCTGGCCACGAGACCGGCGGTTCCGCCGCCGATAACAACCAGGTCCCATACGTCTGTTTCCCTCATGACTGTGAGCGTAGACGCTCTTCCTGATGCATCGTTAGGTGGGCGATCGTTAGGCTGACGGGAACGAAAGGCCGCACCATGGCGAACGTGTACGAGACCGGGGCGCGCTTCTACGACGCTCTCTCCGGTGAACGCATCATCTATCGCGCTGGCCGCGAGCGTGGTGTGGCCCTTCTGAACCTCCGCCCCGGGGATACCGTCTTGGACCTGGGCTGCGGCACCGGCCTCAATTTCGATCTGCTCGTTCGGGCCGTGGGCCCGTCGGGACGAGTCATCGGGCTCGATCGCAGCCCGCAGATGCTGAAGGTGGCACGCCGTCGCCTCGAGGTGAAAGGGTGGTCCTGTGTACGCCTGATTGAAGCGGATGCTGCGAGCTTCGATCCCCAGCAGGTCGCTGATCAGCTCCCGGCAGATTCAGGCGACCGTGTGGACGCGGTTTTCTCGAGCTATGCCATGAGCGTCTTTGATGACTGGCGCCCGGCGTGGGAGCGGATGCGCGCAGTCCTCCGCCCGGACGGCCGGGCAGCGATCGTGGATATGCAGTTGCCCAGTGGTGCAGCGCGTGTGTTCAGCCCCCTCGTTCGATTCGTTACTGCGGTGGGCGGTGCCAACCTGGAGGCTCGCCCCTGGACCGTGATTGAACGTCACGCGGTCGACATCCAGTCGTCCTCCCTGCGTGGCGGGCACATTCGCGTCGTTGCGGGAACAATCCCCTGAACCGCAGGGAGAACGCGGTGCGTTCGAGGCCACAGAACCTGTCAGGTTCGGCCTTTAGGCTGAAACCTGTAACCCCATAACTGAAAGGTTCACGCCCATGAAGGCAGTACTCAACGGCACGGTCATCGCCGAAGCCCCCCAAGATGAACTGGTGAAGATCGAAGGCAACTGGTACTTCCCACCCGCCAGCGTCAACTCCGACCTGCTCGTACCCAGTGCCACGCCGTACACCTGCGCGTGGAAAGGCGAATGCCAGTACTTCAACGTGAAGGACGGCGACACCCTGCTCCAGGATCGCGCTTTCAGCTACCCCACGCCGTACCCCGCCTCCTTCGAGCGCGTGGGCCGAGATTACAGTAACTTCGTCACGTTCTGGAAAGAAGTACAGGTCATCAACTAACGACCACGCAGGTGAGGGCGGGGTGGTCACGGTCCACACGTGTCCCCGACAGGGCCACCCCGCTACACCATGCGCATCCGCCACGCCGTGAAATCCCCGAGACGCTGCCGGACATACCTCAGTATGAGAGTTGTGACCGACACCGACCGTGAGAAGCGGATGCGTGACCTCGTTGCGCTCGTCGCCGACCCGGTGCACCGCTATCTGCACCGCCGCGCCGACGCCGCGACGGCCGACGACGTGCTCGGCGACACCCTCCTCGTGTGCTGGCGTCGCCTCGACGAGGTGCCCGCCGACGCCCTCCCGTGGGCGATCGTCGTCGCTCGGCAGTGCCTGAGCAACGCCCGACGGGCCGAGCGCCGCCGCACGCGCCTCATCGGTCGCATCATTGCCATCGACCCGCCACCGGCCGCGGTGCACGACAACACCGCAGCATCCACTGTTGACACTGTCGCCGTGACCACCGCCCTGACCCACCTGCGACGGAACGACGCCGAGATTCTGCGCCTCTGGGCGTGGGACGAACTGACGAGTCCGCAGCTGGCCGTGGTCTTGGGCATCAGCGCGAACGCAGCGGCCATTCGCTTGCATCGGGCGAAAGCGCGCTTCAAGCAGGAACTTCTGAAATCTGACGGCCCCACCGGACATGTATCCCATGACGAAGGGATCACCGATGCGTGACGACGACCGTGCGCTGCGTGATCAGCTGCGCTCCACCGATCCGGCCCGCGAGCTGCTCCCACCCTCGTCAGCCTGGCTCGACCTCAGAATGGAGCAGATCATGACCGACCGACCCGCCACTGGCACTGGCACTCGCACTGCGAAGGCGTCGCGACCTTTCTTCCGCTGGTGGATGCCGGCGGCCGGCATCGCCGCCAGCCTCGCTATCGCCGCCGCGATCATCGTGCCCCTCACCCTCGGGGGACCGGAACCGAGCGTCGAGGTACTGAAGGCTCCCCAGGGCGGAGACCTTGCGAGTGGCAGTTGCCTCATGCTCGAGCCGGCGACCGTCGCCGCGCAGGAGCAGGCATTCGCGGCGAGGGTCCTGCAGATTCAGGGCGACACCGTTGTGCTGGAGGTCACGGAGCGCTTTATTGGTGACGTCGCCGACCGCGTCGAGGTGACGCAGGTCGACGCTCTGACCTCCGACTTCTCCGGTGTGCCTTTTGAGGTCGACCAGAGTTACCTCGTTGGCGCCCTCGACGGAACAATCACCGGCTGCGGCGTCACCGGAGCCGACAGTGCCGAACTCCGCGCGGTCTACGCCGCAGCGTTCCCCGACTGAGCCACGCAGGACGCTTCGTGCCGTGCCGCTCTGAAGCTGCTCCAACATCCAGATTCCGACCGACACGGGGCATCAGGGTTCACTTGGCTTGCCATTCGACTCTGTACTGAGCCGCATGGACGGTGGCCTCTGGGCGTACTTTCTGGGATCCCAGCTGGGCTTGATGAGCCGTTTGGCCACGTCGACGCAGAACTTATCCAGATCGTTGTAGACCTGTGAACGCGTCTCCTTGTACGAGTCTCGGGCGCACGTGCCGGCTCCCCTTCGCCAGTTCTCCTCCTCCCCATTCTCTTGTGCCTGGTCGAAATCGCGGTAGAAATCCTCGGCCTGCTCTAGGGCATGACGAAGATGCAACACCACTTCCCAGGACAAGCCAGCGGCTAGCGAGTTGGGGTGAAGCACTAGCCACACCGCTGCCCGAGCCGACCTCACGTCATCTACCGTCATGCGGCAGCTCTTCATGCGCTCTTGTCTCTCTGTGACATTCGCGAGCAACTCCTCGTTGCGGTGCGGCTTCTCACGCTCGGACACTGAGGGCGGGGTCACATATCGCAGTGCGGCAAGAGCGGCGTGTGCAGCGCGGACGAAAGTCGCGGCCGGCTCCAGGAGGATCGGGCGCGCCTGCTGTTGGCGGTCGTGCCGCCTCGACTCAAGCGCAGCGAATAGTCCAACTGCGAGGCCGACGAGAGCAACGAAGACAGTGACGTTATCACCGACGCTCATCGGGACCTCTTTTCGCAAGGTTTACCTGCTCTACGCATTCTTGCGGTCAGCGTACAACTGGCGTCTCCATTCCGATAGCACGCACCGTCAGCCGCGAAGGAATCACGTCCGAGTGTTGATTTTGTAACAGTGTTCAGTCCTGCGAGCATATTGGTATGGTCACAGAGTCTTTTCTCCCCGAGTTCAGCGCCAGCCGGATTAGCGAGGTGGCCGATCGGCTTTCCGAAGCCGGCGTCGGTATCATCGCAGGAACGCTGGCGAACGCAGCCGGCATCTACCTGGCCAAGACCATCCCGGTTGATCGACTGGCAACGTTTGCTTCCTCTGGTCTCGGTGCCCCGCCGGTGTGGAACATTTTTTGCATCGACGGCGGTATCGCATTCACCCCCGACCTTGGCGTGGTGGGCGATATGCGGCTTCGACTCGATCTTGATGCCCTTCGGATTCTGGATGGCGGTCTGGCCTGGGCGCCAACGGAGATTTTTGACCAGAACGGCGCACCGCTCGCCATCGATCCGCGGGGGCGGCTCCGCCGCATCCAACGCGACATCGAAGATGCCGGGCTTGAGGCGCTCGTGGGGCACGAACTCGAGTTCACCATCACCGCCGCGGATGGAACCCCGCTTCCCCGCGCGAATTGGACACCATACGGGCTCGGCTCGGTACTGGACCACGAGGCCTTTCTCACAGAATTACTCTCCGCCACTACCGCCGCCGGTATCCCGCTCGAGCAACTGCACGCCAAGTTCTTTGCCTCCACGGTCGAGTTCTCGCTGCCACCGACCACACCGCTTGAGGCGGCCGATGCCGCAGTCCTTGCCCGCCTGATCACCGGCAGGGTGGCGCGCAAGCACGGCCTGCGGGCGTCGTTCTCGCCCTTTCCGATCACCGGGGGCGGCGGGAATGCGGCACACGCGCACTACTCGTTCAGCCGCAGGGGGGAATCCCTTTTCTCGGGTAGCGACGGACCCTACGGTATGACCGCCGAGGGAGCCTCGTCCATGGCCGGGGTGATCGCCGCACTACCCGGCATCCAGGGTATTCTCGGCGGCTCGATCCTCTCGGGGATACGGTTGCGGCCTCGACTCTTTTCGGGCGCTTACGCCTGTTGGGGGAGGGAGAATCGCGGGGCGGCGGTTCGTTTCCTCGAGGCCACCCGCGGCAATCCGCATGGCGCCAACGTCGAAGTCAAGATCGTCGATCCGTCGTCAAACCCGTACCTGACGACGGCGGTTATTCTCGGTGCCGCCCTCGAGGGCATCCGGTCATCGACGGTGCTTCCCGCGGAGGTGACCACGAGCCCGGCCGACCAGACCGCCGAGCAGCAGCTCGCCTCGGCAACGGTGATCCTTCCCTCCGCGCTGGGCGAGGTGCTCGCAGCCCTAGCCGCGTCCGAACTCGCTGCCCACATTCTCGGTCCAGACATCATCCAGTCCGTACTGGCAGTTCGCCGCTGGGAACTCGATCACTATGGGTCGAGCGATGCCGACCAGCTTCCAGAAAAATTCCGGTTCGCCTGGTCGATCTAACGGGACGTTCGTCAGGTCTGGCTTCAGGATTAGTCTCGTTGTCCGCCGCATTCGGTTCGAAGATTAGTTCGAACAATGCCTCAAGGTGATGGCGACGATTTCGGCTCAATGACGAGGGGTTGGTAAAATGAGAGGGAGGCCAGCGCGGCACAGGTCCGCGGGCCGGAGGAGATCCCATGAAGATCAATGCCGCTGTCGCCCTGAAAAAAGGCGAACCACTCGTTTTGCGTGAACTCTCGCTCGATGAGCTTCGATCTGATGAAGTTCAGGTTCGACTCGTCGCGACGGGAGTGTGTCACACCGACGCGATCGTGCGCGATCAGGTCTATCCCACTCCACTTCCCGCAGTCCTCGGACACGAAGGAGCCGGCATCGTCGAAGCCGTCGGTACGTCGGTGACGAGTGTTGAGGTGGGCGATCATGTCGTGTTGAGCTTCCCCAGTTGCGGAGTCTGTTCGTCCTGTCTCTCCGGCTACCCCGCTTACTGCCTCGATCTGAACGCTTTGGCATTTGGAGGTGCACGCACCGACGGGTCCACCGCGTTCTCTGACGAAGACGGGTCCCCGGTGTCGTCCCACTTCTTCGGCCAGTCATCGTTCGCCTCGGTATCCAACGTTGCCGAGCGAAGCGTGGTCAAGATTTCCAAGGATGTGCCCCTTGATATCGTGGGGCCTCTCGGCTGTGGCATTCAGACCGGTGCGGGAGCGGTTTTGAACGTGCTCGAGCCCGAAGCTGGCAGCAGCATTGTTATCTTCGGAACCGGAGCGGTCGGCATGTCCGCCCTTCTGGCGGCAGTCCTCGCAAATTCCACCACGATCATTGCCGTTGACATCGTCGACAGCCGACTGGAACGGGCGATGCAGTTGGGAGCTACCCACACCATCAACAGCAAAACTGAGGATGCCGTCGAGCGGGTGAGAGAGATCACTGCCGGTGGTGCCAACTACGCTGTCGATACGACCGGCAACGCCAGAGTGTTTGCCCAGATGACCAAGTCACTTGGAACTTTAGGGCATGGTGCACTCGTGGGTGCGGCCGCACCGGGAACGGAGTCGCCCGTCGACATCGGCAGCTTGCTCCTCACTGGCATCACGATCAGCATGGTCATCGAGGGCGACTCTGTACCACAAACGTTCATCCCGAAGCTCATTTCGCTGTACCAGGCGGGGCGGTTCCCGTTCGACAAATTGGTGAAGAAATACGACTTCGCTGACATCAATACTGCGTTCGCCGACAGCGAGAGCGGCGAGACGCTCAAGCCTGTCGTGGTGTTCTGAGCGAAAAGACCGTGAAGGATGACCTCAAGATCGTGCGTGTCGTGGTTGATGCCACTGATGACTGCACGACGACTTCTAGGGTTCGCGGCTACCGAGCGTATTCCGTGAGAAAACGATCCCGGAATTCATCCATCTGCCACAGGGGTGCGCTCGGCGAGGGGAGCATTCCAGGGTCCCAGCCCCACGATGAGATCCGGTCGATTACCGCGGGGTCTTTGGAAATGATGCTGATGGGGACGTCGTGGTTGGCGTCGTCTCCACTGACCACGGAAGACGGTTGGTGGTCGCCGAGCACAACCACAACCAAGTTGGGGTTGTCGTATGTCGTGAGGAATGAGAACAGGGTACTCATGGAATACTGCACGGATTGTCCGTAGAGCCGCTGAGTATCCTCCCTGCTCTGCAGGACACTCCGCGCGTCCCCCTGAGCTGGCTGCGGATCAAAGATGGAGCCGTCGCCAATAGATGCCCAGGGCACTTCCTGAGGGAGTGGAGTCCACGGTGTATGTGATGAGACGAAGTCGATCTCCGCCATCACCGGCGCATGTGGTTGAGCCAGTTCCTTTTTCTGAAAGTAATCCCACGTGAACTGGTCCGGAATGCGCGCATAGCTAAACTTCGGCCCCTGGTACCCCATGTTCTGAGAGTCGGCCGTGAAGTCGAGATCATAGAACGATTCGCCGATCGACCAGGATCGAGTATTGGAGGGTACGACGTTGAGGGTGCGCCAGCCCGCCTTGTTGAACGCCGAGCTCAGGGTAAGACGGCTACCCGAGGTGACCTGATCGTACTTTGCTTGTGAGTCAATCCACAGGCCGGTCTGGAGGGTTGCATGTGCCAGCCAGCTCACTCCGCCAAAGGTGGAGGACGTGAGAAACGCGCTGCGCTCCGAGTAGCCCTGCACAGCAAGATCCGTGGTCCCTTGCCGGAGCACTTCTGTGACGCCCTCGGAGAAGGCGGTGTCCTGCACAGCAACCTGTCCGTAGCTTTCGATGAACGCGAAGACAACATCTTTCCCCTTCAAACCTCCCAGAAGATCCGCTGCGGGAACCGTCGCGAAGTCGTCGCTGGTGATAGCACTCTCAAACGCAGCTTCCTCCGCCTTCGCGGATGTCACTTCGCCGATTTTCGTCAGGGTCGCACGAAGAGTATCCGCTGCCGCGATCGGTTGTCCCGGCACGACGTGGGCACCAACGAGAGCCAAAACAATCCAACTTGCTGCAACTGCTGAAGCTCCGATGCGGGCCGCGCGGGCATTCTGACGAATGACCACAGCAAGGTGCAGCAGCGCCAAGGTGAGCAAAACAACGAGAGCGGCGGCGATGCCGAGGAGCAGGCCAACGATCACTACTGCGAGCACCGCGCCCGTCGAGTCGCTCAGTACTCCATACCCACTCGCCAATTCCGGCCAACCCGTTACAACATTGAACGGGCGACCCACAGCAGATACGAATCCGCGATCAAGTGCGGCGCTGAGGATTGTGGCGACAAAGAGCACGGCAACTACGCTTGCAGTCACCCGGCGCGCGGCAACCCAGGGCAGACCGGACAGAATCAGCAGAGCGACGAGCGCTTCGAGCGGTACCCGTAGGAGCGCGAGAGCAGAACCAGAACTGATCAGACCGGGTGCGATCACACCGACACACAGAATGACGGCAGACCAGAGCGACCACGTTGACCCGCGTACCGATCGTCGGCGGTTGGCCTTCGAGTCGAGGTTCGTCGACGACGCAGAGGAGGCGTTAGACGCTATCACGGCGTTCTGACTGTAATCGGCGGTCCGGTGAGGTGGTGCCGGCTGTTGGCATTGTGCACGGCGAATCGAGCAGAGAGCGCGTACCGAAGAAGCACAACATCGCCGATCTGTTGCACGTTGGCGAGAGTGGCACGCCGGTTACTGGTCCACGGGAACGCGGCGTCACCCACAAAGCGCGGAGCGCGGGAATCGCCGACGAAGAATGGCGCCACGACTAAATGCAGTTCATCCACAAGATTTGCAGCCAAGAATTGGGTGTGAACGGTCGTGCCTCCTTCAACCATGAGCGCACGAATGCCACGATCAGCAAGGTCAACGATTAGGTCGGTCATGGCGACATCTTCCCCGAGACCCACAACCAGCGCGGCGTGCCCCAGGCGCTGCCGGATGCGTGTCGCCACCGAGGCGGGGCAGTACACCAGCTTGGGTGCATCACCGGTAGTGAAAAAGGCTGCGTTCGGATCCAGATCGCCCGTTTTCGTGACCGTCACTTTCCACGGCGACGGAGGCAAACCCGCAACCTTTCGCTGCGTCTGAAGATCGAGGCTACGGACCAAGAGTCGCGGGTTGTCCCGTCGCACCGTGCGTGCACCAACCAGAATCGCGTCGTTCTCCGCACGCACGACATCCACCCGGTCGCGGTCCGCCTCATTGGAGAGGGTGAGGCGCGGTGGGTCTGTCGTGTCGAGGTAGCCGTCCAGAGAGGTGGCGCTGCTGAGAGTAACGTAAGGCAATTTGCTCACGAGGTTGTCTCCAGATCTTTCGCGATGAGCACCGGGCGTGTGTCTTGCGGAATCGGTCTCTGTCTGCGGGCGGCATAAACGAGTGTCACGACCGCGCCCGGAGCCACGGCGATGATGGTCAAAATACCGAACAGCGCGGAGGCTGCAACCCCCGTCGAGGCGCCAAATCCGGCCACAGCAAAAGCCCAACCTGCGACGCCCTCGCGCGGTCCCCATCCGCCGATGCTGAACGGGATCGACGCACCGAGCAACACCAGCAGGGTGAGAACCAGGAGTTGTCCGGGGGGCACGCTTGCTCCGATCGCAGCGGTCGCAATGGCGAAGGTTGCCACATGGCAGGAGATCACGACGATGGACGCAAGCACGACCTGTACCGCAGTGCGAACTGATCCGATGCCCGAGCGGAGCTCTTGCAGTTCACGACGAATGGCCGCGCCGACGCGCGGCCATTTGGCACCGGCCAGCCCCATCGTGACAGCACCAAAGCCGACAACGCCGAGCCCGATCGCACTCACCACGAGGAGATGGCCGCCAAACTGCGCACCGAGGAATAGACAAATGATGAGCGTGAGCACTATCTGTACAATTTGGCCTGCGGTGCGTTCCAGCACGACGGCACGCGCACTGAGCGCGACACTGCCAGCGCTCTGCCCGTGCGCAACGGCACGGTGCACGTCTCCCACAATTCCCCCAGGGGTGACCGTGTTCAGGAATTGGGACTGGTAGTACCTCCCAATCGCCGTGTGCCAGGAGAGGGGAACTCCGAGCCCGGTGGCAATGATGCACCAACGCCATGCGGCGGCAACGGTCGCGACCGCAGAGAGGAACAGTGCTGCCGCAATTGCCTGCCCATCCACGCTCAGGATGCCGTGAATCAGCGGCCCCGTGCCCACATACGCAATCACACTGGCTAGCAACGCACAGCCGACGACAAGCCGCACAGCCACCTTCACGGAGCGTGAACGCAGGATTTCACGTATTCTCGAGAGTTTCGCTCGGGTCACGGACGAGGCCACGCCAGAACGTCCATATGCTCAACACGCGCACTGAGAGTGCCGAGCTCGATCTGGTTGAGGCGGATCTGCCGGTAGCGGTCGGCTTCAGAACGCAGGTCAGGTTGCGCTTCCACAGCCGCATCAACCCAACCAGAGAACCACTCGCTCAAGAGGCTGGGCTGACGATGGTCGAGCTGCCACACAGTGCTGCTCTGACGTACGTCCCAGCCAGCGGCGGTGAAAAGCTCACTCACCATCGTGGGGGCGTGCCGACCTGACTGCTGGCGACCGTGAGCATTGCGCACCTGATGAGCGTTGAATGCCCCCTCGAACGCCGCATCGTGCTCGTCCTGTGGGGCCAGCTTCACGCCACCGGTCACGCTGAGTGATAACAGCACGGGAACGCGCGTTGCCACACAGGCAGCGACAACGGCGTCAATCTCCTCTGCCGTCAACACGTCGAGCAGCGCGGACGCTGTCACGAGAGAGGCGCCACCGAGGTCGTCCGGGCTTAGATCACCGAGATTACCGGTGCGGCCAAAGACGGAGATGTGGGCGTTGTCGCGGTCGGATGGAAGCACCTGGCTGATGGCCTGTGCGGTGAGGTTGGCGCTCCAGTCGTGGAGAAACCACGTTTGCGGCCCCGGAAGCACAGGGGCGAGCCACCGCATCATTGACCCGGTCCCACTGCCAAGATCGTGCACAACGAGAGGACCATCAGCAAGCAGATCGGCGGCGGCGAGCGCGAGGTCGAGTGAACGAGCTGCAGCGTCCTCGGGTTCGCGCAGCGCCAGCCAGTCGCCGCTCACTTCGAGTATTTCGCTCATGCCCAAACCTTTGTTCCTGTGTGCGTCATTTCGTGGAGCACCAATTCGATCGTGGAAATGGTCGAACTCCATGATCTCACGGTGGTTCGTGCCTCTCGCGCTGCCGTTACCAGGTCGTCACGCAGGGTCTGATTCGACCACCAGTCGCGCAGAACAGATTCGAGTGCGGCGGGATCGTCTGCGGGCACCAGAATTCCCGCCTCGGAACTCGACAACGCCTCGGGCACGCCACCAACGCGGGACGCGACCACCGGGATACCCCGTGCCAGGGCCTCGGCGACCACCATCCCGAAGCTCTCGGCGCGTGACGGCACCACGACGAGGTCTGCTTGACCGTAGGCCTCATCCAAAGCTTGTCCCGTGACGGGGCCAAGGAAACGTACTCGTGCGTCCAAGTGCGCGGCGTGAACGGTGCCCGTGAGGTCGGCAACAAAGTTCGGTTCCGTGGTGAGGGATCCGACGAAGGTGCAGGTCCAATCGCCGACCCCACTGAGGCGTGCTAGAACCCGGACGAGCACGTCTTGACCTTTGTGCGGTGCGACGACTCCAACGCACAAGAGTCTGCGGCCACCTCGGGACACCGTCGTGATCGCTGCTGAATCCGTTCCCGGCTGGGCGATAACAAGGGTTTCCGGCGGCACGAGGAAGCGCCTAACAAGCTCGGACCGAGTCCATGCGCTCGTCGCGACGACACGGTGTGCCGATTTCAGAGCCGCGGCCTCGCGGTTGGCTACATCGTCGAGGTCAGTTCCGTCGGGGGAGAGGCCCGTCGCAAGACTCGCGACCATGTGTGCCAGCACGATCACTCGCAGCCTGTGTGAGTGCGCCGCCAACGCTCCCGGTTCACGCACGGCGATGAGCCCATCGACCAGCACGAGGGCGCCGTCGGGTAGCTCTGACAACGCCCGCACCGTGAACGACTCGCTCCCCGTCGGGGTCTCGACCATCCGCACGTCCCACCCGGTGTTCCGGAGACCGTCTCGCACGTGGCGGTCGTAGACGTTGCCGCCGCTGACTCTCTGTGGGTCGTCGATCGCATCAGGAACGACGAAGTAGAGCGTCTTGTCCGCCGCAACCCTCATAGAGATCTGGAGTAGCTCGCCCATGCAATATGCGATTCATGGAGGGTGACGGAGAGTGCATTCAGCTGCTGACCGCCCGCGAGAGTTCCGTCGCCCACCCGATCGGCCAGGCGGTCCGCAATCACTTGGCAGAGCACTTCGGTGGACGTGTTCCTACCCTGAAAGTCGGGCTCGTCATCCAGGTTGCGATACGTGAGGGCTCCCGTGATCTCGCTCAGGATCTCGGCTGCACGACCAATGTCGACGACGACACCGGACGCATCAAGACCCGGTGCGCTGAATGTGGCATCCACGATGAAGGTTGCTCCGTGGAGCCGCTGGGCCGGGCCAAAGGACTCGCCAGCGAAGCTATGGGCGATCATGATGTGGTCTCGTACGGTTACCGTGAACGTCATTCGGAATCTTTCCAATCAATTGTGTGGCACAGGTCATTAAGGGATCCGTCGGCGAGGCTCGCCATCACCTCAGGCAGAGCTCTCCACGAGGACTCGCCCGTGAGAACCGCATCGAAGGCCGGGTCGCGGAGGAGTTCGAGGGCCAACGTGAGTCGTTCGCGAGTGGTGCGGCTTCCGCGTCGCCCGGCGGCGACAGCGCCAACCTGACTGGACCGGATCGTCAGACGTCGCGAGTGAAAATCGGCTCCGAGCATCAGTGTTGCGGGGCGGTCTCCGTACCAGCTCGCTTCGATCACCGTGCCATCCGTCACCACTGTTTCAAGAGCACTCTGGAGCCCCGAACTCGACCCGCTGGTATTGATGACAATGTCTTGATCGTGAGGCGCGGTCGACACGTCTGAGAAATTGACGCCGAGTTGCCCGGCAACGACCCGTCGGGTGGGGTCGAGGTCGATGAGCGTGACGGTTACTCCGGGAATACCGCGTGCGAGGCGCGCTACGCAGCACCCAATCATCCCCGCGCCGATGACGGTGACTCGGTCGCCGATCATCGGTGCGGCATCCCAGAGCACGTTGATGGCCGTTTCGACCGCACCCGCGAGAACTGCACGCCGAGCTGGTATGCCAACGGGAACGGGCAGGACGGCGTTGGCGGGCACGACAAATGCTGACTGGTGGGGATAGAGCGTGAAAACAGTTGTTCCCACCAGAGACTCTGGACCAGATTCCACGACCCCTACGTTGAGGTAGCCGTACTTGACCGGGCCGGGGAAGTCGCCGTCCTGGAATGGAGCACGCATCCGCTCGCGTTCACTCTCCGGCACGAGCCCGTTGAAGACAGATGCTTCGGTGCCGCGACTCACGCCGGTGTACAGGGTTTTCACCAACACGTCACCCTCGCCCACAGACGGGATCTGCTCGTGGCGTAGGCTACCCACTCCCGCTTTCTCGATCCAGAACGCGGTGGCGTCGAGCATGGGACTCTCGCTTTCGTGAACGCGAACCTCACGGCTAACGTGTCAATAGTCAATGTATAAATTTCTATAAGAACGAGTCACGGATGCCGAGAATTCACGTCGTACCAATTTATCTCGCCGTGGGCGGTGCCATTGTCGTCAGCTTGCTCGGGGCGGCCGCAACTCGGTCGTTGCCGTCGTGGATTGTGGTGGTCGGTTGGGTGGCGACGCTCAGCTATCTGGTGGTTTCGAACATCCTGTTGGTTCGCGGCCTGCGCAAACGAGCTGTCACCCGATTCGGACAGGCCAACATCGTGACGGCGGTGCGGTCAACTATGGTCGGGGTGATTAGCGGCATCGTCACAGCATCTTTTTTCGCGCCCATGCCGGTGTGGATCGTGCTCGCTCTGGTTGTGCCTGCCCTCCTCCTGGACGCGGTCGACGGTTGGGTCGCCCGGCGGACCGGTTCCTCGAGTGAACTCGGCGCGAGTTTTGACATGGAAGTCGACGCCTTCCTGCTGCTGGTGCTGAGTGCGTATGTGTCCCAGTCCCTGGGCATCTGGGTGCTGGCAATAGGACTCATGCGATACGTCTTTGTCGTTGCCGGCTGGATCTTCCCCTGGATGCGTCGACAGCTCCCGTTTCGGTACTGGCGTAAGGTCGTGACGGCCGTGCAAGGCATCGCGTTGACGATCGCTGTCCCCGAGGTGCTGCTCGTGGTCGAAGCCATCGCCGTCGCACTTGCGCTCGCCCTTCTTGTCGAATCTTTTGGTCGCGATGTCGTGTGGTTAGTAGCGCGGCGGACAGCAGAGCTCAAACTCACGTAAGCCGTCGCGCGCGGAACGCAAGCACCGAGGTGCTGGCGAGCACGACTGTGCCGATGCCTTCGATCCAGAACGTCTGGGGCACAAGGGTGAAACTCCACGGGACAGATATACCAAATAACCCAACGGTCAACGCGAACACCAGTGAGAGGAAACTGGCAAGAATAAAGAGCAGGCTGAGAAGTGACGTGAGTTGCAGCAGCTTTCCCCGGGAAACGAGCATTCCGATCCCCAGCACAATGCCCGCAATGGCATTCAGGACGAAAAGCACTCCCACAACCCCTCCGACACCGTCAAAGACCAGAAAGAGATGCAGACCGCCGGCCGCGATGAGCACGAAGGCGCTCAGGATTCTCTTCACCCAGAGAAGGCCGTGTGTTTTATCGGGCATCTGCGTCACCACCTGCTGCGATAGTACGCCCGAGCGCGTCACCCGAGGCCCATGCCGTTGCGACCGACGAGCGTTGCCCCCACGCATCCCCGCATACACCGATCCGGTCGGACAACCAATACGGTTGAGGATGCTGGGCCGCGGGCCGTGCAAACGTCCACCGGTGGGCAAACGCGCGGGTGGGAGCATCGGAAAGGGAGAGCAGGCGGCGCACGGCGGCGGTGACCGACGTAATCGCTCCGTCGGGGTCATCGAGATGCTGCCGGGCCAGTGCTGCTGTGGTGTGAGCGACGAGCACCGGCGCGTCATCACCGCGTCGATCGCCGTCGTCGGCCAACGTCGTGATCTCCGCCACGTCGTTGACGAACGCGGTATGGAAGGACTCCCAGTCGCGCGCTGCCCACTCCAGCACGACGGCAATGCTGGGCTCCCAGTTGGCGTCATCGTTCAACTCCGTGTGTAGAGCGGATCCAACGGTGAGCAAACGCCGCGCCTGCGGGTCGGGCATGGCAAGGACGACCGTGTCATAACGTTCGGTGTCTGCCTCGCCAGCCGTCACGTGCTCTATGGTGACACCCTGATGGATATCGAGATCATGCCCGAGATCTGCGACGAGCCTCTGCAGTCCAGCCGGGGCTGCGTACCTCATCGGACCTGTGCTGACACGGTTGATGCCGTCGGCGCCGGCCACCGCCACGGTATCCGTCCACGGCCGCGCCAGTCCACGTGCCACCCAATCGGACACAACGTCAGCAAACGGTGTCCCAGGCTCAGCGGTGAAGTAGGACGCACCCAGATCAACGGTGCGCGAGTTAATCGTGCGGCTCGTCATTCTGCCGCCGGGCCGACGACCACGATCGACGACGCGGGCTGGTATTCCGGCGCTTTTCAGTGCCTGTGCACAGGCCATTCCCGAGATACCGGCACCGATGATAAGAACCTGAGGTTGCTGCATCCTCCCATCATGTCAGACGGTTATGACGGTCTCCTGGCCGGGCGCTTCACCATCACACCACGGTCCAGCCTCGAGCCCGTGCGACCTCTGCTTGCCGGCCATCGTCTGCCCCGAATCCGCGCTTTTCCTCCGGTTCCGCGAGGAACGCGAAACACATTTCGGCAGCAGCCAGGTGCCAGGAATGCTCGGCCGGGAGCCGCTCGATGGTTGCGAGCGCTGATGCGTCCCGGTCAACCTGGTCGGCATCCTGTTCGACAATTTGTACGAGACCCGTCTGGGCATCGACCAGGTCGGCCAACGCTATCAGAGCCCCCTCGGCCGTCATTCCCCGGTCGAGGCCGTCAGCCACCGCGTCAGCGGTGCACTCAGCAAGAGCCTGCGCGGTGGAGACGAGCTGAACTTCGATCGAGTCCCGAAACGTGTCGGCCTGTCGAGGTTCGAGTAGGCGCACGCAGTGAGGGACCGGCGTAAATAATCACGGGGAACAGATCAGAGGTCGGTGGATGTCAGGTCCTTCGCCCACTCTTCGCTCGGCGCACTAGCAGTGGCCGTGGCGTTGCTATCGGCCGGTTTGGGACGCCGTTGATGAATGGTTTCGACTTCTGGCAGGTAGACGACAGTGGGGATTCCGGCGTCGGATTGCTTGATGGATGAGATCCAGATTGCTTCTTGGTGGATGTCGACGCCAACGCGAACGTCTTCGGCTGTTCGCAATTTGGCCACCCGGTGGATCAGACCGCTGAAGCCGAGTTTGACGACCAAATCGGTGGCACACAACAGAATATACATGGTTGTTGTGGCGGCTCCGCCGGAGAAGAGCACTGGAATCAGATAGGCCACCGGGTACAGTGCCCACCCCGACAGCAGCAAGATTGTCGCATTCCGAAGCAGTACTGCCGCCTCCGGAGTGAGCTGGGGGAGCGACTGGCGGATTGCGCGAATGACGATCGCGGTGGTGATGATCCAAAAAACTGTACTAACGGCACCCCAAAGGAGCAACGACTCCAGGCTGCGGCCATCGCCGATGACAACCGCGCCGAGAAAACCGGTGAAAATCATCAGAAAAGCGCCGGTTACGGCTGCAGCCTCGGTGCGCCTGGCACGACGTCCGATCAGTGCCGATACGGACAACAGTTCGATCGTGAGCAGCGGGACGGCAATAGACCATTCCACATAACGCGGCGCCATGGTCATAATGGCGTGTGAATTTGGTACCCACAGAGCGCCGACCTTGTCATACCCAATGCTGAAGGCTGTGATCAGGAGAATGTACGACAGAACAGCCACGAGCATGATGCCCACTCGAGCGATGACCGCCGTGCGGTAGCGAACACCCACCTCACCTCGGCTGATCCAGGTGCGAACAAACCCAAATGCAAGAGCCGAGCCCGTGAGACCGAGGAAATAGAAAATAAGCGAATGCTCCGACTGAGTCAGAGAGGCTTCCCACGGTGCGGAGATCATGTGGTTCATAGTCGATTCTTCACGAGACTCAGTGACACCGGACAACGTGAACACCTGAAGCTGGTGCAGCTTAGAGACAAGGCTCTCGGCGACAGACTGTTCACGGTCAGCACTGTCTCTACCGTGCTGTCGTCAAGACATCTGGTTCGGCGCTGAAAAACAGTCCGCTGGTGCTGTTGGCCGATTTCATCAGGGCCTCGATCCACTCCCGGTTGATCACCGGGGCTCGGGTATCGGCGTAGCGAAAGGAGAGAGTGCTGCTGGGGTCTAACCAGATACTGATTCGACCGCTGCCACCATTTCGATCAACGACCCAGCTGAAGGTGAAGCTCTCCCCGCGTCGCAACTTTGCCACAATCACGACCTGCAAGTGATACAGCGCACGGTCATCAAAATTTATATCGGTCGCTGACGCGCCATAACGTAAGCTTCCCATGCGCACAGCTTAGTGGCATCGTCTGCCGCCAAAAACGGCGCGTTATCTCGTGGTCTAGACCGCCAGTTTAAGCTGGCGGTCTTCTTCCTCCAGCGCGCGTTCCGCTTCCACTTTGTGATGCGCCACTTGAGCCACATTGGGGAGGAGCATGCTGGCGAGTGCAGCCAGGCTCAGGGCAACAATGGGTACCCAAATGCCCGCAAGGAAGGCATCTCGAAGAACAGCCGGTGTGAAGGTCATTCCCACAACGCCAAAGAAGACAACGCCGACAACTGCGATACCGATTGCTCCGCCCACCTGTTGGAAGGTACCGAGCACACCGGATGCCGCGCCAGCGTTCGAAATGGATGTTTGAGCCAGGGAAACATCTGTCAAGGGAACGACCAACAGGGTGAGTCCCAGACCCGCCACCGCCATCATGGGAACAAGGTCGAAACCAACGAGGGAATCGGCCTGGGCGGCGACAGTGTTCCTGACCCAGACGTAACCACCGATCTGAGTGATGGCACCGACGAAGATCAACCCTTTTCCCAAACGCGGGCCGAAGCGAACCGCGATTCCGGTGCCCACGAGGGCAGCGAGGCTGAAGGGGAGCGTGGTGAGGCCGGCCTCGATTGCCGAGAAGCCGAGTCCGATCTGCAGGTAGAGCACAAGGATGAGGAAGAACCCACCAATAGAGGCACTGAACGAGAACGAGGTGAGTACACCGGCCGAGAAACCGCGACTGTGAAAAAGAGACGGGGGTACCAAGGCGGAGCCAGTCTTCTTATCGAGCCAGTTCTGGTACCAGATGAAGACCGCTAAGAGCACAGGGCTGGCGCCAATCATGAGCCAGATTCCCACAGGCCAATCGAGGGCACGTCCCTCGATCAACCCGAAGACCAGGAGGAACAGGGCGGCCGAGATGAGGACGACACCGACCACGTCCAAGCGCACCCGCTTCGCGGCACGCGACTCCGGGATGCAGAGTGCTGCCGTAATGAACAGGGCGATACCCACGGGCACGTTGATAATAAACACACTGCGCCAGCCGAGGCCGAAAGCGTTCTGTGAGACGAGTATCCCGCCTACGAGGGGCCCCGCGACGGCCGCTAATCCCGTGATCGCACCGAGGGCGCCGAATGCTCCGGCGCGCTCCTTCGGACCGAAAAGCACCTGAATAATGGACAGCACCTGGGGAATCATGATTGCTCCGAAGGCCCCCTGAACCAGACGGGAGATGACGAGCATGTCTCCGCTCGTTGCAAGGGCGCACGACGCCGAGGCCACGGTGAACCCGGCAACCCCAATCAAGAACAGTCGCTTTCGACCGAAGATATCTCCCAGCCGTCCGCCCGTGGTGAGGAGGACCGCGAAGGTGAGCACATAACCCGACACGATCCACTCCAGCTGCTCTGGAGTCGTGCCCAGGTCCTGCTCAATGGCGGGGAGGGCCACGTTCACGATTGTTGTGTCGAGCAGGTCCATAAACGATGCAAAAAGCAGTACCAGGACGGCGAGCCAACGAAGGCGCATAGGTGTTCTCTTCAGTTAGGTGGGCGGCGTGATTGCCCGGTTCCAGGCCGTGAAACTCGTCATCGAGCCCGCGTGAGGTTCGACCAGCCACGGCCAGGGGTGAAGTTCAACAGCGTGCTCAGCATACTTTGCAAAGCTGGGCACGGGGGCCCAGGTCATGGCAGCAGCAAGTTGCGGAGCAATGAGCCGGGGGTCACCCAGATGAACGATCACGTCCCGCCGCCGCGCAAGGTCTTGGAGCGTTTCAACAAAGAACACCAATCTCTTGCTGGAGAGCTGAAGTTTTGTGAGCGCCGGTTCGTCAAAGATAAAAACAACGGGGAGGTCGGGATGAGCCCGAAGCGCGGGATCATCATCGCCGAGCGATTCCACGGTGAGCAGAACCGATTCCGGTGCTGATCGTGCGATTGGCACTCTCGGACCTCGGGTGGTGGCCAGGTCGTCATCTCCCGCAAGTCTCGTCGGTGGAGCGGCAACGGGCTGGAGAACCGTATCCGCCGGAAACTCTTCGATCGGGCATCGGTTCTTGAGAACACACGTGCCGCACAGCTTCGGTGCTCGCTTCTCAACTTGCCAGCGCGCAAATCCATACTGTTTTCCTGTACCGGCGCCGACCGTCCACTGCCACCCCAGCAGGTTGGCCGCGCGAGAGCCATCGAGCAGATGGCGATGGAAATACTCTTGAGCCGCCATCCACCCTGCCCCGGAGCGCACGGTGTACTGCGAAGCCAGCCACAGGCGAGTTTGATTCACGAGCCAGCCGTGCGTTTCCAAGTCAGAGACCGCCCCGTCCACGCAGGCCATGTCGCGCGGCCACGCCGACGGTGTGAAATCTCCGGACCACGGCACGTCGAACCGCAAGTTCTGGTGCAGGTCCATCCCCACACGTGCGTAGAGGTGCCGTGCGTATTCCTGTCACAGAAGTTCATTCCGAAACTTTGTAACATCGCGCGCTGGGCCGGTCACGGCGTCCCAGACTTCCCGCAGTGTGAGCAGTCCGTGTCGAATATAGGGCGAAAGCCCCGACGCTCCGCGATCCGCTTCGGGAAGTACCTGGCTACGTGTGGCCGCGTATCCCGTTACATCAAACGCGTTGAGTGCGGCGTGTGCGGGCATGTGGCCACCACGAAAGGTGGGACTGGCGCTGATTCGATCAGATACCAAGTGGGAGAAGTACTGCTGAACTGCGGCTTCCGGCGTGACGCCCTCAAGCGAGATGATCATGCACCAACTCTAGGCCGACGTCACCACTGGGCCGATCAGCTGGTGGTGTCCGCAGAGGGCTCGACGACTGCCATAGTCAGCGGGCAGAGCCGAGGCTACATTGTCAGCACGAAGCAGTAGAGGAAAGGCGGCGGTGATGATCTTTCAGAATCGAACCGAGGCTGGTCGGTTGTTGGCAGAGCGGGTTGCGGAACTCGAATTGTTCGAGCCGATCGTCTTTGCGCTTCCGCGCGGGGGCGTCCCGGTGGCTGTTGAGGTCGCGAAGACACTCGCGGCACCGCTCGATCTGCTCATCGTGCGTAAGATCGGCGCTCCCCGTTTTCCCGAGTTGGCTCTTGGGGCCGTTGTCGGCGGCGCTCATCCGCAGCTTGTGGTCAATGATGACGTGTATGGGGCTACGGGGCGGGACGCAGCTGGCCTTGAACGGGCGCGACGCCGAGAACTGGCCGAGATCGCTCGCCGCCGAGAGCGTTACCTCGGCAACCGGCCGTCCCAGGACCCCACGGGTCGCGTTGTCATTGTTGTCGATGACGGAATTGCTACGGGTGCCACGGCCAGAGTTGCTGTGGCAGCCCTTCGAAGTCAGGGCGCAGCCACAGTGGTGCTGGCAGTTCCTGTGGCGCCACCGACGGCCGTGGACGATCTACGCCGGGACGTAGACATTCTTGTCGTGCTGCATGCACCGCAGGATTTCTGGGCTATCGGGCAGTTCTATCGCGACTTTCACCAGCTGACCGACGAAGAGACAGCGGGGTACCTGCGCACGAGCTGGGACTCTGAGTGAGCACCCGCGGCCTCACAAGGCCACAATTGAAGTGTGTACTACGTGGTCAGTCAATCCGGCAAAGCCGTCGTCGTTCAACCCTGTGACAGCCACGGACGGCAGATGCGACCGGCACGTGTCCTCTCCGCCCGCGACTTCGCTGAGTTTGTGGCTCACGAGGAACCCGGAGAGCCGCGCTGGGTCTGGGCAGACACCTCCCGCGTCTATGCACTTTTGCTGGCGCAGGGAAGGCGCGTACGCCGATGTCATGATCTAAGACTCTGCCATGTCATTCTTCGTAATTCGGCGCTCCCTGTCCACAGTGCGGTGGGCACTCGCGAGGCGGATCAGTGGCACAGTGAGCAGTTGGGTGACGATAACAACGCAGACAACGCTGGCGCCGCGCCAACGCTCTTTGACTTCGGCGAGCTCGCTGGAGCGCCGGAAGCCTCCGTTGCGTCCGATGACCGAGAAGAACTTGTGCGCCAATTAGAAGCCGTGGCTTCGGCATCGGAACCCGGACGGTTGCGCCTGTTGCTCGCAGCGGAATCGGTCGGTGCTCTCATTGCGGCCGAAATGACCTATGCCGGATTGCCCTGGCGAACGGACATTCATGACCAGCTGCTGACGGAACAACTCGGACCGCGAGTGGTGCACGGCCGGCGCCCGGAACGCCTGGAAAAGTTAGCGGAGGAGATCCGGACCCTCCTCGGCGACTCGCAACTGAACCCCGATTCACCCGCTGACGTGCTCCGGGCGCTGCAGCGTGTGGGTCTCACCGTCACGTCCACGCGTGCGTGGGTGCTTCGTGAACTTGAGCATCCCGTGGTTGAACCACTCCTGCTCTACAAAAAGCTCTTTCGACTGCTGAGCGCCAACGGTTGGGTGTGGATGGACACCTGGATTGTCAACGGTCGCTTTCATCCGGAATATCTTCCCGGCGGAGTCGTCACCGGCCGGTGGGCGGCACGGGGCGGTGGAGCGCTTCAACTACCCAAACAGGTTCGCGGTGCCGTTGTCGCCGACGAAGGGTGGGCCTTTGTCGTGGCGGATGCGTCCCAGCTGGAACCGAGGATCCTCGCCGCACTGTCCCGTGACCTGCAGATGGCCGATGCAGGGCGGGGTGCAGATCTCTATGACGGCATTGTGGCCAGCGGTGTCATCGATACTCGCGCCCATGCAAAGGTTGCGATGCTCGGTGCAATGTATGGGGCGACAACCGGAGAAAGTGGTCGTCTCCTGCCGCGGCTGGCCAAAGCGTATCCGCGCGCCATTGGTCTCACCGAGGCGGCGGCTCGCACGGGTGAACGGGGCGAGGTCGTCACGACACGGCTCGGTCGGTCCTCTCCATTGCCGGCACGCGAGTGGCATGATGTGCAGGCACGGGCGTACGAGCCGGGGGCAACGAGCACCGACGAGCGGCGCGCGCGCAGCCAGTCGCGGGATTGGGGACGTTTCACACGGAATTTTATCGTTCAGGGCACCGCCGCAGAATGGGCGCTCTGCTGGATGGCCGAAGTGCGCAAGCAGCTCTGGTTGCTACAGTCCGTCGACGCTCGATTCGATCGCGCACCCCACCTTGTGTTCTTCCTGCACGACGAGGTGATCGTGCACACTCCCGTTGCACTGGCACAGCAGGTTGCCGGCATTGTCACGGCTGCGGCGGCGACCGCCGGGCGGCTCCTGTTCGGTGACTTCCCCGTTGATTTTCTCCTGACAGTGGCCACGGTCACGAGCTACGCCGACGCCAAATAGGGCTCCCGTCTGGTTCAGTGCGGGGCATGGTTGCCCAAATTTCCCGAATGTCCAACGCCATTGCGATTTATCAGCAGAGTGCGGCATAATTCACGTAATGACAGCAGTGTCGTGATTTTCGTTCAGAGGTCGTTGGGGAAGACGCACCTCACAGGAACGGAGATGAAAAATGGTTGACACACAAACCCGTCGGGCACCAACCGCGCGGGGTGTGCTTTACGTGCACTCCTCACCCCGCGCGCTGTGTCCACATGTTGAATGGGCCGCCGGTCGCGCCCTCGGAGAGGCTGTGAACTTTGACTGGGCCGACCAGCCCATGCTCATGGGGTCCCAGCGTGCCGAATATTACTGGGAAGGTGACCGGGGAACCGGGGCCGCACTCGCCTCTGCCCTGCACGGTTGGAAGCATCTGCGCTTCGAAGTCACGGAGGACGCCGGTTTCGGCACCGATGGTGGACGGTGGCTGAACACCCCGGATCTCGGCATTTTTTATGCACAGACCGACACTGCCGGAAACTTCGTTATTCCGGAGGATCGGATTCGCTATGCCTTAGAGATCGCGGGAACGAATGCCCTCGAGCTGCACCGCGAACTGCGCCTCGCACTGGGTCAGGCCTGGGACGACGAACTTGAGCCCTTCCGTCAGGCCAGTGATGCCAATTCAGTGGTGTGGCTGCACAAAGTGGGCTGATCTGAAGCTTCTCGCGGTTGCCCGCCAGTTTGGCCTGACCGATATGGAGCAATTGCTCAGCTAACGGCCAGGCCAGTCGTGGCTCTAGACCGAGCGGAAGGCGACGACAGCGTTATGGCCGCCGAATCCGAACGAGTTGCTCAGGGCAAGCAGGTCTCCGGCCGGGAGGACTCGAGGTGACGTTACGACGTCGAGGGGGATTGCCGGATCCTGATCCACGAGGTTGATCGTCGGGGGAGCGGTGCGCTCCGCCAGTGCCTTCACGGTGAAGAAGGCCTCGAGAGCACCTGCTCCTCCCAGGAGGTGACCGGTCGACGCCTTGGTAGCAGACACCGGAATACCATCAAGAAGGTCACCGAAGACGCGGCGCAGAGCGTTGTACTCGGCAATGTCTCCCACAGGCGTGCTGGTGGCGTGCGCATTAATGTGTGACACGTCGGACAGCTCAGCACCCGCACGCTGCACAGTCGTGATCATGGCACGTGCGGCGGCAGTGCCCTCCGGATCCGGGGCTGTGATGTGATAGGCATCGCTGTTGACGGCGCCACCGACGAGTTCAGCATAGATGTGAGCGCCACGCGCCTTCGCATGCTCTTCGGTCTCGACGATGAGCGCGGCCGCACCCTCGCCAAGCACAAATCCGTCTCGAGACACGTCATAGGGACGACTCGCGGTGGCAGGGTCATCGTTACGGGTGGAGAGTGCGTGCATGGCCGCGAAGGCCGCGATGGGTAACGGGTGAATGGCCGCCTCGGACCCGCCGGCAATCACGATGTCGGCCAGACCCGCCTGAAGGCGGTTATAGGCGTTGACCAATGCTTCCGTGCTCGAGGCACAGGCAGAAACGACGGTGGTGATGCCAGCACGAGCGTGCAGATCCATACCGACGGCAGCTGCCGGCCCATTGGGCATCAGCATGGGGACGGTCATGGGAAGAACTCGGCGGGGGCCGCGTTCTCGCAACGTATCCCACGCATCGAGCAGGGTCCACACGCCGCCAATTCCGGTGGCCCAGTCCACAGCAACTCGATCGGGTTCTGCCTCGGGGGATCCTGCATCCGCCCAGGCTTCGCGGCCTGCGATCAGTGCGAATTGGCTTGAGGGATCGAGACGCTTGATCTCGAAACGTTCGAGAATGGTGCTCGAGTGTACTTTTGCTTGAGCCGCAAAAGTGACGGGTATTTGGGTTTGGGCAACCCATCCCTGTTTCAGGGTGGTTGCACCCGATTCACCGGCGAGCAGCGCTGCCCAGGTGTCGGAGGCGGTACCGCCGAGTGGCGTGGTTGCGCCGATTCCAGTAATAACAATCTTCTTGGTCATAAGTCAACTCTCCATGAACGACAAACTCGAGAGCCGGAGGTGACTTGCCTGCGTAAGCGCGAGCGACCACGACTGGCCCAATGTCACAACCCAGTGATCAGGCCGGTCGACGGGTGTCGGCCGGCCTGGTCGCAGGCTGGTGTTCTAGTCCTGGGCCTTCACAATGAAGTCAACGGCATCGCCAACGGACTTGAGGTTCTTGACCTCTTCGTCGGGGATCTTCACGTCGAACTTCTCTTCTGCGTTGACGACGATGGTCATCATCGAGATCGAGTCGATGTCGAGGTCGTCGGTGAACGACTTGCCGAGTTCAACCGTGTCGGTTGCGATTCCGGTCTCGTCGTTGATGAGTTCGGCCAGGCCGGCAAGAACTTCTTCGGTAGACAATGCCATGATATTTTCTCCTTGGGGGGTTGACTCGGTTGACCGAGACTTAGTTTAGAGGGGTGGGGAGCAAGAGTCGCGCAGCGAGGCTGTGCGGCGTGGCCTTAGGGCAGGACGACGACCTGAGCCCCGAAGACGAGGCCGGCACCAAACCCAATCTGCAGGGCGAGGCCGCCACTGAGTTCTGGGTGCTCTTCGAGAAGGCGGTGTGTGGCCAGCGGGATGGACGCCGACGAGGTGTTGCCCGTGTTTGCGACGTCGCGTGCAATCACCACCGATTCCGGCAGCTTGAGCTGCTTGGCGAATTCATCGATGATGCGCATGTTGGCCTGGTGGGGGATGAAGGCATCGAGCTGGTCGCTGGTGATCCCCGCAACCTCGAGAGCCTTCTTTGCAACCTTGGCCATGTCCCAGACGGCCCAGCGGAAAACGGCTGGGCCTTCCTGGCGCAAGGTGGGCCATTCGGCCTCGCCGCGCCGGTACTCCTGCAGAGTGGCGTTGGTAGAAATCGTGTCAGCCTTGGACCCGTCGGACCCCCACACCGTGGTAGAGATTCCAGCGAATTCGCTCGGGCCGATGACGACCGCGCCGGCGCCATCGCCGAGGAGAAACGAGATGCTGCGGTCGGTGGGGTCCACCAGATCCGAGAGCTTCTCAGCACCGATTACGAGAGCGTAGTGCGCTGCACCGGCGCGAATAAGGGCATCCGCTTGGGCGATGGCGTAGGCATAGCCAGCGCACGCGGCGTTCACGTCATACGCTGCGGCCGGGTTGGATCCCACACGGTCGGCGACAACGGCCGCGATCGACGGTGTTTGACGACCGTTGCTGATGGTGGCCACGATGACAGCATCGATGAGGGCGGGGTCAATGCCGCTTCTCTCGATGGCTTCGCGAGCGGCATCCGTAGCCAGGTCGACGGCCTCGATGTCGCGGCTGGCACGGGTACGGGTGATGATTCCGGTGCGCTGCTGAATCCACTCGTCGGAGGAATCGATGGCCTCAATCAGCTCATCATTCGCCACGAGTCGATCACCGCGGGCGGCTCCGATCGAGAGAATGCGGGTGTACTTCGGTCCGTGGGACTGCTGAAGCGTTGGCTTGCTCATTCATCTCTCTCTAACTCGCTGCTGCGTACAGCGCGATTTATCACTGCTGGTCGATCAGGTCGAATGCGGCGGACAGATCGTCCGGTGTTTTGATGGCGACGCTGGGAATTCCCTTGAGGCCTCGTTTTGCGAGCCCAACGAGGGCCCCGGCTGGTGCGACCTCGATGATTCCCGTGACCCCAGCAGCGGCGAAGGACGCCATGCACTGGTCCCACCGTACCGGGGAGGACACCTGCCCCACGAGTAACTCGACAAATCGAGCACCATCGGTAACGGTGGCTCCGTCGGAATTAGACCAAATAGGTACGGTCGGCGCGTGAACCTGAAGAGACTGAGCCACAGCGCTCAGGTGGCTTCGGGCCGGACGCATGTAGCGCGTGTGGAAGGCGCCTGCTACCTGAAGGGGAATGACCCGGGCTCGGGTTGGTGGAGCCTCGGCAAGGCGAGCGAGGGCCGGGAGGGATCCGGCAACCACAATCTGTCCGCCACCATTGAAATTCGCGGGCTCAAGGTCTAAGTCCGACAGAATCTCGAGAAGCTCGTTCTCATCGGCACCGATGACCGCGCTCATCCCGGTGGGTTCAAGAGCCGCAGCAGCCTGCATGGCCAAACCGCGCTCCCGAACGAAACGCAGGGCATCCGTGGAGCTGAGAATGCCAGCACCCGCGCTGGCGGTAATTTCACCGACTGAGTGGCCGGCAATGCCCGAGATCCGTTCACGGCGACCGTTCGCGAGTAGGGCCTTCAGCGTGAGTAAGCCTGAGGCAACGATGAGCGGCTGCGCAACGGCAGTGTCACGGATGACGTCGGCTGAACTCGTTGTTCCGTGCGTCAGAAGGTTGATCCCCACGGCGTCGGACATCTCGGTGAGCTCGGCTTCGAAACCGGGAACGGACAGCCACGGAGTGAGGAATCCGGGGGTTTGGGAGCCCTGACCTGGGCAGACGACGACAATCACCTAATTAGTCTTCCAATCTCCAGTTGATGACGAGCATAGATAATGCATGAAGAATCACAGAAACCTTTGTACCATTACGCAAAACGGATGCCGTCACCGACGACGAGACGACCCGTCATGGTCACTAATCGACCCGAGAATGAGGGCGGACTGCAAAATAAGAGCCTCTCGAGCACCGGTTGCGTCGTACCCGATGACTTCCGAAACCCGCTTCAGACGATAGCGCACGGTGTTCGGGTGCACGAAGAGTTCGCGCGCCGTCGCTTCGAGGGAACGCCCGTTGTCGAGGTAGCACCACAAGGTGGTGAGAAGCTCGGTCGAGTGCGCCTGAAGCGGACGGTAGATGCGGTGGATCAGGGTCGCCCGGGCCAGGGGATCCCCGGCCAGTGCCCGCTCGGGGAGCAGATCGTCGGCCTGCACAGGGCGGGGTGCATTGCGCCAGGATCGTGCAACAGCAAAGCCTGCGAGGGCGGCCTTGGCGCTCTTGGAGGCGTCGACCAGATTGGGCACTTCGTGCCCGAGAACCAGATGGCCTGTTCCAAAACTCGGTTCCAGCTGAACGGCAATTTCCATGAATGTGAGCGCTGCTGCAGTACCCACGGTGTCGTCGGTTTCCGCTTGAGCCGGGCGAGCACGACCGATTACGAGAACAAGTCGGTTGCCCTGAACGCCGATGAGGACATCCGCTGCCATGTGTCGAGCGGATCGACGCAGCTGGTCCACGTCCAGCATCTTCGGTGTGGTGCCCACGAGCACGCACACCTCACCGTGACCGTGCCAACCGAGGGCGGCGATTCTGCTCGGCAGCTCGTCGTCATATTCTCCGCTGAGAATGGAGTCGACGACGAGGGCCTCGAGGCGCGCGTCCCACAGGCCGCGCGCCTCGGCCGCGCGTGCGTAGACGTCCGCTGCACCGAACGCAATTTCGCGCGAATAGAGCAGAATGGCCTCACGGAGGAGTTCGCCACCGTCTTTCACGCGTTCTTCAACGACTTCGACCGTGACCCGAATCAGCTGCAGCGTCTGCTGCAGACTGACGGACCGCAAAAGTTCACGCGGCGCGGCGCCAAAAACATCAGCCGCGATCCAGGGGGTGGATCGCGGGTCCTCGAACCACGAGATGAAAGACGTGATACCCGCCTGGGCGACGAGGCCCACGGCGGACCGCCGACCTGGTGGCATGTCGCCATACCAGGTCAGCGTGTCCTCGAGTTTCTTGAGTGTGGCCGTAGACAGCTCGCCCGAAATCGTTCGAAGCCAGTTGAGCGTCTGTTCTTTTGTTTTGGGCGCCGGTGCCACGAGGTTTTAGCTCTCGCCCCCAGCAGAGCCGGTGGTACCGGCTGTGACATCGTGAAGCTGATACTTCTCAATGGCCTGACCCACGAGGCTCCGATCAATCTCGCCGCGTCGAGCGAGCAGCTCGAGCGCACGCACGACCATCGACGGGCTGTCGATCTTGAAGAAACGTCGGGCGGCCGGGCGGGTGTCGGAGAAACCGAACGTGTCAGCACCGAGCGTTGCGAAGTCGCCGGGAACAAACTGACGGATCTGGTCAGGAACGGCGTGCATGAAGTCCGACACGGCAATGAACGGGCCGGTTGCACCGGCAAGTTTCGACGTGACGTACGGGGTGCGCTGTTCGGCGTCCGGGTTCAGGAAGTTGTGCTCCTCGGCGGCGAGACCGTCGCGGCGCAACTCGTTCCAGGAGGTGACAGACCACACGTCGGCGGAGATGCCCCAGTCGTCGGCAAGAAGCTGTTGTGCCTCCAGCGCCCACGGCACGGCTACTCCCGAGGCCAGCAACTGCGCCTTGGGGCCCACCGTTGTGGACTCGCTTACCCGGTGGATTCCGTGCAGGATGCCGTCGACATCCACATTCTCGGGCTCAACGGGCTGCACAGCCGGCTCGTTGTACACGGTGATGTAGTACATGACGTTCGGGTCGGTGTGAGTGCCACCGTACATCCGCTCGAGTCCTGCCCGAACGATGTGTCCAATTTCGTAACCGTAGGCCGGGTCGTAGGACACGACGGCCGGGTTGGTCGAGGCCAGCAGGGGAGAGTGACCGTCAGCGTGCTGAAGTCCCTCGCCGGTGAGGGTGGTGCGCCCGGCGGTGGCACCAATGATGAACCCGCGGGTCATCATGTCGCCGGCCGCCCAGAACGCGTCGCCCGTGCGCTGGAATCCGAACATGGAGTAAAACACGTACACCGGAATGAGCGGCTCGCCCTGCGTGGAGTACGACGTTCCCACGTTGGTGAATGCGGCTGCGGCTCCGGCCTCGTTGATTCCCACGTGCAGGATCTGGCCCTGCGGGCTCTCCTTGTACGCCAGCAGCTGGGCGTGGTCAACGGAGGTGTAGTGCTGACCGTTGGGGTTGTAAATCTTGGCATTCGGGAAGAACGCGTCGATACCGAAGGTGCGGGCTTCATCGGGAATGATCGGCACGATTCGGTTGCCGAAGTCGGGGGAGCGCAGGAGTTCCTTGAGCAGGCGAACGAACGACATGGTCGTCGCAATCTCCTGGGTTCCTGAACCCTTCTTGGCGATGGCGTACGTCTTGTCGGTCGGAAGGGTGAGTTTGGTGTGCGTGGTGCGACGCTCAGGCAGGTACCCTCCGAGCGCGCGACGGCGCTCGTGCATGTACTGGATCGCCTCGTCCTTGTCGCCGGGGGTGTAGTACGGCGGCAGGTACGGGTTTTCCTCGAGCTGAGCATCCGTGATGGGCACATGCATGCTGTCACGGAAGGTCTTGAGGTTCTCGAGGGTCATCTTCTTCATCTGGTGGGTCGCGTTGCGTCCCTCGAAGCTCGGTCCGAGGCCGTAGCCCTTGATAGTCTTCGCCAGAATGACAGTGGGCTGACCCTTGTGCTCCGCCGCTGCCTTGAAGGCGGCGTACACCTTGCGGTAGTCGTGCCCGCCGCGCTTGAGGTTCCAGACCTCGTCGTCGGTGTAACCCTCAACGAGCTTGAGCGCGCGGGGGTCACGACCGAAGAAGTTTTCGCGCACGTAGGCGCCGCTCTCGGCCTTGTACGTCTGGTAGTCACCGTCTGCGGTGACGTTCATCAGGTTGAGCAGAGCGCCCTCGGTGTCGCGCTTGAGGAGTTCGTCCCACTCGCGGCCCCAGACAACCTTGATGACGTTCCAGCCGGCGCCGCGGAAGAAGCTCTCCAGCTCCTGGATGATCTTGCCGTTACCGCGAACAGGGCCGTCGAGGCGCTGAAGGTTGCAGTTGATGATGAAGTTCAGGTTGTCGAGGCCCTCGTTGGCGGCGACCTGCAGTTGGCCGCGGCTTTCCACCTCGTCCATTTCGCCGTCGCCAAGGAATGCCCACACCTGCTGGTCACTCGCGTCCTTGATGCCTCGGTTGGTGAGGTAGCGGTTCAGCTGTGCCTGGTAGATCGCGTTGATCGGGCCCAGGCCCATGGACACGGTGGGGAATTGCCAGAACTCCGGCATGAGACGCGGGTGCGGGTATGACGAAATTCCGTTCGGCCCATGGGACTTCTCCTGACGGAACCCATCGAGCTGGTCGGTGGTGAGGCGACCTTCTAGGAATGCGCGTGCGTAGGTACCGGGGGAGGCGTGACCCTGAATGAAGATCTGGTCTCCACCACCGGGGTGATCCTGTCCGCGGAAGAAGTGGTTGAAGCCGACCTCGTAGAGGGCAGCGGATGAAGCGTAGGTGGAAATGTGTCCACCAACAGCGATCCCTGGACGCTGCGCGCGGTGCACGAGGACCGCGGCGTTCCAACGAATCCAGGCACGGTAGCGACGCTCAATGTCTTCATCGCCGGGGAAGTCTGGTTCGTTTTCCGGAGCAATGGTATTGATGTAGTCCGTGGTGGGAACCATCGGAACGTTGAGGTGAAGCTCTTTCGAGCGCTTCAGCAGGCTCAGCATGATTTCACGAGCACGCTCGTGACCATGTGTCGCAACGAGCGAATCGAGCGATTCCGCCCACTCCAGTGTCTCGTCGGGATCGGAGTCGGCGTTGTTCGTCGAGTACGGGTCCTGGTCGTTGACCGTCACGGTCGACCTCTCTCTGTTGTTCACACATCACTGTTATGCACGGCGCGGTTATTGTGACCGAGCTATCGCAGGTCGTGTCTGATTCGGCGTGCCAGCAGAGGACGGGTCGGATTACGACCATCGGCACCCCGCAAGCCTACAGATTCTCTCTGCACTCTGCGTGCGAGACACACGCGGGGTTAGGCTGGTGCATTGTTACTCCCGCGAACTTTCGCGGCGGAAGGGAAGCGCACCATGGCTCTGGAGAATGACACCCAGGCACCGGATTTTCAACTCGTCAATCAATTTGGTGAGACCATTCAGCTGAGCCAGTTTCGTGGGTCGAAGTCGGTGGCTCTCGTGTTCTTTCCGCTGGCGTTTTCTGGAATCTGCAGTGGAGAGCTGTGTGAACTCCGCGACAATCTGAACCTGTTCAGCGATAACGAAGTGGAACTCATCGGAATATCGGTGGATTCCAAGCACGCCCTGCGAGTTTGGGGTGAGGAGGAGGGGTACACGTTCAACCTCCTGGCCGACTTCTGGCCGCACGGCGGCGTCGCCAAGGAATATGGCGTGTTTCTCGAGAAGAAGGGCTTCGCAAATCGTGCGACGTTCCTCATCGATCAAAACGGGATCATTCGCGCCAGCTTCATCACCGCTCCCGGTGAAGCGCGGTCACTCGAGGCGTATCGCGCGGCGCTTGAGGAGCTTCAGCCGGCCTAGAGTTGCAGGCGGCCTCTGCGGATCAGCTACAGTAGAAACATCCTGACCGGTGCAACACCCGGTGCGGGGGCCTTTAGCTCAGTTGGTAGAGCGCCACGTTTACACCGTGGATGTCATCGGTTCGAGCCCGGTAGGGCCCACAGTATTAGTCCACGAAGCGTCGCTATCGCCGTGCATCCAATCCATGTAGATTCGGAGGGTCACCGCGGTGTCACTGTGGCCCCGCCGCACGGAAACTGTATTGATATCCACGTGGGGTCGATCGGGCATTCTTCGATGCAGGCTCGATCCTTCACGTCGACGCAGGGAAGAGCAGCCATTGAGCCTGCGACAACCGGGTGATCACATCCAGATTACGTTGTCGGGGCCGCTCTCCGCTCGTGCAGCCAGGCAATAAGTCCGCCCGCGAGCAGCATGTCGATCTGCCGCTGCGAGAAGTTCTGCCGGGCGGCGTAGTCCTCACTGCGAGTCTTATTGTGCACAGTGATCTCGGTGCCCGCAACGAGGGAATCGCGAATGCCGGTGAGCACGAGCACGTCGCCCTGCTGCACTCGATCGTGATCGGACGGATCCCTGAATTCGAGCGCGAGCACACCGAAGTTGGCAAGATTCTGCCAGTGGATCCGAGCGAAGGACACGGCGAGCACCGCACGCAAGCCTAGGAAACGTGGCGTGATGGCGGCGTGTTCGCGTGAGGAACCCTGCCCGTAATTAGCGCCCGCTACGATGATGTGTCCGGTCGCCTCGCGCGTTTCTTCCGCGCGAGTCGGGTAGGACTCATCGACCTGGTCGAAGGTGAATTGGGCGAGCTTGGGAATGTTGCTGCGGTACGGCAAAACCCTCGCGCCGGCCGGCAGAATCTCATCCGTTGAAATGTCATCGCCCACCTTGAGAATTACCGGGGCCGCGATGGTTTCGTCTAGGGGGGTGAACATGGGCAGCGACGAGATGTTCTCGCCCTTGACCAGCTCCACCTTCAGCGCCTCGGCGAGCGGCAAGGGCGCTTCTAACATGGCCAGGTTGACACTGGATGTCGCCGGAAAATCGAGGGTGGGGTAGGTCAGATCGAACAGCTCCTCGAGATCTCGGGGGTCAGTGATCTTTCCGGTGAGCGCGGCGGCCGCGGCCGTCTCCGGTGAACACAGGTAGACCGAATCCTCCTTGGTGCCGGAGCGGCCGGGAAAATTGCGCGGCATCGTGCGCAGGCTGATGCTCCCGTTCGCCGGCGCCTGGCCCATTCCAATGCAGCCCATGCAACCCGACTGGTGTAGCCGCGCGCCGGCCCCAATCAAGTCCAGAGTGGATCCCATACGCGTCAGATCCTGCAGAATCTGCCGGGAGCTGGGGTTGACGTCGAAAGAGACTCCGACGTGGGACTGGCGCCCCTTGACGATGGCGCCTACTATCGCGAAGTCGCGCAGCCCCGGGTTAGCCGAGGAGCCGATGACAACCTGCGCCACCGGCCTGCCGGCAACTTCGCTCACCGGAACGACATTGCCCGGCGAACTGGGCAGCGCGATCAGCGGCACGATTGTGGACAGGTCGATCTCTTCGTTGACGTCGTAGGTTGCGCCCTCATCGGCCAAAAGTTCGACGAAGTCGTCTGCGCGGGCCTCGGCGGTCAGGAACGCACGCACCTGCCCGTCAGCGGGGAAAACCGTTGTCGTTGCGCCGAGTTCAGCGCCCATATTGGCGATCACGTGTCGGTCCATCGCGGTGAGGTTCGACAGGCCCGGACCGTAGTATTCGACGATGCGATTCACGCCACCCTTGACGCCGTGACGACGCAACATCTCGAGAATGACGTCTTTGGCGCTTGTCCACGGCGGGAGCTGACCGGTGAGGTGCACGCCCCAGATTTCGGGCATGCGAATATACAGTGGCTCCCCGGCGATGGCGAGAGCAACCTCGATGCCGCCAACGCCAATGGCCAGCATTCCAAGCGAACCCGCAGCCGGAGTGTGGCTGTCCGAGCCGACCATCGTCTTGCCGGGAATGCCGAAACGCTGCATGTGCGTGGGGTGCGAGACGCCGTTCCCGGCCTTGGAATACCACAGACCGAATCGTTGGCAGGCCGAACGGAGAAAGTCGTGGTCCTCGGCATTCTTGCTGTCGGACTGCAACAGGTTGTGGTCTACGTACTGAACTGACACTTCGGTGCGGGCGCGATCCAGACCCAGCGCTTCCAGTTCCAGCATGACGAGAGTTCCCGTCGCATCCTGAGTAAGGGTCTGATCGATGCGCAGACCAATCTCGGACCCCGGCGTCATCTCCCCACTGAGCAAATGAGAAGCAATGAGTTTCTGAGCAACGTTGTATGCCACCGCGAACCGCCTTTTCGAATGCCGCCGAGAGAATATCGATGTGCAGCGATCCTGCGAAGAGTTCCGCGGCAATTCCAAATCTAGGTCACCACTCCACGAACCACCACTCTTTTGTCCTGACGACCGATGCCCGAGCAACAAGCGGCCAAAGTGATGCAGACCTTCCTCGGTCGTGCCTCCAAGGTTGAGGACGGGTCGGTTCGCCTGGTTGCGGGCTCTGGAGTGCTTGCTGTCGATGTTGCAGTGCTGTACCCGGTGGGGCTGTTCGATGCCAGTCTGATCGTGCTCGGCCTGCGCACGTTTGCGCTCGCAGCGGGGGACGACTTCGACGTCGTGGTTCCACTCGATTCGCTGCAGCAGCAGCTGAGTCGTCTGCAGAGCACGATTGAAGACCCTGCTGGTCCCGTGTCCGTCGCCCTGCCGACCGAGGTGCACACCGTGATCCGGTCGGCAATTTTGCCGCCGAGGGCAGGATGGCGGATGCTGGGTGACGTCGACCACGGCCGTTTCGAATCCGTCGCCAAGGCTGGCATCGCAGAGATCGCCTCCGCTATCCCCGCCGGCTTGGGCGAGAAGTTGGTGCGCCGGGTTCGCACCGAAGTGTGGGGTCGGCCCATCGACGGTCTCGAGCACATTCCGGCCGGTGGCGCATTTGCGGCGCACGCCCTCGGCTTTCTGGCCGCCGACGATGTCGTGTGGGTCTATGAGACCGGGCCGTGGGCGAGGCTCACGACCAAGCGCGGCCATGTGCTCATCAAGCGCAGGGGACTGCCTCCGGTTTAGTTGACGGGCTTTTCTTACATGCAATCGAGGTAGACCGCGTGACCGAAAACCATATCGACGTGTTGCCGGACCGGCGTCGTCATCCGGCCAGCACCTAAGACAACTTTGCCTCCACCCACCGATTGGCTTCCTTGGAGCTGCACCGAGATGAAGTCGTTCGGCAGGACAGGCCCCCGACGAATGCTGTCGGGGGCCTGTCCATGTTGCCGAGCCTCAGCGCGGCAACTTGGAGTCCAACCGGGCTACAGCGCCGCCCGAATAGCCGTCGCATAGGCCTGATACCCGGCGGATGTCGGGTGAAAGGCATCCGTGCCGGTGACAATGACCCAGGAATCGACGTCGCCGATGGCGTGGCCGGCGAAAGCTGCGGTCACGTCCACGTATTCGATGCTGGAGTTCGGGCGCACGATCTGGGCCTGAGCCACGACACCCGCGATGGTCTGGTTCAGCAGAACGGTGGCCCCATTTAGTTGGGCGATCAGTGGGTCAGCCGAGGGGGCGAACAGCAGGGGATAGCCTGTGACGACCACGTGCGCGTTCGGGGCCGCCGCAGCGACCTGAGCGTAGGTGCTGGCCAGACGGACTGCCAGCTCACCTGAGTAGAGCAGAGCACCGGCGGCAGAGATGGCGTTCCCGCACGCGATTGGATCCGCCGACGCGCACGCCGCCGCCACACCGGCCACATTCAGGTCGTTGCCGCCGACGGTCAGGGTGACCAGGGTGGTTCCCCGGTTCAGCGCCGACAGTTGCGTGGCGCTGACGTCCCCGGTCGTGGCGAGACTGCAGCTAACGTTGCGCAGCAGATTGGTGCCCTTCACCGCATCCAGCAGGGCCGGGTAGCCATTCGGGCTCCGCAGGCAGCTGTCCACATAGCCACCGCCGCCCTGCCCGGCCGCGTAGGAGTCGCCCAGGGCGACGTATTTATTCACCGGGGCCGTGGGTGCGGCGGATGCCGGTAGGGCACCGGCAACAAGCACGCCCGAAGCGGCGAGGACGGCGGCGATGACGCTGGACAGGAGTCGGGTTCGTGATTTCATGGCCCGACCCTACTCGCATTCGCGTACCGGGCACAGGACCATTTTGGGCGGGACCTCGGCGACGCCATGCGATTGCTGCGCCGCCGCACCGGTTCTGGTGAGGCTCGCAGACGCCGTCTCGATGCCCCCCGCAGCCGTGTCTGTAGGATGAAGCACGGAAAGAGATATTCCCTCTTCGCGTGTTGGTGAGGTGTTGGTGCACAACCTGAAACGGTCGAGACCTCGAGGAATCATCAGCACGCAAATGCAACTGGTTGTTCATCGGAAACCGCGCCATCTTGAGGATTTTGATTGGAATCGGAGCTGACCTAACGTTTACACCGTGCAGGTCATCCGTTCGAGTTTTTTCGTGCGCCCACTATTCACAGTCACGCCGCTTGATTTGGGAAGCGCTCGGTCGACATTTTGTCGACATCGGAATCGTAGTGGGGAACATTTTGTGCAAAGAATGTTAGAGATTCGTCCGGCACCGGGGGATACACATGACCGATAGAGGAAATTTTGGCCGTGCGGTCGATGAGCTGATGGTCGCCCACGAACGACAGACGAGCCTCTGCGATCCCTTTCTGAGCGTGGTCCGCGCTGACAGTGCCGTGGTCTCCACCTTCGGTGAAGCCTTTGGGGTGGAAACAGTGTGTGCCAGTGATCCCCGAGCCGCTCGATTTGATGAGCTGCAATTCGATTTGGGGGAAGGGCCGGGGTGGGACGCTCTCAGCAGCCGCGCACCGGTTGGTGTCCACGATCTGCGTTCCCCGAACGCCGCCCTCTGGCCCGCCCTTCTGAAGGCCGTCGATGGGGATGCAGTGCGTGGTGTCAGTGCCTTCCCGCTCATGTTGGGATCTCTCCTGATCGGTGCCGTGGGGCTGTATTCCTGGCGGCCCGCCAGCCTCACCGAGCCGGAGAAAGTCGACGTGAGCATGCTGGCAAGCATTGTTGCCAAACAAGTCTTGCGCCGCGCGCTGTCGACACAGACACTTAAGGTGGGCGCAGGGGATAATGAGGGTTATTCCCGTCGCGTCGTGCATCAGGCGACTGGGATGGTTTTAGCTCAGTTAAACCTTTCGGCTGCAGACGCACTACTGATTATTCACGGTCATGCTTTTTCGAGCGGTCGCACCGTTCGTGAAGTGGCCGGTGATGTTGTGGCGCGACGACTGAACCTCTCGTCGGCGCTGGATTTGTGAGATTGGATTATCGTGACCCAGACTCGTGAAGGTCAGCTCTTAGAGACCTTTGTCACCCTCGCCGACACGCTTGTGGCTGACTATGACGTTGTTGACCTCCTCTGTACCCTCGTGGACAAGTGCGCGGTACTGCTCGACGCGGCAGCTGCAGGCATCATTCTCTCGGCCGGGAACGGTGAGCTTGAGGTCGTCGCATCGACGAACGAACGCAGCCGTCTCGTTGAAATCTTGCAACTGCGGGAAGGCCGCGGCCCCTGCGTAGAAAGCTTTCTCACCGGTCAGGCCGTGGCCGTCCCGGACATCACCGCTGTCGGTGAGAAGTGGCCGGAATTTCGCGAGGGTGCGTTGGAACAGGGTTTCGCTTCCATGCACGCCGTGCCCCTGAGGCTTCGCGCAACGACAATCGGGTCGCTTAACCTCTTCTGGGATCGAAAAGGTGGGCTCACCCAGACCGACTCACACACCGTGCAGGCCCTCGCGGACGTTGCCACCATTGGCATTCTGCAGGAACGAGCTATTCGTGAGAGCGACGTGGTGCGACAGCAGCTTCAGCATGCGCTGAACAGCCGAATTCTGATCGAACAGGCAAAGGGTGTGCTCGCGTACACGCACGACGTTCACATGGGGGCGGCGTTCGACCTGATCAGGAATTATGCGCGGAGCAATTCCACGACCCTGGCGGATGTTGCTGAGCGCATTGTGAAGCGCGAACTCGACCTGTAGTCGAGAAGGACCGCTCACGGTAGATGTCCAGTTTCGCTGAAAGTTTCCTGCACAAAGAAGACCGTCGGGCGTACACTGACAGAGCACCCCAGACCCCGGTAGCACACATAATTCGTGAGCTCTGTAGGGGACACCATGAAGCAACTTTTTTATCCAGGCGGTTCCGTCGTTACCGGAAGCCAACTCGCTGACGCAGTTATGCTGTACGCCGAAGCTCTATGTAATCGTCGTCAAGTGGATGTCATTGATATCCCCGTGGCCGGTGAGGGTGGCCGGCTTCTCCGTGCGCAATTCTTAATTGGTACGGCGAGCCAGCTCGTCAGCGTGACGATTCCGCACCTCGTACCAGAATTGGTCGAGCCGGAGACGCTGGACTTTCTCAATCGCAAGGCGCAGTCCGGAGCCATGATTCCCGCATCGTGGACGCGTGAAGACGTTGTGCCGGCCCAATTCGACGATTTCGATTACTAACAGCACGATCCCCGTCGTTGAATGGTCTGCCTGATCACCGCGCAGGCTGTTCGGTGTCGACATGCCGCTGTGTGGCTGGTGCCGGGGCGACACGGCCCCGTCGCGGTAGGCTGTTCCTGTGTCTTTCTCGCTCGCCGACGTCAACCGTGTCGCTCACGAACTGTGGCCGCTCTCAGGTGCCGAAGCATGGGACGCCCCGGGTCTTGTCACCGGCGATCTGTCCCGAAATATTACCGCCATACACCTGGCTGTTGACGCTGTTTCCGACACCGTTGAGGAAGCCATCGCGGGTTCAGCAGACCTGCTGCTGGTGCACCACCCACTGCTTCTCCGCGGGGTAACTTCCATCGCTGAGGACCGCTACAAGGGGTCACTGCTCGCTCGTCTCGTGCGCGCCAATTGCGCTCTGCTGTCCGCTCACACCAACGCGGACATTGTCAGTGGCGGAGTGTCCGACACCCTGGCGACGCTGCTCGGACTTGTGGATGCCCGGCCCATCGTTGTCGGCGCCACGCCCCGTATCGGTCTGGGCCGGGTGGGTGAGCTGCCTGAAGCGGTTTCACTCGGGCATCTGGCGCATCTGCTCAGCAAGATTCTTCCGGCTACCGCGTCCGGGATTCGAGTGTCGGGCGACTACACCATGCCGGTAAAACGCGTTGCACTGTGCGGGGGAGCCGGTGATTCCCTCCTCCGTGAGGCGGCAGTGCTTCAGTCAGACGTGTACATCACGTCGGATCTGCGTCATCATCCGGCCTCTGAAGCCCGGGAAGAGGCCCGGCTCGCTCACGGTGCGCCGGCACTCATCGACGTGTCACACTGGGCGAGCGAATGGTTATGGCTGGATGGTGCCGCCAACCAGCTGCGAACCGCCTTGCCCGGTGTCGTCGTGACGGTGAGTGACCTTCGCACCGACCCGTGGGATTTCGTTGTCATGCACTGACATGCTCTCCACACTTCTTTTTCTTCCCACTACCCCACATAAACAAAGGTCACACACGTGAAGGCAACGCCCCTCCAGCAGCAGGAGCTTCTCCGGCTCCAGGCCCTCGACACCAAGGTGCTCCAGGTCGCTCACCAGACAACGTCGCTTCCTCAGCATGCTGAAGTCTTGAGCCTCAAGCGTGAAGCGGATGCTGTTCGCGCGAGAATGACGACGGAGGGTGGAGCTCTCGGCGACGTGCGTACCGAGCTTGGCCGCATCGAATCTGATGTCGGGGTGGTCGAGAAGCGCATTGCCCGCGACACGGAGCGCGTGCAGAGCACCTCGTCCATCAAGGACGTTCAGGCGCTCGAGACAGAACTCACCTCGCTGCGTAAACGTCTCTTCGACCTCGAGGAGATCGAGATCGCCGTGATGGAGCGGCTTGAGCAGCACGAGGCATCCGTTGCCGTCGTCGTCCGTGAGCGTGACGCTGTGGCGGAGCGAATGATCGCAGCGGAGACGGGCCGCGATGAGCTTCTTGCAGACCTCGAGCGTCAGATCGGTGAACTTCGACGTGATCGTCTCACGGTTGCGGGAACCATTGACGGGGAGCTTGTTACCCTGTACGAGAAGCGGCTCGTCACCGGGCGCGGAAATGCGGCAGCGCTGCTGCGTGCCCGCACCTGCAGCGGCTGCACGATGACCCTCACCGGGAGCGACCTGGCTGAGGTGCGCCAGGCTGCCGCAAACGAGGTCATCTTTTGCCCCGACTGCGGCGCTATTCTGGTGCGCACGGAGGAGTCCGGCATTTAGGACAGCTGCGGGGCTGTAGAGTTAGCTTCCGGAATGGGTCGGCAAGACGGTCGCGTCGTTCATAGTTTGAGGGCTTGCCCATAAACGGTGGGCGCCGAGGAACGTCCGGGCTCCATAGAGCAGGACGGTGGGTAACACCCACCCGGGGTAACCCGCGAGACAGTGCCACAGAAAGTAAACCGCCACCAGGCTTCTCCTTCGGGTGAGGCCAGGGGGTAAGGGTGAAACGGTGGTGTAAGAGACCACCAGAGGCCAGGGTGACCTGGTCGGCTAGGTAAACCTCGTCCGGAGCAAGGTCAGACAGAAAGCGCTAAGGCGGCTCGCCGAGCTTTCGGGTAGACCGCTAGAGGGCTGCGGTAACGTAGTCCCAAGATAGATGGCCGTCCACGGTGCCTCGGCACCGGGACAGAACCCGGCGTAATAGCCGGCCCATTCCACACCCGTAATCGAAGCGGGATGCCGGCATCGGCGCTCTCTCAGCGGGGTTGCACCAGGTCGGTTGTGACCGTGAGTGTTTGCACACGTGGTGGGTGTTGCGGTGTCAATCGAATCTCTACCCGCAACCGGCCGGCCACACCCGGAACGAACCACACAAGGTGCGCCAGCCCGGTCGATACCTCACCGGTATCGAGGCGGTGAGCATGCGTTGGCATGTCCTGTGGCGCAAGCCCGCCCACGAGGTCAACGGCGCGCGCGATGGCGGACCGTCGGCGCTCAAGAGAATCATCAAGCTCCACGTTGGGGGCAAACAGGTCGCGCGCCGCGTCGTCACTCCACTGGCGAATCAAACGGGTGAGCGCGTGCTGGGCGACCCGCGTGGCCGGAAGAACAGTTACGGGTGCCGGGCTCTGCTCGGCGTCGAGACGGTTAAACGCCAACGTTGTGGCCACCGATAGCCGCGAGTGGGTGGCGTTACCGAAGGCGACGATACCGTGGCCTCGCTCGGCCGACCAACGCATGTGGGCAGAGAACCCCGGATAGCCGCCCGAGTGGGAGACGACCGTCCCCCTGCGCGCATCGTGTTCAACGAAGAGCCCGAAACCATACCCCGTCGGATGCTGCGGCAGCGCGGGAACGAAACGATACGCCTGCTGCATCTCGCGTCTGCTGGCGCGGGAGAGTGGAGACGCCGGCTCGTCGGCTCCGGCCGGGTCGAACGCCGACGCAAGCCACGCCGCCCACGCGCTGAGGTCGGTGACGGTGCTGAAGAGGCCGCCGATGGGGGAGAAGACGCCGGGTGCGGAGAACGGCAGGGAGTGCCAGGTACTGTCGAGCCAGCGCGTGCCCACGGCTACGCCTCCCGCGGCCGGCACCGACGCATCCCAGCCCGTGCCGGTCAGCCCCAGAGGTTCGAGGAAAAGTTCGGTGACGAGGTCACGGTAGCTGCGCCCGCTCGCCTGTTCGATCACCCGGCCCAGCAGTGCAAAGCCGAGGTTGGAGTACGCGAACGCCGTGCCGGGGATTGACTCGAAGGTGAGACCGGTGCGCAGAAGTGTATCGAACTCATCCCGGCTCATCGCCTCCTGACGGTCGGCCCACGGGTCATCGGTGGGGAACCCGGCCGACATCGTGAGGAGCATCCGCAGGGTCGGCACCGGGGCATCCGCTGTGGGCAGCACAACCTCAGCAAATGCCGGGACGAAGCGCGTCACCCTGTCGTCGAGGCTGAGCTGACCCGCATCGCGCAGCGCAAGAAGCGTGGCGGCAGTGAAGCTTTTGGTGCAGGACGCAATGCGGTAGGCCGTGTCCGGCCCGGGTTCCATGCCGTCGTGACCCCGCCCGACCGCCCCAACGTGCATGAGACCACGACGATCGAAGGTTCCCCACACCAGGCTCGGGGCAGAACCACGAGCAAAGTGGGTGGAGAAGACCTCATCGATGTGGTCGAACACCGCAGACACCGTTAGTCCTGGTGCTTGACCGCGAGCGCGGCGGCGCCCAGGATGCCCGCATTGTTGCGGTGCACGGCCGGAATAATGCGTGTCTTCAACCGTAAGAGCGGGAGGAAGTCCTCGTGGTGCTTGGAGACGCCGCCCCCCACGATGAACAGGTCAGGGGAGAAGAGTGCTTCAAGGGTGCTGTAGTACTTCTGCAGACGTGTCGCCCACTTGTCCCAGCTGAGGTCTTCTCGTTCCTTCGCCGAGTATGCGGCCTTGCTCTCGTAGTCCTTGCCCTCGATTTGCAGATGCCCGAGCTCTGTATTTGGTACCAGCACGCCGTTGTTGAGAAGGGCGGTCCCAATTCCGGTGCCGAGAGTGGTGAGCAGGACAACGCCCGACACATTCTGTGCCGCGCCAAATTGCGATTCGGCGTAACCGGCGGCATCCGCATCGTTGACAAAGTGAATGGGGCGTTTCAGAGCCTTTTCAAAGACGGACTCGGCCGCGAGTCCAATCCACTTGTCCGACACGTTTGCCGCTGACATGGTGTGACCGTTCTTGATGACGGCGGGAAAGCAGATGCCGACCGGCAGATCATCGGTACCCGTAGCGACGCGAGCGAGGAGCTCGGTGGTCGTGTCGATGATGTCCTGCGGGCGTCCACCCTTGGGCGTGGGTATTTTGATCCGGTCCGTCAGCAAAGCACCGGTTGTCAAATTGATAACCGCCCCCTTTATGCCGGTTCCGCCAATGTCAATGCCGATGGCCGTTGTTGCGCTCATTGTTAAAACCTACCCGCTAGGGCAGCGTGAGAACTTCTGCGCCACGCTCGGTCACGACAAGCGTGTGCTCAAACTGGGCGGTCACGCTGCGGTCCTTGGTGAGAACGGTCCAGTCATCGTTCCACATGTCCCAGTCAGCGGAGCCGCCAAGAGTCAGCATGGGTTCAATGGTGAAGACCATACCCACCTCCATGACGGTGTCGTACTGAGGTGCGTCATAGTGGGGAATGATGAGGCCGGAATGAAAAGCTGCGCCCACGCCGTGACCGGTGTAGTCGCGGACGACACCGTAGTTGAAGCGTTTGGCGTAGGACTCGATTGCACGGCCAATGACGTTCACCTGGCGCCCGGGGGCCACTGCCTTGATGCCGCGATTGAGCGCTTCTCGGGTGCGGTCAACGAGAAGGGTTACGTCTTCACTCGCCTCGCCAACGATGAAGGTGACATTGGTATCACCGTGCACACCGTTTTTGAATGCGGTGATGTCGATGTTCACAATGTCCCCGTCTTCGAGAACCGTATTGTCGGGGATTCCGTGGCAAATGACCTCGTTGACCGAACTGCACAGGGATTTTGGGTAGCCGCGATAACCGAGGGTCGAGGGGTACGCATCATGGGCAACCATGTAGTCGTGCGCGATGATGTCGAGTTCTTCGGTGGTGATGCCGGGGCGGATAGACCGGCCCACGAGCTCAATGGCTCGGGCCGCTATCTGACCGGATTCGCGAATGAGCGCAATCGAGTCGCTTGAATACACGTCCGATCCGGTGAACGGACTCGGACCTTTCTTGCCCACGTATTCGGGGCGCGCAATGTGAGAGGGAACGGAACGCATCGACGACACGCTTCCAGGGACGAGGTGACCGGTTGAATCCTTAGGCATATGATCAACCCTATGGCCGAGGACACGGAAAACCAGTACTGGTACAACATGCGCACCGGAGCCGTCGAAAAAGGGTTCCAGTCACCCTCCCTCGACCGCGTCGGTCCTTTTCCCACTCATTATGAAGCGACTCACGCGCTCGAGAAGCTGCGTGCCAACAGCGCCAAGTGGTCCGAGGACGACGCCCGCGACAACCGTTAGGACAGCGGCCGAGGCGCCAGGCTATTCGTAGTTGTGCTCCGGGGCGGGGTAGGCGCCAGAGTTCACGTCATCACGAAAGCTGTGGACGGCATCCGTGAGCACCTGGCGAACGTTGGCGTACTGGCGCACAAAGCGCGGAACGCGGCCGTCGGTCATGCCGGCAAAGTCGGTCCAGACCAGTAGCTGGCCATTGACGGACGGCCCGGCACCCACGCCAATGGTTGGGATGTCCAACGCCGCCGTCACCTGAGCGGCAACCGAACCGGGAACCATTTCCAGCACCACAGCGAAAGCGCCCGCCTCTTGAACAGCGAGGGCGTCGTTGATGAGGTTCTGGGCGGCGTCGCCACGTCCCTGAATGATGTGCCCACCAAGACCGTGTTCGCTTTGGGGCGTAAAACCTACGTGCCCCATCACAGGAATGCCGGCAGACACAATGCGCTTAATCTGCTTGTGGCTTCGAACGCCACCCTCAAGTTTTACGGCATGGGCCTGCGACTCCTTCATGAATCGCACGGCCGTGGACAGCGCCTGATCCGCGCCGCTCTCGTACGAACCGAAAGGCATATCGGCCACGACGAGCGCACGCTTCACCGCGCGGGCAACGGCACGGGTTAGAGGAATGAGTTCATCCACGGTGACCGGAAGGGTTGTCTCGTAGCCGAACACATTGTTGCCCGCGGAATCACCCACGAGCAGGAAGTCGATGCCGGCCTGATCGAAGATTTGCGCGGTGAGCATGTCATAACTGGTGAGTCCCGTGATGGGGATTCCCTGCTGCTTTGCATTGTGAAAATGGCGCGTACGAACCCGCTTGGGACCGTCCGGCGCGTGTCCGTAGGGGTGTTGTTCCGGCGCGGGAAGAGACGAGTCGGGTGCAGTCGCGTTCGACGCGGACGATTCTGACATGCCACAAGTGTAGTCAAGCCATCAATATCTACGCCGAGCCAGTAACCTTGGAGGGAACCAGAAGGGGCTGAATGGACAAGCAGCGCGATTTCGTTCTTCGTACCATCGAGGAGCGAGGAATCAAGTTCGTTCGACTATGGTTCACCGACGTGGTCGGCACCCTCAAGTCGGTGGCCATTGCGCCCGCCGAGGTGGAGGGCGCCTTCAACGAGGGACTCGGGTTTGACGGCTCGGCCATCGAGGGACTGACCCGTTCGTTCGAAGCGGATGTGCTGGCCCACCCGGACCCCACCACCTTCCAGATCCTCCCGTGGCGCGGCGAAGTTGACCCGACCGCACGCATGTTTTGCGACATCACGACGCCCGACGGTCAGCCCGCCGTCGCCGACCCGCGCAACGTGCTCAAGCGCACGCTCGCGAAGGCCGCCGATCGCGGCTTCACCTTCTACACACACCCCGAGATTGAGTTCTACCTCCTCAAGTCGTCGAAGTATGGCAAGAATGGGCCGGTACCGGTCGATTCGGCCGGCTACTTTGATAACGTCCCGGGTGGCACGGCTCACGATTTTCGCCGTCGCTCCGTTCGGATGCTCGAAGACCTCGGCATCTCGGTCGAGTTCAGCCACCACGAGGCTGGCCCCGGCCAGAACGAGATCGATCTGCGCTATGCCGATGCCCTCACCACGGCCGACAACATTATGACCTTCCGCACCGTCGTGAAGGAGGTGGCGATCGAGCAGGGTGTGTACGCCACCTTCATGCCCAAGCCCATGTCCGAGCACCCGGGTTCTGGCATGCACACGCACATGTCACTCTTCGAGGGGGATACGAATGCCTTCTTCGAAGCTGGTGCCCAGTACCAGCTCTCAACAATCGGTCGTCAGTTCATTGCCGGGCTGCTCAAGCACGCGCCGGAGATCACCGCCGTCACCAACCAGTTCGTGAACTCCTACAAGCGCCTTTGGGGCGGCGACGAAGCCCCGAGCTTCGTGTGCTGGGGCCACAACAACCGCTCGGCGCTCATCCGCGTTCCGCTGTACAAGCCCAACAAGGGACAGAGCGCCCGAGTGGAGTACCGAGCCATCGACTCCGCAGCAAACCCGTACCTCGCGTACTCGCTCATGCTTGCTGCTGGCCTCAAGGGAATCGAAGAGGGCTACGAGCTACCGCCCGAGGCGGAAGACAACGTCTGGAGTCTCAGCGACACGGAGCGTCGAGCACTCGGATACACCCAGCTCCCCGCAAGCCTTGACCACGCGATTCAATACATGGAAGAGTCGGAGCTTGTTGCGGAGACGCTCGGCGAGCAGGTTTTTAACTACGTTCTGTTGAACAAGCGACAGGAGTGGAAGGACTACCGCTCTCAGGTCACCCCGTTTGAGCTGCGCAAAAACCTCGAGATGCTCTAGGAGTTATGGGGGACCGGGCAATGGAGCGCGAACCCCTGACTCTGACCGAACTGGCCAGAGTTGGTTTTGTTGATCTCGGTGAGGTGCGCCTGCGTCTCACCGAGACCGAAGAACTCGGGGGACCACCCAGCCGTGAACTGATCCCGCTGCTGTCGAAAGCGGCAAACCCTGATGCTGCGCTCGGTGCTCTTGTGGCGCTGCTGCGGCAAGGTTCCGTTGAGATTTTTGCCATTCTCTCCGCCACGGATGCTGCCCTACGGCTCATTCGTGTGCTGGGAGCCTCGCAGGGCCTCGCTGACTTCTTTTTGCGCCACCCCGATGAGCTCCCCATCCTGGCCGCACCCATCCTCACTCTGCCCACGGTTGACGAGCTCACCACGGATCTGCTGGAATCCGTGGGCGCAGTGCAGGGATTCTCCACCCTCACTGACGACGCTGCCTGGGTGGCACTCCGGGTGCGGTATCGCCGACGCCTCGCCACGGTGGCGGCATTCGACCTTGAACAGGCCGATCCTGTGGCGGGCGTGGATGGAATTGCGGACGCCCTGGCCGACCTCGCCACGGCGGCGCTCGAAGCCGCCCTGGCGGTCGCACGCAGCATGACCAGCGGAGACGTGGCAGGGCGAGGCGTCTTTCCTCGGGACGAGGTGCGTGCAACGCGACTCGCAGTGATCGGAATGGGCAAAGCCGGCGCCCGGGAACTCAATTATGTGAGCGACGTGGACGTCATCTTTGTCGCCGACGGTAATCCCGAGCGCGGTCTCGAATCTACCCGGGCAGTGGAAATCGCCATTCGGCTCGCCATCCTCATGATGCGCGGCATGAACGAAACAGGAATCGAACCGGAGCTCTGGGAGGTCGATCCGAACCTCCGGCCAGAGGGCAAAAGCGGGGCCCTCGTGCGGTCGATCGAATCTCATCTTGCGTATTACGACCGGTGGGCAAAAAGCTGGGAGTTTCAGGCGCTGCTCAAAGCCCGCACCCTGGCTGGCGACAGCGAACTCGGGGCGCGCTACATCGACGCTGTCACCCCCAAGGTGTGGAGCAGCGCGAGCCGAGAAAATTTTGTGGAGTCTGTTCAGCGGATGCGGGAACGCGTCACAGACAACATCCCTGACGATGAGGTGGACTTTCAGCTCAAGCTCGGCCCCGGAGGGCTGCGTGACATTGAATTCACCGTTCAGCTGTTGCAGCTCGTTCATGGGCAGTCAGATCCGTCCGTGCGACAGAGCGGCACTTTGCCAGCGCTTGTTGCCCTCGCCCAGGGTGGCTACGTTGGTCGCGCAGAGGCGGCTGAGTTCTCCCACGACTACCGCATGCTGCGCCTCATGGAGCACCGACTCCAGCTCGAGAAGCTCCGACGGACCCACCTCGTTCCTCGGGACGAAGCGAACATGCGGGTGCTGGCCCGAGCCACCGGTCTGGCTACGAGTGCAGCCGGGCTGTCGACTCGCTGGGCGCAAACGAAACAGCGCGTGCGGGGGCTGCACGAGCGACTGTTCTACCGGCCGCTGCTGAGTGCCGTCGCGGCCCTGCCCGCCGAAGGCCTCAACCTCACCAGCGCCCAAGCGGAGGCACGCCTCGCCGCAATTGGTTTCCTCAACCCGCGAGGAGCTCTCGGACACATCGCGGCGCTCTCCGGAGGTGTGTCCCGCCGCGCAACCATCCAGCGGCATCTGCTCCCTGTTCTCCTTCAATGGTTCTCTCAGGGAGCCGACCCAGATTACGGGCTACTGGCTTTTCGACGGTTGAGCGACAACCTCGGCTCCACCTACTGGTTCCTGCGCATGCTTCGAGACTCCTCGGGCGCCGCAGAACGCCTCACCCGCGTGCTCTCCGGTTCTCGGTATGTGGGGGAACTGCTCGAGAAGATCCCCGAAGCGGTGGCCTGGCTGGAGAACGAAGAGGACCTTCGTCCGCGCCCCCTCAGTGCGTTACTCGATGAGACGCGAGCGGTGCTGGCCCGCCACGAGAGCCCGGATGCGGCGGCATCGATCCTGCGCACCGCGCGTCGCCGGGAGCTGCTGCGCCTGGCCTTCGGGTCCATGCTGGGTCGCATCACCATCGACGAACTCGCCGTGGGTCTCACCGACGTCACCTCCAACTTCATTCGTGGCGTCATCGCCGCCATTCGTGGTCGAGAGCTGAACGAGCCCGGAATTGCAACCCCCGTTGGTCCGAAGACCCCGGACGGCATTGAATTCGCCGTCATCGCCATGGGACGTTTTGGGGGATCCGAACTCGGCTTTGGCTCGGACGCCGACGTCATGTACGTCTTCCGCAACGGGAAGCTCGAGGGGGAGCCAGCCCACGATCGAGCGAGATTCATCGTCCGCGAGCTGAATCGGCTCACAGACGATGATCGTCTGCCCCTCGACCTTGATATTGGCTTGCGGCCCGAGGGGAGCAATGGAGCGATCGTGCGCTCACTCGACTCCTTCACCGCGTACTACAGTCGTTGGTCGCTCACCTGGGAGGCACAGGCCCTCCTGCGTGGCCGTGGTGTGGCCGGCGATGTGAGTCTGCAACGAGATTTTGAGCGACTGGCCGACTCCGTGCGGTATCCAGCCGCTATCGCCGAGAAGGAAGTTCGGGAGATTAAGCGCATCAAGGCCAGGGTCGAGAAGGAGCGTCTGCCTCAGGGAGCCGATCCCAACCGACACCTCAAACTGGGCCGTGGCTCGCTCAGTGATGTGGAGTGGTTCGTGCAACTCCTGCAACTGCAAAACGCCGCACGCGTGCCGGGGCTGAGAACCACATCTACTCTGGTGGCGCTCACCGGCGCCTCCGACGCGGGCCTGGTCAGTGCAGCGGATGCCGCGACTCTGCGATCGGCATGGCTGTTCGCGTCGCGTGCGCGGTCCGCTATTACCCTGTGGACCAACCGCACATCGGATGTCTTGCCCGTTGATCGAGCACAGCTCGAGGGAATTGCCCGGATTCTGGAATATTCGCCCGGGTCTGCCACGGAGCTTCAGGGAGATTATCTCTCGGTGACCAGACGCTCACGGGCCGTCTTTGAACGGCTCTTCTACGGTCCGGTCGAGCGGTCGGGCGCCAGCGCCGGCTGATCTGGCACTGTCTCTCGCACACTGAAGAAGGACCAAGAAAAAGGACCACACCAGAAGGTGTGGTCCTTTTCTCGGTTTGTTACCCGACGGTGGGCTTAGACGCCGTAGTAGAGCTCGAACAAATAACCCCTAATCGCGGGGTGTTGGCAAGTGCTGTTTACCGCATGAATTCAACGATCTAGGGGTTGTTGGTAATGGTCGGTAATCGGGCCTTTTCGGACTTCTTGCGGACTGGCTGCGGACTGGGGCACCTGCACCCGACCATTTTAGGTGAGTCCCTAAAATGGTCGGGGGGTGCGAACTTTGCACACCCTCGGCGGTGGGGTCGGTAGTGCCGACATCATCGAGGGGCTAAGCACTACTTAGGCCATGTCCGTGTGTTTCCGTCGTCCAGGGCTACGCATTTCTGAGTACCCAGCGAGTTGCATTGCCGCGTGTCGGCCATATCTGATATAGTTTATATTGTCAACTAACTAGCCGCGTTCTCCCGTGTGGTGGCCTTATCCCACGCCAGGAGAACGAATGTCGAATGCCATGTACCAAGCTTTTATTGAGGTACTGCCCGACGCCCGCAATCTTCGGCGGTCGCTTGCGCGTGAGTTCGACGCGGCAGGTCCAGAAGCTGGACGTGCTGCGGGACGTGGGGTAAAGAGTGGCGTACTGGGGTCGGTAAGTAAGCTTGCCGGCCCCCTTGCCGCTGCCTTCGCAGGTCTCGGTATCGGCAAGATCATCAAAGACTCGATCAGCAATGCATCCGATTTCGTGGAGGCTGGCACGGCTATTTCTGCCGTGTTCGGTGATGCTGATAAGACCGTTCAGGAGTTCGCGGCTAGTGCTACGACATCGGCGGGCCTGTCCACTAACGCGGCATTGCAGGCGGCGCAGACCTTCGGCATCTTTGGTAAAGCTGCGGGGCTGGGCGGGGAAGATCTCGCTGGGTTCTCGACTGAGTTCCTAACTCTCGCGGGTGACCTCGCATCATTCAACAACACGACACCAGAGCAGGCAATTCAGGCGCTCGGTGCTGGCCTCCGTGGTGAGTCTGAACCGTTGCGGCAGTATGGCGTTCTGCTCGATGACGCAGCCCTTAAGGCGCGCGCTACCGAGATGGGCATCTACTCAGGTACGGGCGCTCTCACGCAGCAGCAGAAGGTCTTGGCTGCTCAGGCCGAGATCATGGCTCAGACGACGGTGCAGCAGGGCGACCTCGGGCGCACATCGGAGGGCCTCGCCAATCAGCAGCGTCAACTCTCGAACAACATGGAGAACCTGTCCACCACGTTCGGCGCGATCTTCCTGCCGATCGCTACAACGGTTGTTGGGTTCCTGAATAAGTCGGTCGTGCCTGCGTTTCAGGGCCTCGCCGGGATGCTTTCAGGCGGAGAGATGCCCGCGGGCGTTGCTAAGCTCACGGGCGCATTCCAGCCGCTTGTGTCGTTCTTCCAGACCATCGGGTCGGCCTTCGCGCCCGTGCTCGGGAGTCTCCTCGGCCCGTTGCTCGAATTGGCCGCTGCACTATCACCGGCACAGCTAATCTTCACCGCGCTTCTACCCGTGCTGCCACAGATTGCCACGCTATTCGCAAGTCTCGCTGAGCCGATTGGCGCGCTTCTGGTCGGTGCGTTCACGGCACTGAGTGGCATCCTCGGCTTCGTCATCCCGGCGCTCACGAGCCTGGCAACATTCATCAGTGACAACCTGACACTGGTCCTGGGGTTCGCTGTGGCGATCGGTGGCGCCGTTCTGGCGTTCCAGCTGTACACGGCCACTATGGCCGTTGTGAAGGCCGTCACGGTGGCCTGGGCTGCGGTGCAGGTCGTCATGAATGCGGTGCTCACAGCTAATCCGATTGGCTTGGTCGTAATCGCGATCGGCGCACTCGTCGCCGGGATTATCTGGGTTGCCACACAGACAACATTCTTCCAAGACACCTGGGCCATGCTGGTCGCCGTGTTCATCAGCTCCATCGGCATGTTCTCGGATTTCTTCAAGAACACGGGGGGCATGTTCAAGGACTTTGTTTCCAACACGATCGGCATGGTTGGCGGTTTCGTCAGTGGCGTGGTCGGGTTCTTCTCTGGCATGTGGTCAACGGTCGGCAACTTCTTTGCCAACGGTGTCAACGGCATCGTCGGATTCTTCTCCGGTCTGCCGGGAAGGATCCTCGGGGCGCTCGGCAACCTCGGCGGCATCCTGTACAGCGCCGGCCGGGACATGATCAACGGCCTCCTAGAGGGTGCAGGATCACTACTCCGGAACATCGGATCGTTCTTCCTCAAGATCGTTCCGTCGTGGATCGTAGAGCCGTTCAAGGCCGCTCTAGGGATCAACTCACCGTCAAAGGTATTCCGTGGCTTCGGTGTGAACACGGGACAGGGTTACCTCAACGGGCTCGACGACATGAAGGGCAAGGTGTCGGGGTCGCTGGGCTCATTCGTGAGTCTGCCCGACGTGGCGGGAAGTATCGACGCATCCGTGACGGGTGCTAGCCGATCGTTTGCCGGGGCTGCCGGGGCGCCGATCTATGTTGAAAACCCGTTCACTGGTGAGTACCTTCTCGCGCGGGTCGGGTCGGTCGCAGACGGGCGCATATCCACCGCGGATCGCAACGTGTCACGAATGACAAAGATGGGACTACAGCGGTAGGGCTGTACTCCACTACGACAAAGAAAACCCCCGGCTCAAGTATCGAGTCGGGGGTTTGTCGTGCCAGGGCGGGGGGTTACGTTTCGATGCCGTCGAGGAACGGTCTGAAGTCGGCTAGCTTGCTGCCAGGGTGAGCGAGGACCCACTCGGCGCAAGCGCGCTGGCGGCGCTCATCGGCCCACCACGCGATTAGTTGAGCGGTGGTGCCCTTGTGCCCCCATGCGCCGTGAAAGTCTCTCCACGCCTCTTGCCGTAGCTTGTGAGCGTCGAACGCATCCGCCCGAGCTGCACGAGTCAGCAGGTCGCGCATGTGTTCGATCTCAGCAGCGGTTAGCCATGCATCCGGGGTGCGATCCGACAGGTGAGCAGGGGGAACCGCGCGCGACGCCGTAGAGCGCCGGCGAGCGGCCATTAGTGCCCCCACCGAACGCCAGCAGCTTTGCGCGCCCGGTTGCCGTTGTACTCCGCCTTTGCGGACGCTGAGTCCTCGTCAGGGAGCTTGAGACGGCCCAGCAATTGACCGACCAGGGCGCGGGTAGCGCGAACCTCGGCAAATAACGGGTTTACCCGCTCCTGCCCCATGCTGCCCGGCACCATGACGGGCGCGCCCACCAGAGCGCCCTCAAGAGATGAAAGATCGTCCACCGTGCGGCAAGCCATATCGAGGATCCGCGCGCCGTCAGAGTCCAGCTCAAAGTCTGCCGTGACCGCAGAGTGAAGCGCGGTCCCCTCCTTGCCATAAACGGCACCTGTATTACTCATCGTTCTCCTAAAAAATGGTCAATTGATCGAGCATGTATTGCCCGTGGCCCTAAGACGCCCGTGCTTCCGTGCAGGGGGTGGGAGGGGTATAGGCCCACCCCTTGTGGACCGTTACCGTCCGGGGTGCCTCGGAACCTTCTCGGGCCTAGTGGTAGACCGTCTACTGTCCCTGTGTACAAAATGCGACTATGCCGCCCGTGGCGCAGTGGAGGCTTTGGGGGCATACCCCCCACTCGTTGCCGTCGTGCGTGCCGTGACACACCCCTCCCGGTCTGTGCGGCCGCGTGAGGGGACGGGAGCGCTGGCATCGTGTTGCTGTTGATGCTGGCACTCCCGTCCTGTCTCATGGGGTGTCAGGCGTTGCTGCCGAGGTACGCGACGGCTGCTTCGTAGTCGGCGGGGCTGTCACCGATGAGCTGCTGGATCTCGTTGTATGCGTCGCGTTCGGTGGCCGCGCGGAGTCCCTGTGAGAGGAATTCAACGAAGTCGAGCTGGTGAAGGCGCAGTTCAGCGGTGGTGTGATACCTGAGTCCGAGGGCGTCGGCTGCCCCCTGGCCATTCATGCGGATGTAGGCGCGGGTCCGCAGCGAGGTATGGTACGCGGTGAACTCTTTGTACGCGGTGCCGAGGTCGCCGGATGCGGCTGCCGCGGCGGCGGTCTTGTGGTGCCCCTCTTGCTGGAGTCGGAGCACTTCCTCCATTGCTTCGCCCTCGGTGGCGAGCTTCATTCGCCAGGCGCGCTGGGCTTCTTGGATGGTGTCGCGCTTGCCCTGTTCGACGGCGGCAAGCTCGGCTTGCTTTACTTCGAGCGCGGCGTTCAGGGTGGCGATGTCGGCGGTTTTGATATCCATGATTAGTTGTCCTTTTTGGTGTTAGTGGTGGTTGCTGCCGTGTGTGCGTTTTGAATGTAGCCGGCGTGCATCAAGAGCGCCGGGGAGACTTTGAGACCGGCTTCTTCGATGCGCTCGATCTGCTTGAGCTCGTTCGCGGTTTCAGGGGTCCATTGGTCAGCTATCGATTTACGGCGGCGATCTGACAGGTCGGTGCTGACGTGGGGGGCGTGGTCGAAGGTCATTTCTTGTTTTCCGTTCTGGTGGTGTATTTGTTCGGTGGGATGGTGAAGGTGTATCCGGCCTGGCGCTGGTCTCGGTTGACGGGGGCATAGATCCCGCATCCGGGCGCTCGGTGCTCGGTGTTTCCGTAGGTGAAGCGTTCGTGCTCGTGCTGGTGACCGCAGTAAGGGCAGTGCACGAGCGCTTTACCCTTGGGCGTGATTCTTAAGAATTGGGCTTCGAGGGGTTCGGTCATGATTCGCTTCCTGTTGTGTTGTCGATGTCCTTGGTCATAGAGTCGAATTCGTTTCTGACCCTGAAATGCTCAAGGTAGAAATCTCGGTGCGGGTGAGAGTCCAAAACTCTTTGCATCACCACGAGCAAAGATCCCAAGACCGCACCTGCCCGATTGGCTGCTTTCGTGTTCCGAATACCATCGAAATCGGCGGCGATAATCTTTTTGATCTCGTCCATATTTCCGCGGGCCAAGATCAGCCGGGACACGAGCACAAGGATCTCGTCATCCATTTCGGCGCTCATGGTCGTGTCGTCCCAGCTGCAGAGGCGGGCAAATTTAATTGGGCGTACTCGATAGCCAAGTTCTGGCACACCCCACACCTCGGCGGGTACTGAGAACCGGTGTGCTCTTCGCAAAGCACTGTCATGCCGCCCTCTCATCACGAGCACGAGTGTGATCGGCGTCACCCTTTTTACAGAGGCCAGATGATCGACCATCGGACGAATACAGCGAGTTGCTGCACACCAGACACTTCTCGTGGTCAGACTTGTCGGGGTCACTCGTAGGAATTGGAGTCACTGGCCATTCCTTCACTTGTGTTTTGATCCCTTCATCAAGTTCTTCTTCTTCTCTAAGAACTTCTCTAATAACTGCCCGTCCTGTCCTGTCCATTTCGTTCGTCGAATCGTTCATCGACTCGTGCAACGAATCGTTAGAGACAGTTGGAAGGAACTTTGGGCCACCAGATTGCTCTCTTGGTGGTGCCGACTTAAGCCCCCGCTGTGCACGGTTCACCTTGTTAACCGACTGCTGCCTAATGACGGCTTCACGCAAGCGCTGATAGTCGGCGTGGTGGATGATCTGGTAGTGATTTCCCGCGTCTGCCCAGTAGCCACACGACAGCAACTCTGCGATTGCTTGCGGGGTCTTGAATCGGTGCAGGTCATCCTTCGGTATGCGTAGGTCCAGCAACTTACGGTTCGACCAGGTGAGCCCTTCAACATGCAGTCGAGCCGCTGCGTCTGAAAGGGTCCAACAGTCGTCCGTAAAATCGTCGCTGAGCTTGGTCCAAGTCATGAGTGCTCCTTACGGCCATTCCGACACGACGGCCGGGTGTTCAATTTCGCCGGCCGCCTCGATCAACTTGCGGGCCAGGACTCGAGCCTCGTCGGGCGTGAGGTGTTCTTCGCGGGCATCGAGGTAGACCACGCCGCGGCCTCCAATCAGAAGGATGTGGTGGATGGCCATTAGCGCACCGCCGTGACAAGGTAGCCGGCGCGGTTGATGCTGCCACCCACTGTTTGCTGATCCGCGTTGCACAGAATTCGCATGTCGATGTCGTCGGGCTGGATTGTGCGCCCGGTCGGACTGGTGACCGTGTGGCCGTTCCAATCCTTTGACGGGACAAAGCCACGAGCAGCGCGGACAGTGAGCGCGGCAATCACCAGGCACCCTGCAGCGAGTCGAGACGGCCAGCGAGACTCCGCAGCCATTCAGGGAAAGCCTCATATTTGTCAGCAAGGGCTCTGATTTCAGCCGCGTTCAGTTCACCTGCACCTTCGTCGCAGGCATAGAAACCCATTGATTTGTCGCTGTGCATGAACATCATCCACGTGGAGGTGTCGAACGTCTCGTCGGGGGTGGAGTGCATCCAGTTGCTCGGGTCATCGAGGGCGTCATGGCTGAAACCGTCGCATCCGTCATGGCCGCAATCTACAGCCATAGCGGCTGCGCGCTCCGCTTTGATGGCTTCGAGGGTCTTCGTTTCGTGCTCTGACTCGGTAGTGTTGAGGGACATTCTGTTTCCTTGCTTAGTGGCTGGAACTGCGGATGCTTGGCCCTCGGTCGGATCTGGTGTTAGAGCACCGATTCGGTTGGGGGCTTTTTGTGTGGTCACGCCGTGGCCTTCATGCCCTCGGCGTCGAACTGCGCGGTGACGTACTTCTCGATGTCCTCGGCCCGGTACATGACGCGGCCGGCGATCTTGGCTGATAAGGGGCCGGTGCCTTGATGACGCAGCCACCGCATTTGAGCGGGCGACCGGCGAAGAATGGCCGCGGCCTCTTCGAGAGTGAGCAAGTTCATCATGTCGTCTCTTTTCTAGTTGTTTATGACTACAAGAACTAGTACACCATGAATTCTTGTCGTATGCAACTGGATTTAGAAAAAACTAGTGACCTATGAATGGGAACGCTAGTAGAGTGATGTGATGATGACACCGGATCAGCAAATAGGCCGAAACATGGCAGCCTTTCGCGGAGAGATGAGCCAAAAGGAACTGGCCTCCCAGATGCGAACTCTTGGCTGGAAGTGGTCTCAAGCAACGGTTTGGAGCATTGAAAAAGGGGAGCGACCTCTGAGGCTGGCTGAAGCCGAAGACGTTACCCAGATACTCGGGATATTCACTTCAACTAGGCTCACGGTGTCGAGCGACGGAGCCGACATCTTGATCGCCATGAATAAAATGTCAGCGGCTAATCAGGAACTTGAGCATTCCATCGCTAATTTCCATTCAGCACAACTGGAATTGGCCTTGGGAGCTGAAAGCATGGAAATCTCGTTTGAATTAGGTGAAGCCGTTGCAGATTGGCTCCGCACAACTCCCGAGAGTCTGGCTAGCCACTACAGGTTGGAAAACGCGCTTCAAGGTGAACTAGAACAGAAGCTTTACAAGTACGACCCCGTGGACATAACGCAGAGCCAGGGAAAATATATAGACATATTGCATGCGAATTTCAAGGCCCATGGCGAGCATAAAGAAACGTCCTAATGGCATGTACCGCGCCCGGTACCGGGATGCCGCGGGCGTAGAGTACTCTCGACACTTCAAGTACCGGGATAAGACGCAGACCGGTGAGATGACCGCACAAGGCTGGTTGGACTCCGTTACGGCTGCTGTGGTCACCAGCACTTATGTGGACCCGAAGACGGCGAAGATGACCGTGGGGGAGTGGTGCGCCGTTTGGCTGAAGGGCTACGAGACGAACCGGGCGACGACTGTGAGGCAAGCGCGCACTCACGTGAAGCACATCGTGGCCGCATTCGGCGCGCGCCCGCTTGCGAGCGTTCGGCCTTCAGAGGTGAAGGCGTGGACCGTGCAGCTGAAGGCGTCCGGACTGGCAGACTCCACGGTCTATGCCCTGCACGCTCGTCTCTCACATGTGTTCTCAGACGCCGTGCACGACGGTCTCCTGCCCCGGTCGCCGGTGAGCCGTAGAACGTCACCCCCTGCAGGTAAACAACGTCCCTACGTTGCGACCACGGCCCAGGTGTGGGCACTCCACGACGCTATGCCCGAAGGCATGAAGCCGGTGATCTTGCTTGGCGCCTTCGCGGGCCTACGTGTTGCCGAGATCGCAGCGTTGCGAGTCTCAGACGTGGACTTCATGCGCGGCATCATTACCCCGGCGATTCAGTATCCAGCCGAACCGCTGAAGACCGAGATGTCGAAGACACCAATTCCGATTCCTGCTGATTTGGCGCTCGAGCTAAACCGCGTCCCAGCCAAGTGGGGGAGTCCCACTCTGGTCATCGGCGCATTCGGCCGGCCAGTCGCGCCGTACACGATTGAGACGGCCTTCAGGATCGCCAGGGACTCGATCAAAGGCCTACCTGCAGGGTTTCGGATCCACGACCTGCGCCACTACTTTGCATCATTGCTGATCGCGTCCGGGCTCGACGTGAAGGTAGTCCAGAACCGTTTACGGCACGCGTCCGCGAAGACGACACTCGACACCTACAGCCACATGTGGCCAGACAAAGATGAGTCCGCACGCGCGGCCATTGGTAACGTCATGGCTGCTCGTGCGGACTCGTTGCGGACTGAGACACTCTCAGCCCAGTGATTCACTGGGGAAAGACCTACACCCCGTAGTAGAGCTCGAACTCGAACGGGTGCGGGCGCTGGGCAAGAGGCTTGATCTCGTTCTCGCGCTTGTACTCGATCCAGGTTTCGATCAGCTCGGGCGTGAACACGTTTCCGGCAAGCAGGAAGTCGTGGTCGGCCTCGAGAGCCTTCAGGGCTTCCTCGAGCGACGCGGGAACCTGGGGGATGTTCTTTGCTTCCTCCGGCGGAAGTTCGTACAGGTCCTTATCGACCGGCTCGTGCGGCTCGATACGGTTCTTGATACCGTCCAGGCCCGCCATGAGCTGAGCTGCAAAGGCCAGGTACGGGTTTCCGGATGCGTCGGGGGCGCGGAACTCGAGGCGCTTGGCCTTGGGGTTCGTACCGGTGATCGGAATGCGGATCGACGCCGAACGGTTACCGGCCGAGTAGACCAGGTTGACCGGAGCTTCGAAACCCGGAACCAGGCGGTGGTACGAGTTGACCGTGGGGTTCGTGAAGGCCAAAACGGCGGGAGCGTGCTTCAGCAGGCCGCCGATGTACCAACGGGCCACATCGGAGAGCCCGCCATAGCCGGCCTCGTCGTAGAACAGCGGCTTGCCATCGGCCCAGAGGGACTGGTGGGTATGCATGCCCGAGCCGTTGTCGCCGAAGAGGGGCTTGGGCATGAAGGTTGCGGTCTTGCCCCAGTCGTGGGCGGTGTTCTTGACGATGTACTTGAACTTCAGCAGGTCGTCGGCCGCGTGCACCATGGTGTCGAACTTGTAGTTGATCTCACCCTGTCCACCGGTGCCCACCTCGTGGTGGCTGCGTTCGAGGGTCAGGCCGGAGTCAATAAGTTTGAGGCAAATGTCGTCACGCATGTCGACATGCTGGTCAACGGGGCTCACCGGGAAGTAGCCACCCTTGAAGGGTGTCTTGTTGGCGAGGTTTCCGCCCTCTTCCTTACGCCCGGAGTTCCAGGCGCCTTCACTCGAGTCCACGGAGTAGAAGCTGGTGTGCTGGGTTACTTCGTAGCGAACGTCATCGAAGATGTAGAACTCGGCCTCGGAGCCGAAGAACGCCGTGTCACCGATGCCGGTGGAGGCGAGGTATTTCTCAGCCTTCTTGGCAACCTGACGAGGGTCCTTCGAGTAGATTTCACCGTTGCGCGGGTTGTAGATGTCGAAGAGCATGATGAGCGTGCGCTCGGCACGGAAGGGGTCGATGTAGGCGGTTGACACATCGGGGATGAGCTGCATGTCGGACTCGTGGATCGACGCGAAACCGCGGATCGACGAACCATCGAACATCTGACCGACGGTGAAGAATTCTTCATCAACGGTCGAGGCCGGGATGTTGAAGTGCTGCTGCACACCGGGCAGGTCAGTGAAACGGATGTCAAGAAACTTGACGTCGGTGTCCTTAATGAATTTGAGCACTTCTGACGAATCGCGGAACATACGGGTTTACTCCAAACGAAGTGGGCGTGGATCACGCAGTGTTTCACACTGCAGATTCCCTGAGATTACTGTGGCGGCATTACCCGACCGTGACGCTTGTGTTTCACACATGTTACAGGCGAGGTCGCTCGATAGAATCATTGGGTGGCCACTTTTGACTCTTCCTCCCGTCCGTCCGGTCCCCCCGCTCCGAGTTTGTGGCCTGGTGAGCGCCTCGGTCTCCCTCGTTCCGGACCGGGCTCCGTTGGTCGTCCCGGTCGACGCTTGGCGGGGGTTGCTATCGATTGGTCGTTGGCCGTGGGGGTGTCTGTCATCTTCTTCGACTACAGCGCCGTGGCGAACTCTGTGATCTTTGTTTTGCTGCAATTGATCTTCATTCCCACGATCGGCGGCAGCATCGGCCATCGTCTCGTGGGGTTGAGGGTCGTCCCCGTGCTCGGCGGCTGGATCGGTCCGTGGCGTGCGATCGTCCGGTCCGTTTTGCTCGTTATTGTGCTCCCCGCACTGGTTTGGGACTCGGATCAGCGCGGTTTCCACGACAAGGTCGCTGGAACAGTCCTGCTGCGCGCCTGACCGGCCTGGCGCTTCTGCGCTCGTCGAGAACGCGAAAAAAGAACGGGCACCTGATGATCAGGTGCCCGTTCTTTCGTGGTGCGGGAGATCTAGCCGCGCTGCGGCCGGGCCTTCAGGGGATCGACGCCCTTGGGGATGGGAAGTTTGGTCGTCATGGACGTGAGCCTGTTGTTGACCGCAAGGACCTCCGCCTTGGTCAGCGTGGGCTTGATCCGGGTGAGACGACGGGCGAGCTTGTGCAGGGGCACAGCATCGGCGTCAGGTCCCACCGCAATGACGGTCACGGTGACGTTGCCGCCCACCTTGGCCACGCGACGACGTTCGTCATCGAGCATCCGCTGCGTGCGAGTTTTGGGACCCTCGCTGATGAGTACGACCCCGCCGCGTCCCACGGCACGGTACACGGCGTCCTGCGTCTTGCCGTTCACCGCAACGGGCATCTCGCTACCAACCCAGCCGCGCTTAAGCGAGCTGCGCAGAACAGCACCAACGGCTCCTGGCTGGCCCTCGATCTGGGAGTACGCGGCTTTTTCGGCGCGACGCCCCAGAACGATGAGCATGACCAGGCTGCCGGCGAGCACGCCCGAGATAGCCCAGAGAATGATCGTCAGTACGTTTCCGGGTGAAAGAGTCAACGCCAGGGCGACGCTGATGAGAACCGGAACCAGGAAGCCCAGAATCATGATCCAGACGATGTTGGAGTCGTAACGCCGTGTCATCTGGAACACCTGCCACATTTGCTTAATGCGACCGGGCTTCTTGGGTGGTTTTGGAGTTTTGTCCTTGCTGCGTGCCATGAACCTAAGACTACCTAGTCACCTGAATGTTCGTGACCGAATTTCGGGCCTAAACGGCTTGCGCAAAACCGAGTGAGGCATCCGCCAGCGCACGAAGGTCCTCGGGGATCTCGCGACCCGTGGCCTGCATCGACTTCGCCCACAGCCGGCCGGCGCGGTAGGACGACCGCACGAGGGGCCCGGACAGCACGCCAATGAAGCCGATGGCTTCGGCCTCCTCGCGAAGCTCGACAAACTCCTCCGGTCGTACCCAGCGGGCGACGGGCAGGTGCCGGGCGCTCGGGCGCAGGTACTGGGTGATGGTGATGATGTCGGTGCCAGCGTCGTGGAGGTCCTGCAGGGCCTGGCTGACCTCGGCACGTTCCTCGCCCATGCCCAGGATGAGGTTGGACTTCGTGATCATGCCGGCAGCTCGCCCCTGTGTGAGCACATCCAGTGAACGGTCGTACCGAAAAGCGGGTCGAACCCTTTTGAAGATGCGCGGGACGGTTTCCACGTTGTGGGCGAAGACTTCGGGTTTGGCATCAAAAACCTGACCCAGGTGATCAGGGTTGCCGGAGAAATCCGGAATAAGGATTTCGACACCGGTTCCGGGACTCTGCTGGTGAATCTGTCGGATTGTCTCGGCGTAGAGCCAGGCGCCCTCGTCAGGCAGATCGTCGCGGGCGACTCCGGTGACGGTGGCGTAACGCAGATTCATGGCCACAACGGACTCGCCCACACGACGCGGTTCATCGGTGTCGTAGTCAGCTGGCTTGCCCGTGTCGATCTGACAGAAGTCGCACCGGCGGGTGCACTGGGAACCGCCAATAAGGAAGGTGGCTTCACGGTCTTCCCAGCACTCGAAGATGTTGGGACAGCCCGCCTCCTGGCAGACCGTATGCAGGCCTTCGCTCTTCACCAGATTCTGCAGCTTGCGATACTCCGGGCCCATCTTTGCCACGGTCTTGATCCACTCGGGCTTGCGCTCAATGGGAGTCTCGGCGTTACGAATCTCCAGTCGCAGAAGTTTGCGACCCTCGGGTACTGCACTCATGCTGACACCTTCACTGTGCTCGGTCGGTCGGAACCCTGCAGGCTGGACCGGAGAAAATTGGCTTCGACGGATGCGATCACATCGGCCGGTTCGATCAGGTGACCCAGGACGGTCGACATTGTGGTGACGCCGGCGTCCCGGATGCCGCACGCAATGATGTGTGTGTAGGGTTCCAGCGAGTTGCTGCAGTTGAGGGCAAAGCCGTGCATGGTGACACCGTTGGCGACACGAATGCCGATGGCGGCGATTTTTGCTTCCTCACCGGCGGGCCCGACCCAGACTCCCGAGCGTCCTTCTACCCGGACGCCGGTGATGCCGAAGTCCGTGAGCACGCCGATGAGGATTTCCTCCAGCTGGCGCACGTAACCCACAACATCGATGGGATCGGCAAGTGCCAGGATCGGGTATCCCACGAGCTGACCTGGCCCGTGCCAGGTGATCTTGCCCCCGCGATCCACATCGATGACCGGGGTATCGTCCACCGGTCTTTCGTCGGGCAGGGTACGTTTACCCGCCGTATACACGGCGGGGTGCTCAAGGAGAAGGACGGTGTCCGTTTTCTCTCCCGAGACGACGGAACGATGGACTGCGCGTTGGAGCTCAAGGCCCTCAACATACGGCACGGAGTTGGCGCTTAGCCCCGCGACGACAAAGTCGAGCATGCACGCAGTCTAGCTCAGCTGCCGACTGCGGATGTGGCGTTCCGTCCCTGCACACTCCGGTGCATTCGGAGTTCCCCACACGTGTGGCTCCAGAATTACGTGCGGGCGATAGTAGCGAGAAGCTGGTGACATTCGGCACGATCACTACAGGAAGAGTCACCATGATGCAGAGTGGGCGGGCGAGGCACGCGGACGCTGCTGAGCGCGGCAGCACGCCCAACCACGTTCAGGAAAAGTCCGAGACCAACGACGGTCAGGTTCCCCGCGACATTGCGGGTTACCGCGTTGTCCGCACCCTCGCATCGGGTGAACGGTCGGATATCTATTTAGGGCACTCGGCCATCCCCGGACGACCACCCGTGGCACTGAAGGTCTTCCGGCCGACTGCGAATGGCGAATCCATTGAACGCGAGATTTAACTCTTGTGTTCGAACCCCGACGGCCCCTTCGGCACGCTCCTCGATGTGGCCTCGCTGCCGGACGATCGCGTCTGCGTGGTTCTGGAACGGCTTGACGGACGCACGCTGGGGCGCTATCTGAGCGACAGGGGCACCATCTCGACGGGAGAAGCAGTCACTATTCTGGCTTCGGTAACCCTGGCAGTCGCCAAGCTGCATGACGCCGGGCTCAGTCATGGCAGCCTGAGTCCGGTGACCGTGCTCTTTTATCCGACGGGCCGTCCACTACTCGCGGGCCTCGGTGCGCTTCGTGAATTGTCGGAGGAGTCGATGGCCCGACGGAAAGCACTGCGGGAGGATTACTGTCGGCTCACCTGTGTGCTGCGAGAGGTCTTTGCACACCTTGAACCAGGTGCAGAGCAGCACGAGACACGTCGCGAGGCAGGACTCCTCGCCGATAGATTCGAGGGCCTCATCTGGAGCACCCCCTTTCGGCCCTGCCTGCCTGACCTCGAACGTCAGTTGTTCGAGTGGATGCCCGCAGGGCCCGTGCGGCTGATCACTACGGAGACCGACACCACCCCGGGGTGCGCCCCGGGCCGGCTTCTCCCCACAGTGGTGGGTATACCGGTGCAGTCCACTCGGGCGAAGAGGCGCCACCGCGAGCAGTCGGGGGGTCCTCAGCGGCTGCGGGCACGCGCTCAGATGCTGGTCGGGACGGCTCTCGGCCTAGTGGATGGGCATCCGCTCGTGCAGCTTCGATCTCGCCTGACTTCCAGCCTCACAGCTCGTCATCGACCGCTCGTGACCGCCGTGCTCGTGGGCGGCGCCGTGCTTCTCGCGGTGGTCACTCTGATCCCTGCGGGAGAAGGTGACCCCAGCCAGGGTCAGGAGTCAGCTGCCACGCCGCAGGGCGCCGCCACGACGGAGACATCTCCTTCACCTTACGAAGCGGAGGTGGCGCCGTCAGAACCCGTGCGGGAGCCGGCTGCTGCTGATTCTGCGGCGGTGGAGGGTGATGATCCGGTTCTCGCCGTCCCGGTGCTCCTGAACCGTCGTGCTGCGTGCCTGGCGACCGCCTCGGTCGTGTGTCTCGACACGGCTGACCAGTCCGGGTCTACCGCGATGTCGGGCGATAGTTACACAGTTCGGTTACTGCAACAGGGAGGTGCGCTCACTTCGGAGCCGGACTATACGACGCTCGTAGTCGAGCTGGTGGAACGTACCGGCAATATGGCCCTCCTGTCGCTGTCACCTCCTGGTTCCGAAGGAACAGGCAGCGATACGAGGGGTGAGCTAAACAGCAAACCGGCCTCGGTCCTTGTGGTCAAGGGCGAGGCCGGGTGGCGGTTACGCGAGATATTCGCGTATTAGCGACAGTTCACTCAAATGCCGAGGTTGCCCTCGAACGCGCCAGCTTCGAGGCGCGCCTTCATCGTGGTGAGGAAGAGTGCTGCGTTTGCACCGTCAATGATGCGGTGGTCGTACGAGAGGGCGAGGTACACGCTCGAACGAATGGCAATCGAGTCAAGTCCGTCGGTGGTGACAACGAGGGGCTTCTTGTACACAATTCCGGTGCCGAGAATTGCACTCTGCGGCAGGAAGACCACCGGTGTGTCAAACAGGGCGCCACGTGAACCGGTGTTGGTCAGCGTGAACGTTCCGCCCGACAGCTCGTCCGGCTTCAGCTTGTTGTCACGGGTGCGTGCGGCGAGGTCAGCGATCTGCGCAGCGAAGCCGGCAAGATCGAGGTCTCCCGCGTTGCGCACAACCGGTGTCAGCAGCCCGCGCTCGGTGTCAACGGCAATGCTCATGTTTTCCTGAGCCGGGTACACGATGGTGTCACCCTCGATTGTCGCGTTGACAATCGGCACGGCCTGCAGTGCCTCTGCGGCAGCGAGTGCAAAGAACGGCAGGAAGGAGAGCTTGTTACCGGTCTTGGCGTGGAAATCACCCTTGACACGGTCACGGAGCATCGCGACGCGAGTTACGTCCACTTCAATGACGGTCGTGAGCTGAGCGGATGCTTGCATGGAGATGACGGCGCGCTCGGCAATGACCTTACGCAGACGAGACATCGGCTGCGTCGTGCCGCGCAGCGGCGACACTGCAACGACCGGTGCTGCCGCGGAAACGGGAGCGGCAGCGGCAGCAGTTGACGCCGCAGCGATGTCCTGCTTGCGGATGCGTCCACCGACGCCGGTGCCGGTGATCGTTGACAGATCAACGCCAGCCTCGTTGGCCAGCTTGCGCACGATCGGCGTGACGTATCCGCTGGTCCCAGCGTGCGAACCACGGGTCTCCGGTGCGGTGACGGGTGCAGCCACGGGGGCAGCGACAGGAGGCGCAGCCGGTGCCGGTGCGGCGACCGGTGCCGCCACGGGGGCGGGTGCAGCCACGGGGGCGGCCACGGGGGGCGCCACGGGTGCGGGTGCAGCTACGGGGGGCGCAACCGCTGCCGGTGCGGCAACCGGTGCAGCGACGACCGGGGCCGGCTCGGCTACGACAACGGGGGCAGCAACGGGCTCGGGGACCACGACGGGCTCTGCCGCCGCTTCGACAACCGGTTCTGGGGCCGGAGCCGCTGCAGAACCGTCGCCGATCGTGACGAGCGGGGTGCCCACCTCGACAGTTTCGTCTTCCTGAACCAAGATTGCTTCAATGATGCCGGCAATGGGCGACGGAATTTCCGTGTCCACCTTGTCGGTCGACACTTCGAGCAGTGGCTCGTCGACCTCCACGCGGTCGCCCACATTCTTGAGCCAGCGGGTGACCGTTCCCTCTGTGACACTCTCACCGAGTGCCGGGAGGCTGACGGATTCGCTCATGCGCATGTCTCCTTCAAAACCAGTTGTGTATTCATAAGTTATTAGATTTCTCTTCTGTTGCCGGAGAACCGGTTACATAGCGTGGAGGGGCTTGCCGGCAAGGGCCAGGAAGGCCTCACCGAGTGCCTCATTCTGGGTGGGGTGCGCGTGGAACAGGGGAGTGATGTCCTCCGGGTACGCCTCCCAGTTGACAATGAGCTGACCCTCACCGATGAGCTCGCCGACGCGAGCGCCGATCATGTGCACACCGACAATGGGGCCGTCCTTCACCCGGACGAGTTTGATCGAACCACTCGTGCCAAGGATGGAACTCTTGCCGTTGCCTCCGAGGTTGTACTCGTAGGTGGCGATGTCATCCTTACCGAACTTCTCCGCAGCTTGGGCTTCGGAGTAGCCGACGGACGCGATCTCTGGGTCGCAGTATGTCACCTTGGGGATGTTGAGGTCTTCGACGACGATCGGGTTCATGCCCGCGATCTCTTCGGCGACGAAGACGCCGTGCTGGAAGCCACGGTGCGCCAGCTGGAGGCCGGGAACGATGTCACCGACGGCGTAGACGCCGGGGATGTTCGTGGCCAGGCGCTCGTTGGTGATGACGAAACCGCGGTCAACAGTGACACCGACCTCTTCGAAGCCGAGACCAGCAGTTGCCGCGCCGCGGCCCACGGCTACGAGCAGAATGTCTGCTTCGATAACGGTGCCGTTTTCCAGGGTGACGACAACGCCCGTGTCACTCTGCGTGACGCTCTGGAATCGCACCCCGAGAGAGAATTCGATTCCGCGCTTGCGGAATGCCCGCTCCAGCTGCTTGGAGATGGACTCTTCCTCCATCGGAGCGAGGTGGGCAAGACCCTCGACGATAGTGACGTCGGACCCGAAGGATCGCCACACGCTCGCAAATTCAACGCCAATGACGCCGCCGCCGAGGACGACAACCTTCTTGGGCACGTAGTCCAGATCGATAGCCTGCTCGCTCGTGATGACTCGTCCACCCAGTTCGAGTCCGGGGAGCGTGCGGGAGTAGGAGCCGGTGGCGAGAATGATGTTCTTGCCCACGATGGTGTCGTCACCGACCTGAACGGTCGTGGGGGAGATGAGGTGGCCTTCACCCTGAATCACGGTGATACCGCGAGCCTTGACGAGTCCCTGCAAACCCTTGTACTTGCTGGCGACGATTCCCTCACGGAATGCGGTCACCGCTGCAATGTCAATGCCATCAAAGGTGGATTTGACTCCATACTTGGCGCCTTCGCGGCTGACGTCGGCAACCTCAGCGGAGTGCAGGAGCGCCTTTGTGGGGATGCAGCCCACGTGAAGGCACGTGCCTCCCAGCTTGTTCTTTTCGATCAGGCCAACGGTGAAACCGAGCTGCACAGCACGCAACGCTGCTGCGTAGCCACCGCTTCCGCCACCAAGAACGACAATGTCAAAGTTTTGTTCCGACACTCAACTACTCCCTCGCGCACGACACCCTGCACCCGCTGGCTCGGGTTAAACGTGCCAGCAGGCAACAACGGCAAGCTTTTCTTGCCCCTTCGACTGTACTACGGGCGTGAAAAGTCCTCTGCCAGTCGGATGAGCGCCCGAACGGACACTCCGGTGGGCCCGACACCGGTGAATCCCCAGGGGCTGCCGGAGTTTTGTGCCGGTCCCGCGATGTCTACGTGGGCCCACGGAATGTTCGGTGCCACGAACTCCTTAAGGAAGACGCCGGCCAGAAGCATCCCACCGGCAGTGCTCCCGATTTTGGCGTTGGCGATATCTGCAACGTCAGAGTTCAGCGTGGCGCGCAGCTCGGACGGGAAGGGCATGGGCCACGCCGGTTCGCCGACACTCGTGCTTGCTGTCAAGACGTCGGCGACCAGATTGTCGTCACCCATCACTCCGTAATAGCGGTTTCCCAATGCGACGACGGCGGCGCCCGTCAGCGTTGCCACGTCAATGATGGCATCCGGCTCTTCTTCGCCGGCCGCAACGAGACCATCGGCGAGGACGAGGCGACCCTCGGCATCCGTGTTCAAAACCTCGACCGTGCGACCGCCGCGCATCCGCAGCACGTCGTTTGGTCGAATAGCCGACCCGGAGGGCATGTTTTCGGCGATGCACATCCAGGCGGTGATGCGCAGCGGAAGCTGAAGTCGAGCAGCGGCAGCAATAACGGCCAATACCGTTGCGGCACCGGTCATGTCGTACTTCATGCCGACCATGGATGCCGGTGGCTTGAGGGACAGTCCGCCGGTGTCAAAGGTAATTCCCTTACCCACCAGTGCAAGGTGCTTCGTTGCGGTGGCTGGCGTGTAGCTGAGCTTTACCAATCGCGGGGGACGAGTGGAACCCTGCCCGACGCCGGCAATTCCTCCGAAGCCATCGGCCACAAGCTGCTTTTCATCCCAGACAGTGACGTCAATCGGGAGTCCCTTCACAGCCTGGTTTGCCTGCGCCGCGAGTGTCTCGGGATAAAGGTCGAGGGGAGGCATGTTGACGAGGTCCTTGACGAGGCCGACCGAGGTGCTCAGTGCTTCTGCCCGGTTCACCGCATCAGGTGCATCAACGCTCGTGTGCACGGTGATCTGTGACGCGGGCAGCCGTGTCGTGGCCAATGAACTGTGCCGGTAGTCCGTGTAGGAGTATCCGCCGAGTGCCGCGCCCTCCAGAAGAGCGTTGACCTCGAGGGCGGTCTCGACCGGAATCGCAAACGCAACGGTGGTGAGTCCGGTGAGCTGGCGCACGGCGGATCCAGCGGCATGACGCAGAGAATCCGTCGTGACCGCTCGACCAATTCCCACAATGGCAATGGAACGCATCGCTCCGGCCGGAGCGGCAACCCGCATAATTTCGTCGGGGGCACCCGTCACACCCAGTGCGTTCAACTGATCGGTGAGGAACTCCAACGTGGGGTCTGCGAGGAGGCGGGGAACGCCATCCGTCTGCTGCGCAGCAACAACGATGATGTCGGCGGCCGAATCAAGAACGGCCACAGTGGATACGAAAAGCTGGGGGACTGTCATAACACGATCGTACGTCCCGAAACAGTGTTCGCTCTCGGCACTACGTATCTCTAGCCGAATTGCGTCTGTGCGACAAGGGGCGGAATACAGTTAAGACATGCGGGATCCTTTAGAACTGTACAAGCTGACCGCGGATGCTGAGAACGTGCCCGACGGTTTGAATTTGGTTGCGGGCCTGACCGGCTTCGCCGATGCCGGCGGAGCAGTGTCGCAATTTACCGAGTACCTGCTGGGTACTTTGGAGCACACCGTGATCGCCGAATTCGACCCCGATGAGCTTCTCGACTATCGCGCTCGTCGGCCGATCATTTACTTCGATAAAGACCATCTCACCGACTACCAGCCGCCGTCGTTGCGCCTGTACTTGGCTCACGACGAAATTGGGCAGCCGTTCCTCTTTCTCGGCGGCTTCGAACCGGACTTTCGCTGGGAACACTTCACCGCTGCCATCATGCAGCTCGTACGCCGCTTCACCGTGGCTTCAACAACGTGGGTGCACGCCATTCCGATGCCCGTACCGCACACGCGGCGTATTGGTGTGACCGTGAGTGGAAATCGTTCTGATCTCATTGGCAGCATGTCGGTCTGGAGACCTCACACTCAGGTCGCAGCAAACGTGCTGCATCTGGTTGAGTTCAGGCTTCAGGAAATGGGCGCGTCAACGGTCGGCTACGTGCTCCTGATTCCCCATTACCTCTCCGACACGGAATTCCCATCGGCCGCTCTCTCGGCTCTGGAGAGCACGAGCGCATCGACGGGACTGATTTTTCCGACCGATCGGTTGCGGGAAGCCAATCGCGAGTTCATTGCGCGGATCGATGACCAGGTGCGTGAGAATCCCGAACTGGCAAAGCTGGTGGGCACCTTGGAACAGCGTTACGACGCGTATATGGAGGACAGCCCCCTCCGGTCTCCACTGACCGACGAAGACGGTGAGTTGCCGACAGCCGACGAGATTGCCGCTGAGCTGGAGAACTTCCTGATGATTCGGCGCACCCGGGACGACGGCCCACTGAGTTGACCCACTCAGCTGATGTCGCACCGCGCTGATGTCGCACCGCGCTGATGTCGCACCGCGCTGATGTCGAACTGAGCTGACCGTCCGCTTCGTCGTGGCCATGGTGCCGCGGGTAAGTTAGGTAAGTGAACTCCCGTCGATCCTGGTTAGTCTTCTACATCGGGTCGTTCGCGTACCTGTCTGCGGTTTTGCAACGCACATCGCTCGGTATCGCCGGAGTCTCAGCGTCCGAACGTTTCGGCGGATCTGCCGCGGTGCTGTCGAGTCTGGCTGTCGTTCAGCTCATCGTCTATGCATCGGCGCAGATTCCCGTGGGAGTGATGGTGGACCGATTTGGGCCGCGAGCGCTCATGGTGGGTGGAACGGCGCTCATGGTTATTGGCCAGCTCACCCTCGCGTTTGCTCCGAGCATCACCATTGCTGTGATCGGCCGCATTCTTGTGGGCGCGGGGGACGCCGCCATTTTCATCTCCATGATCCGTCTGATCAGCTCGTGGTTCCAGGGTCGCATCGTTCCGATCCTGTCTCAGTGGATGGGAAACATCGGCCAGTTGGGGCAGGTGCTGTCGGCAATTCCCCTGGCGTGGCTCCTGCATGTGTGGGGGTGGACACCGGCTTTTGTCTCGGCAGCGTCGGTTGCCCTGATCGCACTGATCGTGCTGCTCCTCTTCGTGAGAGATCGCCCCGCAGGCGCGTCGGAGCACAGCAGGGCGAACACCTGGTCCGAAGCGGTGACGCAATTGAGAGAGAGTTTTACCCGTCCTGGGACGCAGCTCGGCTTTTGGTCTCACTACGTGACCCAATCATCAGGAACGGTGTTCACCCTGCTGTGGGGTTTTCCGTTCATGGTTTACGGGTTGGGCTACGATCCCGCGCGGGCGGCGGCCATGCTCACGATCCTGGTGGGAGCGGGTCTTGTTTTTGGCCCTGTTCTCGGTGTCTTGACCGCCCGCTATCCCCTTCGGCGCAGCAATATTGTGCTTGCCATTGTGTGTGCCATTGGTGTGGCGTGGGCCGTTGTGCTCCTGTGGCCGGGAACCCCGCCCGTCGGTGTGATTGTGACACTGCTGATTGTGCTCGGTATCGGTGGCCCCGGCTCCCTCATCGGCTTCGATTTTGCGCGCACGTTCAACCCTCAGCGCAGCCTGGGTTCGGCAAATGGTGTGGTGAACGTCGGTGGGTTCACTGCGAGCTTCACGATCATGTTTGTGATGGGGCTGCTTCTGGATCTCCAGGATGGTTGGCGCACGGCCGGGGGAGCACCGAGCGACCTGTATTCCCTCAGTTCCTTCAAGGTTGCTTTTGCCGTTCAGTACCTGATTGTGGGACTCGGAGTGATTTTTCTTCTTCGAGCTCGCTCCCGCACACGAGAGCAACTCTCGCGTGATGAGGGAATAGACGTGGCCCCGGTGTGGGTTGCAGTCTCCAGAGCATGGAAAAAGCGGAATGGGACAGCGTAGTCGACACCCTGGCTTGTCGTCCAGAGAAACCGTGCAATAATTAGGAACAGGACCCGTTCTGGTCTTGGGAGTTCCGGTGAAATGCCGGCACGGTTGTCCCGGGACTTGACATGGGTCCTAGTACTGCCCGAAATCCCCGGAAGTAGGTGGAAGTCGGCACGTGCGCATAACTCGGCATGAGAGGTGTTCGAATGGCAACCCCCGTAAAAACTGAGCTGACCACCGAGGTCACAACAACCAGTGCGGCTGCGGCTTCCGCCGCTGCGGAGAGTGCGCCAGCAAAGGCCGCCAAGCCCAAGACCGCTACAGCGAAGACCGCGGCTGCCAAGACTGCCGCCGCGAAGACTGCCGCCGCTAAGCTGGCCGCAGCAGCCGCTCCGGCTGCCCCCGCTGCAGCTGCTGAAAAGGCGCCGCCGCGTAAGCGCGCCGCCGCGGTGAAGAAGACCACGGCCAAAGACGAAGACACCTCCGACGAGGTCCCCACCGATGACGATGACTCGGACGACGAGAAGCGCACCGCTCCCACCGAGCCGCTTCCCAAGGGAGCCCTCGTCTTGTCTCTCGTCGATGACGAAGACGAAGTTCCGGTTTATTCCAGCGCCATCACCGGCGCAACGGCAGACCCGGTCAAGGACTACCTGAAGCAGATCGGTAAGGTTGCCCTGCTCAATGCGGCCGAAGAGGTCGAGCTCGCGATGCGCATCGAAGCTGGGCTGTTCGCCGAGGACAAGATGGCGGAAATGACCGACGCCGAAAAGAAGACGGCCCTCGGCCGCGAACTTCAGTGGGTTGCCAAAGATGGCGCCCGCGCTAAGAGTCACCTGCTCGGCGCTAACCTCCGCCTGGTTGTGTCACTCGCCAAGCGCTACACGGGTCGTGGAATGCAGTTCCTTGACCTTATCCAAGAGGGCAACCTGGGTCTGATCCGTGCCGTCGAGAAGTTCGACTACACCAAGGGATTCAAATTCTCCACGTACGCAACGTGGTGGATTCGTCAGGCGATCACCCGTGCCATGGCGGACCAGGCTCGCACGATTCGTATCCCGGTTCACATGGTTGAGGTCATCAACAAGCTCGCTCGGGTGCAGCGTCAGATGCTGCAGGATCTGGGTCGCGAACCCACACCGGAAGAGCTCAGCCGTGAGCTCGACATGACGCCCGAAAAAGTCGTCGAGGTGCAGAAGTACGGTCGCGAGCCCATTTCGCTTCACACCCCGCTGGGTGAAGATGGTGACAGCGAGTTCGGTGACCTCATTGAGGACACCGAAGCCGTTGTACCGGCCGACGCCGTCGGGTTCACCATGCTGCAAAAGCAGCTGGAAAGTTTGCTCGATTCCCTGTCTGAGCGCGAAGCCGGAGTGATCCGTATGCGCTTCGGACTCGGTGACGGTATGCCCAAGACTCTCGACCAGATAGGTGACACGTTTGGTGTGACGCGTGAGCGCATTCGTCAGATTGAGTCGAAGACGATGGCGAAATTGCGTCACCCCTCGCGGTCGCAGTCACTACGCGACTACCTCGAGTAGACGTGCCTGTTCGTTATGCCCCGGCGATCCTGGTGGGACGGGTCGTGCGGGTGGTTGCGCGTTGGCGCAAACCCGGCGGAGGTTCCGCCATTCCCGGGGTTGTCGTCAACCGTATTGCCCCGGGTTTTCTGACCACTACGCTGAACAGCTTCCCGCAGGGTCTGGTCATTGTGACGGGATCGAGCGGAAAATCGACCACGACGAAGATGCTCGTGGCGGTACTGCGTGCCCATGGAACACGAGTATTCACCAACTCGTCCACCGCGAACATTAGCCAGGGCCTGACATCTGCTCTCCTGGAGCGGGTCAGCCTGACCGGGCGTATGAGTGACGATATCGGTGTGCTCGAAATGGACGAGGGCCACGGCGCTCGGATCGCGGGGGGACTCACGCCACGCGTTGTGGCGTTGACCAACGTGATGGTGGACCAGATTGATCGATTTCACGATTCCGAAATGGTCGCATCGCTCCTGGCTGCAATTGCCGCACGCGCCACAGAGACCGTTGTGCTCAACGCCGACGACCAGTTTCTCGTCGACGTGGGATCGGGACTGAGGTCCGAGGTCAGTGTTGCCCCGTATGGTGTGAGTGCCAGTGTTCTCGCTGCGAACCCGCGGGGTCTCGGTTACGCCCGCACTGCCAGTGATCGTCTGCGATCCGGCGCTGGTGTCGTCGTCACGGGCGTGGCGGGGCGTCGCGCCGACGTGTCCCTGCCGTCCTCGAGCGAGGTTGAGGCGAAGCCGTCCACCACGGTCAGCATTGATCTGCCGGCTCGAGGAACGCACTACGCCGTGGATGCCGCCACGGCGCTGGCTACGGCCCGCGCCGCACTGGGAGAGCGGTTCGACGCCGCTGTCGCTGCGGAAGCACTCTCCACGATCCCTGCCGTTTTTGGTCGTGGCGAGATTGTTTCTGTGCACGGGCAGCAGGTTGAATTTGTGCTGGTGCAGAATCCGGCGAGTTTTCAGTTGAACGTTGATGCCCTCGAACCGCAGACCGAGCAGATTTTGATCGTGATCGGGTCGGATGTTCGCGACCCGTCGTATTTCTGGTCGGTGAACACGTCGTCGCTCACCCATGTGCTGATCGCATCCGGTTCGAAAGCTCACGATATTGCTCTGCAATTGGCCTATGACAACGTGGTCGTTGACCGGATCGAAGCGGATGTTCCGACGGCACTGGACGCCTTCCTTGCCCTCCCGGCACCCAGACACGGGCTCAAGACCATTATCTTCTCGGCTGATGGAATGCGCCGTACCCGCGCGCATCTGGGCCTGGCTACCAATGACGAGGTGCAGTCATGACCCGAACGCTCACGATCATTTCTCTGCTACCCCATCTGTTGAATACGAACGGCGACGCGGAGAATGCGCGCGTGTTGGCCCAGCGGGCGCGTTGGAGCGGTCATGACGCATCCGTTGTGACCGTGACGAATCGTGCGGACCTTCCCGACGTGGTCGATGCGATTGTCATTGGGTCCGGATCTGACGCCGCACTGACCGAGGCCCGGGACGTGTTGTTGACAATGGTCGACAAGCTTCGCGAGTGGACGACAGCAGGAGTGCCGTTACTTGCAGTGGGAACCGGCTGGGAATTGCTGAGTTGGGGGATTGAACTCACCGATGGAAAAGTGATTGAGGGACTCGGACTCGTGGCCGGCCGAGCCGTACCGCGCCTGACCCGGGCTACTGACGATCTCGTCGTGACAAGCAAGCACGGTCGGCTGGTGGGATTCGAGAATCACGCCCGTGACTACGTGGGTGCGGAGGCATCGCCACTGGGCCGTGTTGCTTATGGAGCCGGTAATGGAAACGGCGGTGAGGGCCTCGTGATGGGTGACGTCGTGGGAACCCACCTTCACGGCCCGGTGCTTGCGCGCAATCCACGGCTTGCCGACCATCTCCTGACCGCCGCTCTTCGTCGTGCCGGTGTTGACTATGCGCCCGGCGAACGCACGATCTCAGTCGATGCAGTGGCCGAAGCCGCCCGCGACCGGGTCGCCGCTGGTTTGTCGCTTCCCAGCGCGTAACCTACAAAAAACGGCCCGGGGAATCGTCTCAGACGATTCCCCGGGCCGTTTGTGTGCCTGTGGTGGTGGCTAGGAGCGCTGGTCTTCGAGCAGGCGGCTCGACTCATCGTGCCAGCTCTCGGCGATGGCCGACAGCTTCTCTTGGTGCTTGCGACCGTGGTGGGCGCAGAACAAGAGTTCACTGTTATTGACGACGACGCGGATGTAGGCCTGTGCACCACAAGCGTCGCAGCGGTCCGCTGCGGTCAGCTGGTGGGGAGCGCCCTGCTGGTCTGCTGCACTATTGTCGGTGGCGATCTTGGACATGTGTTCCTCCTCCAGACAAAAAACCTAATTGCCTCTTGCACTATGTAAACATGCCTCGGCTGTATTAAGGAGCACAATACGGGCTATTTCGCTTGCGGCGTACCAGGTCGTGGTGAGTGTCGTTTTCCGGCGGCGCCAGTGGGGCCGGTAATCTTAGAAAGTGAGTTCTGATTATTCTGCGCGCCATCTGTCCGTCCTCGAAGGGCTTGAGGCGGTGCGCAAACGTCCGGGCATGTACATCGGCTCCACGGACTCCCGCGGTCTTATGCACTGCCTCTGGGAAATCATCGACAACTCCGTTGATGAGGCCCTCGGTGGGCACGGCAGCAGCATCACGATTGAACTGCATCCCGACCACAGCGTGGAAGTGCGTGATACCGCTCGTGGCATCCCTGTTGACATTGAGCCCAAAACCGGTCTGACCGGTGTTGAAGTTGTCTTTACCAAACTGCACGCCGGCGGTAAATTCGGGAGCGGCTCGTATGCAGCATCGGGCGGACTGCACGGAGTAGGCGCATCCGTCGTGAATGCCCTCTCTGAACGCCTCGACGTTGAGGTTGACCGGGACGGTAAGACGTGGGCGATGTCCTTCCACCGCGGCGAGCCGGGGCTGTTCGCCGATACCGGTGACAAGAGCCCGGACGCCCCGTTCACGCCCTTTGAGAACCAGAGTGTGTTGCGGGTGATCGGCAAGGTTGCCAAGGGAGTCACCGGAACGCGGGTGCGCTACTGGGCAGACCGCCAGATCTTCACCAAGGGCGCTGCGTTCCAAACGGAGGACGTGCTCAATCGTGCCCGCCAGACGGCTTTTTTGGTGCCGGGCTTGGCCATTGAGGTGGCCGATCGCCGCAAGGACGAGGAGGTCGTGAACGCGTTCCAGTTTGCAGGAGGCATTTCCGAGTTCGTCGACCACCTCGCCACCGACACGCCCATCACCGATACCTGGCGCCTCACCGGAAACGGCACGTTCAAGGAAACAGTCCCCGTGCTCACCAATAAGGGTGCGATGGTGCCCACGGAACTCGAGCGGGAGTGTCAGGTGGATATTGCCCTGCGCTGGGGGACCGGCTACGACACGATCGTGCAGAGTTTCGTCAATATCATTGCCACACCCAAGGGTGGCACCCATCAGGCCGGCTTTGATGCGGGCCTGCTCAAATTTCTCCGCGCGCAGGTGGAACAGAACGCGCGACGGCTCAAAGTGGGCTCGGACAAGCTCGACAAGGATGACGTCATGGCTGGGCTGACGGCTGTGCTCACGGTGCGTCTTCCCGAGCCGCAGTTCGAGGGACAGACCAAAGAGGTGCTCGGCACACCGGCTGTGCGGGCCATTGTGGCCGCAGTCGTAGCGAAAGCCATGAATGAACGCTTCCTGTCGCCCAAACGCGATGACAAGGCTCAGTCTGCGGTCGTCCTCGACAAGATCGTCGCCGAAATGAAGTCGCGCATTTCGGCGCGGGCACACAAGGAAACCCAGCGCCGCAAGAATGCGCTGGAGAGCTCATCGCTGCCCGCAAAACTTGTGGACTGTCGCAGCAATGATGTCTCCACGAGTGAGCTGTTCATTGTGGAGGGTGACTCGGCCCTCGGCACGGCGAAACTGGCTCGCGACAGTGAACACCAGGCCCTGCTGCCGATTCGCGGCAAGATTCTCAACGTGCAGAAGGCATCCGTCTCCGACATGCTGTCGAATACCGAGTGCGCATCGATCATTCAGGTGATCGGCGCCGGATCGGGCCGCAGCTTCGATCTGTCGGCCGCCCGGTACGGCAAGGTCATTATCATGAGTGACGCTGATGTGGACGGCGCGCACATTCGCACCCTCCTGCTCACACTCTTCTTCCGGTACATGCGCCCCATGATCGCCGAGGGTCGCGTCTTCGCTGCGGTGCCGCCCCTGCACCGTGTTGTCGTGATGAACCCCGGCAGTAAACCCAACGAAACGATTTACACGTACTCCGAGCCGGAATTGTACGGTGTGCTGAGTGCACTCGAGAAGAAGGGGCGGCGATACCAGGACCCCATCCAGCGCTACAAAGGACTGGGTGAAATGGATGCCGACCAGCTCGCGACAACGACCATGGAACGCGCCCATCGCACCCTGCGTCGCGTTCGAGTCAACGACGCCGACGCCGCTGCACGAGTGTTCGAGCTCCTGATGGGAAACGATGTCGCACCCCGCAAGGAATTCATCGTGGACAGCTCCGACAAGCTCAGCCGAGATCGTATCGACGTCTGATCCGGTGTCGCCTAGATCTCGGCGCCAATCACGCCAATGATCGCATCGAGCATGAGCCCCGACGCATCCCGACGTGACCCCGAATCCGGGAGGGTGCGGGGCACACCCTCCAGGGACGTTGCGCGAGCCGGCGCTGCTCCCACCCAGGCAATCGCAATCGTGTCTTCCCCCTTGAGAAAACGGTGCGATCGCACACCACCGGTGGCACGTCCCTTGGCCGGGTACTCGGTGAACTCCGAGAGCTTGGCGCTGCCTGGATCGGTCCCCGGCAAGGTCTGACTTCCGATTGCAACGGTTGCGACCACCGCGACATCGGCCTCGGCCGAGTTGAGGCTGGTGAAATAGACGACCGCGGCACCGGGGGAGAGCTTAATACCAGCCATTCCGCCGGCCGCTCTGCCCTGAGGACGCACGCCAGCCGCCGCGAAACGGAGCAGCTGCGCATCGGAGGTAATGAAGATGAGGTCATCATCTTCGCCGCCCTGCGCAACACCAACAACCTCGTCCTTCGGTTTGAGCGCAATGATCTCGAAGTCCGGTTTGTTGGCCCAATCACCCGGCGTGACGCGCTTCACAATTCCCTGGCGCGTACCGAGCACAATGGCTCGTTCGGATTCCAGGGATACCAACCCAAGAACCCGTTCGCCGCGACTGGCCAGAACAAGGTAGTCGGCGATGCGCACCCCGGCGGCAAGTTGAATCGACGTGGGGGGCATGACGGGGAGGTCAACGGGCGAGAATCGGATGAGCCGACCATGGTTGGTGACCGCGCCAATTTCTGTGCGGCTCGTGGTCTCCAACGACGACAGGATCGCATCGTGCTTGCTTCGGCGCTGTGGGGGAGTGATGCGTTGGGGAACAGACTCGTCCACGGCGGCTAGATCGACGCGAGCAATGCGCCCGGTTGCGCTCAGGAAGATGCGGGTGGGGATGTCCTGCACTTCGAGGACAGCGGCCTGACGCTTGGCTGCGGCAGCTGACATCCCGGCGATGCTCGGTTTTGCCTCGGTGAGTACCGTTCGTCGCGGGGTGCCAAACCGATCGGCGACGGTGGCCAGCTCGGCCGATACAAGGGTTCTAATCGCTGCCTTGCTGGAGAGAAGCTTCTCCAACTCGGCGATTTCGGCGAGGAGTTGGTCGCGCTCCGCCTCCAGCTCGATGCGGGAGAAGCGGGTGAGCCTCCGCAGGCGTAGCTCCAGAATGTACTCGGCCTGCACCTGGCTCAGGTCGAAAACGTCGATGAGGCGAGCCCTGGCCATCTCGGTGTCGTCGCTCGCGCGAATCACCTGAATGACCTCGTCAATGTCGACAATGGCCACCAGAAGACCCTCCACGAGGTGGAGACGCTCCCTGCGGCGGGCGAGCCGGTAGGAGGAACGACGGGTCACCACGTCAATACGGTGGTTCACATACACGAGCAGGAGCTCGCGAAGTCCGAGAGTCTGCGGTGCGCCCTCCACGAGGGCGACAGCATTGATGTTGAAGGAGTCTTCGAGGGGCGTGTAGCGGTAGAGCTGTTCGAGAACCGCATCGGGGCTGAACCCCGTTTTGATTTCAATCACGAGGCGGAGACCCTTTGTGCGGTCGGTGAGGTCGGTGACGTCAGAGATTCCGCTGAGTTTCTTGGAGTTGACGCCGTCCTTGATCTTCTCGATCACCTTTTCGGGCCCCACGAGATAGGGGAGTTCCGTGACGACAAGCCCCGTCTTTCGGGCACTGATGGACTCCACCGTCACGCGCGCCCGAGTCTTAAAGGAGCCACGACCGGTGAGGTAGGCGTCTTTGATACCGGCGAGTCCTACGATTGTGCCGCCGGTCGGCAGGTCCGGTCCCGGAATGAACTCCATCAGGTGCTCGAGTGACGCTTCGGGGTAAGCGAGCAGGTGACGTGCCGCTCCCACCACCTCGATGAGGTTATGGGGTGCCATATTTGTGGCCATACCCACGGCGATGCCGCTCGCCCCGTTGACGAGGAGGTTGGGGTAGGCGGCGGGGAGCACATCGGGTTGCGTCAGCTGGTTGTCGTAGTTCGGTACGAAATCCACGACGTCTTCATCAAGGTTTTCGGTCATCGCCAGGGCGGGTGCCGCGAGGCGAGCTTCGGTGTATCGAGGTGCCGCCGGGCCGTCGTCGAGAGACCCGAAATTGCCGTGGCCATCGATGAGGGGCACGCGCAGCGAAAACGACTGGGCCATGCGCACGAGGGCGTCATAAATGGCCGTGTCACCGTGCGGGTGAAGTTTACCCATCACCTCGCCCACAACACGGGCGGACTTGACGTGACCCCGGTCGGGACGCAGGCCCATCTCGCTCATCTGGTATAGAATGCGACGCTGAACAGGTTTCAACCCATCACGGGCATCCGGAAGGGCACGTGAGTAGATGACCGAGTAGGCGTACTCGAGAAAAGAGCCCTGCATCTCGATGGATACGTCGACGTCTTCGATTCGTTCCGTGTTGTTCGCGGTGCTGGCGGCGGGAGGGGTATTGGCTGCGCGGCTCATTCGTTATTCGGCTTCTGTCGTGTCCGTCCCGAGAGAATTTTCACCGGGATAGCAGTGGTTTTGCGCACTCTCTGGAGTACGCCGAATTGTTTGGGTAGTGCCTATGTCAGACTTAGCCCAATGTCAACCATGATACCGGCCCGTCAATTCAGCACTCTGCGCCTTGCCGATGTTCTGACAAGTTCACTCCTCTCCGTCCGCAGCGAACCGAACCCCCTCGGACTACCACCGGTCACGAAAGCCGTTGTCGTGCTCGCCGATGGACTCGGCGTGAGTGCTTTGCGCGCCCGCGCTGGCCACGCGCGATTCCTGATGAGTCGGCTGACCAAAGCGGATGTCATCGACGGGGTTTTTCCGGCCACGACGGCGGCCGGTATCGCCAGCCTCACCACCGGGGTCGAGCCGGGACAGCACGGTTTGGTGGGCTATCAGGTTCTCGACGCCGACCGGGATCGGGTCGTCAACCAGCTCACCGGGTGGGATTCCCACATGGACCCTGCCACGTGGCAACGGGCACGGACGGTTTTTGATCAGGCAGCGGATGCCGGTGTGCCGAGCTTTGCTATCGGCCCCCGCCGGTTTCTCGATTCGGGCTTCACTCAGGCGGTCCTGCGCGGGGCGCAGTACGTAGTGGCGGAGAGTGTTCCTGACCGGTTTGTAGCGGCGCGAGAGATCCTTGCGGCAGAGGCCAGCGCTCTCGTGTACCTCTATGTGTCCGAGCTCGATGTTGCGGCGCACGCGCATGGCTGGCAATCTGCACGGTGGCTGGCCCAGCTTGAGCTGCTCGACTCCGAGATGGCCCGTTTTGCGGCGGGGCTCGGATCAGGGGAAGGGCTGCTGCTCACGGCAGATCATGGCGTAATTGATGTTGCGCCGACCAAGCACGTTCTCTTTGATACCGTTGCGGCTCTTGTCGCGGGCGTGCGGCACATCGGGGGAGACCCTCGTTGCCTTCAGTTGTACATTGACCCCGAGCGCACCGACATCACACCTGACGCTCTTGCGCAGAGTTGGCGGGAGGTCGAGGGCGACCGAGCCTGGATCTATACGCGCGGAGAAGCCGTCGAGGCGGGCCTCTTCGGCCGGGTGGCCACAGACGTTCTCCCGCGCATTGGCGACGTCATCGTGGCCGCGAGGAAGGGAATTGCATATTACGACTCCCGGCCCGCGAACCAGAGCGCCCGATCCATGATCGGGCAGCACGGTTCCCTCACCGATGAGGAAGTGCGCGTACCGCTCATTCGGGCTGGGGCCTTTGCCCGCTGAGGCACAAAATGGCCCCGGCCCGTCGCGAGACGAGTCGGGGCCATGAACGATATGACCGGTGTGACTACGCCGGGTACTGTCCGCGCTTCACCTGAGGCTTGGGGAGTCGCATCGGCCGAAGCTGGAGCGCGCGCATGGCCACATACCAACGCACCTTCTCCACCTTGTCGGCGCCAAATTTGGCTTCAACCTTCTTCGTGACGATGAAGCCGAGAACGACACAGTCCACAATGGCCACGATGAAGAACGCCCACAGGGCGATGATCCCGTAATTGGCAATCGCCGGAATCGTCGAGAGCAGGATCACCAGGAACATGACCGGAATCATCAGCTCCCCGACGTTGAATCGGGCGTCAACATAGTCGCGTGCGAAGCGCTTCTGGGGACCACGCTCGCGCACAGGGAGAAACTTGTCCTCCCCATTGGCCATGCCGATTCGGGCCCGGTCACGGCTCACCCGAGACTTTGCCCGAGCCTGCTGCGCTGCAAGCTTGCGGTCATCGGGAACGAGCGGACGTTTGTTGGCCGCTTCCTGCATTCGGCGGGTCGGAGTCGGCTGACCCTTACCCACAGATGTGCCGTTCAGACGAGCGGCCGTTTCGGCCGCGGTTTCAATCGACGGCTGCGCGTCGGGGTTCACTGGTTGCTTAGCCACATCAAGTCCTTGTAATTGGGTGCCTTAAGATTACCCGTATGACGGATAACCCACTGACAATTACCGACGAAACCACAGCTGACGACGCATCCGTTCGCACTGCGGTTGAACTCGGGTTACCAACTACCATTGCCGAACTCTGCGCATTGGTGCGCATTCCCTCGGTTGCCTGGTCTGCGTTTGACCGTGCCACCGTGCTGAAAAGTGCCGAGGCGGTCGCCACCCTGGCCCGTGATTTGCACGTGTTCGACTCGGTCGAGATCAAACAGGCCGGGATTCCCGGGACTACCGAGCTGGGCCAGCCCGCTGTTCTGGCAACACGGGCAGCCCGGAATGGGCGACCGACCGTGCTGCTGTATGCCCATCACGACGTGCAGCCTCCCGGCAAAGACGAGGACTGGGACTCGGCCGCCTTCGAGCCCACGGTGCGTGGTGACCGGCTCTATGGACGCGGTGCGGCCGACGACAAGGCGGGAGTGATGGCACACATCGCGTCAATTCGCGCGTTGGTGGAGGCGGCAGGACCTGATTTTGACCTGGGCCTTGCGCTCTTCATCGAAGGGGAAGAAGAATTCGGCAGCCGATCCTTCGCAACCTTCCTCGAAGAAAACGTGGATGCACTCCGAGCAGATGTCATCGTTGTCGCGGACTCGAATAACTGGGACATTACAACGCCTGCCCTCACGACTGGTCTGCGGGGGAACGTGACACTCCGCCTGGAGGTACGCACGCTCGATCATGCTTCCCACTCCGGGATGTTCGGCGGGGCTGTCCCCGATGCCATGATGGCCACCATCAAACTCCTGGCCACGTTGTACAACGAGGACGGTTCCGTGGCAGTCACGGGACTCACGAGCCATGTGGGGGATACGCCGGAGTACTCGGAAGAGCAGCTTCGGGACGAAACCGGATTGCTGGAGGGCGTCTCGCCGATCGGCCATGGTTCAATCCTCAGCCGAATCTGGTCTCAGCCGTCCATCACCGTCACGGGCATCGATGCCCCGAGCGTTGACAATGCGTCGAACACACTCTCACCCGCCATTGCGGTCCGCATTAGTTGTCGCATCGCACCGGGCCAATTGGCTGCCGACGCTGCCGATGCCCTTCAGGCGCACCTCCGTGCCCAGGCACCGTTCGGAGCGCAGGTGGACATCACCGATGTGGACTGCGGCGAGCCATTCCTGGTGGACACGAGTGGATGGGCTGTTACGGAGGCGCGACGCGCCATGACGGATGCTTGGGGCACGTCACCCGTCGACATCGGCGTGGGTGGTTCCATTCCTTTCATCGCCGATCTGGTGCGTGTCTTCCCCGAGGCTCAGATCCTGGTGACCGGCGTGGAGGACCCCGATTCCCGCGCCCACAGCCCCAACGAGTCACTACACCTCGGTGTCTTCAAGCGGGCACTCCTCACGGAAGCGCTGCTGCTGGCTCGGCTCAATCACCGAATCAGTGAGTGAGCAGGAATGATTCGGCCAACCCGAGGGTTGACGGAGTTAGACTGTGGACAGTATTCAGGGTGAAAGAAATATCCATCCGAAATCACCACGTGAGAACGCTGAGCATTGCGACCACCAAGGAGAATCCATGACTGACACCATGACCGAGACGACCAGCACCGCAGCCCACGGTGTCGGCCTGAGCGACATTGCAGCGAACAAGGTCCGGAGCCTCTTGGCTCAGGAAGGTCGTACAGACCTGCGTCTTCGCGTCGCTGTGCAGCCTGGTGGCTGCTCGGGCTTGATCTACCAGCTGTACTTTGACGAGCGCGTGCTTGAAGGCGATGCTGTTGTCGACTTTGACGGCGTCGGTGTGGTCGTTGACAAAATGAGTGTTCCGTACCTCGAGGGTGCCAACATCAACTTTGAGGACACGATCGAGAAGCAGGGCTTCACCATCGATAACCCCAATGCGGGTAGCAGCTGTGCCTGTGGGGATTCGTTCAGCTAAACCCGGTTCCGCAGAGAATCACGAAATTCAGGAGGCCATCCCACTCGGATGGTCTCCTTTCGTGTATCAATTCGATATTCCATAACGCTCAGACGTGTCTGCGACCGAACTTACCTGCCTCGCGTGCACGGAAGAAGGTCGCTCTCGGAGTAGGCTAGGAATTGGTCAAAACACTTCCCGAGAAGTGTCCAAGAATCTCCCGAAAGGTCCCCGGTGCGCATTAACCACCGTTTCCGATGGGCTGCATTTCCGCTTGCAGCGACGCTCGTCATTGTTCTCGCCGGCTGCACGCAGGCCCAGTTACATGGCTACCTCCCCGGCTTTGAAGAAGGCCAACCGGCGGTAACAAACAACACCGAGCGAATTGCCGGTTTGTGGACCACATCATGGATTGTCCTGCTTGTCGTAGGACTGCTCACGTGGGGTCTCACAATCTGGGCGGTCGTTGTCTACCGTCGTCGCAAGGGGCAGACCGGACTGCCGGTGCAGCTTCGCTACAACATGCCGATTGAAATCTTCTACACGATCGTTCCGCTCATTCTGGTCGTCGGTTTCTTTGCCTTCACCGTGCGGGATCAGATCGCGATTGAGACTCGCTTCGACAATCCTGACGTGATCGTGGAGGTGCAGGCCAAGCAGTGGGCCTGGGACTTCAACTACGTGAACGAGGATGTCTACTCCGTCGGTGTTCAGGCTCAGCCTGACCCCAATGGTGCTCCCGGTTCTCGCATTGAGTCGGAGCTCCCCACTCTGGTGCTGCCGGTCAATTCTCAGGTTGAGTTCAAGCTTGAGGCCCGCGACGTCATCCACTCGTTCTGGATCATCGACTTTCTGTACAAGAAAGACGTCATCCCGGGCAAGACAAACTACATGTCGGTCATCCCCGAGCGGATTGGAACCTATGCCGGAAAGTGTGCGGAACTGTGCGGTGAGTATCACTCAATGATGCTGTTCAACACCAAGGTTGTTTCCCAAGCCGACTACGACGCGTACATTACGTCGCTTCGTTCTGCCGGTAACACCGGACAGATCGACAACAACTACGATCGCAATCAGAATCAGCCGGGCACGGAAGCCCCGACGGCTCAGGAGGGCAACTAAGCCATGAGCACGACCATCACCCCCGCAGCACCGCGCTTGGAGACTCCGGTCTCACCGTCCGCCGAACGCAAGGGCAACCTCCTCGTGCGGACAATTACCTCCACCGATCACAAGGTGATCGGGTACATGTATCTGGTCACGTCGTTCATCTACTTCTGCCTCGGCGGAGTGATGGCGTTGATCATCCGTGCGCAGCTCTTCGCACCGGGCCTGGAGATCGTTCAGACCAAGGAACAGTACAACCAGCTCTTCACCATGCACGGTACGATCATGCTTCTGATGTTCGCAACGCCGCTGTTCTTCGGTTTCGCGAACTTCCTGATTCCGCTGCAGATTGGTGCACCTGACGTTGCCTTCCCGCGTCTGAACGCGCTGGCCTACTGGTTCTTCAACTTTGGAAGCCTCATCGCCGTTGCCGGGTTCCTCACCCCTCAGGGCGCGGCTTCGTTCGGTTGGTTTGCGTATCAGCCGCTGGCAAGCACCACCTTCTCACCGGGCATCGGTGGAAACCTATGGATGGTGGGTCTGGGACTGTCCGGATTCGGAACCATTCTTGGTTCCGTGAACTTCATCACGACGATCATCACCATGCGCGCTCCCGGCATGACGATGTGGCGCATGCCCGTCTTCACCTGGAACACACTGATCACGTCGCTGCTCGCGCTGATGGTCTTCCCCGTTCTTGCTGCCGCTATGCTCGCCGCAGCGTCAGACCGCATCTTCGGCTCGCACATTTATGATCCCGCCAACGGTGGTGCCATTCTCTGGCAGCACTTGTTCTGGTTCTTCGGTCACCCTGAGGTGTACATCATCGCTCTGCCGTTCTTTGGCATCGTGTCCGAGGTGTTCCCGGTGTTCAGCCGCAAGCCCATGTTCGGATACAAGACACTGATTTACGCAACCATCTCGATTGCTGCGCTCTCAGTTTCTGTCTGGGCTCACCACATGTACGTAACCGGATCTGTGCTCCTGCCGTTCTTCTCTCTCATGACGATGCTGATCGCCGTGCCGACAGGTGTGAAGATCTTCAACTGGATCGGCACAATGTGGCGAGGATCGGTCACGTTCGAGACCCCCATGCTGTGGGCTATCGGCTTCCTGATCACCTTCACATTTGGTGGACTCACCGGCGTCATCCTGGCCTCACCGCCGCTTGACTTCCACGTGACCGACACGTACTTCGTTGTTGCTCACTTCCACTACGTGGTGTTTGGTACCGTCGTCTTCGCCATGTTCAGTGGTTTCTACTTCTGGTGGCCCAAGTGGACCGGCAAGATGCTCAACGAGAGCCTCGGCAAGTGGCACTTCTGGTTGCTTTTCATTGGCTTCCACACCACGTTCCTCATCCAGCACTGGCTCGGCGTCGTGGGCATGCCCCGCCGTTACGCCACGTACTCTCCGGATGACAACTTCACCTGGATGAACCAGGTGTCAACCGTCGGTGCCATGATTCTCGCCCTGTCGATGATTCCGTTCTTCCTGAACGTGTACATCACGGCGCGTCGTGCACCGAAGGTCACGGTCAATGATCCCTGGGGCTACGGTTCGTCGCTCGAGTGGGCCACCTCGTGCCCGCCGCCGCGACACAACTTCACGTCCATTCCGCGCATCCGCTCGGAGCGTCCGGCCTTTGACCTGAACCACCCGGAGGCGGGGCTTCCCGTCGGCGTAGGTTTTGTCAAGGATGCCCCGGCTTCAGCGACATACGACGCTTCAGCAAACAAGGTGCAGTAGATGAGAACCAACGCTCGGATCTTTTACGGCCTGGCCGTCTTCTTCGCCTTCGTGACTGTGATCTATGTGGTGTGGAGCTATCTTGATCCCTTCCACGGCACGATCGAATGGGTCGGGACGTTCTGTCTGGCTCTGAGCGCTCTGTTGGCGGCATTCATCGGCTTCTATCTGGGCAAGGTGTACAGCGCCCAGGGCGGGGAAACCCCCGAGGATCGCCTCGACGGCAACATCGATGATGGCGACCCGGAGTCTGGTTTCTTCAGCCCGTGGAGCTGGTGGCCCGTGGTTCTGGCCGCGTCTGCTGCTCTCGTTTTCCTGGGGCTAGCCGCAGGCTTCTGGGTAGCATACATTGGCCTCGCAATTGGAGCTGTCGCCCTGGTTGGTTGGGTCTATGAGTACTACCGGGGCTTGTTCGCCCGCTAAATACCTGCAGTTCACAGTGCCGGCCTTCCTCGTGAAGGCCGGCACTGCTGTTTAAGGAGTGCCGGGCAAGCTGGACGTCGCGCCCATCCCGCTGGCGAGATCGGCTGCGGGATCGCCGGTGGCCTTTTGCGCAAGGAGTAGGTAGCGTGGGGAAACGCACCGTTGCGGACACGAAAAGGGGGAGTCAGACTATGGCCCAGGTGGAGAATGAAAGTACACCCGAGATTGATACGCCGTACCAGTCCGTTGCACCAAATCTCGACAAGCTCTCTCGTTCATCTTTTACAACCGGAACGGTGAGTCGTCGGCGGATAAATCGCGCATTTGCTCTCCTCGCTGGCGTTGGTCTGACGCTTCTGGCTCTCGTGCTCGCCTCGTTGGATTGGTCATAGCGCGACCGACTTTCTTGCCGACTACTTGCGCTGACGCGGAGCTGACGCGGGCAACCTCGACAAAGCCCACCCCGCTGGTCGAGCCTGTCGAGACCCCGCGAGGTGATCCACGAAACGATCGAGTTTCAGAGGTTGTCTCACGGGGTCTCGACACGCGCCCTAGATGTACTGAGTCATGAGGTTGGTGACACTCGGCTGAGCGGTGTCTGTCCGATTCCAGTGTGGATGCGTTCAGTGTTGTAGAAGTTGAGCCAGGGCGCAAGGGCTTGGGCGCGTTCGTGGTTGCTGGTGTATTTGCGGGCGTAGGCCCATTCGGTGGCGAGGGTGCGGTTCAGTCGTTCGACTTTCCCGTTCGTCCAGGGGCAGTGCGGTTTGATGAAGCGTTGCACGGCCCCGATCTTCGCGACGGCTTCTTTGAATGCGGTCGAGTTTCGGTAAGCGAAGGCGTTGTCAGAGATGACGCGTTCAATCTGGGGGATGCCGTTTGCCGCGAAGAAGGCTGCGGCACGTTCGAGGACACCAGCAGCGGTGATGCCCTTCTCGTCGGGCTGGATTTCGGCGTAGGCGAGGCGGGAGTGATCGTCGATGACCGCGTGGACGTAGTCAAATCCCACGCGCCGAGACCCCTTTCGATGATTGCGGGGACTTTGGGTGGGGTCAGCGCGCCACCCGCCACCGTTCGGGATGCGGCCGAGTTTCTTCACGTCGATGTGTACCAGTTCGCCTGGCCGGTCGCGTTCGTAGCGTTCTGCGGTGGCGCGTGAAGATCGGATGACCGCGCCGGTGACGGGGTCCAGCCACGACAGGGGTGGGAGGTCGTAGCGAGTCAGTATTCGCGACACGGTCCGTGCTGGCACTCCCGTCACCGCCGCGATGCGCAGGGGCCCATTCCGCCCCAGGAGACGGGCAACAACAACTTTCGCTTCTTGCGGAGCACTGGTCTTCGTCGGGCAATGGTGTGGCCGGGACGAGCGGTTCAGGAGCCCCGCGGTGCCCTCAGCGTGGTGCCGGTTAATCCAGCGGTGAGCGCATTGACGCGAGATGCCGAGCTCTTTAGCGACGTGCGAGACAGGGCGCCCGTCATTGATCACTCTGTCAATCAGTAAGGCCCTCCCATGAAGGGTCAAACGGGTATTAATGTGGGGCATGAGAACCTCCGTTTTCGTGGCGACTTTGACATCACCACTGAAACCGGAGGTTCTCCTTTTTTCAACCCCGAACTGTCACCAACCTCTCGGCTCAGTACACCTAGAGGGTGCTGCTCGACCAGCGGAGTGGGGGTGGATGCGAGGCGGGGATGGGGTGTCGCGGGCGTAGGTAGGGAAACCTCGACGGCGCGCCCCTCTCGCTGGTCGAGCCTGTCGAGACCCCGCGAGGTGATCCACGAAACGATCGAGTTTCAGAGGTTGTGTCACGGGGTCTCGACACGCGCCCTAGAGGGCGCTGCTCGACCAGCGTAGGTGGGGCGGAGCGGGGCGATCGCGGACCGGACTCAGACCGGACGTGGGGTCGGTGTGTGTGATCAACTCTTTGTAGGCCGTTTCGGCGCTGGAATCCGGCCAAGTTAGCGGCTGGTTTCCTGCCAAAAGAGCGCTAAAAATCAGGCCAGCAGATCCCGCCCAAGAAATGGGGTTGGGATGCGCAGAGATTGAGATCACCGGTGGCCGTGGCCCTCTTCAGCGAGCTGGAGACATGGGCCCGCCACCCCCAGATAGGTTCCTAAAGGCGTGTCTACTGCCAAGCGGTCGCGCCGGAAGGAACCAGGAAGCAGATGACGGTACCCATGTCCGTGCAAGAAAATATCAGAACTCTCGACTCCCACGGAATCGCGGGCCGTGAAATCGCCCGCCGATTGGGAGTCAGCCGGGACGCGGTGACGAAATACACCGGGCAACAGAACTTTTCACCCAAGCCACCGACGCCCGTTCCGAGGCCAGCCGGATCAGCCGTGGGCGGGCTTGAAGACACCATCGAGACGTGGTTGACCGAGGACCAGCGCCGACCGCGCAAGCAACGCCACACTGCCAAGCGGGTCTTTGATCGCTTGGTCAACGAGGAGAATTACAGCGGCAGCTACTCCCCGGTGCAACGCTTTGTGCGGAAGTGGAACGACCAGCACCGCCAGGCCGGGGAGGGCTTCACGGAGCTGGTCTGGCCGGCCGGAACTGCGCAGGTCGACTTCGGCCAGGCCGAGGCCATCATCGGCGGGATCCGCCAGATCCTGCACATCTTCGTCGTGACGTTCCCGTTTTCGAACATGCGCTTCGTGCAGGCCTACCGCGGCGAGACCGCCGAGTGCGTCTGCCACGGCCTGCGCACCGTGTTCGATCACATCGGCGCTGCACCCCGGCACCTGGTCTTTGACAACGCCACCGGCATCGGACGCCGCGTCGGCACCAAAGTCATCGAGGCCAAACTGTTCGGCGCATTCAAACTGCACTACCGATCCGAGTCCAGGTTTTGCAATCCATACTCCGGCAACGAGAAAGGCAACGTCGAAAACGCCGTCGGGTTCCTCCGCCGCAACCTGATGGTCCCCGAGCCAGAAGCAGCCACCCTGCAGGGCCTGAACAACATATTGCTGACGCGGTGCATGGCGTTGGCTGAGGCCACGCATTACCGGAAAGGCTTGCCCGTGAGCGAGCTCTTCGCGCAGGACGTTGCCGCCAGTCTGGCGCTGCCCGGCGTGGGGTTTGACCCGGTGCGTTATGAGTCCCGAACGGCTGACAAAAAGGGGAACATGCTCATCGACGGCAACACCTACGCGGCCGGGTCTTCCTTCCACAGCCGCACCCTCACCGTTGGGCTCCGCCACGACGTGGTCGAGATCCTCGATGAGTATTCCGCGCCGGTGCGGTCCTTTCCCCGCGCTTTCGGAGTGCAAGCCGAGACGATCTTCGAGCCCGCGGCGCTGCTGCCATTGCTGGCGACCAAGCCCGGCGCCTGGAGCCATTCCCAGCTGCGGCCGTTGGTCCCGGGGCCAGTGCGCGACTGGCTCGACAACGCCACCGCCACCAACCGGCGCCGCCTGCTCAGCGCTGTCGATGCCGCATCAGGATCAGCCGGGTTCGATGCCGCCATCACTGCTGCTGACCTACTCATCCAACGAGGCGACACCCCCGAGATCGCCGCGTTGGGCATGCTCGCCCGGCGCCTGGCCGACAGAACCAGCCCGGCAGTGGAGAACGTGGACCTGAGCGTCTATGACATCTTTACCACCGGCAGCTTCACCACCCTCAACACTCTGACGGGAGAGATCGCATGACCCTCGTCACTGCGCAGGACATCGTCGAGACCGGCCGGCAGGCGTCGCTGACCCACAGCGTGTTGGTCGAATGGGCCGAGAAGGGCACCCCGAAACAACGCGAGTACCTCCACGGAGTGCTCCTGGCCGAGCACGAATCCCGGCAAGCATCACGACGCCAACGACTGCTGAGCGCCGCCCGGCTGCCGGCGTTGAAATCGCTCACGGGTTTTGACTACTCGAGCGTCAAGTTCCCTGAGGATTACGGCCGGGAGGAGCTGACGTCGTTGGATTTCATCAACCGAGCCGAAGACCTGGTTCTTTACGGCGATGTCGGCACCGGCAAAACCCACCTCGCCAGTGCGCTGATCGCCGCCGCCTGCCGCGAAGGAATCCCCGCGCGCTTTTACACGACGTCGTCGCTGGTGATGCAGCTGCGCCGCGCCAAGGACGAAGGCCGCCTCGATCGGGAGCTGGCTAACATAGCGAAAAACCGGCTCGTCGCAATTGATGAATTTGGCTACCTCCCGATTGACACCGAAGGCGCCCGACTGCTGTTCCAAGTCATCGCCGACGGCTATGAAAAAAGAAGCCTGATCATCACGACAAACTTAGAATTTTCGCGCTGGGGAACGGTGTTCGGTGACGACAACATGGCCGCGGCCGTCATCGACCGGCTCGTCCACCACGGCCGACTCCTCCAGTTTCGCGGCGAGTCCTACCGCGTGAAGCACGCCCTCATGAAATAGCCCTGAACCGGATCGGCCGACCTCGATCCTGAAGCCGACCGAGCCACTAGAAGGCCACTTTGCCGCCGGTCAGCACGACGAAACAACCCCCAAAACCGAGCGCTGCAACGACCGTGATCAAATGGCCGGAAACGGTGCTGAAGTGGCCGGTTAATTAGCGATCAAATGGCCGGGTTCAAGTTGACAAAACACAGGTCGGCGTGAACGTGGGTGACCTCGACCACGACCCCACCCCGCTGGTCGAGCCTGTCGAGACCCCGCGAGGTGATCCATGAAGCGATCGAGTTCGCCGCCCGAGGACGTTCGGTCAACGGGGTACACGAGATCGTTAATTCGCAGACAATATCTCCGGTCACAGACGCCGACTTGATCTCCGCATGCAGGAAATGTGGCGAGTGCTTTAGCTGGCCGTCCACAGGTGGTCGGCCACTTTGGTCCAGTCCGCCGAGTCGTCGGGGAGGTTCTCAGCCAGCATCATTCTGACGTTATCGCCGCCCTGCACCGTGATGGGCAGGGTGGTCGAACATCCGCTCACGGCTTCCAGATCGTCCACAATGACCAGGCATTGGTCGCCCCCGACCGAGAGAGCGGCGTAATACGCCACATCAGCATCAGTCCAAAGCAGTCGGGTGGTGTTGGTATCCAGGTCCTCAAGAACATTGGGCGTCGTACCTGTCGGAATGGTGTCGGCCGCAGACTGCGGTTGGCCGAAGATCGGCAGAGTGTTCGTGGTCGAGCACGACGTGAGAACGAATGCCAGGAGACCAGTTCCGATGAATGTTGCGATCCTTCTTTGCGCGAAGTTCATAACCCCACAGCGTAGCGCCACAATAAGCACGGGCGAAATAACTCCCTCTCCGGGGACCTATTGCGATGCAGCGGACGGCACAAATGTGCCAGTTCGAGGGCGTCTGCGCAGGTCTGTGGTCGGTCACCACACGGGACTAATCGACGGGCCGCTTGTGACGCGGACACCAGTTGTGGACGCGATTTCTGCCCTAATTGCCTGCTTCGGCAGGCCTTCGTGTACCGTCACGTGCTCTCAGGCACGGCCTACCGCACGATTCCGTTTCAGGCCCCAGGTCCCATACATCGTCTCGCGAGGTCTCGAAACGCGCCCGTGAGGGCGCTGCTCGACCAGCGGAGTGGGGGTGGATGCGAGGCTGGGATGGGGTGTCGCGGGGCGGAGGTAGGGAAACCTCGACACCGCGCCCATCCCGCTGGTCGAGCCTGTCGAGACCCCGCGAGACATCCCACCCAACGATCGGGTTCCATAAGTTGTCTCGCGAGGTGTCGACACGCGCCCGAGAGGGCGCTGCTCGACCAGCGGAGTGGGGGTGGATGCGAGGCGGGGATGGGGTGTCGCGGGGCGGAGGTAGGGAAACCTCGACACCGCGCCCATCCCGCTGGTCGAGCTTGTCGAGACCCCGCGAGACATCCCACCCAACGATCGGATTCCATGGGTCGTCTCGCGAGGTGTCGACACGCGCCCGAGAGGGCGCTGCTCGACCAGCGGAGTGGGGGTGGATGCGAGGCGGGGATGGGGTGTCGCGGGGCGGAGGTAGGGAAACCTCGACACCGCGCCCATCCCGCTGGTCGAGCTTGTCGAGACCCCGCGAGACATCCCACCCAACGATCGGATTCCATGGGTCGTCTCGCGAGGTCTCGACACGCGCCCGAGAGGGCGCTGCTCGACCAGCGGCGTGGGGGTGGATGCGAGGCGGGGATGGGGTGTCGCGGGGCGCAGGTAGGGAAACCTCGACACCGCGCCCATCCCGCTGGTCGAGCCTGTCGAGACCCCGCGAGACAGCCCACCCAACGATCGGATTCCATGGGTTGTCTCGCGAGGTGTCGACACGCGCCTTAGAGGGCGCTGCTCGACCAGCGGAAGTTGGGGGAGCGGAGGCGGGGGGCATCGCGGGTGGAGGTGACCAGGTTATGGAAACGTGGCAGCGATGGCAGATCCGACCAAATCTCAGACTGACTTACGGCGCCGGAAGCTTAGTATGTCGAAGGCGGCCGTCACTCCGCGGGCACCATCTGACTCCGTTATAGCTGTGCCGTCGGTGTGGTGGGACGATGGCCCCATCCCAATGAGATCCGCCACGTCGGCGGGGGACAGGGTGAGGTCAAAGGCCAGTGACTGCTGTGCCTCGAGGGTAAAGCGGTTAGCCAACCCGTCGGCGAGAGTGCCGGCTTTATCCGGTTGGATGTTTAGGGCGAGACCGGCGGCCCGCAGCTCTTGCAGATGCGTAGGGTGCGGTACCACGACGAGGAGCAGGCCATTTGCTCGGAGCACGCGATGGAATTCAGGGGCGTTGCGAGGGGCGAAAACATTGAGAACAATATCCGCTGAAGCGTCTCTGATGGGTAGAGGGGACCACACGTCGGCAACGAGCCCGTCGACGGCGTTTGATGCCCGCACAGTGCGCGCCACGGCCACAGGGGAGAGGTCCATGCCCAGGGCTTGCGCTGTTATGGGAAGCTCCTGCAGAATGGCGCGGAGATAGTATCCCGTGCCACATCCGACGTCGAGGATTCGTTTCGCGGCCAGGGCCCGCTCGAGCGAGATCGTCTGGATAATCGCCTTTTGCAGCGGTTCGTACCACCCGGCTGCCTGGAACCGATCGCGAGCGTCGAGCATTGTTGTGCTATCGCCGATGAACTTGCGCGGCCCCGACAACATTGTTGTGTATCCGCGCTTGTTCACATCAAAGGAGTGACCGGCGCCACAGGTGAGGGACAGCGGATCCTTCGGTACAAGGGGGAGAAAACAGTTCGGGCACCGAAGCCACTCCGAAATTGTCTGGAGTGACATCGATGCCCGATCTGTTCTTTGTGACTATTTACTTCTGGGTGAGCTCCGTCTGGTGCTCGCCGTGAGCCTGCTGGAGTTCCGTCTGGCTCACCGGGGTGACCCGGTCTTCGAAGAACCAGCGTGACATTCCGGCACGAACCTTCTCAACTGCAGTGATCTTGCCCTGAGCGTTAGGGCGGGTCATCAGCGGCTTGTAGTCGTTATAGCTGATGAGCTTCCAACGCTCGTACTCGTCAACCGGCTGATGTACCTCAACGTATTCGCCACCAGGTAGTCGAACGATGCGACCAGACTCGTAACCGTGAAGCACGATCTCGCGGTCCTTCTTCATAAGCGCGAGACATACACGCTTGGTGATGAGGTAGGCGGCAATCGGGCCAAGCAAAACCGTGGCCTGAAGAGTGTGAATAACGCCCTCCATGGTGACTTGGAAATGGGTGGCAATGATGTCCGAGGACGCCGCAGCCCAGAGAGCCGCGTAGAACGTAACGCCGGCTGCACCAATGGCGGTGCGGGTCGGAGCGTTGCGGGGACGGTCAAGCACGTGGTGCTCACGCTTATCGCCGGTGACCCAACCCTCAATGAACGGGTAAATCAAGACGGTCAGAATGAACAGACCCAGCACTGTCAACGGGATCAAGATGTTGAACGAGTAGGTGTTGTTCAACCACACGAACTCGAGACCCGGTGGCATCAAACGCAAAGCACCGTCAGCGAATCCGATGTACCAGTCAGGCTGTGTTCCAGCCGAAACAGGCGACGGGTCGTAAGGCCCGTAGTTCCAGATCGGGTTGATGGTGAACAGTGACGCAATCAGCATGACTACACCGAAGACGATGAAGAAGAATCCACCGGCCTTGGCTGCGTAGACCGGGAGAACCGGGTAGCCAACGACGTTCTGGTTGGTGTGGCCGGCCGCCGGGTACTGCGTGTGCTTGTGCACGACAACAAACAAGAGGTGCATGGCGATCAGGGCAACGATGATGGCCGGCAGCAGCAGAATGTGGAGTGCGTACAGACGACCCACGATGTCCACTCCGGGGAATTCTCCACCGAAGAGGAGGAAGGAAATCCAGGTCCCAGCAAGGGGGATTCCCTTGACCATTCCATCGATGATGCGAAGGCCGTTTCCGGACAGCAGGTCATCGGGAAGGGAGTAACCGGTGAAGCCCTCGGCCATGGCGAGGATGAAGAGGATGAAACCAATCACCCAGTTCAGCTCACGCGGCTTGCGGAATGCACCGGTGAAGTAAATACGTAGCATGTGCAAACCAATGGCCGCCACGAACAGCAGTGCCGCCCAGTGGTGAACCTGGCGCATGAGCAATCCACCACGGATGTCGAAGGATATGTCAAGAGACGACGCCATTGCGGCTGACATTTCAATGCCCTTTAGCGGAGCGTACGACCCCTCATAATCCACCGGGACCATGGAGGCCTGATAGAAGAAGGTCAGAAAGGACCCGGAGAGCAAGATGATGACGAAGCTGTAGAGCGCGACTTCGCCGAGCAGGAAGGACCAGTGGTCGGGAAAGATCTTCCGACCGAGCTCTTTCACAGCACCAGAAATACTGGTGCGCTCATCAATATAGTTTGCCGCAGCCGACGTGAATCGGCTGGACTTGTTGGTTTCGACTGGTTTACGGGTGTCTAACGAGGTCATGAGCGCTCCCAGAAGCTTGGGCCGACCGGTTCAGTGAAATCGCTCTGCGCGATGAGGTAGCCTTCGGCGTCCACGGTGATAGGCAACTGCGGTAGGGGCCGTTTGGCTGGACCGAAGATGACTTCGCAGTGGTTTGTGACATCGAACTGCGACTGATGGCACGGGCACAGAAGGTGGTGAGTCTGCTGCTCGTAAAGAGCAACGGGGCATCCAACATGTGTACAAATTTTGGAATACGCAACGATTCCTTGGTAGGACCAGCCCTTGCGATCGTCCGCTTCGTTGAGTTGATCCGGCTTCAGGCGCATGAGAAGAACTGCTGCCTTCGCCTTCTCTTCCAGGCGACCATGGCCCATTTCGGCCAAGCCTTCTGGAATGACGTGGAAGGAAGATCCGAGAGTCAGGTCAGAAGCCTTAATGGGCGTGCCGGACGGATCCAGCGTGAGACGCATGCCCTTTTCCCACATGGTCTCCTTCAGCAGTGCAACCGGGTCTTGGTCCTGCGGACCCAGTCCGCGGAAGAGAACAACAGCGGGCAGCGGGAAGGCAATGAGCGCCCCGATGAGGCTGTTGCGGATAAGGGTCCGACGACCGAAACCCGACTCCTCGTTGGCCTGCTGGAAGATCTCCACGGCACGAGCACGAACCTCATCGGTGCCGCGGACAGGGTGGCGTTCGTCGACGCCCTCCTGATCAGACATCAAGGCCTTGCCCCAGTGGACCGCCCCAATACCGAGGGCGAGCAGAGCAAGCGCTAGGCCCAAACCAATGAAGAGGTTGTTGAGGCGAACCGAACCCGGGTCTTCTGCAGTGATGGGGAAAGCGAAATACGCAAACATGGCAAAAATGCTGCCAGCAACCGACACGTAGAAAAGCGTGTAAACGGTGCGCTCCGCCTTGCGCTCCTCTTTCGGATTAGTATCCGTGATGCGAGAGCGGTGCGGCGCAAAGCCGGGGTTTTCGAGCGAGTTGCGCGCGACGACGGCGGTGCCTGAGGGGGCACCCACTCGTACAACGCTCGACGAGTCGACGGCAGGTACGTGCTCCGCGCCGTTATCGTCCTTGGCCATTGTTCTCCTTTTTACCAGCTATAAATTCAATGCTGTGTCGCATGAGGTAATCGATCAATTCGACTTTGCAGTGATCCACACGGTGAGGGCTACGAGTGCTCCCAGACCGAAGATCCAGATGAAGAGACCTTCTGCAACGGGCCCCAAGGATCCGAGAGCGAATCCACCCGGTGACGGGTTGTTCTCGATGTACTTGAGGTACGTGATGATGTCGCGCTTGCCTTCAGCCGACACGTTCATGTCGTTGAAGACGGGCATGCTCTGCGGGCCGGTAATCATGGCTTCGTAGATGTGCTCTCCGGAGACATTCTTGATTGCCGGAGCATATTTGCCCTCGGTGAGCGCTCCACCGGCACCTGCCACGTTGTGGCACATTGCACAGTTGATCCGGAAAAGTTCGGCGCCGTTAGCCGCGTCACCCTGACCATCGATCACTTCGCCTGTGGGAATGGCGGGTCCGGGTGACAGGGAAGCAACATAGGCAGCCATGGCAGCGGTCTGCGCTTCGGTGAACTGAACCGGCTTCTTCGCAGCCTGAGGCCCGTGTGCCTGGAGGGGCATACGTCCGGTGCCGACTTGGAAGTCCACAGAGGCGGCACCGACACCTAGTAGGCTCGGCGCCTCTTCGGAACCTTCGAGCGCAAGACCGTGGCAGGTAGCGCAGTTAGCAGCGAAGAGTTTCTCGCCCTCACTGATCGTCTGCTGCGACGCTACGTCGATAGAAGCGGTTGCGGTTGAGGTACTGAGGGCCGCGTAACCGGCACCAGTGAAGAGCAAGCCGATGGCGATGAGTGCGACGCTGGCCAGAGGATGCCGACGGCCGGTCTTACGTGCTTTGCCAACCTTGCGGGGCGTTGCGACTGGGTGGGTGTTGTTCATGGTCATGCTGAAGGTGTCCGCTCCTGCTTCTTATTTAAGAACGTAGACGACCAGGAAAAGCCCGATCCAGACGACGTCGACGAAGTGCCAGTAGTAAGAAACCACGATGGCGCTGGTGGCTTCCTTGTGACCGAAGTTCTTGACTGCAAAACCGCGACCAATGATGAGGAGGAACGCGATCAAGCCTGCCGTCACGTGGATTCCGTGGAACCCCGTGGTTATGTAGAAGGCCGAGCCGTACGCGTTGGATCCGAGTGATATTCCCTCGGAAACGAGTGTGGCGTATTCGAATACCTGTCCGGTTACGAAGATCGCACCCAGGGCGTAGGTGAGGAAGAACCACTCAACCATGCCCCACTCGCTGGGCTTCCAGCCCGTTGAGCGAGCCTGCAAGCGCTCGGCAGCAAAAACGCCGGCTTGGCAGGTCACGGATGACGACACCAGGATGAGCGTATTGATCAACGCAAAGGTGAAGTTGTGCTTATCGGCCTCAAAGAGCCACAGCTCAGGTGAGGTCGATCGAAGGGTGAAATAGATGGCGAAGAGTCCCGCAAAGAACATCACCTCGCTACCCAGCCACACAATGGTGCCCACAGCCACGCTGTTAGGCCGGTTCACAACGGGTGCTATCGCCGTCTGAGTAATTGAGGTGCTGGTCACCCTTCTATTATGGCCGATTTCCGCCCGGGTTTTTCTCATTCGGTCTGGTGTGGCGCACCAGTTGTGGGGTTAGGGTCCCCTTCAAAAGGAGCCGGGATGCCGACGGAGACAGGGAAGTGGGGCTATTTCAGTAGAATTGGCCACATGCTTGATTCCCAGACTTGGCCAAATATTCTTACCGCTCTTCTTGATGGTGAAGACCTGAGCGTGGCGGATGCGGCGTGGTGCATGGAGCAGGTGATGTTGGGGGCGGCGACACCGGCGCAATTGGGCGCTTTTTTGGTGGCGTTGCGAGCAAAAGGGGAGACCGTCAACGAGATCGTCGGGTTCCGCGATGCAATTCTCGAACACGCGGTCCCGCTGAACGTCGATTCCATGGGCCTCGACATCGTGGGTACCGGTGGTGACCGGTTCGGAACGGTGAACATTTCGACGATGGCGTCGATCGTGTGTGCGGCGGCCGGCGTACCGGTGGTGAAACACGGGAACCGAGCCGCAAGTTCAGCTTCGGGTTCATCGGACGTACTTTCGGCGCTCGGCATAGACCTGGCACTTCCGGCTGATCGTGTGGCCGAGGTTCTCCGGGAATCTGGAATCACGTTCGCGTACGCTGCAGCCTTCCACCCGGGATTCGGTCACGCCGCGTCCACCCGTGCGGAACTGGGTATTCCAACCGTCTTCAACTATCTGGGCCCGCTGTGCAATCCAGCGCGACCGGAGGCATCCGCTGTAGGGGTGGCGAATCTTGATCGAGTTCCACTCTTTGTCGGTGTCTTTCAGACGCGAGGAGCGACCGCACTCGTCTTTCGCGGCGATGACGGTCTTGACGAGCTCACCACCACGGGTCACAGCCACGTCTGGGAGGTGAGCCGAGGGCTCGTTACCGAACACGACATCGATCCACGGGAATTGGGCATCGCGCGTGCCCAGATGAGGGATCTTGTGGGTGGAGACGCTCAGCACAATGCCGCCGTCGTACACGCGGTCCTCTCCGGGGAGCCGGGCCCCATTCGGGACATTGTGCTGCTGAACGCGGCGGCTGGCCTTGTGGCCTTCGACCTGGCCAATGATCCTTCTCAGGTGCAGGTTGCGATTCTTGACCGCTTCCGTGCGAAGCTGCGCGTGGCCGCAGACGCCATTGACTCGGGCGCAGGGACGTCCAAACTCGCAGAGTGGGTTAGCGCGACACGCAGGTGAAGCTGCCGGGTTTCGCGTATGTTTGGCGTGTCAGAGCCGACACCTTCGGGAAACCGGAGTCCATGGAGTGAATGGATAACCATGAAGAAACTCATCAATGATCCAAGCAATGTCGTCGCCGAAGCGGTGGCGGGCTTCGCAGCTGCTCACGCAGACGTGGTGCGCGTATCGACGGACCCGCTGTTCATTGCGCGTGCAGACGCCCCAGTTCGGGGCAAGGTCGGCATTGTCAGCGGTGGCGGAAGTGGGCATGAGCCCCTGCACGGTGGGTTTGTGGGTTTCGGAATGCTGGATGCGGCTGTGCCCGGTCCCGTGTTCACGTCGCCGACACCTGACCCGATTCTCGCGGCGACCAAGGCGGTCAACGGTGGGGCTGGTGTTCTGCACATCGTCAAGAACTACACCGGGGACGTGCTGAACTTCGAGACGGCCGCCGACCTCGCGCTTCTGGAAGATATCGAAGTTCGGGCTGTCATCACCAACGATGACGTGGCCGTCAAGGATTCGCTGTATACAGCCGGACGACGCGGGGTTGCCGGCACCGTATTGGTGGAGAAGATTGCCGGTGCCGCGGCGGAGCGAATGGACGATCTCGAGACCGTCGCTGGTATCGCCGAAAAGGTGAATTCTTCGGTCCGCTCCATGGGCGTTGCCCTCACCGCGTGTGTGGTGCCACACGCGGGAGTGCCGAGTTTTGTACTCGCCGACGATGAGGTTGAGATTGGCATCGGCATTCACGGCGAACCGGGCCGGGCACGTATTCCGCTGGAGCCCGCCGATGCCATCGTCGATCGCCTGCTCGAGCCGATCCTCGAAGATCTCCCGTTCACGAGCGGTGACAATGTGCTGCTTTTTGTGAATGGCATGGGCGGCACCCCGCAGATTGAGCTTTACATCCTGTTCCGGCGCGCGGCCGAGGTGCTCGCTGAGCGTGGAATCACGGTGACGAGGTCGCTCGTGGGGAACTACACGACGAGCCTGGACATGCAGGGAGCGTCGATCTCTGTCCTCAAACTGGACGAGGAGTTGACTGACCTCTGGGACGCACCTGTTCAGACATCCGCTTTGCGCTGGGGAAGGTAACGCAGACACATGAATTTGACGACAACGTGGATGATTGGGTGGATGCGGCTGTCTGCGGAGGTTATTGCTGAGAATCGCAGTGACCTCAACACTCTGGATCGTGAAATTGGTGACGGCGATCACGGTGAAAACATGGACCGTGGCTTTCAGGCTATTGCTGAGCGGCTTGCTGTCGTGGAGGCGGAGAGTGTGCCTGCGGACGTTCTCAAACTGGTGGCCAGCACCCTCATTTCCACGGTGGGTGGTGCGTCCGGTCCGCTCTACGGCACGGCGTTTCTGAAAGCAGCTGTCGCCGCTGCCGGGTTATCCGACGTGGATTCTGCCGGAACCGTGGCATTTCTGACGGCCGCTCGGGATGGCATCGTGCTGCGCGGCAAGGCGGTCGTGGGGGACAAGACCATGATCGACGCATGGACCCCGGCCGTGGAGGCCGCCGCTGCGTGCGCTGCTGACGGTGGTACGCCACAGGAGATCCTGAGAGCTGCCGCCGATGCGGCAGACCAGGGCGCCGTCGACACCGAACCATTGGTGGCCCGGAAGGGGCGCGCGAGCTATCTCGGAGAGCGCGCGCGGGGACACCGTGATCCGGGTGCTGAGTCCACCCGGCTCCTGCTGCGGGCCGCGGTCAACACGGTGACTATCTGATGGGTGACGATACCGGGCGAGTGGGCCTCGTCTTTGTGTCCCACAGTTCGCTCATCGCCGAGGGGCTGACTGCGTTGGCACGGCAGATGGCTCCCCACGCCATTCTTGTTCCGGCGGGCGGTACCGATGATGACGGAATCGGCACAAGTTTTCTCAAGGTATCCGAAGGGATGCTCACCGCGGCGGGGGAGGGCAGCGCGGTCGTGCTGTGCGACCTGGGTTCCGCCATCCTCACGGCTGAGACCGCGCTGGACTTTCTGGATGAGGACCTTCGTGCTCGCATTCGGATTGTGGATGCTCCGCTCGTGGAGGGCGGCGTGGCTGCCGCCGTCGCGGCAGAGATCGGGGGAGACCTGACCACGGTGGCCGCTGCCGCGCTATCGGCCAGGGATCCGCAACGGGCGGACCCGCAACGGCCGGAGCCGACCAGCGCTGAGCGGGTCCCAGCGTCGGACCAGGAGGCATCCGTTTTTCGAGCGGTCACGCTGGTGAACCGGGACGGGTTACACGCGCGTCCCGCTGCCGAATTTGTGACCCTCGCTGCAACCTTCGAGGCGACAGTCCTCGTCAACGGCATGGACGCCACGAGCTTGCTCGGCATCATGTCGCTCGGGTTGTCGCGGGGGATGACGGCGGAGATCTCGGCTCTCGGCACTGACGCGACAGATGCGGTGGCTGCCCTTGCTGCTCTCTTGGAGTCCGGCTTCGGCGAGGACAACACCTGACACTCGTTCTCTAGCACACTCTGTTTATTTTATCGAATTGAGCGTACTCTGATCGCATGAATCCAGACGTCAATGCAAAGTCGAGCGAGGGGGAGCTTCGGGCTCTTGCCCAACAGCTGGGCGCTCAAGCATGTCCGGTGTGCGGCAGTGCCATGCGCGAGCACTTTATAGACCATTCAACGAAGAACACCATCCTCAACTGCCCCGTTCCGCATCCGGGAGCATGGGATCGCGATGCCTTTGAACCGGTCAACGAACTGGGAATGGTGATCCACACCAAGCCTCCGCTTCAGCACTGATCGGGCTCGCCCCCGGGCCAGTTCTGTCGATCGGGCCTGTTCTATCGATCTATGCTGGAATCATCTGCTGCACGTCCTGTGAAGCGGGAGCGGGGGATTAGTGCCAAAGGTCGGACGAGTTATTGCGGGTGCGGTGGGCCTGACTGCTTTGCTTGTGCTATTCGGCTGGTATGCAGGCATTTCCGTTCTCACCGAGTTCTTTCCCGGTTACGGTTCCATCAAGCCAACGGCTGCAGCGGCGGTCGTTCTGATCTCTCTCAGCACACTGCTGATGCACGGTACGTCAACGCGGCGCACCAGGCTGATGTTTGCGTTCGGGGGAGCGGCGGCCCTCGCCGGTGCACTCACTCTGGTGGAATACATCTTCGGTCCCTCGCTCGGGATCGATACGCTGATGCCCGGAATTGATCTGCGTGGCGACACGGCGAGGATGGCCCCAACGACGGCAGCCTCCCTCCTGGTGCTCGGAGGAGCTGTCTTGTCCCGAGCGGGGCGCCGGCCGGGCCTCACCCTGGGGTGCGCGCTCATCTCGCTCGGACTGAGTCTGATGGCGCTCCTCGGTTATTTGTACAACGTGTCATCGCTGTACACCATCGGTGGCGCAACCAGCATGGCTTTGCCCACAGCGCTCAGTCTGACAGTCCTGTCCGGAGCCGTCCTCCTGCAGTACCCGTCCCATGGTCTCCTGGGTGTGGCACGCGAGAGCGGGAGTGGCGGGCAACTGCTGCGACTTGTTCTGCCCACCGTGCTGTTCGGACCAGCGCTGCTGGGTTTTCTCCTGCTCGCTGCCCAGCAGTCTGGGTGGTTCGATACCCGATTTGCCATCGCATCCTTGGTTTTGATGATGACTCTGCTGGGCTGCATCGTGGGATGGCTGGCGTCACGACGCCTCCGGGTCCTGGACCATCTTCACACTGAAGCCACTGCGGCGTTATTTCACGCCAACCGGGTCTTGGAGGAAACGGTCACTGCTCGTACGCGGGAGCTGTCGGCCACTGCGGCCTCGTTGCAGTCACTGATACAGCTCGCACCGGTGGGAATTCTGCAGTTCGACGCTGAGGGGCGAGCCACGGCCACGAACGAACGGTGGGTTGCGCTGTCGAGTGTCACCGACGAGCGCACTCGAGCCGTGGACTGCTGGACGTCTCTGCTGGGTCCAGACGATGTCGAACGCGTTCATGCCGCGTGGGGCGATTACCTCACCAGCACGGCACCTTTTGAGGACACGGTTCGATTTCGTCTGCCGAACGGGCAGGAGAACTGGGTGCAGATCACGGCGGCGCCGATTGTGCTGAACGATGCCTTTGTCGGACATCTCGGCAGTGTGACCGACGTGACCGCCCTGCGTGCTGCTGAGGCACGGGTGAAACACCTCGCATTCCATGATCCCCTCACCGATCTTCCCAACCGGTTACGACTTCTCGAAAGCTTGAATGCCGAGATGAGGCAGGCGAGGAAGTCCGGCACTCGCATTGGGGTGCTTTTTCTGGATTTGGACGGTTTCAAAGCGGTCAACGACACGCTGGGCCATCAGGCCGGAGATGCCGTCCTGATCGAAGTAGCTGCCCGAATCCGTCGGGGAACTCGAACCACCGACACCATTTCTCGGATCGGTGGCGACGAATTTGTGGTTGTTTTTCCCGATATCCGAGCCACGCAAGACCTCGTTACACGAGCGGATGCCCTTCAGGAACTGATTACCCGTCCGATTTCACTCGGGGCCATGACTGTCACGGTTGGGGTCAGTATTGGAATGGCGTGGGGTGCGGGCGAGGAAGACCCCGAGAAGCTTCTGCACCGGGCCGACCAGGACATGTATCTGGCCAAGGCGCGGGGACGGGCCGCCTCCGAGATCCTCGGCGACGATGCACGGCGCACGATCACCTCAGCCGTCTAACCATTTTTGTGCCAACGAGAGCTGCGTATTGACATAATGTGCATTATCGGTCACTGCAGGTGAGGTTAAAGAGGGGCCACGAACGGCGGGTTTACGCGGTGCTTTACGCGGGTGCTTTACGATGCGTCACATCGGGGCTGGCCGGCGGTGTCGCTGCCGAGGTTCTGTGCCGAGGGCAGGAAGCACGCCCACCACTCAAGAATGATCTCAAAGCGCTGCAGCCGGTGTCGAGGGCTCCCGCCACGGCTCAATTCGTGGTTCTCACCCGGGAATATGACGAGTTCACTGTGGACTCCACCACGCTTGAGCGCAGAATAATACCGTTCGCCCTGTGACAGCGGGCACCGAAGGTCATCGGCCGAGTGCATGACCAGCGTGGGAGTGGACACGTTCCCGACGACGGCCTGCGGACTCTGCCGTTGCATGTCTTCCACGTTTGTTCCGGTGTATTCCTCGCTGAAGAAGTCACCAATATCGGACGTACCGATGAATCGTTCGGGGTCGAGATAACCTCGCTCCACAATTGACGCGACGAAACGATGGTCGTGAGCAATGATCCAGGCCGTGAGATATCCGCCATAGGATCCGCCCATAATACCCACTCGGGCAGAATCAAGCCGAGGCCGCGCGGCCAGTGCGCCATCCAGAAAATCCAGCACATCATCCTGGTCGACTGTGCCCAGCGCGCCGCGGATCGACTGGCCATGAGCCTGACCGTAACCAGCCGACCCGCGTGGGTTACACATCACGACGGCATAACCCGCATCGACGTACACCTGGGCTTCGTCGAGGAGCGCCACGGTGTACTGGGCAAACGGCCCGCCGTGGATGTTCAACAGCACCGGGTGGGGCCCGTCTCCCGGCGGGGTCAGCACCCAGCCGTGCACCGGGTAGCCGTCCCGGCCCTGAACCGTGAGCTCGGCCACCGGCGCCACACCAAGCTGCCTGACCGGTGCCGAAAAGTCCGTGAGAGTCGTGCTGCCGGACCCGACGAGCCGGAGGTCGCCCGCAGTCGATCCGTCCTGAAAGGCATACACAATGGTCGACCCCACACTGTCGTGCGCCGTGACAACCATCGCACCCGACGAGACCGGGTCAAGAACACCCTCGGAGTCGATGCGCACGAGATGAACCTCACCCCGGCTGCAATTCTGGGCCAGCACCTGACCGTCCGCAGTCACGCTGAGTCCCCCGGATGCGTCCAGATCGATTACGTTGGGGTCGGTAACCCGGTGCGGGCTTCGCTCCCCGCTCGCCTCGAGCACGTACAACGCTGTGTTGGCTCCGACGAAATCGCGCCCGCTGATTCCCACGTTCGTGGCGAGAAGAAAAAGTTGTCCGTCCTCTGCCATCGTGATGGTCGAGATGCTCAGATTCTCATTTTCCGAGACAACAACCCGAAAGGATAGGGCATCCTCTGCCGCGGACAGGTCGACCGGCACCGCAAATTCCACAACCTCCGACCGGAGGTCCCGGTCCCGGTCGAGATGACGCGCCGACACGCTCAGCAGACGCGATCCATCGGCGGAAAAGATCAGACCCGCATGGTCGTAGTCCCCCGCACTTACCTGGCGGGCTTGCGGGAATCCGAGGGGTGCACTGTTGCTGGAGTCAACGGGCTGTGCGACTGCGCCCGTGGCGTCGACCGCGTCCCGAACCGATGGGACGGCAGACGGCACCGGCTCGGCCCACACGTCGGGCACGGCCACCATGAACACGTGTGAGCGACGGTCCGACGTGAACCCCACACCGTTTGACCGATACCGCTGCGTGGTGATCCGACGCGCCGGTTCCGAGCCGGCCTCGAGGCCCGACACTGTTCCGTACCGTCCCGGCTCCGGTACCCGCGTCACACACGCAATACTGGCCGAGTCGGGGCGCCAGCGAAAATCACTGACACCGAGCGTCACGCGCGTGACCTTGACCGGCTCTCCCCCAGCAGCATCAACCACGAACAACTGTGCGGGCGCACCCGGTCCGGAGCGAAGAAACGCGAGAACCGTGCCATCAGGCGAAAACTGCGGCGACGAGTCCCGATGTCCACGCGTCAGACGTTGCGGCGTGGTGCCGTCGCCAAACGGAACCGTCCAAAGTTGGCCGACGTAGTCATCCGCTGCAAAATCGGCTCGAACAACGGAGACAACGGCTCGCGAGGTGTCCGGATGAATGGTCGGTCGTGACACGGACTGCAGCAGCGGCAGATCGGCTGACTTCATTGTTATGCCTGGCGGAACTCGGTGATGTCGCCGACGTAACGGGTGTGATTTTCGGGCAGGGTGCCTTCCGGCACAGGCTCAACGGCGGCCTGCACGATCTCGGCGGCGAATTCGCTCACGTTGTAGAGGCGACCGGCGGCCTCCTTACGGAGTCCCAGCGCGCCAGGATTGGAACGCTCCAGCAGAGTGGCGGTGATGGTCCCCTCGATCATGTCACCAGACACCACGACGAAACCGATCCCGGCCTTCTCCAGCTGCGGAGCCATGGCGCGGAGGGCGTCCTCACCGGCGCGTTTGCTGCGCGCAACCGGCTCATACTCCGGCATCGTGGCCGTGGTCTGCACAAAGTGAGCCTGATGGCTGGTCACGAACACAACGCGCGACCCCTCCCCCAGCACGGGCAGCGCCGTCGTAAGCAGGTTCACCTGGGCATCGCGGTTGAGTACCATCGCGTAGTCGGCTGCCATTCCGCTTTCCATTCCGCCGGAGGCATTCATGACGAGAATGTCGAGTCCACCGAATTCCGCTCGAATCGTTTCGAACATGGCGGTGACGGACGCCGAATCGGTCAGGTCGGCGCCCACGGTAATGGCCGTCCCGCCCGCAGCGCGGATCGAGTCTGCAAGCTTCTTGGCCCGAGCCTCCTTATTGCGAAAATTGATGACAACGGATGCTCCCGCTGCCGCGAAGTACGACACGGTATCGGCGCCGATTCCTCGGGACGATCCCGTCACAAGAACGCGCTTGCCGATAAGTGATCCTGCTGCAAGTGGGGTGGTCACGCGTGCTCCTTTAGAAGATAACGAGTCGAAGTGCGAACGGATCGCAAGCTCTGAGACTACCAAGAGACCCGATAAAACCGGCTTCCACCTGCTAGTTTTGAAGGAAGAACCTGTTGAAAAGGGGGACGTCATGGATGCTTTTATAGCCGAATATGCATGGATCGTCTGGCTCGTGCTCATTTTGCTGTTCCTCAGCATCGAGATGATGACACTGGAACTCACCTTCCTCATGATCGCCATCGGAAGCGTTGGCGGCCTCCTCTCGGGCCTCCTCGGAGTGCCGTGGTGGCTGCAACTCGTGATCGCGGCACTTCTTGCGCTCACCCTGCTGGTGGCCATCAAACCGCCTCTGCTGCGTGCCCTGAAGCGCGGCGGAGATCCGGCCAAATCCAATGTGGACGCGCTGTTGGGGCTGGGCGGTGACGTCGTCAAGACTCTGGAGTCGACGGGCGGACTCGTGCGGCTCTCCAACGGAGAGACGTGGACGGCCCGCCTCTCCCCCGATGCCCACCCTGACCACCTCGTTCCGGGTGAGCGTGTCGTTGTCACTGCAATAGACGGGGCAACCGCTGTGGTTACGCCCGCCGAACGGAAGGCGTCATGAACGATTTTGGAACAATTTTGACTCAAATCATCGTGGTCATCGTGGTTGTCGCGCTGATCACCGCGGTCATTGTGACCCTCGCCAAATCCATTCGCATTATTCCCCAGGCGAATGCGGGGGTCGTGGAACGGCTTGGGCGGTACCACAAAACGTTGTTACCGGGCCTGAACATCCTGATTCCCTTCATCGATCGTCTGCGTCCCCTCATCGACATGAGAGAACAGGTGGTGTCGTTCCCACCTCAGCCCGTAATCACCGAAGACAACCTGGTTGTCTCCATCGACACCGTCGTGTACTTTCAGGTGACGGATGCCCGTGCAGCCACGTACGAGATCAACAACTATTTGGGGGCAGTTGAGCAGCTGACCACCACCACGCTACGTAACGTCGTCGGTGGCCTCAACCTTGAAGAGGCCCTCACCAGCCGCGATAACATCAACGGCCAGCTGAGAATTGTGCTGGATGAGGCCACGGGCAAGTGGGGAATCCGAGTGGGACGCGTCGAGTTGAAGGCCATTGACCCGCCCATATCCATTCAGGACTCCATGGAGAAGCAGATGCGTGCCGAGCGAGACCGCCGTGCCCTCATCCTCACCGCGGAGGGAACAAAGCAATCGGCCATTCTCACCGCCGAGGGAGCCAGGCAGGCCTCGATTCTCGAGGCCGAAGGATTCGCCAAAGCTGCCGTGCTCCGCGCACAGGGCGAGGCGGAAGCAATCACAACCGTCTTCAAGGCAATTCACGACGGGGATCCCGATCCGAAGCTGCTGGCCTATCAATACCTGCTTACGCTGCCTAAGCTCGCCCAGGGCAGTGCGAACAAGCTCTGGATTGTTCCGAGTGAACTCACCGAAGCCATGAAGGGCATCGGCAACGCTTTTGGCCCGAAGGGTGGTGCGCCGGAGTCCCCCGGGCGCGTTCCCCCCGCGCCTCCGGCGTAGCGGGTGTCCGCAGGTGCCCCGTCCCGCTTTCTCGCGCAGCCGGGAACACGCATTCTCGCCCACCGCGGCTTGGCGCGGGAGGCCCCGGAGAATACACTCCTCGCATTCCTGTCTGCCCTGGCGTCTGGGGCGACCCATCTCGAAACGGATGTCCACGCCAGCAGTGATGCTGTGGCCGTCATTAGTCATGACCCTGACCTGGCACGTCTCGGTCTGAAAACCCGCATCGATCAGTCAACCGTGGCGGAGCTGAAACGCTGTGGCCTCGGCAACGGGCAGTTCATGCCCTCCCTGTCTGAGGCTCTCGACGCCTTTCCGGATGCCCTCTTCAACATTGATATCAAGGCCGACGACGCGGTGGTCCCCACGGTCACGGCGATTTTGGAGGCACGGGCCATACCTCGGGTGCTGATCACGTCTTTTTCTGAGGAGCGGCGCCATCGCGCGTGCGATCTCTTGCCCGGCGTTGCCACATCCGCCTCCTCGCTGCGTGTTGTGAAAGCGGTTCTCGCCGCGACGCTGGCTCCCACGGTCATGGTTCGTCGGTCTCTGCGTGGCCTTGCGGCCGTCCAGGTGCCGGAGACTGCTGGCCCACTGCGGATTGTCACCCCGCGGTTCGTTCGCCGAATGCATGATGTTGGTGTCGAGGTACACGTGTGGACCGTGAATGATGTGTCCACCATGCGCCGTCTACTCGACATCGGAGTCGATGGACTCGTCACGGATCGCACCGATATCGCCGTTGCGCTGGTGGCAGAGCGCGGTTAACAGGTCTAACCTGAGAGTTGCCCCCTAAAATGGGGGAACTGGAAAGGTAACGCCCAGCTTGATGGTTTACAACTGGGAATGCATCGCGAGAACTGTGATTGCATCGCGAGAGGAGACCACACGATGGCTGACCGCAGTTTACGTGGCATGAGATTAGGCGCACAAAGCCTGCAGAGCGAAGAGGGCGTCACTTTTTCCGCACGAGTAACGCACACCTACCGGTGTGCAACGTGCAGCAAAGAGACCGTCATGATTTTTTCGGCCGACGCCGAAGCCCCCGACGAATGGGAGTGCAAGTACTGCTCCCGAGTCGCCACCCGACTTGTGGACTCGACACCGGTGATCGTTGATCACTCCGGTGAAAAGATCGCCCGTAGTCACTGGGATATGTTGCTGGAACGCCGGACGCGCGCCGAACTCGAGGAACTCCTTCAGGAGCGCCTCACAGTTCTGCGCGAACGTCGCGGCCAGCAGAAGATTGGTGCCTAACCGCACCACTGTGACGCACTAACGAGCGGTCCCGAGCCTCACGGCTGCGGGACCGTTTCTTGTTAACGCTCGGGTGACGACAACCTCTGTCGACTGAGCCGGGTTCCGAGTGCGCAGAGAAGAAACCCCGCTAGTCCCAGCCCCGAGACAAACCATTCAATCTGGCGTCCGCCGGCCATTGCCGGGGTGATGGTGGAGCTGAGTGGCACCGTCTGCACCATGGCACCCGGCTCCCAGGTAGGCAGACGATCGATGGTTTGACCGTCAGGCCCGATGATGGCACTCGTGCCCACCGTGGAGATGTTCACGACCGTACGGCCAGACTCAAGAGCACGCAGCCGAGCAATGGCCAGCTGCTGAACACTCTCGTCGGTGTACCCGAAGTCCGCGTTGTTTGTCTGGCCGAGAATAATCTCGGCGTGATCATCAATCATGTTGTGAATGAGCTGATCATCGGCGATATCAAAGCAGATCGCGATGCCCGCTATGACGCCGTCGATGTCAAAAATATTGTCGCGCGTGCCGATGCCATAGTCGCGGCCGATGAGATCAATGAGATCAGGTGCAAACGGACGCCAAAATGCCCGGTCGGGCATGTACTCCGCAAATGGGACCGGATGTACCTTGTCGTAGATATCGACTGCGCCCTGGTCCGCCTTCCAGAGCAAAGAACTGTTGAAGTAGGTTCCGTCCTGAAGGGTGATCGTTCCAGCAAGGACCGGTGCGCTCATTTCCCGGCTGATGTAATCGAGCACCCGGGCAGCCTGCGGGTAGCGCAAGGGGTCGATATCACTGGCGTTTTCTGGCCACACCACAAAATCAACGTCCTCGCCAATGATGGGAAGGGTGGCCGAGACATGGTCATTGAGAATCTGCCCGGGCTCATACTGGGCGTTCAGCCCTGCATCCGAGGCGCCCTGGATGGCGGCAAGGCGGGTTGTGCCACTCTCCAGTACCGGAAATGCAGGAACGAGGAGGAGGAGCAGAATGGTGGCGACGGCAATGGCGGCGTGTTGAACGTGGTCGAGCTGCACGCTGCGGAGAAGCTGAATCGTGAGGGCGCTCAGGAAAACAATCAGAAAGCTAAGGCCGGACATTCCCACCCAGGCCACCAACGAGGCAAAGGGCCCCTCGGACTGACTCAATGCCACTCGACCCCACGCGAAACCGCCGTAGGGCCACACTGCGGAGATAGCTTCTCGTGCCGTCCACAGCCCGGCCACAACCACCGGCACGACCAGAAGCCGGCCGAGCCGGCTTGGCCATAGTCGCGGTCCCATCCGCAGCACCACAGCTGTCAGGGACAGTCCCACCGCGAAGAAGATGCTTTGAAGCCCGCCGAGCGCGATCCACGGGACCGGACCCAGGTACAGGGTGATCCAGTAGATGTGGGTGAGCCAGAACGAGAGACCCGCAACCAGACCGATGATGAGCCCGGTCCAGGGCCCCCGGCCAAGAAGCGACACAAACATAAGGGCGACACCCACGGGGGCGAGAACCCACATGTCACGATCCGGATATCCGGCGTCCAGCACCACTCCGGCAAGGCCTGCGAGCACAAGGGCCGCCCAGAACGGAAGCGTGAGGGCACGCTCACTCCCCTGTTGGTTCAGTGACGGCATCTAGGAAACCGAAGAATACGCAACAATGCCGCGCCGAACGTCTTGCATCGCCTGACGGGCCGCACGGCCCACCGGCCCATCCGCCACGACGGAGAGCTGATCGAGGAGGTCGATCGTTTGCTTGGTCCAGCGCACAAAGTCTCCCGCGGCCATCTCCGCCTCGAGGAGAACATCACCCAGTGATCCGCCCCGCGCCCAGTTCCACATCGGAAGGCTCAAGCCCACCGAGAGTGGCTTACTGCCAGGAAGCTTGTGTTCGCGTTCAAGGTCGTCAATACGACTCCACAGATCCTGCGTCTCCTCGAGCGCGGGTCGGAACGCCCCCCGCGGCAAATAACGTGCATCGAGCATCCCCTCGTCGCGTCGCGGTTCGAAAACGAGCGCGCACGCCATCGCGGCCAGGCCCGCGGGATCAAGATCGTTCCACAGCCCTCTGCGCAGCGCCTCGGCCACGAGCAGGTCGCGTTCGGCATAGATGCGACGGAGAATACGACCGCTGTCGCTCAGCTCAACGCGTCCGTTAAGATTCTTCGTGAGGTATCCGTAGCCGAGAAGAACGTCACTGACGCGGTCAAAGACCCGAGCAATGGCACCGGTACGCGCGCTAATCTGCTCACTCAGTGCCTCCGTCTGACGCGACAGCTTCCACCACCGCTCGGCCCAGCGAGCATGTTGCTCCCGCTCGGGGCAGTGATGGCAGGCATGAGCGCGCATGGCATTGCGAAGGTTGGCGATTTCGCGTTGCCGCTTGTCCCGCTCGCCACGCAGAGATTTATCGCTTTTCGAGACGGCACGCTCACACTCGGTAAGTTGCCGCCTGATCGTCGTGTACGCAGCGAAGTCACCGAGGTGGCAGGTCATCGCCTCGGCGAACCCCGACAGAGACTCCTCCTGCGCTCGCACCGTTCGGGCTAGATCGACGACGGAACGATCCGCCTGAAACTGAGCAAAGGAGGACTCGAGCACGGCTCGGGTGCGTTCCCGGCCAAACTGATCGATGAGGTTCACGGCCATGTTGTACGTGGGCTTGAAGCTGGAGTTGAGAGGGTACGTGCGCCGGGAAGCAAGGGCTGCCACGGCGTGCGGGTCAAGTCCCTGCTGCCACTGAATAACGGAGTGGCCGAGGGTGTCGATCCCGCGGCGACCCGCACGTCCGGTGAGCTGGGTGTACTCCCCGGGGGTGATGGGAACGCGTGCCTCGCCATTGAATTTCTCGAGCTTGTCGAGCACGACCGTGCGCGCGGGCATATTTATGCCGAGTGCCAGTGTTTCCGTCGCGAAGACCGCCTTGACGAGCTTCTTCTGAAAGAGCTCTTCGACCACCTCTTTGAAGGCGGGCAGCATGCCGGCGTGGTGCGCGGCGACGCCCCGTTCCAATCCGTCCAACCACTCAAAGTAGCCCAGCACGCCGAGGTCTTCATCCAGGAGCGTCCGGCAGCGCTCGTCCACGATCTCGCGGATCTCATCGCGCTCGTGTTCATTGGTCAGGCGCACACCGGCGCGCAACACTTGGCGAACGGCCTGGTCGCAGCCCACGCGACTGAATATGAAGAAGATCGCCGGAAGCAGATGCTTGCCCTCGAGCATGCGCACGATCTCCGCGCGGTCCATGCGCGTGGTTTCCGAGCGCTGCGGAACGAAGTCAGGCCTGTTCTGGTGGCGTCCGCGGTAATCCGTGCGGCGGTCTTCCCCGCTGCGTGTGCCCCGCCCGCCGCGCCCACTGCTGCCCCGAGACCCCGCCTGCGACAACCGCACAAGTTCCGGATTGACCCGGTGCGTCCCCACGAGCCCTGCGGCATCAAAAAGATCCAGCATGTTGTTCTTGACGAGCACATGCTGTTCCAGGGGAACAGGCCGCTCCTCGGAGACAATGACATCGGTTTCACCACGAACAGCCTGCAACCAATCACCAAACTCCTCAGCGTTCGACACCGTCGCGCTCAGGGAGACCATCCGCACGTGCTGTGGAAGATGGATGATCACTTCTTCCCAGACCGCTCCGCGGAATCGATCTGCGAGATAGTGCACCTCATCCATGACGACGAAGGCAAGATTCGTGAGCAGGTCAGAGTCCGCGTAGAGCATGTTGCGGAGAACCTCTGTGGTCATCACCACGATGCGCGCCTTGGCATTAATGTTGGTGTCGCCGGTAAGAAGCCCTACCTCGTCTGCGCCGTATTCGGCCACAAACTCTTGAAACTTCTGGTTACTCAGTGCCTTCATCGGGGCCGTGTAAAAGACCTTCTTCGACGGATGCTGCATTGCCAGAAAAATAGCGAACTCGGCCACGATCGTCTTGCCCGCACCGGTTGGCGCTGCCACAAGCACACTGTTTCCGGACTCGATCGAGGCACAGGCCTCAAGTTGAAAGGGATCAAGCTCAAAGCGGCGTGCGGCACGAAAGGCTTGCAGAATCGGCTGGGTCACGCGTTTGCGTGCTGCGGCATAGCGTTCAGCCGGGGATTGGAGAGAAGTCACGTGATCCTAAAGCGCCAGTTCGATATCGACGGCGCGAGCCCGCTTAGCGGCTCGTCGGTCGTGCAGGAAAGCGATGCCGTAGGCGGCGAAGTACAGCACCACCATGGGGATCGCCAGAAGGAACATTGACACGACATCAGCGGCGGGGGTAGCGATCGCCGTGAAAAGGGTGATCACGAGAATTGCAATACGCCAGGATTTGATGATCGATTCTGCGCTGACCACGCCCGCAAAGTTGAGGAGAACAATGAAGACGGGGAGCACGAAGGCGATGCCAATCGCGACGACAAGTTTGAGAACAAAGTCAAAGTAATTCTGGGCATTGATGAACGCAGAATCTTCGGCTGGCGCGAAGCTCGTCATGAGCTCTACAACGTTCGGAAGTACGAACCAACCTGCAGCGCAACCGGCCAAAAAGAGCGGAATGGCGGTAAAGAAAAACCCAAACGTATAGGCCTTTTCTGTGCGGGTAAGCCCCGGCACAAGAAACGCGAAGATTTGATACAACCACACCGGGCTCGAGACGATGAGGCCCACATAGAAGGAGATCTTCAGCTTGAGATCGAATGCCGACGTGATGTCGGGGTAATTAATCTGAGCATCGCGGTGCTGGGCGTAGATGATCGCGTAAATGGGCTCACGGAGCTGGTCCCAGACGAAGTCCGACAACATCCAGCCCGCCGCAGCACCGAGAAGAATGCCGAGCCCAGCCAGAAACAGCCGCTTGCGCAGCTCGATCAGATGCTGACCGAGCGACATCTTGCCTTCCGTCGAAGTGCGCCGACGGTTTCGAACCGCCATCTGCTTAGGGCTTGGTCGAGGGATCGACCGGGCCGTCAGACTTCGGGCTGTCGGCGGGTGCGTCGTCGGCCTTGTCGCTCTTAATCTCGGTCTTGAAGATCTTCATGGATTGGCCGAGGCTTCGAGCGAGTCCGGGAAGCTTGGGTGCACCGAAAAGGAGGAGCACGATGAACAGGACGATGACCAGGTGCCATCCGTTGAGATTACCGAGCATGAGGTTTAGTCCTCTGAATCATTGAGCATGTTGAATCAGTTTACCGTGGACGATCCGTCGATCGCGACGGACCTGAGCGCGGTGCTTTCGCACAACAGCCGCCCGCTCCACGGTCAGCCGCAGTTCTTCCGCATCACGAAAGACTGCCGGATGGAACTGCTGTGCCCCAGCATACGCATCGCTGGTTTCGGGTACAGGATGCAGAGCTGCGAGTTGACTCCCAAGATGCTGAAGAGCGTCGGCTGTGCGCATCAGCTTGCGAAAGAGAGTGAACGCGATGCCCACCACGAGGCTCAGCGGAACAAGCAACGCACCGGCCCAGATGAGTCCCCAGGACCACCACGGCACGCTAGTCACCCTCATACTGGGTTGCGCCCGATGCGGCCCAGAGCGCAACAGCCGTGCGCGCGTCTACAGGTTCGATCACCGTGATGAGTCCCGGAAGCGAGGCAACCAGACGCGTGAGTGAGTTGTAGTGAGCGACCCGCACCGCCACGCGCACCAGAGACGCATCAGTGCGCGCACCGGCGAGACGTCTTTCCGGCCGATAGTCCATGATCAGATCCAGCGCAGCTTCGGGAATTTCAAGCACAACTGACAGGTCATCACTCGAGGGCTCAAACAAAACGTCGGGGAGTGGTGTGTCGGCCGAATGCGACGTTGTCGGTTTCGTTGTCACAGCCGCCTCACTCATTCGATCCAGCCGAAAGGTGCGCACCGCGCCCCTGAGATGGCACCAGCCTCGCAGATACCAGTCACGATCAACAGACTCGACGCGCAGGGGGTCAACGTGCCGAAGCACACGTTCCCCTCGGGCATTGAGATAGTCGAATCTGATCTGCACGCGCTCGCGCACGGCCTCTTGAATCAGTGACAGCGTTTGAGGAAATTTCCGGTTCGCCACAACAACTTGACTCGGTGCAGCGGATGCGCCGCGCGTGAGCTTGGCCATCAGCGTTGCGATCGCTTCACGATCGGCGTTTTCGGGCAGCGCGGACAGGTATTGCAGGCCGGCGATGAGCGCTGCCGCTTCCCGGGCGGAGAAGCGCGGGGAGTCGTCGATGGCCACACCGTGGGTGAGGACGATGCGGTCATTGTCTTCGAACTCATCCCACAGAATGTCAAAGAGATCGCCGTGCAGGTACTGATTGGTCTCCCCCGGAACTCCGGACACGGCGATGAGACGCACGGCTGTACGAACGCGCGCGGCGGACATTCCAAATCTCTCGGCAACCTCGGTAACCGTCACATTGTCATGGTCGATGAGGTAGGGAACAAGGGATAACAGAAAGGTCAGCTTGTCAGCGGCGACGGGCGGTGGGAGATCACTCATGCTGTACCCCCGTGCGCTCGGGCGACCCCCAACAGGCGGGTGCGCACTGCCGCTCGGAGGAGCGGCGGCGAGTGCACGAGCACCTCGGGACCATAGCCGGCTAGTTCGTCGGCGAAAATGTTGAGATCGCTGTAGTGCAGGGTGATCACGACGGCGTCAACGGACGGGCCACCCGATGTCTGCATCGGTGTGGAGCCCTCCAGCAGCGAGGTGTCGCGTTTGCTGAGCCGGATGGCCGCATCGCTGAAGGCCCGAACCGAGAGCGTTGCCGTCTGGGCGTTCCAGAGGGTGTCAAGCTCGGCCAGGGCGTCTTGCCCAGGATGTGCGCCCGACGCCGTGGGAACGGCGGTATCTGCGCTGCCCGGAACGGGAAGAACGGGCCCCACAATGCGTGACAGGAGAAATGTTCGCGGTGCGGCTGCCACCTGATCGGTGGCAAAGAGATGCCAACGACCATCGTGCAGCACAATGGCGCGTGGCGCCACTCGACGCGGCTGCGGGGTGGTGTCCCCCGGCTTCAGATAGAGGAAGGACACCACATGATTTCTATCCATCGCCTTACTCAGGGGTTCGAAGGATGATTCCCTCGCGCGCAGAGACGGTGCATAACCGAGAAGGGGGTCACCTGACTCAAGGCCCAGAGAGTTGAGTTTGGTGAGTGCCCGGCGAGACTCCGCAGACAGGGAACCCTCGCGCCAGACAGTGGCCGCAAGCCGCAGCAGCATGACCTCATTCGGGGAGAACGTCACGTCCGCGGGTAGGTTGTACAGGCCCTTGGGGATCCGATAGCGAAGGTTGTGGTTGCTGCCCGGATCATCGGCCGGCTCAACCATTTCCAGTGGAATTCCCAGCTCCCGGATGTCGTCCTTGTCGCGCTCGAACTGACGCTCCAGACTCGCATTGCTGGCGCTGGCAGAATACCGCTGGCGGTAACCCTGAACGGTCTCAAGGATCTCGGCCTTGGTCAGTCCGATCTCAGTTGCAATGAGAGCGAGTACAAAGCTGAAGAGGCGTTCCTCAACCGTGACAGGTCGGGGCGAGGACCGTGCGGTGGGGGGCTGGTGCGAAAGGGGCGACACTGTGCGATTCTATCGCGCGGTGCCGCCCCACTCTGAATGCTGCTGGACCTAGTTGATACCCAACACGTCAAAAACAAAGACGAGCGTTGACCCCGCAGGGATGCCCGACACTTCGCGGTCACCGTAACCCTGGTCGGACGGAATGACGGCGATGACCTGAGATCCAACGGTCTGCCCAATCATTGCTTCAGCGAAACCGGGGATGGTGCCGCCCTGTACCTGGGATCCGTCGGCAGCAAGCAGCGGTGCCGGCGTCCCGGTCGTCCAGGTGGAGTCGAAGACCTCCTTGGTCTCCCAGACCACTCCGGTGTACGCGACGGTGACGGTGTCGCCCTCTTCAACCTGTGGCCCCGTGCCCTTCTTCAACACGGCGACCTTCAGGTCGGTGGGCGCAGCACCCGAGGGAATGCTGATGCCGGGCGTGCCGTTCTCGGAGAGAACAACTCCGGGCAGCCCATTCACGCTCGGCTGGTCGGCACCATCTGCACGGGTCAGGTACGACCTGACGACGTCGATGACAAACACCAGGGTGTCCGTCGCTCCGATACCCAGGTCAGCGCTACCACCCTGGGGTCCGAAGGCGTCATCGGGAGCAACGGTCACGGCGAGACGCGAACCGACCTGAGCACACACGAGAGCCTGGGACAGACCCCGGATCGTCTGATCATTCACGATGAGGGTGGCCAGTGACGTGCCGTCATAGGCCGATTCCTGCACAACAGCTCCGGTCGTGCCGTTATACACGCTGAGGTCAACCTTGACTTGCTGGCCTTCAACGATGGGTGCACCGTCGCCAGGAACAACCACATTGAGTTCCGTGCTCGTCGTCTTGAGCGGAGTGGGGAAATCAACGATGGGCTTGGCCCCCACGTCTCCCGTCACGCTCACCAGCTTCGACGAGGCGCCGGCGTTGAACGGCGGCGTGCACTCCGTCGCGGTTGCACCCGGGGTGCTGCAGGCCGTCAAGGATGCCAGGAGTAGTCCGGCGGTAACAATCAGCGCGGATGCTTTGCGCACAAGTCCTCTTTCTCAATACGGTGTGCCGCGCGTGCGCGGCAGATACTGGCCGGGTCGGCGGCCGAAATTTAGTCTATCTGGGGTTCAACGGGCGATTCGAGGTCGCGTGCCTTCGACAAGCCCGCACTGGTGCTGGCGGCACGCACACGCTTGCGCATGCTCTTTGAGCTGACATTCCGTTCGCCCAGAGCGCCGGGTGTCCACGCTTCCACGTCAGCGTCGTCAAAGTCGGTCTTGGACGGCCGACGCTTCAACTCGGGCAGGACCGTGTTGGGGGCGAGACGCCGGGCCGTGATCAGGAAGCCGGTGTGGCCGATCATGCGGTGGTCCGGGCGAACAGCGAGCCCCTCCACATGCCAGCCACGAATCATGGTCTCGTTGGAATCGGGGTTTGTGTACATCCCCGTTCCTCGAATAGCCTCTGCCACACGGGAGAGCTGAGTCACGGTGGCCACATAGCACAGCAACACGCCGCCCGGCTTCAACGCATCCGAGACGACACCGAGGCATTCCCAGGGGGCCAGCATGTCGAGCACCACACGGTCAACACTGTGCGGGGCAGCAACGTCCGGAAGAGTGTCGGTCAGGTCGCCCAGGGTGATCGTCCAATTCCCGGGGTCTGAACCGAGAAAGGTCGCCACATTGTCGCGAGCGACGTCGGCGAACTCGTCGCGCCGCTCGAAGGAGGCAAGTCGCCCGGCTGGCCCAATGGCGCGCAGCAACCAGAGGGACAGAGCTCCGGAACCCACTCCGGCCTCGACCACGGTTGCACCGGGGAAAATATCGGCCTGAGCAATGATCTGAGCGGCGTCCTTGGGATAAATGATTGCGGCACCACGAGGCATCGACATCACAAAATCACTCAGCAGCGGTCGCAACGCCAGATGTTCAACACCCACATTGTTCGTCACCACCGATCCATCCGGCTGACCAATGATGTCATCGTGCGCGAGGATTCCGCGGTGCGTGTGAAATCCCTGGCCGGGGATCAGTGCGATCGTGTTCATGCGTCCCTTTGGACCCGTGAGCTGCACCCGGTCGCCGGCACGGAACGGCCCGCTGTTTTGAACGACCTGGCTATTTGTGTCTGTTGCGCTCATGTTCATGTGACTACTGGATCCTCGTGGTTGATGGGCTCACTGCGCAGGCTAGTGCGTGCGAGTCGGCGTCAAGTCTAATTCGATCTCGGTGAGGCGAGCGCTGTAGAGCGCAGAAACGTCAGCGAGGGTGTGCCCGTCGAGCGTTGACCACCGGGTGTACTCGGAACTTTCGGGCAGGTCAATTTGATGAGGTACGGCAATGGTGATGGTGCCGGCGGCCACGGCGCTGGCAACGCCGGGAGTGGAATCCTCGATCGCGACACAGTGCGTGGGGTCTACACCGAGCGTGGCGGCTGCCGTCAGGTACGGCTCAGGGTGAGGTTTACTGTTCGTCACCATGTCTCCGGCAATGATCAGGTCGAAGGCCGGGAAATCGATCAGGTCCACAATTTGACGGGCCATTCGTTTGACGGACATGGTGACCAGAGCAGTCGGGATCCCGGCGGCTTTCAGCTGGGCCAGGAGCTCGCGCGATCCCGGGCGCCACGGCACTCCGTGCTCCGCCAGCTGCTCCTGCACGCGGTCGGTCAGCCACTGCACAATGGCATCGGCTTCCATGTCGACACCACGAGCCTGCAGAATACCGGCTGAGTTCCACAGTCCGCTCCCCACGAGGAGCATGCAATCCTCGTGAGTCCACACTCCCCCGTAGGAGGCCACCAACTCGGTTTCGGCACGCATCCAGTAGGGCTCCGTGTCAACGAGAGTCCCATCCATGTCCCAAAGTACGGCGGCGGGCAGGGGGGAAACGTTCTGGAACTCACTCACGGGGTTCAAGTGTAGAGGGCACGGCCTATCCTTAACTGATGGTGCACGACACAGCCACGCGAAATCGAGGTTTTACACGGTGACAGACGGAAAAGGTTTTCTTGGCGGACGACTCATGGTCGTGGCGTTCGAGGGCTGGAATGATGCGGGAGAAGCCGCCACAGGCGCCGTGCGTGCGCTCAAGGAGTTGCTCGACGTTCGCGAGATTATGACGGTCGATCCTGAGCTGTACTTCGACTACCAGTTCAACCGACCCACGGTATCGACCAATGACGAGGGTCTGCGCGTAATCGAGTGGCCGAGTGCCACGCTCTACGCTCCGGTCTCCCCCGGCGCGGAAGGTATCCCGCTGGCCGAAGATGCCGAGTTACGGGTGAGCGGCACGAATGCCGGCAACATTTATCTGCTGCTGGGCACCGAACCCTCGCGCAGCTGGAAAAGCTTCGCTGCCGAAGTTTTTGATGCCGCTCTGGCAGCTGATGTGACGGGTGTTGTCTTCCTCGGAGCCATGCTTGCCGACGTGCCGCACACCCGACCGATTTCCATCTTCGTCTCCAGCGACAACGCCGGTGTGCGGGGCGAACTTCAGATTGAACGCAGCACCTATGAGGGTCCGGTTGGAATACTCAGCATTCTCTCTGATGCCGCGGAAACGGCGGGTATTCCGACGCTGTCGATCTGGGCATCCGTCCCGCACTATGTGCACAACGCGCCCTCGCCCAAGGCCATGCTGGCGCTCATCGACAAGCTGGAGGAGGTCATCGACGTATCGATTCCCCGGGGCACCTTGGTGACCGAAGCGGCCGAATGGGAATCAGGTATTGACACTCTTGCCGGTGACGACGACGAGATGGCTGCCTATATTGCGCAGCTCGAGCAGGCCCGAGACACCGTGGACTCACCGGAGGCCAGTGGCGAAGCCATTGCCCAGGAATTCGAGAAGTACCTGCGCAAGCGCAACGATGGCCGGGACGGCCGAGCCGATGGCCGTTCCGGCCCTGATGGACCGAGGCAGTAGCCCTAGCTCCCGCGCAGGTTGACGCCGAGGAGTGCGTCGATGGCGGTGGTTACCAGCGCCGGGTCGTCGACACCGTGAGCGGCCTCGTCAAGCACAACCAACGCGGCCGGCGAGTCGAGGTCATCGTTCAGGCTGGTGCGAAGCGCCTCGACCACCGTGGCGGCTGAGAGAGTCCCGACTGGCGCGGCTCCCGAGGCCGGCGCAAAGGCCGCCCGATACCGGGCCAGGCGATGTTCAGCTGCACCGAGCAGGGCATCGGTCCACGCCCAGTTGGAGCGGTAGTGCTGCGCTAAAAGCGCGAGCCGAATGGCTCGGGGGTCGACGCCCTGACTGCGCAGTCCGGAGACGAGCACCAGGTTTCCGAGCGACTTGCTCATCTTCTCGCCCTGGTAGGCCACCATCCCCGTGTGGCTGTACACGCCGGCGAGTGGATGCCCTGACAGCGCAGACGCATGCCCCGCGCTCATGTCGTGGTGGGGAAAAATCAGGTCTGAGCCGCCACCCTGAACCGTGAAGTCGGTGCCCAGCTCCTTGAGTGCGATAACCGAACACTCAATGTGCCAGCCGGGGCGCCCCGCACCGACGGCGGATGGCCACTGCGGCTCACCGGCGCGGGCTGCCCGCCACAGGAGAGGGTCGAGGGCGTCACGCTTGCCGACCCGGTCGGGATCCCCGCCCCGCTCGGCAAAAAGCGCCAGCATGGTGTCACGGTTGAGGTTGCTCTCGTCGCCGAGCCGCCAATCCGTCTGTGTCTCCGCCGCCAGAATATCGAAGTACAGGTCTGATCCACTCATCCCGTCAGCGCCGACGACGGCGTCCGGGGTCGGAACCTCGTAGGCCAGGCCCGCGGTCATCAACTGCGCGACCGCCTCGGCCACCTCGTCGATGACCTCGGTCACAGCAACGTAGTCGTTGGGCGGGATGATGCCGAGGGCTTCCATGTCGGTGCGAAAGAGCTGCACCTGAGACTCGGCGAGCTCTTGCCATTCGACTCCCGTTTGTGTGGCCCGCTCCAGGAGCGGATCATCCACGTCGGTCACGTTCTGGGCGTAGTGCACCTGATAGCCGGCATCGAGCCAGACTCGCTGCAGCGTGTCGAAGGCCAGGTAGGTGGCCGCATGGCCCAGGTGGGTGGCATCGTAGGGCGTGATTCCGCACACATACAGTCGGGCGACATCTGTTGGCCTCGCCTCGACGAGAGAGTCAGTGGCGGTGTCGTGTAGCCAGGGTGCGCCTGAGCTACCCGGTATAGACGGAATTTCTGGTCGCTTCCAAGCACGCATGGTTCAAGCCTAACTAGGCGTGAAGCACGTTCGTTCCCAGAAGCACGAAAACCACGATTCCGAGGAGGATGCGGTAGATCACGAAAGGCAGGAAGCTGCGCTTGGAGATGTAGTTCATGAAGAAACCAATAACGAACAACGCGACGATAAAAGCGACGACCGTTGCCACGAGCGTCTCGAGAGGCCCAAAGATCTCCGGCTTGCAGCCCAGGGCACCATCGATGCACGGCTTCGCGATGGATTTGTAGACCTGATAGAAGCCGCTGCCCAGGACCGCCGGAATGGCGAGCAGGAAGGCGTACCGGGCTGCCGCCCGGCGCTCATAGCCCATGAAGAGCCCGAGTGTGATTGTTCCCCCCGAGCGGGATACCCCGGGAATGAGGGCGAGCGACTGGGCGAATCCGTACACGATGCCGTCGGCAACCGTGAGATCCTCCAGCTTGCGGCGCTTGGCACCCACGTAGTCCGCGATACCCAGCAGAATGCCGAAGGCGATGAGCATGGTTGCCGTGATCCACAGATTGCGCAGAACCGTTTCAATCTGGTCTTGAAACAGCAGGCCCAAAACGACGATCGGCAGGGAGCCGATGATGATGAGCCAGCCCATGCGTGCATCGGGGTCGGCTCGCGGAACACGACCCACCAGAGACCGTGACCACTGCCCAATGATGCGAACAATGTCTTTCCAGAAGAAGAGCACAACGGCGAGCTCGGTGCCGATCTGGGTAATCGCCGTGAATTGAGCTCCGGGGTCATCACCGGTACCCAAAAACTGCCCCACGATTGCAATGTGGGCACTCGAGGACACCGGGATGAACTCGGTCAGCCCCTGCACAAGGCCCAAGATAATGGCATTAATGAAATCCACGCGCGTCACTTCCGCTTGGTTGGTCTCAAGTGTTTGCTAGTACTTCGAGAGCAGGTCCGTCAGAACCCGCCTGCCAAACACTAATGCTTCCAACGGGACGCGCTCATCCACTCCGTGAAACAGTGCCGGAAAATCCAGTTCGGCCGGCAGCCTGAGCGGGGCAAATCCGTATCCCTTGATTCCGAGCGTGCTGAGCGCCTTGTTGTCTGTCCCCGCCGACAGCAGGTAGGGCAGCACGGGCGCGCCCGGATCATGGCGTCCGAGGGTCTCAACCATGGCATCCACGAGAGGGCCGGCAAAGTCCGTTTCGAGGCCGATGTCACGGTGCATGACCACGATCTCAATGTCTGGCCCCACGAGGTCGGCGATCTCGGCCAGCACAGCGTCCTCCTCGCCGGGAAGAGAACGGATGTCGATGAGAGCCTCGGCCGTGTCGGGGATGACATTGTGCTTGTACCCGGCCGTGAGCCCGGTGGGGTTGGTCGTGGTGCGCAGGCTCGCCTGGATGAAGCCGGAGGCGGTCCCGGTTGCGAGGGCAAGCTCATCCGGGCCGACCTGCTCCGGGTTCACATCGAGGATGCGTGCCAGCTCCGCCAGAAGCTGCGTGGTCGTGTCCGTCAGCCGAATGGGCCACGTGTGTCGCCCCACCTTCGCCACCGCCTCAGCCAGTCGTGTGACGGCGTTGTCATGGTGCACCCGTGAGCCGTGCCCCGCACTGCCGGTGGCCACAAGCTTCACCCAGATGAGAGCCTTTTCCCCGGTCTGAAGCAGGTAGGCACGTTTTCCGGCCAGAGTGATGGAATATCCGCCCACTTCGCTGATCGCTTCCGTGGCGCCGGCGAAGAGCTCCGGACGCGTGCGGGCTAGGTATCCCGAACCCAGGACTCCCCCGGCCTCTTCGTCGGCGAAGAACGCGATCACCAGGTCTCGTTCGGGTTCGCCTCCAGAGCCAATGATGTCCGTGAGGGACGCAAGGATCATTGCATCCATATTCTTCATATCGACGGCACCACGGCCCCACAGCATTCCGTCTGCGATGACACCGCCAAACGGGTCAACCGACCAGTTGGCTGGGTCCGCCGGAACCACGTCAAGGTGACCGTGAACCACGAGAGCGGGAAGGCTGCTGTTGCGGCCTCGGACGCGAGCAACAACACTGGTGCGGCCCGGTTCGGAATCAAAGAGCTGCGGAGTGAGGCCCAGACCACGCAGGTGGGTTGCCACGTACTCGGCGGCATCCGTTTCACCGTTGGAACGACCCTCCCCGTAGTTGGACGTGTCATAGCGAATCAGGTCGCGGGCAAGCCGCGCTGTGAGGTCAAGTTCGCTGTCGAGGGGCTGGTCTGGTGCGATGGAAGCCATGCACTCACGCTACCTGCATCACCCGACCGTTGGCGTTGGTGCAGCAGGCTGCGATATCCGTGCTAAGTTATTACCTCGGCAGCCGGTTTTGTTCGGCGGTCGTTTCACCCGGTCCGGGTGGCGGAATTGGTAGACGCGCTGGCTTGAGGTGCCAGTGCCCGTTAAGGGCGTGTGGGTTCAATTCCCATCTCGGACACGAAGATTACTCGAGAAGTAATCATCGAGGACTGGTTGAGACAGTTCAGAGGGCCGGATCTTAGGATCCGGCCTTCTCTCGTTAAGCTGCAGCGCAGAACGTTGCTGAGCGTCTATTTCCCCTCCTGCTTCGGGAATATGACTTTTTGAATGACGATGATGGCGGATGCTGCCAGGGGAATGGCCACGAGGGCACCCAGCACACCGCCGATCGAGCCACCGGCAACGGCACCGATCACGACGATCGACCCTGGTACCGCCACCGCCCGGTTCATGATGCGTGGACTCAGAACGTATGCCTCGACCTGCATGTAGATCACATAGTAGATGGCCGCGACGAGTCCCGTAAGCGGTGACGCCAGCAAGCAGACCACGACGATAAGGATCGAGCCGGTCAGCGTTCCCACCAGGGGTATCAGGGACAGCAAGAACGCAATGAATGCCAGAAGCAGCGGCAGCGGCGCCCCAATGATACTGAGAAAGATAAAACTCAGCACGCCGTTGACGCCCGCAAGAGACACCTGCCCCACCACGTAGCGCCCCACGGCCTGCACGATCTGTTCCGAGATCACAATGAAGGTCTCACGCTGAGTTCTCGGCACAAAACGGTAAACGACTTTCTTTATGGACGAGAGGGACGCCAGAAAGTACAGCGTCAGAATGAGCACGATCGCGGCGCCGGTGAGGCCACTCGCGATTCCGACACCGACGGCGAGGAGTCCGCCGCCCAGGGTGGCGAGACTGTCAGCATTGAGCAGGTTCTGGGCCTGCTGCGCCAGGTCGCTGATATTCAGAAAGCCGCCGAACTGCTGGTCGAAATTCGCCACCCAATCAAGGCGGGAGATATCTCTCACGGTCTCGGGAAAATTATCGATGACATTCGTGGCCTGCCTCACAATGACCGGCACGATTGCGAACAGGAGTCCCACGAAGATGAGCACCACCGCACCAAATACAATGCCGATGGCCAGACCTCGCCTCATGCGTGTGGACATCCAGGTGACGAGGGGGTCGAGGCCGAGTGCGAGGAACAGCGCGATGCCAATGTAGACCAGCACGGTCCCCAGCTGGGAGACGACCCCGCCGAGCACCAGCGCAATCAGCACACCAAGGCCACCGAGGAACCCGATCTTGAAAGCATTGATCTGTGCGTAGGACACCGAATTCCGCTCCGGCGCCTGCGCTACTGAGCCCACGGCCAAGGCGACCGGAGCCGCGGGAGTGGTTTGCGGCCGGCGGCCGCGGAGAACTCGTCTTCGGTACGTCATGACATGATCCCGTTCTGCTCGCGGTGTCACTGGAACGTTTACGAGACCCCAATCGCTGCAGTCGGGGTCCTCTGCGGCGAGCATAGTACGTTCGCTGCGGACACAGTTATGGGCCGCCAGAACAAGTCCTGACGGCCCGGCACTGTTCGTGCAGAAGGAGAAGCTAGACGGCGACGGACTCGTCGTCCTCCGCGGGAGCGACCTGTGCGGGTCCCACCGTGAGAATTTCCTTGAGCAGCAGGTCACTGGCTTCCTGGTCGGTCAGGCCCTGCGCCAGAGCCAGCTCCGATACGAGGATCTGACGTGCCTTTTCCAGCATCCGCTTCTCGCCTGCGGAGACGCCCTTGTCCTGGTCACGACGCCACAGGTCGCGAACAACCTCACTTACGCGGTACACGCTGCCGCTGGCCATCTTTTCCTGGTTGGACTTGTACCGGCGTGACCAGTTACCGGGTTCTTCCGTGAACGGGTTCTGCAGCACGGCGTACACGGCCTGCACACCCTCGGCGTCGATCACATCGCGAACGCCAACGAGCTCAACGTTGTCTACGGGCAACTGAATCGTGAGTGCGCTCGTGTGCACGTTGAGGGTCATGAACTGCTTCTCCTCACCCTTCACCGTGCGCGACGTGAGCGCCGTAATGGTAACCGCACCGTGGTGGGGGTAAACGAGAGTTTCGCCGATTTCAATGTTCATAGGAAATACGCCTTGTCTTCAATTGGATTATTCATGGTGCAGGGGTCGAAAAATGTCTCGAGGTCAGGGACTCGGTGCCGGGGGTGCCATCAGCCACTCAGGTAACAGGGTCACCAGTTGGTCGACAAGTTCATCGTCGGACACATCAATGTGGCCACGCATCCACGCGCTGATCAGCGTGAGCGCTCCGCCCGCCACATAGGTGGTGACGAGTTCCGCGTCGACCTGAGGGGGAACATCTTCACCCTCGAAGATCGACTCAAGCATGCGGCTCGCGTAGGCATCGACGATCTGGTCGAAGGCACTGCGCGTGAGGGGAAGCTCGGCCACGGTTGAATAGAGCGGAAAGTTCTCCAGCATGTGTCCCACCAGTCGGGTGTACCCGCGCCGCGCGCGGCCTCGTCCCTCGATGGCATCGTCGCTGTCGTCCGGCAGATCAATGTCGCCCACGCTGATTTCCGCGAATTGCACACGCAGTAACTCTGCCGCCACATCGTCGAGACTTGCAAAATGTGCATAAAACGAACTGCGGCTAATTCCGCCCATGCGCACAATGTCGGCCACGGAAACGGATGCCGTCGGATCGGCCATGAGAGCACGTGTAGCCGTGAAGATAAGTTGTCGCGTGCGCTCGGCACGGGGATCGTGCGTGAACAAGCGAGCTTCCGGCTCCTGAATGTGGAAGCCGTTCGCAACTGTCATTACGCTAGTGTACCACTTCTCGGACATGTGTCCTAGAAGCGAATAGTGCGCCGAGTAGACCGTGGAAATGGGGACGACGTCGTACTCGGGACGGCGCAAATTGCGGGAGACTAGAACCTTCACTCTCGATAAAGGATTCACATGATCACGCTCAATCAGGACGTTGACGGCTTCATTCGTATGAACAGGCATTTCCCCGAAAGCGCCAGCATCACCATCAACTTCACCGCCAGTGCACCGGAACTCTTCACGGGTACCCAACTGAACGCGATCTTTGACGCTGCGGTGGCCGAGTTTCGGTCGCAGAATCGACTCGACGCCAAGGGTTTCTCCCGCGCTCCAGCCGCGACAGTACAGCGTCAGACCAACATTCAATTCGTGCCGGTGCATGCCGGGATGACCGCACCGCAGTAACACCACAACCGCTCAGGACAGAATGTCCTTGGTGGTGAAGCGGCTATAGGCGAGGGCGCCGAAGACGAGAATGTAGCCGGCCTGCAGCAACGCGTTTGACACGAAACTCGTCACGTCGACGGGTTGCCGCAGCAGGTCGGCAAATCCGAGCCAGTAGTGACTGAAAAGGAACGGATGAAGCCACGACAGCTGCGGGAGCGCGTCGAGAATCTGTGCCACAACCGAGACGACCACCGTGGCCGCCATCGCTCCCACGGGTACATCGGTGAGGGTGGAGATGAAGAGGCCGATCATGGTCAGCCCCAGGAGCGAGACGGTGACGTAGGCGGCGATCAGCGCGGAGCGAACCAGTGACTCCGCCACGGTGATGGTGTCTCCCGACAGCAGTGTCACCGGTCCAACAGGAAAGAGTGCGGCGCCGATCAGCACGCCGGTAATGGTGGGCGTGAGCGTGGCGGCGAGACAGAACGCGGCGGCTCCGAGGTATTTCACCAGCAGGAGACGCACTCTGCCAGCGGGAGCAACCAGCAGGTATCGAAGGGTGCCGAGCCCGGCCTCCCCCGCAATGGTGTCCCCCGCCACGACGCCAATCGTGAGTGGAAGAAAGAGTGGAATCGCCACGACCATGGCGGTGAACCCGACGAACAGGCCGTTCTGCGTGACGCGGTCGAGGAATGGTGGCCCCTGTCCCGGGGAGAGCTCATTGCTGGAGAGCCGCACAGCAACCGCGAGCAGTATGGGTATCATCGCGACGGCAACCAGCATGGCCCACGTGCGCCGCCGGCGAAACAAGACAGACAACTCAGAGCCCAGCAGGTCCCAGCCGAACGATCCGCGCGGAATTGACGATCCGCGGCCCCCGTTGGTCTGCGCCGGCGCGGCCTGAACGGAATTATTGAACGACATCGAAACCTTCTCCCGTCAGGGCGACAAACCGTTCCTCGAGGCTGGGTTCCTCCAGTGCAAAACCACGAATCCGCACGCCCGCGTGTACGAGTGACGTCACAATAGTCTCCGGCGGCAGGCCGTCGCTAGCGTAGGCCGCCACAATGACCGGATCCTCATCAGCAGCGCCACCCGTGGTGACCAGCTCGGGCGTGAACCCTACCTCGTGGAGAACCTGGCTGGCGGTAGCGACGTCGGGGGTGGTGAGTCGGACCCGACGTTCACTCCCCCGACCAAGATCGGCCAGGGTCCCCTGTGCCACCAGAGTTCCCGCGCTCATGACAGCCGCGTGAGTGCACATCTGCTCCACCTCGGCGAGCAGGTGGCTCGACACGAAAATTGTTGTGCCCTCGGAGGCGAGGGAGCGGATGAGCGCGCGCACCTCCCGGGTCCCCTGCGGGTCGAGTCCGTTGGTGGGTTCGTCCAGCACCAGAAGTTCGCGCTCGGTCAGAAGTGCATTGGCGATACCGAGTCGTTGCTTCATGCCGAGGGAATAGGCGTGCACCTTCTTGTTGGCCGCATGGCTGAGGCCTACCCGGTCAAGTGCCCGGGCCACTCGGGCCGACCGCGTGCGGGAGGTTACGTGGCGGTCCGCCGCGTCCAATCGCGCGAGGTTCGCGCGACCGGAGAGGAACGGGTAGAAGGCGGGGCCCTCAACGAGCGCGCCCACGCGGGGCAACACCTCGTGGAGGCGCCCGGGCATCGACGCCCCCAGAACGCTGATGTCACCGCTGGTTGCTGAGGTGAGGCCGAGGAGCATACGAATGCTTGTGGTTTTGCCCGAACCGTTGGGTCCGAGAAAACCGAACACGGCACCGCGGGGAACGTGGAGGTCAATCCCGTTCACCGCAGTCTGACGACCGAAGCGTTTGGTGAGCCCACGTGTCTCGATCGCCAAGGCACCCGAGGAGAGCACACCACCGTCCGATGTCACGAAGCGCTGGCGACGGCCTGAAGTCGTTCCACGGACACCGCTCCGGTAAACACTCGACCGTCAGCGGTGATGAAAACGTTGACCAGTGATGTCGACAGTGCTCGGCCGCCGGCAACCTCGCTCGTGAACTGGGTGAACAGCGGTGAGGTGGTCAGTTCAGACGGAACGGAGGCTGCAGGAACTTCGACCACCGCGTCCCAACCGGAACCGGTTATGACGGCGTCTTCCCGCCCGGGGACGTCGGCTTCTGCAGCGGACCAATCGGAGTTCGCGTCTGTGGCCGCGGGAAGGGTCTGCTCCGTGACCGTGGCGTTTGCAGGCGGCGTGAAGCTGAAGAGGTCAGCCGACGGGGCACTGAAGTCCACGGAGGTGAAGGCTACGTCGAAGGCAGGATCGTCCTGTGCCCCAGCCTGAACCCGCACGCGGAGCGGAAGACCTGTCTCGGAGTCAACAGCGATGGATATCGACTGAACGAGGGTCTCCGTTGATGTGGGCGTGAGGACGAGGTCGTACACGGAGCGACCGGCAACCCGGGAGTCTTTCCCGACCGACACCGTTGTGCTGGAGTCCAGGGTGCTGAGCAGCCGATCGGCGACGTCTGCCGGGGTACTCAGCCCGCCAGCCGCCAGCTCGTCCAGGGCAGCAGCCTTGCGGTCCGAGTCGACGTCTGTGCGGGCCGGAAGTGCAACGTGAGTGGCCGAGTTGGTGTCAGATTCGTAATACCAGGCGTCAGTTCCATTGGTGATCACATTGCGCTCATCAAGACGGTCAAGAACCTGGATCCGCGTATTGCCCGCTCCACCCGCGTACACGCGCAGGGTGTGAGAACCGGTGAGGAGTTCCAGCGCGTTCATAACGCTCGCGGATGAGTCAGGCGTGCTGCCCTCGGCTTCCGCGGAGGACGGCGTCACGCGTGCACCGAGATCAATATCGGGCAGTCCCAAATTGGATGACTGCTCCACCGTTCCAGAAAATGAGTCTGCACGAGAGTCACTCACCATCAGAAGCACCTGCTTCGGTGTTTTGTCAGGCAGATCTACTGCGGCACCCGCTTGGAGTGGAACAGCGATGACCCCGGCAACGATGACGGCGGGAACGACAATGGCGGGTAGCCATTTGAAGGACTTGTTCGGCACGATTAACGACCTATCTCGCGAAGATTGATGTCTCAAATTCTACGCCTCGAGGCTGAGAATTGTCCCGGTCAGGCGCTGCTGGGTGGCGCGTCCGAGATACCGATGAACTGACTTCCAATTCCATCGCACTCGGTGCGACCCAGACCCGCAGCTGGTGCGGGCACCTCATCAAACGCGTGGTGCGCACAGCTGATATAGGTGAAAGCAGGCCACCACTTCTTGGGGCGAACGGCTTCGGAGAAGCCACAGACGTCACACGTTAACTGCACCCACACGGGCTTCTTTCCGGTGCGATTGGCGCGCGACTGAAGAAGCCAGGCCGGTGGGTCTTCTTCGAGCCTGGCCAGCTGGGCCTCGCCCATTTTGGTGGGAATGCCATGACGCGTGGCCATTTCCAGCGGAATGTCCAGGCGCAGGGCAACTTCTCGTCTCGTAATCATCTTCATCAAGAATACGCGGTGCAGGCTCCTGAGGCACGCCCGCTGAACCCTTCGGCATGGTCACGTCGTGAAATACTCAGAGCATGCCCCTCACCGCCTCCCCGCTCGGCCTTCTTCTCGATGTTGATGGTCCCATCGCCAGTCCCGTCACGCGCACCATCGCTACCGCCAGCATCCTGACCGATTTGATCACCCTCGCAGCGGCGAACGTTCCCATCGCCTTCATTACCGGACGATCCGCGGCCTTCATCCGTGAACAGGTCGTGGCGCCGCTGCTGGCTGAAGGTCTGCCCGCGACTTTTCGCATGTACGGCGTGTGCGAAAAGGGTGCCGTATGGTTTCCCATCGACAGTCGCGGCATGGGTGACGTGGTGGTTGACGACAGCGTCGCCGTGCCCACAGTCGTGGTTGACGCGCTGCGTGATCTGGTTCACGATCACTTTGCAGACACCATGTTTTTCGACGAGACCAAGCAGGCCATGGTGTCGGTGGAACAGCGAACGGATGTCGATAGCGCCACGTTCAAGGCCCGCCAGCCGGCTTTCGACGCGGCGGCGTATGCAATTCTGGTGCGCCATGGCCTCGGTGTGGCCTTCGGGGACCAGGTCACGCCGGATATCAGCGGCCAGGTGCCGTTCCGGCTGGATTCCACCATCATCTCGACGGATATCGAGTCTGTTCGACTCGACAAGAACGCAGCAGCCGAACGCGCACTCGCCTTCTTTGCAGAGGGTGGGCCGCTTCCTCGGACGTGGCGCTCGGTTGGGGACTCGCGCAGCGATTACCTCATGGCCGACCACTTACACGAAGCCGGTTACGACGTTTCCCACGTGGATGTGCGGCCCCTCGATGGCATCCTGGAACGTCCCTACCCCATCATCGTGATGGGTGAACAAATACATGACGAGGCCGGTGCAAGCTTTCTCGACTATTGGGTCAGCAAGCTCGGGCTGCGCTAGCGATCACGAGGCGACAAACCGAATCTCGTTCTGAAGCGTGCTGCGTAGCTCGAAGACCTTTTCAAAGCTTCCTCGCTCCATGCCCGGGAAACCGTCGCGGAGTAGGCCGTTGAGACGAGAGCGACCAATGACGGTCACCATGGGGTGACGGCCGCGTTTCGGAACCGAGAGTGGTGCCTCAAGGGCGCCGTCGGGGAGCACCACGATGAGGCCGGTGAATCGAACCCGCACGTGGCGGGTGAAGGCCTTCGCGCTGGCTTGGAGGCGATGAATGGGTTCCTCGTCGTCGGCGATCTCGTCAGAGACGAGCTCGCCGCGACGCAGCTGAACCGCGCCTCCCCAGTCCTCCGACAATACGGCAAAGAGACCGGCCGGCCCCAGCACGACGTGATCGAGCTTGTCGGTTCCGTTGGCGGCATCCACGTCGTGCCAGGCGGTGAATCCGATGCCGAGACCAGAGACCAGATGTGCCGTCGCCTCCTCGGCCAGGGCCTTGGCAAGCAGATGACGAATGGCCCGAGGCGCCGATCGCACTAACGACGGGGCGTAGGGGTCGTCAATGACGGTGCCCCTCCCCGCCCATTCCCGAATCAAATTGAGGTATTGCTGCCGCACCAAGCCACCAGGGTGACCGTGCATGCGTGTTTTGAGACCGGTTGTCGACGCGCGACTGGACGCCGAGGATCCCGGTGTCGCGGACGTGTGAAAGGGGTCGTCCGGCATGGTCGGTTCCGGGCCGCCAAAGCGCGTGCGGTCGTAGACCGCTCGACTTTCGGGGCTCCCCACGCGTTCCCACGCGATTTGCACAGCATGAAACTGTGCTGCGGTTCCCCCAACATCGGGGTGTGTCCGGCGCAACTGGAGTCGATAGGCACGCCGCAAGGCATCATCACTCGCGGAGGGAGCGACCCCCAGGACTTCGTAGGGGGTGGACGCGGCGGGACTGTCGGGCATCCGGAGTCGTACCTTTCCTGCTCTCGGACAAACTGTGGATCAGTGGGCCAACATACCGTCACTGGCTGGAATACCGCCGAATGCCACGGTCTTGTCGGCTCCGCAAGCCGCTCCAGCACCCGAGTGGACGTGATGACCGTTGTCGGAATCCTCTAACCCGCTTGTGTGGCCCGTGCCCGCGCGTAGGCCCTCTCACTGATTGCGGGGCTTCGGCCCTCAGTACCGCGCCAATCAGGCGCGGCAATAGCGGGTGGAAGCCTAGTTGCGCAGAAAGTGGAACGGAATGGCGAGCGACAGGGCGATAGCCAAAATACCCGCAATGAAGATGGCACCCTGAAAAACCGTCACGGTGAAGGCGAGGCCAAAGAGAAACATGCCCAGGACGAAGATCGCCATCGCAATGACATAGGGAACGATTTTCATGCTGTGGTCCTCTCGAAGTGAAACCCGCGTAAATTCTCCGGGTCCCTCCTCTCAGGGTACCGGTCGCGACGCCGGCGCCGTCACCATACCCGGCAGACTGGCGGAGAAAATGCCAGGGAACGACTACCTAGTCGGAGTCTCCGTGGAGGGGTTCGATCAGCTCGGCACCATTACCCACCAGCGGTGCTACTTCATAGAACCGCAGGGTCTCCGCAAGAGCCCGCGATGCCCCGACAGCGGCATCCACGAAGCCTTGGTTTCCGATCGTGTGCGGGTCTAGCCACTGATCCCAGGCGTCGTCCGGAAGTGCCACCGGAATACGATCGTGTATGGTCGCAAGCGGTCCCTGTGCGTCGGCCGTGAGAATGGTGGCCGAGAGCACCCATCGGGACGGGTCATCGTCGGCGACGGCAGGATTTCGCCACCAGGAGTACAGTCCTGCGAAGGCGAGCGGGAGGCCGTCATCGGAATGCACAAAGTACGGTGTCTTCTTCGCGCCCTCGGTGTGCCACTCGTAGTACCCCGTTGCCGGAATCAGAGCCCGACGAGATTCAACTGATTTCTTGAACGTCGGTTTTTCTGCGGCGGACTCGGAGCGGGCGTTGAACGTGGCAAAGGTGGACGTCATGTCGCTCGCAAAGGATGGAATCAGCGACCAGCGCGCGGCCTCGAGCCGCCGCACGGTCGGTTCCTGCTTCGCCGACTCCAGCACGATCGGAATCTGCTCGGTCGGCTTGATATTCCACGACGGCTCCGGAAGGTTCACCCCCTCATGCTCTACGTCGAACATGGCGGCGAGATCCGCAGCCGTATCGGTAATGATGTATCGACCACACATGATGACCAGATTACCCTGCTCGCGGTCGTGGCGGCCGGGGTACTGCCTACACCGTGAGCTAGCGTCTATTCAATGGACGACCGATACAGCGCTGACGTACTCTCCCCCGGCTGGCAAAAGGCCGGCCGGATCATTATTCCCACGCAGGAGGCTTCCCGCGATCTTGTGGTCGAGGAGGTGGCTACAGGTTTCTGCGGCGCAGTGGTGCGGGTCGAACGAAAGACCGTGACGCTCGAAGATCGGCACGGGAAACATCGACTCTTTCCGCTCGGTGGCGGGTTTCTCCTGGAGGGCCAGCCCGTGGTGCTTGTCGCACCCACTATGGCTGGGGCTCTGGGCCTGGCCCGCACCGCTTCTGGATCGATGGCCGTGGCCGATGTTCCGGCGCGGGTCGCCCGAGCGAGCCGCATCTTCGTCGAGGGTCGCCATGACGCTGAACTGGTGGAAAAGGTGTGGGGCGCAGACCTTCGCATTGAAGGTGTTGTCGTGGAATACCTTGAAGGTATTGACCACCTTGAGGAGATTCTCACGGACTTCGGGCCGAGTTCCACCCGCAGGATTGGTGTGCTCGTGGACCATCTGGTCCCCCACTCCAAGGAAAGTCGTATCGCCGAGGCCGTTGCACGAGGAAAACACCGCGACTCCGTTCTTGTGGTGGGACATCCCTATATCGACGTGTGGCAGGCCGTCAAGCCGTCGCGCGTGGGACTTTCTGCCTGGCCTCAGATCCCGCGAAACGTGGAGTGGAAGCACGGTATCTGTGCGGCGCTCGGCTGGCCCCATGACGAGCAGGCGGACATCGCGCGCGCGTGGCAACGAATCCTTGGCCAGGTGCACAGCTACGCCGATCTGGAACCCGCGCTTCTGGGACGGGTTGAACACCTGATCGACTTCGTGACCGAGGATGACCGCTCAGGGGTCCCCCTTTAGGGGGACCTGGGGCTGAGAAGACGCGGGGTTTTGTTGCGAAACACCGGCCGATTTCGAAACCATCCATGGATGTGGGCTAGTGTTGATTCTGAAGTTGTAGTGCTTGCACGTCTTAAACGCATTGACCTCGGTTGATGCGCCACATTCCTTTCGGAAGCGGACGACGAATACCGCGACGAACGGCCCCGACAGTCGGGGTCGGTCTAACACTCCTGGAGGAGTTTTACAAATGGCAACAGGTACCGTGAAATGGTTCAACGCTGAAAAGGGCTTCGGCTTCATCGCACCCGACGACGGAAGCGCCGATGTTTTCGCGCACTACTCCGCGATCGCGTCGAATGGCTACAAGTCCCTCGATGAGAACCAGAAGGTCGAGTTCGAGGTAACCCAGGGCCCCAAGGGTCCCCAGGCCGAGAACATCCGCGCCCTCTAAATAGAGCTTTGTAACGCCCTCGCTTCTGGCGGGGGCGTTACGTCGTTAAGTGGTTATTTGACGAGGTCCTGCCAGCCATCGCCGTCGACATACTCAAAGATGAGGTTTGTCTCGGTGTGTGCCACGGCCGGGTGCTCGGCCAAATGCTCCAGCACAAAGTCGCGCAGGTCGGAGGCGTCGGCCGCCGCAACGTGCAGCAGATAATCATCTGCTCCGGCGGTGTGGAACAGGCCAATGACACCGGGCCAGTGCGGTGCCGCATTGCGGAAGTCATCAATTTGCACTCGGGCGTGCTTGGCCAGCCGAACGGAGATGAGTGCTTGCAGAGACGCGCCCAGAGCCGCGAGGTCAATATTGGCTCGATAGCCGCGAATGTGGCCGAGCTGCTGCAAGCGGCGCAAACGCAGCGACACCGTCGACTCGGCCACTCCGATTTCGGCGGCGAGAGCTGCACCGGATGCCCGAGCATTTACGGACAGCGCCCGCAGCAGCGCACGATCGACTCGGTCTAGTTCTGGCTTCTTCGATTCCATCGCAGTACTCCCTCGTTGCAGAGCAGTTTATGCGATATTCGCCTAACGTTGTGGCAGGGTCTGCAGACCCCCTTGCGACAAGGAGCAGAATCTGTTTTTCTCAGATTATGTTGCCACCGTTGTCACACATTGAAACCCGCGCAGTGCACTCCGGAATGGACGGAGTCTCCGAGATGGGGTCCCACGTTCCCGTTATTGATTTGTCCACAACAAACCCTTTGACCGGCGTCGAATCTGGAGGTGATTCCTACGAGAATCTGGCCACCGGTGGACACCTGCAGCCCGGCGATTCTGCTGTGTACCAACGGCTGTGGCAACCCGGAGTCGCGCGGTTTGAAGAGGCGCTGTCCGCTCTCGAGGGGTCCGAGTCATCCGTTGCTTTTGCCACCGGGATGGCCGCACTCACGGCAACGCTGATTGCTACGGTCACTGCCGGGAAGCCGCACATCGTTGCACTACGGCCGATCTACGGAGGAACAGACCACGTGCTCGCGAGCGGCCTGCTCGGCACCGAGATTACCTGGACCGATGTTGCGGGCGTGGCGAGTGCCATCCGCTCCAACACTGGACTGGTCATTCTGGAATCTCCCGCCAATCCGACCCTGCAATTGACCGACATCCGCGTTGTGGTCGAGGCAGCCGGGAACGTACCCGTGCTCGTCGACAACACCTTCGCGACGCCCGTGCTTCAACGACCGATCGAATGCGGTGCCACACTCGTGCTGCACAGCGCCACCAAGTACATTGGCGGGCACGGTGATGCGATGGGGGGTACGGTCTCCGGGCCCGACGAGTGGATGGTGCGGCTGCGGCAGGTCCGGGCACTCACTGGCGGGCTGCTGCATCCGCTGAGCGCGTATCTGCTGCACCGAGGGCTTCGCACCCTACCCGTGCGTGTGCGGGCACAGCAGGAGACGGCCGGCGAGATTGCCCGGCGATTGGTCGATCACCCGGATCTACGACGAATGCTCTATCCCGCGCTCCCGGGCCAGGACCCCGAAGCACTCATCGGTCGGCAGACCGCTGGTGCGGGTTCGCTAATCGCCCTGGATTTCGGCAGCTTTGATGCAGCCGTGCGTTTCACGGAGTCTCTGCGTTTGATCTCGCACGCCGTCTCTCTCGGCGGTGTTGACTCGCTCGTGCAGCACCCGGCATCGCTCACGCATCGCCCGGTGGAGGCAAGCGCCCGGCCCGCTGCGGGCGTCGTGCGCATTTCCGTGGGTCTGGAACACGTGGACGACCTCATGCACGACATCCTCAGCGCCCTCGACGCCAGCCGTGTTGTGAGCGCCTCCCTGAGCAGCGTGCGCTAACTGCGGCCGAGACGGCGGCGAAGGAGATCGATCCGCATTTGCAGCTGGGTGACGCTCGCTTGAGCCACAGCCGGCCCACCGCAGATGCGTCGAAGCTCCGCGTGAATCATTCCATGGGGTTCCTCGGCGAGCTTGGACCACATGCCGACGAGGCTCGCGAGCAACGTTCGCTGCTCCTTGAGCGTGCGATAGAGGGGCGGAGGGTCCTCGGCTGCCACCTCGCCCGTAACGGGGTCTTTACGGCGGTCAGTGGAGCGTTTGGCTTGCCGTGACTGGCGCTGACGCAGCAGTTCGGAGACCTGCTCGGGTTCGAGGAGACCCGGAATGCCAATAAAGTCGAATTCCTCGTCTGTTCCGGGTTCTGCCAGTTCGCCGAACTCATCACCGTCAAACATGACCATGTCAAAGGTGGCCTGTGAGTCGAGGGCTTGCCAGGTGAATTCCTCTTCACCCAGGTTGTCGGACGCTTTGTCTTCCTTGTTCGCGGAGGCGACCATGGCGTCTTCCGGGTTATACATGCCGTCATCGCCATCGTCACGATTGCTTCGATCGAGAGCGTGGTCGCGCTCGATCTCCATAGCGTTGGCGAGGCTCAGCAGGCCGGGAACGTTGGGCAGAAAAATGGAGGCGGTTTCACCGCGACGCCTCGCCCGAACGAAGCGGCCAATGGCCTGGGCAAAGTACAGCGGGGTGGATGCGCTCGTAGCATAGACCCCCACGGCAAGCCTCGGTACGTCCACTCCCTCCGATACCATCCGCACGGCCACCATCCAGCGACGAGTGTTCTTGGCAAATTCGTCGATGCGGTCGCTGGCCTCTTTTTCATCGGAGAGAACGATCGTGACGGGTTCACCAGCAATCTCCTCGAGAATCACCGCGTAGGCGCGTGCCGTGCTCTGATCGGTGGCGATGACGAGACCACCGGCATCCGGAATCCCGTGCCGAACCTCGGTGAGACGTTGGTTGGCGGCGCGCAGCACGTCCGGAATCCACTGTCCGGTGGGCTCCAGGGCCGTGCGCCACGCCTGACTGGTGATGTCCTTAGTGTTGCCCTCCCCCAGCTTGGCCTCCATCTCGTCCCCGGTGCGGGTGCGCCACTTCATGTGCCCGGCGTAAACCATGAACATCACCGGTCGCACCACGCCGTCGGCCAGAGCCCGCCCGTAGCCATAGGCGTAGTCGCTCTGGGACATGCGGATACCGTGCTTGTCGGGCAGGTAGCTTACGAAGGGAATCGGTGACGTGTCCGAGCGAAAGGGGGTTCCGGTGAGCGACAGTCGGCGCGTTGCCGGCCCGAAGGCCTCGCGAATGGCGTCACCCCAGCTGAGCGCGTCGCCCCCGTGGTGAATCTCGTCGAGAATCACGAGAGTCCGGCTCGACTGTGTCATTTCCTGGTGCAGGGCGGCCCTCGCGGCCACCTGCGCGTAGGTGACGACCACGCCATGGTAGTGACTGCCGTAGATGCGGTCGCTGTTCTTGAACATCGGGTCCAGGCGAATTCCTGCGCGCGCAGCAGCATCGGCCCACTGTGTCTTCAGGTGCTCGGTGGGCGCCACGACGGTGATGCGGTCGATTGTACGGCGGGAGCGCAGCTCAGCAGCGAGTCGCAGCGCGAACGTGGTCTTTCCGGCTCCCGGTGTGGCGGCCGCGAGAAAGTCCCGTGGTTCATGCACGAAGTAGGACTCAAGTGCCTCGGCCTGCCAGGCACGTAGTTTGCTTGCCGTGCCCCACGCAGCTCGCTCGGGGAAAGACGGGGAGAGGTGTTCGGCTGCACTCGTTCCCTGTGCGGGACCGAAAACAGATGGAGTATTCACTTCTGTTAAAGATACCAAGTTGTGCAGCACCGTGCGCGGACCGACAGACTGTGACCATGACGAATCAGCAGCATCCGTGGTCCCGCTATGTCGCCATCGGCGATTCCTTTACCGAGGGAATCGGCGACCCCGAACCGGAATCTCCCGGTGGCAGCCGTGGGTGGGCCGATCGCGTGGCCGAGGTACTGAGTGGCGGGTCAGACGACTTCGCTTACGCGAACCTCGCCGTACGGGGCAAACTCATCCGACAAATCAGCCACGAGCAAATTCAACCAGCTCTCGACCTGCGGCCCGACCTGATGACGTTCTCAGCGGGCGGCAATGACGTGCTTCGTCCCGGAGCGGACCCGGATGAGATTTCCGCCCGGTGTGAGGAGGCCGTGCAACGGCTGTACCGGGATGGCGCCACGATTGTGCTGTTCACCGGTGCCGATGTGGGCTTCTCCCCCGTGTTTCGCGGTATTCGCGGCAAGGTCGCGATTTACAACGAGAACTTGCGTGCGGTCGCCGCACGGTATGACTGCATCGTGGCCGACCTGTGGTCACTTCGGGAGATTCAGGACCCTCGCTTGTGGGCGCCCGACCGCCTGCACCTGAATGCGCTGGGGCACCACACGGTGGCCAGAATGGTTCTGGACGCACTGAATGTGCAGAACTCCCTGGAGCCGCAGAGCCCCGAGCCGATGCCAGACACCACCTGGCGAGCAGCTCGCACCGAGGATTTTGCCTGGGCGAAGGACTACCTCGTTCCGTGGGTACTGCGGCGCGTTCGGCATCAATCCTCGGGGGACAACGTGTTACCCAAGCGCCCGGCGGCGGGCCCATTCCTGCCGAGCGACTAGTTGGTGGTCACACGTCGAGATCAGCCGGCTGTGAGCTCCCCCGGGTGGCTGAATCGCCAACCGGCACCCGGGTCCGTGAGCGGTGCATCGAGCACGAGCGGCACGCTCACCTGCTGGTCACCCGCGGCAAAGGACACGACACCGACAGAATCGCCCGCCTGACCGAGGGACACCGTTCGTGCCGTGGTCACACCGGTGATGGCCGCGTCCGACCAGACCAGAACGGAGGCATCCTCGGCCGCCACTGCCTCTGCGCTCTGCCCCCAGGCTGTGGTGTAGGAGCCAAAGGAATCGCCCTTGGCTACCAGGTTGACGTTCTGGAAGCCCCCCGTGACACTTCCGATCAGCGCCGAAACGGCGTCATTGAGCTCGCTGTGGGTGTTCCCGCCCAGCACCACACCAACCACGGTGACGGTCTCTGTGCCCACCGTGAGCTCGGTCGAGAACAGCAGGCACGCGCCGGCAACATCGGTGGTTCCCGTCTTGATGCCGTCAACTCCGGCCCGACCGAGGAGCCGGTTAGTATTCGTGACCACACCGATGGTCGGGAGAACAGCTTGGGGCATGGCAACGATCTCGGCCAGAACCGGATTGGCCACCACAAGCTTGGCGATGTCGACCAGGTTGGCGGGGCTGCTGACACTGTTCGACGAGATGCCACTCGTGTCGGCTACAATAGTTTCGGTGAGCCCGGTCGATTGAAGCCACGCGTTGGCGGCGCGGAGGTACTCACTCTCGCTGCCGTAAGCCCAGACCGCGAGAGACGCGGCGTAGTTGTTGGCCGACGGCAGCAGCATCACCTCGAAGGCTTCCCGCTGGCTGAGCACCATGCCGGAGACAACAGGGGCAACGGAACCGTTCTCCGCGAGGGACTTGTAGTACAGGTCGATATCGGCGTCCGTGAACGTGATCGCGGGACCTGCCTCGCCGGCCGCAAGCGGCCGGGCTTCGAGCACCACGAGCGCGGTGATCATCTTGGTGATGCTGGCAATCGGTACGGGTGCCTGGTTTCCGTGGGAGGCGAGGACGCCGGTGAAGCCAACGGCGCCGATCGCGCCCTGCCCAAAGCTTGGCCAGGTGGGCTGTGCCGTCGGCTGCGTCAGGTTGTCGGGTTGCCTGACCTCGGCAGAGGACGCCGGTACCGGCGCGAGACCGGTGGCACCGAGGTAGCCAATGCCCAGCAGGACAACGAGGAGGGAGCCAAAGACGGCTAGGCGCCTCCGGCGGAGGGTCACACGGCGGCTCTGGGACATCCGTCAATCGTAGCGGCCCACCCCGCAACACTCGGTTGGAAAAAAGTGCGGGACAACGCGTCGCCGGCGCGCATCCGCTTCAACCGTGCAGGTGTGCGATCTCCCAGCCGGTGGCTCGGTGCAGAACGTCCAGGAGTGTCGCAGCGGCTGCCCGTGCCTCCGACGCTCCCCGGGTATTCACAACGTCAATGGTCAGGGGCAGGCTCTCGCCGAACTTTGGAATTTCCACCTCAATGCGGCCACCGTCTGCGAGGGCGATGTACGCGTTCGCGCCTGACGGGTTGTGCACCTCGGTGTGGAGCGCCGCAGCGATGGCCTGCAGGGCATCAGGCTTGGTGGACTGAATCTGAGCAACGATCGTGGCCGTGAAGATCATGGGTCTCCGAACTTGGTGTGATGTCAATGTGCTCAGTAAACCAGTCTCCGCGCTTCTAGACGCGCAGTGCATAGAGCGCGACGGCACTCGCCGAAGCCACGTTGAGGGAATCCACGCCGTGCAACATGGGAATGGTGACCACGGTGTCTGCGGCGCGGAGTGCATGCGCGCTCAACCCGTCGCCCTCCGCGCCGAGCACGAGTGCCACCCGTTCCGGCGCGCTCGCGGCAAACCGGTCGAGCGAGACGGCCTCGTCGCTCAGGGCGAGAGCTGCGAGGTGAAACCCGGCGGCGTGAAGCAGTGGCGTGGCCTCATCCCATTCGGGCAGGCGAGTCCATGGCACCTGCAACACCGTGCCCATGCTGACGCGAACGCTGCGTCGATACAGTGGGTCTGCGCAGCGCGGCGTTATCAGAACGGCGTCGGCACCGAGGCCGGCCACCGACCGGAAAATGGCACCTACATTCGTGTGATCAACAATGTCCTCAAGAATCACAATCCGGCGTGCGTCGGCAATGAGTTCGGCAACGGAGGGCAGCGCCGGACGATGCATGGCGGCAAGGGCTCCGCGGTGCAGGTTGTACCCGGTGAGCGTCTCCAGCACTCGCGATTCCCCCACGTACACGGGCACATCAGGCCAGTCAGCGAGCAGCCGCTCAGCGTCCGGGAGCCACTGCTCCTGCACCAGGAGGGAGCGCGGCTGGTGGCCAGCTGCGATTGCACGGGCAATGACCTTGGGTGATTCGGCAATATACAGTCCACCGGCGGGCTCGGAGACACGGCGCAACGCAACATCCGTGAGCCGTGAGTAGTCGCTCAGGTCGGGCAGATCACGGTCGGTAATGGGGATGATCTGCACGAGAAGAGCGCCTTTCGAGGGGAAGTTACGTTTAGCCTGACAGGTCTGCAGTCATTTCAAAAACAGACGAGTTTAGAATCAATCTGTGGGGAAACATCAGCCCGCGGTTTCACCCTGCCGGGTGGCACACACGAAAAACGACGGGAGCGTTCATGACAGCCGATCTGTTCCCGAATGCCGGCGCTCTGACCGAAGCACTGCTAGCCCCCGATGTCGAAACGAGCGACGCGACGGAATCGAGTGCACAGTCCCAACTTGATGCTGTTGCCGAGGTACTTCGCGGTCGGCTGACCGTGGTGCTGACCGGCGCGGGGCTGAGCACCGATTCCGGCATCCCGGACTATCGCGGCGAGGGCGCACCGGTGCGCACTCCGATGACTTTCCAGACCTTTGTGAGCAACGAGCGCGCGCGCAAACGTTACTGGGCCGGCAGCCATCTGGGCTGGCGGCATTTTCGTGCGGCGACGCCCAATGTAGGACATGCCTCCCTCGTGCGGCTTGAAACCAGCGGCGCTATTTCGGGTGTTGTCACGCAGAATGTGGACGGCCTGCACACCAGAGCCGGGTCCCGGCATGTCGTTGAGCTTCACGGATCGATGGACCGGGTCATCTGCCTCGTGTGCGGTCAGGCTTTCGGTCGAGACAGCATCGCGGCGCGCCTCGAAGCCGCGAATCCGTCGTTGAACACGCCGGAAGCCGTGCGGATCGCGCCGGATGGTGACGCCGACGTGGAAGACATCGACGGGTTCACCATCCCCGCCTGCACGGTGTGTGACGGAATGCTCAAGCCCAACGTCGTGTTCTTTGGGGAACTCGTTCCCACCGAAAGGTTTACGGCGGCTCAGTCGCTCGTGCAGGCTGCCGAGGCATTCGTGGTGGCGGGTTCCTCGCTCGCCGTCAATTCCGGCATCCGGTTGCTGGAGCAGGCTCGCCGCCGCAAGCTCCCCATCATCGTGATCAACCGCGGCGCGACAAAGGGGGACGGTCGGGCCATTCTCAAACTGGAGGCTGGCACGTCGGAGTCTCTGGCCGGATTGGCGGACCGCCTGTGCTGATAAAACCTGTGCTGATAAAACCTGTGCCGATAAAACCTGATGCTGCGGAGGACGGCGGCGCCCGAATCACTCGGATCTCGATCGTGCGCCATGGCCAGACCGAATGGAACCTGGCTCAACGCATTCAGGGCACCACCGACATTCCCCTGAACTTTACGGGGCGCGCCCAAGCCGCCGAGACCGGCGCACGGTTACGCCAACGACACTGGGACGTCATCATCAGCAGCCCCCTCTCTCGGGCCGAGGAGACGGCTCGCATCATCGCCGGCGAACTGGGTTTGACCCGCCCCGAGTTGGACGAGGCGATGACCGAACGTCACCACGGACAGATGGAGGGCCTCACGTTCACGGAACGCCAGAAGAGCTTTCCCAACGGAGTTCCGGTGCCGGGCCTGGAGACCCGCCAGCATGTGCTGGACCGCGTGCTTCCGGCACTCGCCCGGCTGGCCCAGTTTCATGAGGGCAAATCCGTGCTGGTTGTGAGCCACGGCGGCATCATTGGGACACTCCTTCGACATTTCACCGATGGTGAGCGCCCCCGGCACGACGAGATTATCGCCAACGGTTCGGTGCACGACTTCGTGTGGCAGGAGGATCACATCACACTCACGCACTGTGACGCTACCCAGCGTGCGGTCACGGAGTCCTTCGACGTATTGCGCTGAGCCACGACGCGTGCCTAGTCGCGCAGGCTCGGCTGCACCTGTTCGGTGATTGCGGCCAGAAGTTTCGTCGCAGAGGCCTGCCACGTGTAGCGCGCCGCGGCTGTCAACGATCGCGCGGATCGCATCATCCACTCCCCCGGTACGGCCAAACGTGTCACAGCAGCAATGAGGTCTGCGGGGTCCGTCGGATCGAAGAACAGCGCCGCGTCAGCACCAATTTCCCGAAAGATGGGAATGTCACTCACCACGATGGGGATGCCGAGACTCATGGCTTCGACGAGTGGAATACCAAACCCCTCATCGAGAGATGCGGTCACCAGCGCTGTCGCCGAGCGCAGTACGGTGGTGTATTCGTCATCGGTTACACCATTGTGAAAGACCAGTCGCGCCTGCGGGGCCAGAAGCGTGAGCCTGATTCTCTCGGCCTCCGGTACCCGGCTCATGAGGTGCAGTTCGTGGTGGGGCAGTTCGGCCGCAGCCCGAACGAGGGTATCCACGTTCTTGTACGGCATGAAGGACCCCATGTATACGAGACGGCCGGTTTCGGGTGCCGAGCGTGTACGTGCGTCGGTGCCGACGGCGGGCGTTGCCGCGTTGGGGACCACGCGCACCGGTTTGTGTGTGAGTTGGTGCTGCGCAATGAGGGACCCCGTTGTCTCGGAGACCGTCACCACCGCGTCGGCGCGATTGAGAAGCATCCGTTGTGGCCACCAGGACAGGTGGTAGAGGCGCCACAGAAGGCGAATCGGCCACGCGAACTCCCGCGGAGGCGTGCGATTGCGGTAATAGATGAGATCGTGCACGGTAAGCAGCAACCGGTAGTTGCGCCCCCACGAGCCCATGGTCTGCATGGGACTGAACACGACATCCGGGTTGAGCCGGTTCACCTGACGGGCCACGAGCGGCTCCCGAATGCTGGTGGGAGCACTGACCAGTTGCCAGGGCAGCGTCGGGAGCATGGCCAGCTGGCGGTGGTCGCTGATCAGCATGGTGAGCGGATGCAGCGCTGCCAACTCGGTGACGAGTCCCGCCGTGTAGCGACTGATGCCGTCGTGCGTATCCGTTCTGGTGTACCGGCAGTCGAAGACGATCTTCACGGAGTCGCCACCAGACCCAGAAAGGCACGCAGCTCGGCCGCCGCGGGCGCGGGCATTTCGTAGTGAATCAGGTGGCCCACATCGGCGATGACCGTGAGGGACGCATCCGGGAAAAGCGTCTGTAGCCGATACTGCGCGGCGAGCGGAGTAATGTCATCTTTTTCCGCAGCCAGGAGCAGGGTGTGTTGCGGAATACGGGCAGCGAATTCGCTGACATCGTGTGACACCGATGCTCGGAAGGCCTCCAGAACGACACGGCGATCGGAGAAGGCCGAAAAGAATCGGTCATGCTGGTTGTGGATCCACCGGCGAAGCTCGGGCTGTCGGGTCTTGGTCATCGTGACACTCATGATGCGCACAATGGCTCGGTTCCGCAGCAGGGCGAAACCAAGCCGCTCGGGTAGTGTTGCGGCAGCCCAGTAGTAGAAAACGGCCAACCGAGTGAGCGCGCCCCGCGGCCCGGCCAGTGCCGGTGCTGCAATGGGGTTCACCAGAACAACCTCATCGGCAGCCAGGCCGTCGGCCAGCGCCGCCGCAACGACGATCGAGCCAAAGGAGTGGCCGAGGATCACGACGCGACCAGTTGGCGCCAGAGCCAACAGGAATTCCCCCAACCACACGGCATAGCCGTCAAGGTTATGACTGCGACCGACAAGAGGGTCTGAGCCACCAAACCCCGGCAGATCGGGAGACACGATCCGCACGCCGGAGAGATGGGCCACCACCGGTTCGAGACCATGGTGGTCACCGCGAAAGCCGTGCACCATCACGATTGTCGTCGTCGACTCGGGATCACCATAATCCCAGAATGCGGTCCGCCCACCACAGACGGTCAGGGTACGGGCCGTCACCGGGATGCGATTGAGCAGGTCGGCGTAGGGGGAAGGAACGATCACCGTCCACAGTTTATCCGCCAGACTCACCGTCGCCTCGACAGACATCGATGGCATCGATCTAGACTCGGCCTATCATTGTTTTCAGATCGATCAGGTTCGAACCCAATCGCTTGCTGACCAGTGCCCCGTGGGGCCGGGAGGATCGCCGTGAGCTTCACCGCACCTATTCAGCTTCCTGGCTTGACGTTAAACCCGCTCTGGTATCGGCGCTCGGTGTTTTACGAGGTGATGGTGCGCTCATTCGTCGACAGCAATGCCGACGGGTCCGGTGATCTTGCCGGACTGGTCTCCAAACTCGACTACCTGCAGTGGCTGGGAATCGACGCCGTGTGGATTCCACCATTTTTCACGTCGCCGCTCAAAGACGGAGGCTACGACGTCTCGGACTATCGGTCGATTCTTCCGGAGTTTGGAACGCTGGAGGAATTCAAGGATCTGGTGACGAGGGCACATGAGCGCAATATGCGCATCGTTATTGACCTGCCGCTGAACCACACCTCGGACCAGCACGACTGGTTCCAGCAGTCGAGAGAAGACCCGAAAGGTCCGTACGGGGACTTCTACGTGTGGAGCGACACGGATGAGAAGTATCCCAATGTTCGAATTATCTTCACGGACACCGAGGACTCAAACTGGGCGTTTGACCCCGTGCGTCGGCAATTCTTCTTTCACCGTTTTTTCTCCCACCAGCCGGATCTGAATTTTGAGAATCCAGCGGTGCATGACGCCATCCTCGAGGTGGTTCGCTTCTGGCTCGATCTCGGCGTTGACGGATTCCGGCTTGATGCCATTCCCTACCTGTATGAGTCCGACGAGGGCAACGGTGAGGGCGAACCGCCCACGCATGAGTTCATCCGGCGTCTGCGGGCCATCGTTGATCGGGACTACCCCGGCCGCGTGATGATTGCCGAGGCGAACCAGTGGCCACGCGAGGTGGCCGCGTTCTTCGGTTCGGAAGAGGAACCCGAATGTCACATGGCCTTCGATTTTCCGCTCATGCCCCGCATCTTCTACTCCCTCCGTTCTCAACAGGCCAACGAGCTCGTGCGGGTGCTGTCTGAGACCACCGATATTCCCGACGGCGCGGGATGGGCTGTCTTCCTGCGCAACCACGATGAACTCACACTGGAGATGGTGAGCGAGGAGTATCGGCAAGCCATGTATGGCTGGTACGCCTACGATCCCCGGATGCGTGCCAATATCGGTATTCGCCGCCGGCTGGCCCCGTTGCTCGACAATTCGCGATCCGAATTGGAATTAGCGCATGCTCTGCTCTTCGCTCTGCCGGGAAGTCCGTTTCTCTATTACGGTGATGAAATTGGCATGGGTGACAACATCTGGCTTCCTGACCGGGATAGTTCCCGCACACCGATGCAGTGGACCCCCGACCGCAACGCCGGCTTTTCCGACGCGGACCCCGGCAAACTGTACCTGCCGGTCGTGCAGTCGCTCGTCTACAACTACACGCAGACCAACGTGGAAACGCAGCTGGCCCAGTCCGGATCACTGCTGCACTGGATTCGAAATGTCATTCACGTGCGCAAGGCGCATCCCACTTTCGGGCTGGGCTCGATCACGGTGCTGACCACGAACCACGAGTCCGTCCTGGCTTTTACTCGCTTCTACGCCGGAACCGGAACAATGTTCGGCGACCAGCCCGAGACGATCCTCTGCGTGTTCAGCTTCTCCCACAACCCGGTGGCTTTTCAGATCAGTGACCCGAGTCTTGCGGGCACCCGCCTGTACGATCTCTTCGGCGGTGCAGTCTTCCCCAGCTTCGACGCGGACGGCTCGCTCACCCTCACGCTCGGCGCCCAAAGCTTCTACTGGTTGCACTGCGGGTAGCGAACGCCCTGCTGGTCGCCGCCCTCGTGGGCTGCCCTGCCCCGGAGTGTCGGTGCGCGGCCGTAGGGTGGGAGTATGAGCAACTGGAGCGATCGACTCGCCGTCTTTGATTTGGAAACCACCGGCATCGATGTGGAAACCTGCCGCATCGTTTCGGCAACCGTGGCGGTTCTCGATGCCAACGGTGATGTTGAGCAGCGCAGTGACTGGCTGCTGAATCCAGGGATCGATATCCCCGCTGGTGCCACAAATGTGCATGGCATCACGACCGAGCAAGCCGTGCTGAACGGGCAAAATGCGGCCGAGGGTGTGGCAGAGATTGTTGCCGCCCTGCGTACGCATTTGAAGAACGGCCTTCCTGTCGTTGCGTATAACGCGCCGTATGACCTCACTCTCCTCAATCGTGAGGCCACGCGGCACGGGATCGCACCGTTGGTGTCACCGCGCCCGGTCATTGATCCTCTGGTGATCGATAAGGGAGTCGACAAGTACCGAAAAGGAAAGCGCACCCTCGAGGTCACGTCGGCGTTCTACGGCGTCACCCTCGATGATGCCCACGATGCCGGAGCTGACGCGATTGCTGCGGGCCGCGTGGCGCAGGCCATCCACCGAGCTCACGCCCGCGCCCTTCCGAACACCCTGGAGGAACTGCATACGGTACAGGTCACCTGGTACCGCCAGCAGGCGGAAAGCTTCCAGGAGTACATGCGTCGTGGTCGTGATCCAGAGTTTGTGGCAGACGTGAACTGGCCGGAGCGCTAGCGTACACAAAAAAAGGCGACCAGCTTCAGCTGGTCGCCTTTTCGTCTGTCTGCGGCTACTACTTGCCGAAACCCTTGTAACGCGAGTTGAACTTCTCGACGCGTCCGGCGGAGTCCATGATGCGCTGCTTACCCGTGTAGAACGGGTGCGACTCGGAGGAGATTTCCACGTCGATCACCGGGTAGGTCGTGCCGTCTTCCCACTCGATGGTCTTCTTGCTCGACACGGTGGAGCGGGTGAGGAAGGTCGCGCCGGAGGCAAGGTCACGGAAAACGACGGCCGCGTACTCGGGGTGAATGTCAGACTTCATGAGGAGATCCTTATCGCACTTCAGGTGAACAGACTTTTAACTGGTCACAGTGCCGTTAGTGGTGCAAAACTTGGCGACCAAATGGCCACCGTCTACGTTAGCAGAAAGCCATGCCGATAGACGGCAGGCGACGCGACGATTAAAGCGCCCGAGCAGCGTAACGGTCGTCGGTTTCCGTGAGTTCGATGGTGAGATCAAAAGTCTCACTCAACGCCTCGGCCGTGAGTGCCTCGGCGAGGGGGCCGGCCGCGACGACGCGTCCGCCCTTCACCAGCAGAACGTGGGTGAAGCCCACAGGAATTTCCTCCACATGGTGCGTCACCATGATGATCGCCGGGGAGTGAGCCTCCTGGGCATATCCGCTCAGCAGGTGCAGCAACGCCTCACGCGCCCCCAGGTCCAGGCTTGCGGCAGGCTCATCCAGCAGCAGGATCTCGGGATCGGTCATGACCGCCCGAGCAATCTGAACCCGCTTCTGCTCTCCATCACTCAGCGTTCCAAATTTGCGCTGGGCTAGGTGGTCCAGTCTCCACTCAGTGAGAACTCGCTGGGCACGTCGCTCATCGATGTCTTCATACTCTTCGTTCCACCGGCCGGTAACGGAATACGCGGCCGTCATCACCACATCAAGGACCTTCTCGTCCGCCGGAACACGACGAGCCATCGCGGTCGAGGCGAATCCAATGCGTGGGCGCAGCTCGAAGAGGTCCGTTCCTCCCAGAGGCTCCTCAAGAATCTCGACTGACCCGCGCGAGGGGTGAATGAGTGCTGCCGCAATCTGCAGGAGCGTCGTCTTGCCCGCACCGTTCGGGCCAAGAACCACCCAGCGCTGATCATCATCGACGCTCCAATTCACTGAGTCGAGGATGGTTGTGCCAGCCCGAACGACGGATACGTCGGTGAATTGAAGAACGTTGACCATTAGGCCATGTTATCGGGCGCGGCCCGGTCGCCATGTACCGCACGGCCGGGCGAACCTCGCTTTAGAGCAGTGAGGCGTAGATATCTCGTGTTCGCGCCGCAATTTGAGCCCAACCAAATTCCCGTTCCGCACGGATGCGCCCCAACCGTCCCATCTCCGCCGCGCGTACGGGGTCGGTCACGACCTCGGTCAGCACGCGAGACAAATCTGCCACGAACGTATCCGGATCAAGTGGCGTTCCCGTTCCATCCGTCATCTGCTCAATGGGGACAAGGCGCCCGGTCTCGCCGTCCGCGACGACCTCGGGGATACCGCCGGTGGCAGTCCCCACGACAGCCAGGCCACACGCCATGGCCTCGAGGTTCACAATACCGAGCGGTTCGTAAATCGACGGACAGACGAAGACGGTGCCCTGGGTGAGTACAGCGGAGAGTTCCGGCTGCGACAAAAGCCTGTTAATCCAGACCACGCCCGAACGCTGTTTCTGCAGTGCCTCCACACCGGCGGTCACCTCGGCGAGGATACCCGGGGTGTCCGGTGCACCGGCGCACAGCACCAGCTGAACATCTGCTGGCAATGTTGCGGCCGCGCGGAGAAGATATGGCAGTCCCTTCTGCCGGGTGATGCGCCCCACGAACACCACCGACGGGCGATCGGGATCGATTCCCAGTGATCGCACGAAGTCCAGGTCGTTGGTGGGCTTCCACGTGTCAAGGTCAATGCCGTTGTAAACGACATGCACCCGGGACTCATCGAGCGCGGGATAGCTGCGCAGAATATCTCGACGCATGCCATCGCTGACGGCAATCACGGCATCCGCTGCCTCAAAAGCTGTCCGCTCGATCCAGCTCGACACGCGGTAGCCGCCGCCGAGCTGCTCAGCTTTCCACGGCCGGAGCGGCTCGAGGCTGTGAGCGGTGACAACGTGCGGGACGCCGTGCAGCAGCTTGGCAAGGTGCCCAGCACCGTTTGCATACCAGGTGTGCGAATGCACGAGATTCGCCCCCTCCACGTCCTGGGCCATCTGAAGGTCAACCCCGAGCGTTGCCAGCGTCGGGTTGGCACTCGTGAGCGTGGCTGGCACACCGTAGGCGTACGTGTCTGCGGTTGTACGCGGTGCCCCAAAGCATCGCACCGTGACATCGATGTCTTCTCGGAGGGCTTTGACGAGCTCTGTCACGTGCACGCCGGCTCCGCCATAGATCTCCGGCGGGTATTCCTTGGTAAGTATGTCCACTCGCATCCAGCAAAGCTAGCGCAACCGGCGGGTCACGCGCGCAACTGGCGCGCGAACTCACGTATTGGCCCTACTCTGAACACATGAAGGCCAAGAAAATCTTTGGAATAGTTCTCGCTGGTGGTGAGGGAAAGCGGCTGATGCCGCTCACCGAAGACCGCGCAAAGCCCGCCGTGCCCTTTGGTGGGCACTACCGGTTGGTTGATTTTGCGCTTTCCAACCTCATCAATTCCGGACTGACGCAGGTTGTCGTTCTGACCCAGTACAAATCCCACAGTCTTGACCGTCACGTGTCGCAGACGTGGCATGTGTCGGGTGGCCTGTCGAACTCCTACATTGCCTCCGTACCGGCGCAGCAGCGCCTCGGTAAACGGTGGTTCAGCGGGTCTGCCGATGCCATTCTGCAGAGCCTCAACCTGATCCACGATGAGAAGCCCGACATTGTTGTCGTGGTCGGTGCCGACCACGTGTACCGCATGGACTTTAGCCAGATGATCGCGGCGCACATCGCCTCGGGTGCCCAGGCGACGGTGGCTGCTATCCGCCAGCCGATCGGCCTGGCCGATCAATTCGGAGTGATCGAAGTCGACCCGGCCACACCGGACCGAATCTCCGAATTCCGCGAAAAGCCCACGGACGCCGTGGGCCTCGCTGATGCACCCCACGAGGTCTTCGCCTCCATGGGCAATTACGTGTTCAACACCGATGCGCTGATTGAAGCCGTTCTCCGCGACGGTGAGCGCACCGACTCCAGCCACGACATGGGCGGGGACATCGTCCCCGACTTCGTGGGACGTGGCGAAGCCGGTGTCTATGACCTTCAGCGTAATGACGTTCCAGGCTCCACGGACCGGGATCGCTACTACTGGCGCGACGTGGGGACCATCGACTCGTTCTTCGAGGCCCACCAAGACTTGATCTCAGCCCTTCCCGTTTTCAACCTGTACAACCAGGAGTGGCCGATCTTCAGCCAGCAGCTGAACTCGCCCCCCGCCAAGTTCGTGCGGGATGCGCGCGGGTCGCTGGGAACCATGATCGATTCCATTGTTTCGCTCGGATGTGTCATCTCGGGCGCCCACATTGAACGCAGTGTTCTGGGGCCGTGGACTGTTATTGGCTCAGGCGCCGAGGTTGTCGATTCGATCGTGTTCGACCGCGTGCAGATCCTGGCTGGCGCTGTGGTGCACCGGGCGATCCTGGACAAGGAAGTGGTTGTTGAGCCCGGCGCGTCGATCGGGGTCGACCGGGACCGGGACCTTGCTCGCGGCTTCAGTGTCACCGATTCCGGCATCACCGTTGTCGGCAAGGGCGTGCGCGTCCAACCGTGAGCCCCGCACCTCGCTTTCTCGTCGTGCTCGACGTGGACTCCACACTTATTCAGGACGAAGTCATCGAGCTGTTAGCGGATGCCGCGGGCTCACGCGCGCTCGTCTCCACGATCACCGAGCAGGCCATGCTCGGTGAGATTGATTTCGCCGACAGTCTCCGCGCCCGTGTCGCAACGCTTGAAGGACTGCCCGAGACGGTTTTCGCCGACGTGAGTCAGATCGTGCGGCTCACTCTCGGCGCGCAGGAACTCATCACCGGGCTCCATGAACACAACTGCCGAGTTGGACTGGTTTCCGGCGGGTTTCATGAACTATTGGATCCTCTTGCCGCAGATATCGGCATCGACCACTGGCGGGCAAACCGACTGGAAGTGCGCCACGAGCGCCTAACGGGACGAGTTGTGGGGCCCATTATTGATGCCGCCGCCAAAGCCAGCGCCCTGCGGGAATGGGCGCTGGCCAACGGCCTGCCTCTGGCCCGCACCATCGCTGTCGGTGACGGCGCCAATGATCTGCACATGATGCAGGAGGCAGGCCTAGCGGTGGCGTTCAACGCCAAGCCGCGTGTTCGCGCCGCCGCCGATCTCGCCATCGACGTACCCGACCTCAGCCAGGTGTTGCCGCTCCTCGGCCTGCGTGGCTAACACCGCGCCGACCGTCTTCGACGTGCTTTAGTGACCCATTCCGAGGCCACCGTCAACGGGGATGACGGCCCCAGAAATGTAACCAGCGTCGTCGCCAGCCAGCCAGGTGACGACACGGGCCACTTCGGTGGGCGTCGCAAAGCGACCGGCAGGAATGGAGCGTTTGTAGTCCGCTTGAGTGCTCTCTTCGAGCGTGGCCGTCATGTCGGTTTCGATGAAGCCCGGTGCCACAACGTTGGCGGTGATACCCCGCGAGCCGAGCTCGCGGGTAACGGATCGAGCCAACCCGATGAGACCGCTCTTCGACGCGGAATAATTCACCTGACCGGCGGAGCCGTAGAGTCCCACAACGCTCGAGATGAGCACGATGCGGCCGAATCGCTTTTTGAGCATGCCCTTGGACGCGCGCTTGACCACACGAAACGCGCCACTGAGATTGGTGTCGATCACTGACGTGAAATCGTCCTCAGACATTCGCATGAGCAACGTGTCCTTGGTAATGCCGGCGTTGGCGACTACGACGTCAACGGGACCGTACGACGCCTCAACCTCAGTGAAGGCAGCGTCAATACTGGCTGCATCCGTCACGTCTGCGTGAACGGTCAGGCTGCCCTCCGGGCCCTGGCCCGAACGTGACGTCACGGCCACCCGGTGTCCCTGAGCCACAAACTCTTCAGCTATGGCGAAACCGATGCCCCGGTTACCTCCGGTGACGAGGACGGTTCGTATCGTTGTCATGCACATTCCTTCAGTCAAAGCGCGGTCACACATTAGGCCGCTGATTCACAGCTTAAGGCGTCCCCCAGGACTCGTAGTGAGACGTAAACTAGACGGAGCGGATAGTCACCCGCTAAAGCGGAGCGTATCCCGACATGAAGCAGCAACAATCGATCACCTCACTCCCGGCCTCGCCCGAGGAGGAACGTCGCAGTCGCATGAACAAATACATGATTGCCATGGGAATTCGCATGGTGTGCATCATCTTGATGCTCTTTGTGAGTGGATGGTGGCTCCTTGTCTGCGCCATAGGTGCCATTGCGCTTCCCTATTTCGCGGTCGTGGCGGCAAACGTGCAGTCGCGCCCGCGTGCGGTTCCGGTTTTGCGCCCGGGTGGCCTTGAAATTTATCGGGGTGATGGTAACCCTGCGGATTCTTCAGCTCCGCACACGACGAACCGGCCCGATCAGTGATCGGTCTGGGTGCGACCCTCGAGTCGGCAACCTGTTCACGAGCCGACTGCCGAGCGGCAGCCCTCTGGCGTCTTGACTGGCGAAATCCGCGGATTCATGGGGAAGAGCGGGTAAAAACGTGGCTCGCATGCACGGAGCATGTGGACTACCTTCGCGAATTCTTGTCTGCGCGTGACTTCCCGCTGCGGGTTGCACCACTCTCGTCCATGAGCACCACGGACGCCTCGACACTGGATGTGCCAACATGACCGGCTGGAAATTCGCCTTCACCCGCCGCTGGGCGGGCTACCTGGCCCTCACCATTCTCTTTGCCGTGGTGTGCTCCGGTCTCGGTGTCTGGCAGTTAGCCCGCCGTACTGAAGCGCTTGTTGAGGTTTCCAAGATTGACGCCAATTACGATTCCTCGCCCGTTCCAATCACGGAGGCGCTTCCGACCCTCGATTCGTTCAGTGAATCGCAGAAGTGGCTGCCCATCTCACTCACGGGCACGTATTTGGTGGACGACGAACTTCTTGTACGGAATCGCCCTCTCAATATCAGCCCGGGCTTTGAGGTCCTGACTCCCCTGCGGCTGAACGACGGCACCGTCTTTGTCGTAAACCGCGGTTGGCTGCCAACCGGCGATCGGCAGGATGCGCCGGATGTGGTTCCGGCCGCTCCGGCCGGGCAAGTTACCGTCGTTGCGCGCTTGAAGGCTGGTGAGCCCACGTTGAATAACCGCACCGCCAGTGGCAACCAGATTGCCACGATCAACCTCACGGACGTTGCGGGGCGCGTTGGGCTGCCCACGTACACCGGTGCGTACGGCTTGTTGGCTAGCGAGAATCCAGCACCGATCGAAGCGCGTCCCACGGTGGTGACCAAACCGATCAGGGACGAGGGTCCACACCTGTCCTATGCTTTCCAGTGGTTTGTCTTCGGAATTATTGGTTTCGTTGGACTCGGCTGGGCGTTGCGCGAGGAATATCGGTCCGTGAATGCCGCTGATCCTGCGGAGCGCGAACGTGCCGACGAGCGGGAGCGGAAGCGGGCTGCCAAGCCCCGCAATGATGCCGAGATCGAGGACGAACTCCTCGATCGCCTGGAGCGTTAGGCACAACGTCGGTCACGGTGCGCCTAACTGCGTGCCGAGCACAGATAAAACCCAGAGGGCCCCGCGTAACCGCGGGGCCCTCTGGGTTTTATGTCGGACGGTTTACGACTGCGGCAGGGCTTAGGAGAGCTCGATCAGGTCGAGGTAGTCCTTGTTCCAATGATCCTCGGTGCCCTCAGGCATGATCAGGACACGTTCGGGATTCAGGGCCTGCACGGCACCCTCATCGTGGCTGACGAGCACGACAGCCCCGGCGTAGTGCGCGAGGGCGTCGAGGATCTCTTCACGGCTCGCTGGGTCCAGGTTGTTTGTGGGTTCGTCAAGCAGCAAGACGTTGGCGCCGGATACGACAATCATGGCGAGGGCGAGACGAGTCTTTTCCCCACCGGAGAGCACGCCGGCGAGTTTGTTGGAGTCATCCCCCGTGAAGAGGAAGGAACCCAGCACACGACGGGCTTCCATCTCGGTGATGCTCGGAGACGATGACACCATGTTCTGAAGGACCGAACGCTTCACATCGATGGTCTCGTGCTCCTGCGCGTAGTAGCCGATGCGCAGTCCGTGTCCGGGTTCAATGCGTCCGGTGTCGGGGATGTCGACTCCCGCAAGCATTCTGAGCAGGGTCGTCTTACCCGCACCGTTCAACCCCAGAATCACGACCTTGGAGCCCCGGTCGATGGCCAGGTCAACGGCCGTGAAGATCTCGAGGGAGCCGTAGCTCTTCGACAGGTCGGTGGCCATGAGCGGAGTTCGACCGCAGGGTGCCGGTTCGGGGAAGCGCAATTTCGCCACGCGTTCAACGGCGCGTACGGCATCAAGCCCCGACAGAAGCTTCTCGGCACGCGCCACCATCTGGTGGGCCGCGGCCGCCTTGCTCGCCTTGGCCCCGAACTTGGCGGCCTGCAGCTGCAGCGTTGACGCCTTCTTCTCGGCGTTTGACCGCTCCTTCTTGCGGCGGTCGGCGTCTGCCGCGCGCTGCAGAAGGTAGTTCTTCCAATTCATGTTGTAGATGTCGATCATCATGCGATTGGCATCGAGGTAGAAGACGCGGTTGACGGTCTCACCCACCAGTTCGATGTCGTGGCTGATGATGATGCATCCGCCCTTGTAGTTCTTGACGAATTCTCGCAGCCAGGCCACGGAATCCGCGTCGAGGTGGTTTGTGGGCTCGTCGAGAATCATCATCTCGGCAGCGGAGAACAGAATTCGTGCCAGCTCAATGCGACGTCGCTGACCACCAGACAGGGTGCTGAGTGGCTGGTCGAGGATGTGATCGGGCAGCTTGAGGTTGCTGGCGATCGAGGCGGCCTCGGCCTCGGCCGAGTACCCGCCCAGACCGTTGAACTCGTCGGTGAGTCGACCGTACTTCTTCATGGCTGCGGCGCTGACCTTCGGGTCAGGATCCGCCATGGCGAGGCTCGAATCCTGCATCCCCAGGGCGATCGTTCCGAGTCCGCGGGCGTCGAGAATTCGAGTACGAGCCAGCATGGTGGGGTCGCCGGCCCGGGGGTCCTGCGGAAGGTAACCGATTTCACCGGAGTGACTAATCGATCCCTTCGTGGGGTTTGTCTCCCCCGCGAGTGTTTTCGTCAGCGTCGTTTTTCCCGCACCGTTGCGTCCGACCAGGCCGATCTTGTCGCCGTGTGCGACACGGAAGTTCACGCCCTCCATGAGCACGCGAGCTCCAACGCGAATTTCGAGATCTTGCACGTTGAGCACAGCAATAGTCCGATCAGGGGGGTGGTGGGAGTGTTCGGATCAAGTGATCCAACTCATCAGTCTATTTCACTCCGCACCATGTGCGCGCACACCCCCCTACAGAAGAGCCGCGTGAAGGGACTTTTGCAGCCATTCCGTGTACGCATCCGCGGACCATCCAACCTCCAGCACGAGCGTGCGGTAGGCCTGCGGATGCCCGATCGCCCAGATGACAGCGGCTCCCTCGTGGTCGCTCAGCCCCGTGCGAAGACCACTCCGCACTCGCAGCACCCGAGCAACGTCTCCGTACCCACGCAGCCGGGTCACATCCTGTTTGCGCGCGAACTCTGCAACATCGGGGTCGCTCACACCCGCCTCGGTGACAATGCGCAGGATGCCCGCCGTGCGTTCATTCGCGAGGAAGCACCAGGTGGCCAGTATCCGGATAATTTCGGAGGGGTTTCGTGCCTCATCGATTTTCTGCCTCATCGTTGCCGACACGAGATCCGGCGCATCCGCTTGCTGAGCGACCCGCTCAAGAATGGCGGCAAGCACGTCAACCTTGGTTCCGACGGAGTTATAGATGGTTTGAATGGCTACGTTCGCTTCGTGAGCGATGTCACTGATGGATACGGCCACGTAACCACGAGCCAGCATCAGTCTGCCGGCAGCGGACACGATATCGGCTCGCGTTACTGCTGCCTGCCGTTCTCGGCGGGTGAGCACGTGTCCTGTCTCCATATCATTAGCATAGCCTTCCAGCGACTAGAACAACTATCTAATGAGTGGGGAAAAGGGCTGAGTGGCATTAAACGAAAAGACCCCGGCTGCGTGAGCAACCGGGGTACAACGCTAGAGCTGTGCTTTACATGGAGAAACCGAGCGCACGCATCATGTCGCGACCGTCGTCCGTGATCTTCTCCGGGCCCCACGGCGGCATCCAGACCCAGTTGATGCGGAACTGATCAACCACGCCGTCCAGTGCCTCTGCGGTCTGTTCCTCGAGCACGTCAGTGAGCGGGCAACCCGCCGAGGTGAGTGTCATGTGAATGATCAAGGCATTGTTCTCGTCATCCCAGCCCAGGTCGTAGATCAGGCCCAGATCGACGATGTTGATACCAAGCTCGGGATCCATCACATCTTTGAGCGCCTCTTCGATCTCGTCGAAGCGGGAGGGACTCAGGGTGGACACCATGTGTCTAGCCTACGTTCGACGAGGTCAGAAAGCGATCGTAACCCTCATCTTCCAGACGGTCCGCGAGTTCCGGTCCGCCCTGCTCGGCAATGCGACCATTGACGAACACGTGAACGAAGTCCGGGTGAATGTAGCGCAGGATCCGCGTGTAGTGGGTGATGAGGAGCAGTCCCAGACCCGTGTTGGCTTTGGCGCGGTTGACGCCCTCCGACACGATCTTGAGCGCATCCACGTCGAGGCCGGAGTCGGTCTCGTCGAGAACAGCGAACTTGGGCTCGAGGAGCTCAAGCTGCAAGATTTCGTTGCGTTTCTTCTCGCCACCGGAGAAGCCCTCGTTCACGTTGCGCTCGGCAAAGGACTTGTCCATCCGCAGGGCGGCCATGGACTCGCGAACGTCCTTGATCCAGGTGCGAATGGGCGGTGCCTCCCCCTCGACCGCCGTCTTGGCGGTGCGAAGGAAGTTTGTTACCGTCACCCCGGGGATCTCGACCGGGTACTGCATGGCCAGGAAGAGTCCGGCGCGGGCGCGCTGGTCTACGGTCATGGAGAGGACGTCGGCGCCATCCAGGGTGATGGATCCGCTTTCGACCTTGTACTTGGGGTGGCCGGCAATCGTGTAAGCCAGTGTGGACTTACCGGACCCGTTCGGGCCCATGATGGCGTGAATCTCGCCCTCGTTGATGGTGAGGTCAACACCGCGGAGGATCTGGGTGACGCCTTGGTCGGTTTGGACGCTGACGTGCAGGTCTTTAATCTCAAGAACTGACATGTGTGTTATTCGCTTTCTGAAGAGACTTTAGCGCGGTGGCGGTGCGTGACGCACGCGCCAGCTGGCAGGTGAGGAACCGTTAGACGGCCACGATGACGGAGGGATCGATGTAAACGTCTCCATCGATCAGTTCAATCTGATAGACGGGAACCGGATCGTAGGCCGGCAGAGTGAGCGGCTTTCCGGTGGTGAGCGAAAACATGGAGCCATGAGCCCAGCATTCCAAGGTCTCGCCGTCGACGAAGCCTTCCGACAGGGAGATGTCTCCGTGAGTGCAGGTGTCGCCAATGGCGAAAACCCCACCACTCGCGTCGCGCACCAGCGCAATTGCTACCCCGTCAATATCAACCTTTACGGCCTGATTGGGTTCGAGTTCATCAAAAGCACAAATCTTCGTGGCAGCCATGACTACTTCCCGTCCGTGGTGAGAAGTTCGGCCTCGATGGCCAACAACAGTCGCGCTTCGAGATCGGGTGACCCGATCTTCTGCACGATTTCCGTGAGGAATCCGCGCACCACGAGGCGTCGCGCTTCCTCGTCGGTGATGCCGCGGGACTGGAGGTAGAACAGCTGCTCGTCGTCAAATCGACCCGTGGCACTTGCGTGCCCGGCACCGACAATGTCGCCCGTTTCGATTTCGAGGTTCGGAACCGAATCGGCCCGCGTCCCCTCGGTCAGGACCAGGTTGCGGTTCTGCTCATAGCTGTCCGTGCCCGCTGCTTTGTTGCCGATCAGTACGTCGCCAATCCACACCGTGTGCGCACCTTTTCCCTGCAGCGCACCCTTGTAGTTGACTCGGCTGCGGCTTTTGGGAGCGTCATGGTTGACGTAAACCTGCTGCTCGAGGTGCTGTCCGGAATCTGCGAAGTACAGTCCCAGCAATTCGGTATCGGCGGCGGTACCAGCGAGGCATACCGACGGGCTGACGCGCACGATGCGCCCTCCGAGTGACACCACCACGTGCTTGAGGCGAGCGTCACGACCAACGGATGCGAAGTGGTTGCTGAGGTGCACCGCTTCGTCATCCCATTCCTGAACGGTGACGACGGTGAGGTTGGCGGAGTCGCCGAGAATGATTTCGACGTTTTCCGTCAGTCTCGCGTCACCCGAGTTTTGCAGGATGATGGTGGCCTGGCTGAACGGCTTGGCCTCGATGATCGTGTGGGCGCCGCGGGCGCTAGAACCGAGCAGCGATCGAGACAGTGTGATCTCTTTCGCCTCCTCGCCGCTGACCGTGATCGCGAGGGCCTTCTCGAAACCTGTCCACGCGTTAGCGGAGGCACGTTCCTCAGGGGCGCCGGCTCCACCGATGCGCGGGTCGGTGCGTTCAACCCACTCAACGGTGATGTCGGCTGCCGACGTCACGTCAAACTCGTACGGTGAACCGTTGAGATCCCCCGACAGCAGATCGGTGAACTTGGCAACGGGAATGTACTTCCAGACGGCTTCACGACCGGTGACGGTATCGAAGTCGCTTACATTCGTACTCTTGAAACGGGCTGATCGGGTCTGCACGGGAATGTACCCGAAACGACCGTCCGCGTGCTTGCTCACCCGGTCAGGCTGAGAGGATTCGGTGGTAAGTGCAGTGGGCATGGCTGTTGAAGCGCCCTGGGTTGGCGCAATGGCTGCGGACATTTAGCCGACAGATCCTTCCATGCCCATTTCAATGAGCTTGTTGAGTTCAAGGGCGTACTCCATTGGGAGTTCCCGGGCAATAGGTTCGATGAAGCCGCGCACGATCATGGCCATGGCTTCGTCCTCGGGCATACCGCGGCTCATCAGGTAGAACAATTGTTCTTCACTGACGCGCGAGACGGTCGCCTCGTGACCCAGCTGCACATCATCAACACGAATGTCGATCGAGGGGTAGGTATCGGAGCGGGACTTGGTGTCCACGAGCAGCGCATCACAGCGCACGGTGTTGGCGGAGTGGTGAGCCGTAGCATCCATTCGCACCTCGCCGCGGTACCCACTGCGTCCGCCACCGCGAGCGATGGACTTGGACACAATCGAAGACTGCGTGTAGGGAGCCATGTGGATCATCTTTGCGCCGGCATCCTGGTGCTGTCCGGGACCTGCGAAGGCCACCGACAGCGTCTCACCCTTGGCGTGCTCACCCATGAGGTAGATGGACGGGTACTTCATGGTGACCTTGGAGCCGATGTTGCCATCGATCCATTCCATGGTGGCACCCTCGGCGGCTGTGGCGCGCTTCGTGACGAGGTTGTACACGTTGTTCGACCAGTTCTGAATGGTCGTGTAGCGAACGCGTGCGTTCTTTTTCACGACAATCTCGACCACTGCGGAGTGCAGGGAGTCGGACTTGTAGATCGGGGCGGTGCAGCCCTCGATGTAGTGCACGTAGCTGCCCTCATCGGCGATGATCAGCGTGCGCTCAAACTGACCCATGTTTTCCGTGTTGATGCGGAAGTAGGCCTGAAGCGGGATCTCCACGTGCACGCCTGGGGGCACGTAGACGAACGATCCACCGGACCAGACGGCCGTGTTCAGTGCGGCGAACTTGTTGTCGCCGGACGGAATGATGGTGCCGAAATACTCTTCGAAGAATTCCGGGTGCTCACGAAGCGCCGTGTCGGTGTCCATGAAGATGACACCCTGAGCTTCGAGTTCGGCGTTGATCTGGTGGTAAACCACTTCGGACTCGTACTGGGCTGCAACGCCGGACACGAGGCGCTGGCGCTCAGCGTCGGGGATTCCGAGCTTCTCATAGGTGTTCTTGATGTCATCGGGCAGGTCTTCCCACGTCTGGGCCTGCTTCTCCGTGGAACGCACGAAGTACTTGATGTTGTCGAAGTCGATCTCCGACAGATCGGCGCCCCACGTGGGCATGGGCTTGCGCTCGAAGAGCTGCAGGGCCTTGAGGCGTCGCTGCAACATCCAGTCGGGTTCGGACTTCAGGTTGGAAATATCCGTTACGACCTCAGGAGAAATTCCTCGGCGAGCGGATGCCCCGGCCTTGTCCGAGTCGGCCCATCCAAATTCGTAGGTGCCCAACCCATCAAGATCGGGGCGGTCTAGCAGAACATCCGACATACTTACCTCTTCCCTATCCACGACAAACCCGGATATCAGTCCGGTCATTCTCGCCTCGAGCCACGTCAGAGAAACCTGACAATAAGCACGAAACGGAATGGATTGTGTGGACAGCTTCATTGCGAACCTAGAATATTCACGGACCATGTTTTTCCCTGGAAGAGCCAAACGGCTCGCACCTGTGAACAACGTGGTGAGCCTGATTCTACAGGTTGCCCACGGCGATTGTCGTGCTTGCCGGGGTATTCACATGTGCACGGCTCGATCAACGCGAAAACAGAAAGCTGAACCGGTGAATCGCATTTCGTCATGGTTACCCACCGTCATCACGTCCCGCACCCGAACGATTGCCTGGATCTACCTCGCGGCGCAGATCCTGCTCGTGGGCACGGGCGGTTTGGTACGACTGACCGGGTCTGGACTCGGCTGCCCAACCTGGCCGCGATGCACCGCGGATTCTTTTGTGAACACTCCGGAAATGGGTATTCATGGCGTCATCGAATTCGGTAACCGCGTGCTGGGTATCGCCCTGGGTCTTCTGGCTATTGTTGCTTTCCTTAGCGTCGTTCGCCTGCGCCGAAGTCGGCCGGATCTGTTTCGCCTGGCACTTTTTGCGGGACTCGGGATTCCGGCACAAGCGGTTATCGGCGGGGTCAGCGTTCTCATGGATCTGAATCCCTACGTGGTCGGTTTCCACTTCGTGATCTCGGTTCTGCTCGTGGCACTGTGCACGGTCTTTATTTATCGGATCTACACCGGAAACGGACCTCGTGCCCGGGTTGTGCCGGTGCGTGTGGTCGTTTTGGCCCACGCCACCAGCACGATTGTGTTCGTGACGATTCTGGTGGGAATTCTCACCACCGGGTCGGGGCCACACGCTGGCGACGCAGACGCCCCGCGAAACGGTTTAGATTCAGAGTTTCTGCAGCACATTCACAGCTGGCCTGCATACCTCACCCTCATTCTGACGCTCGCCCTCCTGGTTGTTTCGTTGCGCCAACGCCTTCCCATACTGGGGTGGGTCACTCTGCTCCTTGCAGTGGAAGTGATGCAGGTCCTCGGCGGCTTGCTGCAGGCCAACCTCGGACTCCCCCCATTCCTTGTGGGTCTGCACATGGTGTTGGCGTGCGCCCTTGCTGCGGCCATGACTGCCGTAATTCTGTATCTCAAGGCGCCAATAGCAACCGTAAGCACGGTCTCCGAGGCCGTCCGCCACGAGGTACCGCTCTCTCGCTGACACGGCGAAAATATCTCGCTACTTTTCACCTGATCTGGGGTCCACCGTAACGTGGTCCCGGTGTATTCTCCATGCATGCATCTCGTGGAAAGGGCCGTCTGGGAACCGCCGGACGATGAGGCCCGGCTCGTAGAATTCGGTCCCCCCGTTTTTGGGTTTGTCCCACAAACACGGCTTCAGGAGCGTGGTTGGGACTGGTATAGCTCTCACGGCGTCACCCTTGAGGCTGAGGCGCACTATTGGCTCGCGGACCGAACTGGAAATTTCTGGTTCGAGGATTCACCATCCGGCCCAGTTGGTTTGGCCGAGCTGCGCGGGTTCGTGTTTACCGACCGTCCCGGATCCACGAACCGCGGCGGAGATCCGATTCGTGACGCACTCAACCAACACCTGCAGTACGTGGTGATGAACCACACCAAGAATCCTCATGAATTCGGGTCTCGAGAGTGGGCCGATTTACACACACGTCAGCAACACCAGGTGGAGCAACAGATCGCGAACAAGTCCGAGTTACCGGTGGATCAGAAGCTGTTTCCGGCGATCACGGTCACGGTTGCCGACTTCCGAGCAACAACCGCAGCCATCAGCGGTCGTATTGTGACGGTTGTTCTCCACGAGGCAGAAGTGCAGAAAATCGAAGCCGTGCTGACCCGGCGGCTCTGACGACCTCGGGAGCACCCTTTACGGGGCGTCGGTGATGAATCCCTCGGACTTCATCCACTCGAAAGCCACATCTGCGGGCTCGTCGCCATCTACGTCGACCTTGCGGTTCAGCCCACGAAGGACTTCGTTTGTCAGGCTGGGCGAAATTTGTGCAAATATTTCCTCGAGCTCCGGGTGAGCGGTGAGCGTTTCGCTGAAGAAAACCGGTGCTACGTTATATGCCGGAAAGAAGCCCAGATCGTCCTCGAGAACAGCGAGGTCGAGGGCATCGAGGCGTCCGTCGGTCGTGAAGACCTCCCCGAAATTGCAGGCCCCCTGATCGGTGGCGCTGTAGATGGCACCCGTGTCGTAGATTCCCACATTGTCATCGGGAACTCCGTCGGCGGTTCCGCGGGCAAGCCCGTAATGCAAAAGCATCGGATTCATTCCATCGGGGCGGGAATTGAATTCCGCTTCGATACAGAATGTACGGTCCTCAACGGGGAGGGCCGCAAGCTCGGACATTGTGGTGATTCCGCCCAGATCGGCGACCGCTTCGCTGCGGATGGCGAGTGCGTAGGTGTTGTTCATCGGTGCCGGGGCTCCCCACGTGACACCGTTGTCGATGTCGATATCGTAGACGGCCTGCCACTGCTCCTGCTGATCAGGAATGGTTGTGGTTTGCCCCAGATAGGTGAGCCACGCCGTCCCCGTGTACTCCCACAGCACATCCGCCTGCCCTGACAAAATAAGTTCACGGGCCGGCTGGCTTCCGGGCACATTGCTCAGGTCGGTCACGGAGAAACCGGCTGCCGACGCGGCCAGGACGGCGATCTTGCCGAGGATCAGCTGCTCGGTGTAGTTCTTGGAGGTTACGGTAATTTCTGTACCGTTGAGACCCGTGACGGGGGCAATTGAACCCGGTCCGATCGCAGGCACGAACGATGTTGCCGGCTGGAGCCCACAACCCGACAGTGCAAGTCCCGTTGCGGTGAGGACGCCGGCGAGGACGGCAAAGCGGCGGTAGGGGGACGACATCTAAAGTCCTTTCGGGCGAGCGACGTGCTCTACGACACGCCCCACCCAGTCGATCAGCAGTGCAAGTAAAGCCACCAGAACAGCGCCGGTGACAAGCACAACGGTTAGTTTGAGGTTGACGCCCGTGGTGATGAGAATGCCCAGTCCCCCACCGTTGATGAAGGTAGCCAGTGCTGCTGTTCCCACGAGCAGCACGAGTGCCGTCCGGATGCCGGAGAGCATGACAGGGACGGCAAGGGGCAGTTCAACCTTCAGGAGCACTGCAGCTGCACTCATGCCCATGCCCCGCCCGGCCTCCACAAGACGGGGGTCCACCTGCTGCAATCCCACCATCGTGTTACGAAGAACCGGGAGAACGGCGTATAAAACAAGGCCCACGGTCGCTGCCCAGAATCCAAACCCCAGCCAGAAGGCAAGGAGGACCACCACGCCGATTGCGGGAGCAGCCTGACCAAGATTCGCCAGAACCAGAATGGGACCCGTCAGTCTCCGAAAGGGTCGCCGGGTGAGCAAAATACCGACAGGAATGGCGACAATCAAGACGATGATGGCCGCGGTCACGGTGAGCTGCAGGTGTTCGACGGTGTAACCCCACAGTGCTGCGGGAGCCAGTGTGTTGAGTTCAACGGGAGTGAGGCTCGCCGTGTTCAGCCAGATGACGAGCACCAAAAGGGCAGCCGCGATTCCAGCAAGCTGCAGAATAAGGCTCTGCCATTCCGCCCAGGCCAAGCGCAGACGGGTGGGCGATACCGGGTTGTTGGTGCCACTTCCGACGACGGAGGTACCCGTGGGAGTCAGGGCGGTCGTCACGCCTGCACCATTCCGCTTTCTTCCGCTGCGGAAGCGGCCTGAAAGACACCCGTGTTGAGTCCAACAGGAGCTCCGGTCGACGCTTCGGCTGCCGTCTGCTGTGACTTCGTGATGGCCTCCATGATCGTCTTCACGTCAATGACCCCTTTGAACATGTCACGACGTCCCGTGACCAGGGCAGCACCGGCGCTGGACACCAACATCGTGTCGAGCGCGTCGTTCAGGGTCGCGCGGTACCCGACAACGGGCAGCTTAGGGTCGGGAACGTTGGAAACGATGTCCAGACGCCCAAGCTGGCGCCGTGAGAGCCACTGAATCGGCCGCTCACGCTCATCCACGATGACGGCATGACCGTGTCCTGCCGTGGTCACGCGACTGAGCACCGCTGACGCCTGCTCCCCCGGCTTTCCCACAACGGCTTCCGAGAGAGCAACGTCCGCAACACGAGTGAGGGTGAGCTGCTTCAAACCGGCACCCGAGCCGATGAAATTCTCCACAAACTCGTTCGCCGGGTCACCGAGGATGCGTTCCGGCGTGTCGTACTGCACGAGTTGGGCGCCCTCGTTGAAAATAGCGATCCAGTCACCCAGCTTCACCGCCTCATCGAAGTCGTGGGTAACACACACGATGGTCTTTTGGAGTTCCTCCTGAATGCTGAGCAACTCGTCCTGCAGGCGCAACCGCGTAATGGGGTCTACCGCACCGAAAGGCTCGTCCATGAGCAGCACTGGCGGGTCTGCCGCCAACGCCCGCGCGACGCCCACGCGCTGCTGCTGTCCGCCGGAAAGTTCTTTCGGATAACGGTCGCGGTAGAGGGCGGGATCCAAAGACACCAACTCCAACAACTCATCGACGCGAGCTGCGATCCGGGCTTTATCCCAGCCCAGCATCTTGGGGACGATTCCGATGTTGGTGGCAACCGTCATATGGGGAAACAGTCCTCCCGCCTGGATGACATAACCGATGCCGCGACGGAGTTCGTCACCATTCATGTTGGTGACGTCGTCACCATCGACCACAATTTTGCCTTCAGACGGTTCGATCAAACGGTTGATCATCTTGAGCGTCGTCGTCTTACCGCAGCCGGAGGGGCCAACCAACATCACGATTTTGCCGGCTGGAATCTCCATAGTCAGGCCGTCCACGGCTGGTTTGAGTTGACCGGGGAATCTTTTGGTCACATGATCCAGCAGGATGCTTGCCCCGGTAATTTCTGAGGAGTGGGACGGTTCGTTCGCAGATTCAAACACGGATACCTCGAGGTGTTGTCAGTCGACCAAGGCCGACGAGAATGAGATCAAGAATGAGAGCCAGGACGACGACGCCGACCACACCGGTCACAACGGACTCCAGTGAGTTGGCTCCGCCGATTCTGGACAGGCCGGAGAAGATGAATCCGCCCAGTCCCGGACCGAGCGAGTAGGCGCTGATAGCGGCGATGCCCATGACCATCTGTGCGGAGACACGAATGCCGGTCAAAATAATGGGCCAGGCGATCGGAAGTTCGACTTGCAAAAACGTGCGGAATTGACTCATGCCGACGCCGCGCGCCGATTCGACGATCGTGGGTGCAACCCCGGAGAGACCGACGACGGCATTACGCAGAATGGGAAGAGTCGCAAAAAACGCCACGACGATGACAGCGGGTGCGACGCCAAAACCAATGGGGGCAATCATGAGCCCAATCAGGGCAAACGATGGGATGGTGAGACCGATGGCGGATACGGAGTTCGCTACGGCCGTGAGGACCGCACTTCGGTACACCAGCGCAGCGACGATGACGGCAAGTACCGTCGCGAGCAGTAGACATTGCACGACAAGGCTGAAATGTTGCCAACTTGAGAACAGAATTTGGTCAATCCTGCCCCCTATAAAATCCAACACATTCAAACCCACTTCGCTTTGATGACCCTCAGTCACCGACACCGACACTGGCGATTCGGGCCGCAAGTGCCGAGCTGTACGTGGTGCGGGCTCAAGTCCGCCGATGTGGGTGCTAGCTCAGTGTATAGGTAGGCCCATATTTAAGGGGTTGACAAAACTCTCACTTTTGCGTACTCAATAGCACCTGTTACGGACCGGAAACACGAGTGGTGAGACTTTTCGGCGGTCCTTTTAGAACGCGAGGAGCGGGTCAATCCCAACGGCCACGAAGAGCAGGGTGAGGTACGCGATCGAGCCATGGAACACGCGCATCGGTGAAACGCGCTCGTGGCGAATGGCGAGGTTGTAGAGGCGGTGGGTTTCATAGATAAACCAGCCGCCGGTGACCAACGCGACGAAGGTGTAGGTCAGGCCCATTCCAGCCACGGGGATCAACAGTAGAGAACAGGCAACCATGGCCCAGGCGTACAGAATGACCTGCAGCCCAACCTGCGCCCGGCCGCGAACGACAGCGAGCATCGGCACGCCGGCGGCCTGATAATCGGCACGGTACTTCATGGACAGCGGCCAGTAGTGCGGCGGAGTCCAGAGAAAAATAATCATGAAAAGCACAAATGGCGGCCACGACAGATCGCCGGTGACTGCGGCCCACCCGATCAGAACCGGCATGCACCCAGCGACCCCGCCCCAGACGATGTTTTGCGGGGTACGACGCTTGAGAATCATGGTGTAGAACACGACGTACAGCAGGATGGCGCCAAAGGACAGCGCGGCTGCGAGCCAGTTTGTGAAAACCCAGAGCCAGGCAATGGAACCCAGGCCGAGTGCATACGCGAAGATCACGGCCTCGCGATCACTGATCTCCCCGGTCACGAGCGGACGGTTCTGCGTACGGTGCATGACCCGATCAATATCACGATCGATGTAGCAGTTGAAGGCTCCGGCCGAGCCAGCGCTCAGGGCGCCGCCGATCAGAGTCGCGATCATCAGCCACAGGCTGGGGATCCCTCGCTCCGCAAGGAGCATCGTCGGAATTGTCACGACGAGCAGAAGCTCAACAACCCGGGGTTTAGTCAGGGACAGATAGGCCTTGAAAGTGCGCTTGAGGGTGCGCGGAGTTTTCTCGATGGTCTGAAGGGCGACGTCCATTAATCCTCGAATGCTAGGCAGTAATCCTAATTGTAGATCACCGACTGACCGTTCCCCGCCTGAGTCACGGAAGGTCATTTCGACCTTCGAGAACCTTTTTTACCTATACTGTTTAGTGCTCCCCACAGTGAATCAGTAGTTCGGCGAGCCCCCGGGTGGGAGATGGCCGCCTCATGCAGGCCAACTCGCCGGGGGTACACATTTCGCAGGTAGTGCGCACGCGTCGACGACGCGGCACCGCACAGCGCGGCGTTTGCTGACAATTGCACAACTATTACAGGATGGGTTGAGCTCAACCCGCCCTCGCAGATATGAAGGGTTACGTGACGTGGCAGTTTTCCAGTGGGATTCCATTGATGCTCAAGCGGTTGATACCGCACGAATTCTTGCGGCAGACGCCGTTGAAAAGGTGGGGAATGGTCACCCGGGAACGGCAATGAGCCTGGCTCCCGCCGCTTACCTACTTTTCCAGAAGGTCATGCGCCGCGATCCTGCCGACAACGATTGGCTTGGTCGCGACCGATTTATCTTGTCCGTCGGACATAGCTCGCTCACTCAGTACATTCAGTTGTACCTTGGCGGCTACGGACTTGAACTTGATGACCTGAAGGCACTTCGCACGTGGGGCTCGAAAACTCCCGGACACCCTGAATTCGGCCACACCGCCGGCGTGGAGATCACGACAGGGCCGCTCGGACAGGGTCTGGCTTCCGCCGTAGGTTTCGCCTACGCGTCGCGCTTTGAGCGGGGACTTTTTGACCCCGAGGCATCGGTCGGATCAAGCCCCTTCGATCACTTCGTGTACGTCATCGCGGGTGACGGCGACCTTCAGGAGGGCATCACCTCTGAAGCTTCCTCCCTCGCGGGTCACCAGCAGCTCGGTAACCTGATCGCAATTTACGACAGCAACCAGATTTCCATCGAGGACGACACCAACATCGCCTTCACCGAGGATGTGGCCGCCCGGTATGAGGCGTATGACTGGCACGTTCAGACCGTGGACTGGAAGAAAACCGGTGAGTACGTCGAAGACGTGGCCGCCCTCAACGATGCCATCACTGCTGCGCAGGGAGTGACGAACAAGCCGTCGCTGATCATCCTCAAGACCATCATCGGCTGGCCAAGTCCCAAGAAGCAGAACTCCGGCAAAATCCACGGTTCGGCGCTCGGCGCCGACGAACTGGCGGGCGTGAAGAGCGTTCTCGGCTTTGACCCGGAGCAAACCTTTGCGGTGGCAGACGACGTGATTGCTCACACGCGCCAGGCACTCGTGCGTGGTGCCGAGGAACACGCCGAGTGGAACCTGCGCTTCGACGCGTGGGCGGCAGCCAACCCCGAACGTAAGATTCTCCTCGACCGTGTCCTCAGCGGCGAGCTTCCCGACGGTGTGGAAGAGGCACTCCCCGTTTTCCCCGCCGGCACCGCGGTGTCCACGCGTGCCGCCTCTGGCTCGGTCCTGAACGCGCTCGGCCCGGTCATCCCGGAACTCTGGGGCGGATCGGCCGACCTGGCGGAATCAAACAACACCACCATCGCGGGCGCTGCCTCTTTCGTTCCGAGTGAGCACTCCACCGGTGCGTGGACAGGAAACACGTACGGCCGGGTTCTTCACTTCGGAATCCGCGAACACGCGATGGCCGCGATTCTGAACGGCATCGTCCTGCACGGGAACACCCGAGCTTTTGGCGGCACGTTCCTGATCTTCAGCGACTACATGCGCCCTGCCGTTCGCCTGGCCGCACTCATGAAGGTGCCGTCTATTTTCGTGTGGACCCACGATTCTGTCGCCCTCGGCGAAGACGGACCCACCCACCAGCCGGTGGAACAGCTCGCCACGCTGCGGGCCATTCCCGGACTCGACGTAGTTCGCCCCGGTGACGCAACCGAAACCGCCTGGGCATGGAAGACCATTCTTGAGCGTCGCAATGGACCGGCCGGTATCGCCCTCACACGTCAGAACATTCCGGTGTTCGAACGTGGTAACGGTGCGGCCTCGGGTGAGACCTTCGCCTCCGCGTCGTATGTTTCCCGCGGAGCCTACGTGCTTGCGGAAGCGGTGGGTGGCACACCCGACGTCATTCTGATCGCAACAGGCTCAGAGGTTCAACTAGCCGTTGACGCTCGCACGCAGCTGGCGACCGAAGGCATCAACGCTCGCGTCGTGTCAGCACCCTGCCTCGAATGGTTCGAAGAGCAGACGATCGAATACCGCGAATCGGTCTTGCCGACCAATATCACCGCTCGGGTATCGATTGAGGCGGGAATTGCGTTGTCATGGAATAGGTACGTGGGCGATCGCGGTCGCAGCATTTCCATCGAGCATTTTGGTGCCTCGGCGGACTACCAGACGCTGTTCCGTGAATTCGGAATTACAACCGAGGCAGTTATCGCCGCAGCCAAGGACTCCATCGCGAGCTAGCAGTTCCCCCACTACTTTGATTTACACGCCTTACAAGGAGATTTACGATCATGACCGAAACCACCACTCCCCTCGCCGCGCTCTCCGCAGCCGGCGTCAGCATCTGGCTTGACGACCTGTCCCGGGAACGCATCGCGTCCGGCGGGTTGACACAGCTCATCGACAACAGCAACGTTGTTGGCGTCACCACGAACCCCACGATCTTCGCCGGTGCCCTATCGAAGGGTGCCGCGTACACCCAGCAGGTTGCAGCCCTTGCCAGCTCAGGAGCCGCTGTGGCCGAGGCTGTCTTCGAAATCACCACCGACGATGTGACCGCTGCGAGCGATATCTTCCGTCCGGTCTACGACCGCACAAACGGTGTCGATGGCCGCGTCTCCATTGAGGTTGAGCCGGGACTTGCCCGGGACACGGCGGGAACCGTCGCGCAGGCACGCCAGCTGTGGGCCAAGGTCAATCGCCCGAACGCAATGATCAAGATCCCGGCCACGGTTGAGGGTCTGGAAGCCATCACGGCCACGATCGCACTCGGCATCAGCGTGAACGTGACCTTGATCTTCAGCCTCGAGCGTCACCGTCAGGTTATCAACGCGTACCTGACCGGCCTCGAGCAGGCCAAGGCTGCCGGGATCGACATTTCCACCATCCACTCCGTCGCGTCGTTCTTCGTCTCTCGAGTCGATACCGAAATTGACAAGCGTCTCGTGGCGATCGGGACGGATGCCGCCATCGCTCTCAAGAGCAAGGCTGGCGTCGCAAACGCTCAGCTGGCCTACGAGGTCTTCGAGCAGGCGTTCTCCACCGAACGTGCACTCGGCCTCATCAAGGCTGGCGCCAACAAGCAGCGTCCGCTCTGGGCCTCGACCGGCGTCAAGGATCCGAGCCTTCCCGACACTCTGTACGTGACCGAGCTGGTTGCTCCGGAGGTTGTCAACACGATGCCGGAAAAGACGATGCAGGCGGCAGCGGATCACGCCGTCGTGCGTGGCGATTCGATCACCGGATCCTACGCAGCAGCCAACGCCGTTCTCGACGCACTTGCTGCCGAGGGAATTTCCTACGACGACGTCACCCGAGTCCTCGAAGAGGAAGGTGTGTCGAAGTTTGTCATCTCCTGGGATGAGCTTCTCGAGACCGTCTCGGCAGCCCTGGCCGCTGCAACGACGTCGGTGACCCGTTGAGCTTCCGCATCTCGGTCAGCGGTTCCGCCGCTGACGCGGTCCGCCGTGTCGTGCCGACCCTGGTGGAAGACCTCGTCGCTTCGAGCATCACGGCTCAGAACCCTGCCCTGTGGGGAGCGGACGTGGAGTCCGAAGCGGGCAAACGCCTCGGCTGGACCGAATCGGTGGCCATCTCCCGTCCCCTCGTGGCCGAGATCAATGCCCTCCGAGAAACCCTGCACGCTGCCGGTGTGACACGCATCGCCCTCGCTGGAATGGGTGGGTCGTCGCTCGCTCCCGAAGTCATCACAAACACCGCGGGTGTGAACCTCACCGTTCTTGACGCCACCGACCCCGGCCAGGTGCTCGCCGCTCTCGCGGATCACCTTGACTCGACCGCACTTGTCGTGTCCTCCAAGTCCGGCTCCACGGTCGAGACCGATAGCCAGCGCCGCGTCTTTGAACGCGCGTTCATTGCGGCCGGAATCGACCCTGCTGAACGCATCATCGTCGTGACCGATCCCGGTTCGCCGCTGGAGGCATCCGCGCGTGCTGCCGGATACCGGGTCTTCAACGCTGACCCGAACGTTGGTGGTCGCTACTCTGCCCTGACTGCCTTTGGCCTGGTGCCCTCGGGACTTGCCGGGGTCGACATCGGCCAGCTGCTGGGCGAGGCGGAGTCTGTCCTTGCGACTCTCGCGATCGACACGCTCGAGAACCCCGGACTCGTTCTCGGAGCGGCAATGGCGGCTGCCAACCCGCGTCGAGACAAACTCGCCATCGTGGCCGACGGAACGCACATTGTGGGCTTCGCCGACTGGGTGGAGCAGCTCATTGCCGAATCCACTGGCAAGCTGGGGACCGGCATCCTTCCCGTCGTTCTCGACCTGAATGCCCCCGAGCTGTCCACCGATCTGCCTGATGTTCAGGTTGTTCGCGTTGTGGCCGATGCCGGGGATCAGGTCTTCAGTGATCAGGACGGTCGCGACGAAATTCGCGTCAGCGGTACCCTGGGCGCCCAGTTCATGGTGTGGGAATACGCAACCGTAGTGGCCGGACGCCTTCTCGGGATCAACCCGTTTGATCAGCCCGACGTGGAATCAGCCAAGATTGCAACCCGCGGCCTGCTTGACTCCCGGCCCACCCCCGAGCCGGCCGCGTTCATCGCGGATGGTATTGAGGTGCGTGGAACCGCGCATGTCATTGGTGCCGCCAGTGATCTGGCGTCGGCCATCGATGCCCTGCTGGAAGAACTCGGTCCTGATGGGTACGTTGCCGTCCAGGCGTACGTCAACCGTCTGGCACTCCCGCAGCTCGCTGAGGTTCGTTCGAAGCTCGCCACGCTGTCCAAGCGCCCGGTGACGTTCGGTTGGGGACCTCGGTTCCTGCACTCAACCGGTCAGTTCCACAAGGGCGGAACCGCCACTGGTGTGTTCCTGCAGATTCTGACGACGCCCGCGGAGGATCTCTCCATTCCGGAACGGCCCTTCACGTTCGGGGAACTCATTCAGGCTCAGGCCAGTGGTGACGCCAGCGTTTTGGCTGAACACGGCCGCCCTGTTCTCACGCTGACGCTCACCGCACCCGCAGAAAACCTCGATACGCTTTTCGAGGCGTTGGCCTAGTCCAGCACCTGCTCCCCTCTCCGCTTCCCACTTTCGTCCCTTTAGGAGCTGCATGTCCCCGGTGGAAATCACCCCGGAGTTCAATCCGTTGCGTTCACCCTCCGATTACCGTCTGAATCGCATTGCCGGGCCGTCCAGCCTGGTGATCTTCGGCGTGACCGGAGACCTCTCGCGGAAAAAACTCATGCCCGCCGTTTACGATCTCGCCAATCGCGGCTTACTACCTCCCGGCTTCGCGCTGGTTGGCTTTGCACGCCGCGACTGGGATGACCAAGATTTCATGAAGGTTGTCCACGATTCGGTCAAGCAGTACGCTCGCACCGAATTTCACGAGGACGTCTGGGCGCAGCTTGCCGAAGGCATCCGCTTCGTCCCCGGAACGTTCGATGATGACGCAGCCTTCGAGGTTCTCAAAGAGACCATTGCAGAGCTCGACCGCGAGCGTGGAACCATGGGAAACCACGCCTTCTACCTCGCGATCCCCCCGAAGGCGTTCCCACTCGTCACCGAGCAGTTGCGCCGTTCGGGCCTTGCCGAGCAGAAGGATGGTCAGTGGCGACGTGTTGTCATTGAGAAGCCGTTCGGAAGCGATCTGAAGACTGCACGCGAGCTGAACGATGTGGTCGAGTCCGTCTTCCCGGCCGACTCCGTCTTTCGCATCGACCACTACCTGGGGAAGGAGACGGTTCAGAACATCCTGGCGTTGCGTTTCGCCAATCAGATGTTCGAACCGCTCTGGAACGCCACGCATGTGGAGCACGTGCAGATCACCATGGCCGAAGATATCGGTGTGGGCGGACGAGCCGGATACTATGACGGCATTGGCGCTGCGCGGGACGTCATTCAAAACCACCTCTTACAACTGCTGGCACTGACCGCGATGGAGGAACCCATCTCCTTCGAGGCAGCGGACCTGCGTGCGGAAAAGGAAAAGGTCCTCGCATCGGTGCACCTCCCCGAAGATTTGGGGCTGGGCACTGCTCGCGGCCAGTACTCGGGCGGCTGGCAGGGCGGTGAGAAGGTCGTAGGATTCCTCGATGAAGACGGCATGGACTCCGAATCCATCACGGAAACCTATGCGGCCATTCGCCTGACCATTGATAACCGTCGCTGGTCGGGAGTGCCCTTCTACCTGCGCGCCGGTAAGCGTCTCGGCCGCCGGGTAACCGAAATTGCAGTGGTCTTCAAGCGTGCACCGCAGTACCTGTTCGCGGAGAGCCAAACCGCGGAGCTCGGTCACAACGCGTTGGTCATTCGCGTGCAGCCCGACGAGGGTGTCACCATCCGCTTCGGCTCGAAGGTGCCCGGGGCGGGCATGCAGGTGCGCGACGTCACGATGGACTTTGGCTACGGCCACGCCTTCACCGAGGCGAGCCCCGAAGCCTATGAGCGTCTCATTCTTGACGTTCTGCTCGGCGACCCGCCGCTCTTTCCCCGCCACGAAGAGGTCGAACTCTCCTGGAAGATCCTCGACCCGATCGAGGAATACTGGGCCACTCAGGGTCAGCCCGAGCAATACCGCCCGGGTACCTGGGGCCCGTCCTCTGCTGATGAACTGCTGGCCCGTGATGGCCGTACCTGGAGACGTCCATGATCGTAGACTTGCCCGACACCACGACCGCCAAGATTTCGAAGGCGCTCGTGCGAATTCGAGAAGAGGGTGGCGCGGTCGCCCTGGGTCGTGTTCTGACCCTCATCATCTCTTCCACCCTGGGTGAGGCAGAAGAGGCCATCACGGCGGCCAACGACGCATCCCGCGAGCACCCCATGCGCGTTATCGTGGTGTCGACCGAAAGCATGGATAGCCCGCACCGCTCGAGCACACCTCGGGTGGATGCGGAGATTCGGGTCGGTGGTGACGCCGGTGCCAGTGAGGTAATTGTCCTGCGCGTCTACGGTGAGGCGGCCAGCGACCCGGAGAGCCTCGTGACCGGGCTGCTCTTGCCGGATGCGCCCGTTGCAGCGTGGTGGCCCGGCGTCGCCCCGGCGGTTCCGGCGGACTCTCCGCTCGGACGCATCGCCTCTCGGCGAATAACGGATGCGTCAGCTCAGCCAGACCCTCAAGGTGCACTGCAGCGGCTGCGCTCCAGCTACCGCCCTGGCGACACGGACTTCGCGTGGACACGGCTCACACTGTGGCGCACTCAGTTGGCTGCCGTTTTGGACCAGCCTCCCTACGAACCGGTGACGGCAATCCATGTCACCGGGGCCGCTGACTCCCCCTCCACGACGCTGCTCGCGGCATGGTTGCACCTGCAGTTGAATGCACCGGTCGACTGTGAACTGACCAGCGGTCCCCACGCGAACGGGATGTATGGGGTGAACCTCACTCGCGCTGGCGGGGTTATCTCGCTGGAACGAGAGCACCTCGGTGTGGCAACCCTGATCCAGCCCGGCCAGCCCACTCAGGACCTGTCTTTGCGCCGACGTAGTCTGCGCGACTGCCTGGCTGATGAGCTCCGCCGGCTCGATCCCGACGACCTGTATGGCGAGGTCATCACGCGCGGCCTTCCGCTTCTCGAGAATGCGGTGCCGTCCAAGACCGGAGTGTCCGCGTGACCACGGAACGACGTGTTTTGGTGCATCAGAACAAGCAGGCTTTGGCCAGTTCGGTCGCTGCTCGTTTCATCACCAAACTCGTCGACATCCTGCACGAAGAAGCCGAGGCCAACATCGTGCTGACGGGTGGATCCGTGGGAATCGCTGTTCTGGAGGCGATCAATACATCCGCAGCTCGAGACACCATTGACTGGCGTCGGGTGAGTTTCTGGTGGGGTGACGAGCGCTGGGTCCCCCGAGCACACTCGGACAGAAACGAAGTCCAGGCCCGCGAGGCCCTTCTGGATCATATTGGCGTTCCGGCAACCAGCATTCATGCCTTTGCCGCGTCGGATGGTGACCTGACCCTTGATGAGGCGGCCGCTCAGTATGCGAAGGACCTCAGAGACGCTGCCCCGTATGGTGCCCTGTTGCCGCGTTTCGACATCACGTTCCTGGGTGTCGGTCCGGACGGGCACGTGGCGTCGCTGTTTCCGCACGGAAGCGGGATTCGGGAAAAAGAAGCCAGCGTCATCGCTGTGCGGAATTCACCGAAACCTCCGGCTGAGCGGCTGTCCCTCACCCGACCGGTCCTGAACTCGTCCGAGCGCGTGTGGATGGTCTTGGCAGGTTCTGACAAGGCCTCTGCGTTGGGGCTAGCTCTCGCCGGGGCCAGCCGCGACGAGGTTCCAGCGGCGGGTATCAAGGGCCGCAAGCGCACCGTTTTCTTCGTGGACAACGAGGCCGCTGCCGAGGTTCCAGAGAACCTGATCTCCCCCTCGTACTAACTTTCGATATCGCAACGCAAAAGGCTCAATCACCCCGGCGATTGAGCCTTTTGCGTTCTGCACTACTAGTTTGTTGGGGTCAACTTGCCCCGACGAACCCGAAGCTGGTTGAGCGCCTCCTCAAGAAGTGATTCGGCCTCTTCCTCGCTTCGGCGTTCCTTCACGTAAGCGAGGTGAGTCTTGTACGGCTCAAGCTTGACCACCGAGGGGGGGGTTCTCCTTGTCACGACCGGCGGGGAGTCCCGATGACGGGCAGTCAATGGTGACGGGGATCTCCTCGTCAGGCAGGGTGGCCGCGAAGTAGCGTACCGTCTCGTTGCCGAGGGCATCCCAGTAGGACACCTTAATGCGATCGGCGTGGAAGCCCCGGTCCTGCTCCCCCATTGGGCCGGCTCCTACGCGTGAACCCCGAATTGCACTACCACCAGATGCCATTTTGTTCCTCCCATTGAAAGCAGCTCAGCGTGCCACACAAAGCTCATGTGGCATACAACTAGTGGACGCCCGTGTAGCTAGGCGCCCGTGTCAAACTTGGTGATCAGGCCGAGAACCACGATGCACGTGATCCACAGCAGTCCAAGAATCACCGTAATGCGATTGAGGTTACGCTCCGCAACACCCGACGCGCCGAGATTCGATGTCACCCCACCACCGAACATGTCAGAGAGCCCACCTCCCCGACCCTTGTGCAACAGAATGAGCATGGTGAGCAAGAGACTCGTAATTCCTACGAGGACTTGCAACACAACCTGGAGAATCTCCACACGAAACCTTTCACAAATGCGGTGGGCACACGAGTACCCACCAAGACCTTGGCAATTATAGCGCGAAGGCGGGCCTTGAAGTGGGCACCTGTCTAGGTACCCACTACAAAACTACCGTCCGACGTGCTTCTGGAACCGAACGATGCTGGAGAACTCCGCAATGTCGAGGCTGGCCCCACCAACGAGTGCCCCGTCAACATTGGGCTCGCGCATGTAGGCCGCAATGTTGCCGCTCTTCACGGATCCGCCGTACAGGATTCGCGTTTTGTCGGCTACATCCTGTCCCAGTGTCTCGAGAAGAACTGCCCGAAGCTGGGCCGCAACCTGCTCTGCCTGCTCCGGGGTGGCTGCCTGTCCAGAGCCGATGGCCCAGACGGGCTCGTAGGCCACGACAATATCCGCCGCATTGCTGAGATCGGCAAGTGCTGCCCGCAACTGTGCAACGGGAACCGCACTGGGACCGTGCAATTCGAGGTCAGCCGCTGTTTCACCGACACAGATGATGGGCACAAGGTTGTGCTTCAGGGCTACGCTGATCTTGGCAGACACCTCGGCGTCTGTTTCGTTGTGCAGCGTACGACGCTCAGAGTGACCGATGATCACGTACTGGCATTCCAGCTGGGACAGGAATGCGCCCGAAATTTCACCCGTGTAGGCGCCGGAGTCGTGGGCTGACACGTCCTGGGCACCAAAGGCGAGTTCCAGCTTGTCCGCCGAGATCAGCGTCTGCACGGAGCGAAGATCGGTGAAGGGCGGGAAAACGGCAACTTCTACCGCCGTAAAGTCATGACGGGCATCCTTGAGGTTCCACGCAAGCTTCTGGACGAACGCGATGGCCTGAAGGTGGTCCAGGTTCATCTTCCAGTTACCTGCGATGAGCGGCGTGCGCCGAGCGAGACCGTTTACTACCATCCGAGGACCTCCAGTCCTGGCAGGCGCTTACCCTCAAGGAACTCAAGGCTGGCACCGCCTCCGGTTGAAATGTGACCGAATTGGTCATCTGTGAAACCGAGTATGCGCACGGCGGCGGCAGAGTCTCCGCCACCGACCACGCTGAGGCCGGAAACCTCGGTGAGTGCAGCGGCAACCGTGCGGGTTCCCTCTGCGAAAGCGGGGATCTCAAACACACCCATCGGACCATTCCAGAACACCGTCTGGGAGTCGCGAATGACCTGCGCAAAGGCAGCCGCAGTCTCCGGTCCGATGTCTAGTCCGAGTCCGGCCGCACCAAAGGGGGTCTCCTCGATCGCGTCGGCTGCCGTGATGACATGGTCCGCGTCGGCCCCGAACTTTGATGCGACGACAATATCTGTCGGCAGCACGATTTCCACGCCCAGACGTTCCGCCTCGGCAAGATAACCGCGCACGGTCTCCAACTGGTCGGTTTCCAGAAGGCTGGCACCAACGGCGTGTCCCTGTGCAGCCAGAAATGTGAAGAGCATGCCGCCGCCGATGAGGAGCGAGTTAACCCGTGGGAGAAGATGTCCGATGACGCCGAGCTTGTCCGAGACCTTCGAGCCGCCGAGCACAACCGTGTACGGCGCCTGTGGCTTTTCGGTGAGGCGCTCAAGAACCTCGAGTTCGGCCGCGATCAGCAGGCCGGCTGCGCTCGGCAGAAGTGCTGCGAGGTCAGAGACACTCGCCTGCTTGCGATGCACCACTCCAAACCCATCCGACACAAACGCATCACCGAGGTTTGCGAGTTCAGCGGCAAACGCTTCACGCTCGGCATCGACCGTGCTGGTCTCCCCCGGGTTGAAACGAAGATTCTCCAAAACGACAATGTCACCGTCACCCAGGCGAGACACGGCATCCGCTGCCGCGCTACCCACGGTGTCTGTTGCGAATGCAACGGGTTTGCCGACGAGTTCGGTCAGACGAGCTGCGACCGGGGCGAGGCTGTACCGGGCATCGACGACCCCATCGGGGCGCCCGAGGTGCGAAACGATCACGACACGGGCACCCTGATTCACAAGGGCGTTCAGAGTTGGCAGCGACGCCCGCACGCGGCCGTCGTCGGTGATCTCTGCGCCTTTCAACGGCACATTCAGATCGAAGCGGACGATGACCCGCTTGCCCCGGAGCGCGCCCAGGGAATCGATCGTGCGAAGTGTCACTGCGCGCCCCGTTAGAGGCGCTCGGCGACGAACTCGGTGAGGTCCACGAGTCGGTTGGAGTAGCCCCACTCGTTGTCGTACCAGGAGGCAACCTTGACCTGATCGCCGATGACCTTCGTGAGGCCGGCGTCGAAGATCGACGAGTGCGGGTCACCAACGATGTCACTGGACACGATCGGGTCCTCGGTGTAGCTCAGAATGCCCTTCAGGGGTCCCTCGGCGGCGGCCTTGTACGCGGCGTTGACCTCGGCGACGGTGACGGGACGGGAAACGGTCACGGTCAGGTCGGTGATGGAACCGGTCGGGACCGGAACGCGCAGTGCGTAACCATCGAGCTTGCCGACGAGTTCCGGAATGACGAGGCCCAGAGCCTTGGCGGCACCGGTCGACGTGGGGATAATGTTCGCGGCAGCGGCACGGGCACGGCGAAGGTCGCTGTGCGGGCCGTCCTGAAGGTTCTGGTCTGCCGTGTACGCGTGCACCGTGGTCATGAGTCCGCGCTCGATGCCGAAGTTGTCCAGGAGAACCTTGGAGAGCGGCGCGAGGCAGTTTGTGGTGCACGAGGCGTTCGAGATGATGTTGTGCAGGGCCGGGTTATAGGTGTTCTCGTTGACGCCGAGCACGAGCGTGGCGACGTCCGCACCCGTTGCGGGAGCGGAGACCAGAACCTTCTTGGCACCGGCATCGATGTGCTTCTGGGCATCCTCTGCCTTCGTGAAACGACCGGTGGACTCGATCACGATCTCGACACCCAGTTCGCCCCACGGCAGGTTTGCCGGGTCGCGTTCGGCGAGCACCTTGATGGGCTTTCCGTTGACGATGATGAGGTCACCATCCACCTCGACGGTGGCGTTCAAACGGCCACCAACGGAGTCGTACTTGAAAAGGTGTGCGAGCGATGCGGGGTCCGACAGGTCGTTGACGGCGACGATTTCAATGTCGCTGCCCTTCGCCAGCGCTGCGCGGAAATAGTTACGGCCGATGCGGCCGAATCCGTTGATGCCGATCTTTACGGTCACGAAAAGCTCCTGAAGGTACTGAGGGCGCGGTGCGCCGAGGGTCTGAGGTGGGGGTAGAGGATGTGCGGATGTAACAAAAGAGCATCGGCGCCCCCGCAGAGCGGAGACGCCGACCCACACGGGTTAGCACGCTACGAGAGTAGCAGCAGCCCGTTCGTCTTCTCGCGAGCGACGGTGAAACGCTCCTGGACGTTCGCCCAGTTCGCGATGTTCCAGAATGCCTTCACATAGTCCGCACGGACGTTACGGTAGTCGAGGTAGTACGCGTGCTCCCACACATCAAGCATGAGAACCGGGACGATGCCGGCAGCGAAGTTCGACTGCTGGTCGAAGAACTGCTGGATGATCAGCTGCTGGCCGATGGAGTCCCAGGCGAGAACTGCCCAGCCGGAGCCCTGCACGCCGAGGGCGGCTGCGGTGAAATGAGCCTGGAACTTCTCGAACGAGCCGAAGAAGTCATCAATGGCCGCGGCGAGTTCGCCCACGGGCTTGTCTCCGCCATTGGGAGACAGGTTGGTCCAGAAGATGGAGTGGTTAACGTGACCGCCGAGGTTGAAGGCGAGGTCCTTCTGCAGTTTGTTGACGTTTGCGAGGGCACCCGAGTCGCGGGCTTCGGCAAGCTGGGCGAGCGCGGTATTCGCACCCGTCACGTAGGCCTGGTGGTGCTTGCTGTGGTGCAGCTCCATGATGGTGGCGCTGATGCTGGGCTCCAGTGCCGAGTAGTCATAGTCGAGCTGGGGAAGGGTATATTCAGCCATTGCTTATCTCCTCTGAGTGTTGCCGGGGAACGATTTCGTTCCTCGGCCTTTCAAGCGACTTGTCCAGTCTAGTCAGGTCGTTTGAGGGGTCCCTGAATGCGTCGTCACACGTCATCCGGGTGCGGTGGGAACGGAACGTCTGTTCCCGGGATTCCACGGTCGACGGCCTTCTTGTCCGCCATGGCAAGCAGACGGCGAATTCGCCCGGCGACGGCATCCTTTGTCATGGGCGGATCAGCGTGGTGCCCCAGCTCGTCGAGGCTGGAGTCACGAAAACTCAGCCGTAGTTCACCGGCATAGCGGAGGTGCTCAGGAATGTCCGTGCCGAGAATGTCCATTGCCCGCTGCACGCGAGCGCACGCAGCGACAGCGGCTTCGGCGGAACGACGGAGGTTGGCATCGTCAAAATTGACCAACCTGTTCGCCGTGGCTCGAACTTCGCGTCGCTGACGCAGTTCTTCCCAGTTCAATACGGTGTTTGCCGCGCCCATGTGAACCAGCATCGCGCCAATCGCATCGCCGTCACGAATAACCACACGGTGCACTCCACGCACCTCACGAGCCTTTGCAGCGACGCCGAGGCGGCCCGCCGCACCAACAAGCGCCATTGCGGCTTCGTTTCCGGGGCAAATCACCTCAAGAGCGGCGGAGCGACCGGGATCAGTCAACGTGCCGTGAGCGAGGAATGCCCCGCGCCAAACGGCGGCAATCTCTTCCTTGGAACCCGTGGTGAGCCGGTTCGGGAGACCGCGAATGGGGCGCCGACGTGCGTCGAGCAGTCCGGTCTGGCGGGCAAGGGTCTCACCACCCTCGATGACACGAACAAGGTAGTGGTTGGTGCGGCGCAGGCCAGAGGCCGCGATCACCTGCACGTCACTGCGCACGCCGTAAAGCTCAGCGAGATCTTTACGGACACGCCGGGCCAAGATCTGGGTGTCCAGTTCCGATTCGATGGCAATGCGGCTGCTGATGATGTGCAGGCCACCGGAAAATCGGAGAATTGTTGCTAACTCCGCCGCGCGTACGGTGGTCTTTGAGACCTCTACGCGGGAGAGTTCTTCTTTAACGTCGGCGGTGAGTGCCAATCGTATTTCCATTCTGTTATTCGGGCATGCGATTGAAGTGGGCCGCCAATGCAGCGGCCGGCGAGGCGGATGAACCGCGGTTATTCACGTCCGAGGTCGCGGTGCTTAATCTTCACCACGACGCCGGGAAGTTTCTCCAGCCGAGACGCGAGTTCTCTGGCCATTGCGACGGAACGGTGTTTTCCGCCCGTGCAACCAATACCAATGGTTGCATGCCGTTTGTTCTCCCGCTGGTAACCAGAGAGAACGGGTTCCAGCGCGGCGGCATAACGATCAATAAAGTCCGATGCCCCCGGCTGGGACAGCACGAAGTCGCGCACCTCGGAATCCTGCCCGGTGTGGCCCCGGAGTTCGGGGATCCAAAAGGGGTTCGGGAGAAAACGTGCGTCAGCCACCATGTCAACGTCAGTCGGCAACCCGTACTTGAAACCGAAGCTCATAACCGTCACCTGAACGCCGGCCGTACCCTCGGCTGCGAAAAGCTCCGTTGTGGAGGTCGCGAGCTGATGCACGTTCAGGTCGGACGTATCAATAACGATGTCACTGGATTCCCGGACCGGGAGAAGACGTGCCCGTTCGGCCGCGATTCCGTCCAGGAGTGTACCTTCGCCCTGCAGCGGATGCGGGCGGCGCACAGATTCGAAGCGGCGCACGAGAACGTCGTCCCTGGCCTCCAGAAAGACAACGCGAACTTGAATCCCGCTCTGTAACGCCTGCACGGTTTCGCGGAAGTCACCAAAAAGATCTCGACCACGGATGTCCACCACGGCGGCGATTTTGGGCAGTGTGGTCCCTGCACGTTCCACCAGTTCAACCAGCGGGCGGAGGATCTGCGGCGGCAGGTTATCTACGACATACCAGCCGAGGTCCTCAAGAGCGTTCGCAACCGTGGAACGGCCAGCCCCGGACATTCCCGTCACTATCAGCAATTCTTGCTTATCGGGATCCGTTGTCATTCTAGAATGCGCCTTCTGTCGGAGTTGATCAGATAAGCAAGCCTACCGACCATGGGGAACCTTCACGCCCGAAGATGGTGATAAATGGTACCGGCGAGAAGCGGACCAATGCCCCGGACCTCGGAAATTGACTCTTCCGTGGCCTCTTTCAGACGGGCGACGGAACCAAAATGCTGCAGCAACACCTTCACCCGGGCCGGACCAAGCCCAGAAATCTCACCGAGGATGCTACTGATATCGCGTTTGCGTCTGGCTCGTTGATGAGTGATGGCAAACCGATGTGCCTCGTCACGGATGCGCTGAATGAGAAAGAGGGCATCGCTATTACGCGGGAGAATGACGGGATAGTCGGAGTCCGGGAGCCAGATTTCCTCGAGTCGCTTGGCGATGCCGCAGAGCTGAACACCCGTCACTCCAGAGTCGGCAAGAGCCCGGGCCGCGGCCGCGACCTGAGGCTGACCGCCGTCAACAATGAGCAGATTTGGCGAGTAGCGAAACTTCGCGCGCTTTTTCTCAGTCTCGTCAGGGGACGCGACCGCTGCACCGGGTTCACCGTGCACAGGTTCATCGACGGCTGGCGCGAGGTAGGCCAGGCGACGCATCAGCGTGCGGTAGATGGAATCCGTGTCGTCCGTGGACTCCGGAATGCTGAACCGCCGGTAGTCGTCCTTCCGAGGCAGACCGTCTTCGAAGACCACCATGGATGCAACGATGTTGGTTCCACTCAGATGCGAGACGTCGTAGCATTCCATGCGTAGGGGCGCCGCCGGCATACCGAGGGCCTCCTGAATATCTTCGAGCGCCTTGGAACGAGCCACGAAGTCCGAGCTTCGCCGGGTTTTGTACAGCATGAGGGCCTGTTTGGCATTCTGACTGGCCGTGGCCAGAAGTGCGGCTTTTTCGCCGCGCTGAGCAGCTACCAGGCGCACCTTGCGGTGTGCGATTTCTGCCAACCATAGTTCAAGCGCTTCAGCGTCGTCGGGCAATTCGGGGAGAACAATTTCCCGCGGCGGAATCGTCGTTCCCGTGTACGCGGTCTGCATCATGGAGTCAATGAGTTCTCCGATGGAGACATCGAGTTCTTTGTCCACCATCCAGCCACGCACACCGCGAATGCGTCCACCTCGAACATGAAAAAGTTGCACAGCCGCCGCGAGTTCGTCCTGTTCGATGGCAAACAGGTCAATGTCGACGTTGTCGCGCAGTACCACAGCGCTCTTTTCGAGGATCGCGGTCAACGCCAGAACCTGGTCGCGTCGCTTGCCGGCGAGCTCATACTTCTGCTCGGTGGCGGCGTCTTTCATTTCCGCGGTGAGTTTGTTGATCAGTTTCCGGTCCTGGCTTCCCATGAAGCTCACGAACTGCTCCACACGAGCTCGATGGTCCTCGATCGAGACGTTGTGCGAGCACGGGCCGAAGCAGCGGCCGATCTGGCTCGCAAAGCAGGGCTTTCCGCTCTGCATGGCCCGTTTATAGTTCGCGTTATTGCACGTGCGGATCGGAAAAGCCTTAAGCATGAGCTCGATGGTTTCGTGCACGGCCCAGACCTTGGGATACGGGCCGAAATACCGGGCCCCCTTGATACCCTCCGTGCGCGTCACCAGCGCCCGCGGTGCCTCGTCAGCGAGTGTCACGGCCAGGTACGGGTAGGACTTATCGTCCTTGAACTGAACGTTGAACGGCGGATCAAATTCGTTGATCCAGGTCCACTCCAGTTGCAGTGCTTCGACCTCGGTGCCGACAACGGTCCACTCCACGGATGCGGCCGTCGTGACCATGCGCCGGGTACGTTCGTGCAGGCTCGGAAGAGGGGCGAAGTAATTGGCAAGACGGGCGCGCAGGTTCTTGGCTTTGCCCACGTACAGCACACGGCCGGTCTCGTCTCGAAACCGATACACGCCGGGGGTCGTTGGAATCTCACCCGTCTTGGGGCGGTACGTCAAGGCATTAGACATGGTGTAATCCCACGGTTAGGCGTGTAGCGAGGTTCTTCTCGTCACGTGTCAACCCGCTGCAAGAACTTCCTTGAGGAACCTTCCGGTGTGGCTTTTCTTCACACCGGCCAGTTGTTCGGGTGTGCCGGCAGCGAGAATTTTACCTCCGCCGGATCCGCCCTCGGGACCCAGGTCGATGACCCAGTCCGAGGACTTGATTACGTCGAGATTGTGCTCAATGACAATGACCGTGTTGCCCTTATCCACAAGGCTATTGAGCACGAGGAGCAACTTGCGCACGTCCTCGAAGTGCAGCCCGGTTGTGGGTTCATCGAGCACATACACACTGCGCCCGTTTGAGCGCTTCTGCAGCTCCGTGGCGAGCTTCACTCGCTGGGCTTCGCCACCGGAGAGCGTCGTCGCACTCTGACCGAGACGAACGTAACCCAGCCCCACCTCGACGAGGGTCTTGAGAAAACGGTGGATAGACGAGATCGGTTCGAAGAAATCGGCCGCCTCACTGATCGGCATGTCGAGCACTTCCGCGATGTTCTTGCCTTTGTAGTGCACCGTCAGGGTGTCGCGGTTGTATCGCTCTCCCCCACAGACCTCACAGGCCACGTAGACGTCCGGCAGAAAGTTCATCTCAATCTTGATGGTGCCATCGCCGGAGCAGGCCTCACAGCGTCCACCCTTGACGTTGAAACTGAAACGGCCGGGCAGGTAACCGCGGGCTTTGGCTTCGATGGTCTCTGCAAAGAGGTTACGTATCTTGTCAAAAACGCCCGTGTAGGTTGCGGGGTTTGAGCGGGGCGTGCGCCCAATCGGTGCCTGGTCGACGTGAATGACCTTGTCGAGCTGCTCGAGGCCGGTGACCCGGGTGTGCTTTCCAGGAAGCTTGCGCGCCCCGTTCAGACGGTTGGCGAGAACGCGGTACAGGATGTCGTTGACGAGCGACGACTTGCCTGATCCGCTCACGCCCGTGACGGCGGTGAACGTGCCGAGCGGGAACGTGGCGGTGACCTTCTGGAGGTTGTTCGCGGACGCACCGGTCACGGTGATCAGGCGCTCGGGGTCGATCGGCCGTCGAGTGGTCGGCGTTTCAATGGACTTGCGACCGGCGAGGTAGTCCCCCGTGAGCGACTCCTTGTTGGCGAGTAGTTTCTCGTAAGAACCGGAGTGCACGACGTGCCCGCCGTTGACCCCGGCACCCGGTCCAATGTCCACAATCCAGTCGGCGGTCTTGATGGTGTCTTCGTCGTGCTCCACAACGATCAGAGTGTTGCCCAGATCCCGCAGTGAAATCAAGGTTTCGATGAGGCGGCGGTTGTCACGCTGATGCAAACCGATGCTGGGCTCGTCCAGAACGTACAGCACCCCGGTGAGGCCGGAGCCAATCTGGGTGGCCAAACGGATGCGTTGCGCCTCCCCACCCGAGAGCGTTGCTGCCGCCCGTGCGAGGTTGAGGTAGTTGAGGCCAACCCGAATCAGGAAGTCCAGTCGAGCGCGAATTTCTCGCAGAACCTGCGCCGCGATGGCCGCTTCACGATCGTTCAGCGTGAGCTCGTCCATAAACGCTCGAGCATCGGTCAGGCTCAGGCTGCAGACATCCGCGATGCTGGAGCCGTAGACGGTGACAGCGAGAACTTCGGGCTTGAGTCGGGTACCGCCACAAACGTGACAGTCCACCTCACGCAGGTACTCGGCCCAGCGCTGGCGCTGGGTATCACTCTCCGCCTGCAGGTACTGGCGCTCAATGTAGGGAACGACACCTTCAAAACCAGAGGTATAGCTCATTTCGCGGCCGTAGCGGTTCTTCCACTTGACCCGAACCTCAAAATTGTCACCGCGCATGACCGCGTTCTGCACCTCGGGTGTGAGCTCGGACCACGGTGTGTCCAGAGAGAAGTCGAGATCGTGTGACAGGCCGTCCAGCAGCTTTTCGTAGTACTGGAAAAGGCCCTTGCCCTGCGTGGTCCACGGCAAGACGACACCCTCGGCGATGCTGAGGTCTGGGTCGCCGAGCAGAAGGTCCTCATCGACAGACATCCGAGTTCCGAGGCCGGAGCATTCCGGGCAGGCTCCGAAAGGGGCATTGAAGGAGAACGTGCGGGGCTCAATCTCTGTCAGCTGCACGGGGTGGTTGTTCGGGCAGGACAGCTTCTCGGAGTAGCTCTGCCACGCTGCATCGCCCTCACGATCAATAAAGTTAATCTGCACGACACCGTCGGTGAGCTTCAGGGCTGTTTCGAGCGAATCGGTTAGTCTGCTCAGCAGGTCGGGCCCGGCCACAAGGCGGTCGACAACAACCGCGATATCGTGCTTCTGCTGCTTCTTCAGCGTGGGCGGTTCGCTGAGCTGAATCTGTTCGCCGTCCACAATCGCCCGCGAGTAGCCGCCACCGGCGAGTTCCTGGAAAAGATCAACGAATTCGCCCTTCTTTTGCGAGACGACGGGACTCACAACCTGGTAGCGGATGCCTGCATCCATTTCCATGAGTTGGTCCGCAATCTGCTGCACCGTCTGCGACTGAATGACCTCACCGCACTGAGCGCAGTGTGGAACGCCAATGCGGGCCCAGAGCAGGCGCATGTAGTCGTAGATCTCGGTGATGGTCCCTACCGTGGACCGAGGGTTGCGGTTCGTCGACTTCTGATCGATCGACACTGCCGGACTCAGACCCTCAATGAAATCAACGTCGGGACGGTCCACCTGGCCGAGGAACTGACGCGCGTACGCAGACAGAGACTCCACGTAGCGCCGCTGGCCTTCGGCGAAGATCGTGTCAAAAGCGAGAGAGGATTTGCCGGAACCCGAGAGTCCGGTGAACACCACAAGGGAGTCACGGGGAATCTCAAGATCCACGTTGTGGAGATTGTGGACGCGAGCACCGCGAACGCTGAGTTTTGAAGCGGAATTAACCTTCGTTATCGACACCTATCGAGTCTACGCAGCCTGACTGACACTCCTGAACGTGGGAAATACTTCAAGGTGAATACGGAGTATGTATATACTCACTAGCTACGACCTGTTATCGCTCAGTATGTCGCTCGTTTGTCGTTGCCGGAGGTTGCGTGTCCGTTCGTCAGAGTCTTCTTGCCATTCTTGATCAGGGTCCCTGCTACGGGTATCAACTGCGCGCGGAATTCGACCGCCGCACCGGGTCGACGTGGCCGCTCAATGTGGGACAGATCTACAGCACCCTCGATCGGTTAGAACGAGACGGTCTCGTGCAGAAGGCCGAGCGCGATAGCGAGCAAAATTATTTTGCAATCACGACGGCCGGCCACGACGCGGTCGGACGCTGGCTCAGGACCCCGGTTGTTCGCACCGGGGCTACCCGAGATGAGCTGGCCATCAAGCTGGCCATCGCGGTCACGCTGCCGGGGGTGGATATTGCGCAGGTTATTCAGGTGCAACGCACGGCGACAGGTCGTAACCTCGCGGAACTCACCCATTCCCGGGACACCAGCGATGGCGAGGACTCGTCCGAACGGCTGGCCTGGCTCCTCGTGATCGATTCCCTCATCTTCGCCACCGAAGCCGAAGCTCGCTGGCTCGATCACTGTGAAACTCGCCTAGCCCGTGCCGTGGCTGCGGGCGGCGCTGCGCCCCTGCCGCTGAACACGGAGGTTCCGAAGCGTGGTCGACCCGCCAAGGTCGACTTGACACCTACTGCAGGTGACCAGCTTTCTCCATTTGACGCAGTTCACGCTTGAGTTCGGAGAGCTCGTCACGCAGACGAGCAGCCAACTCAAATTTGAGTTCTCCGGCGGCCTCAAGCATTTGGCTGTTGAGATCGGTGATGATCGACTCGAGGTCGTTCGCCCCGTTGGCGGCCAGGCCGACGCGTCGTCCAGAGGTGGTGCCCTTGCGGCGGGCGTCGCGGCCAGCGAGCAGCTCGGCGGTATCCGCCTCTTCGCGAGCCAGTACGTCCGTGATGTCCGCAATGCGCTTGCGCAACGGCTGCGGGTCGATTCCGTGCAGCGTGTTGTAGGCCACCTGCTTCTCGCGGCGCCGGTCGGTCTCGTCGATGGCCTTCTCCATTGAGGCCGTCAGCCGGTCGGCGTACATGTGCACCTCTCCAGACACATTGCGGGCGGCTCGACCAATCGTCTGGATGAGGGAGGTCGCGCTGCGCAGGAAGCCCTCCTTGTCGGCGTCGAGAATAGCCACGAGCGACACCTCGGGTAGGTCGAGCCCTTCACGGAGCAGGTTGATACCCACGAGCACGTCGTAAATGCCCGCGCGCAGCTCGGTGAGCAGTTCCACGCGCCGCAACGTGTCGACATCGGAGTGCAGGTACCGCACCCGCACACCCGCCTCGGTGAGAAAGTCGGTGAGGTTCTCCGCCATCTTTTTCGTGAGGGTCGTAACCAGCACGCGCTCGTTGCGTTCGGTACGAAGCTTGATCTGCTCCAGCAGATCGTCGATCTGGCCCGCACTGGGCTTCACGATAATCTGCGGATCAATCAGGCCGGTGGGACGAATGATCTGCTCGACGATACCGTCGGCGATGCCCATCTCGTACTTTCCCGGAGTGGCTGAGAGGTACACGGTCTGGCCGACGCGGTTCTTGAACTCATTGAACTTGAGCGGTCGGTTGTCGAGGGCACTCGGCAGGCGAAAACCGTGTTCCACGAGAGTTCGCTTACGGGACGAATCACCCTCGTACATCGCGCCGATCTGCGGAACGGTCACGTGCGACTCATCAATGACCATAAGAAAGTCATCCGGAAAATAGTCCAGCAGGCAGTGGGGTGCCTCGCCGGCTTCACGTGCATCGATGTGCCGAGAGTAGTTTTCGATTCCGGAGCAGAAACCAATCTGTTCCATCATCTCCAGGTCGAAGGACGTGCGCATACGCAGCCGCTGGGCTTCCAGGAGCTTGCCTTCACGCTCGAGTTGCTCAAGCCGTTCGGCCAGCTCGTCCTGAATGGTACCAATGGCACGTTGCATCACATCAGTGCTCGCCACGTAGTGTGAGCCGGGAAAGACGGCTACCGAGTCGAGCTTGCGCACAATATCTCCAGTGAGCGGATGCAGGCTGTGCAAGGCCTCGATCTCGTCACCGAACATTTCAATGCGAATGGCAAGTTCCTCGTACATGGGGATGATTTCGATCGTATCGCCGCGGACCCGAAAGTTACCCCGCGAAAAATCGACATCGTTGCGCTGGTATTGCATGGCTACGAACTTGCGCACCAGCCAGTCACGACTGACCTTCTGACCCACCTGCAGGGCCACCATGGCTTCCATGTAGCCCTCGGGGGTACCCAGGCCATAGATGCAGGAGACCGTGGAGACCACAATCACGTCACGGCGGCTCAGGAGGGAGTTGGTGGTGGAGTGGCGCAGACGCTCGACCTCCTCGTTGATCGAGGAGTCTTTCTCGATGAAGGTGTCGGTCTGTGGAACATACGCTTCGGGCTGGTAGTAGTCATAGTAGGAGACGAAGTACTCGACGGCGTTGTTCGGCATGAGCTCGCGGAACTCGTTTACGAGCTGGGCTGCCAGGGTCTTATTGTGTGCGAGAACGAGGGTGGGGCGTTGCACCTGTTCGATCAGCCAGGCGGTCGTTGCCGACTTACCTGTTCCCGTGGCACCGAGCAAAACAATGTCGGTTTCACCGGCGTTGATGCGGGCCGTAAGATCGGCGATCGCCGACGGCTGGTCACCGCTTGGTGTGTACTCACTGACGACCTGAAACGGGTTGACCGAGCGGGTGGGTTCCATGTTTCCATCCTACAAAACCCCACCGACAAGAACGCTGACCGCGCACCATCGTCAGTCCAGTGAGCGGGGCATCAGTCGAGGGCAAGCAGCGCCCGGCGCCAGACCGCGTCGGCCTGCTCACGGGTGCGCTCGATGGTGCCCGTGTTGTCGATCACGATGTCCGCAATGGCCAGGCGCTCTGCATCGCTGGCCTGAGAGTTGATTCTGGCTGTCGCATCTGCCCGGCTCATCCCGCGGTCTCGCATCATCCGCTCAATGCGCGTTTGCGTATCGGCGTGCACGACAACGATGAGGTCGAAGGGCAGTCGACGATCAGCGGCAGCCTCGGCAAGGAGCGGAACGTCGTAGACGACAACGGCCCAGGGGTCGTTCTGCTCGGCCTCCTCGATCAGCTCCTGCGTGCGACTCCAGATCTCTGGATGCGTGATGGCATTCAGTGCCTCCCGCTGTGTCGCATCGCTGAAGATGATCGCGCCGAGCGCCGAGCGGTCCAGGCTGCCATCTTGCAACAGAACGGTGTTGCCAAATTTGGCAACGATGGCCGCCAGGCCCGGTGAGTCCGGTTCGACAACGTAGCGCGCGATCTTGTCGGCGTCGATATGAACGGCACCCTGTTCGGCCAGGCGCTTTGCTACGGTGCTCTTGCCAGAGGCGATGCCGCCGGTCAATCCAATGAGGTACATCGAAGTAATGCTAGCGGAAACGACAGCGTGCCCAACAAAAAACACCGGGCCGCATCCCGAAGGATACGGCCCGGTGTTTCTGGTTACTGCGTGATGCGTCGTGCGGTGGTGCTAGTTGCCGCCCGAGAGCTTCTCGCGAAGAGCCGCGAGTGCCTCGTCGTCAGCAAGCGTGCCGGCGCCAGCCGACTCGCTCGAGAAGGCAGAGCCGGCCGGAGCGACATCGCTGGGGGCAGCGATCTCGTCGTTCGCGGATGCGACCTGCTTCTTGTGGGCTTCCCAGCGAGCCTGGGCTGCAGCGTAGTCCTGCTCCCACTTTTCGCGCTGCTCGTCAAAGCCTTCGCGCCACTCGTTGGTCTCGGAGTCGAAGCCTTCGGGGTACTTGTACTGGCCCTTGTCGTCGTACTCGGTGAGCATTCCGTAGAGTGCCGGGTCGAACTCGGTGCCGTCGGGGTCGACGCCATCGTTGGCCTGCTTGAGGCTCAGCGAAATACGGCGACGCTCGAGGTCGATGTCGATGACCTTAACAAAGACCTCATCGCCCACAGAAACAACCTGCTCGGCGAGCTCAACGTGCTTGCCGGACAGTTCGCTGATGTGAACCAGGCCCTCGATGCCCTCGGCAACGCGAACGAACGCACCGAATGGAACGAGCTTGGTGACCTTACCCGGTGCAACCTGGCCGATGGCGTGGGTGCGAGCGAATACCTGCCACGGGTCTTCCTGCGTTGCCTTGAGCGACAGTGAGACGCGCTCGCGGTCCAGGTCGACCTCGAGGATCTCGACGGTGACTTCCTGGCCAACTTCAACGACTTCGCTGGCGTGCTCAATGTGCTTCCAGCTGAGTTCGGAAACGTGAACCAGACCGTCAACGCCACCCAGGTCGACGAACGCACCGAAGTTGACGATCGACGAGACGACGCCCTTACGGACCTGTCCCTTCTGGAGGTTGTTGAGGAACGTGGTGCGGCTCTCAGACTGAGTCTGCTCGAGCAGTGCACGACGCGAGAGCACAACGTTGTTGCGGTTCTTGTCGAGTTCGAGGATCTTGGCCTCGATCTCCTGACCCAGGTACGGGGTGAGGTCGCGAACGCGGCGAAGCTCGATGAGCGATGCGGGAAGGAAGCCACGAAGACCGATGTCAACGATGAGTCCACCCTTGACGACCTCGATGACCGAACCGGTGACAACACCGTCGGCCTCCTTGATCTTCTCAACGTCGCCCCATGCACGCTCGTACTGAGCGCGCTTCTTCGACAGGATGAGGCGGCCTTCTTTGTCTTCCTTCTGGAGGACGAGTGCCTCAACCACGTCGCCGACCTTGACAACCTCGGAAGGGTCAACGTCGTGCTTGATGGAGAGTTCGCGGGAGGGGATGACACCCTCGGTCTTGTAACCCACGTCGAGGAGAACCTCGTCGCGGTCGATCTTCACGACGGTGCCCTCGATGAGGTCGCCGTCGTTGAAGAATTTCAGAGTCTTTTCGACTGCGGCAAGAAAGTCTTCAGCAGATCCAATGTCGTTAATGGCGACCTGCTTGGGTGCCCGATCAGTCGTTGCGATTGTCATGTAGTAATAGCTCCAGGATGGGCATTATTGGGCCAGACACGGACAGCTACCGAACGTATTCCGGGCTGAGTGTTCCGCGCGTGGCAACGGATAATTCGTCACAAACGTGACACTTCATGCTAGCTGCTCCCCAGCGTCTGCGCCAACTTGGCGGGAGGTAATCCTGCCGGGGAGCAACCAGGCCGGGGCGCTAGTTCAGGAGCGCGGTTCGGAGGGTATCAAGACCCACACCGCCGAGGTTGAGCGCCGTGCGGTGGAAATCTTTGATCGAGAAGCCTGCACCCTGCCGGGCGGCAGCGGAATCCCGCAACTCCTCCCAGATGCGCTGACCAACCTTGTACGACGGCGCCTGTCCGGGCCAACCGAGATAGCGATTCACCTCAAACTTCACGAAGCTTGCGTTCATGTTCACATTCCGACCGAGAAATTCGAGGGCGTAGTCGGCGTCCCACACGCCCTGACCGTCCGGTCGCTTCTTCCCGAGGTGAACGCCGATGTCAAGCACCACACGGGCGGCACGCATCCGCTGCCCATCAAGCATGCCGAAGCGATCGGCCGGGTCATCGAGAAAACCCAACTGCTCCATCAGCCGTTCCGCGTAGAGCGCCCAACCCTCCGCGTGACCCGACGTGCCGGCCAACTGCCGACGCCACGTGTTGAGGGTCCCCCGGTTGTACACGGCCTGCCCGATCTGCAGGTGGTGTCCGGGCACGCCCTCATGGTAAACGGTGGTGAGTTCGCGCCAGGTGTCGAATTCCGTGACGCCGACGGGCACTGACCACCACATGCGACCGGGCCGGGAGAAATCGTCGGTGGGACCGGTGTAGTAGATTCCCCCCTCCTGGGTGGGGGCGATCATGCACTCGATCGTCTTGATCTCATCGGGAATATCAAACTGGGACTGCGAGAGTGCGGCGACGGCAGCGTCACTCGTTTTCTGCATCCATTCCTGGAGGGCCGTGGTGCCGTGCAGCTTGCGGCTGGTATCGGTGTCAAGGAAGGCGATGGCTTCCAGAACACTGGCTCCGGGCTTGATCTGATTCGCGATGCTTTCCTGCTCCGCGGTCATGCGAGCGAGCTCGTCAATGCCCCATTCATAGGTTTCATCGAGGTCGATGGTTGCGCCGAGAAAGCCCCGTGAGGCGAGGGAGTACAGTTCCCGACCAATGGCATCCTGCTCCGTTGCAGCGCTCTCCAGCTCATTGCTGAGGAAGTCGCCCAGTGTGCGGTATGCGGCCGCGGATGCCTGAGCACCCGCTTTGAGGTCGCTGGTCAGCGATGCGGGAAGAGTTCCCTCGTCGGGGCGGGCATCGGCAGCGAACTGGGCGAAGAAGCCGTCCATGGCCTGGTGACGTCGCGCCTGGGCCAGGACCTCCCTGACCTGACGTTTGGCGGGTGTGATTCCCTTCTCAATACCGAGCCGTAGCGTCTCTATGTAGCCGTCAATGGCGGCCGGAACGCTCCCCAGTCGGGATGAGATGTTGGCCCAGTCGGCCTCGCTCGACGTGGGCATGAGATCAAAAATATCGCGGATGCTCTGGGCCGGTGACGCGATCACGTTGAGGTCTCGGAGCGGAAGGCCCCGCTCCGAACTCTCGACCTCAAGGGCGAGGGTGCTTCGGAGGTCTGCGCGTGTCACGGTATCGACCGCATCGACGGTTTCCGCCTTGTCGAGGCGGGAGATGATCGCTGCTGCTTCGGCGACGAAGCGCTCCTGACCGGCGGGTGAGAAGTCTCCAAATCGTCCGTCCCCCTCCGTGCGGCCGATGTAGGTCCCGACCGTGGGATCCATGTCAACGAGGGTGTCTACCCAGTCTTCCGCGATCTGATCAATCGCGGTGACCGCTCTGTTCATTGGCTGTGTCATGCTCCGAGCCTAGGACACTGCGTGCGACCCCGCCTCGTTCGAGTAGGCGGGGTCGGTGCCTGAACTCAGTGCGCGGCGTCGTCCCAGTTGGAGCCCCGGCCAACCTGCACGTCCAGTGGAACGAGCAGTTCCACCGCGCTGCTCATGCGGTGCGTCACCACATCACGGAGGGTGTCCCATTCGCCGGGTGCGACATCGAAAATCAGTTCGTCATGCACCTGCAGAAGCATGCTGGATTGCATAGTGCGGGCGCTCAGATCGCTGGCGATCCCGTTCATGGCAATCTTCATGATGTCCGCGGCCGACCCCTGGATCGGCGCATTGAGCGCCGCGCGTTCCGCGTTCTCACGCAGCGCCCGGTTCGGGCTCTGCAGTTCGGGGAACGGCCGCCGTCGCCCGAAGATCGTCTCGGTGTAGCCGTCGACCTTCGCCTGCTCGACGACGTGCCGCAGATAGTCACGAACGGCTCCGAAACGCTCGAAGTAGTCGGTCATCAACTGCTTGGCTTCCTTGGTTTCGATCCGCAGTTGCTTCGACAGCCCGAACGCGCTCAAACCGTAGGCAAGACCGTAAGACATTGCCTTCACCTTGCTCCGCATCTCGGCGGAGACGTCCTCCGGCGACACTCCGAAGATGCGAGAGCCCACAAACCTGTGGAGGTCCTCCCCGGCGGCAAAAGCCTCAATCAGGCCGGCATCTTCGGACAGGTGCGCCATGATGCGCATTTCGATCTGTGAGTAGTCCGCTGTGAGGAGGCATTCGCTTCCCTCTCCCGCGTGGAACGCCGCGCGGATGCGGCGGCCTTCCTCGGTACGGACGGGAATGTTCTGCAGGTTGGGGTCGGCGGAGGAAATTCTTCCGGTGGCCGTGCCGATCTGCACATAGTTCGTGTGGATGCGGCCGGTATCGTCAATGGCGCGATCGAGCGTTTCCACAATCTGACGCAACTTGGTTGCGTCTCGGTGCTTCAGCAGCAGGTCGAGGAACGGATGCGGGTTGCTCGCCTGCAGATCGGCGAGAGCGCCGGCATCCGTTGAGTAACCGGTCTTGTTTGCGCGCGTCTTCGGCATTTCGAGCTGAGTGAAGAGCACGTCTTGCAGCTGTTTGGGTGAACCGAGATTCACCTCACGACCGATTTCGGCATACGCGCTGGCGGCAAGTGTCGTTGTCTTTGCACCGAGTTCGGCGGACAGCGCGGAGAGCTCGGCGTGGGAGACGGTGACCCCGGCCAGCTCCATGTCGACGAGCGCCATCAGCGTGGGCATCTCAATATCGCGCAACACGCGCCGGGATCCCTCATCAAGGACGTCGGTGATGGCAGCGGCGACGCGCAGGGTGTACCAAGCCTGCATCGGTACGCCCCCGGTGGCGGTCTCGTCAGGGACCAGCTGGTTCGGATCGCTCACCGGCAGTTCTTCCTGCAGATACCGGCTTACCAAATCTGCCAGGGTCTTGTCTGGTCCACCCGGTCGAACCAGCCAGCCCGCCACGAGGGTGTCGTTCACCAGCCCGGCGAATGTGACGCCACTGCGCCGTAAGGCTTTGATCTGACCCTTCGCGTCGTGCATGATCTTTGGCGCATCGCTGGCCAGCCAGGCCTCGACGGGGGCATAGTCTGCACGGCCGGCCTGCCACGGAAGGTTGATCGTTTCCGTCAGGCTCGACAGCCCGAAGCCGATGGCTTTACCGTCCGCTACCTCAACGGTGAAGGCGAGGCCCTGCGGCACCTGTGCCGTTGACCGGGCGATCCACGCGGCCAGCTCCTCGTCCAGCAGGTCTTGCGCCGGCGGCGCGACCGGGGCCACGGCAATTTCCTCGGCCACCGTGGCGACGCTGTCGCCGGCGGCCGCCGTCTCCACGACGCCGTCAAGCTTGAGTACGCGATCGAGCAGGCTCTTGAACTCGAGCCGGGAAAACACGTCGCGCACGGCTTCCGTATTCATGGCCGTGCGTTCGAGGTCTGTGGGACCGACGGGGAGGTCGACGGTGGTGACGAGTCGGTTCAAGCGGCGGTTACGGATCGCGTTGTCTTTCTGCTCACGCAGATTGTTACCGACGACGCCCTTGATCTCGTCGGCATGCTCCAGGATTCCATCGAGGCTGCCATAAATGCCCAGCCACTTGACGGCCGTTTTCTCACCGACCTTCGAAATGCCGATCAGGTTGTCACTGGTCTCGCCCACGAGGGCCGCGACATCTGGATACTGCTCAGGCTCGATACCGTAACGCTCGCGCACCCGCGCCGGGTCGTAGCGCGTGAGTGCCGACACACCCTGGCTGGAGGGGTAGAGCAGGGTGACACGTTCGTTGACGAGCTGGATGGCGTCACGGTCGCCCGAGACCACGAGCACGTCAAAGCCGGCTTCTGACCCCTGAACGGACAGGGTTGCGAGAATATCGTCGGCCTCGAAATCTTCTTTCGTGATCGTGATGATGTTCATCGCGGCCAGCGCTTCCTGCAGGAGCGGGATCTGACCGAGGAATTCCACCGGTGTCGCATTGCGCGTGCCCTTGTACTCCGGGTATTCCCGGGTGCGGAACGACGCACGCGAAATATCGAAGGCCACCGCAATGTGCGTGGGCTTCTCATTGCGCAACAGGCTGAGCAGCATGGACAGAAAGCCGTGAATGGCGTTCGTGTGCTGCCCGTCGCGGGTCTGGAAGCTATCCACGGGCAGGGCGAAGAACGCCCGAAATGCCAGGGAATGGCCATCGATGATCATGAGGGTAGGCTTTTCTGAATCCAACACGCTCCCAGCCTACAAGCGTCATCGAGGCGGAAGCGGGCACTTCGAGCAAAGGTGATCATGTTCAATCAAACCGAAGACGCACTCACGTGGGTTCAGAAGCAGGGCTGCGGTGAGCTGGCCGAAAAAATGGGCATCGAATTCACCGAGTTCACGATCGATCGAGCGGTTGCGCGGATGCCCGTCGACGGCAACACGCAACCCGCCATGCTGATGCACGGCGGGGCTTATGTCGTTCTCGGTGAATCGCTGGGATCGATGGCCGCTAATTTGCACGCCGGTATCGGCAAACTCGCTGTGGGGATCGAAATTAACGCCTCCCACAACCGATCGGCCACCTCCGGCTTTGTCACGGGAGTGTGCACACCCATTCACCTCGGCCGAACCTTGACCACGCACGAAATCGTCGTCTCTGACGATCAGGGGCGTCGTTGCTCCACGATTCGCATCACGAACATCATCAAGGACATGCCCGTCGCACGCTGAAACAGGGGTTGACCTCGCCACGTGGCGAGGTCAACCCCTGTTTCATAGCGAGAGCACTGAGCTATTTCTTAGCGCTGAGCTACTCGTTGGCGCTGAGCTACTTCTTAGCGCTGAGCTGCTCGATGATCGCCTGCGACACATCGTGCATGGTCAGACGGCGGTCCATGGAGGCCTTCTGGATCCAGCGGAACGCCTCGGGCTCAGTCAGGCCCATCTTCTCGTTCAGGAGGCCCTTGGCGCGGTCCACGAGCTTACGAGTCTCAAATCGCTCCACCAGGTCGGCAACCTCGGCCTCGAGTGTGATGATCTGGCTGTAGCGCGAGAGGGCAATCTCGATCGCGGGCAGCAGGTCGTTCGGGGTGAAGGGTTTCACCACGTAGGCCAGCGCCCCGGCCTCAGTGGCTCGCTCCACGAGCTCTTTCTGGCTAAACGCCGTCAGCAGCACGACGGGGGCGATGTGCTCCTTCGAGAGGCGCTCGGCGGCACTGATCCCGTCAAGCTGGGGCATCTTCACGTCCATGATCACGAGGTCAGGTCGCAGCTCGCGTGCCAGCGCGACGGCAGTCTCTCCGTCGCCAGCTTCGCCCACGACTTCGAAGCCGTTGTCACGGAGAATTTCGACGATGTCGAGACGGATAAGGGACTCGTCCTCCGCGACGACAACGCGGCGGGGAGGGGTGGGGGTGCTGTCTTGGTCGGTCACGCCCAAAAGCCTACGGTATTCTGGACAAGTAGATGTGAGCCGGTGTGGCGGAATGGCAGACGCGGAGCACTCAAAATGCTTTGTTCGCAAGGACGTGTGGGTTCGAGTCCCACCACCGGTACGACACAATAAGAAGAAAACCCCTGCTGAGGCGGGGGTTTTCTTTTTTTATTCACCAGCGTCTGAGGCGGGTCCGCCGGGCTTGTTCACCCTGACGACGTAAAAATTTGTCTGTTGATAACGCGTGCGTCCCGGCGAGTTTCGCGCAAAAAAGAGGTGCGGGCGAAGCGCCGACACGCGTTCGGCAGCAGGTTAGGCACTCTCACCAGAAATCCCCGCCTGCGTCTGGGACGCAGGCGGGGCTTTCTGTCGGGTGACGAGTGGGTGGCGCTACTGCTTCACATACGCGGGTGCTACCTCGTTGTGGGCGTCGCCCACGCGGTGCACGCGAATGTCATTGGTGGAACCCACGATTCCGGGAGGGGAACCGGAGATCACGACCACCTTGTCCCCCACCTCTGCCAGACCCTGGCCCAGCAGAATGTCGTCAACCTGACCAAACATCTCGTCCGTGTGGGTCACCCGGTCAACCAGGTACGTCTGCACGCCCCAGGTCAGGGCGAGACGACGACGGATACTCGGTTCGGGCGTGAAGGCCAGCATGGGAATCTTCGAACGCAAACGTGACATGCGGCGCGCCGAGTCACCGGACTCGGTGAAGATGCAGAGGAACTTGGCCTCAACGAATTCCGCGACCTCAATCGCGGCAAGAGTGATCGCCCCGCCCTGGGTGCGGGGACGGTTCGTGAGCTTGCCAATACGCTCCAGCCCGTGCTCCTCGGTGGATTCGACGATCCGTGCCATGGTCTGCACCGTGACAACCGGGTACTCCCCCACGCTTGTTTCACCGCTGAGCATGACGGCGTCGGCCCCATCGAGCACGGCGTTGGCCACGTCGGAGGTCTCAGCCCGCGTGGGAACAGGGCTCAAAATCATGGATTCGAGCATCTGCGTGGCCACGATAACGGGCTTCGCCATGCGCCGAGCAATCTCCACCGCGCGCTTCTGCACGATCGGGACGGCCTCCAGGGGCAGTTCCACGCCCAGATCTCCGCGAGCAACCATGATCGAGTCGAACGCGTCGATGATCTCCTCAAGGTTCTCAACGGCCTGCGGCTTTTCGATCTTTGCGATCACGGGAACACGACGACCTTCTTCGGCCATGATCTCGTGCACCCGAGTGATGTCGGCAGCGTCGCGAACGAAGGACAGCGCGATAAGATCGGCGCCCAGGCGGAGGCCCCAACGCAGGTCGGCTTCGTCCTTCTCCGACAGAGCCGGAACGTTGACCGCAACGCCGGGCAGGTTGATGCCCTTGTTGTTGGAGACGGGGCCGGCAACGATCACGGTGGTTGTCACCACGACGCCATCTGTTTCGACGACCTGAACCTTGACCTTGCCATCATCGATCAGCAGAAAGTCGCCGGGCTTCACGTCGTGGGGCAAGCCCTTGAACGTGGTTCCGGAGAGCTCCTTGGTACCCAGCACGTCTTCGGTGGTGATCTTGAAGATGTCGCCGACCGCGAGCAGGTACGGACCACCCTCGAACTTACCGAGGCGAATCTTCGGGCCCTGCAGGTCAACCATCACGGCCACAGCACGACCGGAGTCGTTGGCTGCCTTCCGCACGTTGGCGTAGACGCTCTCGTGCACCTGGTAGCTGCCGTGACTGAGGTTCATACGGCAGACGTCAACGCCCGCGTCGATGAGCGCCCTGATCTGCTCGTAGCTGGCAGCTGCCGGCCCGAGGGTGGCGACAATTTTCGCGCGTCTCATGCTTGAAGATCTCCGGTTTCCGCGCCGTGAGGCGCATTGTGACTCTGTTCTAAAAAAACGAAAGGACGGGGTGAGGCGGGGAAGGAATTACAGAGCGAAGGGCCGGTCAGTGGGCTTCACCGGCGACGGCAGCTGCGTCTTTCCCTCGAGGAAGGTGTCCACTGCTGCGGCCGCGGCGCGCCCTTCGGCAATTGCCCACACGATCAGTGACTGCCCACGACCGGCGTCTCCGGCGACGAAGACTCCCTCGTGGCTGGTCTGGTAGTCCGTTCCACGTTCGACAGTTCCGCGGTCCGAGAACGGGAGTTTGAGCTGATGCTGCAACTCGCTGGCCTCGGGGCCCGTGAATCCGAGCGCAAGAAGCACGAGATCAGCCGGAATTTCCCGTTCGGTTCCGGCCTTGGGGACCCGACGCCCATCCAGGTACTCGGTCTCGGCGATTCGGATTGCCCGCACCTCTCCGACATCGTTCGACAGGAATTCGACCGTCGATGCCAGGTATTCGCGGGTGCCACCCTCTTCGTGCGCGCTCGCCACTTCGAAGAGTGTCGGCGACATGGGCCAGGGCTGGCTGGCCGGACGCTCGTGTCCCGGCTGCTTGCCGATCGCGAGGTTCGTAACGGATGCCGCCATCTGACGATGCGCTGTTCCGATACAGTCCGCTCCGGTGTCGCCACCGCCCAACACCACCACATGCTTACCCTCGGCGGTGATCTGGTCTGCGATGCTGCCACCGGCACCGATCTTGTTCTGCTGAACAAGGTATTCCATGGCAAAGTGCACGCCCGGAAGGTCGCGTCCCGGAATCGGCAGGTCTCGGGGCACCATGGAACCCGTAGCCACCACGACTGCGTCGTAGCGCGCTCGAAGGTCGTCCCACGTGATGTCGACGCCGATATTGACGCCCGCGCGGAACCGGGTTCCTTCCGCGGTCATCTGCGCGAGGCGAAGCTCCACGTGCTTCTTTTCCATCTTGAAGTCGGGGATTCCGTAACGCAACAAGCCGCCGATGCGGTCTTCCCGTTCGAACACGGCCACCGTGTGACCGGCACGCGTGAGCTGCTGCGCGGCGGCGAGGCCGGCCGGGCCGGAGCCCACAACGGCAACCGTCTTTCCGGTCAGGCGGCCGGGCGGCTGAGGCTGCACCCACCCCTTAGCGAAGGCCTGATCAATGATCGACACCTCAACCTGCTTGATTGTGACGGCAGGCTGATTGATACCCAGCACGCAGGACGATTCGCAGGGAGCGGGGCAGAGCCGACCCGTGAATTCCGGGAAGTTGTTCGTGGCGTGCAAACGTTCGATGGCCTGACGGCCCTCGTCACGCCACACCAGATCGTTCCACTCCGGAATCAGGTTGCCCAGCGGGCATCCCTGGTGACAGAACGGGACGCCACAATCCATGCAGCGTCCGGCCTGACGCTTGAGCACAGCGGAATCACCCTGCTCGTAAACCTCTTTCCAGTCCATCAAGCGGATCGATACCGGCCGACGGGCCGGAAGCTCACGCTCGGCGGTTTTCAGGAATCCCTTCGGATCAGCCATTGGTTACCTCCAAAATTCGGTTCCACACAACGTCGCCGTCGGGATCAAGTCCTTCGTCAATGGCGGACTGTCGGGTCGCCAGCACGGCCGCGTAGTCACGCGGCAGCACCTTGACGAACGTGTTCATGGTCTCTTCTAGGTTGGAGAGCATCCGCACCGCCAGGGCTGACCCGGTCTGGTCGCGGTGTTGCTCCAACAGGTCTTGCACGATTTCTCGGTCCGCGCTTCCGAGCACCGACAGCATCAGCTCTCCAGAGTCGAGTGCTGTGGAGTTGACCAGCTGCGGGTCGAGCCCGTAAATGTACGCGGTGCCTCCCGACATGCCTGCTCCGAGGTTGCGCCCGGTGCTGCCGAGGATGACGGCCAGACCGCCGGTCATGTACTCCAGAGCGTGGTCACCCACACCCTCCACGACCGCGGTCGCACCGGAGTTACGCACCAGGAATCGCTCGCCCACCATGCCGCGAATAAACATGCTGCCCTGCGTGGCACCGTAGCCGATGACGTTTCCGGCAATCACGTTATCTTCGGCCGGGAACACGCTGCTGCGGTCCGGCAGGACAACGATCTGGCCGCCCGAGAGCCCCTTGCCCACATAGTCGTTGGAGTCGCCCTCGAGCCTCAAGGTGATGCCACTCGGAAGGAAAGCGCCGAACGATTGGCCAGCGGATCCGGTCAACGAAACCTCGATGGAGCCGCTCGGCAGTCCATGCTGACCGTAGCGCAGAGTGACCTCATGGCCGAGCATTGTTCCCACGGCACGCTCGGTGTTGCGGATCGGCAGATCAATCTTGACCTGTCCACCATGCTCGAGCACGCTGGCGCTTTGCCGAATCAGTTCATTATCGAAGTGAAGCTCCAGCTCATGCTCCTGATCGCGCTGGTGCTGGCGCGGCTCCGACTCGGAGAAGTCGGGGCCCACGAGGATGGGTGTGAGATCGAGTCCCGATGCCTTCCAGTGCTTCATGGCACGGTTGACGTCGAGCAGCTCACGGTGCCCAATCACGTCGTCAAGGCTGCGGAAGCCGAACTCCGCCAGATACTCGCGAACCTCCTGGGCGATGAACTCGAAGAAGTTAATGACATGCTCCGCCTGCCCGGTGAAGCGCTTGCGCAGTTCAGGGTTCTGCGTGGCAACGCCCACGGGGCAGGTGTCGAGGTGACAGACCCGCATCATGATGCAACCCTCAACCACCAGAGGAGCCGATGCGAAACCGAATTCCTCCGCACCGAGGAGGGCGCCGATGATGACGTCGCGACCGGTTTTCAGTTGGCCGTCGACCTGCACCACAACGCGGCTGCGCATGCCGTTGAGCATGAGTGTTTGCTGGGTTTCCGCCAGTCCGAGTTCCCACGGAGTACCAGCGTGCTTCAGCGAGTTCAGCGGACTCGCTCCCGTTCCACCGTCGTGTCCGCTGATGAGGATAACGTCCGACAGGGCTTTCGCAACGCCGGCTGCTACTGCACCGATACCGGACTGACTGACGAGTTTCGTGTGAATGCGGGCCTTGGGGTTGGCGCGTTTCAGGTCGAAGATCAGCTGTTTGAGGTCTTCAATGGAGTAGATGTCGTGGTGAGGAGGCGGCGAGATGAGTCCGACTCCGGGCGTTGCGTTACGCGTACGGGCGATCCACGGATACACCTTGGTGGGGGGAAGCTGACCGCCTTCGCCCGGCTTGGCACCCTGAGCGAGTTTGATCTGAATGTCGTCCGCGTGGGTCAAATACATGCTGGTGACGCCGAAACGACCGGACGCAACCTGCTTGACGGCGCTCCGACGTTCCGGGTCGAGCAGTCGATCCAGATCTTCGCCGCCCTCTCCGGTGTTGGAACGACCGCCGAGCCTGTTCATGGCGATGGCAAGCGTTTCATGGGCCTCGGGTGAAATGGAACCGTAGCTCATCGCGCCCGTGGAGAAGCGCTTCACAATGGATGCCACGGACTCGACCTCATCGAGCGGAATCGGACGACGCGCACCGGTGTTGAAGGTGAACATGCCCCGCAGGGTCATCAACGATTCGGACTGATCGTCGATCAGCTTCGTGTACTCACGAAAAATGTCATAACTGCGCGTGCGCGTGGAGTGCTGCAGCCGGAAAATGGTTTCCGGGTTGAAGAGGTGAGGCGCACCGTCACGACGCCACTGGTACTCGCCACCGCTGAGAAGCCGCTCATGCACGGTCACAGCCGCGTCCATCGGATAGGCAATGGCGTGACGCTGCAGGTTCTCAGCCGCGATGACGTCGATGCCCACTCCGCCGAGCTTGCTGGTAGTACCGGTGAAGTACTGGTCAATGAAGGCCTGGCCAAGCCCCACCGCTTCGAATGCCTGCGCACCCGCATACGAGGAGACAGTGGAGATCCCCATCTTGGACATGATCTTGAGCACACCCTTGCCGAGCGCCTTGATCACGTTCGTCACGGCCTTTTCCGGCGTGACGTTGGTGATGATTCCGCTGCGCACCAGGTCCTCGCAGGTTTCCATGGCGAGGTAGGGGTTGACCGCACTTGCGCCGTAACCAATAAGAGTTGCCACGTGGTGCACTTCGCGTACATCGCCGGCCTCCACGATCAGGCCGACCTTCATGCGGTTTTCGGTGCGGATGAGGTGGTGATGAACTGCCGCGATCATGAGCAGCGACGGGATTGGCGCGAGGTCCTTATTGGAGTCGCGGTCCGACAGCACGATGAACAGGGCGCCGGCCTCGATGGCATCATCCACTTCGCGGCAGAGGGCATCGAGGCGGTTGGCGAGAGCATCAGGACCCTCTTCGAAGCGATACAGCCCACGAACGGTTGTGGTCGTGCGTGCACCAATCGCAGGGTCGATGTGCTGAATTTTGGCGAGTTCGTCATTGTCGATCACCGGAAAATCAAGCACAACCTGGCGAGCGTGTTCGGGTCCGGCCAGCAGAAGGTTGCGCTCCGGCCCCAGGCCCAGTTTGAGTGAGGTCACGACCTCCTCGCGAATCGAGTCGAGCGGTGGGTTGGTCACCTGCGCGAACTGCTGGGCGAAGTAGTCGAACATGAGCCGCGGTCGCTCGCTCAGCACGGCAATGGGAGCGTCGGAGCCCATCGCGCCGAGGGGTTCTCCTCCCGTACGTGCCATGGGTGCCAGCAGGATGCGAACTTCTTCCTCGGTATAGCCGAATGTGCGCTGACGACGCACAACGGATGCCGGCGGGTGCACAATGTGCTCGCGCTCGGGAAGGTCTTTCAAGTTGATGCGTCCGGCGTCAAGCCATTCCCCCCATGGCTTGCTGGCGGAGAGCTCGTCCTTGATCTCGTCATCTTCAATGATGCGACCGGCAACCGTGTCCACGAGGAACATTTTGCCGGGACGCAACCGGCCCTTGCGAACGACGCGGCTGGGGTCGATGTCCAGCACACCGATTTCGCTGGCGAGAACAACGAGTCCGTCATCGGTGATGAGATAGCGACCGGGACGAAGACCATTGCGGTCAAGGGTGGCACCGACGAGTGCACCGTCGGTAAACACGATCGCGGCGGGTCCGTCCCACGGCTCCATCAGCATGGAGTGATATTCGTAGAAGTCGCGGCGCTGCGGGTCGAGATCGGGCTGGTTCTCCCACGCTTCCGGCATCATCATCATGACCGCGTGCGGGAGTGAACGCCCCGACAGGCTCAGCAGCTCCACCACCTCGTCGAAGGACGCGGAGTCGCTGCCTCCGGGGGTGACGATCGGGAGCAGTGGCGTCAGGTCACCCAGTTCAACGGATTCAAGTTGTGACTGGCGGGCACTCATCCAGTTGCGGTTTCCCTGCACCGTGTTGATCTCACCGTTGTGCGCAATCATGCGGAACGGCTGCGCGAGCGGCCAGGAGGGGAACGTGTTGGTTGAGTAGCGTGAATGAACGAGCGCGAGCGTGGAAGCAAACCGCGCGTCGGAGAGATCAGGGTAGAACGGCTCCAGCTGCAGCGACGTCACCATGCCCTTGTACACCAGGGTGCGACACGACAGGGACGGGAAATACATGTCCAGTTCGCGCTCGGCCCGCTTGCGGAGGCGCAGGGTCTGGCGGTCAAGGGCGATTCCGCTGACCGTCTCACCGCTTTCGTCCGTGAGACGGCTCTGCACGAAGAGTTGCTGGATGGCCGGCATTGCGGCCCGGGCAAGGTTTCCGAGCTGATCGGGTCGAACCGGGACCTCACGCCAGCCGAGCACGTCGAGGTTTTCCTCGCCCGCCTTGCGGTTAATCGCACGCTTGATCTCGGTGCGCGTCGTTGGGTCGATCGGGAGAAAGACGTTTCCGACGGCGTACTGTCCTGCAGCGGGTAGGTCAAAGTCGGTGACCGCACGCAGGAAGGCGTCCGGAACCTGCGTGACAATCCCAGCGCCGTCACCGGTGCCCGCATCGGAGCCCACGGCTCCGCGGTGCTCGAGGTTGCGGAGGGCGTCCAGAGCCAACACAATAATGTCGTGCCCGGGAGTACCACGCAGCGTGGCCACCATGGCCAGACCGCAGGCGTCACGCTCAGCAGCAGGATCGTACAGACCCTGCTTGGCAGGCATCAGACTGAATTTTGAAGAGAGAGCTTTCTGCGTCATGGAGACCGTCCTCACGAAGTGACTGGCAGGGAGGGACAACGCTGGCCCGCTGAAAAAATAATGCACGGTAATCCTGGCCAAAGAGCGCAGGTGCACCGGCGTCAGGTTTAGCCTGGCCGGAGTGGCGTGGGTGCTGAGGCGCTACCCGCGGGTGCTTGTGGCGGTGGGTGCGTTCAGAGTATCGGCCCCAGCGGAATCATCGCCGTGATTCTCAAGGTCCGAATCAGTATCCTGCGATCCTACCTCAGGAACAACGGCTGTCCATTCGCGACCCGGCACATAGACACTCAGTTCCAGTCCCAGATGAGCCCGACGCTGAACCAGGAAAATAATGATTCCGAGCAGGATTGCACCGTAGGCAGCCCACACGTTGGTGCGGATACCGAAGAAGATTTCACTCGGGTCGATGCGGATCGTCTCGAAGAAGCTCCGACCCAAGCCGTACCAGATGAGGTAAACAGCGAAGGCCTTGCCCCAGCGCATGTTAATGCGGCGTTCGATCAGGAGAATGACGAACACGCCAACGACGTTCCAGATCATCTCGTAGAGGAAGGTCGGGTGAAACAGGGTCTCAGGCGGCAGTCCGACGGGATAGGCCGGGTTGGTCGCCTCGATCTGTAGCCCCCACGGAAGTGTGGTCGGTACGCCGAAGAGCTCATGGTTGAACCAGTTACCGAGGCGGCCGGTTGCCTGAGCAATGAGCATCGCCGGTGCGACCGCGTCTACAAAGGACCAGAATCGAATGCCGGTCTGTCGGCAACCGATGTACGCGCCGATGGCACCACCGATGAGGGACCCGAAGATGGCGTTGCCGCCCTCCCAAATCTTCACCGTGTCCCAGAGATCAGCACCGTCGTAGAAGTAGTCTCCGGGGTGCGTCAGCACGTGGTACACCCGGGCACCGACGATACCGAGCGGGACCGCCCACAGAATAATATCCAACACGACGCCCGGCTCGCCGCCGCGGGAGCTGAGCCGACGGGAGGTGATCATTGTCGCCAGAATGATTCCGGCCAGAATGCACAGGGCATACGCGTGAATGCGGAACCACCCCAGGTCAACGTAGCTCCACTCGGGACTCGGGATGCTCAGGGGCATAAACAACTCAGTATTACCTTCCGGGGGGTGCGAGATCGCACGGCTGTGCACAACCAGCGGGAGCCGGTGTCGACCAATTCTTTTATTCTAGAGCGTGCGAATGTCGCGAGTACCTTCAGAAAGCGCCTGGGCGAGTTCGCCCACGGCCGCGACGCCACCATCGGCAAGAGCCTTCACCAGGGCAGAACCCACGATGGCGCCATCGGCGTAACCCAGGATTTCGCGCACCTGGTCCGGAGTGGAAATTCCGAGTCCGACACAGGCGCTCGTTGATCCAGCGGCGCGCAAACGCTCAATCAGGATGCGTGCGGCCGAGTCCACGCCGGCGCGAGCACCGGTGGTTCCCATCGTGGACACCGCGTAGACGAATCCGCGGCTCGCGGCAAGTGCCTGCTCGATTCTGGCGTCGGAGGATGATGGCGCGGCCAGGAAAACCCGGTCGAGTCCGGATCGTTCACTCGCGGCCAACCAACTGCTCGCCTCGTCAGGAATGAGGTCGGGCGTGATGAGGCCGGCCCCGCCCGCGGCCAGTAGATCATCGGCAAACCGCTCAACGCCGTACTGCACCACCGGATTCCAGTAGGTCATCACGAGGACCGGTGCTGACACCTGCGCGGTAATGGCAGCGACGGCTTCAAATCCCTGGCTCAGCTTGAACCCGCCGGCGAGTGCGGCCTGAGTGGCAACTTGAATGACCGGACCGTCCATGACGGGGTCGGAGTAGGGCAGACCGAGTTCGATGATGTCGACACCGTTCGCAGCGAGTGCGACAGCGGCATCGATGCTCTGGCTCAGGTTAGGAAATCCAACCGGGAGGTACCCAATGAGGGCACCACTGCCGGCATCGCGGCGAGTAGCAATGGTGCGTTCAACGGCGCTCATCGTGGTCTGTCCGTGCTTTGTGTGTGCTGCGGTGTTGGTCATGACTGCTGTGCACCTTCGTCAACGAGATTGAAATACTGTGCTGCTGTTGCCATGTCCTTGTCGCCGCGACCACTGAGGTTCACGAGGATCGTGGCGTCCGGCCCCAGCTTGCGTCCCAGCTCGAGGGTACCCGCGAGGCCGTGTGCAGATTCGATGGCGGGAATGATTCCCTCGGTGCGGCTCAGCAGACGCAGGGCAGACATGGCGTCGGCGTCGGTGATGGGCAGGTACGTTGCGCGTCCGATACTGGACAACCAGGCGTGCTCCGGTCCCACGCCCGGGTAGTCCATGCCGGCGGATATCGAGTAGGACTCGACAGTTTGGCCGTCTTCGTCCTGCAACAGAAAGCTGCGGGCCCCGTGGAGAACACCGGGACGTCCCTTGGTGATGGTCGCAGCGTGGTGAGGAGTGTCGATGCCTTCACCGGCAGCCTCATAGCCGTACAGTGCCACATCGGCGTCATCAAGGAAGGCGTGGAAGATGCCCATGGCGTTTGAACCGCCGCCGACACACGCCGTGACGGCATCGGGCAGCTTGCCGGTGAGATCGAGAACCTGCTGGCGGGCCTCGTCTCCGATGATTCGCTGGAAGTCCCGCACCATGCTCGGGAACGGATGCGGCCCGGCCACGGTTCCAAAGATGTAGTTGGTGGTTTCGACGTTCGTCACCCAGTCGCGCATGGCATCGTTGATCGCGTCCTTGAGGGTTCGCGAGCCGCTCTTCACGGGTATGACCTCTGCGCCGAGCAGGCGCATTCGGGCCACGTTCAGGGCCTGGCGTTCGGTGTCGACCTCGCCCATGTACACCACACACTCCAGACCAAAGAGAGCGGCAACCGTGGCCGTGGCCACGCCGTGCTGACCGGCTCCGGTCTCGGCGATCACGCGGCTCTTGCCGATTCGCTTGGTGAGAAGCGCCTGGCCGAGGGCATTGTTGATCTTGTGTGAACCGGTGTGGTTGAGATCTTCCCGCTTGAGGATGATTCGTGCGCCACCGGCATGCTCAGCGAAACGCGGCACCTCGGTGATGATCGACGGTCGACCGGTGTAGCTCCGGTGCAGCTCCATGAGCTCCGCCGCGAAAGCAGGGTCCTTCTTGGCGAGGTCGTATTCAGCGGTGAGCTCATCCAGAGCGGCAACGAGTGATTCGGGGACGAAGCGACCGCCGAACTCACCGAAGTAAGGTCCGGACTGGGCGCTCAGAGGCTGGGAAATTACAGACATAACTTATACCGCCAAAAATTCAGAAAGGGTACGAATGGGGTCGCTGGTCACGAGCGCTTCACCGACAAGCACAACATCGGCGCCGGCTGCACGGTAGTGAGCGACGTCAGCGGCCGTCTTGACGGCCGACTCGGCAACGCGAACCACTCCGGAGGGAATGCGGTCGGCTAGGGAACCAAACAGGTCTTGGTCGAGCGAGAAGTCGGACAGATCTCGAGCATTCACGCCCACGAGGCTGGCGCCGATATCGAGGGCGCGTCCCACCTCATCGCCACTGTGCGTTTCGACCAGCGCTGTCATGCCGAGTTCGCGAATGAGTTCGTGCAGGGAGAGCAGCGTTGTCTGATCGAGTGCAGCCACAATGAGCAGCACCAAATCGGCTCCCGCGGCACGAGCCTCGAGAACCTGGTACGGCGTGCCAATGAAGTCCTTGCGGAGAACGGGGATGGTCGCGGCGGCGCGTACCTGATCAAGGTCGGCGAGTGTTCCGAGGAAACGTCGGCCCTCGGTGAGGACACTGATCGCGCTCGCACCCCCGGCCTCATAGGACACTGCCAGTGCTGCGGGGTCAACGATGTCGGCGAGTGATCCGCGGGAGGGACTTGCACGCTTGATTTCGGCAATGATTTTGACACGATCAGCGGGAGCAAGCGCCGCCATCGCATCAAGAGCACTCGGGCGCGCTAGCGCAGCTGCTTCAACAGAGGCAAAAGGGCGAGCGAGACGGCGTTCTTCGGCATCGGCGATTGCGCCGGCCAGGAGTCCGGAGAGCACTCGGTCAGTGACCGTGCGGTGCTGCGGTCAGGTCACCGACGCCGTAACCGGCCTTGGTCATGATCCAGCCCACGATGAGGCCGACGACAAGAAGAACCACGGAAGCCCACACGAGCCACGGCACAGCGAAGAAGAATGCGGTCGTGCCGATCGTGAACGCCAACAACATGATGACAACTGAAGTCCAAGCGGCCGGTGAGTGGCCGTGGCCCGGGTCTGAAACGTCGATGCTCATAAATCTCCTTTGTGCGATGACGAACACTCCTATTCTAGCGGGCGAGCCTGAGAGATCTAGGCGGTGGGGTCCTGGCCTCGGCTGAGGTCATCCCAGTCCACGACCGCGTCCGGCTCACCAGACGATGCAGGCGCCGCAGCCGATGTGCCGGCCGCCGCGACCAGACGAGTCGTCTGGTATTTCGTTGTGGGTCCGGGCCAGCGCGAAGCCGTGAGAACAATGCCGAGACCGGTGGCACCCATGAGAACGGATGCCGCCAGCGCCACCCACGGCCAGGGTGTCACCGAGGCGCTGGTGACCGCTGCCAGAATCGATTCTGTTCCGGCGACGCCGGTGGCTTTCGTGACCGCGGGAGCGCTGGCGAGGGCGGGATTGTCCAGAACGAGGTAGGCGGCCAGAAAGACCGACACGCCCAGGAGAATCTCCAGAGCACCGAGTACCACTCGAATCACCCGGCCAGCGATGGTCAGCGCGCCGGCCAGGGCGAATCCGGCTAGCGCGAGGGCGGTCACCGCCGGTGATGCCTCGGACCCATCAACGGCCAGAGTGAGAGGATCCGCGCCGCTTCCGGCAACGACGGAATACACCCATACCTGGGTCCACGCGAGAAGCGCGAGACCGCTAGCAGCCAGAACAACCAGGATGAAGTTCAATTTCAGTTTGCGAGGCGTCGTGCGTGCGAGAATCCCGGCCATGACCTAGTGCACCCGCCGCATCGCGTTGGCGATGGCCACTGCTCGCAGCGGAGCGGCCGCCTTGTTTTGCGATTCCTGATATTCGGAGGCTGGGTCCGAGTCGAGAACGAGTCCTCCACCGGCCTGCACGCGAGCGATGCCGTCCTTGATGGTGGCCGTGCGAATCGCAATCGCGAGATCGGCGTCACCGGCGAAACCAAAGTAGCCCACGACTCCCCCATACACTCCGCGTTGAGCGGGCTCGAGGGAATCAATGATCTGCAGGGCACGCGGCTTGGGTGCCCCGGAGAGGGTCCCCGCCGGGAACGTGGCGCGGAACACGTCAATCGCCGTCTTGCCCGGCAGGAGGTTGCCTTCAACCGACGAGACGATGTGCATGATGTGGCTGAAACGCTCGATCCGTTTGAACTCCGTCACCTCGACGGAACCGGCCGCGCACACCTTCAGCAGATCATTTCGCGCCAGGTCAACGAGCATCAGGTGCTCGGCTCCCTCTTTTGCGTCGGCGGCGAGTTCAGCAGCGAAATCTGCGTCGGCCTCGGGCGTGTTCCCCCGCGGCTTCGATCCGGCGATCGGGTGCGTGAACACGCGGTCGTTCTGCACCTTCACCAGTGCTTCCGGTGAGGAACCCACGATCCAGTAGGCCTCGCCCGTGGGTGATTCCAGACTGAGCAGATACATGTACGGGCTGGGGTTGAGGCTTCGAAGCACGCGGTACACATCAATCGGGTGCGCGGTGCACTCCTGGTCGAATCGTTGCGAGATGACAACCTGAAAAACGTCCCCGGCCACAATGTGTTCCTTGGCGGTCTCCACGGAGGCCAGGAAGTCGTCGCGGGTCGTGCGATTGTCAGGGACAGCGGGTGTGGTCAGATCGACCTCGGCGAGCCAGGCCGCACTGGGAGCGGCGAGGCGCGCCTGAAGGGAATCCAGTCGCGACTGTGCCTGCGCAAACAGGTCATCTGCCGTGTCGGTACCGTCATTGAGTACGTTGGCGATGAGCTGCACGGTGCCGTACTTGTGATCAATGGCCACAAGATCAGCGACGAAGCTGAACGACTGGCCCGGCACGTCGTAATCTGCCGGTGGCTGGTGCGGAAGGTTCTCGATCTGTCGAATCGCTTCCCAGCCGATGAACCCCACGAGGCCACCGGTGAGGGGCGGGTGTTCGGGCAGCCGCGGGGTCTGCCACCGCTCAAAAAGATGAGCCAGCGCGGCCAGTGGTCCCCTGGCAGCGGTGGTGCCGAACGCACGTTCTTCAGACACGCCGTAATCAATCCACCGGGTCTCATCACCCTCTTGTGTGATGACACCAAACGACGACACCCCCACGAAGGAGAAGCGAGACCAGATCCCGCCCTGCTCGGCGGATTCGAGGAGAAAGCTCCCGGGCGTTCCGCCCGCGAGTTTGCGGTAGATGCCGACCGGGGTTTCACCGTCAGCGAAGAGCTCCCGAATGACCGGGATCACCCGATGTTCCGTCAGGAGACCGGTGAACTGTGCACGCGTGGTGGTCCCGGCGGTCACTGTGCCGGCCGATCCATCGTGACGACGTCGAGGTCGCGGCCATCGAAGCACGTGTGCGTTCCGGTGTGACACGCCCCACCCACCTGATCAACCTGCACGAGCAGCGTGTCGTTGTCGCAGTCCAGTGCCGCGGCCCGCACATACTGAGCGTGGCCGGAGGTGTCACCCTTGCGCCAGTATTCCTGCCGGCTCCGTGACCAGAAGGTTACGCGGCCCTCGGTGATCGTGCGGCGCAGCGCTTCCTTGTCCATCCAGCCGAGCATGAGCACCTCGAGCGTGTCCCACTGCTGAATCACCGCGGGAAGCAGGCCGTCGGAGTTGTACACCGCGGCATCAAATCGACGTTCGTTTGTCATCAGCGCACCAGCATTCCGGCATCCGCCAGCTCGCGCTTGACGTCGCCTATTGTAAGGATCTCGTCGTGAAAGACGGATGCCGCCAGCACGGCGTCCGCGCCCGCGCGCACCGCGGGCGGAAAGTCCTGTACCCGCCCGGCACCACCGGAGGCGATGACCGGCACCCGGCTGTTGGCGCGCATCAGGCTGATGAGCTCGGTATCAAATCCGCTCTTCGTGCCGTCGGCATCGATCGAGTTGATCAGGAGCTCCCCCGCACCCAGCTCAATGGCCTGACGTGCCCAGGCAACGGCGTCGATGTCGGTTTCGGTGCGCCCACCGTGCGTGGTGACAATAAAGCCGGATTCGGTGCGAGTGCTGCGCTTTACATCGAGGGAGAGCACGATGACCTGCGCACCGAAGCGGTTGGCGATCTCGGTGATGAGCGCGGGCCGAGCAATGGCCGCGCTGTTGATTCCCACCTTGTCCGCGCCACTGGCCTGCAGCCGCGACACATCCTCCACGCTGCGGATACCCCCGCCAACCGTGAGGGGAATGAAGACCTGCTCCGCCGTGGCGCGCACGACGTCGTACGTGGTGGCCCGATTGTCGACCGTTGCCGTGACATCGAGGAACGTGAGTTCGTCGGCGCCCTGCTCGTAGTAGAGCTTGGCCAGCTCCACCGGGTCACCGGCGTCACGCAGGTTTTTGAAGTTGACACCCTTCACGACGCGCCCGTTGGCCACGTCAAGACAGGGAATGACTCTCACCGAGAGGCTCATGATGTGCTCCGGGGGCTACAGACGGGCGTTGTGGATCGTTGTGATGAGAATAGCCCGGGCTCCGAGAGCGTAGAGCGAATCCATCACATTGTTCATGTCCAGTCGTTGGATCATCACTCGAACGGCTACCCAGTCGGGGTCGTGCAGCGAGGACACCGTGGGCGACTCTATCCCGGGCGCCAGCTCACAGGCCGCATCGAGCAGGGCGGAGGGAATGTCGTAGTCCATGAGCACGTACTGGCGGGCGACGAGCACTCCCTGCAGACGACGCAGCAGGGTGTCCAGGCCCGGCTTCTCCGTGTGGGAACTGATCAGCACCGCGGTGGATTCCAAGATGACCGGGCCGAAAATTTCGAGGCCGGCCTTGCGCAGTGTCGTGCCGGTGGACACGACGTCGGCGACGGCATCCGCTACCCCGAGCTGCACGGCGGACTCGACGGCACCGTCGAGCGGGACAAGAGTGACCGTCACGTCGTAGCCGGCGAGGAAGGTTTCGACCAGGCCGGGATAGCTCGTGGCCACGCGCAGACCGGTGAGATCGGAGAGGGAACTGAACCGACCAGCGGGGCCGGCAAAGCGGAACGTGGAGTCTCCGAAGTCGAGGCTGGCGATTTCGACGGCGCTCGAGCCGGAGTCCAGAAGCAGATCACGACCGGTGATTCCCACATCCAGCGCGCCGGAACCCACGTAGGTGGCAATGTCCCGGGGGCGCAGGTAGAAGAACTCAACATCGTTACTCGGGTCGGCGGCAACCAGGTCTCGGGGGTCGCGGCGACCCCGGTAGCCGGCTTCCGACAGCATCTGGGCGGCGGTTTCGGACAGTGAGCCCTTGTTGGGCACAGCAATTCTTAGCATGGGGACGCTCTCTGGTGGTGTGGAATCGGGTTCTGGATGACGCGCAGATGGCGCGTCGCAGTTCTCGGATCAGATCTTTGGACTCAGAGATGTCGGTACACGTCGGCGGGCGACAGGCCCTTCGCGATCAGCAGAACCTGCAGGTGGTAGAGCAGCTGCGAAATCTCGGCTGCCGTCTCCTCATCGCTCTGGAACTCGGCGGCCATCCACACTTCGGCAGCTTCTTCGACAATTTTCTTGCCAATGGCATGTACTCCGGCGTCCAGCTCACGCACGGTACCGGAGCCTTCGGGGCGGTTCAGCGCCTTGTCGCTCAGTTCAGCAAAAAGGTCATCAAAAGTCTTCACCTGTTGAGTTTACTCGTGCCCGTGACGGTGACGGGCCGCGCTGGCCCGCAGGAGGGCGATCTGGGCCGCCGGATCCGCGGCCCCAAACACGCTGGAGCCCGCAACGAAGGTGTCAGCACCGGCCTCAGCGGCAATCTCGATCGTCTTTTCGGTGATGCCGCCATCCACCTGAAGCCACACGTCGAGACCGCTCTGCGCGACGGCGCTGCGGAGGGCGCGCAGCTTGGGCATGGTGGTGGCCATGAAACTCTGGCCGCCAAAACCGGGTTCCACCGTCATCACGAGGATCTGGTCGAATTCGGGCAGGAGCTCGAGATAGGGCTCCACCGCGGTGTCCGGCTTCAACGCCAGACCCGCCCGCGCGCCGATGGATCGGAGCCTGCGCGCCAGCGCCACGGCATCCGCTGCCGCTTCGGCGTGAAAGGTGACCGAGTACGCACCGGCCTCCGCGTAGTCGGGGGCCCACCGGTCGGGGTCATCGATCATGAGGTGAATGTCGAGCGGAATCGGGGACACCTGCTGCAGGCGCTGCACCATGGCCAGGCCGAAGGTGAGGTTGAGGACGAAATGGTTGTCCATGATGTCCACGTGCACCAGATCGGCCGAGCGGATGCGCCCGAGCTCCCGTTCAAAGTTCGCGAAGTCGGCGGCAAGAATGCTCGGGTTGATTCTGGTAACCATCCGTCGAGCCTACCGACTCCGCCCCTACCGACTCCGCCGTTAGTGGCTGCGCGGTTAGTGGCTCCGCTCGATCAGGCTGATGAACATAGCGTCGGTGCCGTGACGGTGCGGCCAGAGCTGCACACTGCCGGAATCGCCCGCGAGGTCGAGGGGCGAGGTGGACACGGACTGCAGCACTGCGGCGGTGTCGAGCTGTGTCACTTTGCCGGCCCACTGCTTCAGCGCCGACGCGACAATGCTGCGGGTTTCGGCGGTGTGCGGTGAGCAGGTGACGTAGGCCAGGATCCCGCCGGGTTTCAGGGCACCGAGTGCCGCGTCGATCAACCCCAGCTGCAGTCCGGCCAGTTCGGCCACGTCCTTGGGCTGTTTGCGCCAGCGAGCCTCGGGCCGACGGCGCAGCGCGCCGAGCCCGGTGCAGGGTGCATCGAGCAGAATCCGGTCAAACTCGCCCGGGTGCAGCTCGGCGATCCGGGTACCGTCCAGCTCCCACACCTCCACGTTTTCGGGGATTGCGGCGAGGGCGTTTCGTACCAGGGTCGCTCGGGAGTGCACGAGTTCGTTGGCCACCAGTTCGGCGCCCTGAGTGCGCGCTTCGGCAGCGAGGAGCGCTGCCTTGCCGCCGGGTCCGGCGCACAGGTCGAGCCAGCGCTCTCCGGTTTCGATGGGGCGGGCCCGCGACAGCGCGAGGGCTGCCAGCTGCGAACCCTCGTCCTGAACGCGAATGCGCCCCTTCGCCCTGGTCATCAGGTGGTACGGGTCGCCTCCGGCGAGCACATAGCCGGTGGGGGCGTAGACATCCGCTTCACCGAGCAGCGTGGCGTCGGCGTCGGTGGCCAACCCGGGCAGGGCCACCATGTTCACCTTGGCCGGCACGTTGTCGGCCTCGAGCAGCGCCTCAATCTCCTCTTCGCGGCCCTCGGCCTTGAGCGACTGGCGGAACGCTCGCACGACCCACGCCGGGTGGGAGTGTTCGGCGGCGAGGCGATCATCGACACCGGCGGCGCCCTCGAGAACGCGCTCGCGCCATTCCTCGGTGCTGGAGCGTGAAATGGTGCGCAACACACCGTTCGTAAACCCGGTGGCGGAACGTGAACCCACCTGCTTGGCGATGGACACAGATTCGTTCACCGCAGCGTGGGTGGCTACCCGTGTCGCGAGCAGCTGATGCGTGCCGAGGCGCAGCACGTCGAGGATGGCGGGATCGATCGCGTCCACGGAACGGTTCGCGGCCAGGGCGATGACCCGGTCGTAGAAGCCCTGCATGCGCAGGGTGCCGTAGGTAAGTTCGGTGGCGAGGGCGGCATCCGCGGTGTTCAGAGCCGCGCGCTGAATACGCGTGGGGAGCAGCAGGTTGGCGTACGCATCCGATTCGCGCACGGCCGCAATCACCTCGTAGGCCACTCGGCGGGCCGGTTGCACGAAGTCCGTGGTTGCCGTCCTCGATTTGGGAAGGTGTGCGCGGTCGTTCATGAGGCGACCACCTCGTCCGCTGCCACTCCGCGCCACCAGTCGATTGCTGTCATTGCTGTCTTTCCTGCCGGCTGCACGGAGACGAGCTCAAGAGCGTCCGTCTTCGTTCCAACCAGCACATGCTTGTCACGCTGCAGGATCGTGCCTGCGGGAATCTGTGCACCGTAGGCCGGTGCCACCTGAAGAAGTTTAAGCCGTGCGCCGTCCACGAGGGTAAACGCACCCGGCTCGGGCGTGACCCCGCGTATCTGGTTGTAGATTTCTGTCGCCGTTGTGGTCCAGTCCACGCGGGCATCGTCAAGGGTGAGCTTGGGCGCAAGAGTCACCTCGCCGCTCTGTGGAACGGCACGCGCGGTGTCGGCGGCGAGCCGGGCGACAACCTGCCCGAGAAGGTCGGCACCGCTATAGCTCAAGGCGGAGAGAAGCATGCCCGATGTGGCATGAGCATCGAGGGGTTCGCTGAAACTTCCGAAAACGTCGCCCGCATCAAGTTCTCTTACCAGCTGGAAGACGGCAGCCCCGATCTCTGCGTCGCCGGCCATGACGGCGCGCTGCACGGGTGACGCGCCCCGCCACCGTGGCAGCAGAGAGAAGTGCAGGTTGATCCAGCCCAGTCGGGGAACGGACAGCAGCGGCTCCCGCACAATGCCGCCATAGGCCACAATCACACCGAGGTCGGGTTGCAGGGCCGCGATCTGTGCCGTGGCCGCGTCGTCGAGGCGGTTGGTCTTCAGCACCGGCAGGCCGAGGCTGTCGGCCACAACAGCAACGGGCGACGGGGTGAGCACCCGCTTTCGCCCCATTGGAGCATCCGAGCGTGTGATCACGGTGGAAATCGAGTGATCCGTCGCGCTCAGCGCCAGGAGGCTCGGCACGGCGACGTCGGGCGTACCGGCAAAAATGAGTTTCATTACAGCAGCTCCGGGTCGTCGAATCGAACTTTAAGTGTAGGCGTCGGCTGGAAACCTCCGGACTTCGGCCGGCGACGCTTCGCGGCGTTCCGCACCACGGCGGCTTTGAGGGCGCGCGCCACGTCGGCACCCGCCCCGTACGGGAACCGAATAATCGCCCGGACGAGGGACTCGTCGGTGCTGACCGGCCCCAGGACGTCGACACCGGCGGTGCCCTGGAATTCCGACACTGCCACGTCAACATCGGCAGCCGAACCCGTGACCGAGGCCACCCGCACGGCCGGTGGAAAGCGCAACTGGCGCCGGTCTCTCAGCTCGGAGCTCGCGAAAGCCTCCGGTTGCCAGGTGTTCAGCGCCCGGGCCAGCGCTCCCCCAACACCCACGAGCACAACAGGTGCCCCCGGCGCGGCGAGGGCAGCCGCATTTGACCACCACCGCAGGCAGTCTTCGCCCACTCGCAGGGACTCGCGGGCCAGCATCCGCTCACCGTCGAGAATAAGAATGGCACGATATCCGCCGCTGGGGATCGGTTCCGCGCCGCGGGTGGCGACGACGAGTGCGGCTTCGGGGCCCAGCGTTTGGATGGTGTGGTCACCGTCGGCCACAATGATGCGCGCCCCGGGGAACGCGCGCCCCAGTTCCTCGGCGGTACGCCCGGTTCCCATGGTGACGACGCGAAGTTTGTGACCCTCACAGTGGATGCATTGCCACGCGGCCGCGAGGGCGCCGCACCACCGACAGGACGGTACCGCTCGCGCCGAGGTGAGCCCGAGCGGACCCTGACACGTTGTGCACCGGGCCGCTTTCTTGCAGGTCTGGCAGGACAGCATGGGGGCATATCCGGGGCTGGCCACCTGCACGAGCACGGGCCCCACCGTCAGCGCCTCGCGTGCCGCGTTCCACGCCGCCGTGGGAATGCGTGCGGCGCGCACCTGCTGGTCGGATTCCGACTGAAAATCAGTGGGGATGATGCGCGGATGTCGATTCACCGCGGGATGCACCTCCCCCAGCCATCCCAGCTCGACGAGGCGCTGTGTCTCGACACTGCGGGAATGACTGAGCAAAACCAGGGCGCACTCGGCGTCTTCCCGCCGCACGAGGGCGGCGTCTCGGGCATGAACGTACGGCGAGAGTGGCTCGGCGTACAGCGGATCCCCGTCGTCCCAGAGCGCGACAAGGCCGAGGTTTCCGGCCGGCGCATACACGGCGGAGCGGTTTCCGAGGATGATTCGGGGTTCGTTACCGAGGCAGGCCAGGAAAGCCCGGTAACGATCCGGGTTGCTCTGGCGCGCATCGACGCGGCTGACGGTGTGTGCAGGTGCGATTTCATCGAGTACCGCCTGCACCTGGTCCTGATCGCGATAGTCCGGCACGCAGAGAATCGCGCTCTGACCGGTTGCGAGGGTTGCCACTCCCAGTTCAGCGAGGGTCTGCGCCCACCGGCCGATTGTGGCACCGTTTTTCAGCTGAATAAGTTCGGGAATGGCAGCAACGGCCACGCGCTGGCGGTCCATGATCACCATGTCCAGGCGACCGGTGGGGTACCCCGTGAAGGCCGCAGCAGTCACGAGGGTGTTCCGGGCGGCGGGTACCACCGTGTCTGAGGCGGGCACGGACTCGGAGACGGGCTCGTCCTGTGCCGCGAGCCAGGCCTTTTCGACGCGCACCTGTCGAGGCGGCACGGCTAGTCGAATGATGTCGCTCGCGTTTCCGGCGGCACGGTCGGCGACCCGGCGGGCGAGACGGGACACCTCCGGAGACAGCACCTGCGCTGCCGACACCACCGCATCGAGGGGACTCAACGTGCCCGAAAATTGTTCGCCCTGTGTCACCGCCGGATCGATGACCTCGATCAGGTAGCCATCCACAATGCGTCCACCGGATCGAAACGGGACTCGAACCCGCACACCGGCACGGGCCAGGCCGGCGAGCTCCGCAGGGATGGCGTAGTCAAAAAGATGGTCCAGCTGGGGAAGCGGCGATTCGATCAAAACGCGGGCGACGAGACCGGAGCGAGTCACCCGTACCACTCTCCCCTGCCGAAAACGCCGAGCTTACTGACTGCTGTGCTGTTGCGGGTGCTCTCCGGCCGCGATCAGAGTCCTGCGGCGCTTCTCAGGTCGGCGACGCGGTCGAGGCGCTCCCAGGTGAAGTCGGGTAGCTCCCGACCGAAGTGGCCGTAGGTGGCCGTCTGCTGGTAAATGGGCCGCAAAAGATCGAGCGAGTTGATGATGGCGGCCGGCCGGAGGTCAAAGACCTCGCGAATGGCGGCCGTGATCTCCCTGTCGGGGAGCACCCCGGTGCCGAAGGTCTCGACATAGAGCCCCACCGGGGAAGCCTTGCCAATGGCGTAGGCCACCTGAACCTCGAGTCGGTCCGCCAACCCGGCGGCAACGGCGTTCTTGGCGACCCAGCGCATGGCGTAGGCGGCCGAGCGGTCAACCTTGGACGGGTCCTTGCCGCTGAACGCACCACCGCCGTGCCGGCTGGATCCGCCGTAGGTATCAATGATGATCTTGCGCCCGGTCAGTCCGGCATCACCCTGGGGGCCACCGATCTCGAACCGACCGGTGGGGTTGATGAGAGTGTTGAGGTTCGAAGAATCAAGGTCGATACCGTCCAACACGGGGCGGATCACGAGTTCGTTCACCTCGGCGCGCAACCGAGCGGTGGTCACCGAGGGGGCGTGCTGCGTGGAGAGCACAACCGTCTCAACCGTGCGTGGCACAATGCCGTCGTAGCCAATCGTCACCTGCGTCTTGCCGTCCGGGCGCAGGTAATCCAGCTCCCCCGACTTGCGAACGTACGCCAGTCGCTCGGCCAAGCGGTGTGCGATCCAGATGGGAATCGGCATCAACTCCGGCGTCTCCCGCGTGGCGTAGCCGAACATGATGCCCTGGTCACCCGCGCCCTGACGGTCGTAGTCGTCGAGGCTTGACTGTTCCCGTGTTTCAAAGGCATTGTCGACGCCCTGGGCAATGTCCGGAGACTGTCCCCCGATGGAGATTTCCACACCGCAGGAGCGACCGTCAAACCACACGTCGGAGGAGTCGTACCCGATGTCGGTGATGCATTTGCGCACGATCGAAGGGATCTCGACGTAGGCATCCGTGGTCACCTCGCCGGCAACGTGAACGAGGCCCGTTGTGACGAGTGTTTCGACGGCAACTCGGCTGTGCGGATCTTCGGCAAGAAGAGCATCGAGGATGCTGTCGGAGATCTGGTCACAGATCTTGTCGGGGTGGCCTTCGGTGACCGATTCGGAGGTGAAGAGGCGAAGATCGCTCATCTGGCCCGTCTCTGTAGATGTGTCTGTGGGAAAAGACTGTAAGGAAGTCGGAATTGACTCTGCGCAACCCGTTCGGGTCTAAACGACCACGTCGAGTATGCGGTGGGCCACGGACATCTTGCTGCCTGAGGCCTCACCCACTATATCTCCGAGCCGGTCGAGCAGCAGAACCGTATTACTGTCCGTGGCGAAGCCATCCGACCACCCCACGGTGTTCAGCACGAGATAATCACAGCCCTTGCGCGCAATCTTGTCACGGCCGAGGTTCAGCAACCGATCACGGTCGGCCTCGGTTTCGGCGGCGAAGCCCACGATCACCTGGCCGTCCCGGTTTGTGGCGCTGAGCTCGGCGAGAATGTCGGGGTTTTTGACGAGTTCGAGCGTGAAGGTCTCACCCGTCGACTCTTTTTTGATCTTGCCGGGCTGCACGTTCTGGGGGCGGTAGTCCGCAACAGCGGCGGCCATGATGATCACATCTGCGGTGTCAGCGGCAGCCCGGAGGGCGTCTCGAAGCTCGGCCGTGCTGCTGGCTGACACAACCTCCACGCCGGCTGGCGGGGCCACCTCCAGGTTGCAGGCCACCAGCGTGACCAGTGCACCCCGTGCTCGTGCTGCCTCGGCAAGGGCAACGCCCTGTTTACCACTTGATCTGTTGCCGATGAACCGAACCGGGTCCAGTGGTTCCCGGGTTCCCCCGGCGCTAATCAGGATGCGCCGGTTCAGCAGATCTTGTGTCGGCTCCCCGGACGGCTCCACACCATCGTGCGACTGTGACCGCGCGAGGGCAGCCTCGGCCGCCGCCACGATCGTGTCCGGTTCTTCCATCCGGCCGGCACCAACGTCTTGTCCGGTTAGTCGACCGTAACCAGGACCCACGATGGTGATGCCGCGGCTCCGGAGAGTCGCGATGTTGGCCACGGTGGCCGGATTGTTCCACATCTCCGTGTGCATCGCGGGCGCGATCACGAGCGGTGCCGTGCTGGCCAGAATCGTGTTTCCGAGCAGGTCGTCCGCAAGCCCCGCCGCGAGCTTGGCAATGGTGTTTGCAGTGGCGGGTGCCACCACGATGAGGTCGGCGGACTGGCCGATGGCCACGTGGCGCACCTCGTCCACTCCCTCGTACAGTTCGGAGTACACCGGATGCCGAGAAATGGCCTCGAGGGTGGGTTTACCGATAAACCGGAGCGCTGCTGGCGTGGCGACAACGTGAACGGAGTCGCCGTTTAACACAAAAGCGCGCACGATGTTAACGGCCTTGTAGGCAGCGATGCCGCCGGTGATACCGACGACGATCGTGCGGGCTGTGTTCATCGTGCGCGCGTGTCGCGAGAGTGACTACTCGACGATGGGACGAGAGGTGAGCTTGTCCTCGTTGATCTCGCGAAGAGCAACCGAGAGCGGCTTGTCTTCAACGGTGGAATCAACCAGCGGTCCCACGTTGTCGAAGAGGCTGCCTTCGTGGAGGTCAGCGTAGTAATCGTTGATCTGACGTGCACGCTTGGACGCGAAGATCACGAGGGCGTACTTGGAATCGACCTTGGACAGCAGGTCGTCAATGGGCGGGTCAATGATGCCAGTGGGCTTGTTTGCCATTGGTGTCACACTCCTTTAGAGCAGTTCGAGAACAGGGCTGTTCGAGATAAAACAGTGCGTCTTGACGAGCACGGCCGCATCAGGTGATGCGAAAAAAATATGCAGTGGGCGCTACGACGTTCCTGCCGCAGGGCGTACCTGCATCAAGTCTACGACCTCTCGGGCCGCTTGGGATGCGTCTGCGTTCACGATTCGGTAATCGAACTCGCCCTGAGCCGCCAATTCCAGCTTGGCGGTCTCCAACCGACGTGCCTGTTCTGCTGAATCTTCGGTGCCCCGACCGATGAGTCGACGCACCAGCTCGTCCCAGGTGGGAGGCAGCAGAAAGACCAGTCGTGCTTCCGGCATGGCCCGGCGCACGGCCCGGGCGCCCTGGATATCAATTTCCAGGAGCACGCTGTTACCGGCGGCAATGGCCGCCTCAACGGGTCCGCGCGGAGTTCCATAGCGGTACGCGTTATGCACGGTGGCCCACTCAAGAAGTTCGCCCGACTCGATCATGGTGTCGAAGGCGGCATCCGTTACGAAAAAGTAGCTGACACCCTCCACCTCGCCTGGGCGCGGAGCACGGGTCGTGGCCGACACGGAGAGGTGCACGTCGGGATAGTTTTCCCGAATATGGTTGGCAACTGTTCCCTTGCCCACCGCGGTGGGACCGGCCAGCACAATGAGTCGGGAGTCGGGTTCGCCGTGCCTGACGCTGGGACGGTCGGAGAGAAAGTCGCGCAGACGATCTCGCTGGTGCCGGCCGAGCCCACCGAGCCGTTTTGACGGAGAGATTTCGAGGCGGTGAATGATGCGCTGCATCTTGGTGACACCAATAGACGGAATGCTCACCAGCATTTCGGTCACGCGCAGTCGCCCCTCCACGCCGACGGGGTCTTTCAGAGCGGCCCCGAGAACCTCGAGTGCGGTGCGGTCCCCCGATGCGATCTGGGCCTTCACCTTGGCTCGGGCGCGTCTGGCGGCGACGGCAGCGCGTGACGCGGCGACCCGGTCAACTTCGGGTGGGGTGGGACGGTTTTCAGCCACGGACGGCTCCTACTTCAGTAGCACGGCGCTCGATCGCTGCGGCAAGCCGGTCGGGACCTTGTGAGAGAACACTTCGCGATTCACTTACGATAACCCCTTCGGCGTATTCACCATATATCGAGGTCAGATCCATAATATTCCCTCCCTGGTGTCCAAAACCGGGTGCGAGCACCGGAGTTTGGCGCGTGGGGGGTGCGAGCGCGATATTTATGCCGAAGTTCGCCAGCGTGAGGGTGGCTCCGAGCACGACCCCGATAGAGCCAAAGCCTGCCCCACCTCTCGGATCGTCGGCGTTCAGCTCAGCCACATCCTCTAAGACGGCTCTCGCAACAGTGAGCCCTGCACGCGGCCCGTTGGCCACAACCGCCTGTTGCACCGTTGCCGCCTCGGGGTTGGAGGTCGCCGCGAGCAGGAACAAACCCTTGCCGTGCTCTCGGGCAATGTCAATGGGGCGTTGCAGGGATGCCACGCCCATGTACGGTGCCAGGGTGATGGCATCCACCTCGAGTGGTGCGCCCGGCGTGAGCCAGGCATCCGCGTAGGCTTCGACACTGGTACCGAGGTCACCACGCTTCACGTCGCCGATAACCAGCAGGCCCGCAGCCCGCGCATCCGCCAGCACGCGCTCCAGGGCAACAAAACCCGCAGCGCCGAAGCGTTCGAAGAATGCCACCTGCGGTTTGACGATACCCACGCGGCCGACCGCAGCCGCAACCACCGAACGGCCAAACGTCTCGGCGCCTGCGGCAGAGTCTGTCAGACCCCACTCGGTGAGCAGCCAGCTGTGCGGGTCGATGCCCACGCAGAGCTGCCCACGCGACGCGAAGGCAGCAGCGAGACGCTCGCCGAACGTGGCTCCGGGAATACTGGCTCCGGGAATACTGGAGCCGTGCGTCACAGCAGTGCCGTTCTCGCCACGGAATACTCCTGAAGCGACGTCACCTCAAAGCCGCCGCGAATCGAGTCGATGGAGGCCACAGCGGCGCTCAGTTCCGCAATCGTGGTGAACAGGGGCAGATCACCGGCCACGGCGGCCGCACGGATCTCGTAGCCGTCCGCGCGTGCCGTGCGCCCACCGGGCGTGTTGATGACGATCTGGATCTCTTCCCGGCGAATGAGTTCCACGATCGACACATCATCGTCGGTGGTCTTGTCGCTGTACTTGGTGACCACGCGCGCGCGAATCCCGTTGCGCTGCAGCACTTCGGCGGTTCCCTCGGTCGCGGCGATCTCGTAGCCGAGCTGCTGGAGGCGCAGCATCGGCAAAATGATGGCGCGCTTGTCGCGGTCAGAGACCGACACAAACACTGTTCCGCTCAGCGGGATTCCGCCGTAGGCGGCCAGCTGGCTCTTGGCGAAGGCGCGCGGGAAGTCACGGTCAATTCCCATCACCTCACCGGTTGAGCGCATCTCCGGGCCGAGGATCGAGTCGACGACGTTACCCTCGGGCGTGCGAAAACGGTTGAACGGCAGCACCGCTTCCTTCACGGCAACGGGAGCTTCCATCGGTACGCGCGAGCCGTCAATTTCGGGCAGCTGACCGGAGGCCTTGAGCTCGGCAATTGTTGTTCCCACCATGATGAGCGCGGCAGCCTTTGCCAGGGTGATGCCGAGCGCCTTGGCGACAAAAGGAACGGTGCGGGAGGCCCGCGGGTTGGCCTCGAGCACGTAGAGCACTCCGGCTCCGATGGCGAACTGCACGTTCAGCAGCCCCCGAACGCCGATTCCCTTCGCAATTCCCAGCGTGGCTTCGCGAACCCGGTCAATTTCGGCCCGTCCCAGGGTCACGGGTGGCAGCGTGCAGCTCGAGTCGCCGGAATGAATTCCCGCCTCCTCGATGTGCTCCATCACGCCGCCAATGTAGAGCTCGTGACCGTCGTAGATGGCGTCCACGTCAATTTCGATGGCGTCGTCAAGAAAGCGGTCGACAAGGAGCGGATGCGACGGGCCAATGATTCCCTGACCCTCCATGCGGGCAAAGTAGTCGGCGAGGGACGCGGAGTCGTACACGATCTCCATGCCGCGGCCGCCGAGCACGTAGCTCGGGCGCACCAGAACGGGGTAGCCAATTTCTTCGGCGGCCTTGACCGCTCCGACAAAGTCGGTGGCCACGCCGTTGCGCGGCGCGAGCAGTCCGGCCGCATCGAGAATTCCGGAGAAGAGTCCGCGTTCCTCGGCGAGGTCGATCGCGTCCGGGGTCGTTCCGAGGATCGGAATTCCCTCGGCTTCGAGGCCCTTAGCCAGGCCCAGAGCGGTCTGGCCGCCGAGCTGAACGACAACGCCCACCAGTTCCCCGCTCTGGCTCTCGGCGTGAATGACCTCGAGAACGTCCTCCAGCGTGAGCGGTTCGAAGTACAGACGATCGGAGGTGTCGTAGTCGGTGGACACGGTTTCCGGGTTGCAGTTGATCATGATGGTCTCGTACCCGGCGGCAGAGAGCGCAAAGGATGCGTGCACGCAGGAGTAGTCGAATTCGACGCCCTGACCGATGCGGTTCGGTCCAGACCCCAGGATGACAACCTTTTTGCGGTCGCTCGGGATCACCTCGGTCTCCTGGTCGTAGCTCGAGTAGTGGTACGGCGTGAGGGCGGGGAACTCCCCCGCACAGGTATCCACGGTCTTGAATACCGGACGCAGGCCCAGGATGTGACGCACCTTGCGGACATCCGCTTCGCCAAAGCCGCGAAGCTCGCCTATCTGAGCGTCGGAGAAACCGTGGTCTTTGGCATAGACCAGCACGTCGCGGTCGAGCCGCTCGGCCCGGGCCACGGCGTCGGCCACCTCGTTGATGAGCACGATCTGGTCGAGGAACCACGGGTCGATCTTGGTGGCTTCGAACACCTGCACGATCGTGGCACCCTTACGGAGCGCCTGCTGCACCGTGACAATGCGGCCGTCGGTCGGGATCTCGGCGGCAATGAGCAGCTCCTCCACGGTGCGCGTCTCCACGCCCCAGTGGAACGAGGACCCACGCTTCTCGAGCGACCGCAGAGCCTTCTGCAGGGCGGACGAGAAGTTGCGGCCGATGGCCATTGCCTCACCGACCGACTTCATGGTGGTCGTCAGACGCGGGTCAGCGGCCGGGAACTTCTCGAACGCGAAGCGCGGCACCTTGACGACCACATAGTCGAGGGTGGGCTCGAAGCTCGCCGGGGTCACACCGGTGATGTCGTTCGGAATCTCATCGAGGCGGTAACCAAGGGCAAGTTTGGCCGCGATCTTGGCAATCGGGAATCCCGTGGCCTTACTGGCGAGGGCCGAGGACCGGGACACCCGCGGGTTCATTTCGATGACAATGATGCGGCCGTCGGCCGGGTTGATCGCGAACTGAATGTTGCAGCCACCGGTATCGACACCCACCGCACGGATGATGTCGATGCTGATGTCCCGCAGGTTCTGGTACTCGCGGTCGGTCAGGGTGAGCGCGGGAGCCACGGTGATCGAGTCGCCGGTGTGCACCCCCACCGGGTCCACGTTTTCGATGGAGCAGACCACGACCGTGTTGTCGGCGGTGTCCCGCATCATCTCGAGTTCGTATTCCTTCCACCCGAGAATGGACTCTTCCAGAAGAACCTCGGTGGTGGGGCTGTGGTGCAGGCCATCGCCCACGATGCGGCGCAGTTCCACCTCGGTGTAGGCAAAGCCGCTGCCGAGGCCACCCATGGTGAAGGAGGGTCGCACCACAAGCGGGTAGCCGAGGTCATCGGCGAAGCCCACAGCTTCCTCGACCGTGTGGGCAATGTGCGAGCGGGCAACGTCGGCGCCGGCATCCAGCACGAGCTGCTTGAAGATCTGGCGGTCTTCACCCTTTTGGATGGCCTCGAAGCTGGCACCAATGAGTTCAACGTTGTACTTCTCGAGGATTCCGCGTTCATGCAGCTGGATGGCCGCGTTGAGGGCTGTCTGTCCGCCGAGCGTGGGGAGGATCGCGTCGGGGCGTTCCTTCGCGATGATGGTTTCGAGGATCTCCGGGGTGATGGGCTCGATGTAGGTGGCGTCGGCGAAGTCGGGATCGGTCATGATCGTGGCCGGGTTGGAGTTGACCAGAATGACGCGCACCCCCTCGGCGCGCAGCACGCGGCAGGCCTGGGTGCCCGAGTAGTCGAATTCACAGGCCTGCCCGATGACAATCGGGCCGGATCCAATGACAAGGACGCTGTTGATATCGTCGCGCTTGGGCATTACTTGCCGTCTCCTGCTCCGGCGGCCGCGTTTCGTTCGACCACCACATCCCTGAACCGATCAAAAAGGTAGTTAGCGTCGTGCGGGCCGGCGGCCGCTTCCGGGTGGTACTGCACCGAGAATGCAGCCAGATCGAGGCAGCGGATGCCCTCCACGACCTGGTCATTCAGGCTGTAGTGGCTGACCTCCACGCGACCGAAACCGGTGCGGGACTCGTGCACGCCCTCGATGGGCATGTCCACCGCGAAGCCGTGGTTTTGCGAGGTGATTTCCACCCGGCCGGTGGCCTTGTCGAGCACCGGCTGGTTGATTCCCCGGTGCCCGAACGGCAGCTTGTAGGTGCGAAATCCGAGGGCGCGACCGAGCAGCTGGTTGCCGAAGCAGATGCCGAAGTAGGGCACCCCGGCACGCAGGATCTCCTGCAGCAGTGTGACGTGCGCGTCGGAGGCGGCCGGGTCTCCGGGGCCGTTGGAGAAGAACACCGCGGACGGGTTCAGCGACAGCACGTGCTCGGCGGTGACCGATTGTGGCAGCACCAAAACCTCAAAGCCACGCTCGGCAAGGTGGTTGAGGGTGGACTGCTTGACACCCAGGTCCAGCACCGCCACGGAACCGATCCGCTCGCCGACGGGCGGCACGGAGAAGGGTTCCACGGTGGAGACGGTGTCGGAGAGGTTGCGACCCTTCATGGCCGGGCCGGTGCGCACCCGGTCAAGCTGTTCACCGTCGGACAGCTCCAGCAGGTCGCCGGAGAAGATGCCGGAGCGCATGGCACCGGCGGATCGAATGTGGCGGGTGATCGCTCGGGTGTCGACGCCGGAGATGCCCACGATCCCACCCTCCTCGAGGTCAGCGTCGAGGGTGCGCGTGGCTCGATGGTTGGAGGCGATGCGGGCGGGGTCACGCACCACGAAGCCGGCAACCCAGATACGGCGGGACTCCATGTCCTCGTCGTTGGCGCCCGTGTTGCCGATGTGCGGTGCCGTCATGAGCACGATCTGGCCGGCGTAGGAGGGATCGGTGAGGGTCTCCTGATATCCGGTCATGCCGGTAGAGAAGACGATCTCACCCAGGGTCTGACCCTCGCTCCCGTAGGCACGGCCGGCAAAGCGCTTGCCATCTTCGAGTACGAGAACGGCCGGAGCGGTTCTGTTGATTGCCTTGTAGTCGGCGACTGAGAACACCTAGCTACACCTCACTTTCGTTGCGGTCAGCGGGCCCGGTGGCCTCGGCTGCAATGGAATGGATCGCGTCAACGAGACGGGCGCGATCACTCGGGTCAATAATGCGGAAGAAGCTGTCAACCGATCGGCCGGCTTCGGACGTGCCGTTGGCATTCTGCGTCGGGGCGAGTTGCCAGCCGAGCAGCAGGAGTCCGTCGGTCTCGACCGCACGGTCAATGGCCCACGTGGCCGGGGTCAGCAGCTCGATCGCGCCGGTGGGCACAAACATCGGGCGGGACCCGGTGAGATCAAGCGTGACACCGGCATCCGTCACCGTGATTTCGGCGCGGGCGCGAAAACCCAACCCCGGAATGAACAGACGCTCCAGCGGGGTGTCCCGGGGCGTTGTTGCCACGTAATACCCTCGCGCAACGGCCAGAACGGTCTCGGGACCGGTGGGTACCGGGTAGCCGGCCACAATCTGCGCATCGCGTCTGCTGCGCTTGCGCCAGCTGCGATACATCAGGGTGAACAGGCCGGCGAGAACGACGACGACGATGATGGTGGGAATGGCCCTATCCATGGTGGAGCTCCACATTCTGTGCATGGGCGGCAACCTCGGCGGGGTCGCGCAGTGCACCATCGAGGACCGTGGCACAGCCGCGGTGAAAGGTGGCCTGAATGATGCCGGGAAGCGTCATCGACACGTAGGGCGAGTTCACGCTCATGCCCGACAGGTTGGCACGGGTGAACACTCGGCTGGCCGAGGCGTCGTAGAGGGTGAGGTTGGCCGGGCCGCCCTCCGTGATCGACTGCCCCTGAGAAGCGAGACGACCGATGCGGGCCGGGGTCGCCGACAGCACCCGGGCGATATCGGTCCAGTCCAGCAGCCCGTTTGACACAACGGATGCGTGCACGACCGAGAGCGCAGACTCGAGGCCCACCATGCCGTTGGCTGCGGCGTCCCACTCGCAGTCCTTGGACTCGATCGGGTGTGGTGCGTGGTCGGTGGCAACAATGTCGATGGTGCCGTCGGCGAGGCCCGCACGCAGCGCCTCCACGTCTTCACGGCGGCGCAGCGGCGGGTTCACCTTGAACCGGGCGTCATAACCGACAACAAGGTCTTCGGTGAGCAGCAGGTGGTGCGGGGTCACCTCGGCGGTGACGTTGATGCCGCGGGCTTTGGCCCAGCGGATGACGTCGACGGAACCAGCGGTCGACACGTGACACACGTGCAGACGGGAACCCACGTGCTCGGCCAGGAGAACATCGCGGGCAATGATGGATTCTTCGGCGACGGCCGGCCAGCCGACAAGGCCGAGCTGCCCCGACAGCGCACCCTCGTTCATTTGCGCCTTCTCGGTGAGTCGCGGTTCCTGAGCGTGCTGGGCCACCACGCCATCGAAGGCCTTCACGTACTCGAGAGCGCGGCGCATGAGCAGCGGGTCTGACACGCAGAAGCCGTCGTCGGAGAACACGCGTACCCGGGCACGACTGGCGGCCATGGCGCCGATTTCGGCAAGCTGCGCACCCTTCAGGCCCACGGTGACAGCGCCAATCGGCTGCACCTCCACGTAGCCGGCACGTTCGCCGAGCGCGAGCACCTGCTCCACCACTCCGGCGGTGTCCTGGGCAGGAGACGTATTGGCCATGGCAAAGACGCTGGTGAAGCCACCGCGGGCTGCCGCCTGGCTTCCGGTCAGGACGGTCTCGCTGTGCTCGTAGCCGGGTTCCCGCAAATGAGCATGGAGGTCGACGAGTCCGGGAAGAGCGATCAACCCATCAGCGTCCACCAGGCTGGCTCCGGCGTGGGAGAGGCCTGTTCCGAGCTGCTGAACGCGACCATTCTCGAGAACGATATCGGTGCGCGTGCCGTCTGGAAGCGTCGCTCCCCGAATCAGGTACGTCTGGCTCTTGCTCGACTCAGCGGGCATCATGCATCCTCTCGTTCACCGGACAGCAGCAGGTAGAGCGCGGCCATCCGCACGGAAACGCCATTTGCGACCTGTTCGAGCACGGTGGAATTGACCGAGTCGGCTGCCGCAGATGATATTTCCAGCCCGCGATTCATCGGGCCAGGGTGCATCACAATGCTATCCGGGCCGAGACGATTAAATCGCGCGTTGTCAAGTCCCCAAGCGCGGGAATACTCCCGACTGTTGGGGAAAAAAGCCGCACTCATGCGTTCAGCCTGAATGCGGAGCATCATGACCACGTCGGGGCGGGCGTCGATGGCGGCATCAAGGTCGAAACCCACGGTGGCCGGCCAGCCGGTGGTGTCATTCGGGAGCAGGGTGGGCGGTGCCACGAAGGTAACCTCGGCTCCGAGTGTGGGGAGCAGCCACAGGTTGGAGCGGGCGACGCGTGAGTGCAGTACGTCCCCCACAATCGCGACGCGCACGCCATCGAGCCCCTTCCCCCGGCTTTTGGCACCGTGCAGGCGGCGGCGGATCGTGAACGCATCGAGGAGGGCCTGGGTCGGGTGCTCGTGGGTACCGTCGCCGGCATTGATGATGCCGGCGTCGATCCAACCGCTGGCAGCGAGCACGTGGGGTGCTCCGGATGCCGGGTGGCGAATGACCACGCCATCCGCTCCGATCGCAGCCAGGGTCTGAGCGGTGTCTTTGAGGCTCTCCCCCTTGGACACGCTGGAGCCCTTGGCGCTGAAGTTGATCACATCGGCGCTCAACCGTTTGGCGGCGGCTTCAAAGGAGATGCGGGTGCGGGTCGAGTCCTCAAAAAAGAGGTTGACGACGGTTTTGCCGCGCAGAGTGGGCAGCTTTTTTACTTCGCGCTGGGAGACATCCGCCATATCTTCGGCAATATCAAGGAGCGCGATGGCGCGGTCACGGCTCAGGTCGCGCGTGGAGAGCAGGTGTCTCACTGGTCTCGTCCTCCCTCGATGAACACGAATTCGTCGCCATCGGTTTCTTCGAGGTGCACGTTAATGCGTTCCTCGGTGGAACTCGGCAGGTTGCGACCCACGAAGTCGGCGCGAATGGGAAGCTCGCGGTGGCCACGGTCAACGAGCACGGCGAGGCGAACAATTTGGGGTCGACCGTGGTCCCCCAGCGCATCAAGTGCTGAGCGGATGGTGCGACCCGAGTAGAGCACGTCGTCAACGAGCACCACTGTGGCACCGTCGATGCGTCCAGGAACGAGGGTACGCGACGGGGTGCGCGTGCGCGTGTGGGCCAGGTCGTCACGGTAAAGGGTCACATCGAGGGAACCGGCCCGCACCGGGCCGGCCGCCGGTTCGATCCGGGCAATGATGTCGGCAATGCGTTGCGCGAGCACCACACCTCGGGTGGGGATGCCCAAGATGACGAGGTTGGCTGAACCCCGATTGGACTCCAGAATCTCGTGGGAGATTCGAGTCAACGCGCGGGTGATGTCAGCTTGAGTGAGCACAATGTGTTCCAACAGCCGACCTCCTTCCCCGTCTCACAGGACGGCTGTTAAAGGATGTCAAAATGTGGGGGTAAAACTTGTTCTTTTTTAGAGTAACCGATACTTCGGGCACAGGGCACCGCTTCCTGGACACCGCACCCTAGACACCTAGTAAGACTAGGCGTAGTATCCCTCAGTATGAACAGGGAAGCGCTCAAGGGTCACCTCGACCTGCTGGTCCTGTCCGTTCTGGCCGACGGACCCCTGCACGGCTACGCCGTCATTGAACAGCTGCGCACGCGCAGCGATGACGTGTTCGACCTGGCAGAGGGCACCGTCTATCCCGTCCTGCATCGACTCGAAGTAGCCGGTCTGCTCGAAAGCGAGTGGAGCACGGTCACGGGTCGCAGGCGCCGGTCGTACCGGCTCACCGCGGCCGGACACGCCATGCTCTCGGAGCAGAGCGCGCGCTGGCAGCTCTTTTCGTCAACCATCAATTCCGTTCTGCGGAGCAAGCCGTGGCCGACTACCCTTTGATTTCGAGCTATATCACCGCGTTTGACGCTGTTATCAGCAGTCGAACCGATGCCGCCGATCTGCGTGATGAGGTTCATGATCATCTCCTGACGGCGGTCGAGCGGTGGTGCGCTCGTGGTCTGGACACCGAAACGGCTGAGCGGCGCTCCCTGGATATTTTTGGTGATCCCGCGGTGATCGCGGGGATGATTTCTGCAGTTCCAGTGAAAGGTTCACCGATGAACACCTTCTTTACCCGCGCAGCCGCGTATTTCGGCTTCTCGGCTGCCGCACTCTGGATTGCGGCAGCCGCCGCGCTTCCCTTTGCGATGGATACGGACGGCTGGAGCGCCAGTCAGGGCGCGTATCTCACGGCTTCGGCGCTTGTCGCTGTCGCCATCGCTCTCTCGGGGCTCGTGCTTCTTGCGGTGCATGTGCGCTCTGCGGGCCGGTTCGATGCTTCGGCCACGGTCACGGCAGCGCTGCTCCTCGTGTCGTTCCTCGCCGCGCTCATTTTCGCGTGGTTCTGGGTGGCGTGGCTCGGTCTGCTCCTGGCCGCAACCCTCGTTACCTTCCTGCGACGGTCGAACTCTCACCTCACCCGAGGACTCCCGCGCGTGTTGCTCGTCGTGGTCTGGCCGATTCTCGCTGTGGGTACCCTGGTTCTCGCCAGCGTCGCGGCGCAATGGGACCCGAGAACGTCGGGAACCGTGCAGGCGGTGGCGCTCGCCACACTGTGCCTGACCTATGGACTGGGAATTGCAGCACTCGGCCTGCGCCAACGCGCAGCGTCATCGGCCGGTAGTAATCGGCATCCGCTGATGACCGCGTAGCGCTGTGTGTCTCAGGACTTGTATCTCAGGAGGTGAAGAAGCTTGACACGAACTGGGCGAACTCAACCGGGTCGGTCAGGCTGCCTTCATACAGGGCGCCGTCGACCAACACGGTCGGGGTGCCGGGAATTGACGGGATCTCGGCTCCGTCGATGGGGCCAATGATCGCGGCCTCCGTGTTCACCTGTGACCAGGTGTCATAGGCGCCGCTCGCTAGACAGTCGGCGATGCTCGTGCCGCCCGGCACGAGCGCGACAAGTTCGCTGTCGGAGAGTCCCACGGTGTTTTCCGCTGGTTGGTTGGCGAAGAGCGCCGCCAGGTAGTCCAGGGTGAGGTTCGGGTTGAGCGTGGCGTGGCAGGTGAGAGCTGATGATGCCCGGGTGGAGTAGTTCGTGCCCTGCGACAGGCGATCGAGGAAGGTGAGCGAGTGTAGGCGCAGGGTGATCGCATCATTGTTCGCTCCGAGGGCCAGGCTCGTTCCGTTGGTCTCCTCAAACTGCCGGCAGTACGGGCACATGACGTCAAAGTACACGTCGACCGTGACCGGGCCCGTGCCCACCGTGAGGTACCCCGCGTCAAAGTCCGCAGCGCCCACACGTCCCGTGGGCAGGTCGCTGGAGGGTGCGCTCTGTCCTGGAATATTCGTGGAGCTGGGGCTGGGAGTTGGTGAGCTGGTCGACGTGTCGCCGCCCGCGCCGCCGCCCGCACCGCCGTTCGTCACGGCGGAGAACGCCGCACTCCACGTGGCGGCGAACGCGAGCAGTAGAACGACGACCATCAGGGTGAACATCGTGGTGATAGACCCAATGATGATTCCCGCAAGGGCCAACACTCGCCCCGCTTCACCACGGGCCTTGATCTGAGCCAGGGCGATCAGGCCCGCGATGCCCACGAAAAACGACGACACGATCGAGACGATGGCCAACGTGTTGGTCGTGGGCATCGGACCGAAGGGCTGCTCCGGGTAGACGGGCTGCTCTGGTTCGATGCTGGTCATGAGCGTCCCCTGGTGGTCTCGGTCAGGCGGGTGAACAGGCTACGCGGATGGCGCCGTCTGGGCAATCTTGCCGAGGAGTCCGTTCACAAAGCCCGCCGAGTCATCCGTTGACAATATCTTGGCCGCTTCGACGGCTTCGTCAATGGCAACGGCGTGGGGAACAGCATCGTTGTACAGAATTTCCCAGATACCGATGCGCAGAATGGCGCGGTCAATATTGGGCATTCGGGCCAGCGACCAGCCCTGCGAGTAGGTCTCGATGAGTTCATCGATTTCTTCGCGGTGGTCTACGACACCGTCAACAAGTTCACGGGCGTAGAGCCACGACGCGAGTCGGGCCGGTTCGCTCGCGGCACGCTGAGCCTCGGTCGCGAGCGACTCGGGAATCGTGATCTGACGCACGTCGGCGGCGTAGAGAATATCGATGGCGCGCTTACGTGCCTTGGTGCGGGCGCTCACTAGTTGACGCGGCCCAGGTAATCGCCCGTGCGGGTGTCGACCTTAACCTTGGTGCCCTGCTCGAGGAAGAGGGGAACCTGAATCTGGAATCCGGTCTCAACGGTCGCCGGCTTGGTTCCACCGGTGGAACGGTCACCCTGCAGGCCAGGCTCCGTGTACGTGATTTCAAGCACAACGGATGCCGGCAGCTCCACATAGAGCGGGTTTCCGTTGTGCAGGGCCACGGTCACGGACTGGTTCTCGAGCATGAAGTTGCTGGCCTCACCGACGACGGCGGCGGAGACGTGCAGCTGGTCGTAGTCGGCCACGTCCATGAACACGTAGGACTCGCCATCCGCGTAGAGGTACTGGAAGTCGCGACGGTCAACGTTTTCGGTCTCGATCTTGGCGCCGGCGTTGAAGGTACGGTCAACGGTCTTGCCGGAGACGACGTTCTTGAGCTTGGTGCGAACGAACGCACCACCCTTGCCCGGCTTAACGTGCTGGAACTCGACAACGGCCCAGAGGTTACCGTCAATCTTGAGGACGACGCCGTTCTTAATGTCAGCGGTAGAAGCCATGGAGATGTGTTCCGTTCAATTGTTAAAGTGCATGGTCGATTCGACCTCACAGGAGTCTACGCGACCCGACCGCAGGAGCCAAAGGGAGCGCAGCGGCCGGTTCTGCCGATCGTGCTGCCGATTGTGCTGCCGGGCTCAGATTTTTCGCGTGACGAAGTCCAGTGCGAGCCGGTAGGAGTCGAATCCGAGACCGGCAATCACTCCGGTGGCAATGGCGCTCACGACACTCGTGTGCCGAAACGTTTCTCGGGCGTGCGGGTTGGAAATGTGCACCTCGATCAGTTCCAGACCGGCCTTGGTCACCAGGGCTGCTGCGTCGCGGAGCGCGTAGCTGTAGTGCGTGAACGCGGCCGGATTGATGATCACAGGGAGGCTGTTGTCGACGGCCTCGTAGAGCCAGTGGATGAGTTCGGCCTCGTCATCGGTCTGTCGCAGGTCGATCGTCACTCCGGCCGGGGCCGACGCTGTGAGCAGGGCGCGGAGGTCATCGAGGTTGGCGGAACCGTAGACATCCGGTTCACGACTGCCGAGGCGACCGAGGTTGGGCCCGTTCAAAACCAAAACTGTGCTCATGAGCACAGCCTAAAGGCGCGCGCGGCCTGTGTCCGGACCCCACGCAGAGCGACGCCCGATGACGAACCACGCGAGCACGCCGATAACAGGGGCGATCAGGATGCCGAGAACCCACAACGCACGAGCCGTGGTGGACAGGGTGGCTGCCCGAGAAATCTGCACGATGGTGATAACGAGAAGGACGACACCAATCACAACGACGCCGCTCCAGACGAGGTCAGACGCGGCTGGCAGCAGTGGATTCACGGTGGTTCTCCTTTGCGATAAGCCGGCAACAGCGCTGAGCCGGCTACGCCTCAGCCTACTGATGCCACGTCCGATGCGGCGGGGCTGGTCTGTTCGACCATCCGTTGTCTCGCCCGCTTCGCTGGTCGAGGAGCCGGCCCCCCGAAAGCCACCTCACCAGGTCACGCCCACTTCGCTGGTCGAGGAGCCGGCACGCTTTTCGCCGGCGTCTCGAGACCTCGTAAGCCGTCCCCTTGAGCTGGCCCCGTAAACCACCTCACCAGGTCCCGACCACTCGCAAGCTCGCGCTCAACCAGCAAAATGGGGCTTGCAAGTTCGCGCTCAACCAGCGACAGGGGGCTCGCAGGTTCGCTCCTCGCCTCACCCGCTTCGCTGGTCGAGGAGCCGGCACGCTTTTCGCCGGCGTCTCGAGACCCCGTGAGCCGTCTCGCCATTAGCTATCGGATGCCCACGGCGGATCGGTGCTGGGGGTGTTGGCCCGATGACTGGCGGCCGGTCGCCACGTCTGACCAGGGTCAAAGAGCACCGGTCCCCGGATCCACGGCCTCCCACCCACCATCTTGATCTGCCACCCGGACGTATCAATGGTGTGGTGGTGGTACCAGCAGAGCAAACACCCGTTATCGATGTTGGTGGGGCCGTTGAACTTCCACGGGAAGACGTGATGCACCTCGCACCACGCAGCGGCAATGGTGCAGCCGGGGATAACGCAGCCCCCATCGCGGGCGGCAATGGCCCGGCGCTGTGCCGGGCTGAAGAACCGCTCCTTCTCCCCAAGATGGAGGACTTGTCCGTGGTCGCCGATGATCACTTGCTGATACCCGCCCGCGCACAGTCGCTCCTGCACGGCCTTGAGGCTGATCGGTGCGTCGACGCCGTCGATCCAGCCGACGCCGCGCCCGTTTTTCAGGTCTCGGGCATTCACGTGCACCATCACCGTCGGGGCCGCGCCGCCCATCCGGGGTGTTTTCGGGTCCCGCGCTGTCTTGTCGAAGACGGCACGGAGGATGTCGGCGCATTTCTCCCCGCCGGTGCGGTCATCACAGATGTCTTCGGCACCGGGGATCAGTTCCCCGGCCTCCATCCGGGCCTGATCCTCCGCCGACGGGAACGCCGGTGTCGCATGCGCGCTGATGAACGTCGCAAAGACACCGTTCATCACTCCGCGCAGTTCCGGTGTCACCCCACCCCGCAGCGGATACAACCCGTTCTTGAGTAGTCCGAACCCCACAGTGCTGGTCGCCGCGGTCTGCTCATCACTCGGCGCGGCGCCGTCGGGGTCGAGGATCGCGCCCCACTCGTGCGCCTGTGCGCGAATCAAATCGGCCGAGAAGGCAATTCCTGCTCCGGGGAGTCCCTCGGTCTCGGGGGTGATGGCGCCGGTTGCTGAGGCGACGAGCGCGCGCTCGGCGCGGTCGAGCTCGTCCGGGGCAACCCGTGTTGCAATTTGTTCGAGGGCGGAGACGATCACGTCGGCGGCATCCACGCCGAGGTTCCCTGAGGTGAGTCCTTCAGCGACGGCCGGGTGTCGCACCGGAACCGACTGGCCAAGCAGGCCACTCGTTGCCGCGGCAGTACCGGTGACGATGCCGCCGAGGCGCATCCGCCGTTTCGCTTCGGAGGCGGACACCCGAGTGATGCCGGTGATCAGTTCGTACTTGGTGCGGCATCCGCTCTTCCAGGCGAGGGAGTCGTGGCCGCGGCTGGTTTCGGCACGCATACCCACGTCGGCGGCGGACCAGATCCGGCCGCCATCCACCCGGCGCCCCACCGCCTCCAATGCGCCCATCACACTGAGGGCCGCGTCATCGTCGAGGAGGGTGAAGTGCACTCCATCAAGAGCGTCACCGATCAGGTCACTGGCCTGCTGCAGCAGAGCGACCACCTCGGGACCGGACTTCATCGTCGTGAACATATCCCCATTTTACCCTGAATAGAACAAGAAAGCGAGACTTACTCACGTTTGATCTTGTCGAGTCTCGTAACTATTTCCACGCACAGCATCGGCTCCGACAGCGCCCATGAGCGTCCCCACGCGCCCAGCTGACGCCTGTTCTCACCGCCCACAGACCCTGCCTACCGCCACAATCAGGCCCCCCCACGCTGCCGCCAACGCCCGCACCGCCACCTGGCTCCCCCTCTCGCTGGTCGAGGAGCCGGCACGCTCTTCGCCGGCGTCTCGAGACCCCGTGACCCAGTCCTGCAAACCAGCTCACCAGGTTTCGACTGCTCGCAAGCTCGCGCTCAACCAGCGAAATGGGGCTTGCAAGCTCGCGCTCGACCAGCGAAAGGGTCCGCGCACGAGGTGCGACACCCCACCACCCCGCCGGTCGAGGAGCCGCGCGCCCTTCGCCGGCGTCTCGAGACCTGGTGAGCTAGTACCGCAGGCCAGCTCACCAGATCTCGACCACTCGCAAGCTCGCGCTCGACCAGCGAAAGGGTGGCTGCGCGGGTTTTCGCTGGGCGCTACGGATATGACGGATGGCCGCGCCCCGTATCGGTGGGCGCTACGCCGATTCGTTAGTTGCCATGATGGTCGTGAGACATCGTGGTGACGGACGCTGAATCGGAGCAGGACATGAATGATATGGCGATAGGTCGAACGAGAAATGGTGGGCGGTCGTTTCCGTTGGCGTTTCGGATTGAGTACATACGCCGCTGGGATGAGTGCGTGGAACGAGGCGCGAAGGTGCGGTTACTGCGCGAGTTCGACTTGGCAAAGGGCACGGTGAATCGTTGGCTGAGGGCTCGCGACGATGGAGAATGGACGGCATCGATGGTCGCAACGTCAGAGAGGTCACCACAAAGAATGGACAATCGCGATCGTGCGGAGTTGGCGCGGCTGCGGATGGAAAACGAGGCTTTGAAGAAGAAGGTCGCGCAGTCCGAAGCAGCACAACAAATCTTGGGAAAAGCATTCGAGCTCTTGGACGGGATCACCACCCGCTCGAACGAGGAACAAACACCGATCCCACCAGCGTTGATGAGCGCGGGCGAGTACGCGGCGTGGCTGAAACGAAGCAAGCTGTCCTGACCTTGACGGTCACGGCACTGGCCCAAGAAATGGCGATGCCGATCGTGGACGCATGTCGTCTGGTCGGGATGCCACGGTCAACGTATTACCGGCTCAGCCGTGGCTACCAGCACTACCGCCCCGTGGCTGAGGCGATCCCGCACCGCGAACGCCGGCAACCCGCAGCCTTGGACACGCACGAGCGCGCCACGATACTCTCCGTGCTCTGCGAGCCGAAATATGAAGACAAATCGGTGGTGCAAACGTACTGGCACGCCTTCGACGCCGGGACTCTCGCGTGTTCGCAGCGCACGTTCTACCGGGTCGCCAACGCTCACCGCCTGGTCGGGGATCGTCGACGCACCCGAACCCCGCGCTCCCCGTCACCGCGCACTCCGGCCGTCGCGACGCTCAAGCCCGGGGATTTGTGGTCGTGGGACATCACCGAATTGAACGGACCCAGCTACCACGATCGGTACTACCTTTACCTGATCATTGACGTGTTCTCGCGTTACCCCATTGGCTGGTGCATCGAGACTTACATCTCGAAGAAACGCGCTGTGACACTGTTCACCGACGCGATCGCCACCCACGGCGCCCCCACAGTCGTGCACTCCGACAACGGGTCCTCCATGCGCTCCACAGACCTCATCAACGCCCTCGAGAGCAACGGCATCATCACCTCGTACTCTCGCCCCCGGGTCAGCGACGACAACCCCTTCTCAGAATCACTGTTCAAGACCATCAAGTACGACCCCAGCTCCCCGGACCGATTCGATCACCGCGATCACGCCCGCCAATGGACCAAGGACTTCTTGGACCTGTATGCCACCCAACACCGCCACAGCGGTCTCGGCCGGCACACCCCAGCATCCGTCTTTGACGGCACCGCCCACCTCATCCACGCGCAACGACAACGGGCACTGGACGCCTACTACGCCCAGCACCCCACACGCTTCCGCCAACCACCCACAGCACCACCACTACCCCAACCCACAGGCATCAACACCCACCTACTGTCTCAAGCAGGTTGACAACTACCGGATTACCGTAGCCCCACCCGATATTCGTAGCGGCGACGAGGGAAGCGCGCCCGACCCCGCTGGTCGAGGAGCAGGCACGCCTTTTGCCAGCGTCTCGAACCCGTGAGCCAACTCTGAAAATCGGCTCACCGGGTTTCGACTACTCGCAAGCTCGCGCTCAACCAGCGATAGGGGCTCGCAAGCTCGCGCTCAACCAACGGGGAACTCGTAATCTCGCGCTCAACCAGCGAGAGGGTGTGTGCGCTCTACCAGCGCTCACGCGGAGTCAGGGCCGCGACTCGGCCTCCGCCAGAGCGGCCTCGAAGGCAACCCAGGGCAACATGGCGCACTTGACCCGCGCCGGATAACGCGAGACGCCAGCAAAGGCCGCGGCATCGCCGAGCACCTCTTCGTCGGGTTCGATCTTTCCGCGCGAGCGCAGCATGTCACGGAACGTCTCCAGCAGGGAGCGAGCCTCCATAACGCGAAGACCCCGCAGCGTGTCCGTGAGCACCGAAGCGGATGCGACAGAAATCGAGCACCCCTCGCCTCGCCACACCAGCTCCTCCACTCGTTGCTCGGTACCCACCGCGCCGAGGGTGACGCGCATGGTCACCTCGTCGCCGCAGGACGTGTTCACCTGGTGCGACTCGGCTACCCGCGCAGCTGCCGACGAATCCAGCGGCACGAGCGGCTCCACCGACGAACCGTGCTTCGCCTTCGCATGGTCGAGAATAATGGTCTGGTACAGCTGCTGCAGGTCGCTCACGCAGTCACTCCGAAAAATGGTGCCACTTCACGAAGTGTCGCGAGGAACTCATCCACCTCGTCGGTTGTCGTGTACAGATACGTGCTTGCCCGGGTCGACGCGGTCACGCCCAGACGGCGATGCAGCGGCTGCGTGCAGTGGTGCCCCACGCGCACGGCAATACCCGCGTCGTCGAGGTACTGACCCACATCGTGGGCGTGCACACCGGCCAGGTCGAAACTGGCCAGTCCGAGTCGCTCCACACCGACTCCGGGACCCAGCACACGCACACCCGGAATCTCCCCCAGACCGGCAACGAGACGCTGACCGAGCTCCTTGTCCCAGCCCCCAATTTTGTCCATACCCGTTTCCCGCAGGTAGTCCACAGCCGCGGCGAGCGCGATTGCCTGGGAAATGCGCTGGGTTCCCGCCTCAAAGCGCTGCGGCGGCGCGAGGAATTCGGCTTTCTCCATGCTCACCGTGGTGATCATGGAGCCACCCGTTAGAAACGGCGGCATATCGGCCAGCACGTCGGCCTTGCCGTAGAGCGCCCCGATTCCGGTGGGACCGAGCATCTTGTGGCCGGAGAAGACGACAAAGTCCACGTCGAGGTCAACGACGTTCATGGCAAAGTGCGGCGCGGATTGGCAGGCGTCCAGAAGCACCAGCGCACCCACCCGCCGAGCGAGACGCACGAGTTCGGCCACGGGGTTGATGATCCCCGTCACGTTGGACGCATGGCTGAAGGCCAGCACCCGGGTGTGGGTGCCCACAATCTCCGCCGCCGCAATTAGGTCAAGGGTGCCGTCGTCGAGAATGGGAATGAACCGAAGCGTGGCCCCGGTCCGCAGGGCCAGTTGCTGCCAGGGGATGAGGTTGGCGTGGTGCTCCATCTCGGTAACCACGATCTCGTCGCCGGCGCCGAGCGCGAACCGTTTCGCGGCCCCTCCCCCCAGCCCCAGCGATGCGTTGGAGAACGAGTAGGTCACGAGGTTGATGGCTTCGGTAGCGTTTGATGTCCACACCAGCTCGTCGCTCGATGCGCCAATGAACGCGGCGACCGTCTCGCGGGCGGCTTCAAACACCTCCGTCGCTCCGACAGCGAGGGTGTGCGCCCCCCGGTGCACGGCGGCGTTGCGCTGCTCGTAGTATTCCTGCTCGGCTTCCATCACGCTGATCGGATTCTGCGACGTGGCGCCCGAATCCAGGTAGTTGAGTGGATGCCCATTCACCCGCTGTCCCAGAATGGGGAAGTCGTTACGGATGCGTTCAACCTCGACGGCGGTCAGCGTGGGAGCCGTCACGGTTGGGGAAACGAGAGAGGTCATTCCTCAAGGATATTCCCTTCCGCGGTTTGTGTTTTGCGCCGCGCAGACAGTGACCGCCCCGGTGTGTGGGGTGGAAATCAACCAGAAGCCGTGACACCCTTAGAGCGTGACTGTCACAGACCCACTCCTCGATGTGCGCCCCAACGCGGTCCTCGATCGCCCCTGGGTGACGCTGGTGTGGAACGACCCGGTCAACCTCATGTCCTATGTGTCGTATGTATTCCGCAGCTACTTTGGCGTCACCCCGGAGGAGGCCGAGCGGCTCATGCTGCAGGTTCATCACAACGGCAAGTCCGTCGTCGCCACGGGTAACCGGGAGGCAATGGAACGCCACGTCGAAGCCATGCACGGGTATGGGCTCTGGGCCACGCTCGCCAAGGCAGACTCGTGACGCGCTTCGGCCTCGCGGACTCCGGAGACCTCCTGGGCCGATTCGAGCCGATCGAGGTCGACCTGCTCAAACTGGCGGTGGAACAGCTGGTGGAGATGCTCGAGCGCGCCGGCGAAGACGTGACCGTGGCATCCGCTGACCCCGCGTTACGGCGAATGTTGCCGGATGCCTACCCCGGCGATGACGAGGCAACCCAGGAATTTCGCCGCTTCACGGCGGGCGATCTGATCGAGGCGAAGGTCTTCAACGCCCGCGTCGTGCTCGCCACACTGCGTGCGGCTCTCGTTGATACCCCGGCGGCCCTGGTCGAGGAGACCGCGAAGACCCCGCGAACCCGCCGACAGAAGCCCGTGCCCCGCACGGCGGTCACCCTGGACATCGATCCGGCAGCAGTGCAATCGTGGCTGCGCACCCTGAACGACCTGCGACTCACTCTCGCGGAGCGCCTGATCATGTCCCCCGATGGCCGCATTCAGCTGGAGGGCGAGGAGGAGCCGTTCCTGCGTGAACTGTACGAGTGGCTCGGCATGGTTCAGGAATCCCTCATTTACACCATCGACATTTAGCGGCGACAGACACCCCGCGAGCATATTCACACGGTGTGTGCGCCTCACCCGCACGGGGGACGCCGAGCGTTACGTGAACGCCACACTGTCGCTTAGCATTGAAGGCACAAGTCTGATGTGACCGGAGACTGTTGCCGGGATGGACTTGGTGTCTACCCCGGTGCCCATCGGCGCTCACCGGGTCCGTTCACCGCACCGCGTTCCGGGGGCCGAGCCGTCAGCCGACGGGTCAGCTTCCGTCGGAGGAAACATGGACCTCAACACCGTGACGAGCGTCATCCCCGCCCGACACCGCGACGACCTGCGCGCCCTGGGTGGCGGCGTGGTGCCGCTGGCTGGCGGCTCGGAACTCTATGCCGACCCTCGCATCCACTTGACCGGTCTCGTCGATTTGGCCACCTTCGACTGGCCGGCGCTCACCGTCACGGACGCGGGGCTGGAGATCGCGGCAACGTGCACGTTTGCCGAATTGTCCCGACTGCCCGCCGAAGCGGGGTGGACCGCGCATCCGCTTTTCTACCAGTGCTGCGCCGCCCTGTTCGGGTCCTTCAAGGTGTGGAATGTGGCAACGGTCGGCGGAAACCTCGCCACCGCACTGCCCGCCGGCCCCATGATCACCCTGGCGGTTGCGCTCGATGCCGAGGTGCTCATCTGGCGTGCCGACGGCAGCGACGAGCGGATGCCGGCGGTCGCCTTCGTCACCGGAAACATGTCCACCGTGCTGAACGAGGGCGATGTGCTGCGGTCCATCCACCTGCGGTCCGCGCAGCTCGGGGCGCGCACCGCGTTTCGCAAGATCGCCCTGTCTCCGCTCGGGCGGTCCGGGGCCGTTCTGGCCGGCCGGTTGGATGTCGACGGGACCTTCGTGATCACCGTGACGGGGGGCACGATTCGTCCCGTGCAACTGCGGTACGCGGGCATCCCCCCACAGACACGCCTGCGCAGCGACATTGACGCCATCACCGACTGGTTCACCGACGCCCACGGGGCGGCCGACTGGCGCCAGGCCGTAAGCGGTGTGCTTGCCGAGGAAATCCGTCAGGAACTGAACGAAGACGAAAACCAGAACGAGAACGAGGACGAGGACAACCGATGATCACGGTCAATGGTGAACCCCTGGAGGTCTCCCCCGCGGCAGGCCAGAGCCTCCGTACCCTGCTGCGCGACGCGGGCCATCAGGACGTCAAGAAGGGCTGCGACACGGGCGACTGTGGCGCGTGCTCCGTACTCGTGGACGGCACCCCCATTCATTCCTGCATCTACCCGGCCTTCCGTGCCGAGGGTACGGCCATCACCACGGTGGCGGGCCTCGGCCAGCCGGGCAATCTCGCACCGGTGCAGCAGAAGTTCGTCGACGCCGCGGGGTTCCAGTGCGGTTTCTGCACGGCGGGCATGATCGTGACCGCCTCCACACTCACCGAGCACGACCTGCACGACCTGCCGCGTCTCCTGAAGGGCAACCTGTGCCGCTGCACCGGCTACCGCTCCATCGACGATGCCATCCGCGGCACGCACACACCGAGTGATGGCTCGCCAGCTGTGCGCCCGTCGACCCTCGGCCCCATTGTGCGCACCCGTCCGGCGGCCGACAAACCGGCCGACCCGAGCGGGCGCGTCGGCACGTCACTTCGAGCACCGGCAGCCGAGCGCATCGTCACCGGCCAGGAGTCCTACACGCTGGATGTGCAGGTACCTGGCCTCCTCCACCTGGCCATTCTGGCGAGCCCGCACGCCAGTGCGCGCATTGCAGCTCTGGACACGAGCGCGGCGCTGGCGCTTCCGGGCGTGCACGCGGTGTTGACGCACCTGGATTCTCCCGATGTGCTGTTTTCCACCGCCCGGCACGAGGACCGCCTCGACGATCCCGACGACACGCGAGTCTTCGACACCGTACTGCGCTTTCGCGGGCAGCGCGTGGCCGCCGTCGTGGCCGACTCCATTGCCATTGCCGAGGCCGCCTGCCGTCTCATCACGGTGGAATATGACCACCTTCGTGCCGTCTTCGACCCTGAGGAAGCGCTCGAAGCCGGAGCGGCGCTCGTGCACGGCGACAAGAATGCCCTGATCTCCCGCGTGGCCGATCCGCAGCGCAACCTGGTTGCCGAGATGCACGGTGAGCACGGTGATGTAACGGCCGGCCTCACGGACGCCACCACCGTCGTCTCCGGCCGCTGGCAGACCCAACGCATCGCCCATGTCGCGCTCGAAACGCACGGGACGATCGGCTGGATGGAAAACGACCGTCTGGTGCTCCGCACGAGTTCGCAGGTACCCTTTTTGGTGCGCACCGAGATTTGTCGCCTCTTCGACCTGAGCATCGACGACGTGCGCGTTTTCACCGCCCGCGTGGGAGGCGGCTTCGGTGGAAAGCAGGAGATCCTGACCGAAGACGTCGTGGCCCTGGCCGTTCTGACCACCGGTCGCCCGGTGCAGTACGAATTCACGCGCACCGATGAGTTCACCATCGCACCGGTGCGTCACCCCATCCGTGTGGACGTAACGCTCGGCGCGACCGCCTCCGGTGCACTTACGGCCCTCACCCTGGGCGTCCTGTCCGACACCGGTGCCTACGGCAATCATGGACCCGGCGTCATGTATCACGGCAGCTCCGAGTCGGTTGCGCTGTACCGTGTTCCCAACAAGCGAGTGGATGCCCAGTGCGTCTACACAAATAACCCCCCGTCGGGCGCCTTCCGCGGCTATGGCCTCGGTCAGATGATCTTTGCCGTGGAGAGTGCACTCGACGACCTCGCCCGCGAACTGAAGATCAATCCCTTCGATCTGCGACGCATCAACTCGGTGCTCCCGGGCGATCCGCTGGTGGTCACCCACACCGAGGGACCAGACCTCATTTTTGGCAGCTACGGGCTGGACCAGTGCCTCGATCTCGCCCAGTCAGCGTTGGCCCGAGGCAACAACACCCCGGAGCCACGAGGCGACGAGTGGCGGGTCGGCGAGGGTATGGCCTCGTCCATGATCGCCACGACTCCCCCGCGCGGCCACCGCTGCGAGGCATCCGTCACGCTGGAGAGCACGGGACGCTACACCGTGCGGGTGGGAACCACGGAATTCGGCAACGGCACCACGACGGTGCACACCCAGATCGCCGCCACGGCCCTCGGCACCACACCGGACCAGATCGATGTTCTGCACTCGGACACGGACACCTCCGCCTACGACACCGGTGCCTTTGGCTCGGCCGGAGTGGTGATTGCCGGCAAGGCCATTCTTGGTGCCGCCACCACTCTCGCGCAGCGCCTTACCAGCACGGCCGAGCGGATGCGCGGACGCACCGACACCTGGACGCTCCACAGCGATGGGCTCGCCTCCGGAGACGAGTTCCTGCCCCTGTCCGAGGTTATTGCTGCCGCGGACACTGCTGATCTGACCGCACGCGGGGTCGAAGACGGCAGCCGCCGCTCACTGGCCTTCAACGTGCACGCCTTTCGGGTGGCCGTGAACACCCTCACGGGCGAGATTCGAATTTTGCAGTCCATTCAGGCCGCGGACGCCGGTTTCGTCATCAATCCGGAGCAGACCCGGGGCCAGGTTGAGGGTGGGGTGGCCCAGGCCATCGGCACGGCACTGTTCGAGGAGGTCACCCTCGATGGTGCAGGCACCGTCACCACGCGGGTGCTGCGCAATTACCACATTCCCCAGCTTGTCGACCTTCCCGTGACCGAGGTGTATTTCGCCGAGACCACCGACGACCTCGGCCCCTACGGTGCCAAGTCCATGAGCGAATCGACCTACAACCCGGTTGCGCCGGCGCTGGCGAACGCGGTGCGGGATGCCATCGGTGTGCGGCCCTACGAGCTGCCCATGTCGCGCGACCGAATTTGGCGTCTGCTGCAGCAGCCCCGCTGAGTTCGCGCCGGAGACCAGCGAAAAAGGCGCTGCGTTTCCGGCTCATTTCCCCATTCGCCGCTCGGGTGCTGCCCGATCCGCGCGTGTTTCACACACGTTTCCGCAGGCCCCCATGCGGAGTCCTGCACGTCACTAGTGTGATGACACCGACGCGCTCCCGCGATGTCGCGGGCTGAGGGGAACCCACCATGCGCGATCAACACCTGGTGATTCGCGCCGACGCCGTGCTCACTCCGGAGGGATTCGCCCCCCTCACCGTGCATGTGCACAACGGAGTCATCACGCATCTGGGTCCCCGTGACGCGCCACTGAGTGAGGCGCCGACAGGTACTGCGCCGACAGGTTCCACCCGGGAGATCATCCTCCCGCCGGGCCACGTGCTCCTGCCCGGCATCGTCGACACGCACGTGCATGTGAACGAACCCGGGCGCACCGAGTGGGAGGGCTTTGCGAGTGCCACCGCGGCGGCCGCCGCCGGCGGTGTCACAACCCTGATCGACATGCCGCTCAACAGCATTCCACCGACGGTGACCGTGGCGGCCCTGGAGCTCAAGCGTGCGGCCGCGCAGCCGCAGGCAACCGTGAATGTGGGATTCTGGGGCGGCGTCATACCCGGCACCCTCGGCACCCTCCGCTCGCTGCACGATGCGGGAGTATTCGGCTTCAAGGCTTTTCTCTCCGACTCCGGAGTTGACGAGTTTCCGGCCCTGAGCACCGCCCAGCTGCACGCTGCCGGCGCCGAAATCGCCGAGTTTGACGGCCTCCTGCTCGTGCACGCCGAAGACCCGGCCGTGCTGCTGGCTGCACCCCACGTGAGCGGACCCCGGTACCAGGACTTCGTGGCCGGTCGCCCCGACGCCGCCGAGCACGCAGCCATCGCAACCGTGATCGACGTGGTGCAGCGCACCGGCGTGCGCGCGCACATTCTGCACCTGTCTTCGGCCGCCGCGCTCCCGCAGCTTCGGGAGGCGAAAGCCTGCGGGCTGCCGATCACGGTGGAGACCTGCCCGCACTACCTGAGCTTCACGGCCGAGGAGATTGCTGACGGGCTCACGGCCTTCACCTGCTGCCCACCCATCCGGTCGCGCGCCAACCAGCATCTGCTCTGGCAGGGGCTGGAAGACGGTGTGATCGATTTCATCGCCTCCGACCACTCGCCGGCCACGCTCGACCTCAAACTCGGCCACGGCGGGGACTTTGCCCGCGCCTGGGGCGGAATCTCGGGCCTCCAGGTGAGTCTGCCGGCCGTGTGGACCCGGGCTCGCGAACGCGGCATCGGTCTCGACCAAGTGGTGGAGTGGATGAGTGGAGCCACCGCCCGATTCGCCGGCCTCCCCACCAAGGGGCGCATCCAGGTGGGAGCGGATGCCGACCTCGTCGCCTTTGCGCCGCACGACACGTTTCGGGTTCAGGCAACCGAGCTGCTGCATCGGAACCCCGTCACCGCCTTTGACGGGGTGCTCCTGACCGGGGTGGTGCATGCCACCTGGGTAGCCGGGCGGTCCGTGTTCGAGAGCACCGGCATCCACTCACCCCGGTCAGGAGTACCCCGGTCAGGAGCGCTGCTCACCCGCTAAGCATTCCCCCATCGGCACGGCTCAGGCAAGGAGAACACCATGGCGATCATTCTCGGTTCCAACCGCTACGGCAAGGCGGAGAACCGCATCGTGCGCATCTACCGGGACACTCCCCGGCACGAGATTCATGATGTGAGCGTGTCCACGGCGCTGCGGGGAGACTTTGCCGCCGCTCACCTCGCGGGCGATCAGTCGCAGGTGTTACCCACCGACACGCAAAAGCAGACGGCCTATTCGTTTGCCAAAGAAAAGGGTCTGCTGTCGATTGAGAGCTACGCCCTCACTCTCGCCACCCACTTTGTCGACCACATTGAGCCCGTGCACAGTGCGCGCGTGGAGGTGGAGGAATTCGCCTGGGAGCGCGTGGACCTCGACGGTTCCCCGCACGACCACACGTGGGTGCGTCGGGGGCAGGAAACCCGCACGGCCGCCGTCACCGTGGACGGTATAGGCGATCACCAACGGTGCTGGGTGATTGGCGGACTCAAGGATCTCACCATTTTGAAGTCAACCGGTTCGGAATTCACCGGGTTTATGCAGGACCCCTACACTCTGCTCCAGCCCACGAATGACCGGGTGATGGCCACCTCACTTACCGCCGCCTGGCGTTTCACGGTCACCGACCTGGATTGGGAGGCCACGTACGCCCAGATCACCGGCATTCTCATTTCCCAGTTCGCCCGGGTGCATTCCCTCGCCCTGCAGCAGACGCTCTACGAGATGGGCAAAGCCGTTCTCGAAGAGTGTTCCTTCATCGCGGAGGTGCGGCTCTCCGCACCGAACAAGCACCACTTCCTCTATGACCTCTCACCGTTCGGGGTGGAAAACACGAACGAGGTGTTCCACGCGTCCGACCGTCCCTACGGTCTGATTCAGACGACGGTGCTGCACGACGATGCACCGGATGCCGGCCCCGCGTGGGACTCGTACACCGGCCTCGTGTGAGCCCGGCGCTGGGCCGGGGCTGGGCCCTCAGCTCCCGCGGTAGGTGCTGTACGCGAACGGGCTCAGCAGCAGGGGCACGTGATAATGGGCCTCGGCGTCACGAATCTCGAAGGTGATCTGCACCTGGGGGTAAAAGGTGCTCTCTCCGGCCGCAGCGAACCAGGCACCCGTGTCAAAGCTCAGCCGGAAGCGACCCGGGGCAAGATCGGCGGGGCCGAGGTCGGTGACCCGGCCGTCGGCATCCGTGCGTCCCGTGGCCAGGAGGAGCCAGCCCTCCATCGTGTGCTGCTCGAGCGTGACGGCGAGCCCGGCGGCGGCAGCGCCCCGCACCGTGTCGAGCACGTGGGTTGTGACGCGACTCGGCGACGTGTGAGCGGACGGAGTCACTCCGACGCCCGGGCGGCAAGCCGCGCAAGGCGAAGCAGCGCAATATCACGCAGTTCATTGGCCACGGTGGTGAGTTCGGCGTCGTCGTCCAGCTGCAGTCGCCGATCAAGTTCGTTCAGAATCTCGGTATGGGAGCGTCCCGCGGCACGAATGAGAAAGATCCGGCCAAATCGTTGTTCGTAGGCGCGATTGCCTTCCGCAATGGCCTCGGCGAGCGCCTGATCGTGCGCGCCCAGCGCCTTCTGCTCACCGCGGGAGAACTCGCTGGCCTGCGATGAGCCGGCCGCCTTCTCACCGATGCGGGGATGCCCGGCGAGCGCCTGATCGATTTCGTGCGGGCTGAGCGGCGTCGCCTCCTCCCGGGCGGCGAGCAGCAGGTCGGCGGCGCTCGTGAAGGGCCCACGGGCAATAACACCGTCGATCCACCGCGGAACAGCGAGGCACGATTCGAGCCACTGGCGCAGTTTCTGAGTTTCTACGTTCTTCATACTCTCCCTACAGATCGATCAGTACGGGTCGTGTGCTCGATCAGCCTAGAGCCTCCGCCACGAGGAGACCATACGATGAGGTATGTCCTTCCTGATCGCACCTGTCGCCGGCCTCATTCTCGCTGCCGGTGCGGGCACGCGTTATGGGCAACCCAAAGCTCTCGTCGAGACCGACGGGGTGGGCTGGCTGGCCCACGCCATCGACACGCTCGAGGCCAGCGGATGCTCACCGATCATCGTTGTACTCGGTGCCCACGGACTGGAGGCGGCCGACTCCCTGCCGCCCCGGATACACCAGACGCCCCTGGTGGTGGTTCAGGCCGCCGAGTGGGCCGCCGGGCTCTCGGCGTCTCTTCGGGCCGGGCTGGAGGCGGCAGCCGACCTCACACCCACGCCGGTGGCGCTCGCCGTGGTGCCCGTGGACGTTCCCGACTTGAACTCCGCAACCGTGCGGCGCCTGCTGGGGGCCGACACGGGTGTGACCCCCTGCCCGCCCGCGCACGCCGCCACTCTGCGGCAGGCGCGTTTCGGTGGCCGCCCGGGCCACCCGGTCGTACTCGGCCGGGTGCACTGGGCCCACCTCGCTGCCACCCTCACGGGCGACACCGGTGCCCGCGCCTATCTGAGCGCTCACCGCGCGGAGTCAGTCGAGTGCGGGGACCTCAGCACGGGTGAGGACGTCGACACACCACCCCCACCGCGCTGATCGCGCTCGTGCCGCTCATGCGTGCTGGACGTACTCGGCGGCCAGGGCCAGCACGGCCCCCTCGAGAGCGTCGATGGCTGCGGCCACATCCGCCTCCGTCACCGCCTCGTCGGGATGATGACTCACCCCGTTCGTGCACCGTACAAAGAGCATGCCGATCTCGGTGATGGCCGCCACCGCCATGGCGTCGTGACCGGCCATGGATAGCAGTTCCGGAGCATCCGCTCCCTGGGCTGTACAGCGGATGCCGGCCGCCATCGCCGCCCGCAGTCGCGGGCTACAGTGGGCCGCGGCCGCGGTGTGCGTCTGCACGGTCGTGAACGTGAGCCCTCGGCGCTCGCACGCCGTCCCCAGCGCGGCGGTGATGCGCGCCCAACCCGCGTCCCGCTGCGCGTCGTGCTCGCCGCGAAGGTCGAGGCTGAACTCCACCCGACCGGGGATGACGTTGACCGCGTCAGGAAAGACCTGCAGGTGACCCACGGTGGCGATGAGTCCCGTGGATCGGGCGACGGTTTCGATGGCGAGAATGGCCTCGCTCGCCCCGGCAAGCGCATCACGGCGTGCGTGCCACGGGGTACCTGCGTGACCAGCGTGGCCCTCAATGGTGATCTGGCGTCGAACGGCACCCGCAATTGACGTGACGATGCCGAGAGCGCGGTGGGAGTCGAAGAGAACGGGAGCCTGCTCAATGTGCACCTCCAGATAGCCGAGCAGCTCCGCGGGGCGTCGTGCGGCCGTGTCGAGTGCCGCCGGATCGAGCCCGAAAGCGGTGAACGCCTCCGCCAGGCTCACGCCCTGCGCATCCCGTAGCTTCAGCCACTCCGGTTGCCAGGTACCGTCCAGGGCGCGACTTCCGAGCAGCGTCGTGCCGAAGCGGGTGCCCTCCTCGTCGCCAAAAGCCACCACTTCCAGGGCGAAGGGCAGCTCAGTACCGGAGGCGCCGATGCGCTCGGCGACGGCAATAGCCACCAGCACGCCCAGAATTCCGTCGTACCGGCCAGCCGCGGGAACCGTATCAAGATGAGACCCGAGCAGGAGCGCCGGCAACCCGGCAGTAACACCCTCTCGGCGTGCACACTGGTTACCGGCGGCGTCCTGCCAGGTGTCGAGGCCCGCCTCGGTCATCCACCCAGCGGTGAGGGTATTCACGGCCGTGTGCTCCGGCGACAGGTAGACGCGCTCAATGAGACCGTCGCTGCGTGACGTATGGGTGGCGAGCACATCACAGCGTTCCAGGATGCGGGCCGCCGCGACGGTGCTGCTCGGTGCGCCGGTGCTGCTCGGTGCGCCGGTGCTGCTCGGTGCGCCGGCCTGATGCTCGGTCGTCATGAGGCTGCGAGGCGTGGGCCGGCCACGGCGCTCGCCGCTGACATCGAACCGGTCTCCGGGCTTACTCCGGGCCGGGCGGCATCGTCGTAGCGGTCCAGGGCTGCTCCAACTCCCCCGCCACCGGCAACCCGGGCACCCGAGCGACGCAGCACCTGTTCCAGCACGGCCAGTGTGGTGAGCACCGCGTCTTTCCGGGCGTTGTAGCCCATGGTGCCAATTCGCCACACCTGTCCGTGCAGGGGCCCAAACGACGTTCCAATTTCAATTCCAAAGTCGTTCAGCATCACCCCGCGCACCTCGTCACCATTCACCCCGTCCGGAATCCACACCGCCACAACATTATTCATGCGATGTTCGAGGTCACCGAATACGCTCAGCCCGAGGCCCTGAACGCCCGCCAGCATGGCCGAGCCGTGGAGCCGATGCCGCTCAATCGCGGCCGACATTCCCTCGTCCACGAGGAGGCGGGCACATTCCCGTGCGCCATACAGCGCGGTTGTCGCCTCGGTGTGGTGGTTGAGTCGCCGGGCACCCCCGTAGTCGAAGAGCATCGACAGGTCAAAGTAGTTGGAGCGGATGGGGCGGTGCGCCAGCACATCGCCGGTTTCGCGAATCCCGGCCTCCACGTGGGAGCGAGAGCGGATGACCGCTGCCGCACGGGGCGAGAATGTGGCGGGCGCTGTTCCCGAGGGACCGGCGAGGCATTTTTGGAGGCCGGCCGTCACGGCGTCGAGGCCCCAGGCATCCGCCTGAAAGGCATTACCGCCGAGCGACGCCGTGACGTCGGTGTAAAAGAGAACACCGTGTCGGGAGCAGATATCCCCCAGCTCGGCCAGCGGCTGCATCATGGTGGTGGAGGTGTCGCCGTGCACGACAGCCAGGAGTTGCGGCCGGGTTTCTACGATCGCCTGCTCGATAGCCTCCGCCGTGAACACCTGCCCCCACTCCACGTGACGCACATGCACCTCGGCACCCGCTCGTTCGGCAATCTCGGCCAGCAGAAGCCCGAACCGACCGAAGACGGGAACGAGCACCCGATCGCCGGGCTCGATGAGCGACACCAGCGCGGCCTCGATCCCGGCACGCGAGGTGCCGTCCACGAGAAGTGTGTGCTCATTGCTGGTGTCGAACACGTCACGGTAGAGCGCCTGGGTCTCGTTCATATACTCGGTCATGACCGGGTCGAACTGGCCGAGCAGTTGGGCAGACATGGCCCGCAGAACCCGAGGGTCAGCGTTGATCGGGCCGGGGCCCATCAACAGTCGCGGCGGCGGATTGATCGGAAGAGTGGACACGGTAACGCTCCCTTGGCTCGCAGACACGGTCCCGGTGCGGTGGATTCCGGTGGTCTACGGGTGAGCTTACGGATTGGGCGTTTCAGTCGTGTTTCCGCCAGCTATCGGAGAGGCCGACTCAAGGGAGACGAGCAGCTGCGCAAGGGAATCCAGCGCGCCGTGTACCAGCGTGTAGTACGCCCAGGTGCCACGCTGCTCTCTCTTGAGGATGCCGGCCTCAACAAGAATCTTCAGGTGATGGGACACGGTCGGCTGTCCGAGATCGAGGGGCGCGGTGAGATCGCACACACAGGCCTCGGCGTTCTGATGCCCGGCGATCATGGTGATGAGGCGCAAGCGCGTGGGGTCGGAGATGGCCTTGAACGTGCGCGCCATCTCGCTGGCCCGCTCCGGGGTCAGCACCCGGGTTGCGGCCACTCGGTGAGCGCTCACGTCGATCAGGGGCAGCATCGCGGTTGACGGCACGAGAACATCCTCTCCACAGGTAACGACAGGGTCAGATTGACAAGCATCGATATATTCGTCAGACTTTCAACATCGATGCAATTCGATCTTACCGTGGAGGCGACCGCGCCCAATGATTTCTCCCGCACCATTTCCCGCCGCCACCCGGTCCTCACCGGTCTCCGCGCCCCGACTCGGTCTCACCGACCGTTACCTTCCGGTGTGGATCCTCGCCGCCATGGGCGTCGGCCTCCTCCTCGCCGCATACGTACCCGCTGTGGGCAACGCCCTACACGCGTTCTCGATCGGAACGGTGAGTATTCCCATCGCTCTGGGCCTGCTGGTCATGATGTATCCGGTCCTCGCGAAAGTACGATATTCCGATGCCCGGGCCGTTGCCGGCGACAGGCGCCTGCTGGTGTCCTCTCTGCTGCTCAACTGGATCCTCGGGCCGGCACTCATGTTCGTCCTCGCCTGGATCTTCCTCCCGGATCTGCCGGAGTACCGCACCGGACTCATCATTGTGGGCCTCGCCCGCTGCATCGCCATGGTGCTCATCTGGAATGATCTGGCCTGTGGTGACCGAGAGGCAGCCGCGTTCCTCGTGGCCGTGAACTCCGTTTTTCAGGTCATTGCCTTTGGAGCCCTCGGCTGGTTCTATCTGCAGATCCTGCCCGGCTGGTTGGGACTTCCCACCACGAGCGCAGACTTTTCTTTCTGGGCCATCACCGTGAGCGTTCTTGTCTTTCTGGGGATTCCGCTGGTTGCGGGCTACCTGTCGCGTCGAATTGGAGAAGCACGCCGCGGCCGCGACTGGTACGAGGCGAAATTTCTCCCCCGCGTGGGACCGTTCGCTCTCTACGGGCTGCTCTTCACCATCGTGCTGCTCTTTGCCCTGCAGGGTGAGCAGGTCTTAGCCGCCCCACTCGACGTGCTCCGCATTGCGCTCCCCATGCTCGTCTACTTCGCCGTGATGTTTCTTCTCGGGTTTGGTGTGGGCAAGCTGGCGGGTCTGCCCTATGAGCGAACGACCACGCTGGCGTTCACGGCCACCGGCAACAACTTTGAACTGGCCATCGCCGTGGCGATCGGTACGTTTGGGGCCACGAGCGGGCAGGCACTGGCCGGAATCGTGGGACCACTCATCGAAGTGCCCGCCCTCATTGCCCTTGTCTATGTGGCCCTGTGGCTGCGTCCCCGCCTCTTTCCCGCCCAGCCGGTGGCTGCACCGGAACCAACCAGAATCCCGTCCTGACCGGGCTCAGTCGCGACCGGGCTCAGTCGCGACTAGCCAGCCGGGCGGCCAGATCCACGAGGGCCAGGTCACTGAATCGAGGCCCGACGAGGGAGAGCCCAACGGCTCGCCCGTCTGCGGCCAGAAGCGGCGCGGAGACGGCCGGATAGCCGCCGATGGCCGCAAGGCAGGTGAGCAGCAGCGTCGCCTCCCGCGCTGCGTTGATCACCGACGGGTGAGCATCGCGGTTGGGGGCTCCCGACGATGCGCTCGGCAGGAGCAGAACGCGGTTGTCCAGAACGGCATCCAGGTGCTCGCGGGCCTCGTGCAGGATCCCCCGGGCATCCGCTTCTTCGCTCTCGCTCACCCGACGGGCAGCCTCGAAGCGCGTGGCAACGGCAGCGCCCAGCGCCCCGGGGTGCTCATCGATCCAGGAACCGTGGGAACGCCAGGCCTCTGCGCCCTGAACCGTGCGGAACGCGCTCAGCAGGGGGTCGAGCGCTCCCAGATCCACAATGGCCGGCTCGGACAGCAGACCGTCACCGTGCACACGGTCGAGCAGACTCACGAACGAGGCCTGCACCGCCTCCGTGGCGGCGAAAACAAGCGAGACCGCCACGACACACGGCGACTCCGGTTCCATCTGAGCTGACAGGTCGAGCGAGGCAGCCGCAGCGAGACGCAGTACCTCGGGTGTGCGTGTGATCCAGCCCACGGCATCAAAACTCGGAGCAAGCGGCAGCAGTCCTTCCCGGCTCACCGCGTCGTGCGTGCTGCGCAATCCCCAGAGACCCTGATACGACGCCGGAACCCGGGTGGAACCGGCCGTGTCGGTGGCGAGGCCGATGCTCGCGTGCCCCAGAGCCACGGCAGCGGCCGGACCGCTGGAGGACCCGCCCGGTAACGCACCCGGTGCGCGGGCGTTGGGCGGTGTTCCGTAGTGCTCATTGTCACCGGCCAAACTGTAGGCGAACTCGTCGGTTTGGGCAATGCCGCGAACGGATGCCCCCGCCGCGAGCAGAGCGCGCACGGCTGCCGCCGACGTCACGGCGGCCTTTCCGCCGCGCAGGTAGTCCGGCACCCCGGCACCCACCGCAAACCCGGCCACCTCGAAGAGGTCCTTGACGGCGATCGTCTCGCCGAGGAGCGAGCCCGCGGCGTCACCCTCGGCGTCGCCCGACACCAGCGGACTGCCGAGTACTCGCCAAATACTCTCATCACAGGCCGGTACCGGTGCCGGCAACTCCCCCACGCGCACCGTCGTAACCCGGGGGGCTGTTATCTCTGCTGCGTCAACCACGTCGTCCACCTTTCGGGTCCGGGCGTGCACACCACCAACGGTGACCCCGGTGTGACCGAGGCTAGCGTGCTCACGCGAGTTCGCGGTACCGGTTCGCGCAACCTACCGCGCGAGAAAACCCTCAGACCGAACCGGCACGCACTCCCGTGAGCGCATCGAAGGCGCGTCGTGGTCCGGTGCCGCCCGAAAGCGACTCGCCGAGGCTGGTCAGGCGCTCTCTCGCGTGTCCGTCGAGTGCCAGCAGCCGCACGATCGCGGCTCGCAACTGCGCAACAGACGTCCGGTTCGGGTCGAGCGTCTCACCGAAACCTGCGGTGTCGAGGGCGGCCGCTCCAGCGAACTGATCGGTGGAGAAGGGCAGCAGGAGCAGCGGAACGCCAGCGGTCATCGCCTCGGTCACACTGTTATTTCCTCCGTGACTCACCGCCAGCACCGAGTGATCGAGGAGCCGCACCTGCGGAAGAAAACCACGTACCAGCCAGTTCTCGGGAATCGGTCCGAGCGAGGCCGGATCCGTAGACCCGGAGGCGAGGGCCACCCGCACGTCGAGTCCCTGCAGTGCCGCCACGACCTTCTCCAGCACATCTCCGCGCACGGAGAGGAAGCTCCCGAAGCTCACGTACACCACCGGTTCACTCCCGGCGTCCAGCCACGCCTCGACCTCGGCATCTGTTGCCTCCACGCGCACCGCCGACCCGAGAAAGGCATGCTCGGGGAGGAGAAGACCGCGCTCGGGACGGTGCAGTTCTGCAGGATAGTTGAGCAGCAGCACATCGCCGGTCTCCTGGAACGCATCTCTGCTGGGCACAGCCTGCGGGTCAAGCTCGGCCAGGGCCGCGTTCCACTGTGCGGTGAACGTGTCACGCACGGCCTCGCACAGCAGGAGTAGCTCGGCCAAATCATTGGCGTCGGGATGAAAGATGTCCGGCCATTCCGGCGGGTAACCGTACACCTCGCCGGCAACGGGCAGCGCAGACGGGTGTCCGAGAACAACATCGGCATGGTGAATGCCCGCCGTCATCAGACCGAGCCGCGCTGAGAACGCCAGGTGGTCCACGATCACCTGATCGGGACGCACCTTCTCGACCAGCCGCTGAACGTTCCGAGCAATCTCTACCGGGTTCCACAACAGATCGTTGCTGCGGGCCTCCGCCTGAAATGTGAGGGTCTCCACCATGCCCAGCCGGGTGGCCGCGAAGAAGCCGCGCAGGGCATCATCTTCCCCCGTCGGCTGCGCCTCCGCACGAATAACACCCGGGTTGGAACCGCGTCCCAGCTGCAGGTTTTCACGCTCAAATCCGAACCCGCGCACGATGTCGGCTGTGGCGGGACCGCTGGCCACCACGACGCGCTCCCCGGCCTGCTGCCAGGCGGTGCCGAGGGTGGCCAGAGGAAACAGGTGGGACGCGTAGTCGGGGCTGATGATCAGGAGCGTCACGAGGCGTTCAACGCCCACGTGGCGGTTTCCGCGGCGTCCGCGACATCACGGTAGACGTTGGTGAGAGAACGGGCCATGGCTTGAATCGTAAACGATCGGGCCACCATGTTGCGACCACGTTCGGCGTACTCGGGGCCGAACGGTCCGATCGCCACCTCCAGTGCCTCCGAGACCGCGCCGGCCAGAGCCGAGCTGCTCCCGGTATCCACGAGGAACCCCGTGACGCCCTGCTCCACGTAGGTGGCCGGGCCCCCGGCATCCGGGGCAACAACAGGCAGACCGGTGGCCATGGCTTCGAGGAGGGCCAAACCAAATTCCTCCTTCACGCTGGCGCACACATACACGCCGTGCGGGGCGCTCAACCCGGGCCGGCCAAACCGTGCGGCAACGAGCCACCGGGCCACGGTGTCGTTGGCGCGATGCCCAGCCAGGATCAGCCCGTGATTCACTGCGCCTGACAGGGGGATCACGGCATCCATGCGTCGGAGCTGCTCCTGCTCGTCCGACGACGGATGCTCCAGGTCACCACCCACAATGATCAGGTTGCTTCGTCCGTGCAGGGTGGGGTCGGCTGCCCACGCTTCCACGAGGCTCGCCATCCCCTTCACCCGGTGCAACCGACCCACCGAGATCAACAGCGGGAGATCGCGGCGTTCTTCCGGGAGACGCCGGAGGAGATCATCAAGTTCGGTCAGGGCTGGCGAGGTGGGAGCGCCCTGGCGGGGCGTGAGCACCTCGGCGAGGGAACGTTCGATCACCGTCAGGTCAATGCCCTCCGCCACGACCGTGTGCCGCTCGGGGTGAGCGTTGACGTCGATGCCCACGAGATCGCGCATGTCCTTCTCCAGATCGGGGCGGGGAAAGAACACGGTGTGGGCGGCATCGGCGGCCAGTCGTTGCACCAGTCGCGCCCGAAACCAGAAGTGCTCGACTTCGTCAACCTTGCCGAACTGGGCGCGGGTCAATGCCCCGGATCGCTCCATGGAGTCGATGACCGCATGCGGGTCGGGTGCCACGGTGAAGACGATGGGAATGTCCAGTTCTCGAGCCACGGTTGCCGCCGCGAGGCTGCCGACATCGGCCATGCGCAGGTGAATGGCATCAACGGTTCCGGCAGCGCGCAGTACCCGGCGAATACCGCGCTCGGTGGCGATACGCCGTGGCCAGGCCTCCGCGGCCGGGACAACGTCACCGAGAAAGGGAATGGCAGCAAAAGCGTGGCCAGAAAGAGTGGATGCCACCTCCGGCAGTGCCGCAAACGCCGTGGCGTGCGTGCCGCGGGAGAGCGTAATGACCCGCTCGACCTGCTCCGTGGCGTTGAGGTCCGAGCGGCTGTTGAAGTCGACACCGGATGCCCGGTGGCCAGCAACAAGAGCATCACCGAGGCGCACGAGCAGGGTGGCGATTCCGCCGTTGTCGCCGGAACCGACACGGGAGAGTTCACCGTCAATATCGGCGTGCAAGAAAAGCTGAGCGATGGTCGTGCCATGACTCCACGGCGGTCGGGGGTGACGGGCCGCGGTGAGGTCATACAGCGCGAGCCGAGCCACGCTGGCCAGCTCGCCCTCCTCAAAGGACAGGTCCGTGACGAGTCGAATATTGGTCTCGTCTGCATCGCGGTCACCGAGAGCGGCCACAGCTGCCGCGCGCGCCTCGAGCGGTTCGGCGAAATCCACGGCCACCTGGCGCAGCATCCGCTCCGGAATGCGACCGGGCACGAGCCCGATGGTTTCCACGAGGCGTGCGCGGGCACCGGACTCTCGAATTCCGAGCAGCGCAGCTTCCAAGGCAAGCGCCACAGAGTCGGCGGTTGACGCCGACCACTGTTCGAGCGTGCGCTGGGCCACCATGCCGGCAAAACCGCCGTCAATGACCATTCGAACCAGTCCGGCCACGGCGTCAAGGCGCGGCAGACGCACGCCGAAAGCCCAGGCGGCGTGCTCCCGCAGAAAACCGGACTCGTGTGTCAGAAGCGGCACCAGAACATCGTCGGCCGCGTCATCGAAGATGCGGGCCAGGGCGTGCACGGCGGCAATCGCGGTGAGCTGATCAGTGGGATCCAGAGCGGCGGAAGCCAGAAGCCTGACGGCACGTGCGCCACCGTCGCGGCTTGAGGACACGGTGAGTTCATCTGCGCACCTCATTCCGGTCAGAATTGATCCGGATTGGCGCATGACATCGAGAGCGGTGTGCGGTCCCACGGTGGTTCTCCCGTCGACAGGTAGATGTGGCAGAGGAAGACGGGTTGGCACTAAGCGATGGCAATGCCGTTACCGCCCCCTAAATCCTGCCATAACACGAAGAGCCGCGCGCAGGTCTGCGCGCGGCTCTCAGCAAGCCGTCAGTTAGCCCGGAGGCGCTGAACGGTGTCAGGCAAACAGTGCCGTCACTTTAATGACGGTCTGTGAGATGCCATACACGAGGGGCACTCCCACGAGCGCCCACCCCAGGAAGAGTTTTACGCTTTTCATATCAGGACTCCAGTGCAGGTTCGCGAACGGCCGGCGGGGTTACCACTGGCTCGTGGAAGGTCGACGCGACGGGGCGCACCATGAGGTTGGCGAGGAAGCCGATCACGAGCAGGCCCACCATGGTCAGCAGTGCCGGCTGGTAGTCAGCGGCAGTGAGCTGACCGGGCGTGCCCTGAGCGTCGAGAATCGAGTTGACGATCAGCGGACCAGCAATGCCGGCCGCAGACCACGCCGTGAGCAGACGACCGTGAATGGCGCCAACCTGGAAGGTACCAAACAGGTCCCGCAGGTAAGCGGGCACCGTGGCGAAACCGCCGCCGTAGAAGGAAATGATCACGAACGCGAGCACCACGTACAGCGCTGTCGTTGAGGACCCAAACAGGGCGAGCACGAAGTAGAGCACCATACCCACACCAAGGTAGATCATGTAGATGTTCTTACGTCCGGTGAAGTCAGACGTGGACGACCACACAAAGCGGCCACCCATGTTGGCAATCGACAGCAGTCCGACGAATCCGCCGGCCACAACCACGCTGACGAGCGAGGTGCCATCCGGCTGGCGGAAGAAGTCCTGAATCATCGGAGCAGCCTGCTCCAGGATTCCGATTCCGGCCGTCACGTTACAGAACAGCACGATCCAGATCAGCCAGAACTGACGGGTCTTAATGGCGTTCTTCGCCGAAACGTGGTTGCTGCTGACCAGCGCCTTGACCTTAACCTTCGAGGCGTCGTAACCGTCGGGCTGCCAACCGGCGGCCGGTACCTTGATCGTGAACGCACCGAACATCATGTACACGAGGTACAGAACGGCAAACGTCAGGAAGAGCTTTCCCACCGCGTCGCCGCTGGCGATCCATCCGGTTGTCCCGGAGTTGGGGTCGTAGGCGGTGAGGAGTGCGATGGACAGGGGGCTGGCAATGAGCGCTCCGCCACCAAAGCCCATGATCGCCATACCTGTTGCCAGTCCGGGACGGTCCGGGAACCACTTAATAAGTGTGGAGACCGGGGAAATATATCCGATTCCGAGGCCGATCCCGCCGATGAAGCCGTAACCGAGGTAGACGAGCCACAGCTGATTGGTGAAGATTCCAAGCGAGCCAATGAGGAATCCACCGGTCCAGAACAACGCGGAGACAAACATGGCCTTGCGTGGTCCGTTGGTGTCTACCCACGTCCCCATGATTGCGGCCGACAGACCCAGCATCACGATGGCGATCGAGAAGATCACACCGATCTGCGTGAGGCTGGCGTCGAAGTGTTCGACAAGGGCCGTCTTGTACACGCTGGTTGCGTAGACCTGGCCGATGCTGAGATGTACGGCCAAAGCCGCTGGCGGTATGAGCCAACGGTTGAATCCGGGTGGGGCGATGGTGCGGTCTCGATCGAGCCAGCTCATGTCTTACTTTCCTTGCCGCTCGCAGCTGCCGTAGCCACGATGCTGTCTCGTTGAGACTATACGAACGTATTAGATAACTTTTCTCCCCCAGAAGGGTCGGAATGACTTTTCCGGTCCAGATTAAAGGGAGGATAGAAGACATGACACGTGGCGCACCGATCGAAGACATCAACGAAGACAACCTGATCGTGAAGGAGCCCAAGACTCACGCAGCCGGTGTGAAAGCCGTGATGGTGGCTCTCGACCGCGGATTTGCCCAGGCCGGGATCGCACGCACGGCAAAGTCGCTGCTGCGACTCAACCAGCGCGACGGTACCGACTGCCCCGGCTGCGCCTGGCCGGAATCTCAGGGCCACCGCAAGACTGCGGAGTTCTGCGAGAACGGTGCCAAGGCCGTCGCCGAGGAGAGCACCCTGCGTACGGTGACGCCCGATTTCTGGGCCGAGCACTCGATCGCCGAGCTCGAGACCAAAACCGAGTACTGGCTTGGCAACCAGGGGCGCATCACGCATCCGGTTGTTATTCGCCCCGGCGACACCCACTACTCGCAGATCAGCTGGGACGACGCGTTCGAGCTCATTGGTGAGCAGATTCGCGCCACCGTTCCCGACCGCACGGTGTTCTACACCTCTGGCCGCACGGCGAACGAGTCGGCCTTTCTCTACCAGCTGTTTGCCCGCTCAATCGGCACAAACAACCTTCCCGACTGCTCGAACATGTGCCACGAGTCCTCAGGTTCAGCCCTGAACCCCACGATTGGCATCGGCAAGGGAACGGTCTCGCTCGAAGACATTCACCGCGCCGAGTTGATCTTCGTTGTGGGTCAGAACCCCGGCACGAACCACCCCCGCATGCTCTCTGCCCTGGCGGAATGCAAGGATAACGGCGGCAAGATCGTGGCCGTCAACCCGCTGCCTGAGGCCGGCCTGTTCAACTTCCGCGACCCGCAGACCCCTGCCGGCGTCATCGGCAAGGGTGTTGACCTCGCCGATGAGTTCCTGCAGATCAAGGTCGGTGCCGACCTCGCACTGTTCCAGGCTCTGGGCCACCTCCTGCTCGAGGCGGAAGAGCGCGTTCCCGGATCTGTTCTTGATCTCGCCTTCATCGCGGAGAACACCGACGGAATCGACGCGTACCGTGCCGCCCGCAAGACCATCGACTGGGCCGAGACGGAAGCTGCAACCGGCCTCGATCGCGCGCAGATTTCCACCGTCGCCGACATGATGATCAAGTCCAAGGCCACCATCATCTGCTGGGCACTCGGTCTCACGCAGCAGCCGCACTCGGTCAACACCCTCAAGGAGATCATCAACCTGCTCCTGCTGCAGGGAAACTTCGGCAAGCCCGGTGCCGGCGCGTGCCCCGTGCGTGGCCACTCCAACGTGCAGGGTGACCGCACCATGGGTGTGTGGGAGAAGCCGAAAGAGTGGATGCTCGCCGCGCTCGACAAGGAATTCGGCATCGAAAGTCCCCGCGTGCACGGTCTCGACTCGGTTGACACCGTGACGGCGTTCGAAAATAACGACGTCGATGTCTTCGTCTCCATGGGTGGCAACTTCGCCCTGGCCTGTTCAGACACCGTGCTACTCGAAGCGGCCATGAAGCGCGTGGGCCTCACGGTTCACGTCTCCACCAAGCCCAACCGGTCCCACGTCTGCCACGGTCAGATCTCGCTCATTTTGCCCACACTCGGCCGCACAGACACCGACGACAAGCACCCGTCTGGCCGTCAGGTTCTCTCGGTCGAAGACTCCATGTCGGTCGTTCGCACCACCCAGGGCCGTCTGGATCCGGTCTCGGAGCACATGCTCGCCGAGCCCGTGATCATTGCCCGCATGGCCAGTGCCACGCTCGGCGAGGACCACCCCGTGGATTGGCGCGAAATGGCCGAGGATTACGACCTGATCCGCGACCACATCTCGCGAGTGCTGCCCGGTTTCGAGGACTTCAACGCGCGTCTGAAGACCAAGAACGGCTTCGTGCTGCCCAACCCGCCCCGCGATACCCGCAGCTTCAAGACCGACATTGGTCTGGCCCGCTTCACCGTGAGCCCGCTCGAGTACCTCACGCCTCCGGCCGGTCACCTCATCCTTCAGACCATGCGTAGCCACGACCAGTACAACACCACGTTCTACGGTCTCGACGACCGCTACCGTGGTATCTCAGGTGGTCGTCGCGTGATCCTCATCAACGCCGAGGACGTTGTGGAGCTGGGCTTCCAGGACCGCGACCAGGTCGACGTGATCAGCACGTTCCAGGGCGAAGAACGACGCGCTGACAACTTCCGCCTGGTGGTCTACCCGACGCCGCGCGGATGTGCCGCCGCGTACTTCCCGGAAGCCAATGCCCTGATGCACCGCGAGCTCGTCGCACGCGAGTCGAACACCCCCGGCTACAAGGCCATGGCGGTTCGGTTCGTGGCCCGTGCCGAAGAGGCCGTGCCGGTCGGCTAATCTGCTCAGCACTCACAGAACAGCCCGGCACCGCATGCAGCGGTGCCGGGCTGTTTTGTTTTGTTCAGTTCAGTGCGAGCTGATGTTCTAGACGGTGACCGCGTTCTCCACCGGCAGGGTCTCTGCTGGCAGGGTCTCCGTGATGCGCTGATCGCCCGCGTAGATCACCATGGACGAGCCGCGGAGGAACCCGACGAGAGTCATGCCCACCTCGGCCGCAAACTCGGCGGCGAGGGACGACGGCGCTGACACGGCCGCGAGCACGGGAATGCCGGCCATCAGTGCCTTCTGCGCGAGTTCGAAGCTCGCGCGGCTGGAAACCATGAGCACGGTTCCGGTCAGCGGGAGGCGCTCTTCCTTCACGGCCCAGCCGATCACCTTGTCGACGGCGTTGTGCCGGCCCACGTCTTCACGCAGCACAAGCATCTCGCCGGTCGTTCCGTCGAACAGGGCAGCGGCATGCAGGCCACCCGTCTTCTGGAAGACGTCCTGCCCGGCACGCAGCAGGTTCGGGAAGGTGGTGAGCATTTCCGCGTCGACGCGGAGGGCATCCGCTGCCACGTCGTAGAGGGATTTGGTGCGTACGGCGTCAATGCTCGCCTTGCCGCACAGCCCACACGAGCTGGTCGTGATGAAGGACCTCTCGAGGCTCGGGTCGGGCGGGTTGACGCCGTCCGCCAGAGTGACGTCCATGACGTTGTAGGTGTTCTCACCGTCGACGGTTGCGCCGGCGCAGTACCGGGCACTGCTGAAGTGGGCACCGCGCGTAATGATGCCCTCGGACACCAGGAAACCGGCCGCAAGGTCGAAATCGTTGCCGGGAGTGCGCATCGTGACGGCAAGCGAGCGGCCGTTCACCCGCATCTCGAGCGGTTCCTCGACCGCGAGAAAATCTTCCCCGGCTATCGGGTGCGCGCCTACCGTCATGCGAACAATTTTGCGTCGAGCTGTAATTCTGCCCATTATCTAACCACCAATGTATGACATTTCGATTTTCTTCTTACCGGATGCCCGCAGCTCACGGGTCTTAGAACTGCGCAGCTCGGAGTAGCGGTCCGTGCGCTCACGCCAAATGTGCGCCATCACGGTGGAGAGCTGCTCGTCAGTGCAACCGTTGCGCATCAGCGCGCGCAGGTCGTGGCCCTCGGTGGCGAACAGGCAGGTGAACAGCTTGCCGTCCGTGGATATCCGCGCTCGAGAGCAGGAGTGACAGAAGGACTGTGTGACGCTGGAGATCACGCCGATCTCGCCGCCACCGTCACGGTAACGCCAGCGCTGACTGGTTTCACCGTTGTAATTGGGCGCAACCTCTTCGAGCGGCAGCTCGGCATGAATGCGAGCCACAACGTCGGCCGAGGGCACCACAGCGCCCATTTCCCAGCCGTTGCTCGTGCCCACGTCCATGAACTCGATGAAGCGCAAAATGTAGGGTGTGTCCTTGAAATGGCGCGCCATCGCCACAATGTCCTGGTCGTTCTTGCCGCGTTGCATCACCATGTTGATCTTGATCGGCCCGAGTCCCACCTCGTGGGCCACATCGATTCCGTGCAGCACCTTCGAAACCGGAAACTTGACGTCATTCATGGCTTGGAAGGTGGCGTTATCCAGCGAGTCCAAGGACACCGTCACGCGCTTGAGACCGGCATCCTTGAGCGCCTGGGCCTTCGTGGCCAGGGCCGAGCCGTTCGTGGTGAGGGCAATATCAATCTCACGCCCGTCGGGGGTGCGAAGCGCGGCGAGCATCCCCACCAGTTCTTCCAGCCCCCGGCGCAGCAGGGGCTCGCCACCCGTGAGGCGAATCTTCTCCACGCCGTGCGCGATGGAAATCCGCGCCAGACGGGTCATCTCTTCGAAGGTCATGAGTTCGTCGCGCTCCATGAACGCAAAGTCCTTGCCGAAGATTTCCTTGGGCATACAGTACACACAGCGGAAATTACACCGGTCCGTGACCGAGAGCCGCAGATCCTGCAGCGGTCGATCACGGTGGTCCGTCAGTAATCCGGTGGGTGCCTCCCCTACGGGGGGTATGTCAGAAAGAAGGTTGTAGAAGCGCTGCGGGACTGCGGGGATTTCGGCACCAGTCATTGTTTAACACTATGCCTGTCTGCCCTAAATCAGAAATGCGGAACGGCCCTCCTGGCGCGCCGCGCTACAGGACAATGAGTCCCATTACCCAGACCGCGGCGAACCCGGCAACGCCCTGAATGGCGGTGGCCGGGGTGAGTGTGCGATAGGCCGTGGCGACGGGAATGCGACTGAGCTGCGATACCACCCAGAAGAAACTGTCATTGGCGTGCGAGACAACCATGGCACCGGCTCCGATGGCCAGAACGGAGAGCACCCGGCCCATGTCCGAATCAAGCCCCAGCGCCGGGAGTAGCGGGAGCAGCAGCACCGAGGTCGTGACCATGGCCACGGTGGAGGATCCCTGCGCGGTCTTGAGAGCGGCGGAGATAACGAACGGCACCACGAGTCCGAGACCGAGAGTCGACAACGTGCTACCGAGGTAGTCGGTGAGGTCGGATGCGGCCAGGATCGACCCGAACGCCGCTCCCGACGCCGTGATCAGGAGGATCGGTGCCGAGATACGGATGCCTTCGTTCACGTTGTCCCCAAACGTGGTGAGTTTGTTCGCACCGCGGAGCAAAAACAGAGCGGCCACAAGGCCGACCATCAGGGCGATGACGGGCGTGCCCAGGAAGACAATGGCGATGAAGAGTCCCGAGTCACCGAATGGAGCGGCGGGAAGCTTTGCAATGGACGCGATACAGATCAGAACGATCGGGGCCAAAATGGGGAGAAAGGCTAGGAAGGCGTTGGGAAGTGTGCCGTAGCCGGAACGTAACTGGTCGTATTCCCGGCTGAGGTCGTTCTCCTCCCCCGCAGGCTCGGGCAGCAGCTGGATGTCTTTCTTCAGAAAGCGATTGGCCCACAGCAGTCCGGCCGCGGCCGACACCAGGGCAGCGATCAACCCGAACCCGATGATGAGCCCCAGCTGGTCGATGATATTCAGGTTGCCAGCCGCCGCGAGCGGTCCGGGTGTCGGCGGGACGAACACGTGGGTGGCATACAGGCCGGTCATCAGTGCGATGGTCATGGCCACCAGCGACACCTGGGTGCGCGCGGCAATGGCCTTCTTGAGGGAGTTGAGAATGACGAAACCCGAGTCACAGAACACCGGGATGGACACAATGAACCCGATGATGCTCATGGTCAGGGTCGGAAACCGGGTGCCCAACAGCCGAATCAACGCTTCGGCCATGGCGATGGCAGAACCGGTGCGTTCCAGAATGACACCGATGATCGTGCCGAACAGAATAATGAGCCCGATGTTACCGAGGGTGGCGCCGAACGCCGTGGTCATGGTGGGTGCGATCGTGTCAACCGGCAGCCGGAAGGCAAACCCGCCCACGAGTGCCGCACCCAGCAGAGCCAGGAACGGATTGATCTTGAGTTTCGCCGTGGCGAAGACGATGGCGGCCACGAGGGTCACCAGGATGGCAATGCTCAGCATTGAGAGAGCCTTTCAGTTGCAGACGGAACGGTGTGGCAAAAACGGCGGTGCGGGTCAGTGTTGGTTAGAGGTGAGTGTTGGTTAAAGGTCAGTGTTGGGGACAGATCAGGGCGACGGCGTGGGCGGTGGTGTCGCGCACCCGTTCGCTCGCGTGTCGTTGGAGTTCAGCAAGGGTGGCGGGGCCACCGGCAATCGACAGGGCAGCGGTGATACCGGCTGCCCGGGTCTCGGCAGCCGAGAGCGCGACCCGACCGGCAATGACCACCACCGGGCAGCCCTCCGGGGCGCGGTGGGCAACGGCAACGGCAACCTTGCCGCCGAGGGATTGGCTGTCGAAACTGCCCTCTCCGGTCAGGACGAGGTCGGCGGTTGCCAGCAGGGCGTCCAGACCCACGGCATCCGCTACCAGTGTTGACCCGGGCACCATCTCGGCGCCGAGGAGCGGTACGAGGGTGACGGGCATACCGCCCGCGGCTCCGGCCCCAGCCCGGTCACGCATGTCTTCGCCGGTGGCGGAGCGCACGACCGCGGCCAAATTGGCGAGGCCGGCATCGAGCGCCTCGATGTCGTGTGGGTCGGCACCTTTCTGCGGGCCGAACACCGCGGCGGCCCCGCGGGGACCGCAGGGCGGGTTGTTCACGTCGACCGCCACGCGCCAGCGGACGGCTCGGGCACGGGGGTGAAGCTCGGACACATCGATCGAAACGATGGCAGCAAGTCCGCCTCCGCCGGGTGGCACCGGTTCCCCGGTGGCATCACAAAATCTCACCCCGAGGGCGCTGAGCAGGCCGGTTCCCCCGTCGGTGCTCGCCGAGCCACCGACGCACAGCAGAATTTCTTCCACGTTCTGCTCAAGCAACTCTCGGGCGAGCAGTCCCACCCCAAACGTGTCGGCCCGCTGTGGTTGCAGCAACACATCGGTGACGAGGGGAAGCCCGTTTGACTCGGCAGCTTCGATCAGGCCCATGCGGGCATCAGCGGACACACCGTACCGGGCGGTGCGCACACGCCCGAGCGCGTCAACGGTGCGGAGGCTGCGCGGTTCCACCCCCCAGGCAGCTGCAATGGTCTCGAGGGTGCCCTCACCGCCATCGGCCATGGGGCACAGCACGACGCGAGCCGCCGCCCCCAGCACATCCTGCACGCCGTGCGCCATTGCTGCCGCGGCTTCGGCCGCCGTCAGGCTGCCTTTGAACGAATCGGGCGCGATCACTATGGTGAGCGGCGTCAGCGCCGTACGATCGTTCATGTGAACAGGCTAGTGTGCGTCACGTCGAACTCTTAGGTGCATTGAACCCATAATTATGGGTGGTTATTCGGCCTCACCCTGTGCAGCGTGCACATTTCCTGCCGTGTCGGCCAGGAGGGCCACGTTCATGGTCATGGCCGCGTTGAACTGGCGAATATCGAGCCCGGTCAGCAGCTGCAAGCGATCCAGCCGCTGCACAACCGTGTTGCGATGCACGTGCAGCTCCCGGGCGGCACGGGTGATCGATAGCCCTTCGGCAAGAAAGGTCCTCGCCGTCTCACGGAGGGTGACACCTACACGAACGAGCACCGTTCGCGCGGTGTCGTCAACGAGGGTGGGGGGCAGTGAGGCAACCGCAACCTCAAGACTCAGCGCCGCAAGGCGAGTCTCTGTCTGAGCGGGAATCAGTGCGGGCGTCGTCAGGATCAGCTGGAGGCGCTGGGCATCACTGACCAAGTCACTCATCGAGGCGGCCACTCGGCCGGACAGAAATCGCACCGTGGATGAGGACTGCTGTAAGCGTTTTTTCACCAGGGCGAGGGTGAGGGAACTCGACGACCCCGTCAGCACCCAGACGGCACCGTTGATCTCGGCGGTCGCGATACCGGAGACGTCACGCAGGGTTCGAAGTACCCGCACCGGTCCACTCCGACGTTCCCCACTGACCGGAATGACGGCGGTCAGATTCCAGGGCGGCTGCAGGGGGGCATCGATGCGGTGCAGCTGGGCGACGAGCTGGCTCTCCGTCAGGTGACCGAGCGTGAGGCTCTCCAGAATGTCGCGGGTGGCCGACTCACGCCACGACGAGATGTCACGGACCTGATCTTGCGCCAGCAGCATCTGAATGGCCAGAACAAGCACCTGAGCAACGGGCAGGACGAGCACAGGGTCACCGGTCACGCCGACCACGGCCACCACCTGGCCGTCGAGAAGAAGCGGGATATTCACTCCCGGTCGGGTTCCACCCGCTTCGTCGCCGGGGTTGATCTGCACCGTGTCGCGGCGATGTGCAGCCTCCCGGGCACCTGCGTGCAGTTCACCCACCCGAACAGCATCCATGGACCCGATAATCACGCCCGCGGCATCCATGATGTTGACGTTGTAGGTCAGACTCGGCGCCACCTGGTCAACGACGCGCTGGGCCAGATCTCGACCGATCCGTGGTGCGGGGACGCCGAAGCCGAGGGGGTTTTCCGTCATGGCGTCATCGTAGGGTGCGCAAGCTGCAACCACTACCTGAAGGTTGGATCTGGCGAGTGTCGGTGGGGTGACATACACTTTCCACATAGAACATGCGTTCTAACGGTTGGGTGAATTTGCCTGATGTGGCGCATCGTTTTTCTGAGATGAGAAGGCGAGGAATCCTGACATGCCGCAGATTATTGACGCACCGGTTGATGTGGAGCTCACGAGTGATGGAGACCCACGCGCATTCGTGTGGAATCGATTTGAGCACACCGTGATCGGACAACCACAAGCGGTTTTCAAGCGCACCCGCTGGTGGGAAGACGCCGGCACACCCACGCGCATCGACACCGAGCTGTGGCGTCTTGATGCCTCTCGCGGTGGAGAGGAACAGCACCGCTATGACCTGCGTCGTGGCGCCGATGGAGCGTGGGTGCTTGCCCTCGATTGGGGATGACTGATGACCTTCTCACACCTTCACGTGGCGAGTGCGTATTCCACTCACTACGGGGTCACCCTTCCCGAGACGCTTGTTGACCAGGCCCGCGAACAGGGCGCCAGCTTTCTCGCCCTCACCGACCGTGATGGCCTCTACGGCGCGGTCAAACATGTGCGTGCGTGCGTGGCTGCCGGCATCCGTCCGGGGCTCGGTGCCGAGCTGGCGGTGCATGACGACGAGTATCGTTCCCTCGGCCGGGTCACCGTGCTCGCGCACGGTAATAACGCCGGACACGGTTATGCGGCGCTCTGCCGCGCCATTTCTGCCGCTCACGCGAATACGGTGGCCCCCACGGAGCAGACGACTCTTCTGACCTCGTCTGAATCCGCGTCTCCCCCTTCCGCACCCATCATGACCTCGTCGCGGGCCACGGCCAGCCAGCTGCCGAGCATTTCACGAGCCCACCTCGCCGACCTCGCGGCGCTGCGCTGCCTGAGCGTGTTACTGGGTCCCACCTCAGACGTGGGCCTGGCCACCCAGCAGCGCAACAGCCCCGAGGCCGAGGCCCGTCTCACCGCCTGGCTGCGCATCATGCCGGAGCGCTCGGTGTACCTCGAGATCGTCTGCCACCTCGCCGAATCAGGAACGATCGGTAGCGTCACACCGGCCACTCGGCTACTGTCCCTCGCCGAGCAATCCGGAGTGCCCGCCGTGCTGTCCAACTCCGTGCGCTACGGAACCACCGAGGAAGCCGTTACCGCCGACCTTGCCGATGCCGCCCGTGCCCTGACCCCGCTCGCCGAACTGCAGACCCTGCAGACCAATGGCCAGGCCTGGCTCAAACCCCTGGGAGCCATGCGTCAGGTGGCCCGAATGGTCGTTGACGCCGGCCTGCACGATAATGGCGCACTCGAACGACTGTTCCAGACTACGGAGAGTCTTGCCGAGCAGTGCAGTCTCGACCCGGATACCGATATTGGCCTCGGTCGACCCCGTATGCCGGAGGCCCGGATCATCGGTGTCACCGGCGATCCGGTTGCCGAATTATGGCGCCGGGCACAGCACGGAATTGATGATCTGTACGCCGCCGCGGGTGACACCGCCAGAGCCGACGCCCACGCCCAACTCGCCCGGGAAATGACAACGGTCGAGCATCTGGGTTTTTCCGGCTACTTCCTCACCGTGGCCCGAGTCGCCGACATCATCCGCGGCATGGGAATCCGCATTCAGGCGCGCGGCTCCGGAGTGGGCTCCGTGCTCAACTATGCGCTGCGCACCTCGTCCGTCGAACCCCTCTCCAATGGCCTGCTGTTTGAACGGTTCCTCTCCCCCGAACGTCAGACATTGCCCGATATCGACCTTGATGTGGAGTCCTCTCGGCGCCACGATATTTACCGCAAGATTTTCGAGACCTTCGGCAGCGACCGGGTCTCACTCATGTCGATGACCAACGCGTACCGCGGACGCGGTGCGGTGCGTGATGCGGGTCTCGCTCTGGGGATGCCCGATGAACAGATTGCATCCATTGCCAAGCAGATGTGGCGGTTCAACGCCCGAGACTTTCGCCGCGCCCTCGAGGAGAAACCCGAACTCGAGGCGCTGGCCGCCGAGGTACGCCAATCGCAGCAACTTGATCTTCTCGTGGATCTCACCGCCCGACTCGACCGACTGCCCCGACACATCTCGGTGCATCCGTGCGGCGTCATCCTCTCCGATTCGAGCCTGCTTGACCGTACGCCCGTGCAGGCGTCCGGTATGGGGCTGCCCATGTCACAGTTCGATAAGCACGACATGGACCCCATGGGACTCATCAAACTCGACATTCTCGGCGTGCGCATGCAATCGGCAATGTCCCACGCCGTCGAAGAACATCATCGACTCACCGGGGAGAGTATCGACCTTGATCGCATCCCCCTCGATGACCCCGCCACCTTCGAGCTCATCCGGTCCACCCGCACGCTCGGAATTTTTCAAATCGAGTCGCCGGGGCAAATGGAGCTTGTGGGAAAGTTGCAACCCGAGGTCTTCAACGATCTCACGGTAGAAATATCGCTCTTTCGTCCGGGGCCTATGAAGAACAACATGCCGCTCACGTATCTGCGGGCCAGACACGGAGAGGTGGCACCCGACTACCTGCACCCGCGGTTTCGACCCATTCTTGAGGAGACGTACGGGGTCGTCATCTTCCATGAGCAGGTCATGCGCCTGTTTGACGAGCTGACCGGGTGTGGTCTGGGCAAAGCGGATGTCTTTCGGCGTCACCTGGGCAAACCGGAACAGCTCCCACAGATCGAAGCCTTCGTGCGGGAACGTGCGCTTCTACGCGGGTTCCCCTCGGAGGTGATCGACCGCATCTGGACCGTGCTCGCGGGATTCGGAAGTTTCGGTTTTGCGAAGGCACACGGTGCCGCGTTTGCCTTGCCCACTTACCAGTCCGCCTGGCTCAAGACCCATCACCCCGCAGAATTCCTGTCCGGCCTGCTCACGCATGACCCGGGCATGTGGCCCAAGGACCTCATCGTGGCCGAGGCGCGCACGCTCGGCGTTCCCGTTCTGAGCCTCGATGTGCAGCGCAGCGCGCTCGACTATCGGGTGGAGGAGCTCGCCGACGGAACCCAGGGCATCCGTCTTGCCCTCCCTGAGCTGACCGGAAGCACAGAGACCGAACGCGCCCGGATTGTGCGGCACCAACCCTTCAGTTCCCTGCAGGACTTTCGGGACCGGGTGCGTCCGCGTCGACGCACCTTCGAGGCGCTGGCCCGTGTCGGCGCACTTGATTGCTTCATTGACTATGACCGCACACGGCGCCATGAGCTTCTGGCACACATCCAGTCGCTACGCGGCACCGCCGTTGCGATCACCGAGCAGCAACTGGCCTTTGACGTGGAGCTTCCGGTGCACAGCTACGTGGGTGAGGGGGCCGGAGCGGTCACCTCGCTGGAGCTGCGCGGTCGCACCCAGACCGACCTTGAACTGATGAATCTGAACCTGGCCATTTCCCACCACCAAATGACTCGGTTTCACCCGCTCTTTGCGGAGCTGGGGGTGACACCGGCATCCGAACTGGGAAACCTACCTGGTGGCACCGAGGTGTTACTGGCCGGTGTGCGCCGGGCCACAAACACTCCGCCCATGCGAGGCGGGCGCCGAGTGGTGTTCATCAGCCTCGACGATGGCACCGGACCGGTGTCAAACGTGGTCTTCTTCCATGATGCTCAGGAGCGCGTGGGTGCACACGTATTCCAGACGAAGTACATGCTCGTGCGCGGCAGAACCCGTCGGTCGGGCGCGAGGGGTGTCTCGGTCACCGGCGAAAACCTGTGGGACCTCTTTGATGTTGCACGGGAGGTCCGGGAACGGCACCAGCGGGAACTCGCTGCCGCGCAGCTGGCCGCGCTAGCCGCCGCCGACGCGGACCGTGTCGCCGCTGACCAGGCGGCCGAACGTCTGATGTCGGCAGCTGACCACGACTTTCCCCGCGGTCTGCGCCATCTCCCATCCGCCCGACGGGCCTGAACCCACCCGCTAGCGTTGCGGGGACGGGGTGGGGGTTGCCGGGGTTGCTGACGGCACCCCTGCGGACTCGATCAGGTCGTCACCGCCGTACTTCGCGTTTGCAGCCGACATGACCACCGGCCACATCCGGTGACGTGCGGTGGCCACCGGACCGCTCGCAAACTTCAGGCGGCGTTGGTTGACGGCGCCGCTGAGACTGACAACCGCAACGACGGTGGCCACCTTGGAGCTTGAGCCACTCATCCAGGTGTCTTTGGCACCATCCGTCGTCCCGGTCTTCCCGATCATGGGCACCCACGGGCTGGTGCCCACATTGGATTGCCGAGCCGTTCCGTTCGTCATCACCCGGCGCATTCCATAGACCATTCCCTCGGCAACACGTGGGTCAACCGACTGAGCGCACTGCGTCTGCGGCACTGGAATGGCGACACCATTCCGATCCACGATGCTGTCGATCGCAATCGGGCTGCATGTGACGCCTTTATTGGCAATGCCGGCGAACGCCACGGCCATGGTGAGCGGCGCCACTTCGTTCGTGCCAATGACCGTGGCCGCGGTCTGTTGCAGCGGCTGCCCGTCGGCCCGGTGCACCTGAAAGCTCTCTGCGGTCTTGCGAATTCCACAGAGGTCGAGACGCTTGGCCATTCCGATGAACCCCGTATTGATCGATCGGACTGTGGACTCCAGCGCACTGTAGTTGCCGCCCGCTTCATTCTGGTCATTTCGGGGGCTCCAGCGCTGCTGGTCGTAGTTCTGCGGCCCGAGACAGCTGTCTTGAAACGTTCCCCAATTGGCCTTGCGTCGCGAGTCGACCCGCTCGGTGAGCTTGTGACCTTCTTTCAGCCACTCGGCCAGGGTGAAGACCTTGTAGGAGGACCCTGGTTGAAAGCCGCTCGAGCCGCCATAGGCATAGTCGGTGTTGTAGTTGATGCCCGTGTAGTTGGCTCCGGTGGCTTGCACCGCCGGATCCTGGCTGTAGTCCTTGTTCTGCGTCATGACCAGTACTCGCCCGGTTCCCACCTGAACACTGGTGATGACCGAACCCAGATCACCCACGGGATAGGTTGTGGGCACCTGAGCCGTCATGGTCGCCACGGCCACCTGTTGAAGATCAAGGTCAAGAGTCGTGTACACGTTGTACCCTCCGCGCCGAAAGTTCAGCATGCGAGCGCTCGCGTCCTCACCGAACGTGGGATCGTTCTGCAAAATCTTCGTGACGTAGTCGCAGAAGAAGGCGTTGGCCACCGCCGTCTGGCACCCGGTACTGGGCTCCGTGATCACCGGTTCCACCGGTGTTGCCCGAGCCGCCTCGTACTCCGCCGTGGAAATCTTCTGATGCTTGAGCATCGCAGCGAGGAGGTAATCGCGGCGCTGCTTGTTGGCCGCATATCCGTTTGCAGCACCGTTGGTGGCGCTGGCGGGACGGTCAATCTGAAACTTGACCGGATTGTTGACGATGGCCACCAGACTGGTCGCCTGGGGCAGAGTGAGGTTCGCCGCGGTGGTGTTGAAATAGTAGTTCGCGGCGGCCTCGATCCCGTACACCGTGCCGCCGAATCCGGCAATGTTGAAGTATTGCCGCAAAATATCGTCCTTGGTCACGAACTTTTCAACACCAATTGCAAGGCGCATTTCCCGAAGTTTGCGTTCCGGTGTGGTCTCCGTTGCGTTCGAGTAGCAGGCATCGTGCGCGGTCGTGTCGGCGATCAGTTCACATTTTTGAATCAACACATTTTTCACGTATTGCTGAGTGATGGACGAACCGCCCTGCGTGGCGCCACCGGACAGGGTCGAGGCTGTCGCTCGCAGCGTGCCCTGCAGATCAATCCCACCGTGCTCGTAGAACCGTGGGTCTTCCCCGGCGATCGCGGCATCCTTCGCGTACGGGCTGATGGCATCCGATTCCACTTCAATGCGATTCTGGTCATAAAACGATGCGAGCAGCACCGGGGTGCCATCGGTCTGCGTGGCGTAAATGTTGCTCTTCTCTGACAGCGCGTCCAGGGAGACGAAGCCGGGGAGACCCTCAAAGACGTTGATGGTGCTGGACGCCGCCAACCCGGTAATGGCCAATACCGGAGTGACCCCCACGCTCACCAGCACACCCACGGTGACGCTCATGGCGACGAACCCCACGAGAGCGGTCGCTGCGCCTCGAAGTGTTCGGCGCGACGATGAGGCCATCCCGGACGGTGGATTGCTGATCATGATTGCTCCCTCGTCCCCTACGTGCGGTCTATAAAACATCATTCATCGCATCCTCGCTAGGGGGTCGCCGCGCCAATACGGCCACAAGCAGGTCAGGACCGGGCTACCATCCCAGCAACAGGGCAGGGGAAGTGATGCGAACGTTCGGCGTCGAAGAGGAATTCATGTTTGTGGACAGCGCTACGCTGCACCCGCTCCCGGTGAGCACCCAGGTTCAGTCTCTGCTGCGTTCTCGGTCATCCACTGCCGCCCCGGCTCCGACCCCACCCACCGCGCACGTTGATCACGCGCCGTTCGTTCATTCGGAGTTTCTCGCTTCTCAGATCGAGCATTCCAGCCCCGTCTTCGACCGCCTTGATCAGGCCGAAGCCAGCCTCCTGGGTTTTCGCTCACGGTTGGCCGAGGCTGCCACGGCGCTCAACTCCGTGGCGGTCGGTGTCGGTGCACCCTTCCAGACCGATGGGTGGCCTGAGGTCACGATCAGCGCCCGCTACCGCCGGGTGGAAGAGGAGTTTCGCGGTCTCATTCCCGATCATCTGATCAACGGACTTCATCTGCACGTGGGAATCCCCAGCCAGGAAGCCGGTGTCGAGGCACTCAATCGCCTGCGCGTGTGGCTGCCGGTTCTTCTGGCAATGAGCAGTAATTCACCGTTCTGGAACGGTCGCGACACTGGTTTTTCCAGTTGGCGCAGCATCCATGCACGGCGGTGGTCAACCGGCGGATGCCCGCCGTACTTTGCTGATGTGGCCGACTACCATCGCCGCACCCAGCGCCTCGTCGGGGTTGCCGGCACGTTTGACCTGCACACGATCTGGTGGGGTGCCCGCCTGGCAGAGAAATATCCGACGGTTGAGGTGCGGGTGTGTGACGCTCAGCTCGACACACCCAGCACCCTCCTTCTCGCCGCTCTCACCCGGGCCCTCGTCTCCACTGCACTGATAGCTGCGGAACGGGGACGGTGTCCCGTATTTCTCGAGCCGGAACTCCTCGACGCTTCGCTCTGGCATGCTGCGCGGGAGGGCGTGCAGGCGCGGCTCATCAACCCGTTGTCCGGAGAACTTGCGCCGGCGCGCGCGGTCGTCAGGGCGTTGGTCACATCCGTCACAGACGCCCTGGAGGAGTCCGGTGATGCCGAGCAGGTTTCCCACCTGCTCGACCGTTTCTGGCGGTTGGGTACCGGCGCCGACCGACAGCGTTACGCCCTCTCTTCCGGCGGCACCGACAGCCTCGGCACTCTGCTCCGCACTACCCTCAACGCCTGTGACTAGGTCCTGGTAGCTAGGCCCTCGGTGCTACTGCCGCGCACCGTTCACGAATCCGTTTGCGGCGTGCCGCGCAGCATCCGCGGCAGAGGCCCCGGCAGCAGCAGCGACGGCATCGATATCCACGGTCGGCGCGGCGGGACGTGCAGATTCCCCGTCAAACGGCTCCACCACATCTGCAATCGTGGTGGGCTCCTGACGCATGGTCCGTGCAAGAGCCGCACCCGCCGCCGTCCCTCCGGCAAGGCCAGCGAGCAGGTCTTTGATCCCCACCCCCATCGTAGACGTCAGCACGGCGTCAACCTCGGAGAAACCGGACGCCACATTCTTACTCAGCTGACTGGCACCGTCAGTGGAGATCACCGTGAGCTGGTCAATATTGCTCATCGGGGCGGCGAGTTCATGAGCGATCTTCGGAAGCATCTCCACCAGACGCAACTGGATCAACGCTTCAGACTGCTGCGCTACGGCCTCCGCGGACAGCCGCGTGGCCGTGGCCTCGGCCGTACCCTTTGCCAGAATTGCATCGGCTTCCGCCTGACCTTCCGCTCGTGTGGCTTCCGCGTTAGCCACCCGGCTATCGCGGTCTGCGGTTGCTTTCGCCACGGATGCCTCGGCGGCGGCTACGGCCGTCACGCGAATTCTGTAGGCATCCGCGTCGGCAATCGCGTGCACCTCGGATTCCAGTTCGGCCTTGCGCAGGCTGGCACGGCGTTGCGCGGTGAGTTCCTGTTCCTGAACGATCGCCTGTTGCGCCTTGGCCTCGGCAAGCGGCCGGGAAGCGGCTGCCTCGGCGGCCGCCTTGTCGGTATCCAGTTGGAGGGCCGCCTTGCGCAGCGCCAGCGTATTCTGCGCCTCGGCTACGGCCTGCTCCGCGGCAATGGACGCCTCCTGCGATTCCCGATTGGCGAGGTGCTCGGCCACCTCCGCCTGTCGGCGTACCTTGGCCTGCTCCGCGCGCCCGATATCGCGAATGTAATCGTTTTCGTCGGTGATGCCCTTGATCTCAAAGGAGTCCACGTCGAGCCCCTGATTGGCCAGCGACTCACGTGCGGTGGCCAGCACGGCAGTTCCGAGCTCGTCTCGTTTCTGAATGACGGTCATCACGTCGGTGGCACCGATTGATGAGCGCAGGGAGCCGGACAGCACCTCCTGAGCGAACCCGTCGATATTTTTGTCCTGCCCGAGGAATCGCTGGGCGGCGGCCCGGATGTTGGCCGGGTCGTCCCCAACCTTGACGATGGCCACGGCTTCCACGGTGAGGGTGATCCCATTTCGGTCCTGGGCAACGGCGGTTATCTCGATGGCGCGGCTGCGCAGGCTGATCTTGAAGGCCTTCTGAAAGAAGGGGGTGATGAACACACCCTGGCCGTGAACGACCCGCTGCCCTGATTCTTCGAGCGTTGCACCATCAACAATGGTCTTACGCGACTTTTTTCCCGTAATGATCAGGGCTTCGTCAGGTCCGGCATTTTTGTAAATGGTGCGTGCATAAATCAGTGCGATCACCAGAATGACCGTGATGGTGAGTATGATTCCCAGAATTGGGCCGAACGAAAAATCGAGCATTGGGTCCTTCCGGCGCCGGAGCGCGAACCTGACATTTCCCCCCGAGCTGGTCGCCGCGGGCACCTCGTGCCCATTCAGTCTCGCAGAGATTGCCCTCCACGTGCCCCAAAGGGAAGTCACAGAAATCCATCGCGCCAGCGCATTGACAACACACGCCGGACTGGCCATTCTGGCCGTAATGCACAGAGTGCCGTTGGGTTCAACCGTCGAAGCCGGACCCTTCTTCACGGCAGGTCACGCAAGGAGGGCGACAATGCCAGCTCTTGTTCCCCGTTATGACCTCACCCTGCTCGATTACTGGCAATTGAAACGGGACGGCGAACCGGTCGACGTGGGAGCCAGGCAACAGCGGGTGATCACGGTGCTTGCCCTCCTGGGAGTGCGGCCCCGGCATTTCATTGCCACGTTGCTCTGGCCCGATGGGTCTGAAGAGCGAGCCGCGGGAAATCTGCGTGCAAGCATCTTTCGCATCTCCCACCAGCTTCCACTTCTCATCTGCGGGTCGGAACCGCTGAAGCTGCACGATCACGTCCGCGTAGACGTTCGGCAGCTCCGAGAAAAGATCGGCATCGTGATAGATTCACGGGATTCCGGGGTTCCCGTCGCAACGATCGAGCACCTGCGAACCTCAGACCTCCTGTGCACATCAGAACTCCTCCCTGGTTGGTACGAGGACTGGGTCGTGGCCGAGCAAGAGCTCCTCCAGCACGAGCGCGTGGACGCCTTGGAGATCCTCGCCCGTCGTTACCTCGCTCAGGGGAATACCGAGCGAGCACTGGTCGCTGCCCGTGCAGCGTCGACCATAGAACCGCTGCGGGAAAGTGTTCAGCTCCTTCTCGTGCGCGGGCATCTCGCATCCGATAATCGAGCCACGGCGATAGCAACGTACCGGAACTTCTGCGTCACCCTGCGCCGCGAGCTGGGGGTTCCTCCCTCACCGCGTTTTGCCGAGCTCCTGCAACCGGGCCGCGCTGTCACTTCGCCCGGAATGCGGAATGAGAACCATCGTCGTGTCGACACCACGACCTCGCTCAGAGCTTCGTCGCGCTAGCGATCCGTCCCACCCAGAGGGTGGCGGCCGAGTACGGGGGTACTGAGTCCGCCAGCTGAGTCCGGTGCGCTCGGCTCGAAATGCTCCGTCATTGCTAGTACGTTGGGCACGAAGCCCGCACCGTCGCGCGCACGAGAACCACTCGAGGGGATACACACCAGATGAGCAACTACGAGAATATTCTGCTGGAGCGCCGCGACCGGGTGGGCCTGATCACGCTGAACCGTCCCGAAGCGCTCAATGCGCTGAACGATGCCCTCATGCGTGACGTGGTTGCCGCAGCAACGGAACTCGATCGAGATCCCGAGATCGGGGCGATTGTGATCACCGGCTCGGAGCGCGCCTTCGCGGCCGGGGCCGACATCAAGGAGATGGCGCCGCAGACCTATATGGAGATGTATGCGGCCGACTGGTTCGCCGGCTGGAGCGCTCTCGCCGCGGTGCGCACCCCCGTCATTGCCGCCGTTGCCGGACACGCCCTCGGTGGCGGCTGCGAACTGGCCATGATCTGCGACTTCATCATCGCGGCGGACACGGCCAAATTCGGCCAGCCGGAAATAAAACTCGGTGTCATCCCCGGAATCGGCGGATCACAGCGACTCACCCGCGCCGTGGGCAAAGCCAAGGCCATGGAACTGATCCTGACCGGTCGCACGATGGGTGCCGAGGAGGCCGAGCGCTGCGGCCTCGTCGCTCGAGTCGTTCCCGCTGCCGACCTTCTCACCGATGCGCTTGCCACGGCGACGACGATTGCATCGCGTTCCACCCCCATCACGATGCTCGCGAAAGAAGCCGTCAACGCGGCCTTCGAGACGACGCTGGCGGAGGGCATCCGTTTCGAGCGTCGTCTCTTTCACTCCACGTTTGCGACCGAGGATCAGAAAGAAGGAATGGCCGCCTTCGTAGAGAAGCGGAGCCCGGTCTTCACGAACCGGTAGGGCCCGTCAGGTCGTCGGGGCGCGAATTCCATTGACGACGAGGTCGGCCAGCTCGTCATACGCCTGGGCTGGCGTGAGGCCCGTGCTCTCGGTGATGTGCTGTTGCTGAATCCGCACCATAACTGCGGACACGGCCTCGGCGATAAAGGCCGCCGGCACCTCCCGAAACGCCCCTGCTTCCACACCGTCGCGAATAAGTGCGCCGACACGCACCGCAGCGAAAGCAGTGTTGCGCTCGTAAACAGCATTCGCGGGGTCGAAAGCGGCCACGTCGTCCATGAAGGCAGCGGATGCCGGGCGCAGTTCAGCACCGACGGCCCGCAGATACGCGGCGATGCGATCGGTCGGGTCGAGCGTGCCGTGCAACTTCTGTTCCACGTGTTCGGCGGCAGCACGAAAGAAATGTACGACCACCTTCTGCACCAGCTGCTCCCGACTGCGCGCCAGAGAGTAGATGGTCGACTTGGAGCAGTGCAGCCGTGTCGCGGCGTCGGCCAGCGTCATGTCTGCAAAGCCTTCGCGCAGAAACAGATCCACGAGTTGGCCAAACAGCTCGTCCTGACGGGCCGACCAGCGTTCGCGAGGACGACGGGCCAGAGTCGGAATGGTCATATTCGATCCTTTCTGCCGATACTTGTGGTGTACGATCGTACTCGAAATCGTACCAATAATTTGCGCGAGGTAAACAATGACGTTCGACTCCCCTGCCGCCACAGATCTGCTCCGTGACCGTCCCACTGCCCCGGTCCCCGTGACCGCTGATGCCGAGCATGACGAGGTTCCCTACCCGACCGCCGATCTGCTCTTCATCACCGATCTCCTCTCCGAGCCAGAACGTGAACGTCTCGCACAGGCCCGCGAATTCTTCCAAACGGAAGTGCGTCCGCTGGCGGTGGATTTCTGGAATCGGGCCGAGTTCCCGTTTGCCCTGCTTCCCAAGCTGGCGGCGCAGAACCTCAGCAGCAGTAGCGGTTCGGACACGAGCCATCTGCTTACGGGGCTGCTGCAGATGGAGCTCACCCGCGCCGATACCTCCATCTCCACGTTCTTCGGTGTGCACCACGAGCTCTTTGCCGCCGCGATCGAACAGTTGGGCTCGGACGAGCAGCGCGAGCGTCTGCTGCCGGACCTGCTGGCCCTTCGCAAGATCGGTGCGTTTGCGTTGACGGAACCGGATCACGGCTCCGACATCTCTCGGGCCATGCAGACCACCGCTACTGCCGTGGGTGATGAGTGGGTGATCAACGGCCACAAGCGCTGGATTGGGAACGCGGGCATGGCCGACTACGTTCTGGTGTGGGCCCGGGACACCGCGGACAAACAGATCAAGGGCTTTATCGTCGAGAAGGAACGACAGGGCTTCTCCACGAGCACCATCGAGAATAAAATCTCCGTGCGGATTGTGCAGAACGCCAACATCACTCTGGACAACGTGCGTATCCCCAGCACCAACCGGCTGCCGGGCACCAACAGCTTTCGGGACACCAATGTGCTCCTGCGTAATTCGCGGGTGTGGGTCTCGTGGCAGGCTGTGGGACAACAGTTCGCCGCCTTCGACGTGGCTCGCGCGTATGCCCTCGACAGGCGGCAGTTCGGGCAGCCGATCGCTGCCTTCCAACTCATTCAGGAACAGTTGTCGCGCATGATCGGCAATGCCACCCTGTGCCTCACTCTGCTGGTTCAACTCGCCCGCCTGCAGCAATCTGACCGGCTAACGATGGATCAGGCAGCACTCGCGAAAGCCACCTGTACCACGCGTATGCGCGAGACGGTGGCTCTCGGACGGGGAATCCTCGGGGGGAATGGCATCAGTACGGAATTTGAAATGGCGAAGATTTTTGCCGACGCGGAGGCCATCTACTCGTATGAGGGGAGCTATGAAATCAACGCTCTGCTCGTGGGGCGCGCCGTGACCGGGATCTCCGCGATCGTCTGAGGTCTCAGAAGGTTCGCGCGCCCGATCAGAATCGGTGAGGTGTGGCCCTGTGCTTCGGCCGAGAGCGCGCGTACGCTGGCCGCATGACGGACCAGCAGACTCCCACTAACACCGGTCATGGAGCGGATGACGGCAGGCACCTCCCTGATTTTCTCTCTCGCTGGGTGGCCGAGCAACGCTGGTTTCCGTCCCACGCTGCCCTGCCAACTCTGGTGATCGTGGCGGAGTGGCCCCTCCCGTCGGCGGACCTTGACGTGCGGCTGCGCACACTCCTGGTTCGTGACACGTTCAGCAGTCAGGCTGTGCTCTTTCACATACCCCTCACCGAGTATCGACAACGCCAGCCTCACCTCGCACCCGCTCTGATCGCCGTGGACCAGAATACGGCGACCGATCACCCGTTCGTGTACGACGGCACCCACGACAGCGCGTGGGTCTCGGCACTTCTTCGGTTCATTGTCGAGGGCGAGACCTACCCGGCAGCAAATGACCTGTCGGCAGACATGGTTGCCCGGGGAGAACCCTGTGTCACGGTGTCCCCCGCGCGGTCGCTGGCAAATCGGGTACGCACAGCGAGCGTGCTCTCCAGCCACGTCCTCAACGGGGAACAGTCCAACACATCGATCATTTGCGAGCTGGCCGCAGGGAATCGAGTGGTGTCGCCCGTCATCTGCAAACTGTTTCGTGCCGTGTACCCGGGCCAGAACCCCGACGTCGTCGTGCAGTCGGCTCTCGCCACTGCCGGTTCGGTGTTCATTCCCGAACCTGTCGGCGCCGTGACGGGCCAGTGGCGTGACCCCCACCAACCCAACGAACGCGTGTCTGGTCACCTTGTCTTTGTGCAGGAGTTCCTTCCGAACGTGGCGGATGCCTGGCGCACGGCACTTGAGGCCGCCACCGCTGGGCAGGATTTCAGTGAACCGGCTCGTCGACTCGGTGAAGCGACAGCCGGGATCCACGCCGACCTCGCGGCCGTACTGCCCACCCGCGTCGCGACACCGCGACTGATGGTGAGTATGGTCACCCTGATGCTGGACCGGTTTCGCGCGGCCATGATTGAGGTACCGCCGCTGCGGGCTATGCGCACCGAGGTCGAGAGCATGTTCGCCCGAGCGCTCACCGTCTCGTGGCCTCGCCTGCAGCGTATCCACGGAGACTTTCACCTCGGTCAGGTACTCGATGTTCCGGAGCGCGGGTGGATTCTTCTCGATTTTGAGGGCGAACCGCTCCGTCCCGTGGCCGAACGGAATGAGCCGGACGTGCCGCTCCGTGACGTTGCCGGAATACTGCGGTCTTTTGACTATGTGGCGGGCACCGTGACGCAGGCAGACCCGCATCGGGATCCCAACGACATCCTCGAGTGGTCAGCAACATGCCGACGTGCGTTTCTCGCCGGGTATCTGGCCGGGATCAGCACGGGGGAATCGTCCGCGTCGTCTGCACCGCGCTCTTCCACGCTCTTCGTGTACCCGGGAGATTACCTCGAACACAACCCGCTCCTCGAAGCCCTCGAACTCGACAAAGCGATCTATGAGACGGTGTATGAAACGCGCAACCGCCCCACCTGGCTCCCGTTGCCGCTGGCTGCCGTGCGACGAATGACGAGTGCCCACGCCCGGAGCCTGGACGATCAGGACTAGTACGAGCAGGCTCGACGGGGCTTTAGTAATCGTCGGCAGTGGAACGGGGCACGGCGTCGTCCGAGATATTCTCGGCCGATACCGGTGCGGCGATGTTCACCAGCCAGGTCACTCCGAATCTGTCGCGAACCATACCAAACTGGTCATTCCACGGTGACGGGCTCAGATCCATCGTCACCGTCCCCTCAACAGCGAGTCCGTCCCAGAACCTGTGCAGCTCGACGTCGTCCTCACCGCTGAGGGAGACGGAAAAATTGTCCCCGGGCGTATACGGCATCGTGTTGGGAGTGTCGGCTGCCATCAGGGTGAGACCCGCATCGGTAACGAGCACGGAGTGCATGATCTTGTCCGCTTCGGCAGGGTCCTCGCTCACGTGAAACTCCGCAAAAGTACTTCGGGTGAGCGTGCCTCCAAAAACGCTCTGGTAAAAGTCCATGGCCTCCCGGGCGGTCTCGCCAAAGCCGAGATAGGGGTTCAAGATTGTGCTCATCGTTATCTCCAATGACTGGTGCTTCTGTGCCTCTGTGGTGATTGCTGGTGATTGCTGGTGCAGACAGGGTGGCGGCGTGAAACGTCACCACCCTGTCCGTCGGTCCGTCAGTCGGTGTCCTCGCTCTGCGTCGTCGGCTCCGTCACCGCCGCTGCCTGATCGTCCGCCCTCTCGCGCAGCAGCGCGGCCGTCGGGAACGGCATCCAATTGATGTTGATCTGCTTGGGATAGCCCGCCTCCACCGCCCAGCCGCCATTCGGATCGACGCGAACATAACCCGTGGCCTTGAAGAAGTAGATCTTCGAGTTGGGGTCACCCCACACCGCGGCATCCACTCCGGTGGCGTAGGACGCCGGAAACCCGGGCCAGTTGCCCGCAATAGGCTTCGGATACCCCGCTTCGACGGCCCAGCCGGCAGCCGGGTCGACCCGAACATACTGCCCACCTTTGAAGAAGTAGATCTTCTGCGTGGTCTTGCTCCACAGTGCTGCATCCACTCCCGCGGCAAACGACGCCGGGAACCCGGGCCAATTACCCGCAATCGGTTTGGGGTACCCCGCCTCAACCGCCCAACCGTTTGCCGGATCAACGCGAATGTATTCACTCCCCTTGAAGAAATAGACCTTTTGCGTGGGGCCGCTCCAGAGCGATGCATCCACTCCCGCGGCGAAAGACGCCGGGAACCCGGGCCAGTTGCCGGCAATGAGCTTCGGGTAGCCGGGATCCAGTGTGTACCCGGTGTACCGCACGTAGTATTCGCCAGAGAACAGATACAGCTTGTTATTGACGAAGGTGTGCACACCGGTATCGATCCGGTCAAGGAACGCTTTCCAGCCAATGGATGCCTGGGTGAAGGGGCAGATGGCGGTGACGTTGTTGTTCATGAGGCAGGCGGTGGGATTGACCGCGCACAGCTGACAATTACCGTTCACCTCGGTGAAGAAGCCCGTGTGGGAGTCCGTGCACACGCACTTCGACGCGGTGTACTCGTCGAAGGCTCCGAAGATATGCCCTGTTTCGTGTGCATAGACGCGGTCGATGGATGTCCAGTTCAGAAAGGATGTCCCGGTTTCTCGCATGACCACTTTGAGAGAGTTCATACCATTGGCGTAGGCGAACCAGGCAGTGGGCATTTTAGTGAAGAAGCCCACGTAACCGTACTGAGAACCTGTTGATGCCTGCACGGACTGCACGAGCTGCGTGAAACCGGGATCGCCAGCAGGAAACCCGAGCTGGACGAGAGCAGGATCACGCCACGCGTCCTCGGCTTCCCACCCGAGACCGACCGGTTTCGGATAGCCCGCTTCCACGTTCCAGCCGGCGGCCGGATCCACCCGAATGTAGTCGTTGTAGAAGCGATTGGCCTTGAAGAAGTAGATCTTCGCCGTGGTGCCACTCCACAACGCCCCGTCGACACCCGTGGCGAAGCTATCCGGAAAACCGGGCCAGTTTCCGGTGATGGGCTTCGGATACCCGGCATCGACGTTCCACCCGTTACTAGGGTCAACGCGAATGTACTGGTCGCCCTTGAAGAAGTAGATCATCGATGTGGTGCCACTCCACAGCGCTGCGTCCACTCCCTGCGCAAAATCGGCGGGGAACCCGGGCCAGTTACCGGCAATCGGTTTGGGATACCCGGCATCCACATTCCAGCCGTTGGCCGGATCCACCCGAATGTATTCGCTGCCTTTGAAGAAGTAAATCTGTTGAGTGGTCCCGCTCCAGAGCGCTGCGTCGATCCCCGCTGCAAAATTGGCGGGGAAACCGGGCCAGTTACCGGCGATGGGTTTGGGGTATCCCGGATCGGCGTTCCAGCCGTTATTCGGATCGACGCGACTGTATTCACTCCCGTTGAAGAAGTAGATCTTCTGCGTTGTCCCACTCCACAGGGCATCGTCGATATGCCGGTAAAAGGGTTCGCTGAGTCCCGGCCAGTTGGCCCCCTGCCAGGCCGTGAAGGTTGGCAGGTCAACGTCGAGGGACGTGTACACCCAGTTGAGTCGAGCTCGCGGTTCGCTGCCTGACAGAGCACCGTGCCCGCTCTGCACTTCGGCCAGGACATGCGCCTTCTCCGCTGCGGAGATCGCATACTGGCCTGGTCCCGAAACGAAGACGATAGCGGACGACACGCGATTGATCATTCTTTCGTTAACCATTGGACTCGCCTCCTGGAATGCATGGTGCGGTGAACATGAGCTGCTCCTCGGGTGAGTCACCGGGTGTCTGGCCGGCCTTCTCCTGCTGGTACGTTGCCGAGTTTCTGATGCGCACGGCTTCGAGGAACAGGAGTTCACTCGTGTCGAGGTCGGGAACCAGCGCCGAAACATCGGTGTCAAAGGGCACCAGACGGGCGCCCGGTATCTCCTCTGTGAGGCGCTCCGCCTGAGCGTCTGAGGCTTCGACAACGACAATTCGACCGCTGCTGTGTCGAAACGTCGCTCCCGAGGACACAACGGTATCCAGAGCTCGCGCCACCGCGGTGCGCTCCCCCGGCCTCGGCTTGTCGCGCCCCACGTCCAGCACGAGAAATTTTGCGTTGCTTTCCATATCACCTACTCCTTTTCACTTGTCGACTGAGTAAACATCGACCGGCGTTACCGGCGCGTTATCGCGGGTCGCGGACCGGTAGATCGTGGCTACGATGAACCATGGCTTCCACCGGATCCAGAGTGCAGGACGACGTAAGGCATCTGGGAACAATCGTGGGAGACCCTCGTCAGGGACTGATCGTGGCCCTCAGTACTTCCAGCGTGTTCGACGACACGTCCCTGGTGCGCTCGTATTGGGAGCGCGATTCAGCCGATATCGACTCCGGCTTTCAGGGACATCTGTACACCGGCCCCGACGATATTTTCGCCGTGAACATGTCCCGGAACGACGATGGTGCCATTGACATGGTCGAAACCGCGCTGGATGCAAATGCGGAGATCTGGGCGGCGACCACGGGCATCCGCCTGTGCACGTCCGGGAGTCGTCTGATTCTGGCCTGCGCCCGCGAGCGTTCCGGGTGCGCGCCGCATCCCCGGCTCAGCTGGCACGTTGCCCCCCTGACCGAGACCGCGGCCGCGGAGTACCGCCTCGGCACGGGTGCATTTCTTGCCTTCGTTCTCGACCTCACCACGCTCTCGCTACTCACACGCGACGACAGGCAGGCCCAGACTTTCTCCGATCAGGCCCGACTGACGTCGCTCCTGATGGATAAAACTAGGGCTATGGCCCTGCTTCAGAATCACGATGTTCCCCGAGCGCAGTCGTGGGGATTCACCTCGGAGTCCTGGCGTTCCTCAGGCCAGATGATCCCCAGCGCTGGGCGCTACGTCTTCAAGCCCGCGGGGGGTGCTGCCGGAATCGGAGTGCACTACGAGCACGGTGATGGCTCCACGGAATTTGTCAAGGCGAATGAGGCCAGTGGGAGTTTAGGCGGCTAGTTCGAGCCCTTCGTTCTCGGTGGGTTTGTCGGCTGGTTTGTTGATCCAAGCCGTCGCGGGAATGGACAGGATCTTTGGTGCGTGGCTGGTGCTGAATCGCTCGGGGAAGCGTGCGCGGGCCGCCTCCAACGTCGCTGTTCGTTCGATGGCCTTCGCCTCGGCGAGGCCGTAGTGCACGTCGGCGGGCGTGTTCAGGCCGATTCCGGAGTGGCGATGCTCGTGGTTGTAGCCATCGACGAACGAGGCCAGGAACGTCTTCGCGTCGGCGAGGGAGCCGAATCGTTCGGGGAACGTCGGAGCGAATTTCAGGGTCTTGAACCACGCCTCGCTATAGGGATTATCGTTACTCACCCGCGGCCTCGAATGCGACTTGGTGACCTCCAGATCCGACAGCAACGCCGCGACGGTCTTGGACGTCATCGACGTGCCGCGGTCGGCGTGCACGACCTGCGGGAGGCCGTGAATGCCGAAGATTTCTTTCATCATGTCCACCGCTAGCTCTCCCGATTCTGAGGCGTGAACATACGCGCCGACGATGTAGCGCGAGTAAATATCGATCATCACGTAAGCATCGAAGTACTTCCCCTTGACCGGGCCAGCAAGCTTCGTAATATCCCAGCTGAGTACCTGGCCCGGTCCCGTGGCGATCAATTCGGGGATCGCCCGTGCCGGGTGGCGGGCCAGGCGGCGACGGTCCTTGACCTGCTGATTCTCGTTCAACACCCGATACATCGTTGAAATGGAGCACAAGTAGGTGCCCGCATCGAGCAGCTGCGCGTAGATCTGGATCGGCGGCAGGTCAACGAACGAGTCCGAATTGACGACGTCGAGAATCTGCCGGCGGTCGACATCATCGATCTTGTTCGCCGGGATCGGCGCCGGCCCGGCCACCGGGATGCGTGGTTTCCGGGTGGCGGTCGCGCGAGGGATCCCGACCAAGTCGGCCGCGACGCGAGTCGAGATCCCTCGGCTGGCCAGTTCGCGATACGCGGTCATTACGGCTTCGTGTGCGGTGTTTCGTCCCGCGAGCTCTTCGAAAGACTTTCGAGTAGCTCGTGCATTTTTGACATGATTTCAAGCGCCACCCCCGTCGTTTCGAGGCGTTGCTCGGTCTTGCTCAGCTGGCGGCGCAGCCGGGCGATTTCCGCTTGTTCCGGCGTTAACCGACCAATCTTCTCGCCGGGTTTCTTCCCCGCAAGAACACCGGCGTCACGCAGCTTTCGCCACTCCGTGATCTGCGAGGAGTAGAGCCCTTCGGCGCGCAGATACGCACCGCCCTCATGGGCTTTGATGGCCGCGTCATACGCAGCCAGATAGGCAAGCTTCTGTGCTGGGCTGAACGACCTTCTCGAGGTCGGACCACCAGCTCGGGGTCCGGGACTACTCATATGACTATCGTCGCGCACGGCGATCAAAGACGGGCTGGACATGGTTATGATTCCTGATTCTCGCCCTACGTCAAACGGCGGACTTGCTCTTAGCTACTGGCCTCACCCAACCCTGACACGTAGGGCCACGGCCGCCGATATCGCTCGTCACATTGAGGTCCTTCGGTTACGCACACAACTCCCGACGCGATTTCAGGTGCAACGGTTTCTCCCCGGAACACTTTATGGACTCTCCGCCCACATCACGGCCGCGGGTGACGTCGAGATTTTCGAAGCTCACCGTCAGGTCGTCGATGAGGCCGGACACTGCACGGGGGCGCGCTGGACGGCCGAGATTGAAGCGACCCAGATCACGGCAGCGCGAGCCATTTATTGCCGCTTGGCCCGTGTCCCGTCCCTCACGGGACTCGTCTGCCTGGATGTCATCGACGGCCGGGTGATTGAAGTGAATCCGCGAGTGACGGCCTCCGCCCCGATTGCCCACCTGCTCAGTCTGGAAAGCCAGCTTCGTGACCATCGCGGACAATCGTTTCATATTCGCCAGCTCGACGTGAACACCGCGCTGCCGATACCATTTGACAGCATTGAAGACGGTCGGGTGTGGCGGCTCATTCAGACGGTGGAAAGTACGTTCGGAGTGATCGCTCTGCCACAGGGTCTCAACCCTTTTGGGGCGTCCCGAATGGTTTTCGTCAACGACGATGACAGTGGAACCGCCCAGAATTTCTTTTCGCGGCAGCTCGGGCAGTGGCCGGCTACGCCGTCTGACCCTGACGCCACCCAGCCATAGTGGCTACAGTGAGAAACATGACGCTGAAAGCAATCGACCCTCCCGACCGGACGTTCAGCTGGTGGCTGACGAACGAGGAGGTTGGTCAAATGCTGGCACATCACCGCGGCTGGCGGCTCTCTGCGAGCGGCGGCGTGGTGGGGGGCAAGGTGCTGCACAAGAACATTGCCCCGTCCCTGGAGGTTCTCGGAACAGCGGCGCTCATCTCGGGCTGGACAATGCGCGCATCCGTTCCCCATAGCGACGGACGGGGGCCAACCCACTTCATGTGGGGGGTTTTCGATGCCCGCTCCGAGGGTGAGATCGCTGCGCGAGTCAAACTCGTCCTCGCTGGTGAAGCCCCGGATTGGAACAGTACGGCGCATTAACATGTACCCCGACGTAGGGTCAAGATATGCGGTCCTACAGGCAACGAACGAGACTGTTCAACCGTGCCGTCGGGCTTGTTGTCGGAGCGGTGGTCGCAGCTGCGGCGCTCCTGTTGTGGACCGCTGTTTCGTCGAGTGCACCGGTTCAGGGCGATGCCCCCAGCGAGGGGCTAATCTTTGGAATCTGGCGCCTGTTCTACGACCTTGATGCACCCGCGCCACGCGTGCTCCTGGCCGCCGTTGCCTTGGCTTTCCTCTTTGCGGCCGGTGTCGCCATCATTGAAATTCGGGTCTCCAACAAGTCCCGCCGCTCATTTGATCTGCACGGCTCACCCCTCGCACCTAAGGTCATCATGGCAGCCACACGCGGAGCCTACGACGGCCCGGTGACCGTGACGGTACTCATTCCGGCCCACAATGAGGAAGCATCCCTGCAGATCACGCTGACGTCGATACTGGCACAGTCTCACCGCCCCGCTCGGGTGATCGTCGTGGCAGATAATTGCACCGACGGAACGGTCGCCGTCGCGCGTCAACACGGGGTCGAGGTAGTCACTACCATCAACAACACCGCGAAAAAGGCGGGTGCGCTGAATCAGGTGTTGGCCAGGATCCTGCCCGATCAGGGTCCCAACAACATCATCATGGTGCTCGATGCCGACACCGCCGTCGATGATGGTTTTCTCGCCGCAGCAGTATCTCGATTCGAGAATGATCGGGGCCTGATGGCTGTCGGTGGACTGTTTTATGGAGAGCCGGGATCGGGACTCTTAGGGCAGTTGCAGCGCAACGAATACGTGCGCTACTCCACCCAGATCGGTCGCCGTCGCGGTCGGGTCTTCGTCCTCACCGGTACGGCGTCGCTCTTTCGAAGCACCGCCCTGCGCACAGTGGCGGCAAACCGTGGTGTCACGATTCCGGGGATAACCGGTGACGTCTATGACACGGCTGCGCTCACCGAGGATAACGAACTGACGCTCGCGCTGAAATCTCTCGGTGCACTCATCATCTCCCCGGCCCAGTGCACGGTCGTGACCGAGGTCATGCCGACTGCGCGAGCCCTCTGGGTACAACGACTGCGGTGGCAGCGCGGTGCCCTCGAGAACCTCGGTGCGTATGGAATCACCCCCTCAACGTTTCGATACTGGGCACAGCAGCTGGGTATTGGCTACAGTGTGATTGCTCTGAGCGCCTTCGTGCTGCTGATCGTGATTACCGTGTTGGCTGTGGATGCGTGGGTCTGGTTCCCGTTCTGGTTGGGGTTGGGAATCGTCTTCACTCTCGAACGTGTTGTCAGCGTCTGGGCGGGGGGCTGGCGCGCTCGTCTGCTGGCCGCCGCTTTGGTTCCTGAACTTATCTTCGACATGTTCCTCGACCTGGTCTACGTTCAGGGAATCATCGACATCACCCGTGGACGCACGGGCACCTGGGGCCACGTGAATCATGGGTCCACACGGGCGCCCACCCCCATCCTGGGCAGCGGGGTCGGATCATGACCTGGTCTCTCGCCGTTGTTCCCGCGGGACTGCTGTTGCCTGAGTCCGTGCTTCAGTCAGAATCCTTCGCCATTCTGGCGGCATTCGTGGCGGTGAATACCGTGATGTATGCCGCCCTGGCCATCGGTAAAATCGTGCCGATGGTGCACCTGGCCGATTATCTTCCGGGACGGCGACGCCGCGGAGAGACCCGCAGTATTTACCCGGATGCCGTCACCCCCGAACACCCGAATGCGGTGTCGGAACAGGTGTGAGGGCTCACCAGACTGGTATTATTCCCCCTGATTGATGGTGCGCGGGAGGAACCGATTGAACAGTGACAGTGACGATGAGATCTATCGCCCCAGTGATCGGGAGCTTCTCAAAGGCGCCATCCGTGAGCTTGTCGGGCAATCGGGCATTGGTGTGATTTTCGCTGGCCTGGTCGACAAGTCTCAACTCACCATCACCGAATTTGTGGGTACCACCACCCACGGCCTGCGCAATCTTGTGGTGCGAACGGGCGAAGGAATCGGCGGTCGCGCACTGGTGCAGGCCCGCCCGGTCGGAGTGTCTGACTACATTCAGTCTGACCGGATCACCCACCACCACGACATGGCCGTCCGCATCGAGGGGCTGCGCACCATGGTCGCGCTGCCAATCCTCGTCGGAGGACAGGCCCGAAGCATCCTCTATGCCGCCACGCGGGACAGTACCTCGATTGGCGAGCGAGCCATCGACCGCCTGAGCGCGAGTGCCACGCTCATTTCCCGTGAACTCTCCATCCGCGACGAAGTGGATAATCGCCTCTCCATCCTCCGCGTCGTGAAGGGGGCAGCGATGGAGCCGCTCGACCGCGACCTGCTCGACATTGTGCGAATCGCACACGCCGAACTGCTCTCGGTTGCCCGGCTCACCACCGACCCCGTGCTTTCCGAGCGCCTGCTGGCCGTCACCCGCCAGCTGATTGGAACTCCCGCCCCGCACTCCGATCTTCCGCACCTGACACCCCGGGAATCGGACGTGCTGGCCCAGGTAGCTCTCGGCTGCTCGTATGCCGAGGTGGGGCAGCGCCTGGCGCTCCGACCCGTCACGGTGAAGGGATACATGCAGGCGATCATGTCCAAACTCCACGCACACAGCCGCGCCGAAGCGGTTGCTGCCGCCCGTCGTCTACGTCTGCTGCCCTGACGGGAATTCGGCCCGGAGGAACCACCTCCCTCGGGAGGTAGCGCCGCCCTCACCACCCTGCCAGTCTGAGCATCTGCCGGGGTATCCGATCCCAGCCACGATGTCATTGGAGATATCGCATGCTCGAACAGACCGTTATCCGTGAGGCGCCACGGCGCACGTCACTGGCCCGGGTAGCCGTGGCCAGCTCCATGGGAAGCATCATTGAGTTCTACGACTTCCTGATCTACGGCACGGCAGCAGCCCTCGTCTTCCCACAGGTATTCTTTCCTGCGCTGGGCACGGCGGCCGGAACATTGGCGTCCTTCGGCACGTTTGCCGTCGCCTTCGTCGCCCGGCCAGTCGGCGCGATTCTGTTTGGACACTTCGGTGATCGTCTCGGCCGCAAGAAGACGCTCGTGAGCACACTTCTGATCATGGGTATGGCCACCGTGATGATTGGGCTTCTTCCCGATGCCAGCATGATCGGAATCGCCGCACCCATCATTCTGGTCCTGCTGCGTTTTCTTCAGGGCTTCGCCGTTGGCGGTGAGTGGGCGGGTGCCGCACTGCTCGCCTCGGAGTATGCGCCGCCCAAAAAACGTGGTCTGTATGCTGCGTTCCCCCAGCTGGGCCCGTCAATTGCCTTCGCCCTGGCCAGCGGAACCTTCCTGATCATCAACCTGACGCTGGGCGATAAATCCGACGCGTTTCTCACCTACGGCTGGCGAATCCCCTTCATCCTGAGCGCGGTGCTCGTGGTGATCGGACTGTACATCCGGCTGAAAATCGAAGAAACACCGGTCTTCGCTGCAGAAACGGCGGCCCGAGGTGCGGCACCGGCTCCCCGCAAACTTCCGGTCTGGGACGCTGTGCGCAACCAGCCACGACAGATCCTCCTGGGTGGGGCGTCGACGATGATGCTGTTCGCATTTTTCTACACGGGCACCGCGTTCCTGAGCGCCTACGGAACCAATCCCGAGGGGTTGGCGCACACCCGGCCGACTATTCTCTCCCTCGGCATTCTCGGCGCTGTCGTCTTCGCAATCGGTACCATGGCCAGCGCCATCATTTCCGACCGCGTGGGGCGTCGCGCCGTCATTGTGACCTCCTGCATCATCGCCGTGCCGTGGGCACTGGTGCTGTTCCCGATTCTCGACATTGGCTCGACGTGGTCGTTTGGACTCGGACTGGCCGGCACGCTACTCATCGTCGGTGGCATCTACGGCCCGGTGGGCGCCTATCTTCCCGAGCTGTTTGCCACGCGGTACCGCTATACGGGTGCCGGAATGGCGTACAACCTGGGCGCCCTCGTGGGAGGCGGCATCACCCCGCTGGTGGCGGCATCCATTGGAGCGAGCCTCGGAAGCTACTCCATCGGCCTGCTGCTGGCCGGCGTCAGCGTGATCAGCCTGCTCGCGACGTTTGGCCTCCCGGAGACCAAGGGCATCAGCCTGAAGGACTAGTCGCTAGCGTCGAAGCGCTGGAACCGAGACAGAACACAACAGCCCGCCGAACCCTCGCATGAGGGCCCGGCGGGCTGTGTGACTGTGCTGTTCGGACTACGGGATGTAGTTGAACTCGTCCGGGTTCGGGCCGGTACGCTCGTCACGGTTGAGCGCGGCAATGGCCAGCTGGTCGGCATCCGTCAACTCGAAGTCGAACAGGGCAAAGTTCTCAGCCACTCGCGCCGGGGTGACGGACTTCGGGAACACGACGTCGCCGCGCTGCAGGTGCCAGCGCAGGGTGACCTGAGCGGTCGTGCGCCCGACGCGGGCAGCAATAGCTGCGATCACGGGGTCGCTGAGCACGTTTCCCTGGGCGAGAGGCGACCAGGCCTCGGTCACAATGCCGTGCTCGGTGTTGAAGGCGCGCAGCGTCTCCTGGGTGAGGTAGGGATGCACCTCGATCTGGTTGACGGCCGGAACGGTGTCCGTCTCGTCGAAGAGTCGCTGCAGATGTGCCTGCTGAAAGTTGGAGACACCGATCGTGGCTACCCGACCCGTTCGCTGCATCTCTTCCATGGCTTTCCAGGTCTCCACGTAGTCGCCCACGGCAGGAAGCGGCCAGTGAATCAGGAACAGATCAAAGGACTCCATACCCAGGTCATCCAGCGTGCGATCGAACGCGGCCAGCGCATCCGCTCGGGCGTGGAAGCCGTTGTTCAGCTTGCTGGTGACATAGACATCGGCGCGAGCAAGACCGGACTCGGCAATAGCCTGGCCCACCTCCTTCTCGTTGCCGTACATTTCAGCGGTGTCAATGTGACGGTAGCCGGCCTCGAGGGCGGCCAGGGTAGCTGCCTTCGCGTCGGCCGGAGCGATCTGGTAGGTACCAAAACCGAGTTGCGGAATCTGAGTACCGTTGTTGAGTGTGACGGTGGGAACGTTGATTAGTGCCTCTGCAGTCATGCGTATATCTCCTTGTCTGAGCGAAAAAGTGTGGGTTACGGCTGATCGACGCGAACGATGATCTTTCCGCGGGTGTGGCCGAGCATGTTGAGCCGGAACGCATCCGCTGCCTCGGCGAGGGGGAAGACGCGGGCTACCTCGAGGGTGAGGCCGCGCTCGTCAACGAGGTCAGCCAGGCGTTGCAGGTCGGATCCGTCGGGGTCAACCCACATCCACGTTCCGCCGTGTTCCTCGACCTCGGCATCGGCAACGGATGCGTGCCGACCGTCGGCAGTGAGGACCGCGAGAGTGACCGGAAGGACGCCTCCGACAAAGTCAGCGACGACCTCAACACCGTCGGGCACGAGGGCGCGCACCCGATCGGTCAGCCCCTCGCCGTACTCAATGGGCTCGGCGCCCAGGCTGCGCAGGTAATCGTGGTTGCCGGCCGAGGCCGTGGCGAGAACGCGTGCGCCGCGGGCGGCTGCGATCTGAATCGCCAGCGACCCGACTCCCCCGGCACCGCCGTGAATCAGCACGGTGTCGGTTGGTAATACGCCGAGTCGGTCAATGACCTGAAAAGCGGTGAGTCCGGCCAGGGGCAGTCCCGCGGACTGTTCCCAGTTCAGGGACGCCGGCTTGCGGGCCACGAGGCGCTCGGGCAATGCCATGAATTGCGCAAAGCTTCCACCCTGCACGAAGTCTTTTCGACCGTTGGAGATGACCTCGTCACCTACGGCGAACTGGGGGGAATCGACACCCACGGCCTCGACCACACCGGCGACGTCCCAGCCTGGGGTCGCTGGAAAGCTGATGTCGAGCATCGTGTCGAGGTATCCCGCCATGACCTTCCAGTCCACGGGGTTCACGGCCGCCGCCTTCACCCGAATGAGCACCATTCCGGGACCCACCTTCGGACGAGGCTGCTCTGTGAGTTCAAGAACGTCCGGGCTGCCGTACTGACTGTAGGTAATTGCTTGCATAAAGGGGTAGAACCCAAGTCTGCGGCGAATTATTCCTGGTATCAGCGTGCGCTCAGCGCACGCTGAGTTGGCGATCAGCTGACAAACCCGCGCGGCACGGGTCCATCCGTCACGATGTACAGCCGCTGAGTTGCTCGGGTCATGGCAACGTACAGCGCACCCACCCCACGCTCGGAGGCAGCAATCACGGCCATCGGGTCCACGATGATGACCGCATCAAATTCCAGTCCCTTCACGTCCTGTGGGGTGAGCAGAGCAATCTCCCGGGTGAGACCGAGCGCACCACGTCCGAGCAGGGTGCCGAACTCTGCGGTGAGGTCGACCTCCACGGCCGCGATCTGCTCCTCGACCACAATGATGGCCAGCGTCCCCTCGCGCTCCAGCAGACGGTCCCGGCGCACAGCATCGGATAGATCGGTGACGGTTTCCACCGGCCACTCGCTCGCCCGGACCGTGCGCGACGGCGTGATGTGCAGACCATTGGCCAGCGCCACGCGCTCGGCAAGCTGTGCAATTTGGCTCGGCGTGCGGTAGTTGACGGTGAGTTCTTCGAGGCGCCAACGCCCCTCTTCGAGAGATCCCTGCAACACGGGTGTGAGCGCCTGCTTCCAGCTCGTGGATGCGGCGGCAGACGCCGCCTGGGCAATATCACCAACGATGGTGAACGAGCGTCGCGGCCCGCGACGCAGCAGGAGTCGCCACTGCATGGGCGACAGTTCCTGCGCCTCGTCTACGACCACGTGCCCGTAGGTCCAGGTGCGGTCCCGCCCAGCCCGTTCGGCGGTTGTGGCATGGTCGCCCAACTCGGCGAAACTATCGGCGAGGGCGGTGGCGTTCACCAGACCCTTGACCTGCATGTTTTCAATGGCCGATTCCGCGTTTTCAATGTCGCGCTGGCGCTGCTCTGTGGCGGCGCGTTTCGCGGCCTGATCCACCACGTTGTATTCGCCCAGGAGCTCGGCCGCCTCGTCGAGCAGGGGAACGTCGGCAATGGTGAAATCCGCATCGCGCGAACGACGGAGAAGCGCCCGCTGCTCATCGGACCAGGTCGGGGTGAGCTCGGCCAGCCACTGCGGACGTGCGAACAGGTCCTGCACGAGTTTTTGCGGGGTGAGCGGCAGCCAGGCTGTGTTCAGGGCCACCCGCACGTCATCCGCCAGACGCAGGTCCTCACGCAACATGGGGAGGTCGGTGTCATCCATCGACCGACCCTGGCGCACCAGCTGAGCCAGCCACTCGCGGGCCAGGGCTCCGAGGGCGGACTTGGCAAAGGTGACTCGAGCTTCGTTGTGTGGTTTGCCGCCGGACTGTGCCCGGGCAATTGCGTTCGCGATGAGTTGCGGGTGCAGGGTGAGGCGATCCCCGTTAACCGTGAGGGTGTGAGGTTGGGCCGGCACGCGCTGGCGTGAGCGCACGGCGCGCGCCACAACATCCGCCATGAAGGTTTGGCCCTTCAACTCGGCGACCGCCGGGATGTCTTCACGGGTGGCCTCGACGCCCGAGAAGAGTTGACCCACCGACGCGAGCACGACACCGGTCTCGCCGAGGGACGGAAGAACGGCTTCGATGTACTGCAGGAACGAGCGGGAGGGACCCACGATGAGAACACCGGAGTCTCGCAACCGGTCGCGATGGGTATAGAGCAGGTAGGCGGCACGGTGGAGGGCGACGGCGGTCTTGCCCGTCCCCGGTCCACCCTGCACGACCAGCACTCCGGGCAGTGGCGCGCGAATGATGGCATCCTGCTCGGCCTGGATGGTCGAGACGATGTCGGTCATCTTGCCGGTGCGCTGTGCGGTGAGGGCGGCGAGGAGAGCGCCCTCACCCTGGTGCAGATGTTCGCCGCCTTCCTGCAGGAGGCTGGCATCGAGAACGTCGTCTTCGATGCGGATGATGGTACGGCCTCGTGACAGCAGGTGACGGCGGGAGCGGGCGCCGAGCGGGGTGGCGGCCGTGGCTTGATAAAACGCACTCGCCTGGGGCACGCGCCAGTCGAGAAGGAGCGGATGCTGGTTCTCGTCCCGAAGACCCACACGTCCGATATAGCGGAACACCGGCTCACCGGTCACCTCGTCGGGTGCCGTTTCCAGTCGTCCAAAGGCCAGTCGATCATCAACCTCGCGGAGCTGCCCAATTCTGTCCTCGTACAGTCGAGCGAAGTTGTCGCGCTCGGACCGTGCCTGGTGGTTACCACCGACATCGAGTCGTCTAACCGCGATCAGTTGCTGCTCGGCCTCACGCGCCAGGGCATCCAACCGAGCGTAGAGCGTTGTGACATAGTCCTGTTCACGCGCAAGCTCGTGGTCGATCACTCAAACTCCCCTAAACCGAAAGCTCTAGTTTAGTCGCGTCACACGAAGCCCGTCCTGCAGGGTCAGATCCAGTCGTTGCGCCGGAAGAGAACGTAGAGCAGGCCCGAGAGACCGACGATCAGGGCAACCGACATGACAAAACCAGATGCTGCACCGAAACCCGGATAGGGGATGTTCTGGCCGTAAAACCCGGTGACGGCGGTGGGGACAGCGATGATCGCCGCGTATCCGGTGACCTTTTTCGTGATCACGTTCAGTCGGTTCCCCTGAATCGCGAGGTTCGCTTCCAGGATGCTCGTGGCCAGGTCCCGCAGGCTGTCCGTCCACTCCATCACGCGCAGCACATGGTCGTACACGTCTTGAAAGTACGGGCCCATGTCATCAAGTTGCAGGTGCAGGTCCCGCCGCAGCAGGGTGTTGACAACCTCGCGCATGGGCAGAATCACCCGTCGCAACACCACCAGGCTCTTGCGCAACTCGAAGGAGCGGCGTTGCACGGTATCCTGCTTCGCTTTCGGTTCGAAGAGAAGGTTCTCGAGTTCCTCGATCTCCTGATCGAGCGCTTCGACGGCCTCAAAATATCCATCCACCAGAACGTCCAGCAGACCGTGCAGCAAAAACGCGACGCCGTTCTTGGCAAGGTCAGGAGAGGCATCCCACCGCTCCACGATCGAGTCCGGGTCGAAGGCTTCGTCCTTGTGCACGGTCACGAGGGCGTGTTCCGTGACAAAGGCCGCAATCTCCGACGTTGTCACGCGGGCAGATGCTGGTTCGAAGGTCACGGCATAGGCGGACAGAAAAAGATGGTCGGGATACCGATCCAACTTGGGTCGCTGCTTCAGTGTGATGGCGTCTTCGACCGCCAGCTCGTGCAACCCGAGCTCCCGCGTAAGGAGATCCAGATCCTCTCGACTGGGTTCGCAGAGGTCAACCCAGACCACAGAGCCGGCGACAGCGAGATGCTCCGAGACATCAGCTAGAGAAAAATTCTCGGCTTCGAGGACACCGTTACGGTAACAGCGGGTTAGTGGAGTGCGCACACTTCAGTAAACCAGCACTGACCCGTCACACTGCGTTTAGAGGTCGGAGTGGTGAATGGCGGCCACATCGGGGTGAGCCCGCAGCCGGCTCTTCAAGGCGTTCTCCCCGTAGGTGGTGAAGATGGGGTTCTCGGGATCAACCGTGATACCGGGTGCGTGCAGGGTGTCCGGCAGCTCGAGCAGGGGAATCGTGGCGTCCAGTGCGGGGCCGAAGAAGAAGGGAATGGAGATGCGGTCCTCGCCGATCAGCGGGGAAATGACCCGGTGCACGGTAGCCTTCAGGTAGCCGTCGGTAGCGACCTCGAGCAACTCGCCAATGTTCACCACGAACGCACCGTCGAGCGGCGGAGCGTCGATCCAGTCGCCGTCCTTCTCCACCTGCAGGCCATCCTTGCCCGGCTCAACAAACAGCAGCGTGAGCACGCCGGAGTCCTTGTGTGCGCCGACACCCTGCTGCGGTTCGGGGTCGGACTTACCGGGGTAGCGCACAATCTTGATCAGGGTGAAGGGCTTGTCGGCGAAAGCCTCATCAAAAATGTGCTCATCCGCACCGAGGGACAGCGCCCAGGCCTGCATCAGTCGCAGGGCAACCGAGTTGAGCTCGTCACGCCACTGGGTCATGACCTCCTGCAGCTCGGGCAGAGCGGAGGGCCACTGGTTGGGGCCTTCGAGACGCATGAAGTCGGGGGTACTGGCATCGCGCGGCACCGCGTCGCGCTCCGGACCGATGTCGATCTGTTCGCGCCAATCGACGACGCCCTTCGTGAGCTCACCGCCCACCCGGGTGTATCCGCGAAAATGCGGGCTCTGCAGGTTCTCGATTGCCATCTTGTCAGCCTCGGGAAGGGCGAAGAACGCCCGGGAGGTGGCCATGACCCGCTCGATGAGGTGGGCCGGGACCCCGTGTCCGGTCAGGTAGAAGAAACCGTAGTTGTGGGTGGCTTCACGCAGGTCAACCCGAAACGCTTCCGCGTCCGAGTCACTCCCCGCCAAACGGGAGAGGTCAAGCACAGGCAGGGACACGGTTGTTGCGGCGCTGGTCATATATCCATCATTGCACTCTCGGTCGGGGCCGGACTCCCCACCGGCTGAGCGTTGACCAGGGGCGTAATGTACGAGAACCCAGTGGCAGTGTTCTTTGTCATCGACAGCACCAGATCCATGTGCGGCTCAAGAGCGGTCACCTTGTCGAGTGGTGCACCCACAATCAGCTGAAAACCGAGGCCTTTCCAGGCCGCAACGGCTCGACCAGCGAACTCCGAATCCGACTTCACGAAGCCCTCATCCAGGAAGACCGGCGCAAAGCGCGGCCGGGTTCGGCTCTCATCGCCCAGCTGAAAACGCAGCGCCGCCCCGACGACGAACGCGACCAGTTCCTGAGACTCACCACCGCTCTTCCCGCCGAGCGACGAGTAGGTGCTCACTTCCTGACCATCGGGCGTGATGCGAACGGCGGTGATGTCCACATGCCTGCGAACATCGAGCAGCAGATCCCGGGAAGAGTCCTGACGACTCTCCCCTTCGGCCCGGCGGATACGGTGCATGAACGCCTGAAGCCGTGTGAACCGGGTTTCGGTCTGCTCCTCACTGAACTCCTCCGTGGCGCCCGAGGACAGCGCGGTGAGCTCCTGACGGAACGACACCACGTCATTCGGATGCAGGCGGCGCAGCGAAATCTTCAGGCGGTCCCGGCCGGCTCCAAACGGCAGAGTGGTCAGGATGTCGTTGATGGGTCGAAGCCGATCTTCGATCTCCTCGATGGCGCTCGAGAACGCACCGGCCAGCGGTACCAGGTCCTGACCGCTCCACGCCGCGAGTCGTCTTTTCCACTCTTGACGCCGTTCATGAAGACCCAGGGTATAGACGGCATCGAGAATGTCTCGATAGCCCGTGAACGATTCCATCGACACACCGATATTCGGGTCTGGCCACCGGCTTTGGAACGTCTCAAAGATACGCACGAGGGAATCCTGCGCGCGCATGGCGTTGGCACGATCAAGAGCTGACTGGGCGATCAGTCCGTCCCGCAGGCGCTTCACCCCGGCCGGGTACCCGGTCAGGTCGGACTGGTCGCAGACGAGTGCAAACTGCGCATCCAGGTGTTCTGAATGTTCCGTGAGCAGGGTGACGGAGTCCTCGCGTTCGATCCGGTCGAGAGCATCGCTCACCCGGTCCTGCGCGTCCACGAGGCTCGCCTGCTCGGCCGCCAACAGGTCAGTCCGAAGCTGCGTTGCGTACTTCACCGCCTGCACGTCATCAAGCTCGGTCGTGAGGGTGTCCTCATCGTCTTTCAGGGCACGGAGCACGTCGCTGGCTGCGAGCATCCGCTCATATTCCAGTGTTTTCGCCGTGATCCGAGCCTCGGCAGCCTCGACGTCGATCGATTCCCAGACGGTATCCAGAACGATCTGCTGGGCGGCGGTGTCGTGGCGGAGGTCGGTGATGCGGCGTCCAATGTCCGCTGCTTCCTGGGCGATCCGATCCGCCGTCACGCGCTGGCTGGCAAGTTCCCTGGTGATGTCGTCCAGCCGCGTGCGGTTGGAGAACCCGATGATCGATTTCTGATCGGCATTCCAGCCGTGGGCGCCGCGGGCACCGTTTCGAGTCTGACCGGTCTGTGTCACACGCGCGCCGTCACCCGCAAGTTCTGCGGCCGTCAGCACGCACAGGGCGTCGAGGGATGAGCTCTGCACCCGTGAGCGGACCCAACCGCTGAATGGTGAATCCTTGAACACCAGCTTGCCGGACACGAAACGGGGATCCCCCGGCACAACGGTGAACTCCTCACGGGCCACACCTTCAAAGTGGATGCGCATGGGCAGGTGCAGCGGATCGATCGCTTCGCTCAACGCCGTAAGCTGCGTCTCATCCACGAGCAGCACGCGAATCACGGGGGCGAGGGTGACCTCGGCGGCATGCCGCCAGTCATTTTCACCCGGTGCGAGGTCGATGAGCTCCGCTATGAACGGAAGCTCCTCAACCGGGATTCCACTGGCCTCGGCGATCATGACCCGGGCATTGTGGAGGTGTTGCGGCACCAGGCTGGCTCGCCCGGTGAGGAACGCACGCTCCTGCGTGAGCGCCCGCAGGTGTTCCTCCACGGGATAGGCCGTCTTGTGGAGTGCGTCTCGCTGCTGATCGAGGGTGTGCTCCACCTGCGCGCTCTCGCTCACAAAACGTTGCGCCTCGCTCTGCGCCTGTTCCAGCTCCGACAGCGAGCGGATGCCAGTGGCCAGGCCCGGCACACGCTCGTCGAACCGGGCACGCTCACCGACAACATCGTCGCGCTTGTCGCTGAGTCTCGTGCGGTCGTTCTCAAGTCCCACGAGGGCGTCACCACCGTTGTCCCGTTGCCGGTGCTGAATCTGACCGACTCGGGTCCTCAGCTCGGTCTCGGTGTCCCGGGTGCGCGTGAACACGGCCAGGTTCTCGCGGCGCTCCACACGGTTCGCGTCGGCTGCGGCTTCCAGGAGGACACGTTCGGTCTGCAGCATCCACAGCACGAACGGGGTGTCACCCGTGCGCTGTACGCCAAACGTGTCAATAAGGTTCGCTGTGGCCGCGGCCGTTTCGTAGTCACGATAGAGGTCGGGGAGCCGTTCCAGAACCTTGGCCTTCTGCGCCTCGGTGACCATGGCACCGTAGGAACGCTCCAGGTCTTCGAAGTGGTCAACAGCTTTGTCGGCCGCGGCGAAGGTCGTCGGCTGCTCGAGCACCATCGACTTGTAGAGGCCGTCGACGGTCTTCACCTGCTGGCCGGCCTGAATCCGGGCGAGCAGTCGCAGCGCCTTGCCGCCCTCGCCGTTCGCGCCGATGCCCAGTCGGGTATAGAGGGTTTGTGCGAAAGCCGCGTAGGTGTCAGACACGTCGAGGGTGGGGAACCGTGATTTCAGGGCGCGCTTGTCAAAGCGAGATTCGGTGACGTCGGCCAGATCGCGCAGGTCAAGGTGTCCGTCGAGTGTGGCCATTTTCATGGAGATGTCGGCAAACCGGCTTGACCCCCGTGGCAGAAAATAGGTGCGTAGTACCGTGAAGCGTCGCGCGTTGTCGTCGATGAACGTCATGGCCACGGCGCCCCACGTGGACGAATCTGCACCGCGCAACACCTGATCGTGCAGCGCTCCCGTGGCCGCTTCACGGGTGGAGTCGGTTTTTCCTTTGAGGTAGGTCATGAGGTTGCGTTGGTCCACGCTTCTGGCCCGACCGGATCCAGCGTCGTTCGATGCACCGTTGAAGGGAGTATCGGAGGGCATCATGAGAGCCAGGTAAGCGTCGAGCAGACTGCTCTTGCCGGTGCCCGAGGCACCGGAGACCAGCGTCGCCGTGGGCGCGAAGGTGATCTCGTGGTGGCCGTGGAAGCCGCCCCAGTTCACCATTTGAAAGGAATCGGCACGCCACTGCGTGGTGCCCTCGGTTGATCCGTCGATGTAGAACAGTGCGGAATCGCTCACGAGATACTTTCCAGTTCCAGTTCGTCGGCGTCTCTGTGCACATCGGGGCTGTCTCCGTCGCTCGGCACTTCCGCGGCGTTGCTCGTCACGAGCCAGTCGAGAAGTTCCGCGAGGCGTTCCAAGGGCAAAAGAACCTCGATCACCGCCGAAATTCGAAAGCGGTCCGGGTCGCTGGTTTTCAGGAGCACTCGCGCTTTGGCCAGGCTGTCGACGGCCGCCGTCGCCTTCCGGGCATCGCCCGACAGGTCAGTGGCGTTTTCCGGTCGAAACCGTGCCACATTTTGCACCAGGTTGTCCCGGTCCACAATCACCAGGTCCTGACCGTTCGCTCGCTCGCTGCGAAAACGCTGGCGCAGCAGTACGAGGAGAACCGTCTCTTCCCGCGAATACGCCACGTCATGCAAAAGGGTGGGAAAACGATCTCCACCCTCGGAAACGGCTTGGCGCTTGAACGCGACCTCGTAGTGCAGGTCAATATGCAGGTCAAGGAATACATCATTCAATCGTGACTTGAGCAGGGTCTGCGACGCGAGCAGGGTGCGCCACTCCACCGGCTGCAGGGCCGCGGAGATATACCGGTGCTTCATCAGGAGCACCAGCGTCTTGCGCTGCTGAATGGTGAGGCCGCCCTCGTCTCCTTCAAAGAGGGAAAAGTTCTCCGCTGCGCTCGGCGCAGAGTCGTTGGGAGCTACATCGTCGGTAGCTACGCCGTCGGCGTCATCGGTCCAGGTGTCAGTCATGATCAGGTCCAGAGTTCAGGGCTGCCAATGCAGCCGTGTCGTGCGCGTTCAAAACTATGCGGGGAACGAGGAAGGAGCGCACGGTACCGTCGGGGCGTACGGTCTCGAAGGTTTCAACATCCGCTATCGGCTGTACGGCGCCAATCTGCGTGGCCATTTGCAGCAGTCCCATGATTTCCACGGGGCGGCGGAGTGCGGTGGAGAGAGCGTTGAAGGTCTCCCCCACGGATGCTCCGGTGCCGGCTCCGAGAGCAACGGTCGAGGCCGCGACGAGTGCCAGTCGCAGTTCCTCGAGCAGGGGGCCACCCTGGGTGCGCATCTCATCCAGACTGGCCGGCTGCGGTGCATCGTGGGACACGTCCTCCAGCGCGGGCGGTGCGAGGTGGGCTCCGGGGTCGAAGAAGCGTTCCCGGAGATACTCAACATTCAGAGTTCCCGGCATCAGTTCAGCGGTCACCGTGGACCGAGACCCGGCCGTCTCCATCCAGGTGGCGAGTTCCTTATTGATCTCCCGCAGCACACGTTCGAGCTCCCGGTCCTTGACAACGTCATGGTTCACAATGTGTTCGCGCAGGGTGGTCGTGAGGCCGTTTCTTTGGGTGAGGACGTCGTCCACTCCCTTGCGGATGAGGCTCACGGTGCCCATAAAGCTCCGCCGTTCGTCGCTGCTCAGCTCGAGAGCGAAGGGGTGGAGCAGGATCGTTTCGAGGTCGCTCTTCAGTTCCTGAAGCAGGGCATCGTTGCGCAGCAGAGTAAACGCACCCTCAAAGGCGCGACCCTCTGCCGTGGACGACATGAGGGCATCCGTTTTCGATAAATAGTCGTCGAGGACCTCGCTGATGGGGCGTTCTTCGGCACGAAAATCATTCACAATCTGGCGGTGCATTCCCGCCACGGACTCTTCCACACGCTTGAAATCACTGGGAAGCTGGCTGATGAGGTCCACGAGGTTGGCGTACCCCTCGTGCATCTGCTCCGCGGAGGTGTCGGCAATGTCGCCGCCGTTCGCAATGCGGTTGCGTTCGCTCTGTTTTTCGGCAATTTCCTGGTCGAGGCGCTGCAGGCGTTGCTGGCGATCGGGGTTGGCCTGCGTGGCACGGTGGCGCACGGTGTCGACGATGGTGGTGAGTCGGGACTCACTGATGAGGGCTCGGTCTCGGGACAGGCTGGCGACGAGCAGGAGCGCTTCCAGGGCGTGGGAGGTCAGGGAGTATTGCTCCTCACCGTTCTCTCCGGTTTCGCGGTAGAGCCACTGGTCGTTCATCCACTGCACGCAGAGGGCGCGCCCGTTCTTGCCGGGTACTTCGCTTCCCACGGAGCGGAGGTCCGCGAGATAGGCATCGACCTGCACATGGAGAAGGTCGGTCTGGACACTGCGTCTGTCACGGCTGAACGATGACGTGAAGACGGCGAGAACGAATGGCGCCCATTTGCGGTCGAGAAGTTGGAGGGTCGGTTTATCAAAGGCTTCACGCACTCGCGCGAGTTCGCTCGCAATATCGTTCACTCCATCATTCCCTTCAGGACCTCATCAACCGTAGTCCAGCGCACACGGTTGGTCTGTGCCGGTGGCCGTGGTCAAATAGATTCTGATGCACACGCCCGCCGCTCCCCCGCCCCAGTTCGTTCACGCCGCCGATGGTACCCAACTGGCCACCTATGAATTCGGTGACTCGAACAACCCATCCGTTTTTCTCCTACACGGCTTCGCGTCCAGTGCGATGGCCAACTGGCACAAGACCGGTTGGGTGCGCGATCTCGTTCGCGCCGGTTACCATCTGATCGCTCTCGATCAGCGCGGTCACGGGGCCAGTGACAAGCCGTTGACAGCGGCGAGCTTCGCCATGAGCACGCTCGTCGATGACGTGTTGAGGGTATTGGACGCGCACCTCATCAGTGAGGTCTCCTTCGTGGGCTATTCCCTCGGCGCCCGGGTGGGCTGGCTGGCGGCCCATGACCATCCCGATCGCATCAGCCGAGCCGTTCTCGGTGGAATTCCCGATGGCGATCCGCTGAAACGCTTTGACATAGCGGATGCTCGCGCTCACATTGAGCATGGAGTCACCGTGACTGACCGGTTGACCGGGTTCTTCCTCAGCATGGCGAAGGCACTGCCCGAGAACAATCTCACCTCACTCGTGGCACTTGTTGAGGGGCTCCGTAACGGCGAGCAACCCAGCGCTGCGAACGCTCCGATCCAGCCGGTCATGTTTGCGACGGGCAGTGACGACCCTATTCTGGACGCCTCGCGGGCTCTCGCCGCCGTCACTCCACAGGGAACATTCTTCGAAATCCCGGGTCGAAATCATTTCAATGCACCGACATCCCGTGACTTTCGAGATGCCGCTCGAACGTTTCTCGCCGCGGACCTGTCGCACAGCTCACCGTGTGAGACTGAGACAGACGATTCATGAGGGAGAAACACGTGAACGACCCCCGAGCAAATATGGATGGCAATAACCTGTTCAACATGGGTTCACCCCGCGCAGACTGGTCCAAGACTCCGGGGAGGCTTCCGGGGTTCTGGTTGTCGCTGGCTGGCTTTGTGCTTGCTGTCGTTTTCCCGCTGCCCTCCCTCATCGTCGCGGTCATTGGACTGGCCTATTCGACCCAGGCTCTTCGGGCAATTCCCGCTCGGGCCCGTGGGCGCGGTCTCGTGCTCGCCTCGATCGCACTGGTGGCGGTGTCGATCGCCCTGGTTCTGGGTCGCACCATTCTGTCCGTCTTCCTCTAGCGGGTAACCGCGCGCAGGAGACAGCGGTCGGGCGCATGTCCTACGCTCCGCCGGGTCTTTCGGTCAGCGTCCAGCCGGTTTCAAAGTGGGCACAGTCGCCGTCCTGCAGGGGGCTCACGTCTGAGAGGGCACAGGCCTGGAGGACTTCGGCCTCTACTGCCCGAACGCCGTCCACGCTGAAGAGCCAGACGCGGGTCGTTGTCGGCAGCGCTGGCGCATCAGTCGTCGACGGGTCCGTAGCGCTCTCATCAGCCGCAGCATCGGTTGTGCACACCTGCACGACAACGGTCAGGCCCGCCTGCAGGGCATCGACTGCATGCTTCGCGGCTGTGTGATCGGCGATCCTGAGCTGTCCCGCTGCATCGAGAGAGACCTCGATACTGATCGGGGACCCACCCCAGCTATCGAAACTCAGAACGGCTCGACCCGTGAATCCGGCGGGAAGAAGGCACCGGACCCAGTGCTGAATGTCCTGCGGAGCTCGGTCACCGCTATCGCCACTGTCGCCGAACGGGGACGGGGACGGCGTTGCAGTGGAACCGTGAAAAGCGGCCTGAGCCCGGCTCATGAGCCGGCCCACACCACAGCTGTGTGAACTCTCCTGCCCGTGCCACCCAACCGGACTCACGATGTGCGGCCGTCAGACTCGGCACATGTACAGATTGCAGCCATCTGTGTTTCCTCCCCCAAGGTGAACTGCGAACACTTTGAGCGTAGGCCCCACGACCTGCTGAGGGAAGTATCCGGTCAGATGGGGCGTTCGCCGCGGGGGTGTTCCGGCATCGTTGCCCACCAGTATCGGCGGTCACCCGACACCGCTCACGTGGAATGTGGGTCAGACGGTGCTGCCACCAGCGATCTCGTAGGACCACAGCTCACTACTCACACCCGCTGGGCGAGCGGCAGGTTCACCATCAACCGGCTTCTCGCTGCGGTGACCGTGGCTGAAAGCGGGCGATGACAGCCAGGTCTGGAAGGATTCTTCGTCGGCCCACCGGGTGAGGACCAGCCAGGTGCTGCGGTCGTCGGTGGGCTTGAGCAGCTCAAAACCTTCAAAGCCGGGTTGATCGTCCACGGCGCCGGCTCGAGCAGCGAAGCGGTGCGCCAGTTCATCGCCGCTACCGTCAGCAACGGTGATCGCGTTGATTTTGATGATCGTCATAGGAATTCTGCTCTCTGTCGGAGGTCTCGTCTGATCCATCGTTGCAGCCCGGGCTGCGAATCCGGCCTGTGCCGCCACGTAATCCCCTGATCTTCCCAGCGTTGGTCTCTAGGCTGGGGCCACCATGCGACTCATTCTCATTCGACACGGCCAGACTCCCGCAAATGTGCTCGGACTGCTCGACACTGCACATCCGGGTCCCGGACTTACCGCGCTGGGCATAACGCAGGCGCAAGCTATTCCAGATATCCTGCGTGGCCAGTCGATTGACGCCATCTTCGCGTCGACGCTCGTGCGTACCCAGCTGACTGCCGAGCCACTGGCGACGGAGCGTGGTTTGACCGTGCAGACGATGCTCGGAGTGCATGAGATTGAAGCGGGCAATCTTGAGGGACTCAGCGATCGCGCATCCGTTCACACATACCTCGAGACCATGTTTGCCTGGGTTCAGGGCGATCGCACAACGGCAATGCCGGGTGCGGCTGATGGCCACGCCTTCGTGGATCGCTTCGACGCGGACATTGCTCACATTGCAACGACGGCGCAGACGGCTGTCGTCGTCAGTCACGGTGCAGCGATTCGCGTGTGGACGGGCATGCGTGCCGGCAATATCGAGCCTCGGTTTACCGAGCACAACCCTCTCGACAACACGGGGGTTGTCGAGCTGACCGGTTCACCGGAGCAGGGCTGGACTCTGGTGTCGTGGGCCGGAACGCCGGTGAGTGACGCACTCAACAGCCTGTAGTTCCGCCCGGGGTTACCGACTGGAATTACCGACTGGCCGGGGCCCGCGGGATTTTGGGCCGGACCAGGGCGTGGCTGTCCCGGAGGAGCTGTTCAATCAGGGAAACCTCGATGTCGCTGTCCAACACAATGGTGATCCAGTGCTTTTTGTTGAGGTGGTATCCCGGAGTGATCTGACCGGGAAATTCATCCCGGAGGGCACGGCCCTCCTCGGGGTCACACTTCAGTGACACCGTAAACGGCTCGCCCGCGAGTGCGGACAGGGCAAAAATCTTTCCGTTGGCGGTGGTCTTGAAGACGCTCGTTTCCGGGCCAAAGGGGAACGTCTCGTCGGTTTGCGGCAAGCTCAGACAGAACTCGACCAGGTCATCGGGGGTCATGTTACGACGCGTCGTCCGGGGGTCACGAGATCACACGAGGGAACCGGACATCGCCTCAGCGGTGAGGGCAACCGAGCGGAGACGGTCCTCGATCTCGGTGGACTGGTGAGCCAGGATGAGCTCGTCTGCCTGGGTCGATGCCGCGAAGTCCTGCAGGAACATGCGCACGTCGGAGGGGGTGCCCACGGCGGAATAGCGCATCATGTTTGCGGTCTGGGCACCCTGCGCTGTGGTCAGGAAGGTGTCGATTTGGTCGTCCGTGTACTCCGGGGATGCCGGTCCGCGGGCGATCATGCCGCGCACGCGAGCGCGACGAATTGTCACGAACTGCTGTGCGGCATCCGCTGCATCGTCGGCGGCGATCACATTGGCCGCCACCATCACATAGGGGGCGGAAAGCTGTGTCGAGGGGGTGAAATCCCGACGATAAATGGCAATGGCTTCGTAGAGCGAGTCCGGTGCGAAGTGGGACGCGAACGTGAACGGAAGACCCAGGGCGGCTGCCAGCTGAGCTCCAAACAGTGAGGATCCCAGAATATGCAGCGGAACGTTGGTGCCGGCGCCCGGTATCGCTCGAACGCCGGGGATGATCGACTCATTACCGAGGTAGGCCTGCAGTTCCATGACGTCCTGCGGGAACTGGTCGCTCGCCCGGGGATCACGTCGCATGGCGCGAGCCGTGGTCTGGTCGCTGCCGGGTGCGCGGCCAAGTCCGAGGTCGATGCGGTTGGGGTAGAGCTCGGCGAGCGTGCCAAACTGTTCCGCAATGGCGAGTGGCGAGTGGTTGGGAAGCATGATGCCGCCAGCTCCCAAGCGGATGCTCGTGGTCTGTTCCGCAACATGGCCGATCAGGACCGCCGGGGCCGAGGACGCAATCGTGGGCATATTGTGGTGTTCCGCGTACCACACACGCAGATAACCGTGCTTTTCGGCTGTCTGCGCGAGGGCGACGCTCGCTGCAAAGCTCTGCCCGATGGTGTGTCCAGGCGTAATCGGTGCAAGGTCGTGGATAGACAGCGGGATCATCATGCAGAGTGCAACCACCTCACTCGCAAATCGTTACCCGAATCAGCAGAAGAGTTCCCGTCATTGATGTCCGGGAGTATCGTTCGTGTCAGCAATACCACCGGTTCACGCCACTTCGGAAGGAACGCAGGCGCATGCCACCACAAGAAAGCGGCACATCTCAGGGCAAGATGACTCACAGCGCTCTCGCACCGGTAGAACACGTAACGGCGATCGTGGCACCTGGCGGCACGGGTCACACCCGGAGAAAGCACGGAACGTCCTGGAGCGATCTCACTTCCCAGCAGCAGATGCGCATCAGAATTGGAGCTGCCGTGCAGTTCCTTCTGGCCAGTGCTGCGTGGTTCGATCTTGCCCGACGCCCGGCACGACTGGTTCGGGGAAAGAAATCGGTGTGGGCTCTGATCATCGGTGTGAATTTCGTGGGGCCGATCGCTTACTTTGTGCGCGGTCGTCGGTAGCGTCGGGGTCGTCGGTGCGCAGCAGCAGGCGGTGCCGTCGGTGACAGTAGGGATCACGATCATCCGCTCTGCTCGCCACTGCCCGTCTACACTCATCAGGTGCAGCGTCTGGTAATTGTTCTCCCCCTGGTACCCATTCGGGTCGGTGACCGCTGGCCCGTGACAGAGTGGCCGCTGCACATCACAGTGCTGGCACCGTTTGACACGGACGCCGATAGTGCGCGCATTGCGGAGCAGATCGGGGCGGCGATAACAGGGTGCACCGCTCTTCATGCCACGGTCGGTGACAGTCATCTGTTTGGGCGACGTCAAGACGTACCGGTGTCGGTCATCGTGCCTAATGAACCGTTAGCGCTGCTCCATGAGCAGGTCGTCGCGGCAGTCCGGCCGTTGGGGTGCAACCCCGGGGAACCGGCCTTCACGGCATCCGAATTCACACCTCATATTACGTTCAAGAACCATGGGCGTAGATACCCCGGCGATACTGTCGTCCTCACTCAGCTTGCCGTGGTGGATATGGTGCCGCGTTCTTCGCCTCTGGGGCGCACGGTTCTGGCGACGGTCTCACTCACGGGCAACCACCGGGTCGCGACCTGACCCTGTTGCGGTTTGTGTGACAGAGACAGAGAATGACAGAGACGACCAGGTCGGTTGACCTCACAACCTCACCCTCCAGCCAAGGACACAGAGTGCACATGCCAAGAATTCCTGGCGGTTGCCCGCTCACGATAACCGTGATCGCGTCGGTTCTTTTTGCGCTCGGGCTGGGCACGGTGAGTGGACTGCCTGCTGCTGCGGTCACGACCCCAGCGGGGGTTGCTGTCACGTGGACAAACACCAACGTGTGGACAACGGGCTTCCAATCAGATGTGGCACTGCGAAACACCTCAACCAGCACTCTGAACCCGTGGCAGGTGGCTTTCACTTACGCTCACACCGTGAACACTCTGTGGAATGGGGTGTTGATACCGTCGGTGGGCGGCTTCGCTGTGCGGGCACCCACCTGGTCACGGTCTCTAGCTCCGGGGGCTTCCACGTCCTTCGGGCTGACATCACGCAAAGGTGTGTCCACCTCCTTAGTCCCCATCTCCTGTCGCGTCATCGGTCTTCCCGCCGGCAGTGCTCCCATCCCCTGCTCCGTGAACGGTGTCGCTGCGCCGCTTCCCACCGCAACACCAACACCCACACCCACACCCACACCTGTTCCGAGTCCGTCTTGGACGCCACTTCCGCCCGCCAGCGGGCTTCTCGTAGCCCCCTACGTTGATCTGGGTCTCTGGCCCACTGCTGATTTGTCGGCTTTTGCAGCCACCACGGGTGTGAAGGCTCTGACGGGTTCGTTTATTGTGGCCGACCGGTCCAGTTCGTGCAGTCCCACCTGGGCCGGATACACGGAATACGCTGTGGGCACGTCGAGTGATTTCCGTCCCAACATCACTGCTTTCCAGAGTGGTGGAGGACAGTTCATCGCTTCGTTCGGCGGTTCCCTCAATAATGAACTCGCTCGGGTCTGCACAAACCCCTCCACACTGCTCAGTGCCTACACAAAAGTGGTGACGAGGTTCAATCTCAGCCGGATTGACTTCGACATTGAGGGAACGGATGTCTCTGACTCGGTTTCTAACCAGCGGCGTGCCGCTGCTGTGGCTGCGCTTCAAGTGCAGCGGGCGGCGGCGGGGCATCCGCTTCAGGTGTCGTTGACCCTACCCGTGATGCCGTCCGGTCTGGTGGCGAGTGGTGTGCGCACGGTGAGCGAGTTTGCTGCTGCTGGTGTGCGGCTCTCTGCTGTCAATGTGATGGCCATGGACTATGGCGATGGAACGCGAATGATGGGCACTGCGGCGATCGCTGCTGCTCAGGCGACGGCCACGCAGCTCGGCACGATTCCAACTTATGCGGGTCTCACCAGTGCGCAGCGTCTGTCGCTGGTGGGTCTCACACCAATGATCGGTCAGAATGATGTGCCGGGAGAAATCTTTACGCCAACCGATGCCACTCTGGTGGGACAGTTCGCCACAACACATTCCCTTGCGAGTCTCGGTTGGTGGGAGATGACTCGCGACCAACCGTGTACGTCAGCTACGCCGAGTTACATGTGCTCGGGTGTGACGAGTGCGCAGTGGACCTTCTCCCGTGCTTTTGTGGCCACTACTCGCTAGGTGTACTGAGCCGAGAGGTTGGTGACAGTTCGGGGTTGAAAAAAGGAGAACCTCCGGTTTCAGTGGTGATGTCAAAGTCGCCACGAAAACGGAGGTTCTCATGCCCCACATTAATACCCGTTTGACCCTTCATGGGAGGGCCTTACTGATTGACAGAGTGATCAATGACGGGCGCCCTGTCTCGCACGTCGCTAAAGAGCTCGGCATCTCGCGTCAATGCGCTCACCGCTGGATTAACCGGCACCACGCTGAGGGCACCGCGGGGCTCCTGAACCGCTCGTCCCGGCCACACCATTGCCCGACGAAGACCAGTGCTCCGCAAGAAGCGAAAGTTGTTGTTGCCCGTCTCCTGGGGCGGAATGGGCCCCTGCGCATCGCGGCGGTGACGGGAGTGCCAGCACGGACCGTGTCGCGAATACTGACTCGCTACGACCTCCCACCCCTGTCGTGGCTGGACCCCGTCACCGGCGCGGTCATCCGATCTTCACGCGCCACCGCAGAACGCTACGAACGCGACCGGCCAGGCGAACTGGTACACATCGACGTGAAGAAACTCGGCTGCATCCCGAACGGTGGCGGGTGGCGCGCTGACCCCACCCAAAGTCCCAGCAATCATCGAAAGGGGTCTCGGCGCGTGGGATTTGACTACGTCCACGCGGTCATCGACGATCACTCCCGCCTCGCCTACGCCGAAATCCAGCCCGACGAGAAGGGCATCACCGCTGCTGGTGTCCTCGAACGTGCCGCAGCCTTCTTCGCGGCAAACGGCATCCCCCAGATTGAACGCGTCATCTCTGACAACGCCTTCGCTTACCGAAACTCGACCGCATTCAAAGAAGCCGTCGCGAAGATCGGGGCCGTGCAACGCTTCATCAAACCGCACTGCCCCTGGACGAACGGGAAAGTCGAACGACTGAACCGCACCCTCGCCACCGAATGGGCCTACGCCCGCAAATACACCAGCAACCACGAACGCGCCCAAGCCCTTGCGCCCTGGCTCAACTTCTACAACACTGAACGCATCCACACTGGAATCGGACAGACACCGCTCAGCCGAGTGTCACCAACCTCATGACTCAGTACAGCTAGGGTCCTGTTCTCAGCGCTCGTGCGCTGGCGCTAGGGTAACGGGTATTGCCCACCCTGTTTGGGGTTGTGCAGATGATCCGAGCTGGAGCGATGCCATGCTCGGAATAGGTCATCAACAGAGGAGGTCTGGCTATGACTGACAGCACAGCGCGTCCGTTCTCCCTCGACGAGCTTGTGGCGCGGGCCAGCACACTGGCGGTAGCGGGTCAACGACGCATTCTCGGTATCACGGGGGCACCGGGGGCTGGCAAGTCCACGGTGGCTGCCCTGGTGGTTGCGGCTCTCGGACCGAATGTCGCGACCCTCGTGCCGATGGACGGATTCCACCTCTCGAACACCGAGTTAGCTCGTTTGGGACGTCAGAATCGCAAGGGTGCCCATGACACCTTTGACGATGTCGGTTTCGCGATGCTGCTGAAACTTCTGCGAAGCCAGGATGCCACATCGGGTGGGCGTGCGAGTCTCACGGTCTACGCTCCCGAATTCCGTCGTGATCTCGAGGAGTCGGTCGGGTCGGCTCTTCCCGTGTGGGCCACAACGCCTCTGGTCGTGACCGAAGGAAACTATCTTCTTCTGGATCGTGATTCCTGGCCTGATGCACGTGCGTCCATTGACGAGGTCTGGTATCTCGACCTTGCTGACGAGGTGCGACGGGAGCGGCTGGTCACACGGCATGAGTCGTTTGGAAAAACTCATTCCGAGGCAGAACTCTGGGCCTGGGGATCTGATCAGCGAAATGCACTCCTCGTCGAATCCACTCGTGATCGTGCAGATCTCCTGGTGCGCCTCACCTGACGTGTTGGTCTTTCTGCAGATTCGCTGGCGGAGAGGTGGACGCTGCAGCTGACACTGACACAGGCACAGGCACAGCACCGCTGGGGTCCGGTGGCTAGAGCGTGGGGTCGTCGCGATGCGGGGGATTTTGCGAAATCGGGTGTCCCGTCATCCGTTCAATCTCCGCATCCACGTCTGCTTCGGTGTGGTATCGACGGCCGGGTCCGTAAGCGTCGAGGCCCACGAAGAGGGCGGCAACTCCCATGCCAAAGATGGCCCAGACGGGCCAGAAGTACTCTCCGGGCGTTGCAATAAACCAGATGGCTGTCAACAGAAGCGAAACGGCACCCCACACTCCGATATAGCTCCAGAAACCTGAGCGTGCTTTCAGCCGTTTGCGAGCTTCTCGTCTGAGTTCCTCGTTGTCGTTCATGCCGCTCAGGTTACGCGCGTGAGGCGCTTCTGCCAACGGCTGAACGGCTCTCGTGCGCTGACGGGATACCGCTACCGCGCGGGCACGAGCAGTGTCTGGCGTGATCTCTCGGAGCTCGAGCTTGAGTCTGGGCCTGGGCCTGGGTCGACGTCGGGTTCGTCGGTGAAGGTGACGATCACGTTCACGGGTCCGCGGAGTGTGAAGCGTGACCGCACCTGAAACGGGACCGCTTCCTCGGGTGCAACGCTGTCACGGGGTGTGTCCATGCCGAAGATGCGGCGCTGGTCCAGGTCTGTGTAACCAGCCACCTGCACGTTGTAGGCCGGTTTCGATCCGGAATTGATCAGCATCCACTGGTTGCCACCGCCGGTACGGATCTGCCACGACACGGCTGCGGGTGTTGCCACGCCTCGGCGCAGCGAATGTGCTGGCTCAGCCGATACGGCGGCCAGTGTGGCGCGCTGCTGGGCATCAAGGGCTCGTCGATTGTTCAGAAGGGTGAGGTACCCAAATGTGGCGGCGACGGCCACGGTGAGGAATGCTGCAGCGACACCCCACCACTGTGCTTGGAGGTTGCTCAGTGCGATTTGCTCCGGAGTCATGATGGCATCGTAGTGGAGCTGTTGATCTCGGGTCGGGGGTTTGTCAGACTGTAAAGGAATGTGAATAAGAGAAAGGTGGGGTGTGCCATGCCGGTCAGCACATTGATTCTGGTGCGGCACGCCAAGTCGGACTGGTCAGGTACTGAGGCTGACATCGATCGGCCGCTGAATGATCGTGGTCGACAGCAGGCACCGCTCGTTGGGAAGTGGCTGAATCACCATCTGCCCGTCATTGATCGTGCTGTCGTCTCCCCCGCTGTCCGGGCTCAGACCACGTGGTCTCTGGCTGCCGAGGAACTGGCGATGCACCCGCCTGCGGTGACCGATGCTCGAATGTATGCTGCGTCGAGTATGCAACTTCTGGCTGTGATGCGCGGTTTGCCGAGCGATGCCTCGACTGTGGTTCTGATCGGGCATAACCCAGGAATCGAGGACGTCGTGGCGCTGCTCACGGGTCACTCGGTGCACATGAACACGTCGGCGTTGGCGGTCATTACGTTCGATGGTGGGTGGGACACTGTGTCAGAGGACGCGGGGAGGCTCGCCTTTTTTGGTCGACCTCCCCGCTCTGTGGGTCCCTGAATGGGTGCATCCGCTCGTTAGAGGGTGGGCAGGACCTGTTCCCGAACCTGTTTACGGAGGATTTTGCCGAGCATCGAGCGTGGGGTGTCGGTGATCTGGACGATGCGGCGTGGAATCTTGTAGGCGGCCAGATGTTCGCGGCAATGATCTCGAAGCTCAGCTTCGTTCAGCTTGGTGCGCGGGGCGAGTTCGACGGCGGCGATGACCATTTCACCTCCGCGTTCCAGCGGCTTACCGAAGACAGCAGCGTCGACGACGGAAGGATGGAGACGCAGCACGGCTTCCACTTCGGAGGGGGAAATGTTGAAACCACCGGTGATGATCAGTTCCTTGGCTCGGTCCACGATGGTGGTGAAGCCATCGGTGTCGACGGTCACGATGTCTCCGGTGCGAAGCCACCCCCCGGGTAGCAGGGTCTTCTGGGTCTCTTCGGGATTGTTCCAGTAGCCCTCGAATACCTGCGGGCCTTTGAGGAGTAACTCCCCCGGCTGTCCCGGTTGCACCTCAATGCTGGGGTCGTGAAGGTCGACCACGCGCATCAGGGTGGAGGGGAACGGCACACCGATGGTGCCGTTTCGACGTGTGGGGTGAAATGGGTTGCCGAGGGCGACCGGTGATGATTCGGTCATGCCGTAACCCTCCACGAGGAGCCCACCCGCGACCGATTCCCAGAGTTCCACCACGTGGTCGGGCAGGTTCATGGCGCCGGAAATGCAGTATTTGCATGAACGGAGGGAGATGCCTCGTTCCTGGGCTGCTCGCGCCGTGCGTTCGTAGATGGGTGGGACGGCGCAATACACCGTGGCTGGTGATTTCTTCATCGCATCCAGTACCAAATTCGGGTCAAATTTGGGAAAAAGCACCAGCAGACCCTGTTTGCGAATACCGAAGGTGAGGTAGAGGGTCATTCCAAAAGCATGGAACATGGGCAGGATGGCGTAGAAAATCTCTTTGCGGTATTCCGCTCCCTGCATCCACGCCTCACCCTGGAGGGCATTGGAATACAGGTTGAAGTGGGTGAGCATGGCGCCTTTGGGGCGTCCCGTTGTGCCGGAGGTGTATTGAATGGCGGCCAGGTCCACGACGGATGGACGTGGGTGCTCCGGATCAATGGAACCGTGGCTCAAGAGGGTCTTCCATGAAATGGTTCCTGTTGCGGGTCCGGTGAGTGCTTCTCGCGATTGACGCAGTTTCTTTACCGGCAGATGCAGGGCCAGACGCTTGAGTGTGGGGAATGCGTCGAGGAGGTTGACGGAGACGATGTGGTCGATCTCAATGTCGGCGGGGAATGCTTGCAGAGATGCGACGGACTTGTCCCAGGCGATAACGATACGGGCTTGATGGTCTTCGAACTGATGGCGCAGCTCTCGCGATGTGTACAGCGGGTTATGTTCGACAACTACGGCGCCAAGGCGAAGTACGGCGTAGAAAGCGACGACATGTTGTGGACAGTTCGGAAGGAGCACGGCTACGCGGTCGCCGGCTCGCACACCGAGTCCTCGGAGTCCTTCGGCTGCACGATCGATCTGGTCACCCAGCTCGGTATAGGTGGTGCGACGTCCAAAGAATTCCAGCGCTGGATGGTCGCCCGCCTCGGCAACGGAACGTTCCAGCATCGAGACGAGGGATTCGGTGGGCAGTTCAATTTCGGCAGGTACTCCCGGCTGATAGTTCGTGACCCAGGGTTGCTGATTCGTATGTACCATGGTTCTATCCTGCCTTGAACTGGGACCGAGCACGGCCCGACCGCGTGTCCAGAGAGGAACAATCGAACTGGTCACTATCTATCTATCGGTCAGTCCGTGCGGAAGGGTCCGGTTGGCGGGGATGCTGCGCGCTCTCCGCCGTAATCATTCAGGATGAGGGTGTTCTTGCTCGGCATTGCGATCAGACGTTGCTGGCTATCGAGGTCTGCGGGAGGTCGGAGCCAGTACTGACCGTCATGACAGAAGATCTGCCAGAGGTTGTTGTGCAGCAACAGGTGGTGAAATTTGCACAGACTGATCCCCTCGGCGAGGTCAGTTTTTCCGTTGTGTGCTTTCCAATGCTTGATGTGGTGCGCTTCCGTCCACGAGGGTGGGCGTGTGCATCCGGGCCAGCGACAGCCGCCGTCTCTCACGGCGAGGCCGACCCGTTGGCGAAGAGTGAAGAGGCGCAGATCGCGGCCTACGTTCACGCACTGCCCATTGTCCGAGAACATGATTCCCACGGTTCCGGTGTCACAGAGGTTGCGGTCAATCGTTTCCCACGAAACTGGTGCAGGGTTTCCCTCCAGGTGTCCGAAGCCGCTGCCAGTGGTGATGGTTTTGGCGGTGACCATTACGCGCACGGCTGGACGTCGGCCACCGAAGACACGGGCTGCCAGGCGTCCTTTCGGGTGGTCGTGGCCCAGTTCGTAATCGCGCGGGTCAGCACTTTCGGCTTCCCCAGCGAGGCGCAGCATCTGCACGAGGGCGTCGGCGGCAATCTGGTCGAGGGTGCGCGGGTCTTTGAGCAGGGTATCCGCCCAGGATGCCTGCTGCGGATCGACAAACCGCACTCCGGTGCGACGCGGACTGGTCGCGGTTTCGTAGGCCGACAGCACAAGTTCTCCGTCTTCGGGAGCAAGCAGAGCGCTGCTGCGGACCATGCCGTCTCGTTGACGCCAGACCTTCCAGTACCGCTGGTCACGGGCGACCTTTTCGCCCGCCGCGATACCTGCCTCGTTTAAGCGGTCGCGAAGGCGTCGTGCTCGCTTGAACAGCTGGTCTGCATTGAGTGCTGCCGCTTCCTGCAGGAGGAGCGTCAGCGTTTCACCGAGTCTGTTCGCTGTCACGAAGGAATCAATGCTCCCGAGGCCCGAGCGGATAGCCTCCGCCTTCGCAATGGAGAGCACCCCGGTGTTAACGGCATAACCGATGGGTGCTTGCCACGGAACGGTGACGAATGCTCGCCCGATATCGGGGTTGTCGATGGCTTCTTGCATAAGTTTTTCAGCGGCCTCTGTGTCGGCGAGCAGTGTGCCGACCGCGATGAGAGTGTTGGCCTCGCCGCGGGTAGAGCCGGTTACGTGCTGAACCATATCCTCGGGGTTCAGGAAGCCCTGCTTCGCTGCCAACCCGGAATGTCCGAGTTCCGGACGGGATCGGCGGGCAATCGTGGCGGCCATCCAGGCGGCACGCGTATCAATCAGGCGACGGGCATCCGCGATCAGCCGTTGCCCGCAATCGCAGCGGCGTCAGATAGCGCCTCAAAGTGCGCACTCGACGTGCCCAGAGCATTGACCTCGGCTACGACGCGGGCGAGTTCGTCGGCAACCGGTTCGCTGACCGTGCCGGCGGCTCCAGTGGAGGTGAGAGACGGAAGTGATCTCGGAGCCTGAGCCTGCGCCTGCGCCTGCGCCTGAGCCTGACTCTGTGCCTGAGTCGCAGGGCGGACACGACCCCCGCTCGATCCCGCGCCACCACGATTCGTGGCTCCCGGCCGCCGGCCGACCCGGGGCTGGTTCCATCCGAGTGACAGGTCCATGAGCCGGAGCAACATGAACAGCTGCGCCGGCGACGGTGCTCGCGCGGTTGCCCAGTGGCTGCACCCCGGTGTTCCACACCGGTCTCCGCCCATCGCGCCGACCGGTACGGTTACGCTCTGTGCCGCAACGCCCTGTGCCGCAACGCCCTGTGCCGCAACGCTCTGTAGGCTCATGCTCCGTTCACCTCCGTTCCGTGCACCGGCGTTCCTGCTCGACATCTCTGAGGGCACGTCCGTAACGGCGCTGGCAACATCCGCTACCTAAGCCGTTCTGGTGGCGTCTCTGAGATTGTTCATGGAACCATTTTACCCAGAAAAGAAGAAATATGTGAATAAACCTCAGAGAATGAATATGTTTTTTAGCAAACATATTCGCAGCATGATCACTCGCCGAACGTCACGGTCAGGCCCCGGTCTCGAGGCTGGCTGCAGGCTCGAAGCATGACTTCACTCTACAAACAGGCACCGACACCAGGGCCGCACTCACTCCTCACAAGGATGTCCCACCCACGCTCAGCGTGACGCGTGTGCCCCACGGGTCGTCAACACGGAGACTGCTCCCGTCATCCTGCACCGGAATGAACCGGTGCCGAAGTCGCTCGCTCACCGCATCGAGATCAGCGCGCTCAGGCACGGTGATGGCCACCTCAGCGAGACCGAGGCTGGCTGCACGAGGGCCGGCGCCACGGCTGTTCCACACGTTCATCGCCATGTGGTGGTGATATCCCCCGGCGCTCACAAACAGTGCGCCGGGCACCTCCAGAGTGGTCTCGAATCCCAGTGCATCCACGTAAAAAGCCGATGCCAGAGAAATATCGCCCACCTGCAGGTGAACATGGCCCACCGTCGCCGCATCGTGCAGTTCGGACTCGCCATTCGCCGGCAGGTTCCGGAGCAGGTAATCAGTCGCATCCAGGGCGAGCGTGGCCATCTCCACACTGCCGTTCCGATATGACCACTCCGATCGATCGCGGTCCACGTACAGTTCGATCCCATTACCTTCCGGGTCGGTGAAGTAAAAGGCCTCGCTCACGAGGTGGTCAGCACTTCCGACAAAAGCGGAACGCTGATCCCGCGCCGCCCGGTACACCGTGGCGGCCAGCGCGGCGGGAGTGTCAAAGAGCAGAGCGGTGTGAAAAAGGCCAGCCTGTGAGCGTGCAGCAACCGGAAGCCCGGGAGCGTGCTCCAAGGCCACCAGAGGGGTGAGCCCGCGACCGAGCACAACTGAGCCGGCGTCCTCCCCCACGACCTCCAGCCCGAGCGCCTCGCGGTAGTAGGACGACATGACCGCCAGGTCACCCACCCGCAGGCTGACGGCATCCATGCCGGTGTCAGCGGCCAGCAGATCGCCAGCGGCAGATCGGGTGTCGGTCATTGTCTTCTCCTGAACTCTGCGCCCCCGCACTTGGTTGTAGCTTCAAGTAAAGCAGAAGAAAGTTGAAGCGTCAACTAAAAAACCGACCTCGCCCGCATCAGGAAAGCGGATGTCCAGCTCACTGACCGCGTCGCGCTCGGCGTCGCTCCCGCCAGGTCAAAGCGGCCAGAGCGGCGGCTTCACGTTCCCGCAGCTCCGCCAGCACGCGCGACCGTGCGTCCCGACGCTCCCGCCACGCCGACACCTCCGCGGCAACATCACGGGTCGGCGTCACCACGGGTGGCCCGCCCTGCAGCTGCCGACGCGCCGCAATGACACGCCGATTGAAGTCTTCGAGAATCTCACGAACCGTCTCCGCACTGGTCGTGGCGTCCAGGCGAGCATCCAGAGCCGCGTGTTCGGTGCGCAGGGTGAGCGCGGGAGGCCCCAGACCGGTGATCTTCTCGCTCTCGATCTTCTGGCGAATCCACCAGTCCGGATCATACGCATTCTGCAGGTTGGGTAGCGGCTTCCCCGCACCCGGCAGGTTGTCGAAATCGCCCCGACGAATCGCCTGCTGAATCGCCATCTCCACGTACTGAGCGCGGGCTTCTATCATGGACTGCCCCGCCGCATTCGCGTCAGACTTGTCAGGTTCTGCGGCATCCGCTGTCGGCGTGAGCTTGTCCACCTGATACCGCGCAACGTTCAACCGCGAGTCGCGGGGATCCTTCGTACCGGCCATGGGCCCAGCCTAGGTCGACTCGCCCCCAGCCAGCTGTGATTGACTCAGGTCATGACGAAGACAGGCCGAGACCGTGTGAGAGCGGATGCCCTCTCCCGCGGACTCGACATAGACATCACCGAACGTGCGCCCGCCGACAGCCTAGAAGGTGCGGCGGCAGCTCTCGGAATCCAGCCCTCGAGCATCGTCAAGTCTCTCGTCGTGAAGCGACACGACGGCGACTATCTCTTCGCCCTGATTCCGGGCGACCGACAGATCAGCTGGGCGAAGCTTCGCGCACTGGTCGGCGTCAACAAGCTCTCCATGCCGCATCAGGATGTGGCCCTGGCCGTCACCGGCTACCCGCGCGGCGCCATCACCCCGCTTGGTAGCAGCACCGCCTGGCCGGTTTTCGCCGATGAGCGGATGCGGGGCGGCCGCGTCGCCCTCGGCGCCGGGGAACACGGTTTCTCGGCCTTCCTCGACGCCGACGCCCTCCTCACGGCCTACGACGCCACGGTGGCCGACATCACCGAGGCCCTCTCCTCGCGCTAACACCACTGGCTGTCGCCGCAATCGGCGGGCACCTTGCGGAGCTGGCGCCGAGACGGAAAACTCGCACGGAGGCATCCGCTGTCAAAGCAGCAGACGATACCTCACTTATAGGGGGCACGCATCGAGTACCGTTAGAGTATGACGCCTCCTGAAACAACCACCCGGAGCGATGCAGACGCTGCACCCGCAACGAAAACTTTCGCCGATCTCGGACTCAACGACGCAATGCTAAAGGCGCTCAAGGTCGTCGGGTACGAGACTCCCTCCGCCATTCAGGCCGCTACCATTCCCCCGCTGCTGGAAGGCCGCGACGTCGTGGGCCTCGCCCAGACGGGAACCGGCAAGACGGCCGCATTCGCCCTCCCCATTCTCTCCCGCCTCGACTTGGCGCAGAAAAACCCGCAGGCCCTCGTCCTGGCCCCCACCCGTGAGCTCGCACTGCAGGTGTGTGAAGCGTTTGAGAAGTACGCCTCCCACATGCGCGGCGTGCACGTGCTCCCCGTGTACGGCGGACAGGGCTACGGCGTTCAGCTCTCCGCTCTGCGTCGCGGCGTGCACATTGTTGTCGGTACTCCCGGTCGCATCATGGACCACCTGGAAAAGGGCACGCTGAACCTGAGCGAACTCAAGTACCTCGTGCTCGATGAGGCCGACGAGATGCTCAAAATGGGCTTCGCTGAAGACGTTGAGACGATTCTTGCCGACACCCCCGACACCAAGCAGGTGGCCCTGTTCTCGGCCACGATGCCGGCGTCGATTCGCCGCATCTCGCAGAAATACCTGAACGACCCGAAAGAGATCACGGTCAAGAACAAGACCACGACCTCCGCAAACACCACGCAGCGCTACCTGGTGGTGTCGTACGGCCAGAAGGTCGACGCCCTCACCCGCATCCTCGAGGTTGAAAACTTCGAGGGCATGATCGTGTTCGCTCGCACCAAGAACGAGACCGAAACCCTCGCTGAGAAGCTGCGCGCGCGTGGCTACTCCGCCATGGCCATCAACGGTGACGTTCCTCAGGTGCAGCGTGAGCGCACGGTTGAGCAGCTGAAGAGTGGCAAGCTCGACATTCTCGTTGCAACGGATGTCGCCGCTCGCGGCCTCGACGTGGAGCGCATCAGCCACGTGGTCAACTTCGATATCCCCATTGACACCGAGTCCTACGTGCACCGCATTGGTCGTACCGGACGCGCTGGCCGCAGCGGTGCCGCCATCAGCTTCGTCACCCCGCGTGAACGTCGCCTGCTCACCGCCATTGAGCGCGCCACACGCCAGCCGCTCACGCAAATGCAGCTGCCCAGCCCGGACGACGTCAACGTCACCCGTCTGGCCCGCTTCGATGACGCGATCACCGCCGCCCTCGGCGAGTCCGACCGCATCAGCAAGTTCCGCGACATCATCGCGCACTACGTGCAGCACCACGATGTGCCGGAGGCCGACGTGGCTGCCGCGCTCGCCGTGGTCGCGCAGGGTGAGACCCCGCTGCTGCTCACGGAGAAGGATGCCCGTGTGCAGCGCTTCGACCGCGACCGTGACGATCGCCCCGCACGCAGCGACCGCGATGACCGCTCACCGCGCTACGACCGCAATGATCGCAGCGACCGTCGCGACGACCGCGGAACCCGCGGTGACCGTCCGGAGCAGGGCGACCGTGTCGAGCGTCACCCGCGCAACGCCGACCGCGCCCTCGCCTCGTACCGCATCGAGGTGGGCAAGCGTCACAAGGTGGAGCCGCGCCAGATTGTGGGAGCCCTTGCCAACGAGGGTGGCCTGAGCCGGGAAGATTTCGGTCACATTCAGATCAACCCGGAGTACTCGCTTGTTGAGCTTCCGGCCGATCTGTCCCCGGACATTCTTGACAAGCTCTCGGGCACCCGGATCAGCGGAAAGCTGATCGAGTTGCACGCCGATGGCGGCGGTGGTGTGCGCCGCGAGGACCGCGACCGCAGCGAGCGTCCGCCGCGCCGCTACTAGAACCGCACGAAAGAAGGCCCTCGAGATTTCTCGGGGGCCTTCCTTCGTCACCTCGGCACGTGCCGGGGTCAGCCGATGCGCTAGTGAGACATCCGCTCAGTGTTTCCGCGGGCGAAGTCGAGACTCTCGGCCACAATTGTCAGCACCACTTCGAGTTCCGCCGTGGTTCGTGGGCCGTAGATCAAAAATTCACACCCCGTGTCGCCATACTGGTGCGGTTCGGCCCAGCCCAGTTCGGTGAGCCGATGTCCGCGCTCGGCCGGGAGACACACGTGAATGCTGGTGTCATCCACGCCGTGCACGTGAACGGGTTCCAGGCGCTGACCGGGGGCCAGGGACGTCTCTGCCGAACGCTCACTGGCCAGATCGGTGAGGAACACACCGCGGGATGTGGGCGGTGACACCTGACTGTGGCGCTCCTGCACGCCGGGAAGGCTGAAGATCCCCGCCACGAGCTGACCCCACAGTTCGGGTCTGGACTTCTCGGACAGCTGCCGCTGTGGCCCCTCGGTCGAGACACGAGGGCGAAAACCAAGGCGGGGTTTCGTGAGCATGCCCTCAGGTTAGCGGAGCGGTCTGGCTGCCCCGTGTGCGCGAAACCTGGGCCGTGGCGGATTTTCACAGTGCTGTCGGGCATCCGCATGCCGCCGCCAGCGTTCGCCGCACCGACCCTCAGACCTCGGGAACCACGATCTGCTCACTATCCCACGGCACCGACCAGCTGAGTTCCTCGAACATGCGTGAGAGCACAATCGCCGTGAAGCCCCAGATCAGCTTGCCATCCACGTCGAAAGCCGGGGCCCGAAACGTTCGATCGCCCACAACGTGCTCCGTGGCAACACGGTTGACCGGGTCGAGCAGGTCAGCCACAGGTATCCGAAACACATCCACGGTCTCACGGTGATCGACCGCGGCCACCTCCGACGGATGCGTCCACCACGCCGGAACCGGAGTGACCAGGTGGTTGCTGGCTGGCAGCGGCAGATCGGGCAGCGTGCCAAGCGGCTCGAGCCCGTCTGGATTGAGTCCGGTCTCCTCCACGGCCTCGCGCAGGGCGGCAGCGATCGGGCCGGCATCGGTGGCGTCCAGACGTCCACCCGGAAAAGCGATCTGTCCCGGATGGCTGCCCAACGTGGAGGCCCGACGCAACAGCAGCACGTCCAGGTCGCGCGACACCGGGAGCGCGCCGGAACAGTGGGCAGGCTCAGAGTCCAGCACTCCGAAGAGCACGAGCACCGCCGCGCGCCGCACCGCGGAGCCGTTCATCAGCACGCGAGACAGGTCGGTTTCCCAGTCGAGGCCCCGCTCACACAGCGCACGAAGGGCTGATCTCGGATCCTCGGTCATGATTCCAGCGTAGGGAGTCGGACCACTTTTCGGCGACAACGCACCGGTGCCGGTCCGAGAAGAACAGGATTCGTTCAGATTGAACTGGGATTCTGAGGCCATACCTCACAGAAAGGGAATCACATGGGCTTCCTTGATCGACTCTTTGGCCGTCCCGAGCAGTCCCCTCCTCGCGCCACCGGCGCGGGAAACTCGCAGCGGAGTGCGGACGACATCGCCGTCGAGCGTTACCAGTACCTGCTGCGAACCGCTCCTCCCGAAACCATTGAGCAGGTGCACACCGAGGCCTTCGCCAAGCTCACCGAGGAGCAGCGCGATCTGCTCTTTCGCCAGCTCAGCGAGAGCCTCGACGAGAGCGAACGCCCGGCGAATGCCACGCCCGCCACGCTGGCCCAGGCGGCCACTCGTGCCGAGTTGCAGAATCCGGGAACACTGGCCGGCAGCTTTGGTCGTCAGGGTGGTCAGGGTGGTCCGGGATTCGGGAGCATGTTCGGCGGTTCACTCCTCGGAACCGTCGCCGGTTTCGTGATCGGCTCCGCGCTGGTGAGCGCCTTCCTACCGATGGATGGCGGCGGTTCTGACGCGGACGCATCCGCTGCTGACGCGGGCGATCCCCAAGCGGATGCCGGCGGCGACGCGGGCGGAGACTTCGGCGGCGACTTTGGTGGCGATTTCGGCTTCTGAGCAGCAGCGCGGCGTCGCGGCACTCATCTGCCTGCGCGGCACTCGTCCAAACGAGTGCCGCACGGGCACACGAGTGCCGCGCCGCTTCCCCGGGTCTCGAGACGCGCGCCAAGTACATGCGCGCTCCTCGACCAGCGCGTCCGCCCGCGCTCCGCGCCCCCCTCTCGCTGGTCGAGCGCGAGCTTGCGAGCAGTCGAGACCTCGTGAGCTGGCCTTCGGGACTGACTCACCGGGTCTCGAGACGCGCGCCAAGTACATGCGCGCTCCTCGACCAGCGCGTCCGCCGCGGCAACCACGCCGGCCCAGGACTCGCTAATCGTCGGCAGGGCGGCGGCGCTGCTGCTTCGTAGCGGAGCGCTGCTCCTTGACAGCCAGCCACCGCCGCCCGGAACCACGCGTGGGCTTGGTTGCCCGACGCCGCGGTCCGTCGGGCGCCAGCGCGTCCGCGAGAAGTTCGGCCAGCTTGCGCAGCGCGATCTCCCGGTTGCGCAGCTGCGACCGCTGCTCCGATGCGGCTACGGTGACCACTCCAGAAACGAGTCGCCGATCGAGGCGCTCGAGGAGGCGCATCCGCTGCTCATCGGTGAGCGCGAGGGAGCCGGAAATGTGCCACGACAACTCCACCCGGCTGTCCGATGTGTTCACGTGCTGCCCGCCCGGGCCTCGGGATCGCGAGAATCGCCAGCCCAGTTCCTGCGCGGGAATGGTGAGCTCCGGTGATACCTCTAAATCCATGCTCTCAGCTTGCCACGGCCAGCACCGGTGTGCGCAAACGCCGTGACATCCCGCGCCCCGCGCACCAGTAAACTTGGCCGGTGCAGTTCTCCTTGTGGTTGGCCCTGTTAGGCGCCGGTACCCTCATCAGTTTCACGCCCGGCGCGGGTGCGATCAACACCATGAGCAACTCCCTCAACGCGGGCTTTCGTCGTTCCATCTGGGGTATTTTCGGTCAACAGGCCGCGCTGCTCATCCACATCACGATCGTGGCCCTCGGCGTCGGAATCCTCGTGGCGAGCTCGCCGGTGGCGTTCAACGTTATCCGTTACGCCGGCGCCGCCTACCTGGTGTACCTCGGCATCCGGCAATTCCTCGCTCAGCCGGCCCTCGACAACGAGAGCGTGCATGCCCGGCGCAATGAGCCTCGCTGGTCCATGTTTCGACGCGGACTGTGGGTGAACCTGCTCAATCCCAAGGCAATCGTGTTCTTCCTGGCATTCCTGCCGCAGTTCATTCAGGTCGGCCAACCACTGCTGCCCCAGTACCTCATCGCTGCCGCCACGGTCGTCGTCATCGACGTTCTCGTGATGTGGTTCTTTTTCGCCGGCACCGCGCGGTCATTCCAGCGCTTCACCCGCGACGCTCACGGTCAGCGTGTCCTGAACCGCGTCTTCGGCGTGCTTTTCGTTCTGGTGGGAATCCTGCTCGCCACCATCCACTAGGCCCCGGTCAGGTCCTTACGCATCTGCACCGCAGTGGTCACGTAACCCAGCGATTCATAGAGCGCACGGGCATTCGCGTTATACCCAAAGACATTGAGCCCAACGGATGCTGCGCCCAACCTCCGCGCCTCCACCTCACCGAGCAGCATGGCCTGGCGTCCAAACCCGCGTCGTCGAAACGCGGGTTCGATTTCAATGTCGAAGATCCACCACGCATCGGTCAGACCGGGCTGGGGTCCGATCCAGATGTAGCCCACGGCAGCGTCATCGTCGAGCACCTCCCACACGCGGTGCGTGGCCAGAGGTTGTCGGTTCGGGAAGTTGTCCGCGAATGACCTCTCCGCCTTCTCCCGTGCGACGGTCTCCGATTCCCCGGCGGCGATCCGTGAAGCCAGATACTGCTCCTGCGAGGTCGTGAGCCACCTGTCGAATCGCTCCTGCGGCATTGCCTGTAATCGAATGTTCATTCCCCCATGCTCCCACCCTCGCGGAGCCGCATGCCACCCGACGGCGCAGCCGTCACGACGACGGCGGCGCGACAGGCTTGCCCTCCCCCACCGGCCGGGTGAATCTCTCGGCCGCCCGGGCCCCGGCCAGCGCGCTAGCCGCGATCGTGATCAGCGCTCCAAGAATGAGCGCGGCGGCTTCGCCGGGTTGCAGCAGGTTCAGCTGGGTTCCGATCGTTGCCGCCGCCACGGGCACACCCAGCAGCGCGGCAGACAGCGCCCCCAGCGACAGGGGCAGCCCGATAACGCGCAGCACCATGTGCACGAGCAGTGCTCCCACACCGAGGCTCACGCCGAGAAGAATCATCGGGGGGCGGCTGGCAAGGTCCCCAAAGCTGAGGGAGGCACCCAGCCAGACAAAGAACAGGGGGCCGAGGAATCCGTCCGTGACGGCGAAAAGTTGATGCGCAAGACGCCGCGGTTCGCCAATCGCGGCCACGACGAGTCCGAACGCAAATCCGGCCAGCATGATGGACACCTGGCTGTAGACCGCCAATCCGGCCAGTGCGAAGAGAATCGCCAACTGAATGCGCAGTTCGAGGGCAAACTTGCGCCGGGCCGAGACGCGGTGCAGGCGCACGCGGCTTCCCCGGCGCTCCAACCAGCGCAACAGCATGAAGACCACGCCCGCGCACACCCCCACCGCGAGGGTTCCGAGTGCCGCCCGGCCCGCGTTCGGCGGATCCACAGCGAGTGGCAGGGCCACGATGCACGCGATGTCGGCGATGGCGACCTGGGTCGTCATCGCTAGAACCTGCGGACCCCCCAGACGCAGCGAGCCGATGATCGGCAACACCAGGGCCGCCGACGAGGAGGCCAGGAGAACCACGTAGAGCGGCGCATGTCCGGTCGCGAACACCACCGCGATCGCTGTCCCCACTCCACCGGCCACGACTGCGGCAACAGCGGCTCGGAGGGCTCCCTGCCCGACTGCCGAGCGAATCATCGCGTCCCGCACCGGCACATGCGACCCGGCCACAAACATGATGAGCGCGAAGCCGATATTCGCAAGGAACGTGAAGATCGGATCTGAGGCATCCACGAGGGCGAGCCCGGTCTGCCCGATCGCGATGCCGGCTACCAACTCACCCAGCACCACGGGCAGATGCCATGTGCGCGGCAGTGCGAGCAGAGGTCCAAGCAGCGCCACCACAGCAATCAGTGCGAGCGTCAGGAACGTCATGCCCTGCTCCCTTGCAGTCCTGTTACACAGTGAACTGACTAGAGACTATTCCTGCCGTGGCCCCAAGCCGAGCTTTCGCGCATCATAAGATTCGCGTTCACCGCCCGGAAAACAGCCGCGAGAACCACCCGCCCCCGCTGGAGGCAGGTTCGTTCTCGTGCCCGCGGCAGCGGTCGGAACTGGGCACACCGCGCATCACCTGATCAACGTGCTGACCACAGCCCGCCCAGGTGGTCTTTCCACACTTCTTACAGGCAACGGCACGGCACATAACAACTCCTTTTTCAGTGAACTTGTCACTTCACTATACCCCATGGGGTATGTAACAATTCCTGAACACTGCACGAGCATTTCGTGACAGTGCCCTCCATTGAGGGCTGCGGAACAATTTAGCGACCTAGAGTGTTTCAACGAGCGGAACCGCACTCGGCCGCATGCCGAGAGCACGTGCCATCACCACGAGGAGAATCATGAACACTGAACAAGCAATCCTGGCTGGCGGCTGTTTCTGGGGAGCTCAGCAGCTGCTGCGTCGCCGCCCCGGAATTCTCGCTACCCGCGTGGGCTACTCCGGCGGCGATACCCCCGACGCCACTTACCGCAATCACGGCGACCACGCCGAGGCGGTAGAGATTGAGTTCGATCCCGCTGTCATCAGCTACCGCGAGGTGCTGGAATTCTTCTTCCAGATTCACGACCCGTCCACGAAGAACCGTCAGGGCAATGACGTGGGCCGCGGCTACCGCTCCGCCATTTATTACACATCGGCCGAGCAGAAGCGTGTCGCCGAGGAGACCATAGCGGATGTCGATGCCTCCGGCATCTGGCCGGGCCCGGTTGTCACCGAGGTCGAGCCGGCTGGCGATTTCTGGCAGGCCGAGGAAGACCACCAGGACTACCTAGAGAAGTCCCCGAACGGCTACACCTGCCACTACATCCGTGCAGGGTGGCGTCTGCCCACCCGCGCGGACACCGCGGCTGCCGCCAGCTAACGTCGAACACGACACACAACATCGCCCCTGAGTTTTTCAGGGGCGATGTTGTGTGTACGGGGACGTGAACCCCTGGCGCCGCAACGCTCAGTCGGTCTCGGCCCGCAGTGGGAGTTTGCGCACGCTGTCGAATCGGCGCTCACGGCCGTCGATCGGGTCGGTGAAGCTCACAGCGCTGGCCAGGAGTTGCAGCGGGTGGGTGAAGTCGTGCACCGGGACATCCGCTACAACGGGATAGAGCGGGTCGTCGCAGATCGGAATTCCCAGACCCAGCATGTGCAGGCGCAGCTGGTGAGTGCGCCCCGTCCGCGGGCTGAGCCGGTACGTGGCCTGATTGCCACGTTCGGTCTCGAGTTCAATGAGCGATTCGGCGTTCACCGGAGCATCGGGCACCACGTAGCCCTGCCACTGCCCACGACGCATGGTGAGATGATTGCGCACGGTGACGGGCAGTTCGAGGCCCGGTCGGAGCGGCGCGAGTGCGTGGTAGGTCTTGCTGATCTCCCCGCGCTGAAACAGGGACTGATAGTCACCTCGCCACCGGCGCTCGGTGGCCAGCACCAACACACCCGAGGTCACCCGGTCGAGACGGTGCAGCGGCGAGAGTTCGGGCAGCCCCAGTTCGACGCGCAGACGCACCACTACGCTCTGCAGAACGTGCCGTCCGCGCGGAATGGAGGAGAGAAACGGTGGCTTGTCGATCACCACGAGGCGATCATCGCGGTGGATCACATGAATCTCCCCCGGGACGAACACCTCCTCCGCGAGGTCGCGGTGAAACCACACAAAAGTGTGTGGTTGGTACGGGTCCCGGGCCAGTACCGGCGCACCCGTCTGATAGACGAAGCGTCCGTCGGCCAGAAACCCGGCCACGTTCACAAACTCGGCTAACCGCTCCGCGAGAAAGTCGCCCATGTCGTCCCACGGGTAGCTCGCAGCGCGTTCCGGCGTCGATACCCACGCAGCATCGAGCCCGTGGCGCTGAGGAAGGGGAGAACGCGGAGGCACCCCTCGATCGTACGTGTCAATGCGCCACTTGACAGCGCCTACAGGGCGTCGTACTTCGTGCTTCGCCCCCGCGCTGTATCGACCGGATACTTTCCCCGGGTGACCGCCAACTTGTCGAGAATGATCTGGTTCGGGTCCATCCCGAGCCGGTCGGCCAGAAGAAGGCAGTAGGTGAGAACATCGGCTAGTTCCCCGCGAACCCGGTCGGGATCAGCGTCGGCATTCCACTGAAAACACTCCAACAGCTCCCCCGCTTCAATAGCAATGCTCTTGGCCAGGTTTTCCGGGGTGTGGAACTGTGACCAGTCACGCTCAGCGACCATGGCCGCGATCTCGTCGCTGACGGAAAATTCATTCATCCCGCCAACGTATCAGCGTCACAGTCCACCCCCGTCTCGTTAGCGGATGCCTGACGAAAGGTTATCGTCGGCGTGCGGAAGCACTCTCGGCAAAACGTCGGAGAGTGTCACAACTCCGTAGAAACAGTCATCGTCGACAACAATCGCAAACTGCTCACTGGTGGTGCGCATGCGAGCGAGAGCCTCGTAAACCGGGGTCGACCCTGCAAGCACCAGTGCGGGTCGTGCGAGGGGCGCCGCCGGGGCGTCCAGCTCCGCCAGCAGGGTGTCGCGCACGTGAATGATGCCGGGAACGTGGGCCGGATCACCAATGAGAATGCGCATGTGGCCCGAGTCCGCGGCTGCACGCTGCACGTCGGCCACCGTCGCGCCGGTCGGCACCACGGTGGGCGTGGCGCTGGCATTCACCAACTCGTCCAGCCGTAGGGTTTCCAGCTCGATCGCACCCTCAAGCTGTGGACGGAACGACGCGTCGAGAGTGCCCGCCCGCGCCGACAGCTCAACCAGATGGCGAATGGTTTCGGCATTCTGCCCGCCAACGGCCGCACTTTCCACGGGAACGACACCAGAGGCTCGCACCAGTCTGTTCGCAATACTGTTGACCCAGTTCAGCAGTGGTCTGAACGGCCAAATGAACACGCGGGACGGGATGCCGATGACTTTCGCGGCCGTTTCCGGATGCGCAATCGCCCACGATTTGGGGGCCATTTCGCCAACCACCAGATGCAGAAAAGTTACGAGGAGCAGCGATAGCCCGAACGCGAGCGCACCGGCACCCCATTCGGGTAGACCCAGACCTAAGAAGATTGGTCCAAGCCAACGATCCAGAGCCGGCTTGGTCACCGCACCCAGTGCAAAGGTACACACGGTGATGCCCAGCTGGGCTCCGGCGAGCATCAGGGTCAGCTCATTCACCCCACGGAGCGCGGCCCGAGCGGATCTATCGGTGGCCGCCGTTGCTTCCAGGCGGTGGCGACGTGCGCCGAGCAGAGCAAATTCGATGATGACAAAGAACGCACTCAGGGCGATCAGAGCGGTGGTGACAAGCACCACAACGAGAGAGTTGGTCATCGGTCTTCCCCTGTCACGGCATCCGTGTCGGTTGCGAGTCCCGGCAACGTGATGCCTGCGTCATCGTTTCCCCGGCTTTCACGGAGACCAACGCGAAGCACGCTCGGAACGTGGCGTTCAATCTCGAGCACGTCGATGTCCAGCCAGCGGTGCACGTCCTCGTTGTGCACGAGATCTGCAGGATCGTCGGGCAGCGGGATGATCACACGCTCTCCCACTGTCGGCAATGCGCCGCGAGCGGCGATCACCAGCCCTGCAACGGTCTCAAAATCGCCGTCGGGCAGTTCGTAGCCCAGGGCGCGATGCATCTCATCCACATGAACGTCGCCACCCATCCGCCACACCAGGTCACCGTCGGGTTCGACCGAGGGGGCTGAAGCGTCATCATGTTCGTCCGTGATTTCCCCCACAATCTCCTCGGCGAGGTCTTCCAGGGTGAGCACACCGGCGAATCCGCCGTACTCGTCGATGGCGCAGGCCAGGTCGTTGTGTGTGCGGGTGAGTTCGGCGAGAGCTTCGGGAAGCTTCATGAGTGTCGACAGCACGAGCGCGGGGTGCATGATTTCGGTAACGGATGCCTCGGTGGGCAGGGTAGACCCGAGCACGTCGGCAAGTTGAACGACCCCGAGCGGTTGGCTCTCATCGTCAACGACGGGGTAACGGGTGTGTGCTCGCGCCATCATGGCACGCACCTCCGCGATCGTGGTCTCGGGCCGAACAGTGTCAACGAGCGACCGCGGAATCATCGCATGCTCAACGGTCTGCTGCGGAAACTCCAGAATTCGATCGAGCATGAGCGAGAGTTCGGCGGGCAGATCGCCACTGGTGCGAGAATCCGCCACAATGCGTTCGAGATCCTGCGCGGTGGCACTGGAATCCACGTCGTGCACGGGTTCAATACGCAGTAGGCGAAGCAGGGCGTTGGCCGCAAAATCGAAAACCGCAATGAGCCAACCGAAGGTTGCGAGGTAAATCGTCGTCGAGCGGGCCAGGCCGCGGGCAAGCGGTTCGGGGTTCGCGATCGCAAGGTTCTTCGGGTAGAGCTCGCCGAAGATCATTTGCACCACGGTTGCGATCACCAGGGCCAGAACGGTCCCGATGGTGATGCTGACGGCCACGGGAATCCCCGCACCCCCGAGCAGCGTTCCAATCGCCCCACCGATGAGCGGCTCCGCGGCAAACCCCACGAGCAGACCGGTGACGGTGATGCCCAGTTGCGCGCCCGACAGCATGAACGAGGTGCGTTTGGTCACGGCAAGGGCACGTGCTGCCGCCACATCTCCCGCTGCTGCCTGGGCGCCGAGCTTGTTGCGATCAACCGACATGTAGGCAAATTCCTGCGCCACAAAGTAGCCGTTTGCAGCGATGATCGCCAGAATCACCACAATCCCGATGAGGAGCAGTCCCGTTGCTGCAATCATTCCGCCATCACCCCCGCCGGCAACGCAGCAGAGCGTCGGAGTGTCAGTAAGAGAATGTTGTGTTGGTCGTGGGCCTTTACGGCCACGGCTCGGTGATCCACAGTCTGGGTCAGCGCCTTCCGGTTGTGTCGCATTCAGTAACTTCTACTGTACAAGACGCACCGAACACCAATCTGGTTGAGAGCTAGGAGGAGACCGTGCTCCGCGTGCCACAGCATCCGTTCAGATCGTGCTCCGTGCGGGGTGTTGCGCGGCCACGTATGCGGCTATTCTGGCCCGCGTCGACGCCTGTCGACGCTCACCAAGCCGAAGACTACCTCCGGCGGGGTGAGCAACACGGCTCTGAGGACAGGAGAGCACGATGACCAGCAACGGTCGCGGGAGCACGATTGTGCGGGACGGCCCGTGGGGCTTTATCTTTTTGCTGGCCTACGTTGGCGCGGCAATTTACTTCATCTCCGAGTCGGACGGCTCGTTTTGGGGCGTGATTCTCGGCCTCCTTCAGGCCGTGGTGTGGCCGGTCTATGTCATTTTCCACGTGTTGACGCTCATCGGCGCCTGAGCTCCTTACGAGGAAACCGTGCTGCGCGCGATCCCGGACAGCTGCGCCACGTTCAGCGCAAACAGGTCGGTTGACCCCGCCGTCGCCGCGCCGAGTAGCCCGGAGCAGGCTGGCAGCAGCTGCTGGGCAAAGAATCGTGCCATCACCAACTGGGTCTCCGCCTGCTCGGGGTCCCCCGCTGCTGCCCCGGCGAGGGCGGAGCGGGCCAGAAGCCAACCGCTCACGCAGAGTCCCCACATGCGCAGATACGGAACGGAACCAGCGAGCACACCGTTCGGATCGCCGCGGCCAGTGCGGAGCATCCACTCTGTTGCCGTGTCCAGTGCATCAAGCTCGGCACTGAGCGACGCCCGGATCGAGTCGAATTCGGTGCCGGCCTCGGCCAACTCGGCCAGAATCTCGCGCATCGTTTCGAGGAACTCACGTGCCGAATCACCGCCGCGAACGCCGAGTTTACGTCCCACGAGGTCGGCGGCCTGAATACCGTTGGTGCCCTCGTAGATCGCCATGATGCGCACGTCGCGATAGTGCTGCGCGGCACCCGTCTCCTCGATGAATCCCATGCCGCCATGGATTTGCAGGGCGAGCGAGGTGAGCTCGTTGCCGAGGTCACTCCCGTACGCCTTACAGATCGGGGTGAGGAGGCCGGCGATCTCATCGGCACGGGCACGCACGGCGGCGTCGGGATTGTGGGTGCTCTGGTCCACGTAGACCGCGTTCAGCAGCATGAGTCGACGTGCCGCGGCCAAATATGTCTTTTGGGTCATCAGCATGCGGCGCACGTCAGGAAAGTCGATGATGGCTGAGTCACGCTCGGTTGCGCCAATAGCTCGGCCCTGACGGCGGTTCTGCGCGTAATCGAGGGACTGCTGGTACGCCCGCTCGCTGATGCCCACGGCCTGCATCCCCACCGATACCCGGGCGCTGTTCATCATGATGAACATGATCTGCATTCCGCGGTTTTCCTCACCCACGAGGTAGCCGGTGGCATTGGCATATTCCAGCACGCAGGTCGGCGACCCGTGGATGCCGAGCTTGTGCTCCAGCGACAGTGCCGAAACGCCGTTGTGCTCGCCGAGGGAGCCATCGTCGTTCACGAGGAACTTGGGCACGATGAAGCAGGAAATTCCCTTGGTGCCGGCCGGAGCGCCGGGAACGCGGGCCAGCACGAGGTGAACGATCTGCTCGGCCATGTCGTGGTCACCATAGGTGATGTAAATCTTCTGGCCGGTGAGAGCGTAGCTTCCGTCGTCGTTCTTCACCGCCCGTGTTGTGATGGCTCCCACGTCGGAACCGGCCTGCGGTTCGGTGAGGTTCATGCTCCCGGTCCACTCCCCGGTCACCATCTTGGGCAGAAATTGCTGCTTCAGGGCGTCGCTGCCGTAGTGCACCAGAGCTTCAATAGCCCCCTGGGTGAGCAGTGGGCACAGGGCAAATGCCACGTTGGCCGTGGACATCAGCTCCTGAATGGCAAGGCCAACGGTGTGGGGGAAATCGCCGCCGCCAAACTCTTCGGGTAGCGGTACCGCGCCCCAGCCGGTTTCCACATACTGACGGTAGGCGTCTCGGAAACCCGGAGAGGTAACGACAGTGCCATCCGGCTGTCGCGCAGCGCCCTGAACATCGCCGGAACGATTCGTGGGGGCGACGACCTCGGCCATGAATTCACCGCACTGCTCGAGAAGTTCGACGACGGTGTCGAGGTCCGCATGCTCAAATCCGGGCAGTGCGGCGACATCGGGATAGCCCACCACGTGCTCGAGGGTGAAGGCGATGTCTGAGGTTTGGGGACGGAATGTACTCATGCGAGACAGCGTAGCTAGGTCTGCACTCCACGTGGTGAGACATGAGCAACTGCCGGGGTTTCTGCAGCTTCTCTACAACGGGGTCCAGCGTTCGCGCCAGAACGACGTTGTATTCCTACAAAAGATCTGGTGGGGACGGAGCGGCTCGCACGCCGTCACTGTCGGCGGGATCACGTTGGCGGCGGCTTGCGACGAGAAAGGGAATGCCGATGAGCTGCACGATTCCACCAAGAACGAGCGAGGCACCATAACCGCCGAGGTCGGCGGCACGGCCGAGCCCCGGCTGAATAAACACCCCGCCCAAGCTTCCACAGAGCGAGTCGAACGACAGCACGGTTGCACGCTGCTTGGAGGGGATCATGTCATTGAGATAGGCCTGACGCACCGGGCCGGCAGCAGCAAAGACGAAGCCCCACAGCACCAGGACAACAAGTGCGACACCGAAAACGCTGCCAAACCCGAGAACCACCAGCAACACCGCGCTCAGAACGGATGCCCCAATCACTGTGGTCGTGCGTCGGGCGAACATCCCACGCAAACGCGGCGCGAGGATGCCGCCCGCCACCTGAGCGAGCGAGAGCACGGCGGCAGCTAAACCTGCAATCGAGTAAGCGGATGGATCCCCGTAAAGCTGTAGGAGGTAGGGCTGGAGCGCATAGAAAGCATAAAACCCCACGCCGGATGCGAACGGGGCGGAAAGAATGACCCAGCGCACCGCTGGTCGCTTCAGACCGTACTCAACCGATTGGGCCAGCACGGTGCGGGTTGCTTTCAGTGGCCCGGCTGAGCGATCCGGCGTGAAGCCCAGGTCCTTCATCACGATGTACGCAAACACGAACAGCACCACCAACACCGCTGCGCGCATCACGAACGGCACGCCCAGGTTAGTCACCTGAGCGATCACGCCGCCGAGCACCGACCCCACAAACATCGCAACACCGCTGACGACGAGGCCGCGACCAAACACAGCCTCAAGACTTCCGGTGTACCTACTGAAGGTGAGCGCATCGACAAGCCAGGCTTCGACAGCCCCGGAGAAGAAGGTGAAGCCGAGCCCAAGAAGAACCGAGACGATCGCCCACCACACGAAGGGCGCATGCCAGAACCACAGCAGCCAGTACAGCACGGTCGTCGCCGAGAGCGTGATCGTGCCGAGGAGATAGGAGGCTTTGCGACCCACCGTATCTGCGACGACGCCGGTGGGGATTTCAAAGATCACCATTCCTGCAGTGAAGAACGCGTTAGCGGCGAAGGCTTCAAAGTTGCTGAGCCCAGCGTCGAGTAAAAACAGGGTGTTGATACCCCAAATGAACGACGCGGCCAGGGTGTTGCCCAGTAGCAATAAGAGGTACACACGCTGCACTCGCCGTGACGCCGAGTTCATGCCCCGCACCCACTCACCACACGCTTACAACTCACCAGATCATCCTTGTCCTTATTTACCGCGGAGACGAGGTGTTGTGCGCCAATGCTCGGCCGATCGGCCCTGATGGCATCAGCAGCGTAAGCCGCTGGCGCGGCTCACGATCAACAATTTTCTTCCTCGGGGCGGTACCGTGACCTAATCGTTACATAGCGCCCCCGTCGTACCCGCCGAGTCGTCGGAGACGACGAACCTCAGACCCCAGGCCTTTCGTGAGCAACAAATGCTGGACAACAACGCGAACTCGCAGGTCAGCGTGGGGTTCGCGTGTGTGTGCGATCTCCCTGACAGGTCTTCCTGATGCGCCCACCCACTCTGGCTATGGGGGCACCCCATTCAAATCGTCAGATTGGTCCCGATTGTTCCACAAACAGCCGTTTTCCGGGCCGAGTTGGGGGTCTTTTGCCCCTCGGGAGCAGCGATCTGTAACACTGGAAGAACGGAATCACATCGAATCTCCCCTACATCGGGCATTGAAACCGGGGAAACCCAATGGAGAAAACCCTATGACGGATCAAACTTTTCAACTTGCAGCAATCATTTTGTATCTGGCTGGCATGGTGGCCATCGGCTGGTTTGCCTACCGGCAGACCAAAGACCTCGACGACTACATGCTGGCCGGTCGCGCCCTCAAACCCGGCACCGCGGCGCTCAGCGCCGGCGCCTCGGACATGTCCGGCTGGCTGCTGCTCGGCCTCCCCGGGGCCATCTACGTCTCGGGCCTCGTCGAAGCGTGGATCGCCATCGGCCTCACCATTGGCGCATGGCTGAACTGGAAGTTCGTTGCCCCGCGGCTACGTTCCTATACCGAGGTTTCGAATAACTCGATCACCATTCCCAGCTTCCTGGAGAATCGACTCAAGGACAATTCGCGCTTGCTGCGCGTTGTCTCCGGCGTGATCATTCTGGTGTTCTTCACCTTCTATGTGTCGTCGGGCATGGTCGCTGGTGGTGTGTTCTTCGAGGAATCCTTCGGCTCCACCTTCCTTCTGGGCATGCTCATCGTCGCCGGTGTCACACTGCTTTACACGCTCTTCGGTGGATTCCTGGGTGCCACCCTCACGGACGTTGCTCAAGGCATCCTGATGCTCGTCGCTCTGATCGCGGTTCCGCTGGTCGCCCTGAACGCCACCGGTGGCCTCGCCGCAACCGTCGATTCCATCCGCCTGGTGGACCCGAACCTGCTCTCGCTCACCGCGGGTGGATCCGTGCTCGGTGTCATCTCTGCTGCGGCCTGGGGCCTCGGTTATGTTGGCCAGCCGCACATCATCGTGCGCTTCATGGCAATGCGCTCCCCGCAGGACGCCACGGCAGGACGTCGTATCGGAATCAGCTGGATGGTCGCAACAGCAGTCGGTGCCATTGCGACCGCACTGATCGGCATCGCCTACTTCCAGCAGAATCCGGAACTGAGCCTGGCAAACCCGGAGACGGTGTTCCTGATCCTGTCGCAGATTCTGTTCCACCCCTTCATTGCCGGGTTGGTCCTTGCCGCTGTTCTCGCCGCCATCATGAGCACCATCTCCTCACAGCTCATCGTGTCCTCGTCTGCCCTTGTTGAGGATCTGTACAAGATCGTCGGCAAGAAGGATGCGTCACCCAAGATGCTGATCATGCTCGGTCGCTTCGGCGTTCTGCTCGTTGCGATCATTGCCGGGCTTATTGCTCTCAACCGCGACTCCACGATCCTTGAGCTCGTTGGTTTCGCGTGGGCCGGATTCGGAGCAGCGTTCGGGCCGATCATTATTCTCTCGCTGTACTGGAAGAAGCTGTCCACTGCGGGCACGCTGGCCTCCATGATCACCGGTGCTGTCGTCGTTTTCATCTGGGGCAACTCGCCGCTGAGCGCCAGCCTGTACGAGATCGTGCCGGGCTTCGTAGCCAGCATGATCGTTGCCGTGGTGGTTTCCCTCGCCACCTACAAGCCGTCTGCAGAAATTGACGCCGAGTTTGACGCCGCTGCTGAGCAGTCTCACCCGAAGTACAAGGTGCCGGAGCGTGCGCGCGTCTAAGCGCACGTCCCTGCTCCACCAAAACGGCACCTGCCGCACGCATACGCGTGCGGCAGGTGCCGTTTGTGGTTCTGCTCGTGAGATCGAACCTAGAAGAGCGGCCAGGGGACGGCGGACATGTCGCCCTCCGGGGCGGGAAAACAGGCCTCAGCGCGAAGACGCGTACAGCGCGCCGCCAGGGCATCGATTTCAGCGGCGCCAATAAGGTCAGCAAGCGTCACCCGAAGCTCGCCGGTGAGGTGGGTCATGACCCGGTCGATGCCAGCCAGCTCGTCGCTCGTGAGCTCGTCACCGAGCCATCCCCACAGCACCGTGCGCAGCTTGTGCTCGGTATGAAAGGTGACGCCGTGGTCTACGCCGTGACGGTGACCGTCTTTCATCGCCAGAATGTGGTAACCCTTGCGGTCAGCGTTGTTGACGACGATGTCAAACACGGCCATGCGCCGAAGCGCCGCCGAGTCCTCGTGGATGAGCGCTACCGGGCGGCCTTTTTCGTCAGATCCCTCGAGCACCTGACGCCATCCCTCGCCCGGGACCGCATCTGCGGAGACCAGATCCACGGCGTCCTGGTCGGGATCGGCGTCCTGCCAGAGTTGCACCATGCCGGGTCCCATCGGACCGTCGCGGAGCCACGTTCGGGGCACGACGTTCCAGCCGAAAGACTGCGAGACCGCATAGGCAGCAACTTCCCGGCCGGCGAGGTTACCGTCGGGGAAATCCCACAACGGCTTCTCTCCGGTAATCGGCTTGTACACCACCTGCACTCCCCCGATGCTGCCGAGGAATGTGGCATTCGACGCGGTACGAATGCGCCCCGTGAGCTCGAGCACGTCGGTGTCGAGGTCGATCGCGGGGGTCATTCGTCGCCGGGCATCGGGCAGAAATGCCCGTCCGTGTCCATGGGGTTTCCGCACAGTGGGCACATCGGCCGTCCGGCACCCACAATTTCGCGGGTGCGCTTGGCAAATGCCCGCGCTGTTCCCACGGGCATGCGCACAAGGAGCACTTCCACGGGTTCCGGGGTTTCGGTTTCGAGGGCGTCTTCGTCGGTTTCTTCATACCGGTACGCCTCGATGACGACCTGTACCGTTGACGGGTCCCAGCCGAGGCTCATGGCGCTGGTGCGAAAGTCTTCTTCAACGGGCTGTTCGAGCGGGTCGTTGTCAACAAGTTCGATGGGCGTGATGGTAGGGATACTGAAGGGGTTGCCCTCATAAGCGATCAGTTGATCGAGAATCTCGTCGATCTTCTCAGCCAGCAGCTCGGACTGTTGTTTCTCGAGACCCACGCTCACGATCTGGGCGCCACTGCGCACCTGAAGGTAGAAGCTGCGGGATCCCGGGGCACCAACGGTACCGACGACGACTCGATCTGGCCAGGCGAACTCATGCACGATTGTAGGCATGGTTATATTTTAGGCACGCTGTTCGTGCGGCGCATGATGACCTGCCCCGCCACCGACCGGTGCATCGGTGGTGAGGTCTCTGGCTGCGAGCCACGCGAGGTCGCCGGAGTCGGTGTTGGTCGCGTGAACAGTGGGGCGACTCGTGCCGTAGCTCACGATCGAGATGGATGCGGGTCCCACGTTGATGCGCTGAAAAAGATCCAGATGCATACCGAGCGCGTCGGCCAGAATCGCTTTAATGATGTCTCCGTGGCTGACGGCCACCCACACCGCCCCCGGGCCGTGCTCGGCCTCAAACGCGGCGTCCAGGCGCCGAATCGCGGCAACCGACCGCGCCTGCATGGTCGCCATGGACTCGCCACCCGGGAACACCACCGCGGAGGGCTGGTTCTGCACCACCGGCCACAGAGCTTCCTTGGCCAGATCGCCGAGGGCCCGGCCCTGCCAATCGCCGTAGTCACACTCGGTAATGTCATGCTCCACCGGCACTGCCGGCGATCCCGTCTGCAGGTTGAGAATGAACTCCGATGTCTGCCGGCACCGCTCTAACGGGCTGGAGACCACGCCCACCAGCGGGACGACGGCCAGCCGTTTACCCGCACGGGCCGCTTGATCCTGACCTATCTGATCGAGACGGATGCCGTCCGCTCGCCCAGCCAGAATTCCGTCGGCATTTGCTGTGGTGCGTCCGTGACGCACAAGAAGAACTGTAGCCATGCCTACAGCCTAGGCATCTCCCTGTCGGGCACCTGACAGAGAGCCGAGTGGGTCAGCCAGCTCAGGGTCATGAGGGCTACCATGAGGCCGTGACCGATCAACAGCCCTATGACGTGGTGCGTACCGAGAGCGACTTTGAACTGCGCCGGTACCCGGAACATCTGCTCGCCGAGGTGACCACAGACGGCGAGTTTGACGATGCCGGCAATAAGGCTTTTCGATACCTGTTTGCATATATCAGTGGCGCCAATCGTTCACGCCAGAAGGTCGCGATGACGGCGCCTGTTGTGCAGGCAAACGCGTCGGAGAAGATTGCCATGACCGCCCCCGTGGTTCAGCAGGGCAGCACATCCTCGGGGCTCTTCGACGTGGCCTTCGTATTGCCTGCGGGGTTCACGGCAGAAACGGCACCACAGCCGACTGACTCCATGGTGCGGCTTCGCACCGTTCCGGAAAGCCTGGTCGCGGTGGTGCGCTTTCGTGGCAGCTGAAAAGAGGGTAACTTCGCTCAACATCTTGGGGAGTTGAGGTCGGCGCTGACTGCGGCGGGGCTCGCAGCCACGGGGACGCCTCGGTTCGCTCGCTTTGACCCGCCCTACCTGCCCGCATTTCTTCGGCACAACGAGGTCCTGCTCGACGTCCAGTAGGTCGACCCGGGCAATAGTGCACCCAGTCAACCGTGGCAGGATCTCTAGGAGTACCCGCCACACAAAGGACCCCGATGCCAGTGCACTTCACGGATGAGAGCATGCAGTTTCTCGTTGATCTTGAACACAACAATGAGCGGCCCTGGTTTCTGGAGCATAAGCCGACTTTTGACGCGACGCTCAAAGCGCCTCTGCTGAACATCATTGACAGGGTCAATGACGGACTCGAGGCCTTCGCGCCCGATTATCTGCGACCGCCGGAGAAAGCAATGTTTCGCATTTACCGTGACGTGCGCTTTGCCAAAGACAAAACTCCCTACAAAACCCACGTGGGGGCATTTTGGCCTCGGCAAGGCCAGGAGAAAACAGGTGGGGGTGGGTTTTACCTGCAGATTTCATCCACCGGCATCCTCATCGCCGGAGGGGCGTACCAGCCCCGGGCTCCTCAGCTTGCCAGCATTCGCGATTACGTTCTCAAGCATCACGTCGAGTTAGCGACGATTATCGAGACCCTGGAAAATAACGGTCTTGCCCACCCGATGGACGGCAACCCACTCATCCGGCCACCCCGCGGTTATCCGGCAGATCACCCCGCCATCGAGCTTCTCAAGAAACGGAGTTGGGCGGCGTCGGCCGAACTGCCGGCGGCAGCCGCGCTGCAACCGAACTTCGCTGACCTTGTCGTGGAACGATTTCGGGCCATGCTGCCCCTCGTCGCATTCCTCGGCACTGCCGTCCACGACGGCGAACTGCGCACAGCGGCCGAGAGATAGCGCACGTACCCAGCGAGACACAACGCAGCTCCGGCGCCGTGAGACGCCGGAGCAGCGTCCGTTAGATTCCGAGAAGTTTTGCTTTGGCCGCCGCGAATTCGGCGTCGTCCAGCAGCCCCGCAGATTTCAGTTGACCCAGCTTCGCCAGTTGGGCCAGCATGTCGTCCTGCGGTGTGGGTTGAGGAGCCTGCTGCTGGGCCGCCTGCTGTTGCGCACCGGCCTGCTGCCTATTGCGCACGTTGCCCGCTACCGCGGTTGCGGTTCCGGCGACCACGGCTGTGCGAGCCATCGTTCCCATCAGTCCGGGTCGTCCCATTCGTCGTGGCATGATCTTCGCCTTTCAATCCAAGTCATTCAATGAGGAGATGACCGCATCGACGGCCGCACCGGGAACACGGATACTTTCGAGCAATACTCCGCCAGAGTCGACGATTGCATCGCGCAGCGGCTTCATCCACGTGTGTTCGAACACCAATATCGCCGCCGAACTGTTGGGTTGCAGGCCGGCCGTCAGCTCCACCACGTCATCATCGGAGATGAGCCCATCAACCCGACCGAGCAGCTTCTCGAGGGATGCCACCTCCGAGTTCGCACCCAGCTCATCGAATTCCGAGAAAGCTACCGAGCCGTCCTCGTCCATCATCACGAAAAGTCCGTCGACAATCGTGATCGTCTCGTTGTCGACGATTTTTGCTAGCTCGGGAAGAATTGTTCCCGTGAAGTTATTCTCGGGAAACGAGATCACCAAAATTTCGATGGCTCCTAACATCGCGCATGCCTCCAAGACTCACGTTTCGCTCTTTTTCGACCACAGGCCCGTGCTGATACAGCGGAGTGTAGCCCCGCACATGCAACCCCGATAGGGACTCATCCGTGAATCCGTCAAGGCGTAGGGTCGTGGTCAAACGGAGAGGGTGACCGATGATCAGGACGCAATCGAGTATCGCCACCAGCAGATGTCGCAACACGGCCGTTATCCCGGCGGCACAACGAGCAACTCCCTCGATGCGAGTGCGCCCGCAGGGAGGGCAACCGTGAACGCGTCGCAGACCACCCTGTGGGTGTGGGTGATCGTCACCCTCATTGATCTGGCCGTACGGATCGCTGCGATCATCATCATTCCCCGCAATCGCAAGCCCAGTGCGGCTATGGCCTGGCTGCTGGCCGTTTTCTTGATCCCCTACATTGGTATCTTCTTCTTCCTGCTGATCGGGAGTTCGAAGCTGCCCAGAAAGCGACGTGACAAACAGGAACGCATCAATCGGCTCATTTCGGAGGGTGTCGCGGGCATGAACCTCGATCACGACCACACCGCCTGGCCGGCGTGGTTTGCCTCTGTCGTCGAGCTCAACACCCGCCTCGGAGCGGTTCCCATCATCGGCGGCAACACGGCCCGACTCATCGGTGACTACAACGCCTCGATCGCGGCTATGGCAGCCGCCATCAGAACATCGACGACGTTCGTGCACGTGGAGTTCTATATCGTGTCTTTCGATGAGACCACGAAGGACTTTTTCAGGGCGATGGAGGAGGCCGTCACACGGGGTGTGACCGTCCGGCTCATGTTGGACCACATCGCATCGGTCCGCACGGTCGGTCACGCCGAAACCTGTGCGGAGTTCGACCGTATCGGCGTCATGTGGCATTACATGCTCCCGGTTCAACCGCTCAAGGGTAAATATCAGCGGCCCGATCTGCGTAACCATCGCAAACTTGTCGTTGTTGATGGCAGGGTGGGATTCATGGGCTCGCAGAACCTCATTGACCGCAGTTACAACTCGGCCAAGAATCTCAAGCGGGGTTTGCAGTGGCAGGAGCTGATGACGGAAGTCACCGGACCCGTCATTAGCGGCATCAACGTTATCTTTCTCTCCGACTGGTACAGCGAGACCGACGAGATACTCAGCCACGAACGTGTTGCCGCGGACACCATTCTTTCGGAGACCTCCGAGCATGCGCTGGAATGCCAGGTCGTGCCGAGCGGTCCTGGTTTCGACGGGGAAAACAACCTGCGCTTGTTTCTGGCTCTCCTTTACTCAGCTCAGGAGCGCATCATCATCACAAGCCCGTACTTCGTGCCCGATGAGGCCATGATGTACGCGATCACGTCAGCCTGCCAGCGCGGCCTGCATGTGGAGCTTTTCGTCTCGGAAATCGGCGATCAGGGTGCGGTTTATCACGCTCAACGTTCCTATTACGCTGCTCTTCTCGAGGCGGGTGTGCACATCTGGATGTATCCCCCGCCGTTCATCCTGCATGCCAAACACTTTTCCATCGACGATGATGTCGCCGTGATCGGCTCCAGCAACATGGACATCCGCTCCTTCAGCCTGGATCTGGAGGTGTCGCTCATGGTGAGAGGGCACACCTTTGTCACGCAAATGCGGCAGGTTGAAGACGGGTACCGCCAGATCAGCCGGGAACTCACGCTCGCCGAATGGCAAAAAGAGCCCCTGCGCAGGACCGTACTGGACGGTCTGGCTCGACTGACTTCCGGGCTTCAGTAGTACCCGTTAGCGAAAAACAGACCCGAGCCAACGGCTCAGATCGAGGAAGTCACCATGCAGCCCATTCTCACACTGACGCTGAACCCCGCAGTGGACATCAGCACCTCCACGGAACGGGTGGTCAATGAGCACAAGCTACGCTGTAGCCGTTCGCGCCTCGATCCCGGTGGCGGTGGCATGAATGTGGCCCGCGTGGTGCAGCGGCTGGGCGGTCGGGCTCTCGCCATTTACACCGCGGGCGGTCCAACGGGTGAGGCCTATCGCCGTCTTGTTGAGGTCGAGCGTATCCCGACACTGGTGGTTCCTATCGCTGGCAGCACGCGGGAAAGCTTCACGGTCGATGAAATCGCCAGCGGCTCCCAGTTCCGTTTTGTGCTGCAGGGCCCCGAGCTCACCGACACCGAATGGCGAGCTTGTCTGGCGCTCGTCGCGGACTCCATTCCGGAAGGTGGGTACGTTGTCGCCAGCGGCAGTCTGCCTCCCGGGGTTCCCGACGACTTTTATGCCCGGGTTGCTCGACTCGCACGTGAACACGATGCTCGGTGCATAGTGGATGCCTGCGGTGCCGCGCTCGCTGCAGCACTTCACGAGGGCGTGTTCATGGTCAAACCCAGTGGTCGGGAGCTCGGAGAGTTTCTGGGGGCGACTCTCGACAGCGAGCAGAGCAAGATCGAGGCTGCGTCCACCCTTGTGGCGCAGGGAGCGGCCGAATTCGTTGCCCTCACCCTGGGCGGTGCGGGCGCGGTATTGGCTTCCGCTGACAGAATCCTCCGCCAGCCGGTCCCGCGCGTGAGTGTGCAGAGCACGGTTGGAGCCGGCGACAGTTTTCTCGGTGCGTTCGTACTCCGACTCGCTCAGGGCAGAGACCTGGCGAGGGCATTTCAGAGCGCTGTCGCTGCGGGAAGCGCCACGGCCATGACACCGGCAACAGAGCTGTGCCACCGCCACGACGTCGAGCGGCTGGAAGAGGAGCTGGCCCACCCGGTGAACTGACAGCCCGCGCCGGAGGGCAAGGGTCTATCGTGAAATATTGTGTTCACTCAAGAAGTTCCCACCTGGTTCACGACGGCACTCGAAGCGATACCGGAGCACCACACCATTGTGGTGGACGGCGTCGTGATCGCGTACCAAGCATGGGGCTCCACGGACGGTGATCCCGTCGTTCTCGTTCACGGCGGCGCAGCCCACGCCGGATGGTGGGATCACATCGCCCCCAACCTCACCGCGCGCCATCGGATCATCGCGCTGCACCTGTCCGGGCACGGCGAAAGTGGCCACCGACACACCTACTCCCTCTCCCAGTGGGCTTCCGAAGTCATGGCGGTTGCCGCCTCCGAGTCATCTACTCCCCCCATTCTTCTGGGGCACAGCCTGGGTGGACTCATCGCCCTCACCGCGGCAGCGGATGCCGCCCACGCCATTCGCGGAACGCTCGCGATTGACTCATCGATTACACCGCAGTCGGAGGAACGATGGTCACACCTCCCCCGAATAAACCGGCGAGAGGCCACAATCTACCCCGATCGCGCAACGATTCTGGGTCGCTACCGCACTCTCCCCGAAGACGACGCGACGCTGTCCTACATTCGCGACTATGTTGCAGCGGGTTCGATTGTGCAGGTCGAGGGTGGCTGGCGGTGGCGGTTTGATCCGGCGATCTTCGAAACCGCACCCTGGTGGAACCCGGATGATCTACTCAGCATCCAGGGAGACGTCGCGTTGCTGCTCGGGCGTCGGGGTGCCGGTGATTCGGACATCGCAGACTGGGTTCAGGCACGGTTTGGTGATCGAATCCCCGTCTCTGTCGTCGAAGACAGTGGTCATCATGTGATGCTCGATCAACCCCTTGCTCTCACGGAGGAGCTCCAGAAGTTAGTGGCACGCTGGTCCGAGCCGGAGCCCGCCGAGTGAATCGGCGATAAGGAGGCGCACCGTGCTGTCACACTCATTGTGGTTGAGTGGGCAGGACGGTGCCATTCTCGGAACACACAACGTAGCACCAAGGAGAGCGCATGTCAGACCGGGAGACCCGCCACACAGAGTTGGCCGAGAAGTATCTGCCCGACGATCTGCTGGAACGGTTCCGTGATCGCGCCGAGGTGTACGACCGAGAGAACCTTTTCTGTCATGACGACCTGGCCGAGCTTGCGACCCAGGGGTATCTCAGTGTCTTCGTGCCGACGGAATTTGGTGGCGGGGGCCTCACCCTCAACGAGGTTTCCCGATTGCAGCAACGACTGGCCACCGCCGCGCCGTCGACCGCTCTTGCCGTCAACATGCATCTCATGTGCACGGGTGTGGTGCGAGCCATGTTCGAGCGTGGTGACCGCTCCCTGTCGTATGTCTTCGACGAGGCTCTCACCGGCGAAATTTTTGCCTTCGGGGTGAGCGAGGCATCGAATGATGGGGTACTCCAAGATTCCACAACCGTCGCTGAGCCTCAGCCCGACGGGGGATATCTGCTCACGGGGGTGAAAATATTCACCTCGCTGTCTCCGGTGTGGACACGCATGATCGCGCACGGACTGGACAACACGGACGAGAACAACCCGACCCTCGTTTTCGGTTTCCTCGAACGCTCGGCCGACGGCATCTCCACGTCGGACCAGTGGGATGTTCTCGGCATGCGCGGGTCACAGAGTCGTGCCACAACGCTGACGAAGGTGCGCATGCGGCCAGACCGAGTGGCCCGCACCATTCCGGCGGGAAAGCACCCTGACCTGCTCACGTTTGCAATCGCCACTCATTTTCAGCTGCTGGTCGGCTCGGTCTACGCCGGAATTGCTCGCCGCGCACTAACGCTGGGAGCGCAGGGCCTAAAAACTCGGCAGTCCAGTAAAAACGGCACAACCTTCGCCGAAGTCCCGGAATTCCGATCCCGCCTGGCCGACGCCCTCATGGAGTACATGGCCGTCCCGGCGCAGCTGGAAACCTACAGCCGCGACTTTGACGACCTCGTGGACCATGGAGCCGGTTGGCCCCTGCGTCTGATCAGCGCGCGCCTCAATGCCTCGACGGTGGCGCGGCACGCCACCGAGTCGGCGATGATGTGCGTGGGCGGCGCGGGATTCAACGCCGGTCACGAGATCAATCGTCTTTTCAGGGACGCCACGGCAAGCCTGTTCCACCCGCCGAGCGTCGACGCCGCTCGTCCCATGTACGCGGCCGCGTTGCTCGACGACAACTGATGAAGAAAATTCTCGCAGCGTTATCCTTGCGGTCCCCACCTCCTGGCCTCCTAGCTTCCTGCTGACGAAAGAGAACTGATGTCTGACGACAATCTGATAACTGACAGCTCCGACCTGATTGACTTCGAGTTTCTGCTGACCCCTGACGAGATCGCACTGCGAAACGTGGTTCGCTCGTTCGTCGACACGGAGATCCGGCCCAATATTGCCGGATGGTTTGAGAAGGCTCACTTTCCGCTCGAGCTCATTCCCGAGTTGGCCGCACTAGGGCTGCTCGGCATGCACCTCACGGGGTACGGCTGCTCCGGCAAGAGTTCCGTGCAATACGGACTCGCCGCACTTGAGCTTGAGGCCGGCGATTCTGGCCTACGCACCTTCGTGAGCGTGCAAGGGTCGCTGGCAATGGCCGCAATCTACAAGCACGGCTCCGAAGATCAGAAAAATGAGTGGTTGCCCGGCATGGCTGCAGGCACGACCATCGGATGCTTTGGGCTCACCGAACCGGATTCGGGCTCAGATCCGGCCAGCATGACAACGTTCGCTCGCCGTGACGGCGACGATTGGCTCATTTCCGGACGCAAAAGATGGATCGGTCTGGGCACAATCGCCCAGATCGCGATCGTATGGGCAATGACTGATGAGGGCATTCGCGGGTTTATCGTTCCCACGAACACTCGCGGCTTTGAGGCGCAGCTCATCGAACAGAAACTGTCCATGCGAGCCTCCATTCAAACGGAACTCATCCTCACGGACGTGCGACTGCCGTCAACGGCGCTGTTGCCGAAAGCCACGGGTCTGCGCGGCCCCTTCGAATGCTTGAATGAGGCTCGGTACGGGATCGCCTGGGGCGTCATGGGTGCTGCTCGCGACAGTTTTGAAGCGGCTCTCGCCTACTCGAAGACCCGCACGCCGTTTGATCGGCCTCTCGCTGGGTTCCAACTCACTCAGCAGAAACTCGTGGATATGGCGGTCGAGATCAACAAGGGCACCCTCTTGGCGCTTCATCTCGGTCGCCTGAAAGATGCCGGCCGGCTGAAGCCGCATCAGATCTCTCTCGGCAAACTCAGCAATACCCGCGAGGCGATCAAGATCGCTCGCGAAGCCCGCACGATTCTCGGCGGCAATGGCGTCACACTCGATCACTCTCCCCTGCGCCATGCCAACAATCTCGAAAGTGTGCGCACCTATGAGGGTACCGACGAGGTCCACACGCTTGTCCTCGGCCACCACCTCACGGGCATCTCTGCCTTTCGCTGACCGTAAACGAGGAGCAGAAGACTGGGGAGTCTCCCCCAGCGTGTCGACCGGTATTCTCTCCCGGTATCACGGCGACAGAAAGGTCGGTGAGGCCCGCATCAAGACCTAACCGGGAATTCTCGATAGCCCGGGTAACTGCTACTCGCGCATGCCGAAGCGGGCATGAATCGGCTTGAGCCACGTCGGTGCCCACCACAGCGGTCCTTCCAGTGCGGTCATCAAGGCCGGGACCACGATGGTGCGCACCAGCGTCGCGTCCAAGAGAACGGCCACGGCGAGCGCAATGCCAATCTGTTTCATTTGCAGCAGATTTCCGGTGGCGAAACCGGCGAACACAATCACAATGATGAGGGCCGCAGACGAAATGATGCGGCCCGAACTTTGCAGGCCGGTCTCGATGGAACGACGAGTGCTCTCGCCCTGCTCATGGTGGTCCTTGATGCGGGCCAGCAGAAACATCTCGTAGTCCATGGCCAGCCCAAACCCAAAGGTCAGCACCAGGGTGAGTACCAGGGGGTCGACTCCGGCAATGGTCGATGCATCGAAATTCAGCAGCCCGGCGAGGTTGCCGTCTTGAAAACCCCAGACCAGAATTCCCACGGCTGCCCCCAGCGAGATCACACTCACCAGAAGAGCGGTGAGCGGGATCAGCACGGAACCGGTCATCAAGAACAGCAGAATAACGGTGGCACCGCCGATGATCAGGGCGGCCCAGGGTGCTCCGCGGCGGAGTGAGTCGGTGTAGTCCACTGCAGCGGCATCCGTTCCGCCGACCCAATTGTCGAACGCCGGCCGGTCGGCACGGATCTCCCGCACGACGGAGGGCCCCTGATTGAGCTCGACATCGACGCGTGACACCCAATACCCGTTCACCTCCACCGGCGGTGTTGTGGCCGTGACGTTCGGCAAGGCCGCAACGTCTTCCGCCCAGGCACTGGCGGACACCTCGTCGGTGTCCCCCACCAGTTGCACCCGGGGCGCCGTTGCCAGCGGAAAATGGTCGTTCAGCACCGTGACGAACTCATATTGGGATGCGGCCTTCGGGATTGCACTGGCGTCGCTACTCGACACCGTCATGTTGAGCACGGGGCTGCCGAGCAGAAGCAGCAGGGCGATACCACCAAGAGCCACGAGCACGGGGGCCCGTTGCACCCGACGGGTGAGGCGAGAGAACACCCCCTCGGGTGGTGCAACATCGCCGAAGCGGGTCAGGAGCGTTCCCAATGCCGGAATACGGGTGAGAATACCCGGTTTCAGTAGCCGCTCCCCGAAATACCCGAGCAGCGCTGGTATGAGCACGAGGGCCGTCAGAATCGCGATCAGCACCACCGAGACCGCGCCGATGGAGATCGCCCGAATGATGGTCGACTCAAACACCAGGAGGCCCACCGTCGCAATGGCGAAGGTCAGCCCGGAATAGAGCACGGTGCGGCCGGCCGTGTCAAGAGTCACCCCCACGGCCTCCAGCATCAGCTCATGTCGTTCCGCTGCCGGGTGATCCACACCCACTCGGGCCACCAGCGTCCGAAACTCTTCCCGGAACCGGCTGACGATCAACAGTCCGTAGTCAATGGAAAGACCGAGTCCGATGACGGTGATCACGTTCAGAACCGTGGTGTCGATCTCCATGACATAGCTGAACCCCCAGAGCGCACCGAGGGCGCCCAGAATGGAGGCGATCGCGCCAATCAACGGGATGCCGGCGGCCAGGAAGCCGCCGAAGATCACGAGCATCACGGCGAGCGCTATCGGCAGCGCGATCAGCTCCCCCTTTTGCAGGTCGGCCTCCGCAACGGCCACGAGGGATTCCACCAGCAGCGGGGTGCCACCAACCTCTGCCACCGCCCCCGAATCCAGGTTCTGAATTTCTTCTGCCGCCACGCCCAGCCGTTCCTGCACAGCATCGAGCACCACGGCACTCAGATCCCCGTCGGTTGTTGCCATCTCCACGTTCAATAGCAGTCCGGTGCCATCATCGGCCAGAAGCGGCGCCACGGCAGGGTTCGGTTGTCCGCTCGCCAGTGGCGGCACCGACAACGGATTCACGACGGCGGTGACGCCGTCGATCGCGGTGAGGTCGACCGTGGCCGCAGAGAGGACGCGTGCCAACTCGGGGGCGGAGAGATCGACATCATGAACAAGCAGCGACAGGGACTCCGTGTCACCAGCGGTCTTGCTCTGCAACAGATCAGCCGCTTCGCTGGCTTCCCCGGCAACGGAGGGTCCAGCGCTGGACAGACGTTGAAACAGGCTCTCCCCGGTGACTCCCACCAGGGCGGTCGCCACGCTGGCGCCGATCACCACAACCCAGAGGAGAAGAGCGCTCAGGCGGTGACGGGCAACAAAGACCCCGAGGGTACGAAGCATGACATTCAGTCTTTCGATCAGGGAGTTACCGCTAAAAGTACTCCTCCAGCTCAGAACCTCGCTAGGTGTACTGGGCCGATGGGCGGCAGGCCAGTAAAGAATGAGAGGCTTGAGGCACCGCTTCCCTGTTCAGATATCGTCGCCGAAGGTCGCCCATGAACCTCTTCACCCCGCAGAAGAAACGCACCACCATTTTGCGCACGCTATCGCGCCTGGTGCTCGGCGCTGCCCTGCTCATGGCTGGTGTGAGCCACCTCACCGTCAATCGCGAAGCGTTTCTGGCTCAGGTTCCCACCTGGCTTCCGTTCGACGGCGACTTCGTCGTCGTGGCCTCCGGCATCGTCGAGATCATTCTGGGCATCTCCCTCCTCGTCCTCGGCCGGTATCGGGTGCAGGTGGGCTGGATCGTGGCCGCGTTCTTCATCGCCATCTTCCCCGGCAACATTTCCCAGCTCGTCACCCACACGGACTCCTTTGGCTTGAACAGCGATCTGTCACGGTCCATCCGACTGCTGTTCCAGCCGGTCCTCGTGATCTGGACTCTATGGTCCTCGGGGGCATGGTTAGCCCTCCGCGCGCACCGCGCCGCATCTCGCACCTCGAACCTGAACGGCACACGCGCCTAGCCGACACGCTGTTCCGACCGCCGCCCAGCACGCTCGTGCGCCAGTATTCCCGACAGCGGATGCCCCGGGTGGGTCAATCAGGGCCACCCTCACGCATGAGAGTGCCAGCTGGGCCGCGTAGCGTCGTAGGGGTAGGTGTCGTGCCTGGCACGGATCTCCCCCGCCTCATAACTACGTATTGGACGTTCCCATGACTCTCACCGTTCCCGCCCTCGCCGCGCCTGCGGCCAACCAGCCCCTCGTGCGCACCACCATCGAGGTTCGTACCCCCGGCGCCAACGACGTTGCGATCGACATCAAGTTCGCCGGAATCTGCCACTCCGATATCCACCAGGCCCGTGACGAGTGGGGCGTGGGACTGTTCCCCATGGTTCCCGGTCACGAGATCGCCGGCATCGTCTCGGCCGTCGGCAGCGACGTCACCCGTTACCGCGTGGGCGACCGCGTGGGCGTCGGCTGCTTCGTAGACTCCTGCCGCGAGTGTGCCAACTGCCTCGCGGGCGAAGAGCAGTACTGCCTGAAGGGCGAGGTTGGTACGTACAACTCGCGCTACTACGACGGCACCCCCACCAACGGTGGCTACAGCACTGCTGTCGTCGTGGACGAAAACTTCGTGTTGGGCATCCCCGAGGGCATCGAGCTCTCCGAAGCTGCCCCCCTGCTCTGCGCCGGCATCACGCTGTATTCGCCGCTGAAGAACTGGAATGCCGGCCCCGGCAAGAAGGTAGCCATCCTAGGAATGGGTGGACTCGGCCACATGGGCGTCAAGATCGCCAGTGCGCTGGGTGCCGAGGTCACCGTGCTCAGCCAGACGCTCAGCAAGAAGGATGACGGCCTGCGTTTTGGCGCCGAGCACTACTACGCCACGAGCGACCCGGCCACGTTCACCGAGTTGGAGAACCACTTCGACCTCATCGTGAACACGGTTGCCGCGAACCTGCCCGTCGAGAAGTACCTTGGCCTTCTTGCCCTGAACGGCACCCTCGTTCACGTTGGTATTCCCAGTGAGCCCGATGAGGTCAAGATGTTCTGGCTCGCCGCACAGCGACGCTCCATTGCGGCATCGAAGATCGGTGGCATCCGCCAGACGCAGGAGATGCTCGATTTCTGCGCAGCTCACGGTATCGGCGCGGACGTGGAGATCATCTCAATCGACCAGGTGAATGAGGCATACGAGCGCGTTATCCGCAGCGACGTGCGCTACCGCTTCGTCATCGACGTTGCAACCTTCGCCAACGAAACCCGTTCGGCGTAATGCACTGAGCACCTTCTCGTAAGCGGATGCCCCGGGCCACCCTCACAGGTGGCCCGGGGCATCCGTTTTATGAACCGCCGGCACTCAAGGACGAGGGCAACCCGGCCAGACGCAGGACAGCGGCCAGACCCGTCGGTGTCCCCGGCCAGTGCGTCTCGACGGCCGCGCGGCCCACGCGCCTGGTGGCAAAGCGGAGCGGGATCGCGACCACCAAGGCGTCGTCCGCGTATCCCAGCACCGGATGGCGCGACTCCAAATAGTGATGCCCTCGGCCCGATACCCGCCTGGCGAACCGTGCGAGGGACCAGGAATACACCTGGTCCCCCGCCCGATCAGTTGCCGGTGTACTGGAAGATGTACAGCCCGCTGTCGCGATCCGAGGCGAGAACGTACTTCTGAGAGTTGGGGTGCGTGAACACTTCCACTCCCCAGAAGTTGTTACCACCTTGGTCAATGTAGCTACCAACCTCTTCAAGACCGGCCGGACCATAGCTGAGCACCCGGAATCCGCCCGCATAGTGCGAGACATACGCGAGGTCGGTGTCGGGGTCCGTCGCTACCTCGTGGACCGACAGGTCACCGAAGCCGGAGGCGAAACTCGGATCCTGACCTTCCGGGAGGTAGTACTGATCCACCTCTTCCATCGTGTTGGCATCGTAGAGATGCACGTAACCCCATCCGTCGAAGACAGCCTTCACATCCACTGTCTGCCCGTCCGTTCCGACGGGCGGAGCCGCAGTTCCGGCTCCGGAGACATCACAGGTGTACCCGGCAGGAAGACCACCGAGGATCCGGAAGCCGTCCGAACGCGACACAAAGACAGCCGGAATTCCGGCCGTCACCAGCATCGACACCAGGGCCTCGCAACCACCATCACCCGTGCGGTTGTAGACGATCGCGCCGAGGTATCCCCTCGCCTCAACGTTGCTGACCTTCGTCGCAAAGTCGCAGACTCCACGTTCGATGACGGCCACCGTATGAGTAGCGTCAGCCGGCGGAATAGTGGCGACATCACAACCGAGGCCCACACCGCGGGTATCACCGGCAAGAGTCGTATCCGTGTCAATTTGCGGGACATCTGAACCCTGCACCGCCGTGAACGCGGTGCCATCTTCCATCGTTGCGGTTACCCGGTACGGGTCGAAGTCCTCATCGGTGGCGAGGAAGAATTCATTGTCGCGCGTGAACTCGGCCTGGTGTCCGTTTCCCTCCGGGGAGATCTGCTGTTCACCATTCGTCACTTCCAGCCGAACTGGATCGATAGCGGCGAAATCGGTGTCACTGATGAACACCGGGCTCGCCGGATTGTCGACGTTAAGTTTCGCGTAGCCGCCGTCCCAGTACGACACAAGCATCGTCTGGACACCGGCGATCTCCTTCACCACCATGTCGTGCAGGAAGACCGCATCCCCGTGAACGGCACCGTTCGGCTGCTTGGTTTGTTCTGCCAAGCTGGTTTCTGAAATAAGCTTCGGGCGGCTTGGGTTCGTGATGTCGATGATGTCGATATCTGCCGTTTCCTCGTCATCGACGAGAACCGCATAGGCCTTGGATCCGTCCTGCCAGGCAAAGGCAGAATGGGTCTCATTTGAATGAGTTTGGCTCTTTCCCTTCACAGAAAAGTCCCCGAAGCCCTCAACCAGTTTTTTCGGCTTCAGCGGGTTCGTCACGTCCACGAGAGTGACGCCTCCGACACCAACTGTCGATCCCGGGCAGATCTCATTCTGGTAGATCAGAAGATCTCCCGTAAACGAGGGCGTGCTCAGGCTGATGACCTGGGATCCTTCGCCGCTGAATGTTCCCTTGTGGCTGGTAATCTTCGAGATCTTCTTCGGCGCCGCGGGGTTGGAGATGTCCACCACATAGACACCGCCGCCATCGCACTCCGGTTCGTAGAAGGCGGTGAGGTAGGCATAATTACCCATGGCCGAGACATCCGCAATCCGCCCCGGTTCCTCCGCCCCGGGGAACAGATCGATGTTGCCGATCTTCGTGACGTTATTACTGATGGCCGGAAGATGGCCCGCACTGACGCCGTGTTGAGCGTCATCGTGCGAGTGCGTCTCCTTACCGGAGTTGATCGCGCCGTCGTCGTCGAGACGCGACCCCCCATTGGCTGATGGGGACGCAGCAGCGATCATGAGCGCACTGACCACCACCAGAGCTGTGCGTGCGAATAAAGGTTTAATCAACGTTGATCTCCTTGTTAGATACGGTCCGGCTCGCGTCGGTGGAGCCAGTAAACCAGAACGCGGACTGCACGTCTACCACCTGAATCTGAACGGCAGAGCGCGCGCGTCTCAGAGGGGTATTTGAGAGACTGAAGAGGTGACTGAAACTAATCGTGAGCTAGCGGACTTTCTGCGTCGGGCTCGAGGCCTGGGTAATCCGGAAACGTCAGGACTGCCCATGGATTCCCGCGCACGACGGGTGTCGGGGCTACGCCGCGAAGAGGTTGCTCTGCTTGCGGGGGTGTCAACAGACTATTACGCCCGTTTGGAGCAGGGACGGCGCATCACGCCGTCCGCGTCCGTAATGGATGCCTTGGCGCGCGCACTCGATCTTGACCCTGCCGGACGAGACCACTTGCAGCACCTCGTTGGCCCCGTTTCATCGACTCGGCGCCGACCGGCGACAGTTCAACGGGTGCGTCCCGGACTCCACCAACTGCTCGATTCTTTGACCGGTCAGCCCGCGTTCATCACGGGCCGACGCACAGACGTCCTGGCGAGCAATCGCCTTGCAAAAGCGCTGCTGACCGACTTCGAACGCTTTCCTGCACGAGAACGCAACCTTCTCCGCTGGATGGTTCTCAACGATGAGGCCAAGAGTCTCTTCGCTAATTGGGCTGTTCAAACTCGCGAGGTCGTGGGCACTCTCCGACTGGATGCGGGTCGCAACCCCGACGATCGCGCACTGGCCGAGCTTGTTGGCGAGTTGGCCGTGAAGAGTGACGACTTCAGGCAATGGTGGGCGGAACACCATGTCTTCCAGCGCACCTACGGTTCGAAGCTGCTCCGGCATCCGCTGGTTGGAGAGCTCACCATCGATTACGAAGCGCTGATGTTGCCGGGCGACCCGGATCAAACGCTCTTTGTCTATTCCACGGAACCCGGATCCGCCTCGGAGGAAGCCATGAGCCTCCTCGCCAGCTGGACGTTGGAGGCGGCGACGCGGTCATAGCTAGCCACCAGAGATGACCACCCGCATGAGGAGAGGTTTTCCCTAGATGTTCATCCACGTGGGCCGCAACCTTGAGATCGGGTCCCTGTCTGGTTGTTGTGTTCAGGGCGTGGTTTTCGGTTCAATCTTGTGGTGCTGCTCCAGACGGAGAACCCCCAACACGGCCAGTGCTGCAGCACGTTTCATGACGCAAGACTACGCCTCGGACCACCGTGGTCGAACCAGTCCGTGACCAATAATCGTGTCGCATATTGTGCCCCACGATCATCTTCGTCAGGACAGCGAATCTCCTTGATTAGGCTGGTCAAGCTTGTTTTCTGGTGCCATAATGTGCGCATGTCAAACGTATCCAGCGTCTACGTCGGGGTGCGGCGGGTTCACCGCGGTGCACTCATCACACTTTCCATGATCGGACTCGTCCTCGGGGCCATCGGATTAGTGTGGCCACAGGCAACCCTGTTCACGGTCGCCATCCTCTTCGGTATCTACCTGATCGCATCCGGTATCTTTCGCATCGCTGCCGCCTTCATGCAGGATGAGCTCACTGCGGGAATGCGGTGGTTGTCAGGCGTGCTCGGGGCCGTCGTCGTCGCTGCCGGAGTCTTCTGCATTCTCGATCCGGTGGCGTCCCTCACCGTACTCGCCTTCGTTATCGGTATCGGGTGGATTGCCGAGGGGGTCATCGACATCGTCTCGGGGGTTCGCCGGGTCGTCACGCCTCGCTGGTTCGCGTTTGTGAGCGGAATCATATCGATCGTGGCGGGCTTCGTCATGTTCGTGCTGCCCACTTTCGCCCTGGCGGCGTTCCTCATGGTTGCCTCGCTTCTGCTGATCGTCGTGAGCATCTCGACTCTGCTCACGCTTCCGCGTCGCCGCGCATCCGCCGATACGTACCTCCTCTAACGGTCAGCGCACCAGCACGGAGCGCCGCAGCAGGCTCAGACCTGAGCGGTGAGCCAGTCCTCGATCTGCGCGAGGAGAGGCGCCTGAGCATCCGCTTTAAGGAAGGAAGCCCGCACCGCGTTCCGGGCGAGCGTTGCGAGTTCCCCGGCACCGAAACCGAGAGTGCGGGTGAGGGCGATGAAATTGTCGTCCAGGTAGCCGCCGAAGTACGCCGGGTCATCAGAATTCACCGTGACTGCCAAACCGCGGGCCAGCATCGCAGGGAGCGGATGGTCGGCGAGAGTATCGATCACGCGCAGCCGCACGTTGGAGAACGGGCACACCGTGAGCGGAATCTGGTGAGTTACCAGATGCTCCACCAGCGCATCGTCTTCGAGGCTGCGAATGCCGTGGTCGATGCGCGACACCTGCAACAGCTCAAGCGCCTGCCACACGTACTCCGGCGGGCCCTCCTCACCCGCGTGAGCCACACACCTCAGGCCGCGCTCCCGGGCCAGCGAGAAAACCTCAACAAAATCGATGGGCGGATGCCCCACTTCGGCTGAGTCCAGCCCGATTCCCGCGATGGGTGCCCGCATGTCGATAAGGTCCTGCATCATGGTGAGTGCTTCGGCAACCGGACGGTCGCGCAGGAAGGTCACGATCAGGGCTGACGAGATACCGAATTCGGCTTCGCTCTCGGCGAGTGCGGCCGCCACCCCGTTCATGCAGGTGGATAGGCTCACCCCGCGCACGGTGTGCGCCTGCGGGTCCATGAAGATCTCGGCGTGCCGCACCCCGGCCGCCTGCGCACGCCGCAGATAGGCGCGGGTGAGGTCCGCGAAGTCTTCTTCGGTCTGCAGCACCGCCATGTTGGCGTAGTACAGGTTCAGAAACGATTGCAGGTCGGTGAATTCGTATTGCTGGCGCAGTTCGTCGATATCGGCCCAGGGTAAGCGGATGCCGTTGCGCTCGGCGAGCTGCAGGATCAGCTCTGGCTCCAGCGTGCCTTCAATGTGTAGGTGCAGTTCCACCTTGGGCAGGTCATGAATCTGGGCGGGAGTCAGCATCTGAGGGGCCTTCCGGTGGCGGGCATCCGTTCTCGCAACGGTTCTTCGACCCTACGCGACCTCGCTGCACGGTACGTGTTGCCGAGACGTCGGCACCAACGGCGTGCTGGAAGGTGCCGTCGCCTAAACTAGACAGGCTGTCCGGTTGGTGTTGAGCACACTCCATCAGGCACCGGGCAGCAACCTAGGAAAGGGACCCCGCATGATTTTTATCGTCGTCAAGTTCACCGTAAAGCCCGACTGGAGCGATCGCTGGATCGACCTCACGCGCAGCTTCACCGAAGCCACTCGCCAGGAAAGCGGCAACCTCTGGTTTGACTGGTCGCAGAGCGTGGATAACCCGGATGAGTTTGTCCTCGTCGAGGCGTTTAAGGATGACGCCGCGGAATCTCACGTGAAAAGCACTCACTTCGCTGCAGCAATGGCCACCATGCCGCAGGCTCTGGTGAAGACTCCCGAAATCATCAGCGAGCGCATCGACGCTGACGGGTGGGGCCTCATGGGAGAAATGACCGTTTCGTAGCAGGTTCACGGAGGTGATCGCGTCAGTGTGCGGGGACTCCCCCACGCTGCATCGATCATGACTGAGCCCCGCCGCCGATAACAGGAGAAGGATTATGTACGGTCTCACCAACCTCACGGTGCGCAGCATCGCCGTATCCGAGATGAGCAATAACGTCTACGTGCTCACTTCGAAAACCACCGGCGCGCAGGTTCTTATCGACGCCGCAGACAACGCCCCCGCCATCTTCGCCCTCCTCGCCGAGGCTCAGAACGACACGAGCGCCGACGCCAAGCTGGGCCTCATTGTCACCACGCACTCGCACTGGGACCATGTGCGGGCACTGGCTGAGGTCAGGGAGGCCACACAGGCACCAACCGCCGCCGGTCACGACGACATCGCGGACATTGCCGTACCCACCGACGTTCCCCTGCACCACGGGGACGTGCGCTCACTTGATGACATTGACCTGAACGTCATCCACCTGCGCGGACACACTCCCGGATCAATTGCTCTGCTCTACCGCGATCCTGAGGGCCCCGCGCATCTGTTCACGGGTGATTCGCTCTTTCCCGGCGGGTTGGGAAACACAAACGATGACGCGGCGCGATTCTCATCGCTCTACACCGATGTGGTCACTCGCATTTTCGACCAACTCCCCGATGACACGCTCGTGCACCCCGGCCATGGCGACGGCACCACGCTGGGAGCCCAGCGCGGCAGCCTCGCGGAGTGGAAAAAGCGCGGCTGGTGATGGCGGCCAGCCCTTAGCGCACAAAGAAACGCTCCTGAAAATCTCAGGAGCGTTTCTTTGTGTACGTGTCTCTAAACGGATACCGTTCCAGACGACCCCAGACGCCGCTGTTTTTCAGAGCGTCTGGGGGTAGGGAATTACTTCAGGTCGAAGCGGTCCAGTTCCATGACCTTGACCCACGCTGCAGCGAAGTCCTGCACGAACTTCGTCTTCGCGTCGTCGCTGGCATACACCTCGGCAACGGCTCGCAGCTCGGAGTTCGAGCCGAGAAGCAGGTCGACACGCGTACCGGTGACGGTGGCCGCGCCGGTGGCGTAGTCGCTGCCCTGGTAAGCGTGCTTGCCCGGGTCAAGGGCGGTCCACTTCGTGCCGGTGTCGAGCAATGTCACGAAGAAGTCGTTGCTGAGCACGCCGGGCTTGTCAGTGAAAACGCCGTAGTTCGACTGGTCGTAGTTCGTGCCGAGCACGCGCAGCCCGCCGATGAGTACGGTCAGCTCCGGCGCACTCACGGTGAGCAGGTTGGCCTTGTCGAGGAGGTGATGTTCGGCAGGGATCGATGCGAGGGGTCCGTAGTAGTTGCGGAACCCATCTGCAGCCGGTTCCAGCCATGCGAACGACTCCACGTCGGTTTCTTCCTCCAGCGCGTCAACGCGGCCCGGGGTGAACGGAACGTCGATTGCAACGCCGCCGTCCTGAGCTGCCTTCTCGACCGCGGCAGAGCCGGCCAAGACGATCAGGTCAGCCATCGAAATCTGGTTGACCGAAGACTCGTTGAACGTGGATCGAATCTGCTCGAGTCCGGTCAGAACCTCGGCCAGCTGCGTGGGGTTGTTGACCTCCCAGCTGCGCTGCGGCTCGAAACGGATGCGTGCACCGTTGGCGCCACCGCGCTTGTCGCTGCCGCGGAAGCTGGACGCAGAGGCCCAGGCGGTGGAGACCAGCTGAGACACGGTCAGGTCCGAGGACAGGATCGTTGCCTTCAGCGTGGTGATCTGCTCGGCTGTCACAGGCGTGCCGGTCGCTGCGGGCAGCGGGTCCTGCCAGATCAGGGTTTCAGTGGCTACGTCGGGGCCGAGGTACCGAGCCTTCGGACCCATGTCACGGTGGGTCAGCTTGAACCAGGCGCGAGCGAACGCATCCGCGAACGCATCCTGGTCATCGCGGAAGCGAAGTGAAATCGCTTCGTAGATCGGGTCGACGCGCAGGGCAACGTCGGTGGTGAGCATGCGCGGCTCGCGCTGCTTCGACGGATCATGGGCCAGGGGCACCATGCCGGCGCCGCCGCCATCCTTCGGGCGCCACTGGTTGGCTCCCGCGTCGGACTTCATGAGCTCCCAGTCGTACGCGAACAGAATGTGGAAGTACTCGTTGTCCCAGCGTGTGGGGTGGTAGGTCCACGTCACCTCGAGGCCCGAGGTGATCGTGTCGTCGCCCTTGCCGGTGCCGAAGCTGCTGATCCAGCCCATGCCCATTTCCGTGAGGTCGGCATCTTCGGGGCTCGGACCAACGTGACTATCGGATGCGGCTCCGTGGGTCTTGCCGAAGGTGTGGCCACCCGCGATCAGCGCCACGGTCTCTTCGTCGTTCATGGCCATCCGCGCGAATGTCTCGCGAATGTCTCGTGCCGACGCCATCGGGTCGGGGTTGCCGTTGGGGCCTTCCGGGTTCACATAAATGAGGCCCATCTGCACGGCGGCCAGCGGCTTCTCCAGCTCGCGGTCGCCCGTGTAGCGCTGGTCACCGAGCCACGTGGTCTCGGGGCCCCAGTAGATGTCGTCGTCGGGCTCCCACGCGTCAACGCGGCCTCCACCGAAGCCGAAGGTCTTGAACCCCATGGTTTCGAGGGCCACGTTGCCGGCGAGCACAATGAGGTCACCCCAGGAGAGGTTGCGGCCGTACTTCTGCTTGATGGGCCACATCAGTCGGCGGGCCTTGTCAAGGTTCACGTTGTCGGGCCAGCTGTTCAGCGGAGCGAAGCGCTGCTGGGCGGTTCCGGCACCCCCACGACCGTCATAGACACGGTAGGTACCCGCGGAGTGCCACGCCATGCGCACGATGAGCGGGCCGTAGTGGTTGAAGTCGGCCGGCCACCAGTCCTGAGACGTGGTGAGCACTGTGGCGATGTCACTCTTCACCGCAGCCAGGTCGAGGGACTCGAAGGCCTCGGCGTAGTTGAAGTCGCCGCCGAAAGGATTGGACACGGCGGGGTTCTTGGCCAGCGTCTTCAGGTTGAGACGATCCGGCCACCACCCGCTGTTCGAGGAATTGCGTGTGGGCTGCGGCATGCTCTGCCCGTGGGGAACGGGGCAGCCGTCGCCCATAGGCTGGTCAGTGTTGTCGTCGGTCGCGACGACGCCGTGTGCATCGGTCATGTGGTTCCTTCCAGGGTTTCTGATCGCCGTGATCAGGAACGTTGTGAGGTCGAGCAACGGGGGCTGAATCCCGGTGCATTGCATCCGCCGCGTTGGGCACTCAGACCTGATCGTCAGGCGGTTGCAATAAGGCGTCTCACCGACCCGCAGGAGACGTATGTTATGAGACTAACAGGCAAAATTTAGGGCAAGCTGATGGTTCTCCCCGACACAAATCTGACAGTTCGTGCGGGTGGGCATCACCTCGCACCACGCCCACTGCCGTTCTTAAAAAGAGGCGCGCTGCACAGCTTTGACACCACCACTTGGAAAGCGAGTCACCATGGCCCACCACGAGGTCCCCGACATTTACAACCGCCTGTGGACCCCGCAGCACGAGCCGGTTCTGGGCATCCGCAGCGGCGACACCATCAGCTTTGATGTCTTGGATGCCGGGGACGGACAACTCGAGCACTACCGCAACGGTGATCCCATCCCCGATCGTGACGCCTCCCGCAGCTATCCGCTGCGGGGGCCCATCATGGTGGACGGTGCGGAGCCCGGTGATGTACTCGAAGTGGAACCCCTCGAATTCAGCCCGCTGGGATGGGGGTTCACCGCCAGCAGGCCCGGCGCTGGTCTTTTGCCAGACGATTTTACTGATCCGTTCATCTACAAGTGGGATCTGTCGAACGGTCGCACGACCGAGTTTCTGGATGTGGCGACGATTCCCCTTCGTCCCTTTCTCGGGGTTTTGGCGTGTACTCCGGCAACTGCGGAACCCTTGCCTGTCATGCCTCCTGGCAACTTTGGCGGCAATATGGACATCCGTGATCTGGTCGTGGGAACCAAAATTTTTCTCCCGGTCGGCCTGCCCGGCGCGCGACTCATGTTCGGTGACCCGCACGCCGCTCAGGGCGATGGTGAAGTCTGCGTGACGGCCATCGAGGCGCCCTTGAGCGGGACGCTGAAAGTCACCCTGCACAAGGGGCGGTCCATTCCGTCTCCGCAGTTTCAAACCTCGGGACCATTGCGGCTGGGAATCGAAGATCAGGGGTATTACGCCACCACAGGGGTGGGGCCGGATCTTCTCGAGGCCGCACGGGCAGCACTTCGCCACATGATCGACCACATGTGCTTTACCTACAAGATAGAGCCGCACGAGGCCTATATTCTGTCCTCCGTGGTTGTGGATCTCAAGATCAGTGAGGTGGTCGACACGCCCAATTGGATCGTGACTGCGTACCTTCCACTCTCCGTCATGAACCGGTAGCCTGCCGCCCCACGGCGAAAAGCGGGTGAACCATTTACCAAAATGGAACGACATCGGCGGTGTTCCTCGGGGCAGTGCACACCGCACTTCGGCCTAGCCGCGTGTGCCGCACGGTGGTTCACTGAGCAGCATGACGATTCGTGTTCAGGACTTACGCAAGTCTTAAGGCGACGTCGTCGCGGTCGACGGAATCAGTTTTGACGTGGAATCTGGCGACGTCTTCGGCCTACTCGGGCCGAATGGAGCGGGTAAGACCACGACGCTCGAGTGCCTCGAAGGCCTGAGGCGAGCGGATGGCGGACGGCTGCGCGTCGGCGACGTAGATCCGGGCGCGGGCGGCCGACGGCTCAGCAACCTGATCGGCGTGCAGTTGCAGTCCTCGGCACTCCCGGAGAGCCTCCGTGTAGACGAGGCGATGCGTTTCTTCTGCACGTATCACGGGATCGCGCCTCGCTTCGATCTGGTGGAAAGGGTCGGCTTGGGAGATAAGCGGAGCGCCCAGTACCACGAGCTCTCCAGCGGCCAGCAACGCCGGCTCTCTCTTGCCCTCGTCGTGGTGCACAGCCCCGCGGTTCTCATCCTGGACGAACCCACCGCCGGCCTCGACGTGTCATCGCGCGTGATGCTGCACGATCTCATCCGCGAGCTTCAGCAGGCCGGCACCACAATCCTGCTCGCCACTCACGACATGGCCGAAGCGTCGGAACTGGCCACCCGCATTGCCATCCTCCTCCGCGGAAAGATCGTGGCGACCGGCACCCCGCTGGAACTGACAGCATCGGGGGCTGGCCTCACGCGAATCTCGGTGCGCACCGAACGAGAGTGCCTGAGCCTGCCGGATGCCGTCTTCCCCGCCGTTCAGCAGCCCCCAACCCGCGGGGAATATGTGGTGTATCTCAGCGACGATGTCGGCCAAACGGTACCGGCTCTCATCGCGTTCATCACGTCCAAGGCAGACTCGCTGATCGACCTGCGCGTCGAGAGGCCGAGTTTAGAAGAACGGTTTCTCGAAATCACGACGGAGGGTACGAGCCGATGAGCGCCTTCGCCATGCACCTCGGCTTCGAGTTCCGGTTCGGGCTTCGTAACAAGACGCTTCTGCTGATGAATTACCTGTTTCCCCTCGGCGTTTATGCTCTGTTGGGCGCACTGATGGGCGAGATCAACCCGGGTTTTCTCCTTACGGTGATTCCCGCCATGTCCCTGTTCGCCATCATGAGCGGGGCGCTGCTGGGAATGCCCGACACACTCGTGAATGCGAGAAACGCAGGCATCTTCCGTTCCTACAAGATCAACGGGGTACCGGCGCTCTCCCTGCTCACGATCCCCCTCATCACCAGCATGGTTCACGCTCTGCTGGTCACGATGATCATCGCCGTCACCGCACCCCTCATCTTCGGTGGCCAGGCCATTGTCAACTGGGGTGGATTCCTCCTGGTCTTCGTGGTCTCGGCCTTCGCGCTGGCCGGCATCGGAGCGCTCATCGGTGTCGTGTCCTCGAACTCACGGGTAACCGTGCTGCTGTCCCAACTCGTCTTCTTACCCTCCATGATTCTCGGCGGACTCATGCTTCCCGTCAGCATCCTGCCCACCGGGCTCGACACGGTCGCGATGCTTCTTCCCACCAGCTACGCAATGGATGCCTTCTCCGCACTCGCACTGGGCCAGGTCGCCACCCAGCCGTGGTGGTCGCTCGCGATTCTGACCGCGGGCGGGGCCGTGGCTTTCGGGCTGGCGGCCCTCCTGTTCAGCTGGGATCCCCGGAATGCCACCCGGCGCGCACCCGTGGCCTGGTCGGCCCTTGCCGCGCTGCCCTATGTTACGGCGCTCGCCGTATCATCTATGAGTGCGTCAGCCTGGTAGCGGTGGCCGGAATTCTGGTGAACCCGTAGTCAACACGTGGGGCGGTGTGTCCGAATAGGCGTGCCGATACCGAGAACGGCACTGTCCAGTTCGGCTGGGATAGCGGTGAGCGGAGCATCGATGCGCGGTGGACCACCCGCGGACACCCAGTCCAAGACCGCATCCAGGGTTTCCTGCTGGTCCATCCCGCCGATCCACACCGAGGGCCCCGTTTTTCCGCTGGGTCCATCACGCCGGGCGACTGCAGCAACAGCTCCGCTGGCGCAAGCTCCGAGACACTCTGTCGCCACAAGAACCGCTCCCCTTTCGGCGGCGATTGTTGACCGCAGGCGGTCGGTGCCACTTTGGCCGGCGGCCAAGCGGTGAAGTGCGCTGCAGCGGTGCCCTGCACACAGTGCAACGAGAGGGCCGCTGGCTTCTCGCTCAGTTGAAGACGAAACTGTCGTGCGTTCCATGTTGGGCATCCGTTCAGTTGTGTTGAGGAGGCTGATATTTCGGAGCGTTCTAGTTGACGTCCCACGCCGGAAAGGGATCGGCAAGGGACCGCCATTCGATGGGGCCGCCGACAAACTCACGATTGGTCAACAGGCACGCATCTAGGTTTGCGGTGAGCGCGGCTGCGTCGAGATCTTTTCCAAAAAAGGCGATCTCCTGGCCCCATGGCGACTCGGGGTCGTGGCTGCCCATGCTGGTGGGTTCGAAGCCGATGGTGGGGCCTGCGCTGTTCCACGAGCCCACAGTGTGCGGACGAGACGCCAGACGGAAGAGACCCCGGGAGCGCAGGATCTCGCCCGCGTCTGCCGTGTGAGTGCTGAGGAAATCAGCAAGTCGGCCCGGGTGAAACGGTAGCAGGTCACGATACACAACGCATCCGAGTCCGCTGCGCCCGATGGTAGGAAGCCCCTCACTGTTGAGCTGACGGATCCAACCGGGACTCTGCTGTAACCAGTCCAGCATTTTCTCGCGCGGTGGCGGCCACGGGCTGCTTGCGCTCCGCCCGTATCGGGCGAACATCACGTGGCTGGAGGGATTGAGCAAGCGGACGAAGTCACGAAGGTCAGCACAGTCGGCGGCTGTCGAGAGGTCGGTCTTATTGATGACGACAACGCTGGCCCATTCGATCTGCTCAACGAGCGCATCGGCGATTGTTCGATCGTGTTCGCCATGGGTAACGCACAACACGGGTGGAATCGGCGCGAGAGCATCGCTGCGGATGTCGGTCCAAAACGTGGACGCGTCAATCACACTCACGAAATTGCCGATGTCGATGTCGAAGGATTGCTGCTCGAGCCGAAGGGCGCGGTCTCCGGCGAGGGCCATTACCGAGACCGCCACCTCGATCGGGACGACCGACGGGTGCATCTCCAGCATCACGTCCGTGGGTAGGGTGCTGGCTATTGCGTTAGATACGGAGCCGTGATCGGAGCCATCAACACCGATGAAGGTTGTGCCGCTGGCCCGCGCCGTCGATGACTTGCCGGCGCCGGTCAGTCCACTGATGAGATTCACGGTGCAACGAGAAGAGGTTGTCATGCCTGCAACTCTAGTTGATATTCATTCTCAATAAGAAACAGGTGACTATGAAGGTTCGAAATTCGCTGAAGGCGCTCAAGAAACTCCCGGGCGCTCAAATCGTGCACCGACGGGGACGCGTGTTTGTGATCAACAAGAAGAACCCGCGACTGAAAGCCCGCCAGGGTTAGCGCCGAGAAGGAGCCCGTCTAGATCGCGGGGGCGGCAACCGCGCCAGCCGGTGTCCGACCGTGGAAAACATCCAGAATCGATTCGGTCGCCATGGTGAACAGGCGCTCCTCCGCTTCGTCGGAGTACCAAGCTCCGTGCGGGCTGAGAAGCACCCTCGCGATCTGCCGAACACGAGCGTCCATTGGCAGCGGTTCTTCCTGGAAAACGTCGAGGGCCGCGCCCGACAATTGCCCGCTCTCGATTGCGTCACAGACAGCATCCGTGTCAATGAGGGAACCCCGAGCGACATTGACTAAGAACGTTCCCCGGCGCAGTATTGCCATCCTGGTGGAATCAATCAGGTGCACAGTTTCAGGGATCAGTGGCACGTGCAGACTCACGGCATCCGCATTCTGAAGTGCAGTCTCAATGGATTGTGCTCTGGAGACGCCGAATCGCTCGAAGACATCGTCTGGGATCCACGGGTCGTAGGCCTTCACGACCACACCGAGCGGGCGAAGTAGTCCGGCCACGGCCTGTGCGATCCGCCCGAACCCCACCAACCCAACAACAGCGCCACGAATGCGTTTGGGCCTGCTCAAAGTCACGTCCCATTTTCCGCGGCGGACACTCGCGTCTAGGGCGGGGACCCCACGTAATCCGCCAAGGATCAGCGCCAACGCATGTTCGGCTACCTCGTCGGTGCAATAGCCCGCGGCTGTGCTCACCCAGGCGCCAGCTGCCGTCACGGCGTGCACCGGAACGTGGTCGAACCCGGTCGAGCTTACGGACACGATCCGCAACCCGGTCAGGTTCGCCACTTCAGAACCCGTTATGGGTGTTTCCGGACCGAGCAGCACAGCAAACACATCGCCCGAGGTAGGCAGAGTTACGGCAGCCACAACCTCAAAATGCTCTGCATCCTTCCCCAATATCGCCTCAATGCGGTCAACGGATGCGAAAGGGTCAAGGACAACAATCGTCTGACGCGAATTCACTTGAGCACACGCGACAAAAATGCTTTCGTGCGATTGTGAACGGGGGCATCAAAGACCTGCTCCGGCGGCCCCGCCTCAACAATCACGCCGTGGTCCATGAACACGACGCTGTCGGCCACTTCTCGGGCAAATCCGATCTCGTGCGTGACAACGATCATCGTGACACCGGATGCGGCGAGGCTTCGCATGACATCGAGAACTTCGCTGACCAGTTCCGGGTCGAGGGCAGATGTAGGCTCATCGAACAACATGACCTTGGGCTGCATGGCCAGTGCCCGTGCGATCGCCACTCGCTGCTGCTGCCCACCGGAGAGCTGGCTCGGGTACCGGTCCCCCATATCTGCCAGACCCACCCTTGTCAGGAGATCTTGGGCCCGGGTGCGCAACGCGGCCGAGCTCTCTCGGCGCAGTCGACCCGGAGCTTCCGTGATGTTCTGCAGCGCTGTCATATGAGGGAACAGGTTGAAACCCTGAAAGACCATCCCCAAGTCTTCGCGCTGACGCGAAATAGCTTTGTTCCCAAGCTCGTGGAGAACATCACCTTTCCGGCGGTAGCCGATGAGCGCACCATCAACGGTGATCGTGCCCGCATCGGGTTTTTCGAGGTGATTCAGGCAGCGCAGCAGTGTCGATTTTCCGCTGCCTGACGGGCCGAGCACACACGTCACTTCGCCAGCCTTCACCTGCAGCGACACGTTTCTGAGCACATCAACGGCCCCATAGGACTTGTAGAGGTTCGCCGCATCAACCATAAGTTGACCCTGAGCCTGCGGGGCGGTGCTGCGTGCTGCTTCACTCGTCACAATCGGTGTCCTGTCGTCGTTCTGGGCGCTCATGGGCGCACGCGATCGGGGGTGAGGTTGCGAAGAAGCTGCCGAAGCAGCGGGCGCCGGGCCGTCCGTGTGCTGCTGCGCATCAGTCGCCTCTCGAGAAGGTACTGCCCGAACGTGGCAATGGTCGTCAGCAGCAGGTACCACACGGTCGCGACGAGGAGCATCTCCATGGGGGTGAAGTCGCGCGTTCCGATGTATTGCGCATTTGTCAGAAGGTCACCTGCACCAATGACGGCGACCAGCGAGGTCATTTTGAGCAGAGTAATCAACTCGTTGCCTGCAGGCGGGATAACCACCTTCATTGCCTGAGGAAGGACAATCCGCCGAAGGACAGCTCCGTTAGGCATGCCGAGGGCCGATCCCGCTTCCTTTTGGCCGGGGTGCACGGCCAGAATACCTCCGCGCACAATTTCAGCCATATATGCCGCCTCGTTCAAGGCCAGGGCGAGGAGTGCTGCCATTACCGGCGTAATGAACATGTTGGTGTCGACGCTCAAGGCACCGAGGCCAAGTCGCGGAAAGAATAGCGCCAAGTTATACCAAAGCAACAGCTGAACGAGCAGAGGCGTGCCTCGGAAGAACCAGATGTAGGCCCCACTGACGGCGAAGAGCACGACATTTTTCGACATGCGCATTACGGCAAGCAGGATGCCGCCAATAACGCCGACGACGAGACTCACTACCGTGAGCCAGACAGTCGTCCACAGGCCAGACAAAATTGTGGGGTAGGTCAGGTATTGAGCGATCACTTCCCAGCGGATCGACTCGTTCGTAGCGATGGTATTCACGAATGCGACAAGGACTGCGAGAACGAGGGCACCAGAAATCCACTGCCCGTATTTGCGGTTTTGCACGACCCGGAGACCAGGCATGGCAGGTGAAGCCACCTCCAGCGTCCCGGTCTCCGTCTCGTGGATAGACATGATTACTCGATTCCGCCGTTGATGGTGGCGGAATCGACTGCGCCGCTGGTGAGGGTGTGGATGTCAAGGATCTCGGCGTAGGTACCATCGTCAATGAGCGACTGGAGTGCGGCTTGAATCGCGCCGCTCAGCTCGGTGGAGTCCTTGCGAAACATCATGCCCACGAGGGTGGGTGTGATCAGCTCAGTGTTGGACACTTCAAAGGTGCCGTTCTCCCCCTGCTGGGAAATGTTGTACCGAGCCACGGCATCCTGCACCAGCAGGGCATTGACTCGGCCGCTCTGAACCTGCAGGAACGCGGTTTGGTTGTCGGGCAGAGCAACGATATCCACCTTATTCGCGGCGCATTCCCCGTCATTGAGGGCGACGAGCATGCTCTCTTGAGCGGATGCCTTCAGAACGGACACCGGCTGGCCGCAGAGGTCCTCCATCGTCACGATGCTCTCCGGGTTTCCTGCTTTTACGACAATGCCTTGGCTGGACTTGTAATAGTTCACGAAGTCATACTGCGCCTGACGCTCGACGGTGTTCGTGTAACCGGCGGCCAGCATGTCAAACCGGTTCGCGTCGAGCGCGGGCAGAAGTCCGTCGAAGGCGGCGTTGGTGAGCTCGAAGGTGACGCCGAGTCGCTGGGTCAGAGCGGTCACAAGGTCCGGGTCAAGCCCGACGATGGTGGTGCCGTCGGTGTCGAGGTACTCGTAGGGCGCGTACATCGCCTCCGTGCCAATCTTGATGACCTTGCTGGTCTGAATGTCGGCGGGCAACATGTCGAACAGAGTGCTGTCAGCACTCACCGCAGCATCTGCTGCTGGCGCGGCGGCAGGTTCGGCAGCAGCGGCGCAGCCGGACAGTAAGGCGACAGACGCTAAACCGGCGACAAGAACGGAGATACTGGGACGGATCTTTGATCCGCTGCGTGAAGTGAACGACGACATTATTTCTCCGATGGTTGTGAGTGCGGGGAACAGTTGTGCAGGATGGGGCTGGCGGTTCTCGGGGGTAAAAGTTAGAGGTGAGTGGGTGCGAAGAGCGCGAGATGAGCGCTGAGCACGACCACGGTGGGTCCGGCGGTGGCCCAAGCCGCCGCGAGGTCTGCTGCGAGCGTTTGCGGTGTCGCATTCCAGGCAGGAACGCCGAATGACGCCGCGAGGGCAGCAAAATCGGGACGGGCCAGTTCGGTGGCGGTAGCCTGGCCGAAGCTTTCGACCATGTATTCCCGCAGGATTCCGTAGCCGCCATCGTCGACGATGAGCCACGTCACCGGGGTGTTGTGTTGCCGTGCAGCGGCCAGCTCGGCGATGGAGTACATGGCGCCGCCATCGCCGGAGACGGCGAATGTGTGTCGCTCCGTTCCCGCGGCCCCACCGAGTGCGGCTGGAAAGCCGAAGCCAAGTCCTCCGGCTCCTTGGGCGCTGTGAAAGCCGCCGCGTCTGGGATCCCAAGCAGACCAGGCCCAGTATCCAGCGATGGTCATATCCCAGAAGGTGTCCGCATCATCCGGGACTGCAGACCGAATGTCGGCCAGGAGGCCGCGTTCTAATCCGAGGTCTTGGCTATCCAGGCGCTCCTTTATATTGAGCAGCAACGTTCTCACCGTGCGCGACGATTCCGGGCGCTGCGCCGGCTGCACTGCATTGGCCAGAGCTCCAAGCGCCAGTGCTGCATCGGCATGGATACCCAAAGCCGGATGGTTTGACTCAAGAACCCGAGCTTCTGCATCAATCTGGATCAAGCGACCGGTGGGGGCGAAGGTGAAGTAGTTGCTCGTGATCTCACCGAGCGATGTGCCCACGATAACGAGTACGTCTGCATTCTCTAGTAGCTCAGTCGTGTACCTGTCTTCAACCCAGGACTGCGCACTCAGTTCGTGCGCCCACGGGAACACCCCCTTACCGCCGACGGTACTCACAACTGGAGCCTGAATTCGTTCTGCGAGGGCGATCAGTTCACGCTCCGCCCCGGACCGCCGCGCGCCGCCGCCCACGAGAATCACGGGGTTTCTCGCCCCATCAATCAAACGCACAGCTTCAGAAATTAGTTCAGCGCGCGGTGAACGGGCAAAAGCAGCCGCATGTATGTCAACGACCGGCGGCAGATCGGTCGATTCCAAGAGGACGTCTTGGGGAATTTCGACCCACACCGGACCAGCGGGTGCCGATACTGCCAGCGTCCACGCATCAGCAATCGCCGATGGAATCTGCCCGGGGGTGCGCACGAGCCACGTGTCCTTGCTCACCTGGGCGGCGGCGTCACGCTGGTCGTCGAGCTGGTGCAGAAGCCCCTTACGGGCACCACCGAGGCCGACTCGGGGAATCTGACTGGCGATAACGACGATCGGGACTCCTGTTGCGTGTGCCTCCTGAAGCCCGGCTAGGGCGGTCAACGCGCCCGGGCCGGCGGACAGGAACAGGACACCAACCTCGCCGGTGGCGCGGGAAAAACCATCGGCAGCGAACGCCGCATTGTTTTCCACCCGGGAACTCACGAAGTCGAGATGACCCCGGCTGAGGGCATCGAAAAGGCCGAGGGCGTGCTGGCCAGGGATACCAAATACGGTGCGGGCACCCAGCGCCTCAAGCGTTTCAATGGCGAGGTCTCCGCCGGTGCGTTGAATTTCGGTCATGTTTTGCTGTCCCTTGCCTCAAACCACGACAGCCGTGATTTCCTTCTGATGTAACTAAAGTATTCCGCTGGTAAACAGAAAGGCAAGGTTTTTGCGTCATTGCCCGATTCGTAACAGAAAGTTCACAAAACGCGTGAAAACACGAAACATGGCTTCAGGTCAAGGTTTCTCCCCGTGCAAGCGAGCACAGATTGTTCCGTGGCGCCGTACACGTCCCTGCCTGCGAGGACGGTATCCGCAGGCGCGTTCGCGTTCGCGTCCGTCACGATTCGAAATATTCACGCCCTGAAATTGGGTGGCGCCTTGCGCTCGCCCGCGTGGTTTAGACCGAGCCCTCCCAGGCGGCCGGGGCCAGAACCCAGATGAGTTCTGTTTCAACAGCAAGGTCGCCAACCCAGGTGTGCGGTTCGCGACCATCGAAAGTCAGCGAATCGCCCGGTGCGAGTTGCCATACTCGATCGCTGAACTGCACCGTGAGCGACCCCGATAAAACGTGAACAACATCCACTGGCGAGTTCACGGTGTAAAGCTTGTCGCCTCCCGTACCTCCAGGAACAACCGTCGACCGCACGACTTGAACCCGCCCCTCACGACGCGGCGTGAGCAGGATCTCGTTGGCTCCGATCCCGCCCAAATTGATGTGGGGTGCGTTCTCTGCAGTGACGAGTTCACCGACAGAGGACATGAACAGGTCACCGATGCTCACGTTCAACACCTCACAGAGCGCCACAAGAGTAGCCACGCTCGGCGAGGTCATATCTCGCTCGATGCGACTAATAAAACCTTTGGTGAGCCCCGTAGCAACAGCAAGCTGGTCGATCGTAAACTGCTGCGCACGGCGGGCGGCGCGCAAGCGGCTCCCAATTGCTGCTCGGTGGTTAGAGAGTTCGACGGGCATCGGGCGCATGATCTCTCCTGAGAACGCAGATTTGACACTCCCATTCTGACAGGTCAATTCGCTTGTTGCAGAAGAAGCAACATAATATGCTCTACAAACAACCACGTCGCTGAACGCGCACCGTGCGTTGACGAGACCTCACGCGCTGCAATGGCGGGGCGCACAGTGCGAAGCCCGCGAAAGGACAACTCAGATGACCATAATCAGCGACTCGACCATGGAACTGTCAGATGGCAAATTCCACCGTCTGATGGGCCCAGAAGCCACACCCCCATTCTCTGAACACGGCGAACTGGAGTCGGTGTGGGGGCGCCGCTGGGGCGCCGCCGATGAGGTGGGAAAACTTCGATCAGTGCTCATGCGACGACCGAGCCGTGGGCTGGGAAAAATCACTGAAGACGCCTGGAATGAAGAGCTCGGCGCACTGGTTGACCCCGATCGCCGTTGGTACTGGACTGGCCCCGACGCCCCCAACATGCCACTCCTCGACACGCAGTACCAGGGCTTCGTGGACACACTCACGGCGAACGGAGTCGAGGTGGTCTTCGCTCCCGAACTCGGCAGCACTTTCACCAAGGCCGTCTACACCCGAGACCCGCTCGTCACGATCCCAGGCGGCGCGATCATCGGTCGCCTGGCCCCGCGGATGCGACGCGGCGAGGAACAGTCCATTACCCAGACCGTGGCCGCCGCCGGGCTGCCCATTCTCGGGACCATTACCGGCGCTGGCCTCGTCGAAGGTGGCAGCTTCGTGAAGGTGCGCAAAGATTTGGCCTTTTTCGGAACATCCGTGCGGTGCAACCCCGACGGTTACCGGCAATTGGCGAATATTCTCGAAGAGCAGGGCATCACACTCAAGCAGGTCAATCTTCCCGGATACCTCATTCACCTCGACATGTGCTCGGTCATGATCGACGACAACCTCGCCCTCGTCAACCCTCGTCTGGCACCCTACGATTACATGACTGCCCTCTGGGACTTGGGCATCGAAACCCTCGAAGTGGACAGCCGCGAAGAATGGGCCTGCAATATGCTCGTCCTTGATAAGAGAAAGGTCATCATGCCCGATCACTTGCCCCTAACCGCCTCGATGCTGCGTGATGAGGCCGGGGTCGACATCACGGCCATTCCGTTCCGGGAGATTCTCAAAAACGGTGGCGGACTCCACTGCTCAACGATGGAGCTGCAGCGTGACTGGGCTTGAGTTCGTGCGCCCGTCGTCGGCTGACGACGCGGCGTTTCTTGATGACTTCGTCACGATGTCTGGCTTCGGTTCCACCGACAACCACGGTGTAGATCGCCAAGCAGCCACTCCGGCAGACGGACAGACCCGAGACTGGTTCGCCGAGCTCCTGCGCTCCAATGGCTTCACCGTTGACATGGACCCCATCGGCAATGTCTTTGGGCTGCTGGAACTCGTTCCTGGGGCTCCATATATTCTGCTCGGCTCGCACCTCGACAGCCAGCCGCTCGCCGGACGATTCGACGGCGCCTACGGTGTTCTTGCCGCCGCTCACGCGTCACTCCGCACGCGCGAGCAGTTGGCCGCGAGCGGCGCTGCCCCCACATTCAATCTGGCAGTTGTGGATTGGTTCAATGAAGAAGGGTGCCGCTTCAAGCCGAGCATGATGGGCAGCGGTGTGTTTACCGGTCTGCTTGACCTGGAAAAGACGCTGGCCACCGTGGACGCTCAGGGTGTCTCTGTTGCCGAAGCTCTGCACGCCATCAACGGCGTTGGCACCTTCACCCCTCCGCCGATCGCGGCCTACTCGGAGATTCACATCGAGCAGGGCCGCAGCATGGATGACGCCAACACGACCATCGGGATGGTCTCATCCACCTGGTCGGCCCGCAAGTACGAGATCGTTGTGCGTGGAGAGCAGTCTCACTCCGGCGCAACGCGGATGAAGGACCGACGCGACGCCCTGCTCGGAGCGGCCAAGGTTATCGTGGCGGTGAACGACCTCCTGGCCCACTTCGATGACGAGGCTGTGCATAGCTCAATCAGCGAACTGTATGTGGCCCCCAACTCCCCCGTCACAGTGGCCCGCGAGGTGCGTTTTCTGATCGATATTCGCGCTCGAGAATCAGGGCTTCTCGCAGAGGCCTACTCCCACCTCCAAGCCGCGATCGCCCGGATTGAGGCAGAGTGTCGTGTGAGCATCGACGAGATCGGTGCGAGCATCTGGGAGAGCGGTCCCTTCTTGGAAAGCGGAATCGAGCTCACACGCAGCTCGGCCGAACTCCTGGGCTATTCCAACGACCGCGTACTCACGCTCGCTGGCCACGATGCCACCAACATGAAGGAGATCGTGCCTACGGTTATGCTCTTCGTTCCCAGTGCGGCCGACGGCATTTCGCACAACGAGCGTGAATTCACGTCAGACGAGGATCTTGTGGCCGGCCTCAATGTGTTCACGCACGTGGTCACCCGGCTTGTGCTCGGCGAGCTACCCGAGTCGCTCAGCATTCTCGAGGCCTCCGCCGCGGTCTGAGTCACGAACAGCCGGGTGCGAACCAAGCCATGGTGCGCACCCGGCACTTCGTCTGCCGACACGATGCATAATTAGGCTCCGAGTCGCATGGCCACGGCTCGAATCGGAGCCCCGTCAGCCGCCGCAAAAGCAATCGGCAGAAGCGAGATGAACGGCGCCTCAAAGTCGATCGCGGCCACATTGGTCATATTTTCACAGATCACCCCGTCAACGTCGGCAATGAGGTGATGAACGGGAAACTCTTCACCGGGGTGAGACTCATCAGGCGTTTCATCAATGTTGATGGCGTCGATCGCAAAGGTGCGCACCCCCATTTCAATCAGCCGGCGGCAGGCATCCGCATCGAGAAATGGATTCTCAAAGTACTCAGCAGTACCGAAATGCGCGCTCCATCCCGTGTGCAGAATGACGATCGATCCTGGTTCTATCTGATCAGCCACCGGGGCGATCATGTCCCAACCGATACGACCGCGGGCGCCAGCAGAACGAGCATCAACGATCACTCCACGGCCCACGAACCGGTCGAGTGGCAGCTCATCAATCTTCAGCCCTGTTGCACTGAAGTGAAAAGGCGCATCCACGTGGGTGCCGGTCTGCGAACCCATTGACACGTTGAGCAGGTTGAAACCGTCACGCGCAATCGTGCTGTGCACGGAAAAAGCCAGCACGGGGTCGCCCGGATAAACCTGCGTTTCCGCATTCACAGGAACGGACAGGTCGACAATCAAATGTTTCGTCATAGTAAATTATTCTTTCACACGTAGCAATTAAGTCTGGGAAAAGGTTATGGTTTTCCATAATCCTCCGCACTCGAGGAATCCCCGTCCGACCTTACAGACAAGGTTTCGAGAATGACCATCGACGAACATCGCGACAGCGACACTCCCACCGCCGTCTTGAACGCGCGCCCCAAGGTTACGGACATTGAAACCCACGGTATCGATACGATTCCCCACCCGGATCGCACATCGACCTGGCTGGACCTGCTGCGCATTCAGTTCGGTGGCGCCAACACGTTTGCCACTGTTCTCCTCGGCACATTCCCCATCGTTCTCGGGCTCTCCTTCTGGCAGGCCGTTGTTTCCGTCGTAGCCGGCGTACTTGTCGGAACGGTGTTCCTCATGCCGATGGGCTTGTTCGGACCCCGCACGGGCACCAACAACGCCGTTTCATCCGGAGCATTCTTTGGAGTGCGCGGCAGGGTCGTCGGCTCCTTCCTCTCCCTGCTCACGGCCATTGCCTTCTACTCCATTTCCGTTTGGGTGAGCGGAGACGCCCTCGTCGGCGCACTCACCCGACTCGCCGGCGTTGAGGATTCCGTTGGCCTGCGCACAGTTGTCTACGCTGTCATCGGCGTGCTTGTCATCGTCGTCGTCATCTACGGGTTCCAGTTCATGCTGCTGGTGAACAAGACCGCCGTTATTGCCAACACTGCGCTCATCCTGCTCGCGTTTGTCGCGTTTTCCGGCACCTTTGACGCCAGCTACAACCCGGGGCCGGATGCCCTCGCCCTCGGAGGCTTCTGGCCCACCTTTGTCGCATCCGCGCTCATCGTGATGTCCAACCCCATCTCCTTCGGCGCCTTCCTCGGCGACTGGTCGCGGTACATCCCCGAATCGACGCCCGCTCGCAAACTCCTCCTCGCCACATTCCTCGGCCAGGCCCTGACGCTCATTCCGTTCCTGTTCGGTGTTGCAACCGCCACAATCGTTGCCGGACAGGCCGACTACGTCTTCGCTCTCATTCAGGCCTCGCCCATCTGGTACGCCGTGCTCTTGATGGCCGTCGCCTTCATCGGCGGACTATCCACTGGAACGACCTCGCTCTACGGAACAGGCCTCGACTTTTCCTCAGTCGTTCCCCGATTTAGCCGAGTGCAAGCCACCATCGCCATCGGCGTTCTTGCCTTCCTGTTCATCTTGACCGGGCGACTTTTCTTCGATCTGCTCGGAGCCGTGAGTGCGTTCATCGGTGCAATCATCGTGACCACGACTCCGTGGATGGTCATCATGGCCATCGGCTTCATCGTTCGACGGGGCCACTTCAGCCCTCGCGACTTGCAGGTGTTCAACAAAGGTGAAATCGGTGGAGCCTACTGGTTCAGCTCCGGGGTCAACTGGCGCGGAATGGTGGCCTGGATCGGTGCCGCGGCCATCGGCCTGATGTTCGCCAATTTCCCACCTGTGATTGTCGGGCCCCTCAGCGCTCTCGGCGGTGGCATGGACCTGAGTCTCGTCACCGCGGTTGTGTCCGCCGCCGTGCTCTACCTCGGCGCCCTCTGGATCTTTCCCGAGCCGCGCTCTGTCTTCGGTGACAATGGCCCGCGCCTCGTCTCTGCCTCAGACGTTCCGCTTCAGGAGATCGTGACCGACCACTCCTCCACGGCAGCCAAGGTTCACGCCAAAGCCGCCGCACGCCGCCACCTGTGATCTCCGCCGACGGCCGCCTGGTCAGCGAGTGCACGGCCGTCCCGACCGATGGCAGCCTCGAAGCACTGGCGGCCGTCGACGACATCATCGACAATTTCGGACATCACCGCCGAGATGACTACTTCGCAGGTTTCGCCCCCGACGCCACGTTCCTCTTTTACACCCATCCCCATCGACTCGAATCCCGATCTGCCTACGAGCGACTTTGGGCATCCTGGGAACACGTGAACAGCTTCCGGGTGCTCGCCTGCACCTCCGACAACCGCCACATACAGATGTTCGGCCACACGGCCGTCTTTACACATGACGTCGACACTCTCGTAGCCATCGATGGCGTCACCAGCACACTGCTAGAGCGGGAATCCATCATTCTGGAACAGAGAAATGGTGCGTGGATCTGCGTGCACGAACACTTGTCAGCAAGGACCCACAATGAGCAACACTGACCGTCCCAACCCGAGCACCCAGCGACCCGTCGCCCTCGTTACGGGCGCCGCCCGCGGTCTCGGTGCCGCCATTGCAAAGGCTCTGGGCGTCGCCGGCTGGGTTGTTGCTGGCCTGGATCTCACACCCTGCGCAACCACGCTCTCTATCCAGGTCGACGTCACTGATGCGGCCGCGGTAGCGGATGCCGTTCAGCTGGTTGAGCGCGACCTCGGGCCCATCGCAGCGCTGGTGACCGTCGCTGGAATTTACGAAGAACTTCTCATCGACGACATCACGGATAGCGCCTGGGACCGCATGCTTGCAGTGAATATCGGAGGCACCATCAACGCCTGTTCGGCAGTCGTTCCTGTGATGCTTAAACGTGGAGCCGGAGCCATCGTCACAATCTCGTCCGACCTTGGCGTCGGCGGCAGCCAAGGAGACGCGCACTACGCGGCCACAAAGGGTGCCATCGTCGGCTTTTCCCGAAGCCTCGCCCGAGAGCTTCTGACCGACGGTATTTTCGTCAACTCTGTTGCGCCCGGCGCCGCTGACACTGCCATGCTTTCCGCTGAATCTCCGTGGCGGGCCGACAGCTTTCTCAAGACGCTTCCGATCCCGCGGCTGGTGCGGCCCGACGAAATCGCTGGCGCGGTCCTCTTCCTTCTCGAAGCAGGTAACACGATGACAGGCCAACTTGTGTCCCCCAACTCCGGAGCCACCATCTAATGACACACTCCCCCAGCCTCCCGCCAACACATGCGTCAGTCCTACCTCCTCGCGTGGCTGTGGTTGATCTGGTTCACCATGATGTCGCCGTTCACGTTGTTGCCCGACTCGTCGAAGATGGCATACGCGTTGCGGTCATTGGTGAACCAATTCCTGGAGCCGAACTCGTCATTCCCCGCTCGGTCGCTTCCGTTGCCGACGATCTCGCAGCGGCCATAGCCCGCGTCGAGCTTCAGCTGGGTTCTCTGAGCGTGCTCGTCTGCGGCGCCGTCACCCCGCCCCGTGGACGGTTCGTCGCGACGCCGGCCACGGACTGGTTCGCCAACGTGAGCCAAGCCCTTTTCACGCCCTTCGCGCTCATCCGCGCCGCCGTCCCCGCTCTGAGCCGCAGTGGACATAGCCGAATCGTCGTGGTGGGCTCGGCGTGGGCCGCTGCCGATCTTCCGGTGGCCACCGCAAGCGCGGCGGTGCAGGGAGCACTCGTTGCCCTCATGAAAACGCTCTCGCGCGATTTGGGTCCGCGCGGCATCACCGTCAACGAGGTTGCGGTCGCTGATGATGAGGCCATCAGCCCACAGAGCATGGCCATTGCTATCAGCTATCTTGCCGGTCCCAACGCCGGCAGCATGACCGGCCAAATCATGAACTTGGGCTCAGGCGGCGATATCCGCCCGTGATCACGGCGGCACCGCGGCTGCGTGATACAACAGGTCTCACGCCAACCGCAGGCCTCGTTTCGGTCATATCTATATAGACCTCAGGTGGGTGCCCAGCCTGTCTGGCATGACTCGCCGGCATCCGCTCCTTGGTATTCTGGATTCCTTGTCGTTGACCAGCATGTGGACGACGCCCCAGTTAAGGAGAACGAGATGTCGGTCGGTTTGCTTGCCATCGTCGATGACATACTGACGGCTGCTCTGAAGGCGAGTGCGAAAACCGCGGGCGTCGTCATTGACGATGCGGCCGTCACCCCGCAGTACGTTCAGGGGCTCTCGCCGGCTCGCGAGCTCCACGTTGTCTGGCGTATCGCACTCGGCAGTCTGTTCAACAAGTTCGTCATCATCATTCCGCTCGCCCTGCTCCTGTCCGCGTTCGCGCCGTGGGTGCTGCCGTGGCTGCTGATCCTGGGTGGCACCTATCTGTGCTTTGAAGGTGCGGAGAAAGTCACCGAATGGTTCGGTGCGCATCACGTCGTTGACGAGACCGAGGCGCGCGATGAGCGCAAACTCATCTTCGGCGCTATTCGCACCGACCTCATCCTGAGCACCGAAATCATGCTCATCGCGCTGGCCAGTCTCGACCCCGATTTTGGCATCTGGAACACGCTCGGCGCGTTGGTGGTGATCGGCCTCGGCATGACCGTGCTCGTCTACGGCGCCGTCGCGATGCTGGTGAAGATCGATGACATCGGGCTCTCGCTTATGGAAAGCCCACAGCGACGCGTGCGGCGCGCCGGCGCACGCATTGTGCGTTCGATGCCTGCCGTCTTCCGCGTGATCGGCATCATCGGCACGGTCGCCATGTTGTGGGTGGGTGGCCATCTCGTGATCGTCAACCTCGCCGAGACGTTCTGGCACGGCCCCTACGATGCGCTGCACGCCGTGACGAAGGCTGTCGAAGCTGCCGGACCCGTCATCACCTGGGTCACCGACACCGCACTGTCCGCCGTGTTTGGCCTCATTCTGGGCCTGATCATCGCCGGGATCGTGTTCGGAACGTCGCGTGTCGTCAAGCGCAGCAAAACACAGGTCCACGCCGCCTGAGTCACCCCAACCCTGATTGGTGGCGCACGGTCGAGCAACATCATAAGAGCGGATGTCCGCTGCAAAGTCACCATTAGGTGACGGACCGACGTCCTCCCTTGATTTTCTGTGCACGTTCCCACTAACGTTTCAGACGGTTGTCTTTGAACTGATCAGGGTTCAATTCGGCGCAATTGGGAACGTTGACGGAGACTCCGTCAAGCGTCCGTTCACAACAGTGAAGTTGGAGAGCATGGACCAGAATCGAACACATCCTCGGAGCGGCCGGCCGTCTGCCCGCAAGATCCTGACGGCAGCCGCGGTCACCTTCGCTGTCATCGTTGCACCCTTGACACTGGGCGGCACTGTGTCGCCAGCCGTTGCTGCTGGGGAGTCCACGGTGAACCTCGACCTGTCCGGCCAGTGGCAGTTCTCTCTCGGCGACGATCTCGCCTGGGCAGCCCCCGCATTCGACGACTCGGCGTGGTCTGCAGTGGATGTTCCTCAGATTGGTGGCGGGGAACAATTCGCCGACTATGACGGCTTCGGGTGGTACCGGCTCACCTTCGACCTGCCGGCCGGAGCGGAAGGCACGAACCTCGTCGCATCAATGGGATTCATGGACGACGTCGACGAGGTGTACCTCAACGGCGCGCGGATCGGTGGTTCGGGCTCACTGCCACCCAACGCCAAGAGTCAGTGGTTCGAGCAGCGCTCCTACCCGGTTCCGGCCGACGCCCCGGTATTCGGCGGGACTAACACCCTGGCCGTGCGCCTCTACGATATGAGCGGTGGCGGTGGCTGGTATCAGGGCCCCGTCGGCCTCTTCTCCAAGGACGCCCTGCGCGAGACCGTACTCGGCATCTCGGGGCCTCTGGCTGACCCGTCGACAACCGGTTGGATCACCGAAATGTTGGCGGAGCAGGCATCCGCTCTCGCTGCTGGCGACATTGACGCTTATCTGGCAACTCTCGCCGACAGCTATTTCCACGACGGTCGCGACCTGGATCGTCGCGAGCGGGAGCTGAGGGATTGGGTGGCCGAGTCGGGCACTCTGACCCTGACCGATGCGAGCGTGGAGATCGTGCAGAGCAGCGACGGACGTCTGCTCGTTGACACCAACCGCACGATCAGCGGCAGCCGAGACGGAGCGCCGTTCGACTTCACGCCCACCAGCCAAGAATTCCTCACGGTCGATCCTGCTTCACAAACGGAACTGGGTAACCATTCCCGCTTCTTCCGCGACTACGTGGAATCCGCCACCGAGGGCAAGCGTCGCGAGTACGTCACGTACCTTCCCCCGTCGTACTTCACCGAACCGAACCGCGAATTCCCCGTGGTCTACCTGCTGCATGGCTTCAATGGCGGCAGCCGCGAATGGGAACCGCGTGACTTCGGTACGAAGCTCGACAAGCTCTACACGGACGGTGGCCTAGCCGAATCTATCGTGATCATGCCAGACGGCGAATCGCTCTGGTACGCCGACCACGAGAATGGGACGCCCTGGCGAACCATGTTCGTCAACGATCTGATCCCCCAGGTCGACGACGAATACCGCACAATAGCGAAGCGCGCCTACCGCGGCCTGTCCGGCGTGTCCATGGGCGGGTTTGGTGCGTACTCTCTGGCCCTCGCGTACCCGAAGCTGTTCTCGTCGGTGGCCTCCCACATGGGAGCGCTCAATCTGTCCGCCGCCCAGGTCGGTGTCACCTCGCCGGGTGGTCCGGATGCTCAGCTCAAGTCCCCGCTGACGGTCGTCGCGGGCATGTCTCGCCAGGCGCTGTCGAAGTATGACTTCTTCTTCGACGCGTGCGAATTCGACGACTACGCGTTCGATGAGGCTGCCCGAGGCATGGACACCCTCCTCACCAACAAGGGTGTTGACCACACCTGGGCCGTCTACTCGGCGGGACGCCACAATGACGCCTGCTGGGTTCCCCGCATCGCCGACTCGTTCGGTATGCACTCGGATCATGTGCGAGCGGCCGGTCTGGTCGAGAACAACGGTCCGGGACGGAGCTACGGGCAGCCCCGCGTCAGCACTGGCCGTTAGCCTGCGCAGCATCGGGGCCCGGTCTTCGCACTGACGGCCGTGGCACCCGGTGTCTCCGTCGGCGATAGCGGATGTGCGTGGCCAGCGGCGAAGACAGCACCTCCACCGGCTCGAACCCGAAAGAGTCGATGCCGTCGAAGATGCGCTCACCCGATCCGAGCAAAACGGGGGCAATGTCGAGCGTGAGTTCGTCCACAACTCCGGCGAGGAGTGCCTGCCGCACGGTGGAGGCGCCGCCTGCAACATCGACGCCGGCCCCGCCAGCCACCTCCCGCGCCTGCCTGTAGGCATCGTCGAATCCCCCGGTGACGAAGTGGAAGGTGGTGCCGCCCTCCATCTCGATCGGTTCGCGGGGGTAATGCGTGAGCACGAAAACGGGTGCGTGATAGGGCGGTTCGGGCCCCCACCATCCCCTCCACTCGCCGTCCCAGTCGCCGCGGATGGGCCCGAACATGTTTCGCCCCATGATGTACGCGCCGCGCGGACGCATGAGCCAGCTGGCGGCTACGGCATCAGCCTCGGTGGCACGCTCGTCGCCCGTGTGCCAGGCGTGCAGTTCGAGTCCGCGCTTTCCGAGCGGATGCTCGTGACTCTGTTCCGGCCCGGCAACAAAGCCATCGAGCGAGATCGACATGTGGCAGGTGGTGTTCGGCATCTACGATCCTTTCGTCGTCGATTGTGGCACCCTTCGACCGCCTTGACATCCTCCTCATTGAGGAAGATGCTGCTCCAGCGGACACCCAACCGAAAGGAGCATCATGCCTGTCACGTCCATCGAGACAGATCTCGACCTGCTCACCCTCACGATCGTCGCCGACTTCTCGGCGTCCCTGCGTCGGGTCTGGGATGCCTATACCGATCCCCGCCAGATCGAGCGGTTCTGGGGTCCGCCGACCTATCCGGCAACCTTTCTCCGGCACGACGCCGTGGCCGGCGGTCGCAGCATCTACGTTATGACCGGCCCCGACGGAGACCAGCACTACGGATGCTGGGAGTGGACCGCGGCCGACGCACCCCACACATTCGACGTACGTGACCACTTTGCGGATGCCGCGGGCGCGTCGAACCCGCACCTTCCGACGACACGGGTGCACTTCGCTTTCGAGGAGACCGCTGGCGGGAGCCGCCTGCGCACGACGTCGCGCTTCAACACCCCTGAGCACATGCAGCAACTCCTTGACATGGGAATGCTCGAGGGCACGCGTCAAGCCATGGCCCAGATCGACAGCGTGCTGGCCGATTCGGCCTCGTTCGCCGCCGATCGTCCAGCGGAGGCGCGAGTACTTAGCGATACCCAGGTGCGGGTGTGCCGGGTCATTCGCGGCTCCGTTCACCAGGTGTGGCGGGCGCATGCCGATGCTGGCCTCATGCAGCAGTGGTTACTCGGGCCAGACGGATGGTCGATGCCCGTCTGCGAGGTGGCGACCAACATCGGAGAGAGCTACCGCTACGAGTGGCAACGGGATGGAGGCGATGAACGATTCGGTTTCACTGGCGAGCTGCTCGAGTCTGAAGAGCCGGACCGCGCCGTTACGACGGAGGCCATGATCGGCACGGACTTCCCGGCGACCCTGAACGAACTCACGCTCACAGCTGTCGACGGCGGAACTCTGCTCTCGCTCGTCATCAGCTACACCACGATAGAACAGCGAGACGCGATCCTTGCGACAGGTATGACCGCCGGAATGGAGACGAGCTACCAGCGACTGGACGGACTGATGCACTCCATCCCCGCCTAGTCCGAGCTTCCGCAGCACCCTAGCGCTCGCTGGCTAAGCGAGGGTGAATGCCGACATGACGTCGTCGAGGCCCTACGTGTCAGGGTTGGGTGAGGCCAGTAGCTAAGAGCAAGTCCGCCGTTTGACGTAGGGCGAGAATCAGGAATCATAACCATGTCCAGCCCGTCTTTGATCGCCGTGCGCGACGATAGTCATATGAGTAGTCCCGGACCCCGAGCTGGTGGTCCGACCTCGAGAAGGTCGTTCAGCCCAGCACAGAAGCTTGCCTATCTGGCTGCGTATGACGCGGCCATCAAAGCCCATGAGGGCGGTGCGTATCTGCGCGCCGAAGGGCTCTACTCCTCGCAGATCACGGAGTGGCGAAAGCTGCGTGACGCCGGTGTTCTTGCGGGGAAGAAACCCGGCGAGAAGATTGGTCGGTTAACGCCGGAACAAGCGGAAATCGCCCGGCTGCGCCGCCAGCTGAGCAAGACCGAGCAACGCCTCGAAACGACGGGGGTGGCGCTTGAAATCATGTCAAAAATGCACGAGCTACTCGAAAGTCTTTCGAAGAGCTCGCGGGACGAAACACCGCACACGAAGCCGTAATGACCGCGTATCGCGAACTGGCCAGCCGAGGGATCTCGACTCGCGTCGCGGCCGACTTGGTCGGGATCCCTCGCGCGACCGCCACCCGGAAACCACGCATCCCGGTGGCCGGGCCGGCGCCGATCCCGGCGAACAAGATCGATGATGTCGACCGCCGGCAGATTCTCGACGTCGTCAATTCGGACTCGTTCGTTGACCTGCCGCCGATCCAGATCTACGCGCAGCTGCTCGATGCGGGCACCTACTTGTGCTCCATTTCAACGATGTATCGGGTGTTGAACGAGAATCAGCAGGTCAAGGACCGTCGCCGCCTGGCCCGCCACCCGGCACGGGCGATCCCCGAATTGATCGCCACGGGACCGGGCCAGGTACTCAGCTGGGATATTACGAAGCTTGCTGGCCCGGTCAAGGGGAAGTACTTCGATGCTTACGTGATGATCGATATTTACTCGCGCTACATCGTCGGCGCGTATGTTCACGCCTCAGAATCGGGAGAGCTAGCGGTGGACATGATGAAAGAAATCTTCGGCATTCACGGCCTCCCGCAGGTCGTGCACGCCGACCGCGGCACGTCGATGACGTCCAAGACCGTCGCGGCGTTGCTGTCGGATCTGGAGGTCACCAAGTCGCATTCGAGGCCGCGGGTGAGTAACGATAATCCCTATAGCGAGGCGTGGTTCAAGACCCTGAAATTCGCTCCGACGTTCCCCGAACGATTCGGCTCCCTCGCCGACGCGAAGACGTTCCTGGCCTCGTTCGTCGATGGCTACAACCACGAGCATCGCCACTCCGGAATCGGCCTGAACACGCCCGCCGACGTGCACTACGGCCTCGCCGAGGCGAAGGCCATCGAACGAACAGCGACGTTGGAGGCGGCCCGCGCACGCTTCCCCGAGCGATTCAGCACCAGCCACGCACCAAAGATCCTGTCCATTCCCGCGACGGCTTGGATCAACAAACCAGCCGACAAACCCACCGAGAACGAAGGGCTCGAACTAGCCGCCTAAACTCCCACTGGCCTCATTCGCCTTGACAAATTCCGAGGTCGAGGCGGGCCGAGAGCGACCGGTCCCGGCGTGCTGAACCACGGACACCTTTCCTGCCTCACGACACCATCCCACGAGACAGCGAGCCACGCAGTCGCAATCCGGAGGCGCAGAATAGAGGAATGAGCGACGCCGGCGATTTCGTGGATCGCGCCCTGCAGTACGAAGCCACGTGGGAGCGCGCGGCCGCGTCGAGCGCCTTGTGGGGACATGAGCTGGAGTTCTACGGCGCCTCTGTGGGTGCCATTCGGGGCACGGTCCGCGACCTGAACAATCGGCACAAGAACATGACGCACGACGAGGTAACCGCGCTGAGTAGCGAACTCTGGAACGTGCCCGTCTTCGAACGCCGCCTGGCGGCCATTGTGCTGTTGCAGGGCAGTCTCGCTCTGCTGAACAACACTGACCTCACCCGAATCGAGGGGTTTCTCCGCGGTGCAGTGCTGCAAGAAATCAGTGATCCACTCACGTTCGACGTGGTGGCCCCTTTGATCGACGCGCTCCGCGGATCCGACCGCAAACGGGCGGAGGCAGCGCTGGTGCGGTGGGCTCAGGACGGCAACCCCTGGCTACGCCGAGCCGCCCACGCCATCACGGCCAAATTAGCGGCCGCCTGACAGTGGACATCCGCTGAGAAGCGCCGCACCCTGCGATCCGTGAACTCGTACCCCCACGTCTCACGGCAGTTGCTGCACGCCGGCCGAGGACTTCACGACTTTGCCTGCTCGCATACCGGATGTCGCGGCGCGCTGCCCAAAGTAGAAACCAACCACGGCCACGACAACAGTCGACAGCGTGGAGAAAAGCGTCTTGGCGAAGTCGGTGCTTGCGCCTGAGGCCGGCGCCAACACGACGTCGTACGTGCGACCGGTTCCATCAGCTGCTCCAACGGTGGCAACGTTGATACTGAGAATTCTTTCGGGGCTGAAACCTGCCAGGGCGCTGTCCGAAACCCCTGTTGATGTGAGGCCGCTTGATTCATTGGCGCTGACTTCGCTGAATAAAAATATGGACGAAAAAGCGAAAAGAAGAAGAAGCAACAGCGCAATCACGGCGCTGATGCTGCCGTCCGGCAGGCTGAGAGCGCCGCGGTTGGCTTTGCCGTTCATGACGCGAGCAGTCCAGGCAACCAGCGTCAGAACAACGAGCAGAACCGACAGCCCGAGGAGCATCCACACGGTGAGCGCAAGCTCGGCTGGTAACTCCACTGGCTGCTGAGCAAGTAGCGTCACTAGAACAGTCAAGACGATCAGGACAGCAGTAAGCACAGCGCCGGTGATCAGGAGGACTTTAGTGTTGAGTTCGCTTGCGTCCGTTTTCGTCATTTCCAGACCTCTCGTCCACGAATCTGGAGAGCACAGTACACCTACAACTCAGTGGGAGTCCCCGTGGCGGATGGACGTCCTCAATCGAGAACTCGTCGGTGGTGTCGAGAAGCGCAACTCACGCTTGTCGACTACGACGGTCTCTGAGGCTCACATGGCGGCCTTGCTGTTCGTAGATTTCAGCGTAATCACCTGAGAGCGTTCCATCAGTCGCCACGCACCGCCGGTCAGAGGGGTCAGAGTGGCCAGAGTGGCCAGAGTGTAAACCTCGATCCACCGGTCTGCCTTGACTGATCGGCGTCACTGAATTCAGATCGTGGTTTTTGGTGGCGGGCAGGGCGAGGCTGCCGACCTTGCTGCCGGTGGTGTTCCAAGTCTTCGTTCGCCGGGTGGCTGGTGGTTAGGTGGCGGCGGTTTGCGGCGGGCCGCAGGCCGCCGCGAACGCGGTCGTCCATCCGGGTTTCCATGGCCAGTTGGCGGGGAGGTGCAGGGTGATCCTGCGTGCCGAGGTGGAGATGCGGGCGGGGATGCTGATGAGTTTGCGACGAATGGTGCCGCTGCGTGCCTTGCCGAGATCGCTGCCGGCCAGCGAACCAACGGCGCGCGAAAGGTTGAAGGCGATCGTGGCCAGCACGAGCCAGGCCGCGTTGGCCGTGAACACACCTGATGGCAGGTGCGCCAGCGCGCTGTCCTTAAGGTCGGCGTTAATCTGCTCGATGATGGCGTGCTGCCGGTGGGTCTGGTCCGCGGTGACAGTGTCCAGGTCGCTGGTGGTGAAGAACGCATGAAACCGATGCGTGTCAAACAGGGTCGGCTGCCCTTCGGTCGCCTTCTGATTCAGTTCCGGGATCCGGCGCACGACCAGGCGCCCCACGATGCGTTCGGCCTTCTTGCGCGAGCTGAACGCGGTGAACACGACTTCCGCGACCTCGGCGGACGATATCCACGCGCCGGTGGCCTCGTCCCGGATCGCATCGGTGTAGTTGATGGTCGTCCATTGGTCATCGGTGATCGTGCCGATGGCGCGCTTAACGGCCGGGTCCATGCGTGCCGTGATGGACACTTTTGCGCCAGCCCGGTGCGCGGCGGCGACGACCGCGTGCCCATAGAACGCGCTGTCCGCGCGCAGCAGCACGAGGCCGGTGGCCGTCTGGCTGCGGAGGCGTTTCACGGTGGCGAGGACATCCCCGACGAACTTTCCCGCGCCGCGCGGGGAACCTGCCGCGCCTTTCCGCAGCCGGGAGCCGACGATGATCGGTGCCGCCTGGGGTGTGGAGACGATGCCGATCAGAGCGTTCAAGCCGCGCACTCCGGAGTAGCCGTAACCGGAGCCTTGCTTCTGATATCCGTGGACTTCCTTGATCGTGTCGTCGATGTCCACAAGGGCATAGTCGTCGATGCCCGCCACGATCGGGGTGTGTGCGGCGACGTTGACCAGCCACCGCCAGGCGACGGCGTCCAGCTGCCGGACGTGACCAAACGTGAACGACCGCAGGAACGACCCCAACGTCGACGGGGCATACGTCCCGACGAAGAGTTTCTTCATACCGCCGTGCCGCAGCAACGCCATGTCATCGATCGAATCGGCACCAGCGAGCATCCCCGCGACCAACGCGGTGACTTTCAACCCCGAGTTCGCGCCGAAGTACCCCGGCAAGGTCAGCCATGCATCGGCGAGGTCGCTGAGGCCGGTTTTCACCGCCAACGCCATCGCGGGGACAAGCCCCGCGGCCGACACGAGATTCGTGTCATCGAAGGTGGCTGACAAGCGGCTGGAACTGTGGAAAAGTTGCATCTACGAGATGCCTCTCGAATCGGTTGAAATGAACCCTAAGTAAGTTCTATTTTTCCTGATCCGAGTGGCATTCTCTGTTTAACGCGCCGCTACGACCCTAACTCGACCGGTGGATCGAGGGTAAAGGATTGCAATGATCCCGAATGCTAGTCCCAGCCCGATCGTATCGGCGGCAATGCCGCCGAGCAAAGCTCCGAACGGCACACCGGCCCAGCTGCCGGCATTGATGAGTCCAAAAACTCGGCCGTGCATGTGTGCGGGAACGCGTTCGAGCTGCACGGTACCGAGGATGGGGTTGATGGCCCCGGCTGCGAGGCCAGAAATGGCCGTCATTGCCACGAGCATGGGCAGTGGCGCCCCGAGGGCAAAGGCTGCACAGGAGGGGCCGCCTGCTAGCGCAAAACACACGGCCAGAGTGACGCGTCGAGGAACTTTGTGCGCAACGAAGCCAAAGGCGATGTTACCTACGAGCGCACAGCCCCCCATGACCGCGACAAGAAGTCCCAATGCAGCCGCTCCGCCCAACCGGTCATTGGCGTAAAGCGGCATCAGCGTGGACATGCGGGCGGCATCGAGGAGGTTGGTGAAGAGCACGAGCCCAACAATCAGTCTCATCAGCGGGTCACTGATAACGAATCGAAAGCCCTCGGCTAGGTCGGACCAGTACGAGGCGCGGGGTCGCACCACGCTGCGTTCGATTCCTTGCGTGTCGGCCGATGCTGGAATAGCGGTCACGAACGCCCCGGTCAAAATAGCCGAAACAGCGAAGGTGGCCGCATTAACAAACAGCGCCGCGATCGGTCCCACGAATGCCACGAGCAATCCAGCAATCGAAGCGCCGATCAATTTCGCAAAGCGTTCCGAACCGTCAAGGAGACCAACACTCTGCTCAAGTCGAATGCCCGCACGGGCTGTCAGGTTGGGGAGCATGACGCGTCGTGCCGTTTGGCCAGGAGTGTCGAGCAATCCGCCGGCGAACACCAGCATAAGTAGCGCCCAGAACGGGAGACCCACGGTGAAAGCCAGAATTGGAATGGCGAGAACGGCTACGCCGCTGACAATGTCTGCAACTATTGCTGCCTTGCGATGGCCGACTCTATCGATGACGACACCACCGAGGGCTCCACCAATGACCACCGGTGCCGTAGCGAAAAACGCTGCGATTCCCACCTCAGTGCCCGAGCCACCGAGACCGAGGACATAGAACGGAACGGCAAATGCGGTGACTACATTGCCCGTTTGCGAGATCGCGTGGGCGGCGAGGAGAGCGGAAAGAGAGGCGGTAGCCCTGCGGTGACCCCGGTCATGGTCCATGGTTTCTTTCCCCATTAGCGTGTTGGCTCAGGGACGGCGATAGGCCTGATAGACGAGAACAACCCGCTCGGCACCATCTGCTCTGGCCGCGTCATGCGCGTCGCTCTTATCAAGCCACCGGTCAACGAGTGCCTCGAGCTCAGTGCGCATGGCGGTCATCTCGTTGACGGTGAGAAGCAGGCTGCGGTCACCGCTCGCTCCGGCCGCGATCCACTCGCGTGGGAAGGTTGGGGCCGCATCAACATACTCAGTGAAGCGCGCAGCGTAGGCCTGGGCTATCGATTTTTGCAAAGTGGATGATGCTGCGAGCTTGTCGGGATCGTCCAGCAGCTCGGCCGGGTCCCAATTTGTGAGCAAAGTGGCGGCCTTCCACCAACGTTCGCGTTGGTCGGTACTCCGAGTGACCGCGGGCTCGATCAAACCGATCGATGCAAGTTTGCCGAGATGGTAACTGATGGTGCCGGGCGCTTCGTCGATGACTTCCCCGAGCTGCGCCGCAGTCTGTGGTCCACTTTCGCGCAGCAGACCCAGAAGACGAAGACGAGTCGGATGGGCCAGGACGCGCATCGAGGCCGCCGAGGTGAGCGTATTGAGCGAATCGTTGCGGGATGTCATGGACACCATGATATATGCACAAGACTTCTTGCGCAATGCTTATTGTGCAACAAATGTTGTGCTTATCGATGTAGTCGGCAGATGACCGTAATGCTGAAGGCCTCGACAATTTTTCAGACGAATCCGCGCCGCAACCGAAGAAAGTGGAATCCTACGTCAGCTGTAATCGGCGCTGACCGTTTGGGTACTGCCGTCCAGGCGAACAGTGCCGCCGTGTGGAACGATCCATTGCGGTCGGGTGTGTCCGAATGGCACTCCAACACAGATGACGGTGTCCGGGTTGTATCTGGTGACCTGGTCGATGATGGTGTCGCGCTGAACTTCGCGAAGCCGCACGCGTTCGTCCGCCGACGGGACGGCTGAGTTCAGTCCGCTCACGGGCGGGCGGGCGACAAGAACGCCGGCAACGGATGCGAGGATGCCCCGCTCTCCGAGAGCGCGCACCCAGCGTTTCACGTCGTCCGCCGCGGGAAGCTCCTCACTCGTTTCGAGCAAAAGAATAGCCCCCGCGAGATCGGCGACGCTGGGCATTCGGCCAGCGAGAGCGATCTGATCAATGACTTCGATACAACCACCCCAGGTGCGCCCTTCGACAACGGCGTTCGGCCCGACCCATGTCCACGGTTCGGTCGGTTCCCGCACTCCAAACTCCGTCAGTGCACGCGGATCGGTCCACGGCAGTCCAAAGTCCTCCGACTCCCCCGGATCGGTGATCGTCATGACGCCGCCCGACAACAGCGCGGCACGAAGTGATGCGAGGTGCACGTCATCAAGGTGCGGGCCAGGCCCGAGATGCACCTGCGTTGATCCGCCGTAGAAGCTGGGCACCCCGAGACTCCACAGGAGATTGTGCAGATTCATATTGTCGCTATAGCCGAGGAACGGCTTCGGGTTTGCAGCGAGAACATCAACGTCAATGTGCGGGATGACGGTGATCTGGTCGTCGCCACCAATCGTTGCGAGCACAGCCCGGATAGTCGGGTCGGCAAACGCCGCCGTGACATCCGCGGCCCGCGCCTCGGCACTGGCTCCGAGCTGCCGCGTCGTCTCGTACTCCACCGGTACCAGCCCGGTCACTTCGTTCAGCCGTCGCATCGCCTGCTCGTGAACACCCTCAGACACCGCGGGTGCCGCGAACGCGGGCGACAAAATCGCGACTCGATCACCGGGCTGGGCCTTCGGAACGCTGGCGAATGTAAGGACTGTCATTTCGGTACTCCAGCTGCCTTCCAACACAGAAACTCCGCTAGAAAATCTTCTTTCGGAACCAATGGTTTGCGTATGGGTCGTCGTTGTGTGCTGCCCCTTCGATGAAGCCCAACGACCCGTACAGGCCTCGCGCTTCGAAAAGATCAGAGCGTGTATCCAACCGTAGGGTTTTGATGCCGAATCCGCGCGCCCTCTGTTCTAGGTCTCCCATGAGCAGCCTGCCCACACCCTGCCCCCGACAGTACTGCGGGCGCAGCCGAGCACAATGAACTACCGGCAGACGCCGCCACAGAACTTTTCAGCGGATGCGCTCAAGGATCTCCCTTTCCTCGGATACGGTCAGCCCCGATCGGCGATCGCGGTCCAGCCCGCGCATCTGCTCGTCCTGAAGAATCTGTGTCATCGAATCCCGCAGCGGACGGATGAGTCCACCGGCGGCCAGGAAGGCGGCATTGCTTCGCAGGCTGAACGCTGCGTCGGAGGCAGGCAGCCACAGCGGAAGGGATCGTGGTCCGGCCCAATAACGAACGTCGTTCTCACGCAGCAATTCGTCGCTGACATGCACGGCTTCACCCTCAAAATCGGTGATCTCAGCGGCCCACGCGAAGAACTCCTCAAACGCATGGGCATGGCCCACAGCGTTCACCGTCCCCGAAAGCCTGTCACGGCCGGCGCTGACGATAAACGCCGCCAGATCCAAGACGTCAATCACCTGCACGAACCGCCCCACACTCTTGGGCATGAGCACCTGGCCGCCGCGCCGCAGTCGAGCCAGCCAATACCCGAATCGATCACTGGCATCGCCCGCACCCACAATCAGGCCCGGTCGCATGACAAGCAGGCGTTCGCCAAGACGCTCTCTGCTTGCGAGTTCGGCCGCTACCTTCGCATCCGCGTACTCGGTCAGCTCTTGTGGTTTCACAAGCGCAGCACTCTCGTCTGCTCCAGGTTCGTCGTTGCGCTGATAAACGGAGACGGTCGACACAAGAGTCCAGTGCCGCGCTCTGCCTGCCAGAGCGTCCAAGGCGGATCCAACTATGTCAGGGTCATATGCAAGTTCAATGACCTTATCCCAGTCACCGTCCACCTGCCCGTATGCTCCCGGCACTGTTCGATCCGCCCGAACAAAGCGCGCCCCTTCGGGCGCAGTACCAGAGACGCCTCGCGCAAGACACACCACGTCCGCACCAGCTCTCACCGCTTCCCGTGCAATCGTGTTTCCGAGCCAGGCAGTTCCTCCGAGTATCAGCACACGTCGCATGACCTCATGCAACCACACGTCAGCTGATCCTGCATCGCTCCCGGTTGGCGGCGCAGCGAGCCCTGTTCATCACTGCAATCGGTCTTGACCTGCCGCAGAGGACGGTGACCGTCAAAACGGCTCGGGGACAGTGACGGACATGGGAGGCTCGTGTCATGCTTCGGAATCTTGCACTCCCCGTCATCCTTCAATCGCGTGTGGGGCCGGTGACGCTGCGTCGCGCATCACCAGGCGATCTGGATTCGCTCATGATGCTCCTGTCCGATGACCCCGTGAGCGCCTCTCGGGGCGACACGGCCGCACTGGCCGATCGACCCGCGTATTTATCGGCGCTCACGCAGATTACCGCTGACCGTTCTAACGATCTACTTATCGCTCTTGACGGGGAGCGACGCATTCTGGGAACGATGCAATTGACCCTGATCCCGGGAATGGCCCGGCGCGGCAGCACACGTCTGCTCATCGAGGCCGTCCGAGTTCGCAGCGATACCCGCTCCTCGGGCATCGGGTCTGCCATGATGCGCTGGGTCACAGATATCGCTGCCCCGTCCTTGGACGCGGGCCTCGTGCAGCTCACTTCTGATGCCGTGAGAACGGATGCGCATCGGTTCTACGAACGTCTTGGTTTCGTCAAATCGCACGTCGGATTCAAGTACCAGGTGTTGTCGGACGCCGAATAGCGCCTACCTACCCACTGCCTTCCGAGACAGAAACTCCCTCGCGCAACGTTCACCTCCGCGAGTACTGCAAATGCCCCTATCGTTTAGGGATGCGACACCTCCTGAGACTTGACGACTGGACGCAGACGGACCTGCAAGACATCTTCCGCCTCGCCGATGCCTACGGTGCGGGAGACGGCCCGCAGGTCGTCGGATGCGCGGCGCTGTTCTTCCCTCCATCGAGTTTGCGCACCAGAGTGTCATTCGAACGAGGTGCCGCCCTCATGGGATTGCAGCCGATCTCGTTTCCACCAGAAACGCTTGACAAGCCCGAAGCTCTCGAAGATGTTGCGGGCTACCTAGCCTCTTGGGTCGATGTGCTCGTGGTGCGGCACCCGGATCTGGAGGTTCTCGAAGGGTTAGCAGCATCGAACGCCCTTCCGGTCGTCAATGCTATGACTGCCGACAACCATCCCTGCGAGGTTCTAGCCGACCTTTACGCGATCTCGCGCACGCGCGATCCGCTCCAACTTCGTTTCCTTTTCGTCGGTGCGGATGGAAACATCGCCAGGGCTTGGTCCGAGGCCGCCCGGGCTTTCGGCTTGGATCTTGTTCAGTGCTGCCCCGAATCCCTGGCTACCCCCGGCATGCTGTGGACGGATGATCTTGACACGGCGGTTGCCTCGGCCGACGTTATCCTCACGGATGCGCCTGGCACGCACGCCGACCAACTGGCACCGTTCATCGTCACGGCTTCATTGCTCAAACGTGCCGCACCCGGCGTGCAGTTCGCCCCGTACCCACCCTTCCAACGCGGTCGCGAAGTGTCCTCCGACGCCATCGCGAGTACCGCCTTCGTCGGCTACGGATTCAAGGCAGCACTTCAACCTGTACAGCAAGCCGTCCTCGCCCGTGTTCTCGGGAAAGCATGAACAGCAGCTGCCAGCGAGGGTGACAAAAATCGCTCTATTGTGAGCGGTCCGGCATGAGCATCAACGAGGCTCACCGCCGCCGCTCCAGGCTGGACGCTGGCGCTTGTCCTCTTTGTCATGAGGTTCTTGTCGGTCTACAAGCCTCGCGGGCGCACCAGGTACGGGCTGCGCGCCACACGAGTGAGCTGACACGGCGCCATCACTCGCTCAAGCAATTTCGCCGGAGATTTGCCCAAATTCGATCGTGACAGCTACACAGCTGATGTCACGTCCGCGGTCCAATCCGATCGAACCGCAATACTCTTCGCCAGTTCAATCGCTGATGTCGTGGCGCTCGCGTGCCAATCGGGCGACATGTCCATCGGTTCGGCGTTGACAAAGTCGAGTGCAGTGATGCCGACAAAGCCGAATATGGCGCGCAGGTACGGCTCTTGAAAGTCATATGCATGCATTGGACTCAAAGCCGAATAGTCACTCCCGCGAGAGGTAATGCACAACATTTTCTTTCCGTTTACGAGCGGCACCACGTGTCCGAGCTCGTTGTACTGGAACAAGTAGCCAGGCTGCACGATGCAGTCGATGTAGTACTTCAACGCGTAGGGGATACTGAAGTTCCACATGGGCGAAGACACCAGATAGGCATCCGCTGAGAGGAAATCTGCGATCAGCAGCTCGATCTGCCTCCAGGAGGCCTCGTGGCTTTTGTCGATGGGCTGACCCATCATCAACGTGTACTTGGCTTGAATATTATCGCCCGCCAAAGCTGGCAAGTTGTAGTTGAACAAATCAATTTCGTGGATAGCGAGGTCAGGAACGGCACCCGACAGAGTCTCGAGAAATGCGCTCGAAATTCGGAGAGTGTTGGACTGGCCGCGTGGACTAGCGATGATGTGGAGAAGTTTCACTGTGTCCCTCCCGGGGCCTGATAACGCACGTGTGAATCACGTCACTGACATTTAACACTCGTCAGAGCGCAGGTCAAGAAAATATCTATCGCTCAAACAACGGCAGACCGTTACCCCGCGTGTCGGGGGTCGCGTCGCGGATGCGGCGAGGTGTCACTACCGCGCTGATGCTGGCAAAGAGGATTCACGTCGTTCAGCTTCTCCACGTCAACCGTCGATCGGTCGGCGAGGCCGCAGAACACGTAACTGCCTATCTAAAAGAGAACAACCTGACCTGGGCGATCGTTGTCGCCCACAGCAAGGGCGGACTCTTCGGAAGGTAGGTCATGCTTCAGCCCGCCGCGACGAACCGCGTGCGAGGAATGGTTACTGTTGCCGTGCTCTTCGGAGGTTCGCTCTAGGCCCATTTCATGCTCCCTCTCATCTTCGGATCTCCTCGCCAAGCAACGCCACAATCCGTGCCCTAACCCGTGAAGAAGCGATCAACGTCCGACTTGTTTACGTTTATGGCCTGGTCGATCCACACATTGCTGGCGGGAGCTCACTTCCGAGTGCGAAGAACGTGCGCTTGGACACCGGCGGCCACTACCGTGGCCAACCGGTATCAGTCCAGGCCGAGGTAGGCCTCGATGACCTTCTCGTCGGCAAGCAGTTCGTGGGCCGGTCCCGAATGGGTGATCTCTCCGGTCTCGAGCACGTAGCCGTAATCCGCTGCTGCCAGGGCACGCCGGGCATTCTGCTCGACCAGCACGACCGTCGTGCCGGTGCTCCGAATCTCTTCGATCACCGCGAACACTTCATCGACGATCAACGGTGCGAGCCCCATGGAGGGCTCGTCGAGCAGCAGGATTTCAGGTTCGGCAATGAGGGCGCGCGCGATGGACAGCATCTGCTGCTCACCGCCCGAGAGAGCGCCCGCCTGCAGCTTGCGTCGCTCAAACAGCACTGGGAACCGGTCATACACACTCGCCACATTTTTTTGCAACGTGCTGCTGCGATGCCAGCCACCAAGACTCAAATTCTCGGCCACCGTGAGCGTGCCAAGAATCTCCCGACCCTCCGGCACCTGAACCAGCCCCGCCTTAACCAAACGGTGGGCAGGCCACTTCGTGATGTCCTCGCCCTTAAACCGAATGACACCGGAACGCGCACGCAACAGACCCGAGACAGCGTTCAAAACGGATGTCTTACCAGCGCCGTTCGCCCCCACCAGCGTAACCAGAGAGCCCGTTGGCACGTCGAAAGAAACGTTGCGCACGGCCTCAATGCGCCCGTAGTTCACCTGCAGGCCTTCCACACTCAGGATCGTTTCACTCATCGCTTGTCCTCCGGCTCAATCGTTCCCGTGGGCTCCGCCTGATTGACCGTCTCGTCGTGCGTGTCATCGTCGTGCCCCAACTGGTGGGTACGAGAAGTTTCTATGACAGCCTCGGCAAGATCCGCACTCGCCAACGCGGCTGCACCATCGGCATCCGCATCGGAGCCGCTGGAACCGAGGTAGGCCTCGAGAACCTTCGGGTCGCGGGCGATATCTCCGGGCGTGCCCGATGCGATCACCTCTCCGAAATTCAGCACCATAATTCGGTCACAGGTAGCCAGCATCATGCGCACGTTGTGCTCGATCACCAGGACAGCGATTCCATCGGCGGCGAGCGAACGAATCAGCTCAGACAACCGACCAGCCTCAACGTGGTTCATGCCCGCCGCTGGCTCGTCCAGCACCAACAGGGACGGATGCGAGGCCAACGCTCGAGCGATCTCCAATCGACGCTGGTCGCCATAGGAGAGGTCCCCCGCGGCATTGGCCGCTTTGTCTCCCAGTCCCACTCGAATCAGCTGAGCGGATGCCATGGCCACGGCCTCCCGCTCAAAACGACGCGCTGAGGGGAGAAAAATGAGGCGGCGCAGCAGTGTGTCCTGCGTGATGCGATAGCCGCCGACCAGCACATTCTCCAGCGCGGAGAGCCGGTTGAAGAGCTTGATCTGTTGAAAGGTTCGCGCAACCCCGGCCTGGGCAAGACGGTGTGCCTTCGTGTTCTCGGTGAGGGAAATACCCACCACGGTGCCGCTCCCAGAACTCGGCGGTGTCAACGCGGTCACCATGTTCACGAGCGTCGTCTTGCCGGCGCCATTGGGACCGATCAGCCCGAGAACCTCACCGGCTGCCACGGTGAGATCAACCGAGCGCACCGCGTGCACTCCACCGTAGGACTTGCCGAGGCCCTGCAGGCGAACGAGCTCGGTACCCATTTCGGGCAACGGCGGCAAGGTGGGGCGTGCGGCTGCATCGACAATGAGACGCGTGGCGGATTTCCTCCGCGGGATGAGCCCGGACAGCCCTCCCGGCAGAAAGAGAATAACGACCAGCAGCAGCACTCCCGACACCGTGGGACGAATCCAGCCAGCATCAATGCCAATCACGCGCTGCACCTCGGGCAGCAGGGAGAGAAATATCGATCCCAGAACGGGGCCCACGAAGAATGTCACGCCGCCCACGACCGCCGTAACCAGACCGTCGACGGCGGCAACGAAGGAGAATTCGTTGGGGTCGGCAAACCGGGAGAAGTAGGCCAGGAGCACGCCGTAGAGGCCGGCAACGGCACCCGCAATAACGAAGGAGGCCATGCGGTAGCGGGGCACGTCGATGCCCATGGTGGAGGCGGCTAGTTCGTCTTCACGGATCGCCGCGAAGGCGCGTCCCATCCGGGAGCCGGAGAGGCGCCAGAACCAGAAGGCCACAACAGCAAGGGCAATCCAGGCAATTTGTATGCCCACGAGCTTGGGAAAGCTCATTCCCTGCGCGCCGTTTGTCCACGATTGGTTGATCAGAAAGATTCGCACCATCTCACCGAAAGCGAGGGTAGCGATGGCAAGAAACACCCCGCGCAAACGAATGACCGGCAGGCCCAGGATAAAGGCCGCAATGATGCCGACCCCCATGCCGAAGACGATACCGATGATGAGCGGCGGGATGAAGCCGAACAGTGGTTCGGCTGGAACGACGAGTGAGGAGGTGAAGGCGGCTAGCGAGGCTAGGCCCACCTGGGCGAGGCTCAATTGCCCGGCGATCAAAACGGCATAGAAACTGAAGGCGAGGATTGCCGTCAATGCGAGCAGGGTGATCAGGGAGCTGTACTCGGTCAGCATGATCAGACCTCCCGCGTCTTGCGGGCGCCGAAGAGGCCCTGCGGTCGAAGGATCAGAATGAGAAACAGCAGCCCAAACGCCACCATGTCGCGCCAGGAACTTCCGATGTAGTTCACGGCGAGAACCTCAGCCACGCCAAGGATCAAACCGCCGATCAGGGCGCCGGGCAGGGACCCCATTCCGCCGACCACGATGACGGCGAGGGCTTTGAGTTCGACGGCGTGGCCAATTCCGAGCGAGGCTGCGTTGACGTTCAGGGTGAACAGTACTCCGGCTACCGCGCCCAGCGCCGAAGACAGGGCAAACGTCGTGCTGCTGATGCGACCCACGTTGAGCCCCAGCACTGCGGCGGCGTGCGGATTTTCGGCGATGGTGCGCATGCCGCGACCGAGCTTGGATTTAGCGACCAACCAGGTCAGCACGATCATCAGCGAGACGCTGATGATGAGAATAACGACCTGCAGAAGAGATACCGTCGCGCCGAGAATCTCCACGCGCGTGCTCGGAAACGCGTCAGCTGGAAAACGTCTGGTGTCGGCACTGTACAGTGCCTGCAGTACCGAGAGAAGGATGGCCCCGAAAGCGATCGAGGAGATCAGCCCTGCGAAGTGAGCATCGTGCCGCCCAGCCAGCGGGCGGAAGGCGATTCGTTCGATCAGGATTCCGAGCACCGCACCGAACACGAGCACCATGGGGATAAGCAACCAAATCGGTACGCCCAGCCGGGTCACGATCTCGATCCCCACCAGAGCGCCGGCCGTGAAGACCGCAGCGTGGGCGAGGTTGAGCCGGTCGAGAATGCCGAACACCAGGGTGAAGCCGATGGCGAACAGCGCATAGATGGAACCGAGAAAGATCCCGTCCAGAAAGAGTTGCATTGGTGACGTCCCTGTTATTGGCCGTGTGCCGCCCGCGGGCAGCACACGGCCAGTATTTACGTGTGATGCGGTGCGGGCTAGTTCAGAATGGTGAACTTGCCATCCTGAACAATCTGAACAAGCGCATCGTGCACGGCGTCGCGGTTCTCGTCCAGTCTCACGTTGCCCAAAACGGTTGCAACGTCGGTCACGTTGCCAAGGCTCGCCTTGAGGTCTTCACGCTCGCCCGAGCATCCCGAGCGAACGGCGTGGTCGATAATCTGCATGCCGGCGTAAGCCTGCGCGGCGAACTGGTCGGGGGCGGTATCGTACGCGGCCGTGTAATCGGCGATGAATTTCACGTTTTGCTCGTTATCGGAAGCCGAGTTCCAGGCGGCTCCCACAATCACACCCTCGGCGGCGGCGCCGGCGCCGGCGAGCAGCGCCGGTGAGTTAAAGCCATTCCCACCAATGATGGGGGTGTCGATGCCGATTTCACGGGCCTGGCTGACGAGCGGGACGGCGGCATCGATCAGGCCAGAAACCACGATGGCGTCGGCAGCGGACTGCTTGGCCTTGTTCAGGAGGGCACGGAAGTCGGTGTCTGACTTCGAGAACGTCAGGGTGTCGACCACCTCAACATTCTGGTCCTCCAACGCCGCAGCGAACGCCTGGTAACCGGACTCCGTGAAAGCGTCATCGTTGCTGTACATCACAACGACCTTTTTCACGCCGAGAGTGTCGACAGCAGCCTTCACGGTCTGCGGAATGACGGCGTCTTCGGTCAGGGAATTACGGAAGATATAGTCGCCAATTTCAGTGATGCCGGCTGCCGTGTTCGACACGCCGAGCACAGGAACCTGAGCATCTTGCGCGATTGGGTCCGTCTGCTTCGCCGTGTTGGAGAGGGTCGGGCCGACGATAATACTGGCATCCGAGGCGATGAAGGAGTCAAATACCTGGATGGCTTGTTTGGGGTCGGTCGCGTCATCCTCGATGGTGAGTTCGTAGCTGACGCCACCGACCTTGTTCAGGTCAGCAGCAGCGAGTTCGAGTGCGTTCTGCTGACCGGCGCCGTACTGGGCGGCAGCTCCGGTGAGGCTGAAAGCGGCGCCAATGGAAACGGGGGAATCGATGATGCAGTCCGCCCCGGATCCCGAGCCGGTCAAGCCGCCGCTGGTGGTTGAATCCGTGGAGCTGGTGGCGGTGCAACCGGTGATGGCCAGCAACAGTGCTGAACCGCAGACTGCAGCAGAGAGCAGTTTTCTTCTCATTAGGTGGACCTCCTGGACCAAGTGGAGCGATGGTGCCACTTGGTGTTCAAGCGGTGATCCCTTCCTCTTGATGGAGACTACCGTTCCGGCACAACCCCGGCAACCGTTCATGCTCGGTGTGACGGCGCCCCGCTTCTGTTCCTGCTCGGAGCTACAGGCCCCAGCCGCGGCCGAACATCCCGTCGAACTCGCCAGAACCTGCACTTGCCGGCCCCTGTCGAGAGCTGAGGTAGGAACCGACCACTGCGGCGCCAAGATCGTCGAGCTCCGGTGCCACGACGGTACCGCCCACGCGCCTGGCCATCGAGTCGATGAATCTGGCGAGGCCGGCATCGTCCCCGAGTCGGAAGAACGTGGTCTGGGCTCCGAGCCGCATCGATCCGTCGAGCTCGCGCACCGAGTGGGCGATGGTGAGCGGATCGGGTGGGTAACGGAAGTAGACCTCGCCGCCGGGTTCGATATGGGAGGTGGGCTCACCGTCGGTGACGATGAGAAGCACCGGCTGCGCAGTCGGGTTCCTGCGGAAGTGACGGTTAGCGAGCATCAATGCATGGTGCAGATTGGTGCCCTTCTCGTAAGCGGCGTCCAAAGCGGTGAGCTGCTCGATATCGAGCTCCTGCGCGTGACGGCCGAACCCGATGAGGGTGAGGTCATCCCCGCGGAACCGCGTGCTGATGAGGGTGTGCAGCGCGAGTGCCGTTCGCTTCATCGGCACCCACCTGCCATCCATGGCCATGGAGAAGGAGGTATCCACGAGCAGGGCGACACAGGCCTGAGTGCGGGCTTCGGTCTCGTGCACCTCCACGTCGCCGATCTCGATCCTGACGCCCGATCCGGTCACGCTGCCCTGCCCGGCGATGCGCGTGATCGCGTTGGTGATAGTGCGCGTCACATCCCACGGCTCGGTGTCGCCGAAGTTCCACTCTCGGGTGGCACCGGAGCGCTCTCCCGCACTCCCCGCCCGGCGGAGGTCTCTGGCACCCTGGTGACCCGACATCCGCTCGGCAACGTCTCTCAATAGCACCTTGCCGAGCTGGCGCATCGCCTTCGGCGTGAGCCGCAGCGAACCGTCGGTTCCGCGTTTCAGGGTGCCCGAATCGCGCAGCGCTTTCTCGAGCTGTTGGAGTGCGCGGGCGTCGGTTCTGGCCTCGTCTCCGAGCTGACGGGCCAGGAGGTCAAGGTCAAGATCTTCCATGCCCGAACCGGCATACGACTGAGAGAGTTGCTCGGAGAGATCGTCAAGGTCGGCGATGTCCTGGAAGACCCCGGTGCCGTCTCCGAGACCGAGGCCATCGGTGCCGTCCATCCGCTCTCCTCCTCCCCAGTCCTCGCCCGGGCGCAGGGACTGGAGCGCCCCGTCGAGTCGGGAGAGCGATTGCATCAGCTCGGGAGAGCCGAAAGCCTGTTGAGAGAGAGCGTCGAGTTCGTTGCGCTGCTCCTCGGTCATCGAATTGCGCATGCGCTGGGCGGCAGCAGCCCGTTGGGCGAGCGAATCGAGAAGCTCGTCGACGTTGGCCGGATTCTCGGGAAAGTTCTGCCCGTGCTTGGCCATGAACTGCTCAAACTGGGCGGTGGTGTCCTCCCCGCGCCCGTGGGCCTCGAGCAGGTCGTTGAGGTCGTTGAGCATCTCGGTGATGGCCGCGCGGTCGTCCTCGGTGGCGTTCTCGAGGGCCGTTTTCATGCCGGCAAAACGCTGGTCCAGCATTTCTCGACCGAGTAAATCCTTAATCTTCTCGAAGTCGGCGCGGGCTTCAGCACTCTGCCAGTCGTAACTCCCGAGTTCGCTCACGGCCGCCGCGGGCGAGGCCGGGAGGTTGTCCAGCTGCATTTCGGCGAGCGCACGGTCGACGTCGTCGAGATCGACGTCACGGGCGAGCTGGGCACGCTCGGCCCGCACCGCCTTGTCGAGCAGTTCACGAATTTCCTGCAGAGTGCCGTCGAGGTTGTGTTTGCTCGTCAGCTCGCGGCGGCGCTCTGCGACGCGACGGGCGAGGTCATCGAGCCCGGGGCGGTCCGCGCCTCCGCGGCGCAAAAACTCGCGCATGGCACGTTCGGGGGAATATCCGGCCATCACATCCTCGCCGATGGCGTCGAGGGCTTCGGCGATGTCGACGGGCGGGGCGAGCGGATCGGGACCGCCCGCGTACTTCCCGTAGCGAGAGGAGTGGGTGAGTCGGCGATTCGTCCTAGCCATAGATAACCTCGCCGCTGACGGTCTCCTTGCTGATGCGGCGCGTCAAGTAGAGCCCCTCGAGAGCAAGTTCGATCGCGCCGGCCCGCTGCCCGTCGTTGGTGGCGCCGAGGCGGGCGAAGATCTCGTCGTACAGTTCGGATTCGCCGAGAACGGGCAGCCCGGCAAGTAGGGCACTGGCCGTAACCTGCTCACCGGTGACAACCATCACCCCGCTCTCGATCGCCTCCACGAGAGGATCGAAGTCGAGCCCGCGCAGGTGAGCCCTTACCGTCTCCACCGTGGCCGAGCGCAACAGGTGGTCGAGGATCTCGTCTTCCCGTCCGTCTTCGCCCGACTCGAGTTCGATTTTGCCGCCGAGCACATCGACAGCCGTTTCGAGGTCGACGGGGCGCGCAACGGCATCCGCTTCTCCCTGACGAGTGGCCCGGTGGATCGCCGACGCCGCAATGGTCTCGGCGGCCGCGATGGCGACTCGTGCGCTGACGCCACTTCGCTGGTCGACTGCAGAAGACTCGCGCAGTCCCCGTGTGAAGCGGGCGAGAATTTCGATGAGGTAGTCGGGTACCTGAGCCATGAGCTCCGATTCCTGGCGGATGATCGCAACTTCATCGAGAAGGTCGATTGGATAGTGGGTGCGGATCTCAGCACCGAAGCGGTCTTTCAGCGGCGTGATGATGCGGCCGCGGTTCGTGTAGTCCTCGGGATTCGCGCTCGCGACGACGAGCACGTCGAGCGGGAGGCGCAACACGTAGCCGCGAATCTGGATATCGCGCTCCTCCATCACATTGAGCATCGCCACCTGGATGCGCTCGGCGAGGTCGGGGAGCTCGTTGATGGCCACGATGCCGCGGTGGCTGCGGGGGATCATTCCGAAGTGGATCGTTTCGGGATCGCCGAGGCTGCGTCCCTCGGCAACCTTCATCGGGTCGACGTCGCCAATGAGATCGGCAACGCTCGTGTCGGGGGTCGCGAGCTTCTCGGCATACCGCTCGTCGCGTCCGCGCCAGGCTACGGGCAGGTCGTCGCCGAGCTCTTCAGCACGGCGAATGCTCGCCGCGGTGATCGGAACGTACGGATGCTCACCGAGCTCGGATCCTGCGATCACCGGCGACCACTCGTCGAGCAGACCCACCATCGTTCTCAGCAAGCGGGTCTTGCCCTGGCCTCTCTCACCGAGAAGCACGATGTCGTGGCCGGCGATGAGCGCCCGCTCCAGCTGCGGGATCACGGTGGTGTCGAACCCGTGCAGTCCCGGCCACGGGTTACGGTGCTCGCGCAGGGCACCGAGCAGGTTATCGCGCAGCTCGGCGCGGAGGGTCTTGTGGATGTGCCCCAACGCTCGCAGGTCACCCACCGTTGTCGCGGTTGGACGGTTCATCCTGCTGATGGTACGCCGCAAGGAGATCATCCCGTGAGTGCGCATCAAGATGGTCAGGCAACTGCCAGCGCCGCCACGATGGCCCCTGTGAATGAGGCCAGATTCACTGTGCTCGCTGCGCCAATTCTATGAGCAGGGTTGATGTCGCAAGGGATGGGCACTAGGGTTTCGATTCCGTGCACAATCCTCGTCTCAGCAGATGTCGTCAGTTCAGCCGGTCCGTATTCACCCTCACTCCCAACGAAGGGGATGCTCCGTGTATTCATTGAGAAGGCTCACAACCGTCGCGTTGGCGGGAATATCCTTATTCGCTCTGACCGCCTGCGGAACCGGCACAGCAGTAATCCCCAAGTCGTCCGGTGCGTTCGGTGAGACGGCGCAGGTCTCCCTCATAAATGAGGGCGCGAGGTTCACGGCCGGTGCGGCTGGAAGCGGTGACGAGTATTTCCCCAACGCCGGCAACGGCGGGTACGACGTGCAGAACTACGACCTCGCCCTGCGCTACCTGCCGCCGACGGAGCCCACGGTTCTGACAGGGCGCCTCAGCGGCGTCGCCACCATCACCCTTCGCGCGAAGCAAGATCTGCAGTCGCTGAACTTCGACTTGCGTGGCCTCGACGTCTCCTCGGTGCGCGTGGACGGCAAGGCCGCACCACACGGGAATGCGCAAGGCAAGAACAGCGCCGTGTGGTCACAGAAGCAGGACGATGAAAACCGATACTGGGAGCTCACCGTTGGGATGCGGCCGAAACTCAAAGCAGGACAAACGACGACCATTGTGATTGAGTACGGTGGGGCAACCGGGCAACCACTCGACACCACCGGAGCCCTGTATGGGTGGGTCACCACTGCTGATGGAGCGATGGTGGTCAACGAGCCCGATGGCGCGGCGACCTGGTATCCCGTGAACGATGACCCGGAAGACAAGGCCACCTACACGTACCGCATCACGGTGCCGGCCGGTAAGACAGCTGTGGCAAACGGGCTGCCCGTCGGGGCACCGACGACGAAGGCCGGCTGGACAACGTGGACGTGGCGGGCATCCGACCCGATGTCCAGCTACCTGTCGACGGCAAGCGTAGGCGACTACGCCGTATCCCGCGACGCGGGCCCGAATGGTCTGCCGATCATCAATGCGATCGACAATGCGGTGACAGGCGCGGCCCTCACAGAGACGACGGCGGCACTCGCACTGCAGCCCGAGATGATCACCTTTCTTGAGACCCAATTCGGGCGTTACCCGTTCGAGTCTTTCGGCGCCATAGTCGACGACGACTCGGTCGACTACGCCCTGGAGACCCAGACCCGCCCGGTGTACTCCGAGGTCGCGGACGAAAGCACCGTGGTGCACGAGCTGGGGCATCAGTGGTTCGGTAACTCTGTGACCCCCGCGGACTGGAAAGACATCTGGCTGAACGAAGGCTGGGCCACCTATATCGAGTGGCTGTGGCAGGAACATCAGGGCACCGCATCGCTTCCCAATCAGTTTGCCGACACGGTGGCATACCTCGACGAGAACGACGGCTGGGCACTCAGCATTGCAGACCCAGGTCGCGACAATCTCTTCGCGGATCCGGTCTATCTGCGTGGCGCAGCGACCCTGTACGCATTACGCGCAAAGATCGGTGACGACGCTTTCTTCGCCGGCGCCCGCTTGTGGCTGACTCAGTACGACGACTCGAATGCAACCACTGCGGACTTCGAAGACGTTATGGAACAGACCTCGGGCCAGCAACTCCACACGTTCTTCGACGACTGGTTGCGCGAAGCAGACCGCCCGGCCATGCCCTAGCCCTCAGCGCATCTCCCTGCAAGGAGAACCCTACGTTCACGGCACGGCTTGCCCTTAGCAGTGCTCCGACGATCATCAGGCGTCGCAGCCAACACCATCCCCGTCGCGGTCAAACTTGGGTTGGAAGCCCGGTGATCCCGCGGAGAGCGGTGCCGCTCCCGCAGCGCGCACAGCGTCGCAGTTCTCGTAGTAGACCTCGGCTGGTGCAGGTGCCGGTGCAGGTGCCGGTGCCGGGGCTGGTTCAGGGGCCACGACGTCAGGGACCGGGGCTGGCGCCGGAGGGGCAACAACAACTGGAGCTGGTGCCGGCGTGAACGAGGACGTCAGCGCCATTTCACCCGCACAGGAACCGAGGATGCGGGCCATGGCGTCGTGCTCGGCCTGAGTGACCCACAGACCATACGTTGCTTTGACGGATATCTGACGAGCAACGTAGCCGCAACGGATTGCTTTATTGGACGGCAGCCACGTTGCAGTGTCGCCGTCGCCCTTCTGCGCGTTGGAGCGACCATCGACGGCGAGGAGGTTGAGGGGATCGTTTGCCAGGGAAACGCGCTGAGCTTGCGTGAGCTGCTGGGCACCCGTCTGCCATGCGTTCGACAGGGCCACGACGTGGTCGATCTGCACGAGAGCTGACGTGTCCTGTCCACGCACGAAGGCGATTGACGTGGCCGTGTACGGCGAGACGAGATAACCGGTCATCACGCGGCAGGTTCCCGACTTCGTGATGGGGTTCAGATCCCGGGCGAGAATGTCGTTGCGGGTGTCGCATCCGTTTCGGTCGACGTCGATCCAGGCGGAGCCGAACATTCCGGTGCGCTCGTAGCCGGTCTTGACTGCCTTGCCCTTCACGGGGATGGTCGCGAGCAGCGCGACCGCCGTCGTCTCGGTGGAGCTGGTGTCAGCAGCTACGACTGATGCGGCTTCAGTCGGAGTAGAGACTGTTGAGGGGTCGACCGGTGCTTCTTCAGAGAATTCCGGACCAGGCGTTGGAGTCGGTGTGGGGGTTGGGGTTGGCGTGGCACTTGCTGACACGCTGGCCGTGGGCTGCCCAGCCAGGGCAGTTTCACCTGCATCTGGTGCCGCAGAAGCGACCCCACCCGAGATGAAGAATACGAGGCTGGCTGCGAGCGCAATCGTCGTTGTCTTGCGGGCTGAAACGGATGCCCACGGTCGGCGACCAGAGATTGTGTAGACGCCCGTCACTAGGGCAGTCATTCCGAGAATGACGAGAACAGCGGGGAATCCACCCACGATTGCATACATCAAAGCAAAAAAGGCCACCGTGCCGCCGAGGATCCAGATACTAAACGTCGGCTTGGACCACGTCGTTGTGGCGCTGGATGCCGGGACGGGAGGCGCTTTCACTGGCTCGGGCTTGTTCTTGCCAAATTTCATCATCTGATCCCCCATTTCACTGCACTCACCCCTGAATGCATACAAGAATGATCTAAATGTACGGGAGCCAAGGCCGGGTCAAAGACCGAGCGCACACCCCAGAACAGGGAACCTTACTGATATTGCGGTCTGCCGCCGCGCCCGTCGCAAACGCACCCTAAAAATCCCCCATTGACAGCACTGCGTGGGCGTTGCCCCATGCACGGAGATCACAAATCAGTCGGGCCCAAAGGGACCCGATTCGGATGCCACCCAAATAAGGGTAGACAGAAGTGAGAATTTGTTAGATATTTGACGCCGTCCACAGTTACGATGAGAGAGCCGGGACAGGGCAGCATCTGCTGGTCAACTTTCTAGGGACGCAGATGGATATCCACGCAGGCCCTCAGACTCCGCCGCGCCCCCGCAGCCCCCATGGCCTGCGCAGAGCACTGACCGCCCTACTGACAGCCCTCGTTCTCGTCGCTTCAGTACTCGTAGCAGCCCCCGCCGCCTACGCTGGCACCGACGACTACCCGGCCAAATGGCGCGATATCCCTATCGACTCCGTGTTCGACACCTGGCGCATGTACAACCGCGAGTGCACCTCCTTCGTGGCCTTCCGGCTGAGTTCCCGCAACGGCTTCGAGATGCCGTTCTACAACGATGCCAGCAGGTGGGGCGCGGATGCCCGCGCTCGCGGCTACACCGTCGACACCACTCCAGCGGTGGGCGCCGTTGCCTGGTGGGAATACGGCCACCTGGCCTGGGTGGAGGCGGTGAACAGGGACGGCACCATCGTCACCGAAGAGTACAACTGGCGCATCAACGGCGTACCCGACGGCGCCTATCACCGGCGTACGATCAAGGCCTCCGCCCCCACCGGCTACATCCACTACAAGGATGCCGGGTCGCCGCTCTCCCCCGGCGTCTTCGTGCTGTACGGCGGCCACGTCTACCGCATCGTCGGCGGCGCCCCCGTCTACGTCTCCGACTGGGCGGTCTTCGGCGGGCCGCAGCCGCTGATCACCCTCTCCGACGCCCAGTGGGCCAAGCTGCCGCAGCATCCCGCCGACGGCACCTTCGTCACCGCCAAGCCCAGCGGTGAGGTTTACCGCGTCGCGGGCGGCGCCCCGATCTACGTATCAACCTGGGCAACCTATAGCGGCGAGCAACCGACCGTTGCGATTGGCGACGACGCCATCCGCAAAGCCGGAACACCGGATGCCGCGGGCCGGTGGAGCCACCTGCGCCGATATCCTGCAGACGGCACCTTCGTCACCGCCAAGCCCGCCGGTCAGGTCTACCGGGTGGATGGTGGCGCACCAAGCCCGGTGACCGACTGGGCCAGCGTTGGCGGGGTTCAGACCACGGTAATCATCGGCGACGACAACATCCAGAAGGCCGGCACGGTGGACTCGGCCAGCCGGTGGAGCCACCTGCGGGCCCGCCTGGCGGGCAGTGACCGCTTCGCCACGTCTGCGGCCATCTCCGCCGCGAACTTCAGCCCGGGAGTCTCTGTGGCGTACGTCGCCAGCAGCACCAATTTCCCGGATGCCCTCTCGGGCGCCCCGGTCGCGGCCAAGAACAGCGCCCCCGTGCTGCTCGTGCAGGCCGACAACATCCCCTCCATCATCCAGGCCGAGCTATCCCGCCTGAAACCCGGGCGCATCGTTGTGCTGGGCGGCGAGAACTCCGTGAACGTCACGGTCGCCGAGCAGCTGGCCACCTTCTCCCCCACGGGTAACGTAACCCGGCTCTTTGGCCCTGACCGCTTCGCCTCCTCAGCTGCCATCTCGTCCGCCAGCTTCGCCCCGGGCGCGCCAGTGGTCTACGTGGCGAGCGGACTCAGCTTCCCCGACGCCCTCTCCGGCGCCCCCGTCGCGGCCACGAACGGCGCCCCGGTGCTGCTCGTGCAGCCCGACGCCATCCCGACCGAGATCCTGACCGAACTCGAGCGCCTGAGCCCGACGCGCATCGTGGTGCTCGGCGGAGTGAACTCCGTGAACCAACTGGTCGAGGCGCAGCTGGCGACTCTGGCCCCTCAGGGGGTCACCCGCCTGCACGGGCCCGACCGGTTCGCCACCTCCGCCGCGATCTCCGCCGCAACATTCGCCCCCGGCATCCCGGTGGCCTACCTGGCCAACGGCCACAACTTTCCCGACGCCCTCTCCGGCGCCCCCGTCGCGGCCAGGAACGGCGCCCCTGTGCTGCTGGTTCAGGCTGGCGACATCCCCGCCGTCATTCAGGCCGAGCTGAACCGGCTGCGCCCCACCCGCATCATCGTGCTGGGCGGGGAGAACTCCGTGAACAGCGCCATCCTGCCGTAAGACGAGTCCGTAACCCTGAACTGGGGCAGACCGCATGTTGAACAACACGACACTCCACTCGATTGCGTCGGGCCGTGAGTATCCGACGAAGAAGCTCTCGAGTCTGCCGTTGGTGGCGACGCCACTAAAGCCACACCTAGCTTCATCCATAAGAGCAGCACGGTCACGCAGCAGCTCCGTCACGGATCAGGGTGTGAATCGTTGTCGGGGGTTCCGGGACCAGGAGAACTGCTTCGGTCGCGGCCTGCACCTCGTCCACGGTCACCCCAGGCGCAACCTCACGCAGCACCAGACCTTCGGGCGTCACGTCGATCACGGCCAGGTCGGTGATGATGCGGGTGACAACCGCCTTGCCCGTGAGTGGCAGGTCACAGACTGTCTTGATCTTGAGGTCACCGGTTTTGGTCACGTGCTCCATCACCACGATCACGGTGTCAGCACCGTGCACGAGGTCCATCGCTCCGCCCATGCCCTTGATCATCTTGCCGGGCACCGCCCAATTGGCAATGTCACCGGCCATCGACACCTGCATCGCACCGAGCACAGCTACATCGATGAGGCCACCCCGAATCATGCCAAAACTCTGCGCCGAGTCGAAATAGGCCGCCCCCGCATTCACGGTGACGGTCTCCTTACCGGCATTGATCAGCTTGGGGTCCTCCTCACCCTCCCCGGGGTAGGGCCCAACGCCGAGCACACCATTTTCGGAGTGCAGCACCACATGAACCCCGTCGGGTAAAAAGTTGGGAATGAGCGTCGGCAAACCTATGCCCAAAGTGACATATGAATCCGGTGCAAGTTCCTGCGCGGCGCGCGCAGCCATTTCGTTGCGGGTCAGGGCCATTAGTGTGCTCCAGTTTCGCTGGCGGATGCCGCTGGTCGCGGCCGAGTCGTGGTCTTCTCGATCGGCAGGTCGGCGGCATCCGCTGCCCCGAGCTGCACGATGCGATTCACATAAATGCCGGCGAGGTGCACCTCGTCGGGGTCGATTTCACCCGGTTCGACGAGCTCACCGACCTCGGCAATGGTGATGCGACCGGCCATGGCCGCGACCGGGTTGAAGTTGCGGGCCGATTTCTCGAACACGAGGTTGCCGTGACGATCCCCCTTCGCAGCGCGCACGAGGGCGTAATCGGTGACGATGGCCTCTTCAAGCACGTACTCCGTCTTCCCGCCGCCGAGCGATGAGAACAGCCGGGTCTCCTTCGGCGGCGATGACACGGTCACCTCACCGTCGGGTCCGTAACGCCACGGCAGGCCGCCCTCGGCAACCATGGTGCCCACGCCACTGGCGGTATAGAAGGCGGGGATACCGGTTCCGCCTGCACGAAGCCGTTCGGCCAAAGTTCCCTGCGGGGTCAGTTCGACTTCGAGTTCCCCGCCGAGGCCCGCCGGGCGAAGTCCTTGTTCTCACCGATGTAGGAGGCAATAACCCGGCTGATGCGCCCCTCCTGCAACAGCTCACCGAGGCCCCACCCGTCAACGCCGCAATTGTTTGACGCGACGTGCAGGTTGGTACTGCCGAGGGCGAGCAGTGCGCGAATGAGCACAATGGGAACACCCACCAGGCCGAAACCACCTACCGCGAGCGAGGCACCGTCAGGAATATCGGCCACAGCGGCCGCTGCAGAGGGGTAGGTCTTATCCATGGTGCAAATCCTTTAGCTGGGACGAATGGCAGTGTCGGCGGTGGGGTACTGCTTCGCTTCGCTGCTTTCGGCGCGGGTGAGTCCGTTGGTCAGGGCAGCGATGGTGAGGCAGCTGCGGGTGCGGCGGTCGCAGCATCCACGTGTTGATCACCGAGAACCGCCCGTCGTATGGCCATACCGTCAGCGTAAGCGGATGCCGCGGTGAGGTACGTCAGCAGCGCCGGGTCGCGTGAGGACGAGCGCCGCGAGTCCCGCCCGGGCGAGCTCGATGGCCGCGGTAATCCCGGCCGGACCGGAACCCACGACAACGACGTTCTCGATGGTGCTCAGACGTTGAGGCCCGTCGGTTCGACTCCGAGGAGGGTCAGCATCTCGATCACGTGCGCCGTGATCTGGTCTCGGACCGCGCGAACGTCGTCGAGGGACAGGTCTGCGGGATCCGCGAGATTCCAGTCCTGATACCGCTTGCCCGGGTAGATCGGGCAGGCGTCCCCGCAGCCCATCGTGACGACGACATCTGCTGCTTGCACCACGTCATCGGTGAGTGGCTTCGGGAAGGCCTCGCTGAGGTCGAGCCCAAGTTCCGTCATCACGTGCACGGCAGCCGGATTCAACTCATGCGCTGGCGACGAGCCGGCCGAGCGCACGTGCACGGCACCATTCGAGAGCGCGCTGGTCAGCACGGCCGCCATCTGCGAGCGACCCGCATTCTCGACGCATACAAAGAGCACCTCCGGAACGGGACGAGCGACCGCGCCTTTCGCCTGCGCCAGGGCCGTCAGACGGTCTGTAGCAAAGCGGATGGTGTTTGTCGCCAGATGCGCCTTAACCGTCGCCGTGCGGAGGAGTGCGGTGTAGGACTCGAGCACGTAGCGCTCGACTGTCTCGCTGCCGAAGACTCCCGCGAACTTGCGGGCCAGATCCTCGGCGAGACGCTTGAGATACTCCTCTGGATAGGCCAGTCCGGACAGGCTGCGACGAGCACTCAGATCTGTCATGACCTAAACCGTTTCGACGGCGGCGGGGAGGATCTCCGCGAGGAGCGCCTCAACACGAGCCTCGATATTGTCGCGAATCGGACGCACGTCATCGATCCCCCGGCCGGCGTTGTGAATGCAGACGAACAGGACGGTGGACTTGAGGGACATGACGAATTCCTTAATCTCGACGTCCTCAAAGCATAGGTGAGCGTCTATGCTTCGACGGGCAATCGGACCCGGAATTCACACCCCGTTCATGTAGAGGCGCCAACACCCCGGTCGAATTCGGCTCACAGCGCCTGCACAAGCACGTCGATCTGTTCGCCGTGTCGATGAGCGGAGACGCGACTCTAGGCTCATCGACCACGGATACCTCAGGCGGATTGGTGCGTGTCTGCCGTCAGGCCCGCGAGCCGGTCCACTCCAATCGGTTCCTGGGCAAATAACGGCACGACCGCCACCCGCCCGGACCGCGACCGAACCCGATCAATGAGTTCTCTCTCACTCGCGGCGCGCTGTTTCAGAAATGGAGACTCTGGACGAGCCGCGGCCACAGATCCGTTCACGACCCAGCCCCACGGGTAGATGCCCGCACGCTTGAGGTCATCCGCTAAGCCCTCGGCCTCAAGAACCGGTGTCGTCTCGGCGAGAGTGACCAGAACGACCTTGGTGAGAGCCGGGTCTTGCAGACGCATCAGTGGCGTCGTGAAGTTCAGCGAATCGCCAATCTGCCGAGCCATCTCGCGGTGATACGACCCGGTCGCGTCGAGAAGAAGCAGAGTGTGCCCGGTCGGGGCCGTGTCGACCACGACGAATGTGCGGCGGGATTCGTGCACGATCCGGGAGAACTGCTGAAACACCGCCACTTCTTCCGTGCACGGCGACAGCAGGTCTTCGGCCAGGGCAGCCCTACCATCCGCATCGAGTGCCTTGCCCTTGGTTGACATGACGTGTTCGCGGTACGCCTGAACTGCTTCGAGCGGGTCGATCCGCGAGACCGCGAGACCGGGAACGCTGCCGTGGAGAGTCTCGGTGAGATGCGCGGCGGGATCCGTCGTGGTCAAGTGCACGGCGTGCCCGCGACGGGCCAGCGCCACGGCGATCGCAGCAGCGACGGTCGTCTTTCCCACACCGCCCTTCCCCATGCACAGCACAAGTCCGTGACCGTCCAGTTCGAGCTCGTCCACGAGCGCCGCCAGTGGAGCATCAACCAGGTCATCATCGCCAGACACATCCGGGAGGCCCGTATCCGGCGCACTCACACTCCTGGTGAAGAGCGATTCGAGGGCACCGATACCCACCATGTTGAAGGCCTTCAGTTCCAGCTCATCGAGCGGCAAAACCGACAACGTCTCCGGCAGAGCGTCGAGGACAGCACGTTCACGGGCGCGAACGGCCATCGTGAGCTCATCGTCCCCGACCATGTCGGGCAGCACCCCGTTCACCACGAGGGAACCACTGGTGATCCCGATCTGGTTCAACTCACCATACGTACGTTCCAGCTCGGCAAGAGCGGATGCCTGAGCGCGGGCAACGAGAACCAGTCGAGTACGAGTCTGGTCGGTCAGGGCATCCACTGCGGCAGCGTACATCGAACGGTGCTTGTCGAGTCCAGACAGCGGGCCGAGGCAGGACGGGTCCCCCTTGCCGGCCTCCAGAAAACTCGTCCATGAGCCGGGCAGCTGGAGCAGACGAATAGTGTGCCCGGTCGGGGCCGTATCGAAGACGATGTGGTCATACGCACCGAAAACGGTCTCATCGGCGAGCAGGCTCGTGAACTCGTCGAACGACGCGATCTCCGTCGTGCAGGAGCCGGAAAGACTCTCGACAATGCCCGCAATCTCCTCAGCGGGCAGCAGGTCACGCACCGGTGCGATGATGCGCTCCCGGTAAGCCGCGGCCGCCTGCTCGGGGTCGATTTCGAGGGCAGACAAGCCGGGAGCGAGGGGAATAGGCGTTACGGTGTTGCCAATCGTGACACCGAAGACCTGCCCCACATTGGACGCGGGGTCGGTACTCACCAACAGGACGCGCTTGCCCTCCTGGGCAAGCGTGAGGGCGGTGGCGCACGCGACGGAAGTCTTGCCGACCCCGCCTTTGCCCGTGAAGAACAGAAAGCGGGGTGGGTTCTCGAGAAACTTCATGACCGTTAGCAGCAGCCTGCCGGGCCGCCACAGCATCCGCTGGCGTCCGCGGAAGCCGGCGCAGCCGTTGCACTGGTCAGACCCAGATCGACTCGGCCTGATTCTGGCTGCAGACTGGCTGCAAGACCCGCAAAATCAAGCAGCTGCTCCCGGTCCAGGTAGCGGCCAGTGGCGACGGTAACGCCATCGACCACGGTTAGAGGAAGGCCCTTGGAACCGACCGTGTGCATAAAGGCACGCACCCCCACGTCATCCGTGAATGCCGTCGGGTCGGTGGCCAGATTGTGGCGTTCGATGTCGGCACCAAGGTCTTTCAGACGTCGCACGTCGGCAGTGACGGTCACGAGCGACGCGTCAGAGTCGGGGCCACACACCCCGGATTCGCAGCACAGGGCCGGTTCGTAGATCCGAATGGACGTCATTTCGTTTCCTCATCTCACTGTATTGATTTCTATCGATATTTAAGTATGGTGCTCTGCATCGATGGAAGTCAATACAAGAGCAGGCGACAACTCTGCGCACACGCACTGTCTGCAGGTCGAAATTCGGAGAGCGGATGTCCGTGGCCAAGACCTCGACCATGCTCGCGGAAGCGGTGATTTGGTGACAGGTACGTGCCCAGAGAATAATGCGCGTATGCGCATTTCGGACTTCCCCTTTCCCGACACCCCTGCCGTACGCGGGGCACTCGAGGTCGTCACGAACTATGGCACGAGCGCCATCGTGAATCACAGCATCCGCTCCTGGCTGTGGGCCTGTGCTTTCGGAGTCGTGGAGAACCGCGATCAGTTCGACGCGGAGCTGCTGTGCGTGTCCGCGCTTCTTCACGATGTGGGTCTCTCCGAGGAGTTCGATAACGACCGTCTTTCCTACGAGCACTCTGGTGGGCACGTTGCCTGGGCAGTGACCGCTGGTGCAGGCTGGGATAGACACCGACGGACGCGGGCTCTCGACGTGATCGTTCGCCACAACTGGCCCTCGGTCGACCCCGTGCAAGATCTGGAGGCGTATCTGCTCGAGATCGCGACCAGCCTCGACATTTCGGGCGCTCGTCCCGATGCCCTGCCCGAGCCATTCCTGCGCGACGTTCTCGCAAAGCACCCCCGACTCGACCTCGCACGCGACTTTGGCACCTGCGTCCACGACCAGGCACTCCGCAAGCCGGATACCGCAGCGGCTCGTCTCATAGCGGGAGGCCTTGCCGCCAAACTGGCGAGCCATCCGTTTGAAAAGCTCTAAACATCACGTCGTAACCGCGCCACCGTTGAGACGCTATGGCCTCAGGCAAGTCTCACTTGCTCGTGCTGCTTTCCCCTGGTCGTCGCAGACCGACCACAATCAGGATGACGCCAATGATGACGACAATGAGTCCGATGGAGAACCACATCTGGCTACCCGTCATGAAGCTTCCCGGGATCAGATTCAGACCCTGCCCGACCCAGGTTCCACCAAGAATGAGTGCAATCACGCCGACGGTGATCAGGGTGCTGCGTCCAATACGACTCATCATGTTTCTCAACATACCCTGACCGACATACGTGTCGGCCGATAGAACCCCCGCGAGGCGTGTCAGTGGTCGGAAATAGACTGAATGCAAGATCAGAGCGCGAGGGCGGGCTGGTCGCCGGCTTGCGCGGGGGCAAAATCATCTACCAAAGTAACTAACTTTAAAGTGAGCAACCCTCGTCTTTATGTGCCATTCAGGGTAAAATGGTGTCATGTATACGACGATGAAGTCCGGATCCGGGGTGGTCGCCCTGTTGGGGCAGGCCCGAAGCCTCGTGGCGGATGCTGTCGCGGGTATGCAGTTCGGGCTCTTGGATGACGCCGACGCGCTGAGCGTGATGGACGCCATTGAGACGTTGGGTCGTCAGATTGATGGGGCCCGAGTGGGTTCGGCGACTGATGTGGGGGTGAGGGCAGATCGAGGCTTGGGGCATGAATCCCTCGCGTGGAAGAACGGATGCCGCGGCGCATTCGACCTCATCACCGCCGTCACCCGCATCTCCCACTATGAGGCGAAGCGGCGGATGCGCCTTGGCGGCCTCATTACCGGGGTCTCAGCTGCTACGAGCGGGTTGGTGGGGCTGCAGGTTCCCGTGCGTCACCCGGCCGTCGCCGACGGTCTGTCGTCCGGGCTCCTCGGTGTGGATGCGGCTGAAATCATCGTGAACGTGCTGGAGCAGATGAGCTCCCGTGTCTCCCCCGATGACGTGGACCGGGCCGAACGCGCCCTCGTGGCATCGGCCACCGGGGCGATCACGCCCGAAACCGACGGACTGCCCGGAGCAGGCATCCCGTTCCCCGCCGATCTGATTCGGGAGCAGGCTCACCAGTGGGAAGCAGTCCTAGACCCCGACGGCGCCGCACCGGGTGATGAGGCGACGTCCTCGAGAAGCACCCTCACGTTCGGGCGCTTACGCAACGGACTCCACCCGTTACGGGGTGGTGTCACCCCCGACCTGCTCGGCGTGATGACCGGCATCTTCAACACCTATACGTCCGCTCATGCCACGCCCGCCTTTCCCTCTGCAAACGATCAAGCCCGCATGGACGCCGGGGAACTCATCCCCGGCGCTGAGGAGGCCGTCGATGACCGCACCGGCGGCGAGAAATGGGCCGACATCCTCCGCGCAATCTTCGACAAGACCGCCCGTGACCCGCAGACCCCGAGCATGGGCGGCGCAGCCCCCACCGTCATGGTGCACGTGAACGCCCGCGATCTGAAGAACGGTCGCGGCGTCGGCTGGATCGACGGCGTCGAAGCCCCCATCAGCCTCCGCGCCGTTCAACACAAGCTCTGCGCGGGCGGCTACCAGCAGGTCATCATCGGCGACAACGGGCACATCCTCCACCTCGGCGGAAAAGAACGCTTCTTCAGCCCCGCACAACGACGCTCCATCGCCTCCCGTGATGGCGGATGCGTCATCCCCGGATGCCAAATCCCCCCAGCCTGGTGCGAAGTGCACCACGTCATCCCCTGGAAACTCGACGGCCCCACCAATATTGAGAACGGTGTTCTGCTCTGCTGGTTCCACCACGCCACCATCGACACGGCCGGCTGGGAAATCACAATGGTGCAGGGCCGGCCCCACGTTCGAGGCCCCGTGCTCTTTGACCCCACCCGAACCTGGCGACCCGCCAGAAGCCACCGAGCCAACACCCCCAGCACCGACCCACCATGGCACACGTCACAACAATAGAGCCAGGTCTGGCAGAGCCAGCTGCAGCAGGCCGCTCACACTACCGAGCGCACGCTGGCGTCGAGCACGTTCCGGTCGCGTCCAGACCGGGCTCGCCGCCGCTGGGGAGGACTCCGAGCTCGGGCAATGCGCCGTCTAAACTTGGTCTGGTACCCACGAAAGGAACCACCATGAGCATGGAAGGCGCGGCCTGGAGCTCGCTCTACAAAATCTCGACCGTCAGGGACGGCAAGCACGGCATCTCCGGTGAATCCGTTCGACGAATCATGACGTTCGCGGTCCCCTACCGGTCCAAACTGCTGATCTTCATCACCCTCTCCATCGTGGGAGCCTTCCTCGCGGTCGCGACACCGGTACTCGCCGGCCAGGTGGTCGACGTTATCGTTGCCCAGGGCGAGGTCACGACAATCGTGTGGATCGCCGTCGTCATCGCCCTCGTGGCTGTGGCCGATGCCGCCGTCTCACTCGTGACGCGCTGGTACTCGGCGCGGATCGGCGAAGGCGTGATCCTGGACCTCCGCACCGCCGTCTTCAACCACGTGCAGAAGATGCCGATCGCCTTCTTCACCCGCACACGGACGGGCGCCCTCGTGAGCCGCCTCAACAACGATGTGATCGGCGCTCAGCAGGCCTTCAGCGGCACGCTGTCCGGCGTGGTCACGAACCTCGTGGCGCTGATCCTCACCCTGATCGTCATGCTCAGCACGTCCTGGATCGTGACGGTTCTCGCCGTGATCATGCTCCCCATCTTCCTGGTACCCGCCCGCCGCATGGGCAGCCGCCTCGCCGCGCTGCGCCGCGAGGCCGCCGATCACAACTCCGCCATGAGCACGCAGATGACCGAGCGCTTCTCGGCGCCCGGCGCCACCCTGGTGAAGCTGTTCGGCCGGCCCGACGAGGAGGCCGAGGAGTTCCGCGTCCGCGCCGCCCGTGTCCGCGACATCGGGGTCCGAACCGCGATGCTGCAGTTCGTCTTCTTCACCGCCCTGATGCTCGTCTCCGCTCTCGCCCTCGCGCTCGTGTACGGCCTCGGCGGCTTCCTCGCACTCGCCGGCCAACTGAACACCGGTGACGTGGTCACCCTGGCGCTCCTCCTCACCCGCCTCTACGCGCCGCTCACCAGCCTCGCCAACGCACGGGTGGAGATCATGAGCGCGGTGGTCAGCTTCGAGCGCGTCTTCGAGGTGCTGGACCTCGACCCGCTCATCAAGGAGAAGCCCGACGCCATCGCCGTCCCCGAGGGCCCCGTGGCCGTCGAGTTCGACAACGTCCGCTTCGCCTACCCGTCCGCAGACAAGGTCTCTCTCGCCTCTCTCGAGGAGGTTGCCACCCTCGATACCCGTGGCGGCGAGGAAGTGCTGCACGGCGTGTCCTTCAGGATCGAGCCGGGGCAGACCGTGGCCCTCGTTGGTTCGTCCGGTGCCGGCAAGTCCACGATCGCGCAGCTCCTCTCGCGCCTGTATGACGTCGACAGCGGTGCCGTGCGCCTCGCCGGGACGGATGTTCGCGACGTCACCTTTGCCTCCATGCGGTACTCCCTGGGCATGGTGACGCAGGACGGCCACCTGTTCCACGAGACCATCCTCTCCAATCTGCGCCTCGCGAGGCCGGAGGCGTCCGACGATGAGGTGTGGGACGCCGTCCGCCGTGCGCGGCTCGAGCCGCTCATCCGGTCTCTGCCGGACCAGCTGGACACCATGGTAGGAGAGCGTGGCTACCGGCTGTCCGGAGGTGAGCGCCAGCGGATGACCATCGCGAGGCTCCTGCTCGCCCAGCCGCGTGTCGTCATCCTCGACGAGGCGACGGCGGCGCTGGACTCGACGTCTGAGGCCGCCGTGCAGGCGGCGCTCAGCGAGGCCCTCGAGGGACGGACGGCGATGGTGATCGCACACCGCCTCTCCACCATCCGCAGCGCGGACCTAATCCTTGTGGTTGAGGATGGCTCGATCGTGGAGCGTGGTACGCACGAAGAACTGCTGGCTATGGGTGGCCGGTACGAGGAATTGCACCGCACCCAGTTCGCCGTGCAGAAGAATGCTGTGGCGGATGAGGAAGCGCTGAGCGGGGTCTAGTCACTGAGCTCGGTGCCTCCGCCCCGAGCGTCTCGGAAAGACGTTTCATCACGTTTCGTGTCTCACCTCTATATATGGGGTTCTTCGAAGCGGAACAAAATAGAGACGTCCGACGCCCAATTGGGCCGCGCGCGGGCATCTGAAACACTCGACGTCCACGCGCATCATCGGCCGCTGTGGGGCCCTTCCGAAGGATCACGTCTCCGGAAACAGCGTGGGAGCTCGCTCACCCGCACGTGACGCAGCGACTCGTAATCGAATCAACTCGACTGTGGTCTCGGCGTCCCTCATAGCTTGAAGAATGGCCGCATGGTTGCGCCAATGTTCGTCCCACAGTCGCTCACCGACAACAGACGCAAAGTCGATAAGGGTAGGTGTCTCCCAATCTTCGTAGTCTGCGAGGCGGTTCGCCCTCTGCTCTAGCCCGGCGACACCACGGGACTCAGGTGAAAGTCGTGCCGAGCTGAACATCCATGTTCGCCATGGCTTATTGCCCTTGCTCTGATTGCATTTGCCGCAGGCTGGCACAAGATTATGAATCTCCGAGATGTAACCCGTTGGTTGCTTGCCTATGACGAGGGGACGCAGATGGTCCCATTCTGATGCGGGATCGCCACAGTACGCGCAAACCACCGTGTCCTCCATGCCAAGGATTCGCAGAGCTTCATCAATCTGCTCAAGAGTCGGCGGCACGACCGGAATGATGCCATTCACGAAAGAATTTGTGATGCTCGAAGAACGACCAGAAATGCGCACCGGCTTGGGCATAGCGAATCGAAACACAGCAAGGTGGTTCATAAGGTTGATCTTAGGTGACGGCCCCCAACGCAAGCCCGACTGCCACCACTCCCAACGAGTGGCTGAAGGTCATGTCCCGATCAGTGGTCCTATCCCCTATACCGTTCAGGTAGGCGTTTCGGACTGTCTTCTAAAAGGTGTTTCCGGACTGACGCGCTGGACGAGGGTCTGGCGGGAGTGGCGTCGCAACGACGTCAGCCTCGTCGCCCCAGGACTCAACAAGCGTGATTCGCCCGCGCGAATCGCGAATCGAAAGCACGAGAGCAATGATCGCTGTCGCGATGCCGATAACGCCCAGGGGGTTCGCGATACCGATAGCGATATCCAACGCAGGCTGTGTGGGGCCGGTGATGATTGTCTGCAAACCGCGAGGTGTTGAATCTGGAAGCGTGAGTCCCAACAAGAGTCCGATAACGCCTGATGCAATGAGAAATGCGTGTGTGACCCCGCGATTTTCAAACCCTCGACGTGCCGTGCGTCGTACCGCGAGCCCTGTGAGCGACAGCAGGGTGGCAAAAATCACGCCCAGCGTTGTCGCGTAGATGATGGTGAGGTCGCCACCGATCCCGAAGAGGTAGCGGCCGAAAGAGATCCACGCGGCCACCGCGATACCAGCAGCCACCACCACCACGCCTCTGTGCCCGGAGCGCGAGGCACTAGGCGTCGCGCGAACTCGAATTACGCTGTACGTCATCACGCTCTCTCAATCACTGTGCTCTCCACAATCGTATGGCCTTGACCGCATTCAAGCGGCGTCGGCGGCACGCTTACCAGTGCGGCGGGCACGGTGGGCGAGAGTTTCGCGGGGGTTATTCAAGCCGAAGAAGCGCGGCTAACTGTACCCGGCCAGGACGTCCGTGGCGTTTTCGTTCTTGACGTGAGGCGGCCACGGTCGAGTGTGTGATTCGTTCACAACCGACACCCACCAGAGGCACTCGTGTCCCGGCGATTCACGGTCACGACCGGGTGCGGAAGCCGCAGAAAACAGAAATCGCTCCTGAGAATCCACAAGAGCGATTTCTTCTTGTTCCAACCGGACCGTTTCGTGAACAGTTTCGCGAACGGCCTTTCGGTCGGGCTGACAGGATTTGAACCTGCGACCCCTTGCTGGGCCGACCCCTATAAGGGTCCATGTCGAAAATCGCGGAATCTCGCGGATTCCCCCGTCTTGGAAGAGAACCGACCGGTCCACACAATTTGATCATAACCGGATTATCTTGGTCTATCCCGACCGATTTAGGTAGGTAAATGGTGGGCACCCCAATCACGAACTGGTCTGACCGCGTTGCCTCACCCAGGGACGAATCGACTGCTGCTTAACGAATGTTCCCGAGGACGAATGACGTGACGGACGCAGGCTCCGTGACAAAATTCTGTGCGCTCTGCTCGTTTCGTCGGCTAGATGAACGCGGACATCAATCCGCCCATCGTATTCACCGGCCGCCATCACTTCACGTGGATGGCGGCCTCTCCGTCATTCGCGGCTATTTCTGCGCGTTTGCCGTCGAAGCGGATGCCGGCTGAGCCTCGGCTGTGGATCTCCTCCATACTGGTGCGGGTGCAGCCACCTCGGAATGCGTCTCCGGTCTCAGTACGAATCAGGACTTCGCACGGGTGCGACGATGGTGTCGGCAAGAAGAGACTGAAGGTCAACGACAGTGTCGTCATCGACAGGCCGCACGATCAGGCTTCCGACAAGGGCGGGCGCGAACGTCACCCTCAGAATCGTCCCGGCATGCAGGAGAGCAACCTCATATGCGCGAACTGTGAAGCATCTCGTCAGGCCGCGGGAGACCCCGACGCCTGCCACCTCGCGCCTGGCCAACCGAGCGGCCACGAACGGTGCTTTCACGGGGCCGTCCCAGAATGTGATCGCATCGGCGTCGATCATGACCACGGCGTAGACCGTGCGTTTGCTCCACGGTGCGCCCCGCAGCTCGGGAGTCAGGGTTGCTACGTCTGCTTGCAAACCCTCGGTTTTCAAGATGGCGAACGCCTGGCCCTGGTGTTCCTCTTCCAGCACCGTCAGCAGGCGCTGGGTGGATGTCGACGCGGCACGATACGTCAGCACCACGATGGCAGCCACCACGCACAAGGCAATAATCAGACTGCCAAAGAACACCAATGCCTTCAGAGGATCGTCGCCCGAGGCCCGCAGGATCCGATGGATGCTGAGGCCCATCATGGCCGCGCCGAACACAGCCCCCGGTGCGATCACCGCCCAGCGCGGCGAACACGCCTTCACGAGTCCACGAGGCTTGCCTTGTATGCCTGAACTCGAGTGCGGTGCTCCTGCCGCGATATCAAGGGTTCCCCGGCGGCACGCACTATGAGACCGGTCGACTCATCCACCTGCTCCAAATTCGGATACCCCAACCGACTGGTCGTGTACCCCGCCGCAAATTCCCGCTTCATCTGCTTACCCAAAAGAAATACCGTCAGGAAAGACCAAATAAGGCTTGCTGATGCAGCGCCCCAGAACGCCACCAACCAAGGGTTCTCAAAAAGCACACCCGAGACCAGGATCATCACTGAACCCGAAATACCTCCCACAACCGTTACAGCAGCGAAAAATAGTGCGCTGAGGGCCAAGTGCCACATGGAGATCCCTGCAACCCTCGCGCGAACACGAAACTCGTCGGATTCACTCACTGTGACCACCCGCTGTATGCCCCGCCGGCCGAGTCGACCGAGCCTAAGGTACCACCCATCGTCTGCCCGACGCCGAGTCCCCCGGACTGCCGCTCGACCGGCCGAGCGAGTTCCTACTACCTCCCGGGCGGCCTTACCAACTATCTTTCCAGCGGCACCGAATTGGCCAAGTCCCGCAATATTTGGGAACTCCTCGCAACCGTCCTCAAGAACGAGGCGCAACTTTATGAGGGAGCAGGCATGGAGGAATTTTCTGTTCAACTAGGTTCACCTGGCCGATTCTGCACCCGAATTCTTTTGCCGGCTTCCTGTAGGTCGGCTGCGGACAGGTTGTGGTGGTGGAAGTCTCGGAGATTGAGTTGGAGTCGGTTACTCCGATTCGCCGTACGGAGCGTGAGCTCGATCGCGGGATGACTCCTGTAGCCGTCGCTGACGGTAGCGACAGTCGCCGCTGTGAAGTTAGACGCAGTCAAAGTGAGCGTCGGGCCTTCCACACCCGCCTCCCAAAAAGTCACGCCGGTATCGCCAATACCGACTCCAATCGCAGGTACAGAAAGATATGCCGGCCCGTGAAGACGCCAACCAAACCTAACGAGTTGATCCTTGACTGTTGGATACACAAAAGTAATGAAAAGGGTTGAATCCGGATCAGTCTGCGCCATCAGGCACCACGTGCGGCGCGACTTCCGACGGCGTAGCCACGCTGCAAGCGCCATGAGACTCAGCAGCACAACCAGTCCCGCCAACACCCGGAAAAAGAACGACCGGACTGCGCTCGATGCTCGAGGAAGCATGACAGCGCCGAGCCAAACTAGAAACGCACCAAGTAGCAGCATCGGGGTCACGGCCCGCCAATTTAGGCCTCTCATTTGCCAGTCTTAACGTAGGTGTACTGGCCGGCGTTGCTGACGCCTCCTTCAACCGGGTCAACGGAGAGGAACCGTCCGAGCGCAGGAACGTACTGCCTTGCCCCCATTTCGATGGTGGCGATGTTCCCCGTGTGTTCGGTGAGTTTGCTGGCACCGCTCACACCGCCCCGCGGGACGTGACCGGTATAACGTGACCAAGGTGCACCTGAATACTGACTTTGATGGGCATGAGAGGTGGCGTCCACAAGAGCCAATATTCAAATACTCGGCGACCCAGAAACGGTCCGCGAGTCACAAGGGGTGCAGGATTTCACACCATGTTCCATGGAAAACAAATCGTTTCAGATCCCACCTCATTCTCTCCTCCGCGTGTTTTCGTTGCGATCGAACCTGATGCGATCTCCATGGTCACGAACACGCAGGTCGTCATGGAGGTCACCGCGGGGCGGTCAAGAGCGAATCGCTAGACCGAGCCGCGTCGCATCTCGTTGGGATCATGCACCTTGATAATTTCTGCTTCCTGGGTTTTCTTGTTGAGCCAAGGATCGAGCAAGTGTGTCACGGCCAGGACGACGATGAAGAGGAATACATAGAAGACTGGAATTTGGAAACCGAATGCACAGGAAATGAGCAGGCTGACGAGCAGACTTGTCAAGCTGGATGAACCGGCAATGATCACTCTGACCTGACCGCGCCGACGAAATGAACGTGCAACGACCAGCTTGGCGAGACCAAAAGCAGCTTCAGCGCTGAGCGCTCCAGCCACCAGCCCGAAGGGCACAAGAAACACTCCGTACCCGGCACCCCAGAGTGACGCATTCAAGATATCCACGGGCTTTGGTGATCCGTTGTCATCGAAAAGAACCATCACGAATCCGATTCCGTAGAAACCGGATAGGACAACCATGAGGAACACGCCAACACACGGGCCGAGTACGCGGTAGCGCCACCCGGAAGGCTTAATAAATTCGGCCGCTCTCATATGCTCACAGCGATGTCCATAAATTCAACTCCAACTGGGAAACTACCCGTGGTGGTCCGTGTATGGTGCCTTAGCGTGTCCCGCGGGATGTTCTCGACGGCGTCAAGTCCAGCTGAATTCCTTGACGGCCAAGTCCTTGCTCGTATGACTCTCTGGGCAAGGACTTGGCCGTCATGGGAGCGCTGATGGTGAAAGACACACACCCCACAATTTCAATGAATCCAGCATCCGCGTGTGCCGCGATTGCTCACCTACACGTTCAACCCAATTTCGAACGACAAGGTGTTCAGAATTGCGCGTTAACCACAGCTTTGCAGATGAATCGAGGGAAGCCACTCAAACACACTGGGTTATAGAAATCGTTCCTGTAAATCAGGTAGGCCTGGGACGCATAGGCACCATACCAAAGCTGATGAACAGGCATCCTGTCGTGCGTTCCAACCACGCTGGAACCACCCTGTCGAATATTCCACTCCATCGTTCCGTTGATGGCTGGAGCCGGGAAGAGTGGGATCGTCGAGTCCACAACCATGGTTGCCGTGGCACTATTTGGATACGATGCGAATGTGCCAGAGATGGAGTCAAGTGGTGCACTCGCACTGTCGGTTTGGGTGCAATTTTGGAGTGCCATATCCGCGCACTTGTATTTCAGAGTCTCCCCAATCTTCTTGTAGAGGCTCCCCGTGTGCGTAGAGCCGAACGTAAAGAATTGATTCAGGAGAGTCCGAGCCTTATTATTTTCCATGCCCCCGTCAAGTGAATACCATGCCCTGCCATCACCGTGAAAGGCAATAATCGGTTTGGCCCAGTCACCGGTGAATCCCGGAACGGCGATCATGGGCTCTGGAATGTACGTTTCATAGATCAAGACCAGCGCAGACCCTGACTCAGCGGAGTTCCGAGCCGTTGAGTCAGTCGTTGCGCTTCCTCGCACAACTTGGGGGTCCTCTGACGATCGCGAAAGAGCTCCCGCTGATGATTCAGATGTTGACATAGAACGAGCAATAATCGTGTCAGCGACGGTGTAACCCGGGCGGGCCGCAAGGCTGTCAGGACTGGACGATCTTGAGTATTGAGACCAATCCGGAAGTTCTGTAGCCGGGAGAGTGACAACGGACCTCGGCAAGTCCACCAAACCAGAATCAACCTGATCACAGCTTCGCCCGGACGAGCTCATCACGTCAACTTGGTAGATCCATTGTTTCGTCTTGTCTGCCGGCCCGTCAAAGTACTCCGTCCCACATGTGATCGCTACAACCTCTCGCCTTTCGGGGTCCCCAGGGGGATTGAACGGATCGTCGGCGAATGGATCCACCATAATCCGAGAGACAAGCCTGGGGACTGACTCTGTACTCTGCCATTTTAAGTGGTGGTATCCGGCACGAACTGAACCAGAGAGCGCCGTGGCTCCTGAATTGGCGTCGCCAAACTCGTTCTGACGAAAGACGAGAGTGTCGAGTTCTGTACCGGCACTGTCTTTGGCAATGAAATATGTTGGAACCCCTGCACTGCTGGGGATAGATATGTCTGCGGATGTAGAAGAGCCGAGCAAATCAGTGTTCCATGCTTCGTAAGTCGCGGCTCCTGCAACGCTCACTAGTCTGTAAAGGGAATCTGTGCCAACAACTTGTAGATCTTTCACGTGCCAGCCAGTTGCGGTAGCACGGGTGACTCGCGCAGCGCTGGCGAGAGACTCAAGCATCGTGCCGGTCACCTGAACTCCCGCAAGAGTAACCGATTTCAACTCCGGTCCCCAGGCGGCGAGATACTCATGAGCAGCGCTCTCGGAGGCGAAGGAGGCTGAGGTGCCAGCCGCTATGAAGGTTCTACCCGACGTCGAGGCTGCTAGTGCGGAAACCGAAATGTTCGAAATGGAGTCGCCGACGGCCACGATAGTTTCAGTTCCGTCAGCGCCTCCTGCCACAGCCTGTACTGCCGCTTTCCAGAAGGATTCCTTGAGTGAGTCCGTGCGTAAGTACCCAATACTTTCTGCCAGTTGGGTCGGCAGCAGAGATACATCGAAAGATTCCAATCCACCCGCCACGGTGACCATTTGTTCGCTTCGACTTTCGAAGAAGCTTGATATGGACGCGTCGGTTTCCGTACCGTTCGTAAGGATAAGAGGAGTTCGCGCAGCAATGGCGAAGGCCGTAGCGTCAGCGAGGGTCCCTACCCCGGATACCACGCTGGGTCGCTGTTCGATGAGATTGGCGGCAGCGACCGATCGCTCGAATGGACTTGAACTTGCGATTTCCTGTGAAACAACGACCGTTGACGTGAGGTTGGAGCGAAACTCGGAAGTGAACGATCCCTCTGCGCCAAACAGATAGACACTGGTCGCGCCGAGCGAGCCTAGCCATGTGTTAATCATTCCAGGATCTGATCCTGAAGGCGACACCAGCACGGCGGCATCCATGGTCGCAGCAAGGACAGAGGCTTGGGCTATAAGTTGGTCGTCACCATCCGGAACAAGAACCACTTTCTCGCTTCCCGAAGGATGACCTTCATTTGCCAAGGAGGCAGAAAGGTCTGGCAGAGATTCCTCTGTAACAAGTTTCTGTGTCACTAAGGCGTCGGCACCCTCAGCCTCAATTACGGAAGTGATGCCGGATGCCAAGAGAACACCGACCCCCACCATCCCGACCAGCAGATTTCTCAAGCGTCCTATTCGTTGGTAATGCAAGAACTCCCCCTAGTTTCGTAGCAATACATAGCCTTTTGATATCTAACGTAGCAGAATGGCTGGCTAACGACGGATTCCGTCCGAGAGTCTGGAGGTTCCCTCACTAAACGCGGTGCAGCTGCCCGAGCGCGGCTACCATTTCGGCGTGCACGATCACACGACTGCGAGCGACGTGAGCCACAAAGAGAGGACTGATCGACAGTGCTCAGGACTCGAATTGCAGCTCATCGTGCGGTCTGCCTCGACCCCCTCGAGACAGAGCATGCCGGGGTGCAGCGCCCCCAAACGTGTCGACAGTAGGAAAGGCGATGATATGTCGAGGGTTCCGTGAAGGATATGCGATGGCACGATTAATTCGAAAGTGGTCCAACTCCAATTGAGCCACGGTCGCGCATCCGAGACGCTTGACGTCTAAGCGCAACTCTGGCCGGATCGACTGGATGGCATTTCCGACGCCGTAGAACGGGCCCGGAACATTACATTGAGTACGTAGTTCCCATTGACATCATGACTCAATCATGACTCCATCGAAAAAAACAAAACCCCGGACCACGCGAGTTCCGCGTGATTCCGGGGTAATTTGTCGGGCTGACAGGATTTGAACCTGCGACCCCTTGACCCCCAGTCAAGTGCGCTACCAAGCTGCGCCACAGCCCGCCGCTTCCACAATACGATTTCAACCTTCAAAACCTGCGGAAGACAACTTTAATAGCTTACCGCCTTCTGTGAGCCGTCACTGACACAACGCCCCCTTCGCGCACACATCCGTTCAGATTCCGTGGAGCTCGGAGCGGCGAGAAATGCCTGACCGAGCAGCATGCCAGCAGGTTATTCGGCGCTTGGGGGCCGCACGCCGGCATCCGCTGTGGGCGAGGCCGAACAGCATCGCCCACCGCAGGTCACACGGCCGGTGGCCTCGTTTTGCCGAGGTACATGAGCTCCCACAGACCGGTGGATTGCGTGTATTCCTCCACCAACACTCCATCAACGTAGTGGCGCAGCACGATGGTTCCTGCAAAACGTAGATAGGCCGCATCGAATCGGGCCAACCGGGCCAGAATCCGCGTGAACCGCGGCACAACATTGATGAACTTGGTTCGAAGGATCGTCTCGGCACGCTCAAAGGAGATCTCGAAATGCTCGCTCCCGTTCCGGTAGTCGTAACTGAGCACATCCGCTACCGGCTTACCGGTGATGGTGTCGGTGACCACACGCGCGGTGCGCACCGTCACTTTGGTGCCGTCCTCGGCGACCACCACCCCGTCACGCGCCAACAGCAGCGTGGTGAACGACTGGTAGTCATAGGATTTCTCGCCCGTAATGTGCGCGGCAATGAGGCTGTACGGCCCAACCTGCGCTCGACCCCAGTACCAGTCATGCATGAGCTTCATCATGGGCGCATCGCCCCAGTTGTGATCGTGATAGCCGATGCCGGACGCGGTCGTGAGCTCACCGTCCACGGTGTACTCCACCTCTGCGTGCCCCACCGGCACCGCCACGAACCACGCGAACGTCTTCTCCTCCCCCGCTTTCTCAAACATTTCATGCCCGGTTTCGGGTCGCCAGGCCGGCACTGTGCCGGTGAGGGTCACGTCCACGCTGACGTTGTCGATCGTGGCCTGAATGCGATAGGTATGCAGGTCACCTGCGAAGGTGTTCTTGCCAATCGTCACGTCGCACCGCTCCGACGCCGCCGAGAACAGCGCCGGCGTGGTCGCAAAGGTCTTGTCGAGCGAACGCCCGTCGGGAAGATCCAGGTTGATGGTCACGAACGGGGCCAGGCCCGCTTTGGGTGCGGCCGGATTCTTGGTGTAAAAACCGACCACAAGCTTGGCACCGTTGTCGAGGGTGGCGTCGAAATACCACCACTCGTACGACCCGGCCCGCGCCGGATCACTCCGCAGTCCATCTTCAAACGGCGCGATCGCCGTGGAGTCAAGACCGAGGCGGGTGTAATCCGCCGGGGTGTTGGCCAAACGGATGCGAGCCGGTGTGGATTGGGTGCGTGCAACAGGCATGACTACCTCTTCAGAGAGCGTGTTTAGGTTCTCCCAACAGTCTGGCCGATCTTCTTGGACTATTTCTGTGCCGAGTGTTGCCGCGGGTCACTGACTCACTGTGAAGCGGATGTCCCCACTCACCCACGCGCAACACCCCCGAACGCGCCCCCTCGCGATCGCTCCGCGCGGCGTATGCTCTGGGCAACGAGTCGCTTGGGGGACGCAGATGTCACGACGGCTGTTTAGCAACATCTCCCCATTCACCTATCGCCTCTCGGTGCGCAAGATGATCGCCCTACGACAGCTTCGCAATCTGATGCACCCGGTGCGATTTGCCACGAGCCGCGCAGATCTCCTGCCGGTCATTTTGTACCGACACAATTCCTTGATTCGGCGAAAACTCGGCAACGTCGACGGCCAGCTCCAGGAAAACAAGGCCGTGAACCTGAGCATTGCGGCTCCCCTGGTGTGCGGAATCGTGATTCGGCCGGGAGAAACATTCTCGTTCTGGAAGCTGGTGGGGTCCACCACCGCGGCGCGGGGGTATCGAGACGGGCTCACGATCAGCTCCGGCCGGGCAACGTCCGGCATGGGTGGCGGAATCTGCCAGTTCACGAATCTGCTCCACTGGATGGTGCTGCACAGTCCACTCACCATCGTGGAACACCATCACCACGACAACATCGACCTGTTCCCGGATTTCAACCGACAGATTCCGTTCGGGACCGGAACCTCGGTGATGTACAACTATCTCGACTACCGCGTGCGCAACGACACCGAACAGGACTTTCAGTTTTCGGTCACCACCACCGCCGAGTATCTCGTGGGTGAGCTGCGCACCACGCGCGCGCTTGACGTGAAATTTCACATTCAGGAAGCTGATGCGTATTTTTACGAGCGCGACGGCGACGTGTATCGACACAATCGCATCTATCGGAGCATCCGCTCAAAGGCCACGGGGCTCGAGGTGGAGCGCACGCTCCTCGGCGAAAATGATGCGCGCGTAGCCTACGACCGTGCGCTGATCACCGCCGAGATTCTGCCCGCACGCCCGGTGGCGTTGGAGGCCAGGTAGCGGCTCGCACTCCGAGACGGATGCTGCCGCCCCGCCCCGCCCGCGGCATCCGCTGGTCATCGTGTTGGGCATCGTGTTGGGGAACCTGCCGCTGGCTCGCCCAGGCTCGCGGCAATTACACCCTCCCCTACCCCGGGAAGGTGTAAACGACACCAGGCAATGCCGCCGGCCAGCCACTCACGTTCTGACTCGCGCCAAACACACCCTCCCCAGCCTCGGGAAGGTTCAAACGCCACCACGGATGCTCGCGGCCAGGCTCACCTAACCCGACTCGCGCAGAACACGCCCTCCGCGATACCACCTGGGGATCCCGCCAACCGAGCCCCCGGCAGGCTCGCGCCAAACACACCCTCCCGGGTATCGGGAACCTGTAAACGACACCAGAGGATGCCGCCGACCGCACGCACCGACCCTGACTTGCGCCAATTACACCCTCCGGAGCCCCGGGAACGTGTAGAGGGCACCACGTGGCGAGTAGGGCTTGTGGGTAGCGCCAGTCCGGCGACCTGGTAGCGCGATTCCGGTTACACGGTAGCGCGGGCCGGGGTGATCTGCTCTGCTGTGAGAGGGCCACGCATCAGGCGTGGTCCTTTTCAGTAAGGGGCGGGTTATGGCGGACTATCGAAGAATCTTGGGGTTGTTGCTGGAGGGGCGGAGTTACCGCGAGGTCGTGGAGATTGCGGGGTGCTCCCACCGCGACGTGGCCCGGGTCCGGCAAGAGGTCCAGCGACGCGGTTTGATCTCGACGGTCGCGGTTAGCGACGCCGAGCTGGCCGAGTGGTTCCCCGACGGTCGCCGGAACGTGTCGGAGGAGTATGACCAGCCCGACTTATCGCGTGTGCTTGCGTCGATGAAATCGAACCGGCACTTCACGTTGCTGTTGGCGTGGCGTCGTTACGTCGACACCAAGGACGCGGGGAAGAAGTATGGGTATTCGCAGTTCTGCGCCCTGTTCACCGACTACCTCCGCACCCATGACCTGGTCGCGGTGCTGCGCCATGAGCCTGGTCGGGCGATGCTGGTGGACTGGGCCGGCGACACGATGGACGTCGTCGACACCATCACCGGCGAGGTCGTCAGAGCAATTCTGTTCGTCGCGGTGCTGCCGTATTCGGGACTGATGTTCTGCCGCGCCTACGCGGATATGAAGTCTCCGGCGTGGCTCGACGCGCACGTTCAAGCGTTCGCGTTCTTCGGCGGTGTGACGCAGATCGTCGTGCCGGATAACCCAACAACGTCCACCCACCAGACTCATAAGGGTGATGCGGAGCGGATCGTTAACGCCAGGTATCAGCAGCTCGCTGATCACTACCAGACAGCAATTGTTCCGGCCAGAGTGAAAAAGCCCCGCGATAAAGCGGCTGCCGAGAATGCGGTGAACGTGGTCAACAAACGCGTCATCGGCTACCTCGAGGACGACGTCTTCACGACGCTGGGCGAGTTGAACGCGGCGATTGAGGAACGGGTGCGGGAGATCAACCATGACATCCGCCGCGCTGACGACACCACCCGGTGGGAACGCTTCGACAGCGAGGAGCGGGAGCTGCTGGGCCCTCTTCCAGATGCGGGGTTCGAGGATGTCGAGTGGAAGGAGCTGAAGGCGGCCCGAAATTACCATGTCACCGCGGACACGCAACGGTATTCGGTGCCGTTCGCTCTGGCGGGCAAGCTGCTGCGGGTTCGGCTGACGTCGTCACGGGTGACGGTCTTCGACGGGCACGAGAGCATCTGCGAACACCCGCGGCTGACGGGCCGCAAAGGCCAATACTCGACCCTGCCGGACCATGTCCCGCCGCAGCACCGCGATATCGACGGGCTGTGGTCGAGGCGCTGGTTCACCGACCGGGCGCGCAGCGTCGGGCCGGCCACCGTCACCGTGATCGAGCAGATCCTGGACAGCCAGGCGATCGAAGCGCAGGGCTACCTGTCCTGCCAGAACATCCTCGACGGGCTTGGCAAGAACAACCGGGAACGGCTGGAGGCGGCCTGCCAGGAGCTCGTGAACCGCAGCGCGCATCCGACCTATTCGACGCTGAAACGGTTGATGGCGGCCATCGACAGCGACACGAAAAAGCCGCGGGCGAAGGTCCCGGCCGCCTCCACGCGCAAACACGTCAGTACGGTCGTGTTCCGCGACACCATGCCGGATGTTTATGTGCGTGACGCCTCGCACTATGCCCGCGACGAGGAGGTCAAGTGATGTTCACCAGCGTTGATTACGACAAGTTCCGGGCCCTGCGGGTGACCCATGTTGCGACTCGGCTGGAGGAACTCATTCAGGACGAAGCCAACGACATCCTCACCCCCGAGCAGCTGTTCCTCACCGCGGTCGACGACGCGTTGGAGTCTCGCCGGATCAATAAGGTCGACAAGCTCATCCGCCAGGCTGCGTTCCCGATCCCGGGCGCCACCATCGCCGAGGTCGACTATCGCGAGGGACGCGGCATCACCCAGGTCAGGATGCGACGCTATGCCGCTCATGACTGGCGCTCCGATGCGACGAATCTGCTGATCATTTCACCCACCGGAGGCGGGAAAACCTATCTCGCCTGCGCGTTGGCCATCGGCGCCTGCGAGAGCGAGCATTCGGTGCTCTACTACCGGATGGACGACCTCGCCCGAAAGCTCGTCATCGCTCGCGGTGATGCCATCGCTCACCAGAAGCTGTTGAACGAGCTGTCGAACGTCGACCTGCTCATCATCGATGACTTCCTCACCGTCGGCATCGACAGCGACGCTGGCAACGACCTATTCGCGATACTCGCCAACCGGGAACACCGCCTCCCGACGATGATTGCCTCGCAGACCGGACCCGCGCACTGGGTCGTCGAGCTGCCCGACCGCGTCGCAGCGGACTCGATCGTGAACCGCCTCGCCAACAACGCCCGCATCATTAAGCTCGGCCAGATCGACATGCGCCAGCAGCGCAACGACCAAGCCCGCGCCCACGAGAGCTACTGGGAATAACACCAAAGCGGCCCGGGCACCACTCCCGGGCCGCTACCACCTCGTCAGAAATTTGTTACCAACTACCTGGATGTGTTCACGCATCAGGTTGTTTACTCATGCTCTCATGAGGTTGTTTACAACGTGTCTTACGACGTTGTTTACACTCGTGCTCGCGACGTTGTTTACATCCGATCTCATGACGTTGATGACACCCGGTGGCGGGCCGCGCAGCCGCCGGGTGCGACCGGGCGGTGCGGCTATTCCTCGGGGAAGTGCTCGAGTTCATACGACAAATGCTTGCTCAGCCATGCTGGTTTGGGGTCACGTATTTTGGCTCCTCTCACCTGCCAAAGCGCGACCTGGTCCCGCGTGGACGCGGTCTGCAACGGCAACGGGAAATAGATGCTCTCGTCGCCGCTGCTCCTGTCGAACATCGCGTATTCAGTCTCGGAGCTGACAACCTCGTAGCTGCCCACCAGATGGGTCGGGACCTTGATTCTCAGGCCCCGGAAGTAGATCTGCGGGTTGGTGCGGGTGATGACGACCTCGTCGGAGCCGTCACGCAGTCTGCCGCCGCGCGGCGCCAGCTGTTCACTCTGCGCGAGTGTGGCCGCGGGCAGAGCCTCGGCACTGTTACTGTCGGGTTCAGCTGCCTGCTTGGCCAGTGATTTGTCCCGGTAGGCGTCGGCACGCGCTTGAAGTTCCTTATGACTGATCGGTGTTCCGTCCGAGGGCTGGTGTTCGGCCGCGTCCCAGGCCTGGCCCGGTGTCATAGAGCCGGGCAACGCTTGGTGCCGGCGACGGTAGTTGTAATAGTTGCGGTAATCCACGATGAGGGTGGCGAGCTGTTCGAGGCTCTCCGGGGCGCGGGCATCGAGGAACCGCAGCAGCGTTTGGTGGCTGCGTTCGTTTTTCCCTTGCGTCTGCGGGTGGCCGCCCCGGCCGCTGATCCCCAAGCACCCACGGTCGGCCAGGAAGCGTTCCGTCGCCGAGATGTTGCCGCGCCGGCTCTGGTTGAAAGCGGTCCCGTTGTCGCTGAGTAACTCTTTGGGCACGCCGTGATCGTCGATCGCGGCGCTCAGGGTGATGATGGCGTCGGTGCCGTTCTCGGGCTCGGCGAAGCACATACTGCCCACGTCGAAACGGGTGGAATCATCCAGCAGCTGGTAGACCGTCACTTTCGGGGCCAGCTTGGTCGCCAGGCGATACTCGAATGCATCCAGCTGCCACATCTCCATCGCCGGCGAGCGCGCGAAGCGCAGCCAAGCCGTCCGTGGCCGTTTACGCGGGTTGGAGTTCGTCACGCCGGATGATGACAGGATCCGGGCGATGGTCGCCACCGACGGAACCGGTTGACTGAATTCATTCGTGTCCACACCGGTGAACCAGATCGATTTGGGACCGTTATCCCAGCCCTCCTTTTTCAGCCGAGCACGGATGCGCAGGACAATTTCCGTCGTCTTCTTGTCGAACGTCCGCACGGGATTCTTCGGGGCCGACGAGTGCGGATTCAGCGCCTTATTTCCCTCCTGGAGGAAGCGTCGCCGGATGTTATAAAACGACGGCCGGCTGATATTCAGGCGTTGGCAGAGTTCGGAGATACTGGGGCCATCGGCGGCAAGAGGATCAAATTCGATGATCTGGCGGCGGACGGAAGGTGGAAGAGATTTGGGCACTCTCCATCAAAACCGAGGCCACGTGAGGATCCCGTCCACCGCTCAACGTGTATGCAAAGTCGTGAGACATCCTGTAAACAACGTCCTGAGACATAGTGTCAACAAGGTGGTGAGACAGGCTGTAAACACTGTGCTGAGACAACACATACCAACTACCTGGACTGGCGCTACCATAAAGCGCTACTCGCCAACCACGGAACACCGCCGGCCGAGCGCATCCACCCTGACTCGCGCCAATCGCACCCTCCCCCGCCCCGGGAACGTGTAAACGACACCGGACGATGCCGCCAACCGCACGCACCGACCCTGACTCGCGTCAAACGCACCCTCCCGGGTCTCGGGAACGTGTAAACGGCACCACGGGACGCCGCCGGCCGAGCCCCCGCAGGCCGACTCGCGCCAAACGCACCCTCCCGTGCCCCGGGAAGGCGCTAATGGCACCGGTTAACGGGAGAGACCCCCCACGCACCGAAGTGTGTGAGGGTCTCGACCACCGAAGGTGGTGCAGGCGACTAGCGCTTGCGCTTCTCGCGCACGCGCATGCTGAGGTTGATCGGGCTTCCTTCGAAGCCGTAGATCTCGCGCAGACGACGCTGAATGTAACGACGGTAACCCGGGTCCAGGAAGCCCGTGGTGAACACCACGAACGTGGGCGGACGGCTCGAGGCCTGCGTTCCAAAGAGGATGCGAGGCTGCTTACCACTGCGCACAGGGTGCGGGTGGGCTGCAGCCAGCTCGGCGAGGAAGGCGTTGAACTTGCCGGTGGCGATGCGGGTGTCCCACGACTCGAGCGCGAGCTCGAGGGCCGGAACCAGCTTTTCCATGTGGCGACCGGTGAGGGCGGAGATGTTCACGCGCGGAGCCCAGGACACGTGGGCCAGGTCCTGCTCGATCTCACGCTCCAGGTAACGGCGACGGTCGTCGTCGATCTGGTCCCACTTGTTGAAGGCGAGAACCAGGGCGCGGCCCGACTCGATCACGAGGTCGATCACGCGAATGTCCTGCTCGCTGATGACCTCGGTCACGTCGAGGAGAACCACGGCGACCTCGGCCTTTTCGAGGGCAGCACTGGTGCGCAGCGAGGCGTAGAAGTCGGCGCCCTGGGCGAGGTGCACGCGACGGCGAATACCGGCGGTGTCCACGAAACGCCACACCTTGCCGCCGAGCTCAACCTGCTCGTCAACCGGGTCGCGAGTGGTGCCGGCGAGGTCGTTGACGACCACGCGCTCTTCACCGACAACCTTGTTGAGGAGGCTGGACTTGCCCACGTTCGGGCGGCCGAGGATAGCTACGCGGCGGGGGCCACCGACTTCCTGCTTGGCGACAGCGGAGACCTCGGGGAGAACCGTGAGGATCTCGTCGAGCAGGTCGGCCACACCGCGACCGTGCAGCGCGGACACCGGCCACGGCTGGCCGAGTCCGAGGGACCACAGGCTGGCCGATTCGGGCTCCTGGCGAACGTCGTCCACCTTGTTGGCGATGAGGAAGACCGGCTTGCCGCTCTTACGCAGCATGCGCACAACGGCTTCGTCAGTGGATGTGGGCCCCACGTTCGAGTCCACGACGAACATCACGAGGTCGGACAGGTCGATGGCGATCTCGGCCTGGGCGGCAACGGACGCGTCGATGCCCTTGGCGTCGGGCTCCCACCCGCCGGTGTCGACGAGGCTGAAGTAGCGTTCGTGCCACTCACCCTTGTAGGTGACGCGGTCACGCGTCACACCGGGGGTGTCTTCAACGACGGCCTCGCGGCGGCCGAGAATACGGTTGACGAGGGCCGACTTGCCCACGTTGGGGCGGCCGACAATCGCGATGACCGGCAGAGCCGGCAGGTACTGAATGGCGCTCGGGTCGTCGGTGATCGTCGACAGTACGTCGAAGTCCTCGTCGTCCAGATCGTATTCGTTGAGGCCGGTGCGCAGCGCTTCGGCTCGTTTGGCGGCCAGCTCCTCGTCGAGGTTCGCCAGCCTTTCCGCCAACTCATTATCGAGCGCGGAGCCCGTGTCGTCGTATTCCTCAGTCATGCGATGCCCTAGCCGTGCGTGTGTGGATGACGTCGATGACCGCAATAATGGTCTGTTCTAAGTCAAGGTGGGTGGAGTCAACGGTGGTGACACCGTCTGCGGCGCTCATAAAATCGACGACCTGTGAGTCAGCACGATCTCTCGATCGCAACTGATCTGCCACGGTTTCGGCCGACTGGGTGGTTATTTCCGCAGAGCGCCTAACCATTCTAGCCTCTTCCGATGCCGTGAGTAGAATGCGCACCTCGGCATCGGGTGCCACGACGGTGGTGATGTCGCGTCCCTCCACCACAACACCGGGCCGATCCACGTTGCTGGCCAGGCTCTGAAAGAGCTCGGTCAGGTGCGCACGCACTTCGGGAACCCGGGCCACGGCGCTGACAGCCGCCGATACTTCGGGCGAGCGGATGGCGTCGGTCACGTCGGTCTCCCCCACGAGAACGAAGTATTCGTCGGGATCGGTGCCGATGGAGTAGTCAAAGTCGGCCAGGGCCGCTGTCACGGCGGCCGCGTTCTCGGTATCGACCTTGCGGTCGAGCACCAGCCACGCGAGTGCGCGGTATGCGGCACCGGTGTCGAGGTAGGCGAAGCCGAGGCGGCGGGCGGCAGCGCGACTAACGCTCGACTTTCCGCTGCCGGCGGGTCCGTCGATGGCCACGACGGTGGGAAGAGAGTGACGTGCCATGTTTTAACCAGCAATCCGCCAGCCGCGGGCGGCCAGCTCAGTGGTGAGGCGAGAAACGGCCTCGGGAAGAACGGATATTTCAGCAAGTCCTAGTTGAGCACCCGGTGAGTGCTCGAGCCTCAGGTCTTCGACGTTCACGTCGAGGTCACCGATGTCGTTGAGCAGAGCCGCGATCTGTCCGGGGCGGTCGTCCACCATCACGGTCATCGACACGAAACGGCGATCCTGCCCGTGCTTGCCGGGCAGGCGCGCGACTCCGGCGTTACCACCGGCAAGTTCCTCGGCGATGCGACGCTTTGCGCCGGGGGCTGCCGGGTCGGTGAGGGCTCCGATGAACCGGTCCAGGTCTTCCCGGTACGCCACGAGGATCTCGCGAACCGGCGCCGCGTTGGCGCCCAGAATCTGCACCCAGAGGTCCGGGTCGCTCGCGGCCACGCGCGTCACGTCGCGCAGACCCTGGCCGGCGAGATTCAGGGACGAGTTGGCGGCATCCGTCAGTCGCCTGGCCATGAGAGTGGCGATCACCTGCGGTACGTGGGAGACGAGAGCCACCCCGCGGTCGTGCTCCTCGGGGGTCATCTCCACCAGCACGGCGCCGAGGTCGAGAATGAGGTCGTCGATGGCGCCGGCCTGCTGATAGCTGATGTCGTCGTGGGCAGCCACCACCCAGGGACGCCCAATGAACAGGTCGGCACGGCCCGACAGCGGCCCACCCTTTTCCCGACCAGCAAGCGGATGCGAGCCGATGTAGCGGCTGACGTCGGCTCCCCGAGCGCGCAACTCGGCCAGCGGCGCGAGCTTCACGCTCGCCACATCCGTGACGATGGCGCCCGGAAAGTTCGCGAGTTCGCGGGCGACAACCTCGGCGGTCACGTCGGGCGGAACGCACACGACGATGAGCTGCGGGGCATCATCGGCGGCGGCGGCGCGACCGGCGCCGTAGTCGATCGCAATGCTGAGGTGCGTGGGCGATGCGTCGGCCAGAATCACCTCGATGCCGCGATTGCGCAGGCCAAGACCCACGCTGGTGCCGAGCAGGCCAACGCCCACGATGCGCACCGGGCCGACGAGTCGGCTCTCACTGGGCGCGCTCACGCCGGGCCGCGCGTCGCGCTCGGGCGACAAAGCGCGTGCGTCAGTGAGCTCGGTGTCAGTGAGCTCGGTGTCAGCAAGCTCGGCGGGAGTGGGCATTAGCGAGCATCACGACGGTCATCACGCGAATCCCGGCGCTCGTCACGGTCATCGCGCGAATCACGGCGGTCATCACGGTCATCACGGTCATCGCGCTGCTCGGCGGCGGGCTCGTCAACCGAGGGGCGCTTGCTCGGCGCCTGACGCGACACGGTGAGCAGCAGTCCGAGCTCTTCCCGGGTGAGTTCGCGCAGCGCACCCTGGCGCAGCGTGCCGAGGTGCAGGGGGCCAAACTGGCGACGCACCAAGTCGATGACGGGATGACCCACGGCCTCCAGCATCCGTCGCACAATGCGGTTACGCCCCGAGTGCAACCTGACCTCAACGAGACTCACGCCCTCACCGGGAGGGCTCGTGAGGATACGTGCCTTGTCGGCCTTGATGGGGCCGTCTTCCAGCTCGATACCGGTCTGCAGCATGCCGATCGTCTGCGCCGACACCCGGCCCTCAACCTTGGCAATGTAGGTCTTCATCACGCCAAAGGACGGGTGCGCGAGCACGTGTGCCATGTCGCCGTCGTTGGTGAGAATGAGCAGACCACTGGTCTGGGCGTCCAGCCGGCCAACATTGAACAGGCGCTCGTCAAACTGGTCGGTGAATTCGCGCAGGTCGGGGCGGCCGTTTTCGTCCATCATGGACGACACCACACCCACGGGCTTGTTCAGCATGATGTAGCGACGGGTCGTGTCCAGCTGCACGGCCACGTTGTCCACAGCCACCTGGTCGGTGTCCGGGTGCACCCGGCGTCCGAGCTCGGTGACAACCTTGCCGTTCACGCGCACGCGGCCCGACGTGATCAGGTCTTCCGACACGCGGCGCGACGCAACGCCCGCCGCAGCAAGCACCTTCTGCAAGCGGATGCCGTCGGCCGCCGCCTCGGGGTTCGTGCCCGCGTCGGGATTGTTCGTGAATTCAAAGTGGTCATTCGTCATCGCAGATCCTCGAATCCGTCGGAGCCGTCGTCGAGCAACGGCGATATGTGTGGCAACTCGTCGAGCGAGTTGATTCCGAGCTGGGTCAGCAGCAAGTCTGTGGTGGCGTAGTTGATCGCGCCGGTTTCCGCGTCGGTGAACGCTTCGGTGATGAGTCCGCGGCCGAGCAGGGTGCGCACGACGGAGTCAACGTTCACCGCGCGAATCGACGCCACCGCACCGCGCCCGATGGGCTGCTTGTAGGCAATCACCGCGAGGGTCTCGAGCGCCGCTTGCGAGAGGCGACTCGGATTCTGGGTGAGCACAAAGTCGGCCACGAGTGGGTCGTGCACGGCACGCACGTAGATGCGCCACCCGCCGGCCACCTCACGAAGCTCAAAACCGCGCCGCACGGTGTCAAATTTTCCATCGAAATCGTCCACAAGTCGCGAAACGGATGCCGCGACATCCGCTAAGGGTCGACTCACCGCGGTGGCGAGGTGCACGAGGCTCTGCGGTTCATCAGCCACCATGAGGATGGCTTCCAGGTCACGGTCGAGCGCGAACCCGTCCGCGTCGGGAGTTGCAGCAGCCGCAGTGTCGGTGGGTCGCGCCGTGCTCTCGGTCAGCGACTGCGTGTCAGGTGTCATAGTCGGCTCCCAGAGTCAGCAGGTTCTCGTCGGACCAGTTGTCGTCGTTCCAGCGCAGGGTGAGTTCCCCGAGCGGTTCGATCTGGTCGAAGGACAGCGCCCCGTGGCGGTACAGCTCGAGCACCGCGAGAAAGCGCGCGATAACGACGCCCTTCTCGGTGGAACCCACAATGAGCTGGCGAAAGGAGAGCGGGTCCCCCGGTCGGAGCATGGCCACAACGTACGCCGCCTGCTCGCGGATGCTCACCAGTGGCGCGTGCAGGTGGTCCACACCCACGCTGGGTAGCTCGCGTGGTGTCAGGGCGAGGGCTGCGAGAGCACCGAAATCCTGAAGCGAGAGGGTCCACAAAAGTTCCGGAGTCTGCTGACGATACTTCTCCTCGAGCCGCACCGACCGCACGTGCCGGGCCGACTCGGTGTCGAGGTGTTCGCCAAACCAGGTCGACGCCTGCTTGAACGCCCGGTACTGCAACAGTCGAGCGAAGAGCAGGTCGCGCGCTTCGAGCAGTGCCACGTCCTCGGCATCGACCAGTTCTCCCTGCGGCAGCAGGCCGGCCACCTTGAGGTCGAGCAGGGTGGCTGCCACAACCAGAAACTCCGTAGCCTGATCGAGCTCCTCCGGGCCCGTGAGCCCGCGCAGGTAGCCAATGAACTCATCGGTGACCTGACTCAGGGAGATCTCCGTGATGTCGAGTTCGTGGCGCGAGATCAGGTTGAGGAGCAGATCGAATGGGCCCTCGAAGTTGCCGAGGGCGACCGAAAACGCGGGCTTCTCGGCCGCGCTAGGCGACTGCGCCACGCTGAATCAGTTCGCGTGCCACCGACAGGTACGCCTTGGCGGCCGGATGTTCCGGGGCGAATTCGGTGATGGGTATTCCGGCAACGCTGGCGTCGGGGAATTTCACGGTACGGCCCACGACGGTTTCCAGGACACGATCGCCGAACGCATCCACGACACGCTCGAGCACCTCACGCGAGTGCAGGGTTCGGGAATCGAACATGGTGGCCAGGATGCCGTCGAGCTCGATGGCAGGGTTGAGGCGATCACGCACCTTGTCGATGGTTTCAATCAGCAGGGCGACGCCGCGGAGGGCGAAGAACTCGCACTCGAGCGGAATCAGAACACCGTGCGCCGCGGTGAGCGCGTTCACGGTGAGGATCCCGAGGGAAGGCTGGCAATCGATGAGGATCACGTCGTAGTCGGGCGTCACCTTGCGCAGCACGCGCGCCAGAATCTGCTCGCGGGCCACCTCGTTCACGAGGTGCACCTCCGCGGCCGAGAGGTCGATGTTGGCCGGAATGACGTCGAGGCCCTCAACGGATGTGGGCTGGATCGCGTCTTTCGGGTCCACCTTGCTGCTGAGGAGCAGGTCGTAGATGGTGGTGACGTCGTGCGTCGGAACGCCGAGTCCCGCCGACAGGGCGCCTTGCGGGTCGAAGTCGATGGCCAGAACGCGGCGGCCGTAACTGGCCAGGGCGGCACCCAGGTTGATGGTGGTCGTGGTCTTGCCCACGCCGCCCTTCTGGTTGCAGAGCGCGATAATGCGCGCCGGGCCGTGGCTTTTCAGCTCGTCGGGGATGTCAAATTCGTGCTTTTCGCGGCCGGTAGGGCCCACAGGGGTCTCGTCGAATCCGGGTAGCGATACGCGGTCACTCGGTCTACGCGCCACTGATATCCTCGATCCGTCATTTGCCACCTGTCGATTCTACAGATTGCAGGGCCGATGCGTGGGCCGCCGTGCCGAAAGCAGCGTTTCTCGGGTTCGGCGGGCGTTATTCCTGCGGTTGACGCAGGTTCGAGAGTGATCGTGACAGGCACACCACGGCGGCGAAGGCAGCCACGCTGGCCGTTACGACCGTGTACACGTCGAAAGCACCCAGGAACAGCACCACACTCGCGAGCGCCAGAGCCAACGCGCCCACCATCCACATCAAAGCGAATGTCTTGTGGCGGTTACGGGTCGGTTTCTCGGGAGCCATGCTTCTACGGTATCCGGTCGGTGTCGCAACTCTGCACCCGTGGTGCAAACTGACAGGCCCGGTGACGATGATGCTGGCGAGGACGAGCAGACTCCCCGTGTCAGCGCGCGCGTGGGTGGGCGGTCGTGTACATGTCGCGCAGCGTATCGATGGTGATGAGGGTGTAGATCTGCGTCGTCGCCACGGATGAGTGGCCCAGCAGCTCCTGCACCACGCGCACGTCGGCGCCTCCGGCAAGCAGATGCGTGGCAAACGAGTGCCGCAGCGTGTGCGGGGACACCGAGGCGGTGAGGCCCGCCCGCTCGGCGGCCGCGCGAATGATCAACCAGGCGTTCTGACGACTCACGCGCTGTCCGCGCACCCCCAGAAACAGTGCCGGTGTCGCCGTGCCCCGCCCTGACAGCAGGGGTCGAGCGCGCACCAGGTAGGCGGAAATCGCGGCACGGGCGAAGCTTCCCACGGGCACAATGCGCTGTTTATCGCCCTTGCCGGTGAGACGCACCACCTCCTCATCGAGCACCTCCGCGAGCACGTCATCCACGTTGAGACCCACAACCTCGCTCACGCGCGCGCCCGTGGCGTAGAGCAGCTCGAGAAGCGCCTTGTCGCGCAGCTGCAGCACGTCGTCGCCATCCGTTGCCGCAAGCAACGCTGTTACCTGCTCAACCGAAATCGCCTTGGGTAACCGCATGGCCAGCTTGGGCGGCTTGGTTTCGTGGGCCACATCCACGTCGACCAGCGCCTCATCGAGCAGAAACCGGTGCCAGCCGCGCACGGTGGAGAGCACCCGGGCAATGGACGCCGAGGTCAGCGGTGATTCCTCCCGCGTGCCCAGATACCGCACAAAGGCAGAAACGTGTGCCGAGGTGATCTCGGACAACGCCACAACCGGCAGCTGCTCGAGCCACGCAACGTAGAGCGTGAGGTCACGCCGATACGCGGAAACGGTGTTGGCCGCCAGGCCGCGCTCAATCGAGACGTGCCGCAGGTACGCATCCACAGCCGACTCGATCACGCCACTCACTCCGAGTGCTGCCAATTGAGCGGATGTCCCGGCCACGCCGCATCGCCGGCCGCCAGCGAACTCCACCCGCGCGACCGGGACACCTGAGCCGCCAGCACGCCGATCACGAGCGACGGATTCTGCACGCGGCGCGCGAGAACGGCATCGACGCACTCATCGAGCGGAACCCAGCGCAGCTCAATGTCGGCCTCTTCTTCGGTGCGGGCAAAGACTTCGGCGCTAGCCGAGATACCGCGGGCGAGGTAGATGCGGATGGCTTCGCTGCTGCCGCCCGGCGACGTGTAGAAGTCGCTGAGCACGTTCCATTCGTTGGCCACAACATCGGCTTCCTCGGCCAGTTCACGGTGAGCACCCACGAGCGGGTCCTCACCGGCAATGTCCAGCAGCCCGGCGGGGAGCTCCCACTCCCGCATGCGCACCGGGTGCCGGTACTGCTTGATCAGCAGAACGCGGTCGTGCTCATCAAGCGCCAGCACCACGACGGCACCGGTGTGATCCACCAGTTCGCGCACAATGGTACCGCCGTTGTACTCAAACGAGTCCCGGCGAATGCTCCACACCTTGCCGTCGAACACCTGCTCCGATGCGGTCACCGTAAACTGCGCGGTGTCGTCCTGCAGCAGCGTCCCAGAAACCGGCACCGGAGCGTCGGTCATGAGTGGTTCCGTGCCGTTGCAGCGGGCGTCGCGACATCCGCTGCGTCTGCGTCTGCGTCTGCGGTCGATCGCGTGGCCCCAGCACGCGCCGCGGCAGCATCAAGCCACGTGGCGCGCTCGAGAGGAGACGTCCAGGGTGCCGGTCCGTCAAAGGGTGACATGCCCAGCAGGCTACCCGAGAGGTCAGACATCCGCGTCTTCTTTCACCTCGAAGAGGCGGCTCGACTGCTGGCGATCCAGGGCTGCGGCGATGAGGCCACGAAAGAGCGGATGCGCGTGGTTCGGACGCGAGCGCAGCTCCGGGTGGGCCTGAGTTCCCACGTAGAACGGGTGCACGTCGCGGGGAAGCTCCACGTATTCCACGAGCTTGCTGTCGGGAGACACTCCGGAGAACGACAGGCCGGCGAGGGCGATCTGATCGCGGAACGCATTGTTCACCTCATAGCGGTGACGGTGGCGTTCGGAGGCAACGTTGGCGCCGTACAGCTCGGCGACGATCGATCCCTCGGCGAGGTCGGCCGGGTAGAGTCCGAGGCGCATGGTCCCGCCGAGGTCTCCGCCGGCAATGATCTCAATCTGCTCCTCCATGGTGGCAATCACGGGGAACTCGGTTTCGGGGTCGAACTCGCTCGACGAGGCTCCGGGCAGGTCGGCCTTGTCCCTTGCGTATTCGATGACCATGCACTGCAGGCCGAGGCAGAGGCCGAGGGTGGGGATGCCGTTCTCGCGAGCAAATTTGAGGGCGCCCAGTTTGCCCTCAATGCCACGGATGCCGAAGCCACCGGGAACGCAAATACCGTCGAGTTCTCCGAGCAGGCGCGCGGCCCCCTCTTCGGTCTCACAGTCGTCGGACCCGATCCAGACGATCTTCACCTTGGCTTGGTTGGCGAAACCGCCCGCTCGGAGCGCCTCGGTGACCGAGAGGTAGGCATCCGGAAGGTCAATGTACTTGCCGACGAGACCGATGGTGATGTCGTGCTTGGGGTGACGCACGGCTTCGAGCAGGTTTTCCCACCCCGACCAGTCAACGCTATCGGCGGTGAGGCCGAGGGCATTGACGATGTAGCCATCGAGACCCTGGTCGTGCAGCATGGTGGGGATCTCGTAGATGCTCGCCACGTCGACGGCGTTCACGACGGCGTCTTCGTCGACGTCGCACATGAGGGCGATCTTCTTCTTGTTCGACTCCGACACGGGACGGTCGCTGCGCAGAACGAGCGCGTCCGGCTGGATGCCGATGGAACGCAGGGTGGCCACCGAGTGCTGGGTGGGCTTCGTCTTCTGCTCACCGGCGGCGCCGAGGAACGGAACGAGGGACACGTGCACGAAGAACACGTTGTTGCGGCCGAGTTCGTGGCGCACCTGACGTGCGGCCTCGATGAACGGCTGCGATTCGATGTCACCGACGGTGCCACCGATCTCGGTGATGATCACGTCGGGGCGCAGATCGTCACTTGCCTGCAGGCGCATGCGGCGCTTGATCTCGTCGGTGATGTGCGGAATGACCTGCACGGTGTCGCCGAGGTACTCGCCGCGACGTTCCTTGGCGATCACCTGCGAGTACACCTGTCCGGTGGTCACGTTGGCGCTCTGGCCCAGGTTGATGTCGAGGAATCGTTCGTAGTGACCAATGTCGAGGTCGGTTTCGGCACCGTCGTCGGTGACGAACACCTCGCCGTGCTGGAACGGGTTCATCGTTCCCGGGTCCACGTTCAGGTACGGGTCAAGCTTCTGCATAACGACGCGCAGGCCGCGTGCAGTGAGAAGGTTGCCGAGGCTTGCTGCCGTCAGGCCCTTGCCCAGAGAAGAAACAACACCACCGGTCACAAAAATGTGCTTCACAGTTTTGTTGAGGTCGTTGCTGTCTGACATGTCCGCGTTTATATTATCCACCACGGGCTTCAATGCTATCAGGAGATCGGCGCACCCTGTGCGAGCGCCATGAGTTCCCGGGCGTGCTCGAGACCACTCTGCGAGTCGGGGAGGCCCGACAGCAGCCTCGCCATCTCGGCGGCGCGGGCGTCACCGCGCAGCTGGCGCACGCTGCTCGCCGTCACCGACCCGTCGCTGTCTTTCACTACGCTCAAATGGTTGCCGGCAAACGCGGCCACCTGCGCCAGGTGTGTCACCACAATCACCTGGGCGGTTTCGGCCAGGCGGGCGAGACGTCGACCGATCTCAATCGCTGCGGCGCCGCCCACTCCAGCGTCCACCTCATCGAACACGAAGGTGGGAACGGGGTCGGTCGCGTTGATGACCACCTCGATCGCGAGCATGACCCGCGACAGTTCACCCCCCGACGCGCCTCGGCCGAGTGCACGGGGTTCGGCGCCGGCATGCGGCTGCAGCAGGATCTTCACCAGGTCATGACCGCTCGTGCTGAATTCGTCGCGCGCTTCAATCTGCACCAGCAGGCGGGCATCGGGCATCGCCAGCGCGGCGAGCTCCGCGGTCACGAGGGTGCCGAGCGACACTCCGGCAGCCTCACGCAGAGACGTCACCGTGGCGGCCAGGGTCGTCACGAGTTCGAGGTCTGCCTCAGCGTCGGCACCGAGTTGTTCGATCCGTTCGGAGTCGCCATCAAGCTCCAACAAGCGGATGCTTCCACTCCCCAAAAACTCGATCGCCTCCTCGAGCCCACCCGCGTACTTGCGGGCCAAAGCGCCGAGTTCTGCCCGGCGCTCCTGCACGATCTCGAGTTCCCGTGCGCCGTCCACGTCCACGCCCGCGAGGTAGGTGGAGAGTTCCGCAGCGATGTCCGCCATCACAAAGCCGGCATTGGCGAGGGCCGCCACCAGCGGCGGCAGGGCGGCGTCGTGCGTCGCAACCCGGTCGAGGGCGCGGCGTGCGCCCTCGAGGAGACCCACAACATCCGGGGCGTCGTCGGGATTCTCTTCGGACGACAGCAGCTCGCGGGCCTGGGCGGCGGCAAGTCGGAGTTCTTCAAGATTGCCGAGTCGTTCGGCACGTTCGGTGAGTTCCACGTCCTCGCCGGGCTGCGGCGCCACGGTCTCAATGAGCGCGAGGGCCACGCGCAGGTCTTCGGCTTCGCGTTCCCGCAGGTCGTGCTCGGCAGTGAGTCGATCCAGTTCAACCTGGTTGGCCTGCCAGCGGTGAAAGGCGTGCTGGTAGAGGCCGAGAGCCTCGGCCAAGGCGGGTCCGGCAAAACGGTCGAGGGCGTCCCTCTGGGCCACGGCGGAACGCAGGCGCACCTGGTCGGACTGACCGTGCACCACCACAAGGGCGCTGCGCAGGTCGCTCAGAACCCCGGCCGGTGCACCCCGGCCGCCCACAACGGCCCGGCTGCGGCCCTCGGCGGACACCGTGCGGCCCAGAATGAGCTCGGGACCATCGAGGTCTCCCCCGGCTTCACGCACGCGCTCGGCCACGGCACCCGCGGGGTCAATCACCCACCGTCCTTCGACGGAACTCTGCGGCTGACCCTGACGCACGGTTCCGGCATCCGCTCGATCACCGAGGAGGAGGCCCAGGGCGGTGACCACCATGGTTTTACCCGCTCCAGTCTCACCCGTGACAGCGGTGAAACCCGGTCCCAGGGGCAGTGTCGCCTCGGCGATTACGCCCAGGTCGCGAATGACTAGTTCCTCGATCATGCGGGTGCCTCACTCACGCCCGACAGGGCCTCGCCAGCCCGTCACGGGCAGGTTGAACTTATTGACCAGACGGTCGGTGAACACTCCGCTGTGCAGGCGCGCCAAGCGCACCGGCACCGGGGAACGGCGCACAATAACGCGCGCTCCCGGCGGGAGATCAAACGTACGTCGGCCATCGGCACAGAGTACCGCCGATACTCCCGTGCGAGCCAGTACCTCGACGGCCAGCGACGAATCGGGGGCGACAACAAGAGGCCGGGCGAAGAGTGCGTGTGCGCTCAGCGGCACCAGCAGGAGGGCGTCGAGCGTGGGCCACACGACGGGACCGCCCGCCGAGAAGGAGTACGCCGTAGAACCGGTGGGTGTTGACATCACCACACCGTCACAGCCAAACGAGGAGAGCGGCCGGCCATCGACCTCGATGACGACCTCGATCATCCGCTCCCGGCTGGCCTTCTCGACCGTGGCTTCGTTGAGCGCCCAGGTTTCGTACACCACCTCGTCCAGCACCTTGACGCGCACGTTCAGCGTCATGCGCTCTTCCACGGCGTAGTCGCGACTCAGGGCGCGGCGCACCGCGGAACCGAGGTCGTCGCGCTCGCTTTCGGCGAGGAATCCCACGTGCCCGAGGTTGATCCCGAGCAGCGGAACCGAGCATCCGCGCACGAGTTCTGCGGCGCGCAGAATCGTTCCGTCACCGCCGAGCACGATGGCGAGTTCCATGTCACTCGGGTGCACGGTGTCGCCGAGGATTTCGAGATACCCCTCGAGGTCGGGGCAGGCTGCCAGCACATCCAGGCGCTCATTGGCGGCGAGCACGGGGATGGCGCCATCATTGATGAGCTGTCCGGCTACGGTGACCGCGGCCGTGAGAGAGTCGGCGCGACCGGTGTGGGCGACCACAAGAATGTGGCGCAGGGCTTTCGTCATGGTGTCACGCACCGACCAGCGCTTCGATCCGCTCGATCCATTCGGTCGGACTGCTGCCCACGTTCACACTCATCCAGCACAGGTACTCCCGGTTGCCGGCACCACCGGCAATGGGCGAGGCAATGAGTCCGTTGGTGCGCAGACCGAGGTCCCAGCCGGCCCACAACACACCCGCCACCGCGTCCGAGCGCAGGCCCGCGTCGTGCACCACACCTTCGCGAATGCCGCCGCGTCCCACTTCGAACTGCGGCTTGATGAGCAGAACGAAATCCGCGCCATCCGCTGCCGTCGCCAACAGGGCCGGCAGCACGGTCGTGAGCGAAATGAACGAGAGATCGGCAACGACGAGATCCGGGCGAGTGGTAATTCCAGATGCCCCGGCGAGCTTGTCCGGCGTGGCGTAGCGAAGGTTGAACCCCTCCACGAGGGTGAGCTTGGGTTCAGTCTTGAGCTGCGGTGCCAGCTGGCCGTGACCCACGTCAACCGCAATAACCTGTGCGGCACCGCGTTCCAGCACCACCTGGCTGAATCCTCCGGTGGAGGCGCCGGCATCCAGTACCGTGCGTCCCGTCACGGGAATCTCGAACGCGTCCAGGGCGGCGATGAGTTTGTGGGCGCCTCTGCTCACGTAGTGATCCGTCGCCGCAACTTCCAGGACGGACTCGTCGCTGACGCGGTGTGAGGATTTGACCACCGGCACGCCATCAACGGTCACGAGGCCACCGGTGATGAGCTTGGCCGCTACCGTGCGCGAGCGCACCAGACCACGCTCGGTGAGTGCCGCATCGAGGCGCAGCATGACCGGTGGCTCCAGGGCATGCAGGGCGACTTCGGCGAGCTCCTCCTCGGTGAGGTCGGGCTCCTCGAACCCGGCCCGATCGGGCAACACGGGTTCGCTGTTAGCGGCCTCACGTTCTTCGTTCGATCGGTAACCGCTCGTGTCGGTGTTGCTCATTCGTGAAAGTCCTTCGTTGTGGCAATCGCGTCGGCGCCTGCAGGCGCGTCTGCACCCTCGAGGCGAGCCAGCAGCTCCTCGTGCAGCTGCACGAAGGAGGCTGCGCGCGCCTCGAGGGGTTGTTCGTCAATCACGCTGAGGCGAGAACCGAGGGTGGTCCCGTCTGAAGCGTCGGAGTGGGTGGGCTGAGAAGTCACATACCTAGGCTACTGCGCGAGGTAGAGACGCTCGGGAACGTTGAGGCCATAAATTGGGCGCCCCGAGTTCCAGATCACTGCACACGCGGCGCGGAGCAGGTTGATTCCGTTATCCCCGTCCTCGGTGACCACCACATCATTTCCCCGGATGACAACGGTTGCGCCGGCAACGGTGGCCGACGTGCCGTCGTTCGAGAACACCGTTACCGGGTAGGGCTCGTGCAGTTGGCGCAAATCGTCCACGAGAAAGGTCGGCCGGGAATCGGCATCCGCTGCAAGCGCTTGCTTGGCTCGATCAATCCCGGTGAGAACCAGCACGGCCGGGATTCCGGCCCGATTCGCCCCAAGAATGTCGGTGTCCAGCCGGTCACCGATGAAAAGGGCACGCTCAGCGCCGAATCGATTGACGGCCTCCACAAAGATGGCCGCTTCGGGTTTACCCGCCACAACCGGCAGACGTCCCACCGCGGTGTGCACCGCCGAGACGAGGGTGCCATTTCCGGGAGCGATCCCTCGCGCCACGGGGATGGTCCAGTCCGTGTTCGTCGCGATCCACGGAATACCCGCTGTGGGTCCCGTGGGGCTCAGAGCAAAGGCGGCTTCGGCGAGCTGAGCCCAGCCCACATCCGGAGCGAAGCCCTGAATAACAGCGGCGGGGTTGTCGTCCGCGGATCGAGTGACGACGAACCCGGCCTTTTCCACCTCGACGACCAGGCCCTCTCCCCCGATCACCAGGATGCGCGATCCAGCCTCGACCTCCGCGGCCAAAAGGCGCACGGCGGCCTGCGGCGAGGTCACAACATCCGTTGCCTGAACGGTGAGCCCGAGCTCGGTGAGATGATCCGCCACGGACTGATCCGTGCGGGACGCGTTGTTGGTGATGTAGCCCACCCGCATCGTTTCCGCGGCGCGGTTCAGGCTTTCCACGGCAAACGGAATCGCGGCAGGTCCGGCGTACACAACCCCGTCGAGGTCTGCCAGAAGTACGTCTACGCCCTCAAGCGGCGTGACTGCCACCTGCGTCACGGCAGGCGCAGCGAAGCCGGCCAAGCCCACCTCGCTGCTCGACCCCAGCTCGCCGGTCGAGCCCACACCGCTCGTCGAGCCCTTCTCGCCGGTCGAGCCCCCCCTCTCGCTGGTCGAGCTTGTCGAGACCCCCCGACCAGCTGCACCCGCTCCGCCGCCCAAAATACCGCGAACGAAGCCGCCCAACCCGCCCTTAGCGGTCACGCTCAGTGCTCTCCACAGTGCTTTCCACAGCGGATGCCTCATCGGAGTCCACCGGGTCGGCCTCGTCCGTCACGAGATCCGTGGCGTCATCGACGTCGACCATGTCATCATCATCATCGTCGTCGTCGTCGCCAGCGTCCGCAGCATCCTCAGCCAGGGCCTCGTCGTCGTCTTCTTCGATTTCGTGAATCTCGATCGTTTCGTCCACATCACCGTTGGATCCGAGAGCCGCGTCTGCGCGCTCGGCGCGGTCGAGCCACTTCTCGGCTTCTTCCTCGCGGCCGAGCTCGGTGAGCACCTCGGCATATGCCACGAAGAGTTCCGGGCTGTAGGAGAAGGCCGTGTTCGGATCGAGCTGCGGAATCTCCAGCTCGCCGAGAGCGGCATCCGTTTCACCCAAATCAAGACGAGCGCCAGACATGGCGATGGCCAGGGAGACCTGCACGCCGGCCGGCAGTGTGCTGCGGTCAACGGACCGGCCGAGCTCGAGAGCACGGTCAGGACGCCCCACGCCTCGTTCGCTGTCTACCATCAGGGCAAGCTGGTCGTTGGATCCGGAGATACGGCGATATGTGCGCAGCTCACGCAGAGCGAGCGCGAAGTCACCCGTGGCATAGGCCGTGATCGCGAGGCTCTCACGAACAACGCCGATGCGTCCGGCGCGGCGGGCAGCGCTCATCACGTGGCGGTGAGCAAGCTCAGGGTCTTCGTCAATGACGCGCGCAGCCATTGCAAGATGGCGCCCCACGGTCTCGGCATTTTCCTTGGTCAGCGTCTTGAGCTCGTTGCGCGCGATGCGATCGAGGTCCTGCGCCGAAATGTCATCGGGCAGATCGGGGTCGTCGTGGCGAGGGCGAACGGAACGCAGCTCGCGCTGCATCCGCTGCTCTTCAGTCATTTCCTCTTCGACGACCCGGGCATCACGGTCGTTACGTGCCGGGGCACCATCACGGGTCCACAGCTTCTTACCGGCATCGCGGGGCGCACCGGCACGGTTCGGGTTGCCGCCACGCTGGGTCGCCATACCGCCGGGACGGCGATCGCTGTCTGAACGAGGACGCTCGGAACGCTCACCAGAACCGGACGGGCGATCAGAGTTGCCTCGGTACGGAGGACGCTCACCCTGCTGCGGACGATCGGAGTTGCCACGGTATGGGGGACGATCGCCCTGCTGCGGACGGTCCGAGTTGCCACGGTACGGAGGACGCTCACCCTGCTGCGGGCGATCGGAGTTACCGCGGTAGGGGGGACGCTCTCCACCCGAGGATGGGCGATCAGAGTTGCCACGGTACGGGGGACGCTCACCCTGCTGCGGGCGATCGGAGTTACCGCGGTAGGGGGGACGCTCTCCACCCGAGGATGGGCGATCAGAGTTGCCACGGTACGGAGCGCGTTCGCCACCGGTCGACGGGCGATCAGAGTTGCCACGGTAGGGAGCGCGGTCACCCTGCTGCGGACGGTCGGAGTTACCGCGGTACGGAGGACGTTCGCCACCGGTTGTCGGGCGGTCAGAGCCACCACGATACGGTGCGCGATCGTTGCCGCCGGACGGACGATCCGAGTTACCGCGGTACGGAGGACGCTCGCCACCAGTGGACGGACGATCGGAATTGCCACGGTACGCAGGACGCTCGCCCTGCTGGGGCCGATCATTCCCGCCACGATAGGGAGCCCGATCCCGGTCGCCGCCCGTGGACGGGCGATCAGAGTTGCCACGGTACGGGGGACGTTCGCCCTGCTGCGGGCGGTCAGAGTTGCTACGGTAGGGCGCGCGATCGCTTCCACCGGACGGACGGTCACTGTTACCGCGGTACGGAGCACGCTCACCACCGGTGGTGGGGCGATCAGAGTTTCCGCGGTAGGAGGGCCGATCGCCCTGCTGGGGCCGATCAGAGTTACCGCGGTACGGAGCGCGGTCGTTGCCACCGGACGGACGATCGCTGTTTCCGCGGTAGGGGGCACGATCGCCACCGGTGGAGGGGCGGTCCGAATTGCCACGGTAGGGAGCGCGGTCACCCTGCTGAGGGCGATCGGAGTTGCCGCGATAAGGAGCGCGGTCGTTGCCGCCGGCTGCACGATCGTTGCTTCCGCGATAGGGCGCACGCTCTCCACCCTGGCTGGGACGCTGTGAGCGACCCTCATAACCTCCGGATCGGGGCGCACCCGTGGCTCCGTCGCGCGCCCCTTGGGGGCGTCCGCTCTGGTTTCCGCCTGTGCGGCGGTCGTCTCGGCCGCCGTTACGTGCATCGTCGCCGTAGTTTCCTGAAGGGCTCACTGTGTCTCCTGTGTAATTAATTCGTCTGTTCGACGACATTCAATAGCCTAAGCCTTAACGCAAAATGGCCACCTATTGGTGGCCATTTTGTGTTTTTCTAAGTTAAGTCCGGCGGTGTCCTACTCTCCCACAGGGTCCCCCCTGCAGTACCATCGGCGCAAAGAGTCTTAGCTTCCGGGTTCGGAATGTGACCGGGCGTTTCCCTCTTGCTATAGCCGCCGAAACATCTTTCGATGGTTCGAACCTATATTTTTTAGTTATAGAACACTCCCGTGGGAGTGTGTTTGTTCTCGACCGTACATCGAGAACCACATAGTGGACGCTAAAGCAGCTTCTTCAAACTCAAGTGTTATCAAATTATCGGCTTATTAGTACCGGTCAGCTTCATGGGTCTTTAGTCCCCACTTCCACATCCGGCCTATCAACGCAGTAGTCTAGCTGCGAGCCTCTCCCCCGAAGGGATGGAAATCTCATCTCGAAGCCGGCTTCCCGCTTAGATGCTTTCAGCGGTTATCCGTTCCGAACGTAGCTAATCAGCGGTGCTCCTGGCGGAACAACTGACACACCAGAGGTTCGTCCATCCCGGTCCTCTCGTACTAGGGATAGATCTTCTCAAATTTCCTGCGCGCGCAGCGGATAGGGACCGAACTGTCTCACGACGTTCTAAACCCAGCTCGCGTACCGCTTTAATGGGCGAACAGCCCAACCCTTGGGACCTACTCCAGCCCCAGGATGCGACGAGCCGACATCGAGGTGCCAAACCATGCCGTCGATATGGACTCTTGGGCAAGATCAGCCTGTTATCCCCGAGGTACCTTTTATCCGTTGAGCGACAGCGCTTCCACAAGCCACTGCCGGATCACTAGTCCCGACTTTCGTCCCTGCTCGACTTGTCAGTCTCACAGTCAAGCTCCCTTGTGCACTTACACTCGACACCTGATTACCAACCAGGTTGAGGGAACCTTTGGGCGCCTCCGTTACTTTTTAGGAGGCAACCGCCCCAGTTAAACTACCCACCAGGCACTGTCCCTGAACCGGATCACGGTTCGAAGTTAGGTATCCAATATGACCAGAGTGGTATTTCAACGATGACTCCACCTGAACTAGCGTCCAAGCTTCACAGTCTCCCACCTATCCTACACAAGCCACACCGAACACCAATACCAAGCTGTAGTAAAGGTCACGGGGTCTTTCCGTCCTGCTGCGCGTAACGAGCATCTTTACTCGTAATGCAATTTCGCCGAGTTCGCGGTTGAGACAGCTGGGAAGTCGTTACGCCATTCGTGCAGGTCGGAACTTACCCGACAAGGAATTTCGCTACCTTAGGATGGTTATAGTTACCACCGCCGTTTACTGGGGCTTAAATTCTCAGCTTCGCCTTGCGGCTAACCGTTCCTCTTAACCTTCCAGCACCGGGCAGGCGTCAGTCCGTATACATCGTCTTGCGACTTAGCACGGACCTGTGTTTTTAGTAAACAGTCGCTTCCCACTGGTCTCTGCGGCCTTCGAACGCTCCCGGAGCAAGTCCGTTCACGCCTCAGGCCCCCCTTCTCCCGAAGTTACGGGGGCATTTTGCCGAGTTCCTTAACCACGATTCTCTCGATCTCCTTAGTATTCTCTACCTGATCACCTGAGTCGGTTTGGGGTACGGGTGACTAAAACCTCGCGTCGATGCTTTTCTTGGCAGCATAGGATCACTGATTTCACCCTTACGGGCTACCCATCGGGTCTCAGGCATCATGAACGACGGATTTGCCTATCGTTCGCCCTACATCCTTAGACCGGGTCAACCATCGCCCGGCTCAGCTACCTTCCTGCGTCACACCTGTTAATACGCTAACCGCACCAGAATAGGGTCGTACGCTAGGCCCCACGCCTCACCCCGAAGGGATTGGTCTAGGGGATTCAGATACTTAGCATTACTGGATTAGCTTGGGCGGTTTTTCGTCAGTACGGGAATATCAACCCGTTGTCCATCGACTACGCCTGTCGGCCTCGCCTTAGGTCCCGACTTACCCAGGGCGGATTAGCCTGGCCCTGGAACCCTTGATCTTTCGGAGGACGGGTTTCTCACCCGTCTTTCGCTACTCATGCCTGCATTCTCACTCGTGTAGCCTCCACGGCTGGTTTACACCGCCGCTTCGCTGGCCACACGACGCTCTCCTACCCATCAACACGGCTGAACCAACCACACAAGGTGGCGGCTTACCAAAAATATCAATGCCACAACTTCGGTGGCGTGCTTGAGCCCCGTTACATTGTCGGCGCGGAATCACTTGACCAGTGAGCTATTACGCACTCTTTCAAGGGTGGCTGCTTCTAAGCCAACCTCCTGGTTGTCTGTGCAACTCCACATCCTTTCCCACTTAGCACGCGCTTTGGGACCTTAGTTGGTGGTCTGGGTTGTTTCCCTCTCGACGATGAAGCTTATCCCCCACCGTCTCACTGCTGCGCTCTCACTTACCGGCATTCGGAGTTTGGCTGACGTCAGTAAGCTTTTGGGCCCCATCGGCCATCCAGTAGCTCTACCTCCGGCAAGAAACACGCAACGCTGCACCTAAATGCATTTCGGAGAGAACCAGCTATCACGAAGTTTGATTGGCCTTTCACCCCTATCCACAGCTCATCCCCTCCATTTTCAACTGAAGTGGGTTCGGTCCTCCACGACGTCTTACCGTCGCTTCAACCTGGCCATGGATAGATCACTTCGCTTCGGGTCTAGGACATGCGACTGAATCGCCCTATTCAGACTCGCTTTCGCTACGCATTCCCCTCTCGGGTTAAGCTCGCCACATATCACTAACTCGCAGGCTCATTCTTCAAAAGGCACGCTGTCACCAGAACAGAGCTGGCTCCAACGGTTTGTAAGCAAACGGTTTCAGGTACTATTTCACTCCCCTCCCGGGGTACTTTTCACCTTTCCCTCACGGTACTTGTTCACTATCGGTCATGTAGGAGTATTTAGGCTTATCAGGTGGTCCTGACAGATTCACACGGGATTTCTCGGGCCCCGTGCTACTTGGGATACTCTTCGGGCGATTACTGCATTTCGACTACGGGGTTCGCACCCTCTATGACCAGGCTTTCAATCCTGTTCGTCTATACAACGCTCTAACCCTTACCATTCGGTAGAATTGGCTGAAAAGTCCCACAACCCCGACCATGCAACGCCTACCGGCTATCACACATGATCGGTTTAGCCTCATCCGGGTTCGCTCGCCACTACTAACGGAATCACTATTGTTTTCTCTTCCTGTGGGTACTGAGATGTTTCACTTCCCCACGTTCCCTCTACCCGCCCTATATATTCAGGCGGGAGTCACCAGGTCACCTCACGGGCCTGGCGGGGTTTCCCCATTCGGACATCCTCGGATCACAGTTCGTTTATCAACTCCCCGAGGCTTATCGCAGATTACTACGTCCTTCTTCGGCTCTACATGCCAAGGCATTCACCGTTTGCTCTTAAAAATTTGAAATCACATGAGTTTGAATCGATTAAGTGCCGCGAATAAATTCGCGACCGAAATTGACCAATGACCTAATTGCTTAGATCTTTGTAATTTGCTCTCCTAAGAGAGTCAAATTTAAGATGCTCGCGTCCACTGTGTAGTTCTCAAAGTACGGGCGGTACCCCTACCTGCTAGCGATTGATGCCAACAGAAAAGGATCCAGAGGAAAGGTCCACCCCGGCCAAAGCCAGGAATGTTCCGGTCCCTCAGGACCCAACAGCGTGCATATGCAAGTCTCTCAACCCACCACATTTCCAACCATCAGTTGTAAACAACCAAGGCGTACCGTGCGGCGTGAAGCCGTTCTTACATCAATGTCAATGTTCCACCCATGAGCGCCACCCAACCCGTTCGGGTTGGTGTGACTGGCAGCCTGATTCCGCTGTATACAGACGGGACTGCACGTGCTCCTTAGAAAGGAGGTGATCCAGCCGCACCTTCCGGTACGGCTACCTTGTTACGACTTAGTCCTAATCACCGATCCCACCTTCGACAGCTCCTTCCCACAAGGGGTTAGGCCACCGGCTTCGGGTGTTACCGACTTTCATGACTTGACGGGCGGTGTGTACAAGGCCCGGGAACGTATTCACCGCAGCGTTGCTGATCTGCGATTACTAGCGACTCCGACTTCATGAGGTCGAGTTGCAGACCTCAATCCGAACTGAGACCGGCTTTTTGGGATTCGCTCCACCTTGCGGTATCGCAGCCCTTTGTACCGGCCATTGTAGCATGCGTGAAGCCCAAGACATAAGGGGCATGATGATTTGACGTCATCCCCACCTTCCTCCGAGTTGACCCCGGCAGTATCCCATGAGTTCCCACCATTACGTGCTGGCAACATAGGACGAGGGTTGCGCTCGTTGCGGGACTTAACCCAACATCTCACGACACGAGCTGACGACAACCATGCACCACCTGTATACCGACCTTGCGGGGCGACTGTTTCCAGCCGTTACCGGTATATGTCAAGCCTTGGTAAGGTTCTTCGCGTTGCATCGAATTAATCCGCATGCTCCGCCGCTTGTGCGGGCCCCCGTCAATTCCTTTGAGTTTTAGCCTTGCGGCCGTACTCCCCAGGCGGGGAACTTAATGCGTTAGCTGCGACACGGAGACCGTGGAATGGTCCCCACATCTAGTTCCCAACGTTTACGGCATGGACTACCAGGGTATCTAATCCTGTTCGCTCCCCATGCTTTCGCTCCTCAGCGTCAGTTACGGCCCAGAGATCTGCCTTCGCCATTGGTGTTCCTCCTGATATCTGCGCATTCCACCGCTACACCAGGAATTCCAATCTCCCCTACCGCACTCTAGTCTGCCCGTACCCACTGCAGGCCCGAGGTTGAGCCTCGGGTTTTCACAGCAGACGCAACAAACCGCCTACGAGCTCTTTACGCCCAATAATTCCGGACAACGCTTGCACCCTACGTATTACCGCGGCTGCTGGCACGTAGTTAGCCGGTGCTTTTTCTGCAGGTACCGTCACTTCCAGGAAAACCCAGTCACTTCTTCCCTACTAAAAGAGGTTTACAACCCGAAGGCCTTCGTCCCTCACGCGGCGTTGCTGCATCAGGCTTGCGCCCATTGTGCAATATTCCCCACTGCTGCCTCCCGTAGGAGTCTGGGCCGTGTCTCAGTCCCAGTGTGGCCGGTCACCCTCTCAGGCCGGCTACCCGTCGTCGCCTTGGTGAGCCATTACCTCACCAACTAGCTGATAGGCCGCGAGCTCATCCTTGACCAAAATTCTTTCCACCCAAAGAGATGCCTCTAAGGGTCGTATCCGGTATTAGCTACAGTTTCCCGCAGTTATCCCAGAGTCAAGGGCAGATTGCTCACGTGTTACTCACCCGTTCGCCACTGATCAAAGAAGCAAGCTCCTCATCACCGTTCGACTTGCATGTGTTAAGCACGCCGCCAGCGTTCGTCCTGAGCCAGGATCAAACTCTCCGTAAATGTTTGAATAGCTACCCAACAAGTTGAGCGCCCATCTAGTGCAGAAACCCGCCGGAATAGGCGAAGAAACTACAAGTTTGAAACTAGCAAGAACAAATCATTACTGACTTGCTCTGTCATAATGCCTGATCGAAACCAGGACTTTCAATTCATATTCCAAAGGAATCTCACTGACTGCAATCGGCTAGAAACCGACCAACAATCACGAGGTTTTTGGCATTTGACATTGTGCACGCTGTTGAGTTCTCAAGGATCGGACGCACCCAGCCGCCGACCCAAAGGCCATTGCACTGGAGCACTTCACTCACTAAGTAAGAGGCACGATAATATCGCGTTGTCTTGACTTAGGATTTGTCCCGCATGAGGCCGGCTAGCTGATCAGCTTTCCGAACCTGTGGGGTGACTTAGATGACATTACGGTGAATCCCGGGGGGCCGCAACTCCCTATCTCATCCCGGGCGTGTCGCGTTGGCAACCCGCCCGAAACATGCCCGAAACGTGACTTTTCCGCCCCCCGCACCTCGCCGAAGCCCGTGGCCGCTACCGTTTTCGGTGACCGCGCCCGAACTCGAGCAAGGCCGCACCCCAAATCGGAGGCCGCTACGCCGATTACCGTAGCGCCCACCGATTCACGGCGCGGGCTCGGGGCCGCCCACCGATTGAGGGCACGGGCCGTGAGGTCGCACTCCAACTACCGCGCGCACCCGGACGGCTCGCAGTAAGACCCGCGTGAGACAGCGGGCAGGCACCGCCTATTCGACGAAGACTCCGGCGAGGGTCTTCTTGCCGCGGCGCAGCACGGCTACTCCCCCGCTCAGCACATGGCCTTCGATCGTGGCGTCCTCGCTGGCGACCTTCACGTTGTTCAGGTACACCCCGCCCTGCGCAACCGCGCGCCGCGCTTCGCCGAGGCTCTTGGTCAGTCCGGTGTCGAGCAGTAACTGAACAACCGTCGCGTGGGGCGCAGTCGTGGTGTTCGGCAGTTCACGCAGCGCCGCCTCGAGCGTCGCCTCATCCAGGTCGGCGAGATCGCCCTGACCGAAGAGGGCCTGCGCGGCGTTGATCGCGGCATCCGTTGCGGCACTGCCATGCACGAGACTCGTCACCTCGTACGCTAACGTGCGCTGCGCCTCGCGCTTGAAAGGTTCCGTCTCGACGACGGCGGCAAGACGTTCAATGTCCACGCGGCTCAGGAAGGTGAACACCTTGAGCCGAAAGATCACGTCCGCGTCATCGGTGTTGAGCCAGAACTGGTAAAACGCGTAGGGGCTGGTGAGTGTGGGATCCAACCACACCGCGTTGCCCTCGCTCTTGCCGAACTTGGTACCGTCCGAGTTGGTGATAAGCGGCGTACCAATGGCGTGCACACTTCCCCCCTCGGCGCGGCGGATGAGGTCGGTTCCGCTTGTGAGGTTGCCCCACTGGTCGCTCCCCCCGGTCTGCAACACGCATCCGTAGGTGCGGAACAGTTCGAGGTAGTCCAGACCCTGCAGAATTTGGTAGCTGAACTCGGTGTAGCTGATGCCGGCATCCGAGTTGAGCCGTGCACTCACGGCATCCTTCTTGAGCATGGTGCCAACGCGAAAGTACTTGCCGATTTCGCGGAGGAAATCGATCGCGCTGAGCGGCGCGGTCCAGTCCAGGTTGTTGACGAGGGTGACGGCGTTGTCACCCTCGGCACTGAGAAAGCGCGACACCTGGGCCTGCAGGTAGCCGACCCATTCGTTAACGGTGTCGGCCGGCGTCAGGGTGCGTTCGGCTGTGGGCCGCGGATCGCCGATCAATCCGGTGGAGCCGCCGACGAGTCCCAGCGGGCGGTGGCCGGCCAGCTGAAGGCGGCGCATCAGCAACAGCTGCACCAAATTGCCGAGGTGCAAGCTCGCCGCCGTGGGGTCGAAGCCGCAGTAGTACGTGATCGGGGGGCCAGAGAGCAGGGTGCGCAGTTCGGCCTGGTCGGTGGAGACGTGCACGAGGCCACGCCAGTTGATTTCCTCCCACACGTTGTCGAAGGAGGAATCATTGGTCTGCTGGGTGAGGATTACGGGGTCTGACACAGGCCCAGAGTATCAGCGCCCACCGCTGACCCCTGATGAGGCTTACGGACTTAGCTGCAGGGAGTTCAGCTTGAAGACTTGATTATGAATAATAAAGGGTAGAGACTTATATCTATGTTCGTCATCACCGCAGACCAGATCGACAGTCGCAACGACCGTGACCGCGCCGGCGACATGATTGATGCCCTCCGCGAGCGGTTCGGTAGCTTCTTCGCACTCCCCGCTGACCAGACCGCGGGTGACGAGATTCAGGTGATCCTGACCGATGCGCGCGCCGCCCTCGACGCTCTCCTGCTGCTGCACCGCTCCGGACATTGGAGTATCGGGCTCGGCGTGGGCAGCGTACGCACGCCGCTCCCCGCTTCCACCCGTCAAGCCGCGGGCGCGGCCTTCATCTCCGCCCGTGATGCCGTAACTCGGGCCAAGAAAATGGATGCCCACGTGGCGGTCGCAGCGCCGTCCTCCGACGAAGCGTCCCCACTCGATCCCGCGGCGGGCAGCTTCAGCCTGACGGCGGACCAGGTGGAGGCGCTGCTCACCATGCTGCTGCTCCTGCGCCAACGCCGATCCGCCCAGGGATGGGAGGCCGTAGATTTGCTCGACCGCGGCCTGAACCAGGTTGATATCGCGGCAACCCTGCGCATTTCGACGGCGGCGGTGAGCCAACGGGTGAAAGCCGCGCACTATCGGCTGGAACACACAGTGTCGCCGGCGATCGTTAGGCTGCTAGAGCAACTCGACCGGGCCACGAGCGAAACGGACATCCCCGCATGAACACCTTCAGCATCCTGACGTTCCTCTACTGGGTGATCCTTCTGCTCACAACGCTGGGCTCCCTCGTTTTCGCGGCCCTCGCCTTCAAACTGCAGCGGCACGCCTTCACCATCGGCTCAATCGCAGCCCTCGTCGCGGCACTGGTGATCGCGAGTGTGCCCACTCTGGCCGGGCCGTCCTCTTTCGGTATTGTGCTGGGCATGCTCGCTCTTGCCCTGTCCGTGCTCGGCGGTGGTCCCATGGCCGTCTTCGCCCTCAACCTGGCTACTCGGGGTAGCGTGGCACCCGGTCAGCACGGTGGAATTCTGGTGGGAAACCCGCCCAGTGCGCTCGACTCGGCCGAGGCAGCCGTGCACGAAGTGCTCCGCGGCGGGCTCGCGATTGGCATGCTCGAACGCTTTGCCGTAACAGGCGCCATTCTTGCCGGATTCCCCGAGGGCATCGCTGTGGTCGTCGCCATCAAGGGTGTCGGTCGCTTCACGGAACTGTCGTCCGCCGAGTCGCGCGAACGCTTCATCATCGGCACGTTTGCGAGCCTCATCTGGGCCTGTGCGTGCGCCGCCCTCGTGAGTCTCGCCATCAGCTAGTCACGCCCGCCATCGGGCACGCCCCCGGTCAGGGTGCGGCGTGGGGGTGTCGCCGATACGGTGAGACGGATGCCTCCCCCGGCATCCAAAATCGCCACGGAAACGCCGCGCCTCCGCCGGCTCCGCCCACGCCGGTGCGGGGTCCGGTCACAAAAGCCACGGGTTGTTCCGGCAGCACGAGGCCGAACGGATCCTCGGTCACGCACGCCCCATCATCGGTCAGCAGAATTCCGAGCGCCTGAGTCAATCGCGCCGGGCCGCGAGCGAGGTCCCGATCACGAATTGCCGCCGGCCGGCGTTCCCGCGCGAGATCGCGGCCCGCCACAATTTCCCCCGCACGCAGGAGCACAGCGGATGCCTCCCCCTCTGGCGAGCAGACCACATTGGCACACACGTGCATTCCGTACGTAAAGTACGCATACACATGTCCGGGCGCCCCGAACATGGTGGCGGTGCGCTTTGTCATTCCCCGAAAGGCATGTGACCCGGGATCGGTTGAGCCCAGATACGCCTCAACCTCGGTGACCCGCAGCGACACGTCGCCTCGGGTGAGGAGCGCCCCCAGCAGCAACGGGGCCATCTCAAGAGATGACCGGGCAAACTGCCGGAGGTCTGTCGTCACGCGGTGAGAGCGACCGCGAGCTTACGAACGCGTTCCACGAGGGCGGCGCGCTGTTCGGCGACCCGCACGGGGGCCGTTCCGCCCACGCCGTCTCGGCTTGCGGTCGATCCGCGAATGGTGAGAACCTCGCGCACCTCGGGCACCAGGTGGGGTGAGATGGTCTGCAGCGCAGCGTCGTCCACCTCGTGCAGGTCGAGGCCGTTTGTCTCGGCGAACTTCACCAGAGAACCGGTGATTTCGTGCGCATCTCTAAACGACACGTGGCGCTTCACGAGCCACTCCGCGACATCCGTTGCAAGGGAGAACCCCTGGGGGGCGAGCTCGGCCATGCGATCGGTGTGGAAGGTGAGCGTGGCGATCATTCCGGCGAAGGCGGGCAACAGCACTTCGAGCGTTTCGATCGAGTCGAAGACCGGCTCTTTGTCCTCCTGCAGGTCGCGGTTGTACGCGAGCGGCAGTCCTTTCAGCGTGGTGAGCAGACCGGTGAGGTTGCCGATCATCCGGCCCGACTTACCGCGCGCGAGCTCGGCAATGTCGGGGTTCTTCTTCTGCGGCATGATGGACGACCCGGTGGAATAGGCGTCGTCGAGGGTGACGAAGCCGAACTCCTTGGTGTTCCACAGAATGATTTCCTCGGCCAGACGCGACATATCGATGCCGATCTGGGCGGTGATGTAGGCAAATTCCGCAACCAGATCACGGCTCGCCGTGCCGTCAATGGAGTTCTCGACCACGGCACCGAAGCCGAGGTCGAGCGCCACGAGGGTGGCGTCGAGGCCCAGGGTGTTTCCAGCGAGAGCTCCCGACCCGTAGGGCGAGAAGTCGGCGCGCTTTCCCCAATCGACGAAACGATCGAGGTCACGCACGAGCGGCCAGCAGTGGGCGAGCAGGTGGTGCGCGAGCAGCACCGGCTGAGCGTGCTGCAGGTGTGTGCGCCCCGGCATGATGGCGTCGGCGTGGGCCTCTGCCTGTGCGGCCAGCGCATCAATCAGCTCGATGACGTTGCCGGCAATGATTGCCGCGTGGTCACGCAGCATCATGCGCACCAGTGTCGCCACCTGGTCGTTGCGGCTGCGTCCGGCACGAAGCTTGCCGCCCACCTCAACGCCCACCCGATCAATGAGGCCGCGTTCGAGCGCGGAGTGCACGTCTTCATCGGACTCGGCCGGCGTGAACCGGCCTTCGGCCACGTCGAGGGCGAGAAGTTCGAGGGCCGCAACCATCTGCTCGAGTTCGTCAGCGGTCAGGTAACCGGCCGCCGCGAGGGCTCGGGCGTGTGCCCGCGAGCCGCGCAGGTCGTACTCGGCCAGCTGCCAGTCGAAGTGCGTCGACTTGCTCAGTCGCGCCAACTCCGGCGACGGTCCCCCGGCGAAGCGACCGCCCCACAGGGCGCCCGCCTTTCCGGCGCGGTTCACGTTCTTCTCACCCGACATGGATGCCCTACTTTGCGGCGGCGTCGCGACGTGCGGCCACCTTGCTCGGCAGCGACCACAGCTCAATGAATCCCTTGGCCATGGACTGGTCGAAGGAGTCACCCGTGTCGTACGTGGCGAGGTTGAAGTCGTACAGGCTCGTCGTGCTCGAGCGACCCGTGACAACGGCGGAACCGGCGTGCATTTTCAAGCGGATGTCGCCGGTCACGTACTTCTGCGTGTCCTCGATGAACACGTCGAGGCTGCGCTTGAGGCCGGAGAACCAGAGGCCGTCATAGACGAGCTCGGCCCACTTGCTCTCGACACCGCGCTTGTAGCGAGCAACGTCGCGTTCGAGGGTCATGTTTTCGAGCTCTTCGTGTGCGGCAATCAGGGCGATGCCGGCGGGGGCTTCGTACACCTCACGGCTCTTGATGCCCACGAGGCGGTCTTCGACGATGTCGATGCGTCCCACACCCTGGTCGCCGGCGAGACGGTTCATGAGCTGAATGACCTGCAGCGGGGTGACCTTCTTGCCATCAATGGCAACGGGCACGCCCTGGTCGAAGGAGATGACGACCTCGGTGGGTGCCCGGGTGACCGACGGGTCCTGGGTGTAGGTGTAAAGATCCTCAATCGGTGCGTTCCACGGGTCCTCGAGGAACCCGGTTTCGACGGCGCGACCCCACACGTTCTGGTCGATCGAGTACGGGCTCTTCTTTGACTGCACGATGGGCAGGTTGTGCGTGGCGGCGTACTCGATGGCCTTGTCGCGGGTGAGCGCGAAGTCACGCACGGGGGCCAGCGACGTGAGCTCGGGGGCCAGAGCTGCGACGGCCGCTTCGAACCGAACCTGGTCGTTGCCCTTGCCGGTGCAGCCGTGGGCAACACTGTCGGCGCCGAGCTCGATGGCGGTGGAGGCCAGGTACTTGGCGATCAGCGGGCGGCTGATGGCCGACACCAGCGGGTAACGCTTCTGATACAGGGCGTTGGCCTTCAGTGTGGGCACGATGTAGTCGTTCGCGAATTCTTCCTTCGCGTCGATGACGATCGACTCCACGGCACCACAGTCGAGTGCGCGCTGGCGGATGACCTCCATGTCCTCGCCCTCTTGTCCCACGTCAACGGCGAGGGCCACAACCTCTTTGCCGGTGGCGTCCTTCAGCCAGCCGATACCCACCGAGGTATCAAGTCCACCGGAGTATGCGAGCACAACACGTTCAGCCATGGTTCTCCCTAAAATCTTTGATCTGGTTCAAGTTTACGTAAATGCGTGGGGTGAGCGTGCGAGACCGCACACCCTCGACCAGCCCGACACCGCCGGGCTCGTCGAACTTCGGTGCGGGTTAGGCCGCGTTGTGCGCGAGCAACCACACGAGCAGAGCCTTCTGAGCGTGCAGACGGTTCTCTGCCTCGTCCCAGATGATGCTCTGCGCCCCGTCGATCACGTCGGCGGTCACTTCGTACCCACGGTCGGCCGGCAGGCAGTGCATGAAGTGCGCGCCGGGCTTGGCGAGCGCCATCATGGCCGCGTCCACGCGGTAGTGTCCGAGGTCGCTCAGGCGGGTGGCCTTTTCCTCTTCCTTGCCCATCGACACCCACGTGTCGGTGACAACCACGTCAACACCGACAACGGCTTCGAGCGGATCGGTGAAGAGTTCAACGGAACCGCCGGTGCGCAGGGCGATGGCCGTGGCATCCGCTACAACTGCGTCGGTGGGCGTGTAGCCGGCCGGCGACGCGATGCGCACGTGCATGCCCGCGGTCGCACCGGCGAGCAGGTAGGACTGGCCCATGTTGCAGGCGCCGTCGCCGAGAAACACGATGGTCTGACCGGCGAGGTCGCCGCGGTGCTCGCGAATGGTGAGCAGGTCGGCGAGCAACTGGCACGGGTGAAAATCGTCGGAGAGTGCGTTGATGACCGGAACGGTGGTTCCGTGGGCCATCTCCTCGAGGCCGGCCTGGCCGTAGGTGCGCCACACGATGGCGGCCACTTGGCGCTCGAGCACGCGCGCCGTGTCGGACGCGGTTTCTTTGCCGCCCAGCTGACTGTTGGCGGTGCTGATGATGAGCGGGCTACCCCCCAGATCGGCGATGCCGACAGCAAATGACACTCGGGTGCGCGTGGACGACTTGTCGAAGATCACGGCGACGGTCTGTGGGCCGGCCAGGGGTCGAACCGCGAATCTGTCTCGCTTGAGCTCCAATGCCAGATCAAGAATTTCGGCCTGTTCGGCCGGGGAGAGGTCATCGTCGCGAAGGAAATGGCGGGTCACGGTGTCACTTTCGATCGTTTGTGTAATTGGTCAACTCTAGAGCGTGGCCAGTGCCTGCCCGAATCGGTGCCCAAACTGCTCGATCTCGGCGTCTCCCACGATGAGCGGCGGCGCCAGCCGGATGGTGGTTTCATTCGCCGCGTTCACAATGAGTCCAGTCTGCAGAGCGGATGCCGCAAGCCTCGCCGCGACCGGCTCGCGGAGCGCAATGCCGAGGAGCAGACCCTGCCCCCGCACCCCGTCAATCAGTGGCGATCCGAGTCCCATGATCAGCGCGCGCAGCTGGTCGCCTCGGCGCGCAGCGTTGGCCACGAGGTCGTCGCGCTCGATCGCGTGCAGCACCGCGTTGGCGCCGGCGGTCACGAGCGGGTTGCCGCCAAAAGTCGACCCGTGCTGTCCACGCTGAAACAGGGCGGATGCCGCCCCAAAGGTTACGAGGGCCCCAATGGGCAGTCCCCCGCCCAACCCCTTGGCCAGGGTGACGGCATCCGGTGTCACGTTCTCGTGCTGGTACGCGAACCAGGCGCCGGTGCGGCCGACGCCGGTCTGGATCTCATCAACGATGAGCAGCACGCCGTGTTCGGTGCAGAGTTCGCGGGCGCGGCGCAGAAAACCGTCGGGTAGCGGGAGCACGCCGGCTTCACCCTTGATGGGTTCGAGCACGAGCGCGCACACGGTGTCGTCAATGTTGGCGTTGAGGGCGTCGATGGTGCTGTCGATGTGCTCGACTCCGCCGGGCATCGGGTCGAACGGTGCCCGCATGGCGGCCTTGCCGGTGAGGGCAAGGGCACCCATGGTGCGGCCGTGGAACGCGTCGGTCAGCGCGAGGATGCGGGTGCGCGTGCCGCCGCCGGCGTTGAGGCGGGCAAGTTTGAACGCGGCCTCGTTGGCTTCGGTGCCGGAGTTACAGAAATACACGCGACCGGCGGTCCCGGCCCCGGTGAGACGTTGCAGGCGTTCGGCGAGTTCGATTTGCGGTTCGCTCGCAAAGTAGTTGGAGATGTGGGCGAGCGTACCCACCTGGGCGCTGACGGCGGCCACTACGTCGGGGTGAGCATGACCGAGGGAGTTGACGGCAATTCCGCCGAGGAAGTCGAGATATTCCACTCCCGCGTCGTCCCAGGCGTAGCAGCCCCAACCACGCACGAGTCGGGCGAGCGGCGGCGCAAAGGTGCCCATCATGGCGGCGGCATAGCGGTCCGACCAGGACGTCTCGTCCGCGGGGCTGCCCGTCGTGTTCGTGCCGGTGTTCGTCATGCTCATGCGGGAACTACCTCCGTACCAATGCCATTTCCGGTGAAAATTTCGAGCAGAATCGAATGCGGCACGCGACCGTCAATGATCGCGGCCTTGGCAACTCCGCCCTCAACAGCGTCGAGGCACGCCGTCATTTTGGGGATCATCCCCGATTCCAGGTCGGGGAGAAGGTTCCGCAACTCGGGAACGGTGATCATCGACACGAGGGACTCCCGGTTGGGCCAGTCGCTGTAAAGACCGGCCACATCGGTGAGAATCACGAGCTTGGCGGCGCCGAGTGCAATGGCCAGGGCCGCGGCCGCGGCATCGGCGTTCACGTTGAGGGACTGACCCGGAACCTCCGAGTCCGGCGCAATGGACGACACCACGGGAATGCGCCCGGCGGCGAGTTGCGCGTGCACGGCCTCCGGGTCAACCCCCACCACGTCGCCCACGAGACCCAAGTCCACAAGCTCCCCGTCAATCATGACGCCGCGGCGCTTGCCCCGAAACAGCCCCGCGTCCTCGCCCGAGAGCCCGGCGGCGAGCGGACCGTGCTGGTTGATGTTGCTCACCAGGTTCCGGTTGATCTGCCCGGTGAGCACCATGCGCACCACATCCATCGCTTCCGGGGTCGTCACCCGGTAGCCGCCACGGAACTCGCTCTCGATACCCAGGCGGGCGAGCATTGCCGAGATCTGCGGGCCGCCTCCGTGCACGACAACGGGGCGGATGCCGGCATAACGCAGGTAGACCATGTCCTCCGCGAAGGCCCGCTGCAGTTCTTCACTGACCATGGCGTTGCCGCCAAATTTGACGACAACGATCTGGTCATGAAAGCGCTTCAACCACGGGAGCGACTCAATGAGGGTCGCGGCCTTCACCGCAGCCTCGGCCGGGCTGCTGGCCGGGCTGCTGGCCGGGATGCTCCCCGTGTTCGCCGTCAGGGCATCCGCTGTCGACATCAGCTGGAGTACGCGCTGTTCTCTTCGACGTACTCGTGGGTGAGGTCGTTGGTCCAGACGGTGGCTGATTCGCTGCCCTCGTGCAGGTCGATGACCACCGACACCGCTCGTGGGGTGAGGTCCACCAGTTCCCGGGGCTGGTCCGGCTCGCCGGCCGTGCACACCTGAACGTCATTGATGGCCACGTCGATACCGTAGGGATCGAACGCGGCAGCGGTTGTTCCCACGGCGGCGAGGACGCGTCCCCAGTTGGGGTCGTTGCCGTAGATAGCCGTCTTGAACAGCGCACTGCGGGAGACGGCCCGGGCCACGGTCACGGCATCCGCTTCGGACGCCGCATTGCGCACTTCGATGGCCACGTCGTGCGCGGAACCCTCGGCGTCACCCTGCAACTGCAAGGTGAGGTCCTGGCAGAGGGCAACGAGCGCGGCCGTGAACTCGGCCAGGTCGGGCTCGATGCCGCTCGCGCCGGAGCCGAGCAGGCTCACGGTGTCGTTCGTCGACATGCAGCCGTCGGAGTCGAGGCGGTCGAAGGTGAGGCGGGTGGCCTCGCGCAGCGCGGAGTCGAGCTGTGGCGAGGACAGCACAGCGTCGGTGGTGATCACGACGAGCATCGTGGCCAGCCCAGGCGCGAGCATGCCGGCTCCCTTGGCCATTCCGCCCACGGTCCAGCCGGCATCCGCTGTGATGAGCGACTGCTTCGGGGTGGTGTCGGTGGTCATGATGGCCCGGGCGGCCAGGAGGCCGGCGTCGGGCATGGTGGCAGCATCCGTTGTGAGAACCCGGGCGGCATCGAGCACGCCGGCCGTCACGAGGTCAAGGTTGAGCTGCTCGCCGATGAGGCCGGTGGAGCACACGAGCACATCACCCGAGGCGACACCCAGCTCGGTGGCGACCGTTTCGGCGGTGGCGTGGGTGGTCTGGAACCCGATCGAGCCGGTGTAGCAGTTGGCGCCGCCCGAGTTCAGAACGATGGCGCTCACCACGCCGTCTTTCATCACCTGCTTGCTCCAGATCACCGGGTTGGCCTGGCAGCGGTTGGTCGTGAACACGGTGGCACAGCTGGTGAGCGGGCCCAGGTTCTGCACGATGGCGAGGTCGAGCCCGCCCGACTTCTTGAGGCCGGCGGTGACACCGGCTGCGGCGAATCCTGCCGCTGCGGTAACGCTCATGGGGCAACTCCATTCGTGGTGAGACCCAGCGTCTGAGGCAGACCGAGGGCAATATTGGCCGATTGGATGGCAGCGCCAGCGGTGCCTTTAACAAGATTGTCGACGGCGGTGATGGTGACGACGCGACCGGCCGCTTCGTCAACGGCGAGGCCGATGAGCGCGGTATTGGCCCCCAGCACGTCGGCGGTACGTGGAAAGTGACCGGCGGGAAGTACGTGCACGAACGGTTCGTTCGCATAGGTCTCTTCCCAGGCCGCACGCACGGCGGCCGCCGAGGTACCGGGAACGAGTCGAGCGGTGGCGGTAGCGAGAATGCCGCGGGCCATGGGCACGATCACCGGGGTGAACGAGATTGTCGGTTTTGCGGCCCCCGCCCAGCGCAGGCTCTGCTGAATCTCGGGGATGTGCCGGTGCGTGCCGCCCACCGCGTAGGGGTTGGCGGAGCCGAGGATCTCACTCGCCAGGTTGGGGAGCTTGAGGCTCTTGCCCGCCCCCGAGGGACCCACGGCGAGAACCGCCACCAGGTCGGCCTCCTCGATGACTCCCGAGCGGATGCCGGGCGCAAGCGCCAGTGCCACCGTGCTCGCGTTGCAGCCGGGGGCTGCGATGCGCCGGGCGTTCGCCAGCGTGTCGCGCAACCGGCCGGAGGCGGTGGGCAATTCGGGGACACCGTACGCCCAGGCGCCGTAGTAGTCGCCGCCATAGAAGGCGGCCCAGTCGTCTTCGCTCTGCAGACGGTGGTCGGCACCGCAATCAACCACGAGGGTGTCGGCATTCAGGTGAGCGGTGAGCTCCCCCGACTTACCGTGCGGAAGCGCGAGAAACACCACATCGTGACCACTCAGCGTCTCGGGTGTGGTGTCCACCAGCGTCAGGTGTGCCAGCGATCGAAGGTGCGGCTGAACGTCAATGAGTGGTTGGCCCGCGTTGCTGTGTGCGGTGACCGTTTGCACATCAAACTCGGGATGTCCGGCCAACAAACGCAACAATTCTCCGCCCGCATAGCCACTTGCGCCCGCTACCGCCACCGAAAATACCATGCGTCAAACTTAGCGCGCCCCTGCCATCCCTCATTTCCCGGCGGCATCCGCCCTCGCAGCATTCGCCCCTGCGCCAGTCGCCCCCGGTATTCGACTCGCCGAGTCTCGCGGCACTCCTCTGATCGCACGGCACTCATCCAAACAAGTGCCCGCCCAGCAAACGCGCGCCACGAGAGCCGCAACCTCTCCCCGAGCGGACGCCCGCCCCTGGTCCGCTCGCTGCTCTCCCGCGCAGCTCCCCGCTCGCCGCTCCCCCGCTCCTACCGTCGCGGCACTCCTTTCGCCAGAGGGCACTCATCCAAACAAGTGCCCGCCCAGCAAACGCGCGCCACGAGAGCCGCACCCTCTCCCCGAGCGGACGCCCACCCCCGGTCCGCGCGCGGCTCTCCCGCGCAGCTCCCCGCTCCCTATTCCCGCGCTGCTCCCCCGCACCGCCCGTCACGGCACTCCTTTCACCAGACGGCACTCATCCAAACAAGTGCCACCCCGCCAGACACACGCCACGAGAGCCGCAACCTCTCCCACAGCGGATGCCCACCCCCGGCCCACCGCGCAGCTCCCCGCTCCCGGTCCCCGCACCGCTCCCCCGCACCACCCGTCACGGCACTCCTTCCGCCAGACGGCACTCATCCAAACAAGTGCCACCCCACCAGACACGTGCCACGAAACCCGCAACCTCCCCCACAGCGGATGCCCGCGGCCAGTTCTGCACAGATCGTGCGCCGGCCCGCATCCAACGGGTCGACGGGGACAGAGTATGGGGATGCTGGACATACTGGAAACCTACGATGGACTCAACGACGGACTCATCCCGGCCGAGGCGCTCCGCGCGTCAGGGATGAACTCCTACACCGTCGGCGTACTGGTGCAACGCGGCCAGCTCTGGCGTGTACGAACAGGCTGGTACGTCCTCGGCCCCAGGTGGAAGGCCGAGAACCACGCCGGGCGGTACCGGTTCGTTGTACGTGCCACGGCAGCTCATGCCAACACCGAGCTCCTCCTTTCCCACCACTCAGCGGCGGTCATGCACGGATTGCCACTTATCGGCGCGTGGCCCGCCACCACGCACGCACTATTTCCCGAGGCCCGTGGAGACAGCAGCCACCGACTGCTCACGGCACATCGCGGGGTGCCCGATCCGAACTCGACACTCGTCGCGGGCGTGAGGGTTACCAGCCTGCCCCGCACCCTCATCGACATGGCAGCGAGTTCGAGTTTTCTGGTCGGGGTCGCCATGGTCGATCACGTGCTCCATCATGAGGCTCTGCGCATGAAGGCGGAGAGTAAAGCGGGCAGCCAAGCGGCATCCGCGATTACGAAGGATGCCCTCCTCACCGAATTAGCGATGGTGCACCCTCGCGCGGGATGGCGTGCGGCACATCGAGCAATTACCTTCGCGAATGGCCTCTCGGCCAACGCCGGAGAATCACTTAGTCGGGTTCGTTTCGACGAGCTAGGCTTCGAGATTCCCGAATTGCAGGTGCGCTTCGACGTGAATGGGCGCACGTTCTTCGTGGATTACTTCTGGCGCGGTGTCCGCAAAGTCGGCGAGTTCGACGGTGATATCAAGTACACGCGTGCGGAGGTCATGAAAGGCAAGGACATCGTCGGCGTGGTCAGGTCCGAGAAGAAACGGGAAGACCTTCTCCGCCCGCTCGTGAACAGCTTCGACCGCTGGGACTGGGATCTCGCGTTCAATTCCCCAGATTTCTATCGGTTCTTGTGCGAAAAGGATGTACCCCGCGCGCGTAATCGGCGACCAAGCAAGCGTCTCCCAACCACGGCACTCATTTGAACACGGCGCACTCGTCTGAACACGTGCCCGCCAATCAAACGAGTGCCGCGAGGGGAGGGATCACGTCACCGCGGGCGAACGACCAAGGAATCCAGTCGGCGTCCAACGATCGTTCCGGCGGGCATGGCAGCGGCTAACCGAGCCATGGTCAGAACGTGCTGTCGGAACTGAACGCTCGGGCACCTCGAGCACCAACCATGCGCGTCGAATGTCGCGCGCAGGGCCATTTCGTATGATTGGCGCGTGAGCCCGGGGAGCTCTCTGACCAGAGCGATCGTGGTTTCCTTGTCGGAACTCATCCCAAAGAATGTCCGTGCGCATGCGCACATTCCCTCGGGATCGTGCGTTCCGAACTCACACGGATCTTTCATCCACACCAACTCGCCCTCGATGCAGTCAGCCTGATCGGTCGTCCACAGCCCCTGCGTTGCGCGGGTAGCTACTAGAACCTTCATGTTCTTCTCCATGTTCTCGGCACGAGATTCACTGAGTAAGTACCACACACGCTACGGGCACCCACTGACATTGGCGCGCGGCGTCGTGTCCCCGCGGTCGCGGCACTCTTTTAGCCCGGCGGCACTGGGCTGCGTGCGCAGGGTCGCGCCAAAGACAGCGGATGCGCGCAGGGGCAGCCAGACACGGCAATCGCTCGGACGAACGGCAGTCATTCAGTCGAGCGGTCAGTCGCTACTGGAGTGCCACGAGGCGATGAGCGCCCGACGAATGCGGGCGCAAGATCGCGCCGAGGACAGCGGACGCACGCAAAAGGTCCACCGGGCACGGCACTCGTGTGGCCGGACGGCACTCGATCAGACGAGTGCCCGGTCGCCAAACGAGTGCCACGAGGCGGTATGTGCCCGGCGGATGCGGGCGCGACGCAGAGCGGGCGCGAAGTCCACCAGGGACGACGGCCGGGAACGAGCAGGTGCCAAGAGGCGGTAAGTGCCCGGCGGATGCGGGCGCGACGCCAAGCGGGCGCAGAGTCGCGCCGAACAGAACGGATGCGTACAGGAGGCCGTCGGCACGGCACTCGTTTGGGCAGGCGTCACTCATTCAGACAAGTGCCCGGCGACCAAACGATTGCCGCAAGCCGGTGACGAGCCCACGGATGCACGGGCACCCCCAGACGGCTGTCGCCGTTGGCCACCGCGAAGAGAGAGCGGTCACTCTGCAATCCGCGCGCACGGCACTCGTTTGGGCAGGCGGCACTCATTCAGACGAGTGCCCGGCGACCAAACGATTGCCGCAAGCCGGTGACGGGCCCACGGATGCACGTGCACCCCCAGACGGCTGTCGCCGTTGGCCACCGCGAAAAGAGAGCGGACACTCTGCAATCCGCGCGCACGGCACTCGTTTGGGCAGGCGGCACTCATTCAGACAAGCGCCCGGTGACCAAACACGTGCCGCAAGCCGGTGACGGGCCCACGGATGCACGTGCACCCAGACGCCTGTCGCCGGTAGCCGCTCCGATAAGTCTGCAATCCGCGGGCGCGGCACTCGTTTGGGCAGGCGGCACTCGTTTGGGCAGGCGGCACTCGTTTAGACGAGTGCGCGGTGACCAAACGAGTGCCGCGCGCCGTTGCGCGAAGCGAGGCGCGGCGCGCGGCAGCGCGGCCCGGCGGCGCGCTACTCGCGCAGGGTCGCCCCGAAGCGAGCGGATGCGAGCGCCACGCCGGCCAGGCGCGCGTCGCTCGCCTCGGCCGCGGTGAGCGTTCGATCCGGCGCCCGGAAGCGCAGCGCGAACGTGAGCGACTTCTGGCCGGGCTCGATGCCCGCGCCGCGGTAGTCATCCACGAGGTCGATGCGCTCGAGCAGCGCGCCCGCACCCTCAATCACGGCGGCGCGCAGGTCGCCGGCGGCAACCTCCACACTCACCACGAGCGAGAGGTCCTGGGTGGCCGCCGGCTTGGTGCGGATCTCCGTGGCCGAGACCACCGAGGTTGCCTGCGCGATAACAGCATCCAGGTCAATTTCGGCAACCGCCACGACCGACGGAAGGTCGTAATCCTTGGCGACAGAGGGCAGCAGCTCGCCGGCGAAGCCAACGACCAGCTCGGCGGCATCCGTTGTGACAAACAGCTCGGCGGTGCGGCCCGGGTGCATGCCCGGGCGCGAGCCCTGACGCACCTGAATCGAAACGCCGGTGGCCAGCGACACCTGCGCCACGGCGGCGAGGGCGTCCTGCCAGCCGGCGGGCGTGGCCGGGTGGCCGGGCTGGTGGCGGCGGGTGTTGCCCACGAGAACGACACCGAGGTGGAGCGGCTGCGGCGGGATTCCGGCGTTCAGTGCGGCCTGCACCTCCACGCTCGGCTTCTCGGCGCCCGGCGGCACCACGGGAATACCGTAGGTGACGCCGGCTTCGGGCAGGAAGACGAGCCCCTGCTCGTAGATCGACACGTCAACGAGACCGCGCGAGCGATTGCGGTGCGCGAGCTGCAGCAGCCCCGGCAGCAGGGTGGTGCGCAGCACGGGAGCGGCGCCGTCCATCGCGTTGGCGAGACGAACCTGATCGGTCCCGCCGAACACAGCGTTCGCCGTGGAAGACACAAACGGATACGCGAGCACCTCAGTGTGGCCGGTGGCCGCAAGCGTCTGCGACACCGTGCGACGCAGAGTCTGCGCGCGAGTGAGGCCACGTCCGGGCGGGGCGACCGGCAGCACAGACGGAATGCGGTCGTAGCCCACAATGCGGGCAACCTCTTCGGCCAGCGTCCACTTGTCGGTGAGGTCAGGGCGCCAGGTGGGCGGGGTGACCGACAGGTCGCCGTCCGCCTCCACGAGTGTCGTGCCGATCTCCAGCAGCGAGTTGCGCACCTCGTCACCGGTGTACTCGAGGCCAATCAGCCCCGAGATGAAGCCGGTGGGCAGGTGAATCGCCACGGGCGCAACGCTGTCGTCATGGACGGAGCCGAGGCCATCGGCCTCTCCCCCGGCGAGATCCACAAGCAGCTGCACCACGCGTGCCGCAGCCACCGCGGCAATGGCCGGGTCGACGCCGCGTTCGAAGCGGCGTGACGCCTCACTCGGCAGCTTGTGACGACGAGCCGACCGCGCGATCGACACCGGGTCGAAGTTCGCGGCCTCCACGAGCACATTCACGCTCGTGGACGAAATCTCCGTCGACGCGCCACCCATCACGCCGGCGAGGCCGATCGGACCGGATTCGTCGGTGATCAGGAGGTCTTCCCGCACGAGGGTGCGCACGACGCCATCGAGCGTGGTGAACTTCTCGCCCGCCTCGGCCCGACGCACCAGAATGCCTCCGGTGAGCGTGTCTAGGTCGTACCCGTGCAGCGGCTGACCCAGCTCAATCATCACGTAATTGGTCACATCCACGGTCAACGAAATAGAGCGGATGCCGGCCAGCCCGAGCCGAGCCACCATCCACGCCGGCGTGGGCCGGGTCGGGTCGATGCCACGAACAGTCCGGGTGGTGAAGACCGTCGAGCCGATGCGGCCGCGAATCGGGGCTGCATCGTCAATCACCACGGGGAAGATGGTGCTGGGCGAGAACGAACCCGAGGTCAGCGCCGGGTCGCGGAAAGCGGCTCCCGTGGCGTGGGCGTACTCGCGGGCAATGCCGCGAATGGAGAAGGCGTAACCGCGGTCAGGGGTGACGTTCACCTCAACGGCTGAGTCGTCCAGCCCCAGCAGCGCAATCGCGTCGGTTCCCACCGGGGCGTCGAGGCCGAGGGAGGAGAGCAGCAGAATGCCGTCGTGCTCATCGCCGAGGCCCAGCTCACGAGCGGATGCGATCATGCCGTCGGACACGTGGCCGTAGGTCTGCCGCGGAGCGATCGGGAACGGGCCGGGGAGGACTGCGCCGGGCAGGGTGACAACCACCTTGTCGCCCACGGCGAAGTTGTGTGCACCGCACACGATGCCGTGAATGGCCGGTCCGCCGTCGGCCGCGAGCTCGCCGTCGGCGGCGACACGCACCTGGCACCAGTTGATGGTCTTGCCGTTTTTCTGCGGTTCGCCCACAAACTCCAGAACCTCACCCACGACGATGGGGCCGGACAGCTCGAAGCGGTGAATCTCTTCCTCTTCGAGTCCCACGCTCACGAGGGCGGCGTGCACGTCTTCGGGCGTGGTGCCCGGGGCCAGGTCAACGAATTCGCCCAGCCAGCTCAGTGGTACGCGCATCAGATCGTCATCCCATACTGCTGGCTGAACCGGGTATCGCCCTCGACCATGTCGTGCATGTCCTTTACATCGTTTCTAAACATCAAAGCTCGTTCCACACCCACGCCGAACGCAAACCCGGAGTAGACCTCGGGGTCGATTCCAGCGGCGCGCAGCACGTTCGCGTGCACCATGCCGCAGCCACCCCACTCGATCCACCGTGCGCCGTCCTTAAACGTCGGGTGCCACACATCGAGCTCGGCGCTCGGTTCGGTGAACGGAAAATAGTTGGGGCGCAGGCGCACCTTGGCTTCGGGGCCGAACAGCGCCTGCACAAAGTGATCCAGCGTGCCGCGCAGGTGCGCCATGGTGAGTCCCTTGTCGATGGCGATGCCCTCGATCTGGTGGAACACCGGCGTGTGCGTGGCGTCGAGCTCGTCGGTGCGAAACACGCGCCCCGGGGCCACGACATACACGGGCAGCTCCCGAGAGAGCAACGCGCGCAGCTGCACGGGTGAGGTCTGAGTGCGCAACACGAGGTGAGCATCCGTTGGCTCGACAAAGAAGGTGTCCTGCATGGCGCGCGCCGGGTGATCCTCGTCAAAGTTCAGGCCATCGAAGTTGAACCACTCACTTTCGAGCTCGGGCCCTTCGGCCACTTCCCACCCCATGGCCACGAACACATCGCTCGCACGTTCGGTGAGAAGCGAGATCGGATGCCGCGCTCCCGGCTTCCAGGTTGACGCTGCGGCGGTGACATCAACGGTTTCAGCGGCGAGCTGGGCAGTGGCCTCGGCCTCGCCGATGGCGCTCTCCCGCGCAGCAAACGCCTGGGTGACGCGACCCTTGGCTTGACCGAGAAGCTTCCCGGCGGCCGCCTTTTGGTCGCCGGGAACCGTGCGCATCAGGCCGTTGAGCTTGGCGAGGGGGGATGACTCCCCCACGTGCTCGCTGCGCACGTTCTTGAGGTGCGCGGAGGTCTCGGCAATGGAAATGGCGGTGAGTGCTGCGTCAACCGCAGCGCTCACCGCCGATTCAGAAATTTCAGTGGGTACAGGCACAAGGCCCAAGTTTAGCGGGCGAGCGGATGCCGTCCACTCGATCGCGCATGCGACCCCCGCTAGGCGGTCTCGTTCACCAGCTCTTGAACCTTCACATTTTTGGCGTAGCCGCGCTTGGTGCGCACCTCAACGATCTTCGCCACTCCCGCGAGTAGAAGGCACAGCGCGATGTAAATCGTGGCGACAATGATCGCCGCAGGAATGATCGGCGAGTCGTATCGGGACTGCGTTCCGTAGAACTTGGCCAGATAGAGCAGCTCCTGGTACGTGACGATGAAGCCGAGGGCGGTGTCCTTCAGCACGACGACAAGCTGCGACACGATGACCGGCGCCATGGCACGCAGGGCCTGCGGAAGCAGGATCATGCGCATGACCTGTGTCTTTCGCATGCCAATGGCATACGCGGCTTCAGACTGCCCCTTGGGAAGAGACTCAATCCCGGCCCGAAAGACCTCCGCCAGGACGGATCCGTTGTACAGGGTCAGTCCGGTGACCACGGCGACGAACGGGGTGACGAAGGTCACACCGAGCGGCGGGAGTCCGTAGTACATGATCATCATCAGGATCAGGAGCGGGATGGCCCGGAATAGCTCAATAAACAAGTATGTCGGCCGGCTGATCCAGCGATGCTGGGAGACCCGGCCGATCAGCAGGAGCAGGCCCAGCGCCAGACTCAGCACAGCAGCCACACCGAATGCTTGCAGGGTCGCTAGCAGTGCCTTGAAGATGGCGACGTGCACGAGTGGGAACGTGAACAACTCCCACTTTGCGGCCGTGAACTGATCGGTTTCAATGAACCGAAAGATGATGAAGCCCAGGAGTCCGGCGACGACCAGAAGTGTCAGGACACCGATGTACTTGTGGCGCAGAAGGGCACGGGGGCCCGGTGCGTCGAACAGCACGTTACTCATCGAGCCACCTTCAGACGGTTTTCCAGAATCCGCTGTACGTAGGAGAGCACGCCTACGAGCAGCACGAAGAAGAATGCGACCCATAGAAGCACGACGATGGCGGGCTCACCGCGCTCCGAAAGATTCGCCCGAATGTATCCCGCTTCAGCGACGGAGAACCCGGCCGCAACAGTAGTGTTCTTCAGCAATGCGATGAATACACTCATCATGGGCGGAATCACCGCTCGAAATGCTTGCGGGAGCAGAACGAACGACATGCTCTGGCCGAACGTGAGGCCAATGGCTCGCGACGCTTCTGCCTGCCCAACGGGCACCGTATTGATTCCCGCGCGGAGAGTCTCGGCAACGTAGGTAGCGGTGTACAGGCTGAGCGCCATGATCGCGAGCTGGGTGTAGCCCACGCTCGGCAGATCCAACTTGGGATAGCCGAAAGCGAAGAAGAACATGAGCAGAGTGAGTGGGGTGTTGCGAACGAGGTTGACGTATCCGGTTCCCACCCAGCGCATCGGTGCGATGGGGGAAACGCGCATGGCGCCAACGATGGTGCCGAGAATCAGGGCGAAGAGGGCGGCCCAGAGAAACAGCTGCAGCGTCAAAGTGAATCCGTCGACGAAGACGTCAAGGTTATTAAGCAGTGTGTCCATGGGCCGAGCCTCTCCTTTCCGTGTAGGGAATTGTTACTGTGCGCGTGAGTCGGTGGCCCGCACAGGCAGGCCACCGACGGTGTTCTTTAGTACGCGTCGACCGTGGGCTGCTCAACAACGGTGCCCGACAGTCCGAGCGTCTCGTCATAGATGGTCTGCCACGTGGCATTGCCATTGGTGAACATGTCGTTCACGAACGTACGCAGTGCGGTGTCGCCCAGGGGCATTCCCACGCCGTAGTTCTCAACAGAGAAGGGCTCGCCGACGACCTTCAGGGTGTCGGGGCTTTCCGAGGCATAGCCGAGCAGGATCGCCTGGTCGGTTGTGACCGCATCCGCTGAACCGTCCTTGACTGCCTCAACACACTGCGAGTACGTGTCGAACTCGACGGTCTTCGTGTCGGGGTAGTTGTCCTTGATGTTCTGGATGGGGGTGGACCCGGTCGCAGAACAGACGGTCGTGCCGGCGAGGTCTGCTTCGCTCTCGATGGTGGTGTTGTCGGCAGCGACCAGGATGCCCTGTCCGGTGACGAAATAGGGGCCAGCAAAGTCGATCTGCGTCTTGCGCTTTTCGGTGATCGAATAGGTTCCGACGTAGTAGTCGATGTCACCGTTCACGATGGCCGACTCGCGGTTCGCACTCGGGATCGCCACGAACTCGATCTTGTCGTCTGCGAAGCCGAGCGAGGCGGCAACCCAACGAGCGATTTCGATGTCGAAGCCGGAGCGTTCTCCGGTTGCTGCGTCGAGGTAGCCGAGGCCGGGCTGGTCTTCCTTGACGCCGATACGCACCTTGTCCGCCGCAACCATCGCGTCGTACGTGGGGCTACCGGTGAGGGACACGTCGGTGGCCACATCGAAGGCCCCGGCTGACGGTGCATCGCCCGAGCCCGTTCCAGCGGTGTCTCCGCCGGAACAGCCCGCGAGAAGCAGTGCCGCTGTGGCTGCTGTGGCCAGGAGGCTGAGTTTCTTGCGCATTGTGATTCCTTTTCTTGATGGGAATGGATTGGTCACGGACAAATAATGGTCCGGGTGAAAGTCACACGGTCAGGATTGTTTAATGGTTGATGATTTTCGACAGAAAGTCTTGGGCGCGGGCGCTCTTCGGGTTGGTGAAGAACTCCTCCGGGGTCGTCTCTTCAACGATTTCACCCTCAGCCATGAAAATGACACGGTCGGCCGCCTTGCGGGCAAATCCCATCTCGTGGGTGACAACGATCATCGTCATACCCTCATTCGCGAGGTCAATCATGACTTGGAGAACTTCATTGATCATTTCGGGGTCAAGCGCACTGGTGGGTTCGTCCAACAAAATCAGCTTCGGGTCCATGGCGAGTGCACGGGCGATCGCCACGCGCTGCTGCTGGCCACCGGAGAGCTGCGCCGGCATTTTTTCGGCTTGATTGGCCACGCCTACGCGTTCGAGCATGATCATGGCTTTCTTATCGGCTTCAACCTTGGACATGCCGCGCACCTTGATGGGGCCCAGAGTCACGTTCTGCAGCACGGTCTTGTGCGCAAACAAGTTGAATGCCTGAAAAACCATGCCGACGTCGGCGCGCAGGGCAGCCAGTTCTTTGCCCTCGGCTGGCAGGTGAACGCCATCGATGGTGATCGCACCGTCATCGATCGTTTCCAGGCGATTGATCGCCCGGCACAGCGTGGACTTCCCGGAACCACTCGGCCCGATCACCACGACAACCTCGCCGCGGTTCACCACGGCATTGATGTTTTTGAGAACGTGAAGCTCACCATAGTGCTTATTAATATCTTTGATCACAACGAGGGGTTCACCCCGACGAACGGTGATGTTCGACGTAGCTGGGGACGAATCTGAAGGCTCCATACCCCCTAACTTAGGCGAAAAAGTGCCCTATGACGCACCAAACCCCCGACGGTAACCCATTTGTAACACTGGGAACCATCAGGGGTAGGGGTGAATTAAACCGGTCAGGACCGGCACTTTTAGTGGCGAGGCTAGCTGCGCTGGGCGAAAGCACTTTCGTATAGGCAGACGGATGCCGCGGTGGCCAGATTCATGGACTCAGCGTGCCCGTAGATGGGAACGCTGATGGCACGGTCTGCCTTGGCGAGGTCCTCATCGGTAAGGCCACGAGCTTCGTTACCAAACAGCCACGCCGTGGGCGCGGCGAGCAGTCCCTCGTTGCGCGCGGTGAGGAGGTCGTCGCCCTTAATGTCGGCGGCCAGCAGCTGCAGGCCCGAGGTGCGAACGCGGTCACGCACGTCTTCGAGGCTCGCGGCAATGGCCACAGGAAGGTGGAAGATCGATCCGGTGGAGGAACGAATCACCTTGGGGTTATAGAGGTCAACGCTGCGTCCGCAGAGGATCACGGCGTCGGCGCCTGCGGCATCCGCTGCGCGAATGATCGTTCCGGCGTTGCCCGGGTCGCGCACCTCTTCGAGGATGACCACGAGCTTGGGGTCGGCGTTGAAGATCTTCTTCACCGAGGTGGGGAACTGGTGGCACACGGCCACGAAACCCTGCGGTGTGACCGTGTCGGCCATGGCGTCAAGGACTTCTTCGGAGACGAACTCCACCTCGATCCCGGCGGCCGTCGCCTTCTCGGCAATGTCGGTGTAGCGATCGAGGGCGGTCGGCGTGGCGTACAGCTCCACGACGAGCTCTGGACGGAACGTGAGGGCCTCGGAGACGGCCTGCGGACCTTCGAGAAGGAACAGCCCCGTCTCGGTGCGCGCGTCGCGCTTCGCAAGTTTCGCGACGGCTCTAACGCGCGGTGAACGTGGGTTATCAAGCATGTATCAAGCCTACTTGGAGAAAACGTCAGTGTTTGCAGGCACGACGGCCGCGATGTGGTGCAAAAAAGGGAGTGGACGCTGTCGCGGCCACTCCCTTTTCGCTACTCGAAACTACGCTGCTGCGACCTTCGGTGCCGACGTGTCGGCGGGAAGGGCACCCTTGGCGGACTCGACGAGTGCCGCGAAGGTGGCGGGCTCGTTGACGGCCAGCTCGGCGAGCATACGACGGTCAACCTCGATGCCGGCCAGGCCGAGGCCCTGGATCAGACGGTTGTAGGTGAGGCCGTTGGCGCGCGATGCAGCGTTGATGCGCTGGATCCACAGGCGACGGAAGTCACCCTTGCGTGCACGGCGGTCACGGTAGCTGTAGACGAAGGAGTGAGTGACCTGCTCCTTGGCCTTACGGACCAGGCGCGAACGCTGGCCGCGGTAACCCTTGGCGCGGTCGAGAATAACGCGACGCTTTTTGTGGGCGTTTACAGCCCTCTTGACTCTTGCCATTTTTCCGGTTCCTTAAAAGTGTGTGCGGTCGTCGGTTGCTTAGAGACCGAGAAGCTTCTTGATGACCTTGGTGTCCGACTTAGCCAGAACCTGGTCCTTGTTGAGGCGAGACTTGCGCTTGGTGCTCTTAACCTCGAGGTTGTGTCGCATGCCGGCCTGCTGCTTCATGATCTTGCCGCTTCCGGTGACCTTGAAACGCTTCTTCGTGCCAGAGTGGGTCTTCATCTTAGGCATCTTTATCCTCCAGTTTCGCTGCCTTATCGGCGGCCTTGTCTGCCTTTTCAGCAGCCTTATGTGCGTTAGTCTCCGCCTTGGCCTCTGACTTGTTCTTCAGAGGTCCGATGACCATGACCATGTTTCGTCCGTCAATGGTCGGAGTTGATTCCACGGAACCAAATTCGGACACATCCTCGGCAAACTTTTTGAGCAGTCGTACGCCCTGGTCGGGACGGGACTGTTCACGACCACGGAACAAAATCATGGCCTTGACCTTGTCGCCGGCCTTCAGGAAGCCTTCGGCGCGTTTGCGCTTGGTTTCGTAGTCGTGAGTATCGATCTTGAGACGGAAACGAACCTCTTTGAGGATCGTGTTCGCCTGGTTGCGCCGGGCCTCTTTGGCCTTCTGCGCAGCCTCGTACTTGAACTTGCCGTAGTCCATGATCTTCGCCACGGGAGGCTTAGCTTCAGGGGCAACTTCGACGAGGTCGAGGTCGGCGTCCTGGGCCAGTCGCAGGGCAACATCTATGGCCACGACCCCAACCTGCTCGCCGTTGGGACCAACGAGACGAACTTCGGGGACGCGAATACGGTCATTTGTACGGGGATCGCTGATGCGTCTCTCCTCCTGGATATTCAGGGTCACAACCAGACAGCGGATGCCGACTGGGGACGAGAGAGGAAATCACGAGCGTTTTTTCGAGCGTACTGCTCGCCTAACCACACGGCACCCTAGCTGCCTTCACCCTCTGGAGACCAGCGGACGACGACGGAGTGCAAACTACCCGGTAACCTTTATGAAGCGGTCAAGCGCGGGTGGGAGATTTTCCACTTTCGTACCGAGACTAATGTCTCGGAACCGACATAACACTAGCAGAGGATGGCAGTGAGTACCAATTACGACGAGGAAACCGCTCAGGCAACGCGAGACATCGCAGACGTGGGAGCCGTGGAGATCATCACCACCGCCGCCGTGCACCTGTTGAGCGCGGCAGCCGTGAAGTGTGGTCTGGCAGACGACCCCACGGTGCAGATGGATCTCGATGAGGCCCGCAAGCTCATCACGGCTTTGGCTGGCCTGGTGACGGCAGCTGCTCCCGAGATCTCCGACATGCACGCGCGCAGCCTTCGGGACGGGCTGCGTTCCGTTCAGCTCGCGTTCCGCGAGGCATCCGCGATTCCCGACCCCATCGGCGAGGGCCCCGGCGAGAAGTACACCGGACCCGTCAACTAGCTCCACCGGCTTCCGACCGGCTCGACCAGCAGCTTCCCTCCCGCTGGTCGAGCCAGTCCCGCTGGTCGAGCCTGTCGAGACCCCCCGACCGCCCGGTCAGGTTTGGCAGCGCGGACACCAGTACGTGGCCCGTTCCTGCATTTCGTTTCGCCCCAGCGCAGACGTGACAACTCGCGTGCCGCATCGCCGGCACGGCTGCCTCTGCCGCGAATACACCCACAGCCTTTCCCCCCGGCGCGTGTTTCCCGTTGTGGTGCGTTCAACCCGGTCGCGGTTGGCCGTGATCAGTCGATGCGCCAGGCGCACGAGCCCCGGAATATCGGCCACCGCGCCGATCGGTCGGGTGGGCAGAAGACCGCGCAGAAAGCACAGTTCGTTCACGTACACATTGCCGAGGCCGGCCAAATTGCGCTGATCTGCCAGCGCCACGGCCACCGGTACCTCGGGCTGTGCGCCCAGTCGCCGCACCGCTTCGGCCAGGTCCCAGTCGTCGCCGAGCAGGTCGGGGCCCAGATACGCGAGCTCGGTGTCCTCTGCCGTGCGCGACATCAGCTCGAGCAGGCCGAGTTCGAACCCCACCGCGGTCCACTCGAGCGTTTCGAGCACGATTCTTGCCTGGAAGGCCGGTCGCTGCCAGGCACTCCCGTGGCGGTAGCGGTGCCAGGACCCCTCCATCTTGAGGTGGGAGTGCACGCTCACGCTGTCGGTGCGAATGAGCAGATGCTTACCGCGGCTGGCCACCTGCTGCACGGTCTCCCCGGTGAGGTCGACGGTAGCCCACTGTGGAACCCGAATGTCGCAGCGAGTCAGTACCGCCCCGGAGAGGGCCTCCCCAAGTGACTGTGCTTCTCGAAAAACGGTATCGCCCTCAGGCACTGAACCTCAACCCCTTCGGGGTGTGCGTGAAGCCAGCCCCCTGCAGGTGCTCGCCCACGGGTGTTCCGATCACGAAGATTCCGTTGATGGTTTCCACGGCAATCTTGTCGATGCGTCCGGCTTTCACCACGGCGGCGAGGCTTGCCGCCGCCGCGGCGAGTGAGGCCTCATCTGTCACATACGAGAGCATGGTCTTCCCACCGCGTTCGATGTACAGCACGAGCACGCCATCCACGAGCACCACAACGGCGCCCGATTTACGGCCCGGGCGGTGTCCGGTGCCTTCCGCCAGCGGCGGCCACGGCAAGACGGCACCGTACGGGTTGGCCGGGTCCGTGGCAGCCAGAGTCAGCGCCACGGGCCGACGGTTGTCCGTGCCGTCGACCGCCGCAGCGAAGGACCGCAGCCGGTCGATGGTTCCTCCGCTGGCGAACTGGGCGGCGCCCAGACCCTCCACGAAGTATCCGCGCCGGGCACGTCCGGTCTCTTCAAAACCGCTCAGGGTGCGGTACACCAGGGCAAAGCCACCGATCACACCCTCTGCCTGCACCGCGCCGCGGGTGACGACCCCGTAACGTTCCAGCAGGGTCTCCCCGAGCGCGTGGGCTCGCCGTGTCGCCACCGAGTCGGCAAGCTGCAGGATGGACCAGCGACCAGACACCGTGGGTGGGCCACCACGCGTGGGAAGAGCCGAGCGGGGTACGGACCCACCGCGATGCATGGACCCGCCGCGGTGCAGGCGAGCGCGCGGAGCGGAGCGGCTGGGTTTGTGGGCCGTTCGCCCGCCGTTCAGCCGGGACCGCACCGGGGCGAATGTATCGTTGCTGATCAGTCCGGCCCAGACCAGGTCCCACAGCGCCTCCGTGAGGTCGGCGTCCACGGTACTGCCCACCGCATCAGATAACTGGCGGAAGAAGTAGCCGCCTCCACCGCCGAGTGTCGTCAGCACCTCCTTCTGCAGGTCAGAGAGATCATGATCGAGCGCGGGTGGCAGGGTCAGCGGCGCGGTCTCCGCCAAGTGCAGACTGATCCAGCCGTCATTTCCGGCCAGAGACCCGGCTCCCGCCCACACGACCTCCCCGGCGTTGGTGAGTTCGTCGAGCATTCCGGGCACGTACCCGGTTATTCGTGCGGGCAGGATGAGCGACTCCCAGGCCGAGGCGGGAATGCGGGCGCCTTCGAGCTGCTCAATCACCGCTGCGACACCATCGACTCCCCGAAGCCGCCCGCCCACGTGTTGCCATTCCGGGAGAAAACGGGCCATCGTCACCTGGTCAACGGGTTCGACCTCATGGCGCAGTGCCGCGAGGGAACGCCGACGCAGGCGGCGCAGCACCTCCGCATCACACCACTCGCTTCCGGTGCCGCCCGGTCGAAATTCACCTTCCAAAACCCGTCGTGAGTCGGCCAGACGTCGGAGCACCTGCGCCATGACGGCGGTACCGAGTCCGAAGCGGTCAGCCGCAGCCGCTGTCGTGAATGGTCCGTGGGTGCGGGCGTAGCGGCTCACCAGGTCGCCGAGGGGGTCAGCGACGGATTCGCTGAAGACGCGTGGTATCCCCAGCGGGAGGGGAATACCGAGGGCGTCCCGCAGCCGACTGGCGTCTTCAATCACAGCCCACCCGTCGCGGCCCACGACGCTGGTGCGCACAATACGTTTGGTCTCAACGAGCGCCGCGAGGTGGGCGACCCAGTCGGCCTCGACGCCCTCGGACATGCGGGGGCCGAACTCGTCGAGCGTGAGGGGGCCCAGCCCGCGCAGCAGATCAAAGATGCCCTCAAGCCCGTTCGCCTGCCGATCCGGGGCGAGACGCTGCAGCTCCCGGTCGGTCTCATCGATGACCACCGGGTCGAGGAGTTCGCGCAGCTCCACCCGACCGAGTAGTTCGGCCAACAGGCTCGAGTCGATGGACAGGGCCGTTGCACGGCGCTCCGCGAGCGGAGTGTCGCCCTCGTACATGAAGGCGGCCACGTAACCGAACAGCAGGGTGCTCGCGAACGGGCTGGCGGCATCCGTTTGCACCTCCATCAAACGAATCGCGCGGGATTCGATCTGAGAGGCGAGCCTGGCGAGAGCCGGGAGGTCGTAGACGTCTTGCAGGCACTCGCGCACGGTCTCAAGAATGATGGGGAAGGTGGGGTATTCGCGGGCCACGTCGAGCAGTTGCGCGGCCTTTTGCCGTTGCTGCCAGAGCGGGGACCGGGCGCCGGGGTTGTACCGCGGCAGAAGTAGCGCACGGGCGGCGCATTCCCGGAACCGCGCCGCGAACAGGGCCGATCCGCCCACCTGTTCGGTGACAATTTCTTGCAATTCGTCGGGATCAAAGACGAACAGTTCGGCGCCGGGCGGCTCGGCGCCGGTATCGGGGATGCGCACGACGATGCCATCATCGCTCGCCACGCAGTTGCCGTCGAGCCCAAAGAGTTCGCGCACCCGGGCGCCCACGGCGAGGGCCCACGGCGCGTGCACCTGCAGGCCATACGGGGAATGCAGAATAACCCGCCAGTCGCCCAGCTCATCCACGAAGCGCTCCACGACCAGGGTGCGGTCGGTGGGCAGGTAGCGGGTGGCAGCCTTCTGCTCGTTCACGAAGGCCAACAGGTTGTCGATTGCCTGCTCGCCGAGACCCGCTGCCGCGCATCGGGCGCGAGCTTCCGGGCCGGACAGCGCGGAGACGTCGCGGAGGAACACCCCGATGGCCTCCCCCAGTTCGGCGGGGCGGCCCAGCCCATCACCCTTCCAGAACGGCAGCCGACCCGGTTCCCCGAACGCCGGCAGCACGAGCACCCGGTCGTGCGTGATCTCCTGAATCCGCCAGCTGGTGGTACCGAGCGCAAAGACATCGCCCACCCGGGACTCGTACACCATCTCCTCGTCGAGCTCGCCGACGCGCTTGCCCCCCACCTCGTCGCCCCCCACCATGAAGACGCCGAACAGACCACGGTCCGGAATGGTTCCGCCGCTGGTCACGGCCAGACGCTGTGCTCCCGGACGCCCGGTGAGGGTTCCGGCCACGCGGTCCCAAATGATGCGCGGGCGCAGCTCGGCGAACCGATCGGACGGATACCGCCCCGCCAACAGGTCGAGTGTGGCCTCAAACAGTGAGCGCGGCAGGCTAGCGAACGGGGCGCTGCGACGGAGTGTCTCAAACCACTCCTCCACATCGATCTCATCGAGGGCCACGGCGGCCACCGTCTGCTGCGCCAGGATGTCGAGCGGATTCGCCGGAACCCGCAGGGCTTCGATCTGACCCGTGAGCATGCGTTCGGAGGTGACGGCCGCGTGGATCAGATCGGCTCGGTGCTTGGGATAGATCACTCCGCGGGAGATCTCCCCCACCTGGTGACCGGCGCGCCCCACGCGCTGCAACGCACTGGCGACCGACGGCGGCGACTCCACCTGCACCACGAGGTCGACCGCACCCATGTCGATACCGAGCTCGAGCGTCGATGTTGCCACCACGCACCGCAGTCGTCCGGACTTCAGGTCGTCTTCAATGAGGGCGCGCTGTTCCTTGCTCACCGATCCGTGATGGGCGCGCGCGAGCACGGGGTCGGCGCCCATGGTCTGCCCGCTCGCGCCGAGCAGTTCGGCCGGTGGGCGCGTGGGGGCAGCGGATGTCTCGGTGCCGGCGAGCGCATCCGCTCCCCCGGCCGTGTCAGTTGCGGCCAGACGTTCACTGTAGATCTCGTTGAACCGGGCGGTGAGGCGTTCGGTGAGGCGGCGGGAATTGGCGAAGACGATGGACGAGGAGTGCGCGAGAACCTCGTCGACAATGGCTTCCTCCACGTGGGGCCAGATCGACCCGGTCTGCGCCGCGGACGCCGACGTGGAACCTTCCCGGGGTGCCACGGCACCCAGGTTGCTCATGTCATCCACGGGCACGACAACACGCAGGTCGAACCGTTTGGGTGAGGCCGGAGCGACGATCTGCACCGGGGCGCTCCCGCCGAGGAAACGCGCCACCTCCTCGTGCGGCCGCACGGTGGCCGAGAGCCCAATGCGCTGCGCGGGAGTGGTCAGGAGCGCATCGAGCCGTTCCAGAGACACCGCAAGGTGCGCGCCGCGCTTGCTGGCCGCGACGGCATGCACTTCGTCAATGATGACCGTGTGCACCCCGCGCAGGGACTCGCGGGCGGCGCTGGTCAGCAGCAGGAAGAGTGACTCCGGCGTGGTGATGAGAATGTCCGGCGGTCGCTTGAGAAAGCTTCGGCGCTCGGCGGCCGGCGTGTCCCCCGAACGCACGCCCACACTCACCTGCGGAACCGGAAGACCCAGGCGTTCCGCCGCCCGAGTGATGCCCACGAGGGGCGCACGCAGGTTACGTTCCACGTCGACGCCGAGGGCTTTGAGTGGCGAAATGTAGAGCACGCGGGTGGAGGCCGGCTCCTCCGAGGCTCCCGGCGATGGTGTGAGTGCGAGCCGGTCAATCGCCCAGAGGAACGCGGCCAGGGTTTTACCGGAACCGGTGGGTGCCACCACAAGGGCGTGAGCACCACCCGAAATGGCCTCCCAGGCGCCCAGCTGGGCCGCGGTGGCGGCCGGGAATGCCGCGTCAAACCACGCCCGGGTTGCGGGCGAAAAGCGATCGAGCACCGTCATTGTTCTATTCTCTCCTGCACCCCTGACACTCAGCGACAGCTCCCAGGGGCGCCGGGCGACGGGTCCTAATCGGAGACGACGAGTTGAACCTTCAGCGAATCGACCCCGGTGGCAATCGCGTCGTTCGCGGCCCAGCGGGTGGCCAGACGAGACAGGATCGCGTCGAGTTCGCTCTGCGTCAGCCCGCTCACGAGTTCAACCCGCACGATCAGTTCGGGTCCGCTCAATCGCCCCTGGGGATCGCCGGCCACGAGCTCGAGGCCGAGCACCGACAGTTCGGTCAGAACGGATGCGTCGAAGGCGGCTCGAACCGGCGCGCTCGCGTAGCTCGGGGTCCACGGCAGCGACTGCGCGATCGCCCACAGTGCGGGCCTGCGAATCACAAATTCGGTTGCTGCCATGGGGTCAACGACCACGAGGTCGGTGTTCTCCTGAGCTGCGGCCAAAGCAACCCGCACCGCGTCGGAGGGGACCGGTCGAGCCGCGGGGTTCCACACCGTCATGGCCGCCGCAGAGGTGAAGGCCGGGAGCACGTCGCGCCCGTCTGGCCCGGCAACCGTGATGATGGAGAGTTCCTGGGTTTTGTCGATCAGCACCCCGTGGTCATTGGTGCCAGCCTCGCCGAGTGCGGTCACGAGGGGAATCAGCAACCGTGACGAGCGGATGACGTCAATGACGCTCTCCTCACCCACCTCACCGGCCTGGAATTGACGCAGTGCCGACAGCAGATCCTCCGGGGCCAGCCCGTCGTCGTCGGCACTGTCGTTCGACTCAAAACGCCGACCCGCCCAGGGTTGGCCGGCCGAGTCGGCCGGTCCAGACGGGAGGCCGGTGGACCCGAGATTACGAGCCCGAGACATCCAGTGCCTCGGGGAGGGTGAAGGCTCCCGCATAGAGGGCCTTGCCAACGATGGCGCCTTCGAGTCCGAGCGGCACGAGCTCCCGCAGGGCGATGAGGTCGTCGAGGCTGGAGACACCGCCGGAGGCAATGACCGGTCGGCGCGTCTTGGCGAGAATCTGACGCAAGAGGTCGATATTCGGTCCCTGCAGGGTGCCATCCTTGGTGACGTCCGTGACGACGTAGCGGGAACACCCGGCGGCCTCCAGCCGTTCCAGAACCTGCCACAGGTCACCGCCGTCCTTCGTCCAGCCGCGGGCGGCCAGAGTGGTTCCACGCACATCAAGCCCCACGGCAACGGCCTCACCGTACTGCGCGATCACGCTAGCCGCCCACTCCGGGTTTTCGAGCGCTGCCGTACCGAGGTTGATGCGCTCGACGCCGGTGCTGAGTGCAGCCTCCAGCGATTCGTCGTCGCGAATTCCGCCCGACAGCTCGATGTTGACGCCCTTCACCTGCTTGATGACCTTCTTGATGATGGTGGTGTTGTTGCCCCGACCAAAGGCCGCGTCGAGATCGACGAGGTGAATCCACTCGGCGCCCTGACGAGCCCAGTCTGCAGCCGCATCTTCCGGGGTCCCGTAGCTGGTTTCCGTGCCAGCCTGTCCCTGCGTCAAACGCACGGCTTTTCCGTCGGCAACGTCGACGGCCGGCAGCAGAACGAGACGCGGGGTGTGGTTGAACTCACTCATGAATTTCCTCGATTGGTGGGGCTACAACACGGCAGCCGAATTGAACACAAAAATATGTCGGGTCTGCGTTAGTCACGCAGGGTGGCAAGCCAGTTCTTCAACAAGCGGATGCCGGCATCGCCGGATTTTTCCGGGTGAAACTGTGTCGCCGACAGCGGTCCGTTCTCGATGGCGGCGAGAAATGGTCCACCGTGCTCGGCCCACGTGAGTCGGGGCTGCGGAAACGGCGGCTGCACGTCGAGCGTCCACGACTGCGCGGCGTAGGAGTGTACGAAGTAGAACCGTTCCTCCTCGAGACCTCGAAAGAGTACGGAATCAGGGTCCGTTTTCACGGTGTTCCAGCCCATGTGCGGCAGCACCGGTGCGGGAAGTTCTGTGACCGTTCCCGGCCATTCTCCGAGCCCCGCGGTGTCGATACCGCGTTCCACGCCATGCTCGAACATCACCTGCATACCCACGCAAATTCCGAGCACGGGACGGCTTCCCGCAATGCGGCGGTCGATGATTTCATCGCCGCGCACGGAGGTCAGTGCCGCCATGACGGCACTGAAGGCACCCACGCCGGGCACGACAAGACCGTCAGCCTCCAGCGCCAGTTTGCGGTCGTGGGTGAGCGTCACGTCGGCGCCGGCCAATTCCAACGCTTTCACAGCGGAGTGGACGTTACCGGTTCCGTAATCTAAGACGACGACCGAGGTCACAGGGCGCCCTTCGTGGACGGAATACCAACAACAAGCGGGTCGAGCGCTTTCGCCAGGCGGAACGCGCGGGCAAATGCCTTGAACTCGGCCTCCGCAATGTGGTGCGGGTCGCGCCCGCCCATGACCGTCACGTGCACGGTCAGTCCGGCGTTGAAGGTGATCGCTTCAAAGACGTGACGCACCATGGAGCCGGTGAAGTGCCCACCGATAAGGTGGAATTCGAATCCTGCCGGTTCACCGGTGTGCACGAGATAGGGGCGACCCGAGATGTCCACAACGGCTTGGGCAAGTGCTTCGTCCAGGGGAACCAGCGCATCGCCGTATCGAGAAATACCGGACTTGTCGCCGAGGGCCTGCTTGATGGCCTGACCGAGAACAATCCCAATGTCTTCGACCGTGTGGTGCACATCGATGTCGGTGTCGCCGTGAGCGCGCACCGTGAGGTCGGTCAGTGAGTGCTTTGCAAAGGCCGTGAGCAGGTGGTCAAAGAACGGGACGGTGGTGTGAATGTCACTCACCCCGGTTCCGTCCAGGTTGAGCGTCAGCTCGATGCTCGACTCACTGGTCTCGCGCTGCAGGTGGGCGACGCGCGGTGCAACCGGCGTGGAAGAAGAGCTCATGACCCTAGTTTATTCGGCTCCGGCCGCAGTCGGCCGACCGAGACGCTCCAGTGCTTCGAGGAAGACCGTGGTCTCGGCCGCTGTTCCCGCACTCACGCGCAGGTGCCCGGCGATCCCCACGTCTCTGATCAGGATCCCCTGGGCGAGAAGCGCTTCGAACAGTGCGTGCGGATCGGCCACTCCGCCGAAGAGAACAAAGTTGCTCCCACTCTCGTACGGTGAGTACCCCAATCGGGCGAGTTCGACCACCAGACGGTCGCGCTGACCGCGGATATCGTCGACCATGGCAAGCATCTCATCCGTGTGCGCCAGTGCCGCGTTGGCGGCTGCCTGCGTGAACGCCGACAGGTGATACGGCAGCCGAACGAGACGAAGCGCGTCGGTGACGGCCGGATCGGCGGCGAGATAACCCACTCGCGCCCCCGCAAATGCAAAGGCCTTGCTCATTGTGCGCGATACGATCAGCCGCTCGCGGCCGGGAAGGAGCGTCAGAGCGCTGGCCGTCCCCGCCGGCTCGAACTCGGCATAGGCCTCGTCCACAACAACGATTCCGCGACTGGCCTCGTAGACAGCGGTGATCGTCTCGAGGGAGAGTCTCGTTCCGGTGGGGTTGTTGGGCGAGCAGAGAAACACCAGGTCGGGGTCTGTGCGGCTCACCCAGTCTGCGGCCGTCTGAGGTGATACCTCGAAGTCGGCATCACGGGTTCCCGCGATCCATTCCGTTCCGGTGCCTGATGCCAGGATCGAGTACATGGAATACGTGGGTGCAAAACCCAGGACGGAACGCCCCGGACCACCAAAGGCTTGCAGCACCTGCTGCAGCACCTCATTGGACCCGTTCGCAGCCCAGATGTTGTCGCTGGTCAGTCCGTGACCCAGGTAGTGGGCTAGCCGCTCGCGCAGCTCCAGAAATTCGCGGTCCGGATACCGATTCACGGTGAGAACAGCCTCAGCCAATGCCCGCACAATGTCGAGGGCCACGGGTTCCGGGATTGGGTGCGTGTTTTCGTTCACGTTGAGCGCTACCGGCACGTGCAGTTGCGGGGCTCCGTAGGGAATTTGACCACGAAGGTCGGCGCGGAGAGGAAGATCACTGAGACTGGTCACTAACCAATGGTACGGCGGGGACGGGTCACAACCCCAACCGGGCATCTCACGTGCTGCACCGGGTGCGCAGGCGGGCGCCGGGTTGGCCCGATCAGTATCCTGCAGGAAGGGCGAGGCGCTGGCCAGGCTGAACCGAATCGCCCTGCAGCTGGTTGAGACTCACGATGTCGATGATGACGTCGCGAGGGTCGGCGGCCGGCGCGATGGCCTGCGCTATGTCCCAGAGGGTCTGGCCGGCGTCGACGGTCACGTAGCGGAACGATACGAGTTCCGTGTGCAGGGTGGTACCCGAGGCGGTGCTGGGTGCCGCGGCCTCCGCCATGCCACCACTCAGTGCCACCGTGATGGCCACGATGACTAGCGGGGTGGCCGCAAGGGTCGTGAGTGTCAGTCGCCCCCGGCGCGTGAGGCGCAATCTGGTGTGAACGGCTCGGGCATCATTGCCAGCTGCGGCCCTCGGGTCTATGGTTCTTGCGTTTGGTGTGCGTGCGTTCACGTTGCTTGACTGCAGTGTGCGTGTTCCAACCGTCTTAACGTCTACTGTGCTCATGTCGAACCTCCGGGTGATGTTATTCGGCGAGTTCCGCACTCGACTCTCGGCCGGGAGAGCCGAATGCGAAACTATGTTCCGAATATAACTTCGAATATTCGAACAATCAACCCTTTGCGGCTACTTTTTCTAAAAAATTCTCGCGACACCCTCGAATAGATGTTTGTTTTGGCCACGTGAACTGGATAAAGTTTCGATAGAGGAAATTGTTCATTCCGAACTCAACCAGACACCACCGACATTCCCGTTTTTGGCTCAGCAGCCGCTGCGGGACCGACTCGAGGAGCGAAAGCGTGACGAAAGACACCAGCGGGTCCCGTGAGAAGGGCGGCACGCGACGCCGCAAGAGCCTGAGTGAGCGACAGCTCGCCATCCTCGACGTGATCCAGCGCTCGGTGAGCCAGCGTGGCTACCCGCCGAGCATGCGCGAGATTGGTGATGCGGTGGGACTGGCCTCGCTGTCGAGCGTCACCCACCAGCTCAATCAACTCGAATTGAGCGGGTACCTACGCCGCGACCCTAACCGGCCACGTGCCCTCGAGGTTTTGATCGAAGTCCCCCGGTCCACCGAAGCGCCTGCTGTGCGTGAGGGTGAGACCTTTTCGAGCCCCGTTCAGATTGGCGATGCAGCCATGGTGCCGCTCGTTGGTCGGATCGCCGCCGGAATCCCCATCACGGCCGAGCAGCAAATTGATGAGATCTTCCCTCTCCCCCGTCAACTGGTGGGCAAGGGAGAACTCTTCATGCTCAAGGTCATTGGTGAGTCCATGATCGACGCGGCCATTTGCGACGGTGACTGGGTTGTCATCCGCCAGCAGAAGACTGCGGAGAACGGTGAGATCGTGGCGGCAATGCTCGACAACGAGGCCACGGTCAAGGTTTTCCGTCAGCGTGATGGCCATACCTGGCTTCTGCCGCGTAACTCGAACTTCGAACCAATTGTGGGCGACTTCGCTGAGATCCTCGGTAAGGTTGTCGCCGTTCTGCGCTCCGTGTAAACACCGAAAGCCACCGCACAGCACAAAGCCGCCCAACACAGAGCCGCCCAGCAGCCGGATTTTCCTTCCGGCGGTTGGGCGGCTTTGTGCGTGAGCGGACTAGCCCGTAATGGCGGGGGTGACTACAAAGGCGGTGAACTGCGGTTCGATCTCGGGAGTCACGAACGCGGTCACGAGCGTTCCCGCCTCCACGTACTCGGTGGAGACAACGCGACCCTGATCGTGCAGCACGGCCACGAGGTCTCCGCGCTCGTAGGGGATCAGCAGGTTGAGTTCAATCTGCGGGGTCGGGAGCAGCGCCGAGATGGCCGCCAAAACGGTGTCAATGCCTTCTCCGCTCCGCGCAGAGACGAAGGTGGCCCGCGGCTCAAGGCCACGAAGCACGAGTCGGTCGTCGTCGCTGATGAGGTCACTCTTGTTGAAGACCACGAGTTCCGGAATGTGCCGGGCACCCACCTCGGAGATGACGTCACGCACGGTTGAGAGCTGGCTCACCGGGTCGGGATGGGACCCGTCAACAACGTGCACGATGACGTCCGCGTCGGCAACTTCTTCGAGCGTGGAACGAAACGCTTCCACCAGTTGGTGAGGCAGGTTGCGCACGAATCCCACCGTGTCGGTGAGGGTGTACAGCCGGCCGTCCTCGGTGGTGGATTTGCGCACGGTGGCGTCGAGGGTGGCGAACAGGGAGTTCTCCACCAGAACGCCGGCGCGGGTGATGCGGTTGAGCAGACTCGACTTGCCGGCGTTGGTGTATCCCACGATGGCCACGGACGGGACCGCGTTGCGCTTGCGGTTGGCCCGCTTCGCGATGCGCGCCGGCTTCATTTCGATCATCTGCTTGCGCAGACGCGACATGCGGGTGTGAATGCGACGGCGATCGAGTTCGATCTTCGTCTCACCGGGTCCACGCGAACCCATTCCCGCTCCTGCGCCACCGACCTGGCCACCGGCCTGGCGGGACATGGAGTCACCCCACCCACGAAGCCGCGGAAGCAGGTAGGCCAGCTGAGCGAGCTCAACCTGAGCCTTACCCTCCCGGCTGGTTGCGTGCTGGCTGAAGATATCGAGGATGACCGCGGTGCGGTCAATCACCTTCACCTTCACCACATCTTCGAGGGCACGTCGCTGGCTCGGAGCCAGCTCGGTGTCGGCGATCACGGTATCGGCACCCATCGCCTTGACGAGACTCGCCACCTCTTCGGCTTTTCCCTTACCGAGGTAGGTACTCGGGTCTGGTGTGGCGCGGCGCTGGAGGAGTCCATCGAGCACGGTGGCACCAGCGGTCTCGGCGAGAGCCGCCAGCTCGCGCATCGAGTTCTCGGCGTCGTCCACGGTGCCGTGGGTGTAGACGCCCACGAGCACCACGTTCTCCAGCCGAAGCTGCCGGTACTCCACTTCGGTAACGTCTTGCAGTTCGGTGGAGAGGCCACCAACGCGCCGCAGAGCATTGCGGTCCTCGCGCTGTGTTTGTTCACCGTCAAAATCATTGCGGTGTTGATCGCCGGATGCCGGTTCGGCTTGCAAAGCCTGCGCCGTTCCGCTGCGGAAAAGTGAGTAGCCAGCGGCACGTGTTTCAGCGCTTGCAAGAACGCGGGCTACTACATCGTCATCATCATGGGGCACGATTGAATCAATCATTCCTTTAACTCTAGTTCAATGAACTCGGATAGGTTCCATTTATGTCATCCGACCACTACTTCGCCTCCACCCCCGGCACCGAACTTCGTACCCGCACCATTTCGGTCGAGCTCAATGGGGTCACTCACGAGGTGACCACGGCCAACAATGTGTTCAGTCCCGCACACATCGACATCGGTACCGAGGTGCTGATCAAGTACGCGCCCGCACCACCGCTGACGGGTGATTTCCTCGATCTGGGCTGCGGCTGGGGCCCGATTGCCCTCCACCTCGCGCTCGTCTCCCCCGAGGCCACCATCTGGGCCGTAGACGTGAACGAGCGCGCACTCGCACTCGTGCGCATGAACGCCGAGAAGCTCGGCCTCACCAACATTCGCGCGGTTCTACCCGCGGACGTGCCCGACGACATCCGCTTTCGAACGATTTGGTCAAACCCGCCCATTCGCGTGGGCAAAGACGAACTGCACTCTCTCATGCACACCTGGCTCCCCCGTCTCGAGCCAGGTTCGGATGCCTGGCTCGTGGTGCAGCGCAACCTCGGCTCGGATTCGCTCCAGCGCTGGCTAGAGGCCGAACTGACGGACGAGTACGCCGTGTCCCGGGAGTCGATCAGCAAGGGCTTCCGGGTACTGCGCGTGGATCGCGCCGAAACGGCCTGACAAGCCCGCTCACGGTGTCGTCGCTACGGTGATCGGTGGCCGCTACGGTAATTACCGTAGCGGCCACCGATCTGAGGCGCGGCGACGCGCCCGAGGACACTTAGCCGAGGGCGAGCACTCCATCGAAGACGAGTTCCGCCGGACCCGACAGCGATACGTGCTCGCCGTCCTCGGTGGGGAACATGCGCACCCCGAGCGTGCCGCCCGGCACCTCTACGCGCCACTGGTTCGGCGCTCCCGCACCTGCCCAGTGGCGGGTCGCCAGGGCCGCAGCGGCCGCGCCGGTGCCGCAGGAGAGGGTTTCTCCGCTTCCGCGCTCGTGAACGCGCATGCGGATGTGTCCGACACCGCTGATCACCAGCGGGTCGTGGGGAACCACGAGTTCTACGTTGGCACCATCGGCCGGTTCCGGGTCGAGTTGCGGAATGAAGGTGAGGTCGGCGGCTTCAAGTTCGGCGTCGTCGGCGAGAGCCACGACCACGTGCGGGTTACCCACATTGATCCCGAGGCCCGGACGGGCAATCGAGAGGTTCTTCACGCGAACGAGGGGCTCGCCGCCATCCAGGCGCCAACGTCCGAGGTCAACCTGGTATCCGCTGGCGTTGCGCTGCACGTCCCGAACGCCGGCTCGCGTGCCGATCGCCAGGGTGTCGCCGATGTTGAGCGTCGTGAGAGCGTTGTCGAGAAGGTAGCGCGTGAATACGCGGATGCCGTTGCCACACATCTCACTGACCGAACCGTCGGCATTGAAGTAGTCCATGAACCACTCAGCGTGTTCGTCTTCGGCCAGAGCCGCGGCACCGGCGGCGAGGTTGGCGGACTTCACGGCACGAATGATTCCGTCGCCGCCCACTCCGAACTTGCGGTCGCACACCGCGCGAATCTGCTCCGCGCTGAGCTCCATGGTGCCGTCGGGGTCGGCAAACAGAACGAAGTCATTGCCCGTGCCGTGGCCCTTGGTGAAGTTCAAATTGATGCCCATCTGCCCAGTTTAGGCGAACGGCACCGCGACGATCTGGTCCGTTGCCCGCCCAGGGCCGCTCACCCCGGTGTCTGACGGTGCGGTGTCGGTGGGTGCGGGGTTGGTCTCGCCGCGCTGAATGTAGTCGACGGCCTGCTCAAGCCGGTTGGGGGCATCCGCCTCAATCCACGCCGTGGGGTAACGCTTGAACCAACTCACCTGTCGCCTGGCATAGCGGCGGGTGAGCTGCTGGGTACTCTCGATCGCCTCAGCGCGCGTGAGCGTGCCGTGCAGTTCGCCGAGCGCCTGCGCGTAGCCGATAGCGCGACTGGCCGTGATCCCCTGCTCCAGGCCCTGGGCACGCAGTCCCTCCGCCTCCGCGACAATGCCCTCCGCCCACATTGCCTCTACGCGGGCGTCCAGTCTCGGTGTCAGCACCTCTCGTGCCACCCGAAGACCCAGCGTGACGGTGGGTCGCCAATAGACCGGATCCGCTGGCAGAACTGCCGTGTGCGGGGCACCGGTGAGCTCAACGACCTCCAGTGCTCGCACCAGCCGACGACCATTGCTCGAGCCGATGCGGAGCGCCGCCTCTGGGTCAACGAGCTTGAGGCGGGCATACATGCTGCCCGGTCCCGTCTCGGTCAGTTCTGCTTCCAACCGAGCGCGCAGGGCGGGATCCGTCCCCGGAAAGCGAAAATCGTAAATGACGGAGGACACGTAGAGTCCCGACCCGCCCACCAGAATGGGCATCGCTCCGCGCTCCACAATGCCCGTAATGACAGCCCGGGCATCGCGTTGGTAGTTCGACACGGTGGCTTCGGCAGTGACGTCAAGAACATCGAGCATGTGGTGCGGGACACCTCGGCGCTCGGCAACCGGCAGCTTGGCCGTTCCCACATTCATTCCGCGATAGAGCTGCATCGCGTCGGCGTTGACGATCTCACACGGCTGACCGTGTGCGCCCAAATGCTCGGCGATATCCAGAGAGAGCGCCGATTTTCCCGTCCCCGTCGAGCCGACAATGACGATCATCGCGGTGGAGGTGCCACCCGTGACGGGGAAAGAGCTAGCGCTGCCCGTCATTGACGTCGTAAATGGGAACGGTGGACGAGCCGGTCGGGACGGTCGAGGCGGCGGTGTCCTCGCTGGCGTCACGCACCCGCAGGGTCGGCAGCCAGACGGCCCCGGCGGGCGCCGGAGCGTGCGCGGGAACACCGCACGACTCGGCCTCGCCGCGGTCCCAGGCGTCGCCGGCCCGGGTCGCCCGGATGCGCAGGGGTGCCTGATCGGTGGAGTCGGCGATGAGATGGAAGGGGGCGGCTTCCGTAATAACGACGGTCACCATGTCGCCCGGGCGGGGGCGAGAGGAACCGGCAGGTACGTCGAAGTGCACGAGACGACTGTCGGGCGCGCGTCCGCTCATGCGGTGGGTGTCGGAGTCTTTGCGACCCTCACCATTCGCCACGAGCAGCTCGACCTCGGTGCCGATCAGGGCGATATTTTCTTCCCACGCAATGCGATTCTGCAGCTCGGCCAGACGCTCATAGCGCTCCTGCACGACCTCCTTGGGCACCTGATCGGCCATGGTGGCTGCGGGTGTTCCGGGGCGAATCGAGTATTGGAAGGTGAAGGCCGTCGCGAACCGGGCCTCTTCGACTACTCGCAGCGTCTCCTGAAAGTCTTCTTCGGTCTCACCGGGGAAGCCCACGATGATGTCGGTGCTGATGGCAGCGTTGGGCATCTGCGCGCGCACGCGTTCCAGGATTCCGAGGAACTTGGTGGAACGGTACGACCGGCGCATGGCCTTCAGCACTCGATCCGAGCCGGACTGCAGTGGCATGTGCAGCTGCGGCATGACGGCGGGGGTCTCAGCCATCGCATCGATAACGTCGTCGCTGAAAGCGGCCGGGTGCGGGCTGGTGAAGCGGATGCGCTCCAGCCCCTCGATCCTGCCGGCCGCGCGGAGCAGCTTGCCAAACGCCAACCGGTCGCCGAATTCCACTCCGTAAGAGTTGACGTTCTGCCCGAGAAGCGTGACCTCAATGGCACCGTCATCAACCAGTGCCTGAATCTCGGCGAGGATCTCGCCCGGGCGACGGTCCTTCTCCTTGCCACGGAGGGCCGGAACGATGCAGAAGGTGCAGGTGTTGTTGCAGCCCACGGAGATGGATACCCAACCGCTGTAGCTGGAGTCCCGCTTGGTGGGGAGCGTCGAGGGGAAGGTCTCAAGGGACTCGAGAATCTCGAGCTGTGCCTCGCCGTTATGGCGGGAGCGCTCCAGCAGGCTGGGAAGAGCACCCATGTTGTGGGTACCGAAAACCACGTCAACCCACGGGGCTTTGTCGAGGATCGTGTTCTTGTCTTTCTGAGCGAGGCACCCACCAACGGCGATCTGCATGCCGGGATGGCGACGCTTCACCGATGCGAGGTAGCCCAGATTGCCGTAGAGCTTGTTGTCGGCGTTCTCACGAACGGCACAGGTGTTGATCACCACGACATCTGCTTCGGCGCCGTTGGCGGACACATAACCGGCCGCCTCCAGTGATCCGCTCAGGCGCTCGGAGTCGTGCACGTTCATCTGGCAACCGAACGTGCGCACCTCGTACGTGCGCGCGTGCCCATCGTCATCGACCGCTGCCGACGACGGGGTGATCACGGTGCGGCGGGTGAGATCAGGTGCGGTGGCAATACTCATAGTGTTTACAGTTTACGCGAGCAATGTGTGAACTCGTCCAGAGCGAAGCTGCCTGCGCCGCACAAAGCCGCTCCTCAGCGAAACCGAACCCCGGAGGACCCGCCACCACGCGAGTCCATGGCAGCCTTGACGGCCTCACGAACGACTCCAAAGTTGTACCCCTTGCGCTGCAGAAACGCGGTGAGACGACGATCAATCGTCTGATTGTCAAAGCGACTGAGTTGCTGGATGCGCTTGATGGCTTCCTCGTTCGCTCGCTCCTGCTCATCGTCGGGGAGCTCTTCGAGCTTGTCGAGCATGACGCTGGGGTCGAGCTTGCGACGACGCATTTCGGTTTCGACGCCTGCGCGCCCCTGACCCTTGCGCTCATGGTGGGTGTGAATGATCTGGTCGGCGAGTTTGACGTCGTCGAGATATCCGAGTTCGACAAAGCGTGCGATGAGATCGTGCGCTTCCCCATCGTTCAGATCGGTTTCCTTCAGCGCGGAAAAGGCCTCCACGAGCGACAAAGAGCGTGCGCGCAGTCGGTGCAGCAACATGGCCTCTGCGTGCTCCAACATTTCTGCGAGTGCTGCCTGTTCGGACGCCTGAGCCTCCTCTGCCGTGGGCTCGGCAGAATCAGCCACAGAATCGGCTTCAAAGTCATCCGAGGCCGCATCCCGCTGGTTCGGTGCTGCCCACGGATTCGGCTCTTCGCGCGTGCTCCCGATGTCAACCGGAGCGGGCGATGTGCGCTCAAACACGGTTTTCTCACGTGGTTCTCCCCCGGAGGTACGTGAGTCAAGGGGCGATCGACGTTTCATGCCCGGTGCTGCTCCGGGAAGATAGGTCACGGGGGCCACGGCTTCCGTGTCTGATGTGGCTGCCTCGTCGGCGGGCTCGAAGTGAACCATTCCCGTGACCTATCTTTCGTCGTGTGTGGAGGGTGACACGGAAACCTAGGCGCTCTTGCGAGCGTTGGCCTTGACCGCTACGGGCGGTGCAACGATCCCAGACTCTTCGGCCTTCTTCTTCTCAATGGCCTCGGCGGCATCGGCAGCAGCCTTCTCAGCAGCCTTAAACGCGATGCCCTCTGCACCCACGCCGAGCTTGTTCAAAATCTTGCGCTCAATCTCGTTGGCCATGTCGGGATTGCGCAGCAGGAAGTTACGGGAATTCTCTTTTCCCTGGCCAAGCTGGTCGCCGTCATAGGTGTACCACGCACCGGACTTCTTCACGATGCCCTGGTCGACACCAAAGTCGATGAGGCTTCCTTCGCGCGAAATTCCAATGCCGTACATAATGTCGAACTCGGCCTGCTTAAAGGGCGGTGCCATCTTGTTCTTGACGACCTTCACGCGGGTGCGGTTACCGATGGCGTCGGTGCCGTCCTTGAGGGTTTCGATCCGACGGATGTCGAGACGAACGGACGCGTAGAACTTGAGCGCCTTTCCACCGGACGTGGTTTCGGGGCTACCGAAGAACACACCGATCTTTTCGCGCAGCTGGTTAATGAAGATCATGGTGGTGTTGGTTTGGCTGAGTCCACCCGTGAGCTTACGGAGGGCCTGTGACATGAGACGGGCCTGGAGTCCCACGTGGGAGTCACCCATCTCGCCCTCAATTTCAGCACGTGGGACCAGCGCAGCCACGGAGTCAACAACGATGAGATCGATGGATCCGCTTCGCACGAGCATGTCGGCGATCTCGAGTGCCTGCTCACCCGTGTCGGGCTGGGATACCAGCAGAGCATCAATGTCAACGCCAAGCTTTTTCGCGTATTCCGGGTCGAGGGCGTGCTCGGCATCGATGAAGGCTGCAATGCCGCCGTTCTTCTGAGCATTTGCGATGGCGTGCAGGGTGAGGGTGGTCTTACCCGAAGACTCTGGCCCATAGATTTCCACGATGCGACCACGGGGCAGTCCACCTATACCCAGCGCAACGTCAAGCGCAATCGAACCGGTCGAGATGGTCTCAACGGGTGCGCGTTCGTCACTACCCAAACGCATGACGGAACCCTTACCGAACTGACGGTCGATCTGGGCGAGGGCTGTCTCTAGGGCTTTTTCGCGATCTGCTGCTGATGCCATGATGGTCTCCATTGGTCGTGCGTTTCGGCGCCTATAGGCTGTCGGGGCAAGAATCGGGAAGACCCCGGTGCTCGCTATCGACAAGGCAATTGCTACGTAGTGCGGACGTGAGCGACTGTACGCCGACCCTCCGACACTGGTTCGTCCGGACGGCGGATGGTGGACAACGTGACACTGTTCGCGCTGTGAAGGAGTCTATCAACGACCGAACAGATCTTCTATGATTACCGGGATTCAGATACCGGCGTGTCGAAAACCGACGAGGATCAGTGGCGCGCTGCGGGCAGGCCGGCACCATGGCGCCGTTCGGCGGGGACGTCGGTTTCGGCGCACAGCGCCAGCCACACGTCACGCGCCGGGATTCCCGATTCCAGAGCGGCATCAGCGGTTCGAGCGTCCAACGCTCCGAGAACCAGGTCTCCGGTGAGCACGCGCCCGTAGGCGTCACCAAACTCGTCGGCCACGGCACGGCGGAATTCGCTGAGGCGCACAGGTCACTCCTTACTGCGGGCAGGAAAAATGCAGTGCGCGAAGTTCTGTACGCACTGCATAGATCAATAGGGGGTTAGAAAGGTGACTAGCGAACCAGGAACCCGGGGTCGTAGGCGGCCCCAAAGTCGTCGGGTACGGTGTCGGGGAACGCATCGATCCCCTCGATGACGGCGAGACGGTCGCCGACCTCACGCATGATGACTGAAATAGGGGTGTCAAGAGCGTCTGCAACAGAGGCGAGGATCTCGGAAGATGCCTCTTTCTGTCCACGCTCTACCTCGCTGAGATAGCCGAGGGCGACACTTGCTTTACTTGCGACCTGCCGAAGGGTTCTACCTTTTTGCAGGCGGAAGTCCCTGAGCACATCGCCGATTTCCTGACGTACAAGAATCATCGGAACCTCCTCCTTATGCCTGTCAACCTCTGGGTTAGAACTGGGTACTGCGTCATCAGATATTTTACGCCGCTTAGCGATTCCGACAACTTGAGACTACAGAGAGTGACTGATCTTTTCTTGTTAATATGCTCGATGTAACCCATACGTAACATCATCTATTCCAAGGTCTCCCGAGCTAACAGGTCACGCACAGCTTCAACGGCGCGGGCCACCGTTTCGGCCCGAATTTCGTCGCGACTTCCTGTCAAATGCAGGGGAAGAGCCCATGACCCGGTGCCCTTGGACAGCCCGATGAAAACGGTGCCTTCTGCATGTCCCCCCTGCGGGCCCGGCCCCGCTACGCCCGTCGTTGACACTCCGATCGCCGCCCGTTCTCCGTTGACGGCCAGCGCGGTTCGCGCACCGATCGCCATGAGCTTGGCCACGTCGGGATGAACGGGGCCGTGCACGTTGAGCACGCTCGTATCCACGCCCAGGAGTGTGTGCTTCAGCTCGGTGTTGTACGCCACGATCCCACCATTGACCACAGCGGATGCCCCGGGCACCCTCACGAGTTCGGCCACGAGCAGTCCGCCGGTCAGGGACTCCGCAACGGCAATGCTGAGGTGCGCGGCGATGAGCTCCGCAATCAGCTCCGCTGCCACATCCATCTGCTCACTCATGGGCCGGCGTGCTGGACCCGTGGCGGCGCGCGGCGAGCAGGTATTCAAGGCCGGAGTAGACCGTGAGTGCCACGGCAATCGACATGGCCACGGTGTTGACCCAGTGCATGACCTCGTCACCAAACAGCAGCCAGAGCGGCAACAGCGCCAGGGAGAGGGCCACGGACTGAGCGATGGTCTTGAGCTTGCCGCTCGGAGAGGCCGGGATGACGCGGTCACGCAGCATCACAAAGCGGAACACGGTGATGCCGATCTCCCGCACCAGAATGATGATCGTGACCCACCAGGGCAGCTCACCGATAATCGACAGGCCCACGAGGGCACCGCCGGTAAGAATCTTGTCGGCAATGGGGTCGAGCAGTTTGCCGAGATCGGTGACGAGGTTGTGCTTACGTGCAATCATGCCGTCGATGCCGTCGGTTGCAATCGCAAGAATGAAGAGCAGCGCAGCCGCCCAGCGCAAAGCTCCGTCGGCTCCGTCATCGGTCAGCAACATCCAGAGGAAAACCGGTGCGAGCAGAATACGCACGATGGTGATGGCGTTCGGCACGTTCCAGTTACTGGGCGGGTGGGGCGGATCGTTCGATGTCACCATGCGTTCAGTCCCTGTCCGTCAGATTCCAGGCATCCTCGTCGTCGGAGCTGCCGTCGACCTCAGGATACCCCTGCGACATCTTGCTCACCGGGTCGTCAGCGTAGCGCGGGTCGGGGAGTTCATTGTTGGGTTTGGCGGACTGAGCCGCGTGGTGCTCGGCATCCGAGCCGCGGAGCCTCGCGAGAACACTCGGCAGTTGCTCCGCTGAAACAAGCACGTCGCGGGCCTTGGACCCCTCCGACGGGCCCACGATCTCCCGTGATTCGAGCAGGTCCATGAGGCGCCCCGCCTTGGCGAACCCCACTCGCAGCTTGCGCTGCAGCATGGATGTCGACCCGAACTGGGTGGAGACCACGAGCTCGGCGGCCGCGAGCAGCACCTCCAGGTCATCGCCGATGTCGGAGTCAATCTCCTTGCGCGGCTGCACCATCGACACGTCGGGCCGGTAGTCGGGCCGGGCCTGGTTGGTGACGTGCTTCACGACCTTCTCGATCTCGTCTTCGGTGACCCAGGCCCCCTGCACGCGAATAGCCTTGGAAGCCCCCATGGGGAGGAAGAGCGCGTCACCCTGACCAATGAGCTTGTCAGCTCCCGGCTGGTCGAGAATAACGCGGGAATCGGTGACGCTGGTCACAGCGAATGCGAGGCGCGAGGGAACGTTGGCCTTGATCAGACCCGTCACCACGTCCACGCTGGGGCGCTGGGTAGCCAGCACGAGGTGGATTCCGGAGGCGCGGGCCAGCTGGGTGATGCGCACGATCGAGTCTTCAACGTCGCGCGGGGCCACCATCATGAGGTCGGCCAGCTCATCGACCACCACCAGTAGGTAGGGGTACGGCTTGAGCTTGCGCTCGCTCCCGGCCGGCAGCACGATCTCGCCGCCCACGACGGCCTTGTTGAAGTCGTCAATGTGCCGAAACCCGAAACTGGCGAGGTCGTCGTAGCGCATGTCCATTTCTTTCACGACCCACTGCAGCGCTTCGGCTGCTTTCTTGGGATTCGTGATGATGGGTGTGATCAGGTGCGGTACGCCGGCATAGGCGGCGAGTTCCACGCGCTTGGGGTCGATGAGCACCATGCGCACGTCACTCGGCTTGGACCGCATGAGCAGGCTGGTGATCATGGAGTTCACAAAGCTTGACTTACCCGAGCCGGTTGACCCGGCCACCAGAAGGTGAGGCATTTTGGCGAGGTTGGCCAGCACGAAGCCACCACCCACGTCTTTACCGACGCCGATGGTCATGGGATGCGTGCTGTTGGTGGCCACGGTTGAGCGCAGCACGTCGCCGAGCGTCACAATCTCCCGGTCGGTGTTCGGAATCTCGATACCGATGGCGCTCTTGCCGGGGATCGGTGACAGGATGCGCACCTCGTTGGACGCCACTGCGTAGGAGAGGTTCTTGCTCAGCGCCGTAACCCGCTCCACCTTGACACCCGGGCCCAGTTCGATTTCGTACTGGGTGACCGTGGGGCCACGTGAGAACCCGGTCACCTGGGCATCGACACCGAACTGACGCAGCACCTCGGTGATCGACTTCACGATCACGTCGTTGGCGGCCGAGCGTGCCTTAGCGGGCGGGCCGGCGGTCAAAGTGGATGCCGCGGGCACGACGTAGGGAACGTTCGACTCCGGGGCGCTCGGCCGTAACCCCTCCTGCTCGGCGGACTCGTCGTCGACGCGTGGGGATGTGAACGCGGGGATCACCTCGGTGAGGCCCGCCGGGTCATCGGACTGCAGCCCCGTCGATGTTCCCTTCGACAGATCGATCTCCCCGGTGAATCGCTTCACGGCAAGCTCAGCGCGTCGAAGGTCTTCGAGTACCTCGGTGCCGTAGTGATCGGAGGGTTCGACGGCATCCGCTGTGCTCTCGAGCGGAGTGTCAAAGCCACCACGCGACGCGTCTCCTCCGAGGAGAACGCCAAGCGGGTCAGCGGCATGGTCTTCGTTTGGTGATGTCTTCTCCGAATGCAGCGCGCTGCTGAAGTCGGGATCTTCCTCACGCTGGCTGGTGTTGCGCCGCCACCATGGCAGGGCGGCGGCGTCGCCATCGACGCCATCGAGTTCCACCTGCACGGTCTTTTCGACCGCGCCGGTTTTGTCATTCTTGGCACTCTTGGCAGCCGCACGCTCGTCGTCATCGGGCAGAACGGCACCAAACAGCCAGGCGTACAGCTCGCGTGAGCGTGCCGGGAGACGGTTTGGCGGTGTCTTGGTAATGATGAACAGGCTCAGGATCAGCAGCAGAATCACCACGATCGAGGCGCCAACCGACGTCGTGAGCAGGATCAGTGGCGCAGCCACCATCCAGCCGATGACCCCGCCGGACAGGGCGAGCACGTTCATCCCCTCGCTGGGTTCGGGCTGACCGCCGAAGATGTGGCAGAGGCCGGAAACGGAGACAAGAAGAAGTGTCAGGCCGATTCCGATGCGGCCATTGTCGTGCACCGAGCTGGGTTTGCGAAAGAGCCAGACCGCGAAGATCAGCATGATGACCGGGAGGGCGAAGGCAACACGACCAAAGAGTCCGCCGAAGGTCCAGGCGTCGAGGTTCTGCGCAACAACGTTGTTGATGAGGAACCACTCCACCACTGCACCGGCAATGGCCAGGAGAACGAGAAAGAAGGGGAGGCCGTCGCGACGCTCATCCTTGGAGAGCTTTTCCGGGCCCAGGGCTCGAGCGGCGCCGCCGGTGACATGGGCAAGACCGGTCCAGATGCGGGTGCCAACGCTCGGCTTCACCTCGGTTTCCGTGAATCTCACGGTCTTGGCTGTAACTGTTTTTGCGGCAGGCTTGCGTGCCGGAGTGCCCCGCCCCGGGGCGCTCGGAGTTCGACCGGTCGATTTCGTGCTCGTTGCCATGGGACAACGGTACCGCCGCGCCGTCCGATCCCGGTGATCCCACGCCCACCACGCGCCGCGGTGTGCTTTGCTTCCCTTGCCTACCGGCTAGTAGCGGATGGCATCGATCACCTTCACGCGCACGGCCACGAGCGCGGGTACGAGGCCAGCGAGCGCGCCAACAACCGTGGAGCAGATCAAGCCGAGGATAGCGGCCTCCACGGGGAACGGTGGGAAGTCCGTGACCTGGCCTTGGCCGATAAAGCCCTCCACGAGCGGATTTTTGACGATCAGTACGGCCGCAATGACCCCGATACCACCGGCAACGACCGTGGCGACGACGCTCTCCATCATCACGGCGAAGAACACTCGTCCGGCCGTGGCCCCGAAGCTTCGCCGAATACCGATCTCCCGAATGCGCTGCTTCAGCGTAACCAGAGCAATGTTCACGAGTCCCAGGGCGCCGAGCAGCAGAACGAGACCGGCCACTCCCCCGACCATGAGTTTGAGCGGCAGGTAGGGGTCGCCGTCGAAGCTTGCGTAGTCCTGACGGTTCACGCTGGCGGTCGCACCGTCGCCGAGAGCTCCCTGGATGTCACGCTCCAGAGCGATTGAGAGGTCTGCAGCGACCGCCGGCGGAACCCACATTTCATACTGGGTCTGCGGGCTCCCATACATGCCGGGATCAACCGTTGTGACGGGAGTGCTGGCGGCCAAGGCGTCTGCAAGCATGAACATCGTTGGCTCGGTCTCCCACACGTTTGAGGGATAGACGCCGATGATGATCGCGGTCGTGTTCTGGGCGCCCACGAGAGTCGCCGTGGGGTGCGTGGCGAGATCGGGCGCTCCGATGCGATCGTAGAACACGGAGTTCACGAGGATCGCCGGTGCAAGCCGCAGGGCATCGTCAGGCGCGAACCACGTTCCGGACGAGATCTTCAGCCGGTGCATGGTGCCGTACGGCTGATCGACACCGGTGGCCATCACCATGGCCGCGCCGTCGGCGAATTGCACGGTCTGGCTCGTCGTGAGCACCCGACTGGCATAGGTCACGTCGTAACGTTCGATCGCACTCTGCCACGCCTCCTGCATGAGTGCGGCCGGTAGTGGCGTCCCGTCAGCCGTCGACACGTACACACTCAGACTGGCTGGTCGGCCTGACGAACGCTCGCTCTGCTCCACCTGTGCCTGCTGCGCGAGAGCGCCGAGACCCACCACGGTGGTGATGGCGCAAACCGCTACAGCGACTCCGATGAGGGACAGCATGACCCGAGTCCTATGGATGCGCAGTTCCTGCCACGCCTCCACGAAGGACCCGACGACGTTGGTGGCGAGTCGACTCATACCGTTGCCGCCACAATAGGCGCGGACACGAGCGTCCCGTGGTCCAGCCGCAGATGCCTGGTGGCACGTGCTGCAATCGCCGGATCGTGTGTGATCGTCACGAGCGCAGCGCCCGAGGCGAGCGCGACCTCATCGATGAGATCCATCACGGCTGCGCCGGTTTCCAGATCGAGGGCACCCGTCGGCTCATCTGCCAAAATGAGGCGAGGGCCGCGCACGAGGGACCGAGCGATCGCAACCCGCTGCTGTTCGCCCCCGGAGAGCCGGTCGGGCATGCTCGACAGGCGGTCGCCGAGGCCCACCCGGTCAAGCATTTCGGCGGCGATGCGGGACCGTTGCCAGAACTGTTTCCCCTCGGCGTAGAGCAACGGCGTCATGACGTTCTCCAGAGCTGTGCGCCCCTGCAAGAGGTTGAACTGTTGAAAGATGAATCCCACGTGCTGTCCGCGTACCCGGTCGCGTTCCCCCGATGAGAAGGACGCCACCTTGCGGTCATCGAACGTCATAACGCCGGTCGTGGGGTTGTCGAGCAGCCCGAGGAGGTTGAGCAGCGTGGTTTTTCCGGAACCGGAGCGGCCCACGATGGACACCCGATCACCGTCCGCGATATCGAGGTCGACCCCTGCGAGAATCGTGAGCGGTGGAGCGTCCACGACATCCACCGTGCGGGTCACTCCCGCCAGGTGTAGGAGACTCATCCGCCCATCCCGACGCCATTGCAGATCACGCTGCCGCCCGGGCCGGTTATACAGCCGTCCTGGGGTGGAGCCACCGCGCCCGGCACAAACTCGTTCACGAGGTCACCCTCAACGACGCCGGTCAGGAGCTGAACGCTCGTTCCGTCCGTCATGCCGAGGGTCACCGGGCGCTCCTCCGTCGTGCCGTCCGGAAGCGCCATCCACACCGAACCGGTTGCCGCCGATCCCTTGACCGCCGTTGTGGGGACCACGAGCACGTTGTCGGCCTGCCCAGCCGCAATCGTGATCTTCGCCGCCAGCCCGGAGAAGACCACGACCTCCGCGGGAATCGCGCAACTCACCGTTGTGCCGGTGCCGCCGGTCGCGGCATCCGTTCCCCCGAGCGCGTCACTCGTGGCACCGGCGAGCGGTGTGGTCACGACAAGGCCGGTGCACGTGAAGGGTGCCGGGCCATTGGTGATGGTGACGGATGCCTCGGTCGGCTTGGTTTGTAGGCGATACTGCTGGTCGGGGCTGAGTGCGCCGGTCACCGAGAAGCTCGGCGGTGCAACCTGCCCCGTAGCGTCCCCGACGGAGACGGCCTGGCCGGGAATGATAGTAAGCGAACTCAGCACGCCCGTGGCGGGCGCGAGTACCTTGGAAAAGCTCACGACAGGTTTGGGCTGGGTCATCGTGACCTGACCCAGGGCATCCGTGGTCTCCACCGGGTCTCGGAGGGTCTCCACCCGAATGTCATAGATCTTGTCGCCCTCAACCACGGGCTGGCCGGCGGCCACGAAGATCTCGTCGACGGTACCCACGGCGTTGGCTTTCACGGCAAGTGCGGCGTCGGCGCTCACGGTGGCGTCGAGTGTGACGTTATTCGTGATGGTGCCGAGCGCGACTGCAATCTGAGGTTCAACAACCTGCCCGGTGGGCTGAGCCGGATCACTCGCGACGGCGCCATCCGGGAAGAATGCCAGCTTCACGAGCGCCACAGCAATCAACGCAATGAGCGCGATTCGTAGTAGTGGAAAGATCCATGTGCGTGCAATTTTCACTCAAGCCCCCCGATTCGGCGGCCTGCGCTGGCCGACATGGTGAGTGTAGCGGTCCCGAACCCCGCGGTGGGATCGATCGCCGTGCATGGTGAGCATGTTGCGCGGCTTGACCACGCTGTTATCGAGTGCTCACGCCTGAATGACGAGGGGAACGATCATCGGTTGGCGGTGAAAGGTCTGTTGCACCCAGCGTCCCGCCACCCGACGCACAATTTGGGAGAGCACATGCAGGTCGCGCACATCGTTGAGTGCCGCGGTGCGCAGGGCCGCGCTGATGAGGGGCTTGAGCGCGTCGAAGACCGACTCGTCTTCCGCAAAACCTCGAGCGTGTACCTCCGGGCCCACGAGCACGACCCCGGTCGTCACCGCCACAACAACAATGACCGAGACGAAACCCTCCTGGGCCAGAATTCTGCGGTCTTTTAGATCAGCTTCGGTGAGTTCCCCCACCGTTGCTCCATCCACGAACACGTAACCCACGTCGAGTTGCCCAACCGCCACGGCTCGTCCGGCACACAGGTCAATGACCGTCCCGTTTTCGGCAAGGATGACACTGGATGCACTCACTCCCGTTTCGATGGCCAGCTGTGCGTTCGCGGTGAGGTGGCGAAACTCCCCGTGCACGGGGAGCACGTTGCGTGGCTTCACCATGTTGAACACGTAGAGCAGCGGACCAGCAGTCGCATGACCAGACACGTGCACCAGCGCGTTCCCCCGGTGAAAAACGGTGGCACCAAGCTTGGTGAGTCCGTCGATGATTCCGGCAATCGCGCTTTCATTGCCCGGGATTCGACTTGATGCCAGAATCACCGTGTCGCCGGGACGCACCGCAATCTCGTGAGCCTGTCGCACCATGCGACCGAGGACCGCCATCGGTTCACCCTGCGAGCCGGTGGCGATGTAGATCATCTTATTTTCAGGGATGGCATCCGAACGGCTGAAATCAACCAGCACGTCTGGCGGCACGGTGAGGTAGCCGAGCTCGGCGGCAATTCCCATGCTGCGCACCATTGAACGGCCGAGGAACGTCACCCGGCGCCCGTTGGAGTGGGCCGAATCCAGCACCTGCTGCACCCGGTGCACATTACTTGAAAAGCCGGCAATGATCACCCGGCGCGGTGCTCGCCGAATGATGTGGTCGAGGGCGGGCCTGATCGATCGCTCGTGTGCGGAGAAACCGGGGATATCCGCGTTGGTCGAGTCGATCATCAGGAGATCGACTCCCTCCCTGCCGAGGCGGGCAAACTCCCCCAGGTCGGTGATGCGCCCGTCGATGGGGAGCTGGTCCATATTGAAATCGCCGGTGTGCAGCACGGTTCCACCGGTCGTGGTGATGGCCACGGCGAGAGCGTCGGGGACGGAATGATTCACCGCGATGAATTCCAGCCCAAAGGGCCCCCACCGTTCGCTGGCACCGGCGGCAACGGACACCCGGTTAGGGACGAGGTGATGTTCCCGGAGCCGGGCAGTGAGGAAGGCGAGCGTGAGGACCGACCCAATGATGGGAATGTCTGACCGGAGTCGGAGCAGGTACGGCATACCCCCGATGTGATCCTCGTGTCCGTGTGTCAGCACAACCGCCAACACGTCGTCGATCCGGTCCGCCAGAAAGCCGAAATCGGGAAGGATGAGGTCAACGCCCGGCTGGCGCTCATCGGGAAAGAGAACGCCGCAATCGACGATGAGAATTTTTCCATCGATCTCAAAGGTCGTCATGTTGCGACCGATTTCGCCGAGCCCTCCGATCGGAGTGATTCGAAGGGTACCCGCGGTCAAAGCAGGTGGAAGGCGAACGGCCCCAGCCACAACTCCTCCTCACGCCAGAATGTGGCCTACCGCGTCGTGCCGGCAACCTTGGGCAGTGAGCCGCCGGCTGCCGCGTTGCGATCGGGCCGAAAGTTGCTGAAGTCTACTCCGGGAATGTTCTTGACGAGATCGATTTCCGATTCGATCTGGGCAGCTTCGGATTCCTCAGGACCCACGAGAGGCAGGCGAACGCGGGGGCTACCGATGCGTCGAAGTCCGTGCAGAATATATTTCACGGCGACCGTTCCGGGAACGTGGGTCATCACGGCCCGAACCAGCGGCTCCAGCTGCATGTGCGCAGCCGTCGCGGTGGCAAGGTCCCCGGCGTTCACGGCGTCGACCATCTGCCGATAGGGCGTTGCGGCAATGTTGCCGGTGACGCCAATCAGGCCCGTGGCTCCAATAGACAGGTGCGGCAAGACGTTAGCGTCATCGCCGGAGAAGTACATCAGGTCGGTCTGGTTCAGCACGCGGCTCACCTGGGCGAAATCACCCTTGGCGTCTTTGACGGCAAGGATGTTCGGGTGCTTGGCCGCGCGCAGGATGGTCTCGTACGCGATCGGAACACCGGTACGACCGGGGATGTCATACAGAATCACCGGAAGGTCGGTGGCATCAGCGATCATGCGAAAGTGAGTCAGAATGCCGGCCTGAGTGGGCTTGTTGTAGTACGGCGTGACGATCATGTTGCCGTCAGCGCCAGCCTTCTCGCTCTGACGCGCGAGCTGCATGGCGTGCGCGGTCTCATTCGAGCCACCACCGGTGATGATCTTGGCGCGACCATTGGCCACGGACTTACCCACCTCAACCAGGCGAATCTTTTCCGGGTCGGTGAGGGTGCTTGTTTCTCCGGTGGTTCCGGTCACGACGATGCCGTCCGCACCGGCGTTGATCACATCATCGATGTGCTTCTCGACCCCGGCCCAGTCCACTTCTCCGTCGAACGTGAATGGTGTGACCAGTGCGACTAGCACCTGGCCAAAGGGATTTGTAGAGGAGCTCACAAAATACAGGCTAGCGCCTACGGAGCAACGCGGCCGCTCTTGTTGAAGGCTGCGTAGGTGAGAGGCATCAGCTGCGCAAAGTGATTCTCCATCTGCTCGGCGCACATTTCGATCTCGCGCTGCGGGTACGACGGGAACACCGTGCCCTCACGCTTGGTGCGGAGGCTGAGGAAGTTCATGAGCGAGCGTGCGTTGAGCGTGACATACATCGAGGAGTAGATATTGAGTGGGAGCACGATTCGCGCGACCTCACGGGCCACGCCGGCTTCGAGCATCCGCTGGTATGCCTCATAGGAGTGCACGGCTGCGGCGCGCGTCTGCTGCTGAACGAGGGCGGCCTGCTCGGCCGTTCCCGGAAGGAAATCGTAGGCGCCTGGCTTGCCCACCTGCACCAGGTTGCGGTCCTCGGCGGGAACGTAGAAAACGGGGTTGAGCTCCCGGTATCGGCCCGATTCTTCGTTGTAGGAGGCAATGCGGTGACGCATGAACTCCCGAAAAACGAAGATGGGTGCGCGCACGTAGAAGGTCATGGAGTTGTGCTCGAAGGGCGAACCGTGACGGTCGCGCATGAGGTAGTTGATGAGGCCAGTACTGCGCTTCTCATCGGCCTCGGTTTCGGCACCGTCGAGCTGGCTGGCCTCAAGGGTCTGCTCCCCCAGCGTGGACACTCGGGCAGCGAACAGCACGTCGGAGTCGTGGGCGCTTGAGCGCACCAACTCCACGGTCATTTCCGATCGGAATTCAATTTCAGGCACGGAATAGAGTGTACCGTTCACGTTGCAGCGCGCACGTCATCTGTCGTCACAGTGCACGGCCCGCGCGTGTCGCCTTGTAGCGTTGAAGACATGAATTCCCTCGCCGCCACGGCTCTCGTGCTCGCCCTCGTGGGAGTGGCAACCGTGCTGGGTCTCATCTGGCGGTCCCGTCAGGGTCGAATTTCTCGGGTGAGTGGCACCGTACTCACCCCAGCGGATGTTGCCACCGACCACGCATTTGGTGCTCACGCCACGCTCGTGCAGTTTTCCACCCCGTGGTGCGCTCGCTGCCCCGGCACCGGTCGGTTGCTCGGCCGAGTCGCCGATGCGCGCTCGGGAGTCGTTCACCTCGACGTAGACGTGTCGGAGCGAGCAGACATCATCAGCCGTTTTTCTGTTCTGCAGACGCCGACTACCCTCATTCTTGATGGTGCCGGTCGGGTTCAAGCCCGGGTAGCCGGCGTGCCGAGCGCGGCCGACATTCATCGTCACCTGGACGAGATCGCCGAAGCGCCAGCAAAGTCCCCCACCGAAAGCAGTGTGCATGTCTGAGTCCCGTCCGGCCATTGACCCTCGAGGCCCGCGCTTCGGCGCAGGTATCACCGCGACCCTGCTGCTCGTGACCGTTTTTCTGGCGCTGGTGGGGGCATCCACTGCTGCTCTGGTGCTGTTGTCGGTGCTGGCCGGCCTGTTCGCGTGGGGCACGATTGCCGGAGCGGGGCGTCACCCCTACGGTTGGCTGTTCAAGAAGTTTGTGCGTCCGCGACTGTCACCGCCCAGCGAGTTGGAGGACGAGGCGCCGCCGACGTTTGCCCAGACAGTGGGTCTCGTCGTGACGCTCACGGGGATAGTGCTCGGCGCTCTCGGGATCCCCGAAGCCGTGGGTGTGGCGGCCGCGGTTGCCTTCGTGGCGGCCTTTCTGAACGCGGTCTTTGACTACTGCCTCGGCTGCCAGTTGTACCTGCTGTTGGTGCGGTCTGGAATGTTCCGGGCCTGACGGTCGCTCCCAGTGTTTTCCCAGACGACGCGTTCCGTCCGGGGCACCCCGACGGATAGGGTGGAATTCCACCTTATGGAGGTAACACAATGCCCACGACGCTCACCAGTGAAGCAACTACCGTCTGGACCGGCACGCTCGCAGCCGGCAGCGGCACCGTCAAGCTCGATTCCTCCCACACCGCAGAATTTTCGGTGAACTGGAAGGCTCGTGCCGAGGGCGTCGCCAACACCACGAACCCCGAAGAACTTCTGGGAGCGGCACACGCCTCCTGCTACTCGATGGCCCTCGCAAATGCCCTCTCCAGCGCCGGCCACACGCCCACCAGCATCCAGACCACCGCGGCTGTCACCTTCGCTGCCGGTAAGGGCGTACTCGGCAGCCACCTGCTCGTGAGCGCGAAGATTCCCGGGCTGACCGAAGAGGAGTTCCAGGCCTTCGCCCAGGACGCCAAGGTCAACTGCCCCATCTCGAAAGCACTTGCGGGCATCCCCATCACGATCGAAGCTGAACTGGCGTAACCCGCGTGCGCGTTCTGATCGCCGGGGCGTCGGGGCTGATCGGCAGGGAACTGTCGGCTCAGCTCGGCGTGGCCGGTCACGACGTTGTTCGTCTCGTGCGACGGGACGTGACGGGCCCCGGGGAAATCCGCTGGGATCCGGCGGCACTATCCCTTGATCCGACAGCACTCGATGGCGTCGATGCCGTTGTCAACCTGTCGGGAGCGTCGCTGGCGCGGTTGCCCTGGACTCCGGGTTACCGCAAGGAGATTCTCAACTCTCGCGTTCAGGCCACCCACACGCTCGTCGATGCGTTGCGTCACAGCCAGAACCCGCCCAGCGTCCTGCTGAACGGCTCTGCTGTGGGTGTCTACGGTGACAGGCCTGGCCAGACCGTGGACGAGACCTCGACTCCTGGCACGGATTTTCTTGCCAATGTAGTTGTGGCCTGGGAGCGTGAAACAGAGCGGGCGCCGGATGCCACGCGTGTTGTCCTGCTGCGCACGGGCCTCGTGCTCGCCAAGGGTGGCGCGCTCAAACCGCTGCTCCCGATCACCCGTTTGGGTGTGTCGGGTCCTCTCGGTGCTGGCACGCAGCATTGGCCGTGGGTAAGTTTGCCCGATGAGGCAGCTGCCATTGTGCATCTGCTCACGTCGACCCTGCGTGGACCCGTGAATATCGTGGGTCCGACACCGGCTACCGCGAATGATGTGATGAGCGTGCTGGCACGAGATCTGAACCGTCCGTTTAAGATTCCCGTACCGGCCAAGATCCTCACACTGCTGTTGCAGGATGCTGCGCGGCAGCTTCTGCTCGCCGATCAGAACGTGAGCGCGAAGCTGTTGCAGAGTGATGGGTTCATCTTCAAGCACGAGACAGCGGCCAGCGCTGTTGAGTGGATGCTGCGCCAGCCGTAGCGAGAACGTCTCACGGGGTCTCGACCTGCGCTCACGCGCTGGTCGGGGCCCCTTCTTCGTTGGTCGAGCACCGCAGGGCGCCTCACGAGGTCTCGACACGCGGCCCAGAGGGCGCTGCTCGACCAGCGAGATGGGGGCGAGCCGCGCGCAGTCTTAGACCGACCTCGACACCGCGCCCCCCTTCGCTGGTCGAGCCTGTCGAGACCCCGCGAGACAATCCACCAAGGCGAGCACCGCAGGCCACCTCACGAGGTCTCGACACGCGCCCCAGAGGGCGCTGCTCGACCAGCGGAATAGGGGCGAGCCGCGCGCAGTCTTAGACCGACCTCGACAACGCGCCCCCCTTCGCTGGTCGAGCCTGTCGAGACCCCGCGAGACAATCCACCAAGGAGAGCACCGCAGGGCGCCTCACGAGGTCTCGACACGCGCCCCAGAGGGCGCTGCTCAACCAGCGGAATGGGGGCGAGCCGCGCGCAGTCTTAGACCGACCTCGACAACGCGCCCCCCTTCGCTGGTCGAGCCTGTCGAGACCCCGCGAGACAATCCACCAAGGCGAGCACCGCAGGGCGCCTCACGAGGTCTCGACACGCGCCCCAGAGGGCGCTGCTCGACCAGCGAGATGGGGGCGAGCCGCGCGCAGTATTAGGCCGACCTCGACACCGCGCCCCTTTTCGCTGGTCGAGCCTGTCGAGACCCCGTAAGACAATCCACCAAGGCGAGCACCGCAGGGCGTCTCACGAGGTCTCGACACGCGCCCCCAGAGGGCGCTGCTCGACCAGCGAGATGGGGGCGAGCACCGCAGGGCGCCTCACGAGGTCTCGACACGCGCCCCAGAGGGCGCTGCTCGACCAGCGGAATGGGGGCGAGCACCGCAGGGCGCCTCACGAGGTCTCGACACGCGCCCCAGAGGGCGCTGCTCGACCAGCGAAAAGGTTGGAGAGGGGCAGCGCAGGGGCTAGCGCGGGGCGCGCTCCAGGGCGATCGCGGTGCGGATTGCACCACGAGCACGACGGCGGTCACCGGAGGCGTCGTAGGCCAGTCCGAGGCGCAACCAGACCCGCCAGTTGTCGGGCTCGGCATCCGCTTCGGCCTTGAACTGGGGGAATTCGGCGTCAGCGGCCTCGCGATACGGGCGTCCACTGGGGCGTCGTGGTAGGTCATCGAGGGGAAGACCACCCTGCTCCGCGAGCAGGTGGATCAGCCGTTCCGAGTGCATGCCGAACATAATCTCTCGAATCAAAGCCCAGAAACCAATGAGCGGCAGCACGAGTAGTGCCGCGCCAATCGCGATTCCGACCGGTTCACCGGTCTGCATGAACAGCACTGCGCGCCAGCCCATCAGCACGAGATACAGCACCAGCAGCAGCGACATCAGAACAACGGCAATGCGGCCCTTCATGCGGATGCTCCCGGCAAGGTCAGCCCCAGGTCGATGATCTGGTCGAGGCCCACCGTGACGCCGTGTGCCTCCCGTGTCGCGTCGAGGGCAAGCAGAATTCCCTGAATATAGGAATCCGTCGACAGCGTGTTGTGGCTGATGGTGAGGGTCTCCCCCGTGCCACCGAGGAAGACGTCCTGGCGAGCGAGAAGCCCCTCGAGCCGCAAACTGTGCACGGGAATGTTTGACACCTGCTGACCGCGGGCCCGCTGGTCGGTGTGCGGGGCCGACACGGGGCCTCGACCGGCCCGTGCCTTCGCCATGAGTTCCGCCGTGCGCACAGCAGTGCCGGACGGTGAATCCACCTTGCTCGTTTGGTGAGCCTCCACGATCTCAATCGAGTCATAGAAGCGAGCGGCCAGGGTCGCAAACGCGGTGGCGAGCACGGATCCAATCGAAAAGTTGGGGACAATAACAACACCCACGCTCTCAAGCTTCGCGAGTCGATGTGCGAGAGAGCCGATGCGGTCCTGCGACCAGCCCGATGTTCCCACCAGAACATTGAGGCCGTGGTCTACTGCAAAGTCGACCACGCTCTGGCTGACACCCGGCATGGTGAGGTCGACTGCGACATCGGCCCCGAGCATCTCGTCAAGCGAACTCTGCGAGTTCAGCTGTGCCACCAGCTCGTAGCCCTCGGCCTGCTCGATGAGCCCGCACACCAGGCGCCCCATCTTGCCCGTTGCGCCGATTACGGCCACCCTCGTTGTCATAGTGCCAATCTACCAAGCCCCGGCGGAGCCACCCTCCGCCTCGTGTCGAGATCTACGGCCGTACCCTTGGGGTATGCCAATTTTTACGGATGTCTCGGTGTCTGACCCACGCGCCGTCACCCTGCTCACCGAGTATTTCGCCGATCGGGCCCTCTCGTTTCCGGCCGCGCAGGGCACCTATCGACCCGCTTTCCCCACACCGGAGCAGTTCGTTCCGCCACGAGGCGTGTTTCTGCTCCTCAGTGACGGCGACGAGGCCGTCGGGTGCGGCGGCATCCGTCGTCTTACTGATACCCCTGACGGCAACCCGCGGTACGAGATAAAGCACCTGTGGCTGCAGCCCCACGTGCGCGGGCGCGGATGGGGACGTGTTCTGCTCACCGAGCTCGAGCATCGAGCGTCACAGTTCGGCGCTGTCGAGGTGGTTCTGGACACGAATGCGAGCCTCGAGTCCGCTGCGGCCCTGTATCAACGCTCGGGCTACCGAGACATTGCCGCCTACAACGACAATCCAAACGCCACAAACTGGTACCGAAAGGTTCTCAGCAGCGACAGCACTCTGCTCACCAGCGCGCAGCAGGTTGAGGAAACCCCCTGATCAGCACATATACAGCCAAGACGGAACTGCCCGGTAGCGCCTAGAACATGAGGGGTTCGGGCAGACCGGTGCGCAGTTCCACGGGAAGGTGACCGAGGTCGTTGTGGGTCACCAGCGTCCACGGGCGGCCCGGCTTCTGCTGTAATACCGTGAGGCCACAGTGGGCCTGGTTGATGCCGACCCAGCGCCAGTCCGGCGCCCCCAGAACTTCACGCACGAACCACGCGATCACGAAGTTGTGTGTGATGAGCAGGTCGTGACGCTCCCGGCGGCGCGGCTGTAGGAACTCGGCAACCGCGTCCTCCATCTGTGCGCGCCCGGCGTCGATGTCCTCCTCGGTGACGGAACCGAAGAAGGGGTCGTAGGCCGAGGGTGTCTCGCTGGCGCGGCCGGACGGAATGCAGTCCATCAGCAGCGGCGTGGGTTGGGACGTCAGTGCCGGCAGGCGCTCGGCAATGATGCCGGCCGTCTCCTCGGCCCGTTGCAAGGGTGAATGCCAGGCTCCGGTAAAGGGCACACCACCGAGGCGTTCGGCAATCAGCTGCGCCTGCCGCTTACCGCGGGGTGAGAGTGGGCCGTCCTGCAACCCGTGCTCGGCATCCATCTGCTCGCCGTGGCGAACAAGGTAAAGGTATTGGGGCATCATTGGCCCTTTCGATCGGGTGCGGCTGCCCACGAGCAGTCGACGTTCAGAAGAGGGTCGCGGTTAGACGCTGGCCGGAATGATCGACGCAAATGTGTCCTCGGCGAGGGCACCAACCGCCACGATCGAAATCGGCCCGCTCACGAGTTCTGCGGCCAGTTGTTGCACGTCGTCGGCGGTGACGAGAGCAAGACGACGAAGTGCCTCATCGAGGTCGGCAAACTCCCCGAGGGTAATTTCTGACCGACCCAGCCGCGACATGCGGGTGTCCGAATCCTCGAGGGCGAGAGCGGATGCGCCCGACAGCTGTCCCGCGGCCCGTCTCATCTCCTCAGCAGTCACGCCGTGGTCGGCGAGGCGATGAAGCTCACTGAGCAGAAGCTCGGCAACCTGGCCGGCCTTAGCCGGGGAACAGCCGGCGTACATACCGAAGAGACCGGCATCGGAGTACCCCGGTGCGAAGGAGTACACGGAGTAGGCGAGGCCGCGCTTTTCGCGCACTTCCTGGAAGAGGCGTGAGGACATGCCGCCACCGAAGATGGAGTTGAGCACGCTCATGGTGACCCGGCGGTCATCCGTTGCGAGGATGCCGGGCATACCGATGAGCAGGTTGGCCTGCTCCAGTTGCCGGTGCACGATCGTGACCGCTTTGCCCTGCGTAATGGTGGCCGGGTGGTCGGCACGGCGAACCACGGGAACGGCCGGCACGCTGAGGTCCCAGCCGGCGAGTTCAAGGGCTGTGACGACGTCGGCCACGAGAACGTCATGGTCAACCGCGCCGGCAACGGTCACGACGAGGTCCTGCGGACGATAGTTGGCCTGATAGTGCTCGTGCACGGCCGTGCGGGTTGCCCCACGGATGGTGTGCGCGCTGCCACCGATGGGGCGGCCGAGCGGATGGTCGCCGAGCACGGCCTCAAAGAAACGCTCGTTGGCTACGTCGGCCGGATCGTCATCGGCCATGGCGAGCTCTTCAAGGATGACCCCGCGCTCGGTTTCGAACTCCTCGGCATCGAGTGTGGACGATGTCAACATGTCGGTGAGCACCTCAACGGCCATGGACAGGTCGCGGTCCTGCACCTTGGCGTAATAGCAGGTGTATTCCTTGGCGGTCATGGCGTTATGTTCACCGCCCACCTCGTCAAAGGAAATGGCAATGTCGAAGGCCGTGCGCGTGGGCGTGCCCTTGAACAGCAGGTGCTCAAGAAAGTGGGTGGAGCCGAAGTGGCCGGGTAGTTCATCGCGCGAACCGACGGCGACCCAGTAGCCGATAGTGAGGCTGCGACTGCCCGGAACCCGTTCGCTGAGGATTCGCACTCCGCTCGGCAATACGGTGCGCCGAACGAGCGAATCACCGGCCGCGAGGAAGGAGAGTTCGGGTAGGTCTAGAGGAAATTCAACAGCGCCGTTCATATCCTGACCAGCTTAGGCCAGCGGCCGTGCCCGAAGGCGTACCCCAGCGGACCATAAATGCCGACAGACAAGACTGTCTAGTCTGTGCTACAGTCTGGAAATCAGCCCGAGCAGGCTGTCTGTCCCCCACGCGGTCGCTCAACACTTTGTCGTTCCGCAGTATCACTCTCGAGAATCAAGGAGTAACCCCAGATGGTTGCGCTGACAGACACGGTAGCCCGACCGACGACTCACGCCAAGGTGCGAATCCTCGCCACGGCCGATCGCTTGTTCTACGCCGAAGGCGTGCACACGGTGGGCGTGGACCGCATCATCAGTGAGTCCAAGGTCACCAAAGCCACCTTCTACAAGTACTACCGCTCGAAGGATGCTCTCATCGTGGTGTACCTGCAGGGACGCGACCGCGTTGCGCGAGACTTTCTGGCCGCCGTGGAAACCCGGTACGACACACCCGAGCAGCGGTTGCGCGGCATTGTGGCCGAAATCTCCACGCAGGTGACACGCCCCGGCTTCCACGGCTGCCCGTTCATCAATGCTGCTGCCCAGTTTGCCGACCCAAACCATCCCGTTCGCCAGGCCGTCACCGCTCACCGCGACTGGTACGGCGCAGCCGTCGAGGATCTTTTTCGCGGTATGGGTCACGCGCGTCCGGGCGATGCGGCCGATGACTTCTTCCTCGCTCGTGACGGTGCCTTCGCCGGCGCCAACCTGGGCGATCCCATCGGTGCCCACACCGCGCTGCTGCGCTGCATTCAGCGCGTGCTCGACGAGACCGCGGGCTAGAACTTCACCGGGCGGCTCGCCGGCGGCACGCTCACCTCGAGAGTCGGTCGAGCTCCGCCATGTCATTCCTTCTCAAGCGGATGCCGGCCGCGGCAACCAGGGCTTCCACCTGATCAGGATGACTCGCCCCAGCCACCGGAGCACACACCCCGGAACGGGTGAGCAACCAGGCCACCGCGATCGTTGTGGCGGTCACGTCATACTCGGCGGCAATCCGGTCGAGGAGGCTCAGCACCCGCAGGTTTTTTCGGTTGAGGTAGGCACCGGCGCGCTGACCGCGCAACTGACTGGAGACATCCGCTTTGCTGCGATAGCGTCCGGCCAGAAAACCGTGTGCAAGCGGGAAGTAGGGCATGACGGCCATGCCCTGCGCCCGGGTGACAAGGGCCAGTGCAGACTCAAAGTCGGGTCGGCGCACGAGACTGTACTGCGTTTCCAAGGCAACGAACCGCGGTAGACCGTTGGCGGCGAGCACCCGGGCCTCGATGAGTCGTTCGGGTGAGAAGTTGGAGGCGCCCAGATACCGCACCTTGCCGCTCTGCATTATGGCGGCCATCGCCCCGAGGCTCTCCTCGAGGGGTACCGTCTTGTCATCGCCGTGAAAGTACAGCAGATCGATGTAGTCCGTTCCGAGTCTGTCGAGTGAGGCATCGATTGCGCCGATGATGCTCTGCGGGCTCAGGCCCGGGTTGTCGAGGTTGCGCCCGATCTTGGTGGCCACGATGGTCTTGTCGCGCCCGCCCCGAGTGCGCAGCCAGGAACCGATCATGATCTCGCTTCGGCCGGTGGAGTAGCTGTCGGCGGTGTCGATGAAGTTGCCGCCGCGTGCCGCATGTTCGTCCAGAATGCGGCGTCCGGTGTCGCTGTCAACCGTCCAGCCGAAGGAGCTGCAGCCGAGTGCCAACGGGTGTATGCGAAGCGCGGTGTCGGCGATGATCCGCCGGCGAGGCCCGACCGGGTCAGCACTCGGCAGCACGGGCCGCTCTGGCAGGGGCGACATCGGCGGCGTACCGCTCACCGCATGAGCTCCCGTGGGGTGAGCCGTTCGCACTCCTGCAAGTCGGGACATCCGCGTCTCCTCCGTGTTGGGGCGACCATAACCCGAAAACACCGTCAGAGCACGAAGACTCGACGACCTGCCCAAAAAAGATCGGCAGGACGGCACTTTGGTCGGGTAGAAGTATGGGAAGCGCCCCTGACGGGGTCCAGCTGGCGGGTCGCAAGTTAGGGTAGAGGGGAGAGCGAATTCGTGCGGAAGCCGATGTAGGGCCCACTTTTGGCCTGCCGAATCATTCGCCGGAAAGCATTCATGACTCAACTCGCCGACGTGACCAATATCAACGTGCCCGTCGAAGCACGCCGCCGCCGAACCTTTGCGGTGATTTCGCACCCGGATGCCGGAAAATCGACGCTGACGGAGGCGCTTCTTCTGCATGCGCGCGCCATCACTCACGCCGGTGCCGTGCATGGCAAGGCCGGCCGCGGCGGCACCGTCTCGGACTGGATGGAGATGGAAAAGGCGCGCGGGATTTCGGTCACGAGCGCGGCGATCCAGTTCGAGTACGACGATGCAGTGATCAACCTGGTGGACACCCCCGGGCACGCTGACTTCTCGGAAGACACCTTTCGCGTGTTGTCGGCCGTGGACGCCGCGGTCATGCTCGTTGATGCCAACAAGGGCCTCGAACCGCAGACCATGAAACTTTTCGCCGTGTGCAAGCAGCGCGGCCTGCCCGTGATCACCGTCATCAACAAGTGGGACCGCCCCGGCGCCTCCCCGTTGGCGCTGATGGATGAGATCCAGAACCGCACCGGCCTGCTGCCCACGCCGCTGAACTGGCCCGTGGGTGAGGCGGGTGATCTGCGCGGGGTCATGGATCGCCGTTCCGGTGATTTCCTGCGTTTCACCCGCACCCCCGGTGGTGCCACCGTAGCCGAGTCCACTCGGCTGAGTGCCGCCGAGGCGGCCGCCGAAGAGGGTGTTGCCTGGGCAAACGCCACCGATGAATCCGACCTGCTCGATGCCGAGGGCCAGAATCACGACTCAGAGCTGTTTCTGGCGGGTGACACCACCCCGGTGCTGTTCTGTGCCGCCGTGGCGAACTTCGGTGTACAGCAGCTGCTCGATACACTGGTGGAATTCGCGCCGCCGGCTGAGGCCCGCCCCGACATCGACGGTGTTCCCCGCGCCGTGACGAGCGCCTTCTCCGGGTTCGTGTTCAAGGTGCAGTCCGGAATGAACACCGCACACCGCGACCACGTGGCCTATGTCCGCGTTGTCTCCGGTGAATTTCGTCGTGGCATGATCGTGACGCACGCCGCAACCGGTCGTCCCTTTGCCACGAAGTACGCGCAGCAGCTCTTCGGACGCGAGCGCACCGTGATTGACCAGGCGTGGCCGGGAGACATCGTGGGTCTTGTTAACGCCTCCGCGCTGCGCGTGGGTGACTCGATCTTCGAAGACGAACCGGTGGAGTACCCGCCGCTGCCGCTGTTCTCCCCCGAACATTTTCGTGCGATCCGTCCGGTGGACAGCAGTAAGCACAAGCAGTTTCGGCGTGGCATCGAGCAGCTCGACCACGAGGGCGTCATTCAGGTGATGCGCTCGGAGCTGCGCGGCGAGCAGGCTCCGGTGCTGGGTGCCGTGGGGCCGATGCAGTTCGAGGTGGTGGAAGACCGCATGGTGCACGACTTCCATGCTGACATTCGCATGGAGGCGTTGCCCTACCAGGTGGCCCGGCGCACGGACAAGGCCAGCGCACTACTGCTGGCGCCGATGCGTCAGGTGGAGGTCTTCACCCGTTCTGACGGCACCCTCTTGGCTCTGTTCAGCACTCCGTGGCGGTTGCAGGCGATTCACCGGGAGAACCCGGACCTGGTTCTGATTGACATCGCGAACGCGACGGTCGACGACTTTCGCTAGCCCTGTGCATTAAACAGCACCGAGGAATAACCAAAACTGGCCGCACCCCGAGGGGCGCGGCCAGTTCTGTGTGTAGCGGAGGCGACTAGGCGTCGACGACCACGGACGTGATCAGCGGGCTGCGACGGTACTTGCGGTTCATCCAACGGCTCACCGATGTGGTGAAGAGGTCTTCGAGCTCGGCACCGTTGACGGTCTTCACCCGGTTGGCAACCTTCATCGCTTCGTCGATGACCTTGGTGGCGCCGCGAACCCACTCGTCGTCGTGCACAAAGCCACGAGCGAGGAATTCGACGGGCTCGGAGAGCAGGCCGGTCTTGGCGTTCAGAATTCCCAGAATGGTGATGGTGCCGTCTTCGGCGAGGCGACGGCGATCTTCCATGGCGGCCTCGGAGGCGCCACCGACGGTCATGCCGTCCACGAAGACGTAGTCGGCCACAACACGGCCGGTGATCGACGCGCGACCATCGACGAGGTCGACGACAACGCCGTCTTCCACGATGAGAACGCGGTCTTCTTCAACACCGGTCTGCACCGCGAGCTCGGCGTTGGCCTTGAGGTGACGCCATTCACCGTGCACGGGCATCACGTTGGTGGGCTTGACGATGTTGTAGCAGTAGACGAGTTCGCCGGCACTGGCGTGACCGGAGACGTGCACCTTGGCGTTGCCCTTGTGCACAACGTTGGCGCCCCAGCGGGTGAGTCCGTTGATGACCCGGTAGATCGAGTTCTCGTTACCCGGGATCAGCGAGCTCGCGAGCAGAACGGTGTCGCCCTCGCCGATCTTGATGATGTGCTCACGGTTGGCCATGCGCGACAGGGCCGCCATGGGCTCACCCTGCGAACCGGTGCAGATGAGAACGACCTTGTCGTCCTTCATCCGCTCGAGTGCCTTCATGTCCACGATCAGGCCCTTGGGAACGTTGAGGTAGCCCAGCTCCGTGGCAATGCCCATGTTACGAACCATGGAGCGACCCACAAAGGCAACCTTGCGGTTGTGCTTCACGGCGGCGTCAATGACCTGCTGAATGCGGTGCACGTGGCTCGCGAAGCTCGACACGATGATGCGTCGCGGAGACGTGCGGAACACGGTGTCGATGGCCGGTCCGATGTCCTTCTCGGCCGTGGTGAAGCCCGGAACCTCGGCGTTGGTGGAGTCGGTGAGGAACAGATCGACGCCCTCTTCGGCCAGACGCGCGAACGCACCCAGGTCGGTGAGGCGCTTGTCGAGGGGGAACTGGTCCATCTTGAAGTCACCGGTGTGCAGCAGAAGACCGGCCTCGGTGCGCAACGCAATTGCGAGCCCGTCGGGGATGGAGTGGTTCACGGCGATGAATTCCAGGTCGAACACGCCGACGGTGCGACGTTCGCCTTCCTTCACCTCGATGAAGTTCTGGCTCAGGCGGTGTTCCTGCAGCTTGGCCGCGAGGAAGGCGAGGGTGAGCTTGGCGCCGATGACGGGGATGTCACCGCGTTCCTTGAGCAGGTACGGCACCGCGCCGATGTGGTCTTCGTGTCCGTGGGTCAGCACGATTGCTTCAATGTCCTGCAGGCGGTCGCGCAGAATGCTGAAGTCGGGCAGAATCACGTTGATGCCGGGCTGGTTGTCCTCGGGGAAGAGAACGCCGCAGTCAATGATGAGCAGCTTTCCCTTGTGCTCGAAAACGGTCATGTTGCGACCGATTTCGCCCAGTCCTCCCAGGGGGATGATGCGCAGGCCGCGCTTGGGCAGAACGGGCGGGGCCGACAGATCAAGGTCGTGGGTACTCATGAAACTCTTTTCTCTTGTACGGTGATGCAGGTCTCAGCTTGAGGAGACACAGGAGTACAGGGTTTTTCACCGGGGAACCAACGATGTAAGTCGCATGAAGTTCAACCGGATGCCTGGCCTGAGTCACAAAAAATGGCGGGCACCAGTGAGGTGCGTTGTGCCACTAGCTTTTCCAGTGTACCGGGACGAGGGAAACACCGAGTCATCGAGACGCCACGAACATCGACTTTGGGCTTGCGGCGGCCTCGCAGGTGTCACGGAGCCTGCGGCGATACGATCAAGGAATGGACACTTCCTCGCTGTATGAGATCCCCCTCACCCTTATCGATGGCACCCCGACAACGTTCGGCGAATTCCGCGGGAAGACCGTGCTGGTGGTGAACGTGGCGTCGAAGTGCGGCTTCACCCCGCAGTATGCCGGACTGGAGGCGCTCTACGCCCAGTACGCAACCGACGGCCTCGTCATTCTGGGCATGCCGAGCAATCAGTTCATGGGTCAGGAACCGGGCAACGAGGATGACATTGCCTCCTTCTGCGGCCTCACCTACGGCGTGACGTTCCCGATGACCAGCAAGATCGATGTGCGTGGCAAGGACCAGCATCCGCTTTTCACGGAGCTGACCAAGTTCAAGCGCGGCATCCTTCCGGGTCTGGTGAAGTGGAACTTCGAAAAGTTTCTGGTGAACGGCGACGGAAAGATCGTTGACCGTTTCGCGTCCACGGTGGAACCGCAGTCAACCGAGATTGTGGACGCCATCAAGAAGAGTCTCGCGACGCAGCCCACCGCGTAAGCACCGCCTGGGCGTGCCGCAGCACGGGTTCATCGATCATGCGGCCACCGAACTGGAAGACACCACGCTCGGTCGCGGCTGCCGCCAGAAGCGCGTGGGCGTGCGCCACGGCATCCGCTGTGGGCTCGTACGCCGCGCGAATGACGCTCACCTGACTCGGGTGGATGCAGGCCGTTGCCCGGAACCCACTGGCCACGGCATCGGCGGCCTCCAGACCGAGACCGTCGGTGTCGGGAATGTCGAGGTAGACGGAATCGATGGCCGCCACTCCGGCGGCACCGGCCGCGATGAGTACCGTGTTGCGCGCGTGCCGAGCCACCTCGCGGTAGCGCCCCGCCACATCGCGGCTGGATGTTCCGCCGAGCGAGGCGATGAGGTCCTCAGCGCCCCACATGAGCGCGACGACGTTGGGGGCGGCGGCGAGCAGAGCGGCCCCCTGCACGCCGGCGGCCGTTTCACACAGCGCAATCACCTCGTAGGCCGCCAACTCGGTCATCTGTGCGGCGGATTCGGCCTTCGCCGCCATCACGAAGCGGTAGTCGGTTGCGGCCAGGGCAACCAGGTCACGGGCACACTCGGCTGACCCCACGGGGTTGACGCGCACGATGGTGCGCTCGGGGTCCAGCGGATGCTGCACGAGAGCCGCCCGCGCCTCCTCGCGATTCGCCGGCGAGACGGCGTCTTCCAGATCGATGATGACCGCATCGGCGCGTTCGGCAGCCTTATCGAAGCGTTCGGGGCGGTCCGCCGGGCAAAAGAGCAGGGCCGGGCCGAGCTCAAACGTCACGGCGCCGCGTCCTTGCACCACACCATGACCGTGCGCACTGCGGTGGCAACCACGTCCCGGTACTGATTGCGCCCGGTATGGGTGAGCGTGATGATGCCCTGCCCGGGGCGTGAGACCGACATCCGCTTGCTCGTGACCACGGTTTCGGCGTACAGCGTGTCGCCGTGATGCAAGGGGTGCGGAAAGGTGACCTCACTGAAGCCGAGATTGGCCACGATGGTGCCCTGGGTGAGCTGAGACACAGATGCCCCCACCAGCGTCGACAACGTCCACATGGAGTTCATCAGTCGCTCGCCAAAAGGCTGGGTCGCTGCCCAGGCCGCATCCAGGTGCAAACCCTGCGTATTCATGGTCATGGTGGTGAACATGACATTGTCGGCCTCGGTTGCGGTGCGACCCGGGCGGTGCAGGTAGCGCACGGTGAGATCGAATTCCTCGAAGAACAGCCCGCGCTGTTCGATGTTTGGTCGGTCGTCTTTCATGTGGTTCTCGCCCCTTCGGCGTGTAACGGCTGGTGTGTGCGGGCGCTGGCTCAGCCCGCGAAGCCGAGTGCCCGGGAAATGACCATGAGCTGCACCTCGGTGGTGCCCTCGCCCAGTTCGAGCACCTTCGAATCACGATAGTGGCGTGCCACCAGATTCTCGTTCATGAAGCCGTAACCACCGAAGATCTGTGTCGCGTCGCGGGCATTGTCCATGGCCGCTTCGCTGCCCACCATCTTGGCGATGGAGGCCTCCATCTTGAACGGCTTGCCGTTGATCATTTTGAGGGCCGCGTCGTAGTAGGCCAGGCGAGCGGTGTGCACGCGGGCCTGCATCCGGGCAATTTTGAACGCGATGTGCTGATTGGAGCCGATGGAACGGCCGAACACATTGCGGCTGTTCGCGTAGCGGATGGACTCCTCGAGGCAGCCCTGGGCAGCTCCGGTGCAGAGTGCGGCAAAGGCAATGCGGCCCTCGTCAAGCGTCTGCACAAAGTTAGCGAAGCCACGGCCACGCTCGCCGAGCAGGTTGGCTTCGGGTACACGCACGTTGTCGAACACCAGCGGATGCGTGTCGGACGTGTGCCAGCCCACCTTGTCATAGGGCGGCAGCGCCGTGAACCCGGGCGTGGGGGTGGGCACGAGAATGGCGGTGAGTTCCTTTTTGATCGAGCCGTCGACGCGGGTGGACTGTCCCGTGACCGCCGTCACGGTGACGAGGCGCGTGATCTCGGAACCGGAGTTGGTGATGAACTGTTTGGTGCCGTTGATCACCCACTCGCCGCCCGTGAGTTCAGCGGTGGTCTTGGTGCCCGCGGCGTCGGAACCGGCATCCGCTTCGGTGAGACCAAATGCGGCGAGCGCCGAGCCACTGGCCAGGCGCGGAACCCACTCTTCCTTCTGCGCCTCGGTGCCACTGCGATACACAGGCATGATCCCGAGGCCCACGCCGGCTTCGAGTGTGACGGCGATGCTCTGGTCGGCTCGGGCGAGCTGCTCCACCGCGAGGCAGAGCGCAAAGTAGTCCTTGCCCTGGCCGCCGTACTCCACGGGGAAGGGCAGACCGAACAGGCCCATGTCGCCCATCTGCGCAATGATGCCGTAGGGCAGGCTGCGCTTCGTGTCGTACTCGTAGGCGGCGGGGGCCACGACGGTGTCGGCAAAGTCGCGCACCGTGTTGCTCAGGGCCTGGTATTCGGGGGTGAGTTCGTAGCTCATTGTGTAGCTCCCTTGTCTGTCGTATTGTCTGGACTTGGCTCTGGTGTGACGGTGGCAACGATCTGGTCGAGCTTCACGAGGGCGCCGACGCCAACGTTGATGGTGACCCGCCCTTCGGTTTGAGCCACGAGTTTGTGCTCCATTTTCATGGCTTCCACCACGAGCAGTGTCTGGCCGGCTTCGACCGCATCACCACTCGCGGCGTTCACCGTAATGACCGTTCCGGGCATCGGCGAGCGCACATCGGGGCTCATCGTTCCCGGCACCCGATCGCGGGCAAGCAGGTGTTCGGCCAGTTGCTCGGCGCGTGAGCGATGCCGGAGCGAGAGGGAGAAGCCCGCGGCGCCGAGATACAGCTCCGCACCGCCTGCTGTTGTGCCGCGATGCGCAACCTCGTAGACGCGGGTCATGCCCCGGTAGTCGGCGCTCACGCTTCCGTCGCCGGTCACCCGGATACCGGCCGCAACCGGCGTACCCGTACCCACGCCCCTATCCACGGTGACGGATGCCGCACTTGGCATCCCCAGAACCCACACGTCTACCGACTCGGTCGCCGACACCCCCAGGCAGTACCGGCTGGCGCGCGGCTCGCCCAGTCGCCACCCGGTGGGGCGGGCCCACACACCGTTCGCGTCGGCGACCGTGGACTCCTCCAGTGCGCGCTGGTGCAGAAACAGTGCGGCCGCGGCGAGAAGGTGATCGTCGGCACCGCGAAAGGCGAGGGTGGGCAGCCGGCGTTCGATCAGACCGGTGTCGAGGTGTCCGGCGCGCACGTCCGGGTCCTGCAGCAGCAGTCGCAGGTATTCAATATTGGTGTGCACTCCGAGAACGACGGTGTCGCCCAGCGCCTGATCGAGCCGGGTGAGGGCGCCGAGGCGGGTGGGCGCCCACGCGATTACCTTGGCGAGCATCGGGTCGTAGTGCGAGGCGATGTCGAGCCCGTCCACGAGCGAACTGTCCACGCGGATGCCCTCGCCCTGCGCCTCCTGCAGTCGCAGCACGGTACCCGTCGTGGGCAGAAAACCACGCTCGGGGTTTTCGGCATACAAACGCGCCTCAATCGCATGGCCGGTCAGGTGAACGTCGGACTGCAGGAGGGTGAGGGGCTCCCCCGCGGCAATGCGCACCTGCCAGTCCACCAGGTCAATGCCGGTCACCATCTCGGTAACCGGGTGCTCCACCTGAAGCCGGGTGTTCATCTCCATAAAGAAGAATTCACCGGGCGCGGCGTCGGAAACCAGAAACTCCACGGTGCCGGCACCGGTGTAGCCCACGCTGCGGGCGGCGGCGCAGGCCGCTTCGCCGATGCGCGCCCGGGTGGCCTCATCCAGGAGCGGAGACGGCGCCTCCTCGATCACCTTCTGGTGGCGGCGCTGCAGGGAACACTCGCGCTCGCCCAGGTGGATGGTGGCGCCGTAGTTGTCGGCCAACACCTGTACCTCAATGTGCCGCGGGGTGGCGATGAGGCGTTCGATGAGCAGGGTGTCGTCACCGAAGGCACCGAGCGCCACTCGTCTGGCCGTCTCGAGGGTCTCCGCGAGGTCTTCCTCGCGTTCGACCACGTGCATTCCCTTGCCGCCGCCGCCCGCCGAGGGCTTGATCAGCATCGGATAGCCCACGGAGGCGGCCGCTTCGATGAGTTGGGCGTTGCTGAGACCCGGTTCGGCGATGCCGGGAATGGTGGGTACTCCGTACCCGGCCACGTGGTTCTTCGAGCGGATCTTGTCGCCCATCATGGTGAGCGCGTGCACGCTGGGTCCAATGAACACAATGCCGGCGTCGGCGCACAACCGGGCGAAAGACTCGTTCTCGCTCAGAAATCCATACCCCGGGTGGATGGCCTGAGCACCGGTCTGGGCAGCGGCATCGAGAACGGCGTGAACGTTGAGGTAGCTGTCGGCGGGAGCCGGGCCACCGAGGCGCACGGCGGCATCCGCGAGCGACACATGACGCGCGTTGCGGTCGGCGTCGCTGTACACGGCAATGGAGCGGATGCCCTGAGCGCGCAGGGTGCGAATGATGCGGCAGGCGATCTCACCGCGGTTGGCAACGAGAACGGTGTCGAAGAAAGTGGTGGCATGGGTCGCTGTCATGTTGTCCCTCACATCCGGAAGAGGCCGAAGGCGGATTCGCCGAGGGGCGCGGTGGCACACACGGACAGGGCCAGGCCCAGTACCGTGCGGGTGTCGGCGGGGTCGATGACGCCGTCGTCCCACAGGCGTGCGGTGGAGTAATACGGGCTGCCCTGCCGCTCGTAGGTGTCGAGGATAGGTGCCTTGAAGGTGGCTTCGGCGTCGGCCGACCACTCGTCGCCGGCGCCCTCAATCTGCTCACGCTTCACCGTGGCGAGCACGGCCGATGCCTGAGCACCGCCCATCACGGAGATGCGGCTTCCCGGCCACATCCACAGAAAACGCGGCGAGTAGGCTCGGCCGCACATGGAATAGTTGCCGGCTCCGAACGAACCGCCGATGACGACGGTGAGCTTGGGTACGCGGGCCGTGGCCACGGCGGTCACCATTTTGGCGCCGTTCTTCGCGATTCCGCCGGCTTCGTAGTCCCGGCCCACCATAAAGCCGGAGATGTTCTGCAGAAACACCAGGGGAATCCCGCGCTGGTCGCAGAGTTCGATGAAGTGCGCACCCTTGAGTGCCGATTCGGAGAACAGCACGCCGTTGTTGGCGACGATACCCACCGGGTGTCCGTGCAGGTGCGCGAAACCGGTGATGAGGGTCGTGCCGTAGTCCTTCTTGAACTCGTGAAATTCGCTACCGTCAACGAGCCGCGCAATGACTTCGTGCACGTCATACTGACCCTGCACATCGGTGGGAACCGCTCCGTAAAGTTCGCTCTCGTCGGCCACCGGGTCGATCGTCGGGATCACCGTCCAGGGCGCTGCTGCGGGCCGGGGCAGGGTCGACACGATGTCGCGAACGATCTGGAGGGCGTGCTCGTCGTTTTCGGCGAGATGATCGGTGACGCCGGAGGTACGGGCATGGAGATCACCGCCGCCCAGTTCCTCGGCCGTGACAATTTCACCGATTGCTGCCTTCACGAGCGGCGGACCACCCAAAAAGATGGTGCCCTGGTTGCGCACGATCACGGTCTCGTCGCTCATGGCTGGTACGTAGGCGCCGCCCGCGGTGCACGAGCCCATGACGGAGGCAATTTGCGGAATCTTGGCTGCCGACATGCGGGCCTGATTGAAGAAGATCCGGCCGAAGTGGTCGCGGTCGGGAAACACCTCGTCCTGCATCGGCAGGAAGGCTCCGCCGGAGTCGACGAGGTAGATGCACGGCAGCCGGTTTTCGAGGGCAATCTCCTGGGCCCGCAGGTGCTTCTTCACCGTCATCGGATAGTAGGTGCCGCCTTTGACGGTGGCATCGTTGGAGATCACCAGAACGAAACGTCCGTGCACGAGTCCAATGCCGGCGATGACACCGGCTCCCGGGCTGTCGTCGTTGTACAGGCCGGTTCCGGCTAGCGGGGCAATCTCCAGAAAGGGACTGCCGGTATCCAGCAGTTGGTCAATGCGTTCGCGGGGCAAGAGCTTGCCGCGGGCGAGGTGGCGCTGCCGGGACTTTTCCGGGCCACCGCGGGCGGCGCGGGCCAGTCGTTCCTTCAGGTCGGCGACGAGGGCGCGCTGGTCAGCATCATTCGCCTGAAACGCCTGGTGCGTGGAGTCGAGCTGACTCGTGAGTGTCTCCATCGACATCTTCCCGTTATGACCCGGAATGAACCGGAGTCAAGTACAGTTAGTGTGCACTAACTGAAATTCAGGTTAGTCACTATTAACTGAAATGTCTAGTTCCGCACACCGCACAGAGAGCCCCGGGAGAACAGATGAGTGCATCGGTCGAGTCTCCCCCCACGCCGCGCAGCCAGGCCAAGGCCGACCGCCGTGAGGCTCTGCTCGAGGCCGCGGCAACGCTCTTTGCCCGCTCGGGTTTCAACGGGGCATCCCTGGAAGATCTGGGAGCCGCGGTGGGCATCAGCGGTCCGGCCGTGTACCGGCATTTCAGCGGCAAGCAGGCCGTGCTCAGCGCACTCCTCGTGGGTGTCAGCGAGGATCTCGTGGCCGGCGGCTCCACCGTAGTCGACCAGACAGCGGATGCCTCGGCCGCCCTCGGTGACCTCGTGCGGTTCCACATCAACTTCGCCCTGTCGAACCCTGATGTCATTCGGGTGCAGGACCGCGACCTTGACAGCCTGGCCGCGGAGGACCGACACCGGGTCCGTGCCCTCCAGCGCAGCTACGTGGAGCTGTGGGTCAGTGTGCTGCGCCGGGTGCACCCCGAGGTGAGCGAGGCTCTGCTTCGCATTCGAGCGCATGCCACCTTTGGACTGCTCAACTCCACTCCGCACAGCGCTCGCTCGTCGTCCCAGAGCGACGTGCGCACTCTCCTCGAAGAAATGGCCATTGCGGCTCTCGGTCTTTCCTCGGTGACACCGAGAGACTCTGCTCAGTAACCGAGGGCTAAGCGGATGCCGAGGGCGAGCATGACCACGGCAATCACGGCGTCGAGTATGCGCCACGCACTGGGGCGGGCGAAGTAGGGGCGGAGCAGGCGGGCTCCGAACCCGAGGGCGGAAAACCACACGACGCTGGCGATCATGGCTCCTCCCGCCCACCACCAGCGTTCGGTCGGACCCTGCTGAGTAGCTACGGCGCCGAGAAAGAGCACGGTGTCGAGGTACACGTGCGGGTTCAGCCAGGTGAGCGCCAGCACGGTGGTGACGGCTACGCGCAGGCCGGTCGCGATCGCGGGTCCCGTCACCACGAGGACGCCGGGACGAAGGGCACGACGAGCCGCCCACAGTGCATAACCGATCAGGAAGGCGGAGCCGAGCACGCGGATGACGATCAGGGCCACTGGGGCGGCGGCAATGAGTGCACCGAGGCCGAGCACTCCGGCGAAGATGAGCAGGGCGTCGGATAGTGCGCAGATGGCCACGACCGGGGCGATGAGGCGGTTGCGACCTTCGATTCCGAGCCGCAGCACGAACGCATTTTGGGCTCCGATGGCGATGATGAGCGTCAATCCGGTCACCAGGCCGAGGAGTGCGGGAACGAGGGTCGTGGCAGGGGTCACGGATCAACGTTAGAGGGTGTTTGGGCGCCTGCACGACGCCGGGCGAGGTGGTGAGAGTCAGAGGGTTGGCGCACGAGGTCTCGACCGCGCCGTAGACGGCGCCTGCTCGACCAGCGAGAGGGGGACGCAGAGAGCACTCAGGCTCAGAAGGCGGAGGTGCAGACGCAGAGTTCGTTCCCCTCCACGTCGGCGAGCACCCACCAGTCGGGTGCGTGTTCGTCGGTGAGCAGGGTTCCTCCGGCCTCGACAATCGTTTGCACCCGGTCTTCGGCGTCGTCCGTGGGCACGTAGATATCCAGGTGGATGCGATTGCGACCGGCCCGAGAGATCTCCATGTGTTGGAACCACACCTTCGGGTCTCTGCCGCGCGGATCGACCAGTTCGATTCCGTCGTCGCTCGTGACCTCCTCGTAGTCCAGGGCGGCCGCCCAGAACGGGCGAATGGCGTCGGCATCGATGCAGTCAATGGCAATGTCGCAGCGGGTGGGCTGCAGTGTGGCCACCGTGGCTCCCTGTTGCTCGGCCAGTTCGTCGATGCGGGTGGCCAGTGTGACGTCACGGGCGGTGACCCCACCGGCATCGTGTGAGGTGAGCACCACGTCGACGCTGCCGTAGCCGAGGCGCACGTCAGGGTGGTGATTCATCGCATCCGCTTCTCGGCCCATGGCCACCACCAGCGCAACCGCCGAGGTGAAGTCGGCGGTGCCAAAGGAGGCGTGCAGAGCGCCGTCGAAGTGCACGAAGGCGCTCTGCTGCAGGGCATGGGCGGTGGTGAAGGGGGCCAGGAGTCCGGTGCTCGCATTCATGACTCCACTGTGGTCCGCCGACACCCGCCGGTCAAGGGAGCGTCTAGACCATGGTGATAACCATGGCCGGGTTGGCCAGAATGGTGCCGATATCTGCGAGGAATCTCGAGCCCTGTTCACCGTCAACCAGACGGTGATCAAACGACAGGCTCAGGGTGAGCACCTGACGCAGTGCCACCTGGCCGTGGTACTCCCACGGTGTGGTGCGGATGGCTCCCATGGCCAGAATCGCAGCCTCGCCCGGGTTCAGAATGGGCGTTCCGGCGTCGATGCCGAAGACCCCGATGTTGGTGATCGAGATGGTGCCACCGCCGAGCGCCGCCGGTGTTGTCGTGCCGCCGCGAGCCGCCGTGGTGAGCTCGGCGAGCGCTGCCGCGAGTGCGGTAAGTCCGAGGGTGTCGGCGTCCTTGATGTTGGGCACCATCAGTCCGCGCGGAGTCGCTGCCGCGATACCGAGGTTCACGTAGCCGAACTGTACGATCTCGCCGGCTGCCTCGTCCCATTTGGTGTTGACGGCCGGGTTACGCGTGATGGCGATGCACACGGCTTTGGCCACCACGGTGAGGATCGAGATGCGCTGGTCCGCGAATGCCCGGTTGGTCTTGAGCGAGTCGAGAAGCTCCATGGTGGGGGTCACGTCAATGGTGAGAAACTCGGTCACATGTGGCGCCGTGAAGGCGCTGGACACCATGGCAGCGGCGGTCAGTTTGCGAATGCTCTTAATCGGTGTACGGGTTTCCCGAGCGGATGCTCCGGCGAGCGCGCCCGCCCCAACCGGCGTTGCACTCTCCGGAGCTGTGCTGGCCAGAACAGCACCGTCCAGCACGGCACCATCCAGGGCAGTGCGAACATCGTCCCGGGTGATCAGGCCGCCAGGCCCGGTACCCGTGACGGTCTCGAGGTTCACTCCCAGATCACGGGCGAGGGCGCGCACCGGCGGAGTGGACCGGGGTCGTTCGCTCGTGACAGTGATTTCGCTCGCCGGTACGACCAGGGTTCGCGTTACTGGGGGCGCAGGTGGCTGTGTCGTCACGGCGGTGCTGCTCGCAGCGGTGCCGGGCCGCGTTCGGCGAGCCGGTCGTCCGCCACGTTCCACGGCCGGACCGTATCCCACCAGGTTCGCTTCGCGCTCCTCGGCGGGAACAACTGAAGCTTCGGGAGCCTTCGTCGACCCACTTGCCGCACCGGCAGCATCCGCTACGGTGAACGACACAATGGGCTCGCCCACGTGCACCACCACGCCGGCGGGCTGGTGCAGCTCACTCACCACACCGCTGAACGGCGAGGGTAGCTCCACCACGGCCTTGGCGGTCTCCACGTCGGCAATGTGCTGGTTGAGCGACACGGTGTCGCCGGGCGAAATGTACCAGGCCACAATCTCGGACTCGGTCAGCCCCTCACCGAGGTCGGGCAGTTTGAAGATCTTGAGCATGGTCACCGTCCCATCACCGTGTCGATGCCGTCAAGAATACGGTCCAGGTCCGGGAGGTGGTGACTCTCGAGCTTCGCGGCCGGGTAGGGAATGTCGAAGCCGGTCACGCGAACCGGTGCGGATTCCAGGTAGTTGAAGCAGCTCTCGGTGAGGCTCGCAATGATCTCCCCACCGATTCCGCCCGTGCGGTTGGCTTCGTGCGTAACGACCAGTCGTCCCGTTTTACGAACGGATGCCTCCAGCGTGGGGTAGTCCACGGGTGACAGCGACCGGAGGTCGATGACCTCGATCGATATGCCCTCGTCTGCCGCGGCGAGCGCGGCGTCCCTCGCGGTGGGAACGAGCGGGCCGTAAGTCACGAGCGTGACGTCGGTGCCCGGTGCCACGATGGTGGCGCGCTCCATGGAGATACCGAGCTCCGGCACCACCTCTCCCTTCACGTGGTAGCGACGCTTGGGTTCGAAGTACAGCACCGGGTCATCGCTCGCGATGGCCTGCCGAATGAGGCTGTATGCGTCCTGGGGGTTGGAGACGGCGATCACACGCAGCCCGGAGGTGTGCGTGAAGTATGCCTCGGGTGACTCGGAGTGGTGTTCGGCTGCGCCGATGCCACCGCCGAACGGTACCCGAATGGTGATGGGCATCTTGACGGCCCCCTGGGTGCGGTAGTGCAACTTGGCAACCTGGCTGACGATCTGGTCGAAGCCCGGGTAGATGAAGCCGTCAAACTGGATCTCGGCAACCGGGCGGTAGCCGCGGTACGCGAGGCCCACCGCCATGCCGATGATTCCGGATTCGGCCAGCGGTGTGTCAATGACGCGGCGATGACCGAATTCGGCGAGCAGATCACTGGTGACGCGAAACACGCCGCCGAGGGCGCCAATGTCTTCTCCGAGAAGCACGACTCGGGGGTCATCGGTGAGTGCTCGGTGCAGGCCGGCGTTGATCGCCTTGGCCAGGGTGAGTGTTTTTGTGGTGGTGTCGGGCGTCAGGGGTGTCACCGCTGCTCCGGGTGTCGTCATGGTCATGAGCGTCCCTCCGTGTTGCTGGTGCTGGTGCTGGTGCCCTCAAAGCTCGACAGATAGGCGGCGTACTGGGCGCGTTCCCGGTCGAGTGTGCCCTGCGGTGTGGCGTACACGTTGTCAAAGACGGTGAGTGGTTCCGGATCCGGCATGGTGATGCAGCCCTCCCGCAGTTCCGCGGCCACCTCGTCGGCCTTCGCTTGGGTTCGAGCCTCGAGTTCCGGTGTGAGCAGTCCGAGCGAGTCGAGCAGTCGCTTGAGCCGCAGGATCGGGTCCCGCAGCTTCCACGCCTCCAGCTCGGCCTTATCCCGATACCGGGTGGGGTCATCGGCGGTGGTGTGCGGGCCCATGCGGTAGGTCACGGCCTCAATGAACGTGGGACCGTCGCCGCGTCGGGCGCGGTCGAGGGCGATGCGGGTGGCGGCGATCACCGCGATGACGTCGTTGCCGTCCACGCGCAGACTCGGAATTCCAAAGCCCGGTGCGCGGTCGGCGATGCTGCGCACGGCTTGCAGGCCCACCGGTTCGGAGATGGCCCAGTGGTTGTTTTGGCAGAAGAAGACGACCGGTGCCTGGAAGCTGGCGGCGAAGACCATCGCCTCGTTCACATCACCCTCACTGGTGGCGCCGTCACCGAAGTACGTCATTGCGACGGAATCAACGCCGTCATGTTTGGCTCCCACGGCCCAGCCCACGGCGTGCAGGGTTTGGGCGCCGATGATGATGTTGGGTGCCGCCAGTTGGTGCTGGTACGGGTCCCACCCGGACTGGGCGTTTCCGCGCCATACACGCACGATGTCGGCGAAGGGAACTCCGCGTACGTAGGCCACCGCGTTTTCACGGTAACTGGGAAAGATGAAGTCGTCCTCGCGGGTGGCCCGGGATGAGCCGATCTGCGCGGCTTCCTGCCCCAGAAGCGGCGGCCAGAGGCCAAGTTCACCCTGTCGTTGCAGGGCGGTGGCCTCGGTGTCGATGCGGCGCACCACGATCATGTCTTCGTACAGAGCGGCCAGCTGCTCACCCCCGAGGTCGGTGACCCACGGGTCAAGATCGGGGTTGCTCACCCTCACCCCGTCGGGGGTCAGAAGTTGCACGAATTCGGGGGATGATTCAACCACTGGGCCGCTCCTAGCGTCGCTGCTAAAGTTGATTGAATCGTAAGCTGATGTCGCAAAGAGCACAACCACGTCGAAAAAAATTGAGCATTCTGCTCTATTCCGCAATCTGTGAACCTGTTAGGTTTTGCGTTATGCACACTCTTGACCAGACGGACACGCTCCTGCTCCGTGCACTCTCGGAGGAACCCCGCAGCACGTTCGTCGCTCTCGCCCAGAAGCTCGGCCTCTCTCGCAACACCGTGCAGGCCCGAATGGCAAAACTTGAGGAGTCCAATACGTTTCTCAGCTTTGACCGCCGGGTGAATCCCATCGCCCTCGGCTACCCACTGACCGCCTTCATCGAGGTGCACGTGCAGCAGAAACGCCTCGCGCAGATCGTGGCGGAACTCGCCCAGATTCCCGAGATCGTGCAGGCCCACGGCATGAGCGGGCAGTCGGACCTGCTCGTGCGTGTGGTGTGCACGGATGCCGACGATCTCTTTCGCATCGACGGCACAATTCTCGCCGTGGAGGGCGTGGAGCGCACCGAAACGTCGCTGGCCATGGGTGAGGTCATTCCGTTCCGGGTGGCACCGCTCTTGGAGCGAGCCGAGCAACGTTCCTCCTGATAAATCTATTTGCTAAATCCTTCATATTGTTATATAAAGAAGTAATGAAGTTTATGGATTTTCGGAAGGCTTCGCTTCGTGAACATGTCTGATTCTCAGGAGCTGAGTTGAGCATCCTCCGGCTTGCCACCCTCATTCGGCGTAGCGGTCGCATTGCCGAACCGGCTCCCGCCGCCCCCGACCTGTTTCCCGGTGCCGAGGTCTTCGGTGGCAGCATCCAGGTTCGATTCATCAACGCCGGCGGCTGCAATGATTGCCCGCCCGAGGTATCCGCTGCCTTCGGTCCCGTCTATGACGTGGAACGCTACGGTGTGCGGCTCACCCCGTCACCTCGCCATGCGGACGTGCTGGTGATTACGGGTGGTGTCACCCGCAACATGGCGGAACCCCTGCTGCGCACGATCGAGGCCACGCCCACTCCCCGCTTTGTCATTGCGGTGGGTGATTGCGCTCTCACCGGTGGCATCTTTGCGCACGGCCACGGCATGGCGGGGCCCGTCTCGGACTTCGTGCACGTGGACATTGCCGTTCCGGGCAGTCCGCCCGCGCCCCAGGACATCGTGCTGGCCCTGCGTCGAATGACCGGCCGATGACGACGCTCGGGGCAGGCCTCATCCTGCAACTCGTGTTGGCGTCACTCGCCGTGATCACCGCCCTCACCGTCACCCCCGCGTGGCGTGCCCGGGCAACCGGCACGCTCAGCACCCTGCTGGCCCTGTCCGGACTAGCCACCGGAGCACTGGCCATGACCGGCGCCACCGGCGGCATCCGCATTCCCGTTGCGCTCCCCATGGACGCGCTCATTCTCGCGCCCGACCGCCTCGGCGGCCTGTTCATGGTGATCGTCTCCTTCGTAGGCCTGCTGGTCTCGATCTACGGCATCAGCTCGGCCAACGGCCCGGCCACGTCACGCACGGCCTGGGCCGCTCTCCCCATCTTTCTGGTGGGCATGCAGCTCGTCCCGGCGGCCACCGACTCGGTCTCCTTCCTGCTCGCCTGGGAAATCATGACCCTCGGTTCCACCGTGCTGCTCATGGCCGATCATGCGTCCCGGGTGACGGTTGCCTCCGCCGGAATCTGGTATTCCGCCATGTCGCAGCTGAGCTTCTTCCTCGTGCTCGCCGGGTTCGCGGTGATGGCGGCGGCCACGGGCGGCACCAGCTTCGCCACCATGGCCACCATTGAGTCCGGTTCCTGGGCCGCTAACCTCGCCTTCGTACTCTTTCTGCTGGGCTTTGGCGGCAAGGCCGAACTCGTGCCGCTGCATGTCTGGGTTCCCCGGGTTCTTCCCGAGGCTCCGAGCCACGTGTCCGCTGCCATGAGCGGTGCCATGGTGAAGATCGGCGTGTATGGCGCCCTGCTCGTGTTGGTGCGCCTGTTACCGGAGGCACCACCCTGGTGGGGCATCCTCATCATGGTGCTCGGCGGGGCATCCGCTCTCTACGGCATTTTGCAGGCGTCGGTCTCGAGCGATCTCAAGGTGCTGCTCGCGTACTCCACAACCGAGAACATGGGCCTCGTCTTTCTGGGTCTGGGTGCGTCGGTGCTGCTGCGGTCCTATGACGCCACTGCTGCAGCGGATGCCGCCCTCATCGCCGCCCTGCTCCTCGCCGTGAGCCACGCCGTGTTCAAGGCCACGCTCTTCCTGGGTGCCGGTGCCATCATTCACGCCACCGGCCAACGCAGCCTCGATCAGCTTGGTGGTCTCGGATCCCGCATGCCCCTCACCGCGCTCTCGTTTGGTATTGCGAGCCTCGGTGCGGCAGCCATTCCGGTGACCAGCGGTTTCGTGGCTGAGTGGATGCTGTTGCAGTCGTTGATTCACGGTGGCCGACTGGACGGCGAGGTGGTGTCGGTGGCGGCATCCGTTGCCATGCCTCTCGCGGTGGCCGTGATCGCTCTGACGGCGGGTCTGGCTCTGCTCACATTTGTGAAGGCCTATGGCATCGCTTTTCTGGCGCGTCCGCGCTCCAGCGCCGCGGCGTTGGCCCGTGAGGTTCCCCCGCTCATGCGGTTCTCGCTCCTGCTGGGGGCGCTCGGGGTTCTGGCTCTGGGCTTGATCCCCGGTCCCGTGGCGGCCGTCGTTGCGGGGACTCTCGGTGACGAAACCGCGCGGGCAGCCGTTCCCGTGGGCCTCGGTGGCGTGGCCCTGCCCGGTATTGACGCGGTGCTCGACCCGGTGATGCTCGTGGTGCTGTCGGCGCTCGTGTTGATCCCCATTCTGATTGCGACCGTCGTGTCGGCGCGCAAGCATCCGGAACGCATCAACGCTCTCCCGTGGGGTGGCGGTGGTTCGCGTGCTCGGCCGCGCATGCAGTACACGGCCACGTCGTACGCCGAACCGCTCGTGCGGGTCTTTGACGACGTCCTGAAACCCTCTCGGGACGTGCAGGTCACCCACGTTGGTGAATCCCGCTATCTCGTGGAGCGGGTGAAGATCGAGCAGCGCGTCTCCGATGTGATCGAGACGCGGCTGTATCGTCCGGTGCTCAACCTGTTGCAGCGGTACGGAATCGTGGCACGTCACGCCGCTAACGGCAGTATTCACCGTTACCTCACCTATTCGTTCGTTGCCTTTCTGATCGTGCTGATTGTGGTGTCCCTGTGAATTGGTCAGCGATCATCATCGCGCTCGTGCAGGTCGTGCTGTTCGTCTTTCTCGCTCCCCTGCTCGTTGGCGTGATGCGTCAGGTGCGGGCGAGGGTCTCCGGGCGGGTGGGTGCCGGAATCTGGCAGCCGTGGCGTGATGTGCGCAAACTGTTGCGCAAGGATCCCGTGCGCGCACAGGACAGCAGCTGGATGCTGTGGGCCGGGCCTGTTGCGCTCCTCGTATCGAGCCTGCTGCTGTGCGTTCTGCTGCCGCTGGTGGGCACCATTCCGTTCGCGCTCATTCCCAGCGACCTGTTCGTGATCGTTTCCGTGATGCTTATTGGTGTCGTGGCGCTCGCTCTTGTGGGACTCGACGGCGGAACCGCGTTCGGCGGCATGGGTTCGAGCCGGCACATGACGGTTGCGGCGCTGGTGGAACCCACCTTCCTGCTCTCGGTCTATGCCCTCTCGATTCCCGCCGGCACATCTACGCTCTCGCTCATTGTGCAGACGAGGCTCGACACTCCGGAGATCATCATTTCGCCGGTGAGTGTGCTCGCCATCGTGGCGCTGGCTATCGCAATCATGGCCGAAACCAACCGGTTACCCGTTGACAACCCCGGCACTCATCTTGAGCTCACCATGCTGCACGAAGCCATGGTGATCGAGAGTTCTGGTCGTGACCTCGCGTGGCTGGAGTTGGGCTCCTGGCTCAAACTCGCTGCCCTGCTTGGCCTTGTCGCCAACCTCGTCGCACCGTGGGGTGTGGTCACCGACTTCTCCCTCCTCGCACTTCTGATCGGCGTCGTCACCATCGGAGTGAAGGTGCTGCTGCTCGGCGTGGTGCTCGCTGTCGGTGAGGTCTTCCTCGCCAAGGTGCGGCTGTTCCAGGTTCCCGAGCTGCTTGCCGGTTCGTTCGCCCTCGCTTTCCTCGCCGTGACCGCCTCTTACCTGGTCGCTTAGGACTCCATGACTGAAACGCTGTATACCCAACTGGTCGGGCTCTGTACCGGAACCCTGCTGCTCACCAGCGCACTCATGGTGTGGCGGCATTCGCTGCTCGCGTCCATCCGCCTTCTCGCCGCTCAGGGAGTGGCTCTGGCTGCTCTGATTGCCGTCATGGGTGCGGAGGAGGGTGAGGCCGAACTCCTGCTCGTCTCCGTGCTCATTCTCGCGACGAAGGGCGTCCTCCTGCCCTGGGTGCTGGCACACCAATCAAAGGCCACGATCCGCACCATCGAGGAGTCGCCGCGGCTGAACCCCACCGCGGCTCTGCTCACCGTCACTCTGCTCACGATCTTGAGTTACGTCGTCGTCAGTCAGCTCATCGGGCTCGGGACCAGCGTCGCGTCCAACGCCGCGCCCATTGGTCTGGCCATGATCCTCACCGGATTTCTGCTGCTCATCACCCGTCGTCGCGCCCGGTCGCAGCTCATTGGTTTTCTGCTGCTCGATAACGGCATCGCGACGGTCGCTTTTCTCACCAGCGGCGGGGTTCCGTTGCTGTTGGAGTTCGGGGTGTCCCTCGACGTTCTCCTCGTCGTGCTCATCCTGCACGTCTTTACCGGCCGCATGCGTAACAAGTTCGGTGGAACCGACGTTGATCAGTTGAGAGAGTTGCACGACTAATGGAATTCGCCCTCTTAACGCCTCTCGCCATCCCCGTGATCCTGGCTGTGCTCAGCCTCACGATCGATTCCGCACAGTTGCGGCGCTACTCCCCCGTGGCGTCGAGTGCCGCGGTGCTTGTGTCCGGCCTGCTGCTTATCGGCCCGGCACTTGAGCGTGGTGGTGCCACCAGCCTCAGCGATCTACTTCGCGCCGATGCGCTTTCCTCCTACATGCTCGCCGTGGTCGGTGCGGTCGGCCTCGTCTCCACCTGGGGTGGCATCAGCAGCGTGGCCGCGAGTCGTGGTCGCACCGCCGGTTCCTACGGCGCTCTGCTCTCCCTCTTTCTAGCCGCGATGTCCCTCGCTGTGCTCGCGGACAGCATCGGTCTCATGTGGGCAGCCATTGAAGCCACGACCATTGCCACCGCGTTTCTCGTGGGGCACCACCGCAGTCGGCGATCCCTCGAGGCGGCGTGGAAATACGTCATCCTCGGCTCCGTAGGTGTGGCTATTGCTCTGCTTGGAATCGTGCTCATCTATGCGGCTTCGATTGATACCGACACTCCCACCCTGTCGTGGCTCGTGCTGAGCCAGAGCGGCCTGGGTCTCGACCCCGCACTCGTCACGGCCGGCGGCGCTCTCGCCGTGCTCGGTTTTGCCACCAAGTCGGGTCTGGCTCCCATGCACAGCTGGTTACCCGATGCCCACAGCCAAGCACCGGCTCCGGTGTCGGGCCTCATGTCGGGGGTGCTCCTCTCCGTTGCGCTCTACGCCATCCTGCGCATTCAAACCATCACCAACGCCGTCATCGGTCCGGACTTCTTGCGTGTCATGCTCAGTATTGGCGGACTGCTCTCGCTTCTCGTGGCGGCGTCGCTGCTCATCCGACAGCGCGATTACAAGCGGATGCTGGCCTACTCCAGCATCGAACACATGGGCCTTATGGCCATCGGTGTTGCCATCGGTCCGGCGGCCTTGCCGGCGGTGCTGCTCTACATCCTCGCCCACGGTCTCATCAAGGCGACGCTCTTCGTGATCTCCGGTCGCATTCTTGCGGTTGAAGGGACGCCGGTTATTGCTGATGTCAAACATCTGCTCGCTCGCCGACCGGGAATGGCCATACCCTGGCTCATCGCGATGAGTGCTCTCATTGGGTTCCCTCCGTTCAGCATCTTCTTTGCGGAGGTCGGGATCATCACGGCGGGCTGGTCCGTGGGGATGGGTGGTGTTGTCGGCGCTGCTCTCGTGCTGCTCCTGGTGATTTTTGCGGCGCTCACGCGACTGACCGTGGGCATGACCATGGGGTCTCCCCCTGAGTCCGAACCCTTTGTGGCGGACCGTTCGGCGCACGGTCCTCGGCTGCCGATCATTCTGGCGCTGGTGGCGACGGCATCCATGGCGTTTATTGCCGAACCCGTGGGCACGCTCCTGCTGCAGGCCACCGCCGTTCTGGGAGGGACAAACTGATGCACACCGAACCCACCGGCCACACCGAACCTACTGGCAGGACCGAACCCGCGGTGCTGCGAATCGTGACGCGCGAGGAGGTCCGCGACGCGGCATCCGCTCTTCTGAGTGAGGGACACCGCCTTGTTCTCATGGCGTGCCATGAAGACGACGATCAGTTTCGGGTGATCTATGCCTTCGCGAGGCCCGGCGTGCGGGTGGAGCTGTCGCTCGCTGTTCCGCGGGATGATGCCTGGATTCCGAGCCTGGCCCTCTTGTCCTTGTCGGCGGGTAATTTCGAGCGCGAGATTCGTGACCTGTATGGTGTCGAACCTCGTGATCACCCGCAGCCTCACCGCCTGGTGCGTCACGGTCACTGGCCGCGTGGGTGGTATCCCATGCTGCGCAGTGCTGCGGTCGTGCCCGAATTCGAACCCGATGTGGAGTCGTTCCCGTTCGTTGAGGTTGAGGGGCCCGGCGTCTATGAGATCGCTGTGGGTCCGATTCACGCGGGCATTATCGAGCCCGGTCACTTTCGGTTCTCTGTGGTGGGCGAGACCATTGTGCGCATGGAGGCTCGGCAGTGGTACCTGCATCGCGGTGTGGAGAAACTCTTCGAGGGGCTTCGTCCCGCAGCGGGCATTGCTTTGGCTGAGCAGATCACCGGCGATACCGTGGTGGGTCACTCGCTCGCATTCGCGATGGCTGTGGAAGACGCCGCAGGAATCGAGGTGTCGGAGCACGATCGAATGGTGCGTGCGCTGCTGCTTGAAATGGAACGTATCTATAACCACGTCACGGACCTGGGTTCGCTGGCAAACGATGTGGGGTTCAGCATTGTGGATGCCCACGCTCAGGCGCTCCGGGAGCAGCTCTTGCGCATGAACAACACCATGACGGGACATCGCTATCTGCGTGGTGCCATCACCGTGGGTGGGGCTCGGATTCGCTCGCTTCCCTCCACGGACGAGCTGCAACGTATTCACGCGGCCGTGGAAGAACTTGTCGCGGTTACTCTCAGTCACGCCATTGTTCGAGGTCGATTCACGGGGACCGCAACGCTGCCGCTGACGCAAGCCGAAATGATCGGCACGCTCGGTTACGTTGCGCGCGCTTCCGGTGTTGACACGGATGCCCGTCGTGACCACCCGTTTATCAACCTCGGCGAGGTCTTTCACGTGGTGACGGAGGAGGGCGGAGACGTGCTCGCCCGCTACCGTGTGCGGGCACGAGAATTCTCCGTCTCCATTGCCGTTCTGGTGGAGCTGTGCGCTCGTCTCGGCCAGAACACGGGAAGCGGCACTATCGCCGATCCCACCACAGAAGGAGCCGGATTCTCTCTTGTGGAGGGGTGGCGGGGTACCATTTCGCACCGGGTTGAGCTGGGAGCCGACGGAACGCTCAGTCGGGTGAAGGTCGTCGATCCGTCATTCTTCAACTGGCCGTCGCTTCCCGTGGCGCTGTCCGAGACGATCGTTCCCGACTTTCCGCTCGCCAACAAGAGCTTCAATCAGTCGTACGCGGGTAACGACCTCTAAAGAGGCACCGGTGCACCGACGATGACGCGGAGGGCACTGACGTAGCGGTGAATTTCCAGCGGCGTCGCGTCCGAGCGCAGGATCACCTGCATGCCTAGCAGGTAGGTGGTCACGAGATCTATTCGGGCGGACACCAATTCGGGACCACCGATCGGAAGCGCCCACGCGAAGAGCGGGGCAATCACGTCTGTCATTGCTCGTCGGTAATCGGCCGAAAAATCGTAGTCCGACAGACTGCCGCGTAGTTCGTTCGAGGCCATGACCAGCAGACATCCGTTCCGGCCGTGTTCGGAGACCGCGTCGGCTTCAAAGAGATTCAAGAATGTCTGCACGCCGGTGATTCCCGGGCCTGCGCTCTCAACCATTTCGGCAAACATGTGGATGCGAGCCGCGAGGTAGCGGCGCAGCACCGTGGCGAAGAGTTCTTCCTTGGTGCCGAAGGTTCTGTACAGGCTCGGCTTCTGTACTCCGCTCGTGCGCACGATATCCGCGAGGGATGTGCGGCCATACCCCTGCTGCCAGAAGAGGGTCGTCAGTCGGTCGAGCACGGCGTTCTCATCGAACAGTCTCGGCCGTCCGATCGCGGCAGTGACGTGAGTGCTCATATCGCTAGTCTAGGCATCTGCACACCGCTTTGATACCGTTCGGTACAGATTCACAAGCTATTATGGTACCGTTCGGTACTGAAAGCGGAAGGCACTCACGTCGGCCGCCACGACTGAATCGGAGCTCACCATGACAGATTTTCAGCTGCACGATGAAACGACTGCACCCGAGGACAGCCGGGAATTACTTGCTCAGTCCAAAAAGCAGAATGGCATGATTCCCGGACTGCACGCGGTGATGGCCGAGGCTCCCGGACTGCTCGAGGGCTACCGTGTGCTCCACGAGCTGTTCCTCAATTCCAGCTTCGACAAGGATGAGATTACGGTTGTGTGGCAAACGATCAACGTTGAGCACTCCTGCCACTACTGTGTTCCTGCTCACACCGGTATCTCCAAGGCCATGAAGGTGGACGATGCCATCTCCGATGCTCTTCGTGATCGCACGCCGTTGCCGACGGCACGTCTGGAAGCCCTGCGCACGTTCACGTTGAGCATGGTTCGCGAGCGAGGCAATGTGGATGAGGTCGCCGTTGCGGACTTCCTCGCGGCTGGTTATACGAAGCGCCAGATTCTGGAGGTTGTTCTCGGACTCTCGCAGAAGGTGATGTCGAACTACACCAATCACCTGGCACAGACGCCAGTCGACAGGGCGTTCCGCAAGTACGACTGGCAGGACTCTGCGGTAACCGTCTAGGACGCTCCCCCGCGCAGGGACGCCGATAAGTCGGGGATCGGCGGTCAGGAACCGATGGGCCCCTAAGCTCCCCTGATCAAATCCACAATGTTCTGGGCGCTGTCATCTGGCGAGAGAGTGATTCGGAGCTGGTCACCCTCCACAGGTTCCATGACAGTCACGGCTGACACTAGTTCGTCACCGACCTTTACGACGAGCCGTGCTGTCTCGGTGGTGGCCTGTTCTGTCAGCGTGTGGAGGAGTGTCGCTCCGCCTTGAGTGAATGTCACATCAACGGCATTCTGACCCTCGCTTTGTGCCACAGCAACGTCCTTCACTCCGGCTCGTTGAAATGTCGACGGGAGCACAATGCTCTCGCCGTTCACCGAGACGCACTGCGCGTCCGCCGCCTCAGCGCAGGTGTCCGTTACTGCGAGTTCGATCGCGCCTCCGGTATTCGGTGGCGTCTCAGCGGAGCCCTCCACACCGGTACAGGCGCTCAGCGCCAGCAGCATCGGAATCAGCAGATAAAGCCCGCGTGTTCGAGAAGTCATAAGTCCCCCTGATTGAGCGTCGTTGCCAAAAATCGCACTGTGGCGTCTCGATAGTCGAGGCACCCGCGATCGTGCTCATGTACCGAAGGTTACCCGGTGGGAACCTGATCCCGTGTGGGAATTTGATTCGCAGACCTCAGACTCCCGTGAAGACGGGGGCTTCGGCTTCCGGTCAGGTCGTGAATCGTGAGGTCACGCGCGAGCATAGCGCAGCGCAAGTTGGCGCAGGGTGGCTTCGATACCGGCGGCGTTCTGCCGAGGAAAGCCGAGCAACTCAAAGACCTTGCCCTGCACGGCTGGGACGGTGCTGTAGTCGAACGTCTCAGTGACGCGCGTCGACGTGGGTGTGAGCGGACTGAGTTCCCAGCGCCAGCGGTGGCCTGCTGGGTGACGCCATTCCACAATCCGATCATCTTCGAAGCGCGTCACCGTGCTGGTGATGCGATACCCGACGCCGAACTGCTTCATCGCTACCGAGAAGCGTGCACCCTGACTGAGCCGCTGCGGACCCGACACCGTGTTGCGGACGGTGCCCGAGCCGTCCAGCTCACCGTGACGCTGCGGATCAGCCAGCAACGCAAAGATGTCATCGGCCGAGGCCAGTACCTCGACAGTGCGCGCGACTTGGCGCGGTCCTTGCTCAACCTCTTCGACCGTCATATCACCTAGCCTACGTCGCATCGATGTGGGCCCGCCCCGCTAAGACCCCGAGCGCCGATACGCTCTTCCTGGGCGCGGTGACTGACGAAGGCCACAGGGACAATCCGTGCGGACGGATGGCGATCAAAATCAGTGACGCCGACGCCTGATGGTGGAGCGGTTGCCGTGCGCATGTGCACCCAATGAGTTCCGAATTTAGTTGAGGGAGGCGGCATCCGGTTTCACGATCAGGAAGCTCTGAAGTTTCACCCATCCGTCCGGGACCGCATCCGTATCAACGACAACCTTGGCTGCGCCTTGCCCGTTACGCCACGTCGAAAGACCCGCAATAGGCCCGCAGGTCCATGACAATCCCTGTTCAGGCGCCGCGAGAATAAGGCAGACTTCGTCCGTTGTACTGGTAGCAACGAAATAGCTGATGTCAGCCTCAACACCCACCAGCCGGATGGAATCTCTGTCAAGACCCTCAATCTGGCCATTCGAGGGTAGCGTGTCCTCGGCCGCTCGGTCAGTTGCAAGGAATGCTTGCACCTGATCTGCTGGGTCGGCGGGCGCACACCCGCTGAGGACCATTGTCGCCGCACAAAGCAGAGCCAGCGCCGCGCCCCTCCTGACAGTTCCGCTCCATAAAGTCATGTGACTCCCCCGTCATACCGTCATTGGTTATGCCTTCACCCGGTCATGTCCCCCAGGCTGTGGAACATGTAAAAATGACGGCCACGCTTCTGCAAAACACGTATGTTCTGCAAGTTGCTGCGCGAGAACCCGGTCATCGTCGGAAACTCACCGCGCAGATCCACAGCCAAACTGCCGATGACACCACAACCCTACCCCCGGCTCTCTTGCTCCGTGACGATCTCACGGCCGCCGTGCCAGGACAGCGCGATCACTGGCGTGCAAACGACCCGCTGAGCCCGAGCCAGTACCAGACGGAAACGACGCTGACCTGCCGGAAAGCCGATCCAGCTGGAGGCCTGCATTGAGAATCGAGAGTGACCGATGGTCATCACTGCAGTCAAATCCTGAATGTTTCTAGGCTGCCCGCCATGGGGAAATGACTGGTAGCAGCAACGGTTTTGGCTAGCGCATTGGCACTCTTGAGTTCAGGTTGTGCGGGTGGTCAGGGTTCACCGCCTGTGGCGCTGACGCCAACTCAAGTCGCCACTGTGGAGCCGACTTCTCACCCTGCGGGGGGTGTGGAAAATGGGTTGCGTCCCTCCGAGTGGTGTAATTTCCCGGGTTTGAGCGTCGGATTACCGATGCAGTGAGCCACCGTGCGATGGTCAGTGAGAACCGTTCAAAGTTCCTCACAGAAAGACACATCACACGATGGCTCTAGACCAGTCTGCCCTGCTTGAGCTCCTCTCGGAGCTCAAAGACACGCATCTCACCGATCGAATCCGTTTGGCGACCCAAACGCTCTACCAAGAACTCATCGACGCGGAGGCGACCGCGCGCATCGGCGCCGACCGATTCGAGCGCAACACCGACCGCACCACCCAGCGCAACGGCACCCGGCCGCGGCTGCTGTCGACGACGGCCGGGGACCTGAACCTCAAGATCCCCAAGCTTCGCCAAGGCTCGTTCTTCCCTGCTCTGCTCGAGCAGCGCCGCCGCGTCGACCAAGCCCTGTTCGCCGTCGTCATGGAGGCCTACCTGCACGGCGTCTCCACCCGGAAGGTCGACGACCTGGTCAAGGCCCTCGGCGCCGACACCGGCATCTCCAAGTCGGAAGTGTCCCGGATTTGCGCCGATCTCGACGGTGAAGTCGCCGCGTTCCGAGACCGGGATCTAGGTGAGACCGGGTATCCGTATGTGTTCCTCGACGCCACCTACTGCAAGGCAAGGGTGAACCACCGCGTCATCTCCCAAGCCATGGTCGTCGCCATCGGCGTCGCCTCCGACGGACGCCGCGAAGTCCTCGGTTTCGACGTGGGTGACAGCGAGAACGAGGCGTTCTGGACCAGCTTCCTGCGCTCGCTCCGCGCCCGAGGTTTGGGCGGGGTGAAGCTCGTCATCTCCGACGCCCACACCGGTTTGAAGAAGGCGATCAGCACCGTTTTCCAAGGCACCAGCTGGCAAAGATGCCGAGTGCACTTTATGAGAAACGTGCTCTCTATCGTGCCGCGAGCCAGCCAAGAAGTGGTCGCGTCGATGATCCGCACCATCTTCGCCCAACCCGACGCGAAGCACGTTCAGGCGCAGTTCGACGAGGTCATCCGGGTGCTCACCCCCACCCACTCCAAGGTCGCTCAGATGCTCCTGGACGCCCGCGAGGACATCCTGGCGTTCTGCGGGTTCCCGCCCAAGCACTGGCGTCAGATCTGGTCCACCAACCCGATCGAACGAGTGAACAAGGAGATCAAACGACGCACCGACGTCGTCGGCGTGTTCCCGAACCCTGCCGCTCTGCTCCGCCTCGCCGGAGCGGTCCTCGTCGAGCAGCACGACGAGTGGGAGGCCGGGTCACGCCGCTACCTCTCCGAGGCCTCCATGAGCCAGCTGGACGCTTTCAACATCGCTCTCACCGACACCGACGCGGGCACGCTCACCGGGGTGATTCACATCCCCGAACTCACTAAGGCATAATCAGAAAACACTGACCTGCACGGTGACGGGGAATTACACAGAGATACTGGATGTGACTCTGGTGCGGGGTGACTCAAAATTACACTGACTCCTTTTGAGGTTGTCTTTGGGTGGATCTGTCCGCCGCACCAGAGCCGCTAATGCCGCTTGATCGGGGCGACATGACTTGATAGGAGCCTGGCCAACAGTCTCACCTCTGTGCTGTCTGCCCTCCCGACCCAACGGTGATTTCCCTTCAACGAAGAAACGGGAGTACCGAAGTCATGACAGTTGCAACTAGTGAACCGCCACAATTCACCATCGCGGTCCAGCCTCTACGAACCATCTTCGCCGGGGTTGATACCCACAAAGACACGCACTATGTCGCTATCGTTGACGACCACGGACAACCGATCGCCGACCGGGAATTCCTCGCAGTCGGGAGCGGCTATCGCAAAATCATCGAGTTCCTCCACGCCTACGGCATCGTCGAAGCCGTTGGCGTCGAAGGAACCGGTTCCTACGGTGCGGAACTTGCCCGCGTTTTGGCGAATGCCGGAATGCGCGTGGTTGAGGTCACTCGCGCCAACCGTGCCGAGCGTCGGTTGCGCGGCAAATCCGATCCCCTCGACGCCCACCAAGCGGCGATGTCGGTTCTCGCTGGGCGAGGGTTATCAACCCCGAAACAACGCGATGGCGACGTCGAGTCGATGCGGGTCTTACTTGCGGAACGCTCCTCTGCCACCAAGGCGCGCACGGCCAGCATCAATCAGATCCATGCCCTGTTGGTGAGCGCACCCGAGGCCATCCGGCAAGATTTTCGCCGATACGACGGCAACAAACTCACGGTTGCGCTCGCGCGCACACGACCCACACCGGGCACCACTCCGGAGCTGATCCTACGGGCATCAGCGAAACGCCTCGCGCAACGCCATCAGGTCCTGACAGCGGATATTGCTCTTATCGACAGCCAACTTGGCCAACTCGCCAGCCGGCAGAATCCGGCTCTCATGGCCGCAAGCGGCGTGGGCCCGTTTGTTGCCGCACACCTGCTCGCCACTGCCGGCGACAACCCAGACCGCATCTCCACCAAGGCCCAGTTTGCTGCTCTGTGCGGCGTCGCACCTATTCCGGCATCTTCGGGAAAACGGCAACGTTTCCGTCTCTCGCGCGGTGGCGACCGGCAAGCCAACGCTGCCCTGCACCGTATTGTCCTGCTCCGCAAACGCCACAAGGAACCTCGGACTATGGCCTACATCGCCCGACGCACCGCTGAAGGCCTTTCCGACCGCGACATCGTCCGCTGCCTCAAACGCCACGTCGCCAACGAAATATTTGCATTGCTCACCAAAAACCACGCTGTCCCTCTGCCCGGTGGACCACGGCTGCGGCAACGCCGCCAAACACTCGGCATCGTCCTCACTGACGCGGCCAAACAGCTCAACGTCCCCTACCAGCGCTTACGTCGACTCGAAATAGGACAACGCGCTGACACCGACCTGGAAACCACCTTCAGCGCCTGGCTCGACGACCAATCCCGACAAGCGAAACCCACCCCAAAGGCCGCTTGACATCAATAGGAGCATCCACCACGCGGGACGTGACCGGAAAATGCCATTTTGAACGTCTTGGTTTACATCGATAATGCCGTTCCCGGCCCGGAGGGACAACCATATGACACCGGGACAGACGGGTTCTTCAATCTGACTTCAGGGCTAGCGTCCGCGTGCTCTGCCGCGGGGCAGGAATTGGTGCTCAAAGCTCACGGCGGTTAACTGCACGAACATCGCCGCGAGCGTGCTCAACAATGCCAGGTCCGCTACGGCCGCATCCATATCGCTGCCACGCTTACACCGGGGTGGTGGACCTCGACATCTGCCTAGCGCCTCCGGCGGCGCTGTTTTCCTTCTATTGGGTTCCCGGCAGGGCCGAGAAGGAACTTGTCAAGGTCGATGAGGTCAGTGGGAGTTTAGGTGGCTCGTCGAAATGCTGGAAAGACCGTTGCAGAGACGGCGCTCCCCGAGCGGCCCGGTCATGACTGGGTCTGTGCCCGTGCGTCGGTGGAGACCTCGGCGATCCGTTTGATCGCGGCGAGGGTTTTCGGGATGCCATCGAGGGCTTGCTGGGTGCGGTCGGTGATTTGAGCGTGGGCGTCGTCGCCGAACTTGTCCTCGAACATGGCGATCCCGTCCGGCAGGAATTCCCAAGACTCGGTGAGTATCGTCCCGGTCTCGACGGCGGTGAAGCTGAAGCCCCAGCGGACGAAGCTGCCGCCCACCACCCAGGCGAACTCGCGACCCTGCTCTGCAGTCACGACCTCAGACCGGGTCTCCCAGGTCCGATGCGGGAGCTCGTTGTGCCCGGTGAACCAGGCACCGACCCGACCGGCCTCGGCCTCGTCGTCCCACCAGCATGACGTGCAGACCGGGCTCCACTCGCCGGTACGGGTGATGTCGGAGAGCAGGTCGTAGAGAAACGAAGCCGACGCCTCGATGATGACGGACTCTTGGTGGCTGAGGGTGCTTGTCTCACTCATCCGTTCACCCTAACGGAGGGGGTCACTTCTTCTGCCGCCGGCTGCCGCCGTGCCAGTCTTCTTGCTTTCCGACCGTGCCCGCGTCGACTCCGAACGCGGCCAGCTGTGGCTGCTCGCGCAGGCTGCGTTTGAGTTCGGCAAATCCGGAGAATCGTGCCAGAGCGACCACGTGGTCCCACAACTCGACTGCTGAGTCCTCGTGTGGCAGCCGGCTGATCACCGGTCCGAAGAAGGCCACACCGGTGGGTGGCTCGAAGTGGATGATGGGCGTGCCCACATCTTTTCCCGTGAGGGAGAGCGCTTCGTCTGTCTCCTTCTGGATCTCCACGTCCCATGATTCGTCGTCGAGAGCGTCCGCCAGCTCGAGCGGCAGGCCTGCCTCGGCGAGGATCGGCTCCGCAAACTCACGCGTCCCGCGGAGCTCACGCATCTCGAGTTCGCTCCGATGGCTGTCCGAGCTGGGGGCGGTGTCGAAGATGTGGGTTCCCAAAGCGGCGTACAGGGGCGCGATTGCTTCGCGGCCGTGTTCTGCTCGCGCTCGTGCGGCTACCCGCAGGAGCCGAAGCCCGGCGGTGTGGCCGGCTTCGTACTCGGGAGGGAAATGCGCGTCGTAGTCGACCTGGGCGTTGATCAAGCGCAACGAGATGAATCGCCAGTCCACGGTGTAGTCGCGCTGCGCCTGCACCTGCCGCACCCACTTGCTGGTCATCCAGGCGAAGGGGCACACCGGGTCGAAGTAGAAGTTGATGTCGGCATCCATACGTCCACCTTAGGTCCGTGCCGTAAACACGACCAAGATCGACCTCACGAGGTGGGCTTGAACCCGGAGAGGACACGGGTAAGCGACGAGACCGCCGCCGGTCGCCGCGCAACGGGCGTGCCTGATCGATGGCGCGGAGCTCGAAGCGCCGTGCCCACAAGCGGGATGCCATGCGCGACAGATCGCGGACTAAACCACCCGGCGGGCGTACACGCCGATGCCGTGTCACTGGGGAACCGCAACCGGGCAACTGTCGCCACGACTCTGGACAGCGACTGACTCGCACCTGCCCACAGTCTGTTTCAGCCTGTCCCACCTAGGCTGGAGGTGCCGGCTTGGGAATTTTCAGAGTGCGCCGGCTCCAAGCGAAGGCGAGAATCCTGATGGAATCCCTAACGAGTCACACCGACTATGGCGCAGTGAGCCTGAACGAGTCCGAGGTCAACCCCGACCCGATGGTCGAGTTCCCCCTGTGGCTGGCTGCCGCGGAGCAGGCCGGGCTTTACGAGCCCAATGCCATGGTGGTCAGCACCGTTGACCCAGACGGCCGACCGAGCAGCCGAACCGTGCTGCTCAAGGGGCTCGACGGCAGCGGCTTCGAATTCGTCACCAACTATGCGTCCCGCAAAGGCCGGGCGTTGAGTGTCAACCCGGAGGTCTCGCTGCTGTTTCCCTGGTATTCCATGCAACGCCAAGTGATTGTCTACGGCACGGCCACTCCCACGGATGCCGCCACCAGCGACTCCTATTTTGCCGGCCGACCGAGGGGGTCGCGCGTTGCCGCGGTCGCCAGCGACCAGTCCCGACCCGTCTCAAGCCGCGCCCGGATCGAGGAACAGGTTCGCCAGGTGGAAGAGCGTTATCCGGACGACACGGATATTCCCCGGCCCGAGGACTGGGGCGCGTTCCGTGTGATTCCACGCGCGATCGAGTTCTGGCAGGGCCGCACATCCCGACTCCACGACCGCCTACGGTTCACGGCCGGTGAACCTGGTTCCTGGACGCTGGAACGGCTCCAGCCGTAATCAAAGTTGGAGCTACCCGCGACGTCGGAGTATTACGGCGGCACGGCCGCGGCTCGACTCATGATGCGGTTCGCTTTTTCAGGAGCGCAGCCGTCGCGTGCAGAGAGAAACAGGTTGAGCGTCCGTCTAGCCCCGGACGCTCAACCAAAGCAGTGCTTATTCTTCTCAGGCCGGCGGCGCGAAGAACTCTAGGGGCAGCCCGTCGGGATCGCGGAAGGACAGTCCTGATCCGTATCCGGCGTCTTTGATGCTGTCGTGGGTGATACCGAGCTGGTCCAGGCGCTTCTCCCAATGCTCCAGCTCGGACCGGTCTGCAACACCGAATGCGACGTGATCCAAGCCCGCACGACGCTCGCTGAACGGCATCGTTACGTCCGAGTCGGGGAACTGGTGCAGCCCGACGAGAGTGCCACTCACCATCCAGACGACGTGGCGGAAGGGTCCGGTGTCCTCATCGAGCACTGGTTGCTCCTCGAACAACTCCGTGTACCACGGGACGCTCACCTCGAGGTCTCGTACCGTGAGCGCCACATGGGCGAGGGGTGGGAAAATCGTCATCGATGGTTCCTCCTGAATTCCAATAAGCACGATCGTGCGTGCGCACCTCCACCCTACGGTCGTTCGTCTCGCAACAGTCGAGGGAACCGGCGACCTCTCGATCGCGTGCCTGATTCAACGTCGTAAAGAAATGCCGTGTTGGCTGCACCGCACGGATGGTCGAGGCTGACCGATGCGCGCCCAAGCTCGTCGTCAGCGATGCCGTGAAGGGTGAACATGAGAGACGCGTGGACGATCGAACTCTTCCGACGTCCTCGGCCGAACCGTCACGTCGGTCATAGAGCGGCCGTTCGCTAGCCGATATAGTCAACCGACCACGGAATCACCGCGTCACCGCGTCAATTAGGGAACGATCGACGGGCACTTCCCCGCTGGTACAGCGCTCGAGTTCGAGGGTCTCGCCTTGCTGTCCGGGTGCCTCCCAGCTCATGGATGGCGAGTGAGTTGCGAGACACCCGAAGCCACGAGCTTGTGAGACTCAATGAGTTCATCAACCAGATGTCCGAACACGCTCGCAGTGAACGCGGGGGCATCGGTCTGACCGAGGACGTACCGGACAGTGTTGTCGTTGTGGCTGCCGCAGATGCGGATCCCGACCGTTGGATTGTGGGTAGCGAACCGGAGCTTGTCGACGACGACGTAGCGGAGCTGGACGACGTGGAAGAACAACACGTCGAGGGAGAAGTCGTCGCCGCCCACGTCGACGTACACGTATCGGCTGACGACTGCGAAGCCGGCGTCGAGTTCCCGCGGGGTTTCAACGATGCGTTCCATCAGGGACTGTTCCATGTCGCACTCGGCGGCCTCATCGGTCAGCGCGAGGACGTCGAACACGTAGGGATCTTTCGCGATCTGCTGCACAATGTGCTCGCTCGGCCAGACAAGGGCAAGGGCAGAGGTCCGCATGTACTGCAGGTTCCGAGACGACAGATGATTTTACTCGGCGAATTCGATTCGTAGGTCTTCTGAGAACCGACGGATGACCCCGCTCCCAATCCCCCAATACAGTTCACTGAGTTGGCTGTTAACGACACGTTGCGCTGAGACCTGCGCGCGGTGGCAGGCAGCGGTGCAGGCTTGACCGGGTGATGCCGCATTTGGCGACGATCTCAGTCATGGTCAGTCCGGTGGCTCGCAGGTGCGCTGCTTCGGTGGTGAGGCAGCTCTCATCGTCATATTGCCCAAACACCTCTCCCCGCACCAATTGGGGACCGGTAGCCGCGAAGTCGAGTTTGCTGCGAGCTGATACGTTTGGTCGAAACTGTGGGATGGCGTCCGCGAATCAGGGGGAGCATATGACCACATTGTCGCCCGCGCATGTCGCAGCCCCGGCGATTGCCGTAAGGGCTCGGAGCATCGGTCCCGCCGTAATGGTCGGGCTCATTACGACCGCTGTTTACACGGTGTTCTCATGGTTTCAATGGAAGACTTTTGTGGTTCCATCATGGGATTTGGGAATCTTCACCCAACTCGCGAAACAGTACGCGTCACTAGACGCACCCATCGTCGCAATCAAGGGCGACGAATTCAATCTTCTCGGGGACCACTTTCACCCCCTACTCGTTTTACTCGCGCCGATCTATGCGGCGTTCCCGAGCGCCTTCACCGTGATGCTCGTGCAGAATGTGCTCTTTGGGGTCGCTGCAGGCACTATCGCTTTCGCGGCCGGCCACTTGCTGGGTCACCCTGCAGGAGTGCTGTTTGGGTTGGCTTTTGGATTCAGCTGGGGGCTCCAGGGTGCCATGGAGGTTCAGTTCCACGAGATCGCCTTCGCAGTTCCCCTCCTCGCATTCTCTCTGACCGCGTTTCTCCGTCGTCAGTGGGTTGCCTGCATGGTCTGGGCCATGCCCTGAGCTGCCGCGGGCATTTCGGACAGCGGAATTAGTGGATTCTTCTACGCTGCCAATGCTGGCTGCTGATAACCATAGTGGACTTCATTGGGCCGTCGGTAACCGAGAGCGGAGTGCCGGCGTCGGCTGTTGTAAAACCCTTCGATATAGCGAATGACGTCGCTGCGAGCTTGTGATTTCGTGGCGTAAGCGGTGCGATAAACACGCTCATTCTTGAGCATCGAGAAGAAACTTTCCGCCATGCTGTTGTCCCAACACACGCCGGTGCGGCCCATGGAGGAACGCATCCCCAGGCCGGACACGAGAGCCCGAAATTCGGCCGAGGTATAGACGCTGCCGCGGTCGGAATGCCAGATCGCGTCGGCCTCGATCACGGTCGTCGCAGCGGCGTTGCGGAGGGCGTCGGCGACGAGCTCGGTGCGCATGTGATCGGCGATGGACCAGCCGACAACCTTCTTGGAATAGCAGTCGATGACGGTGGCCAGATAGATGAATCCTTGCCAGGTATGGATGTAGGTAATATCGCCGACGAACTTCACCCCGGGGCGGTCGGCGGTGAAGTCGCGTTTGACGAGGTCGGGCATGTTGGCGGCCGCTTCGGCATCGGCTTCGGTAGTGATGCGGAAAGGCCGTGGTTGGCAGGCTACGAGGCCAATCTGGCGCATAAGCTGCCGCACCAGCTCGGGCGAGCACTCGGTCTGCTCCGCGGCGAGGTCGGCGTGGATTCGGCGGTATCCGTAGGTGCCGTCGGACTCCTCGAAGAAGTGTTGAATCCGCGCGATCAGGGCCTCTCGCCGGGCCGCGGTCGCGGACTGCGGCCGGATCGCCCAGTGGTAGAAACCGGACGTTGACACGGCCAGCCAGAGGCACATTTTCACCACCGAATTCCGGTTGGTGGGCTCAGAATTTTGGGAGTCGATGTACTCGTACTTGCTCACTACCGCTGCTCCCGCGCGAAGTAAGCGCTGGCTTTTTTCAAGAAAGCGGTCTCCGCCCGCAGCTCTTGAACTTCCCGCTCGAGTTCCTTCAGACGGGCCCGTTCCGACACTGTCAGGTCCGCTTCGGTGCCGCCGTTGGCCTCGCGGTATTTGTTGAGCCAGTTCCGGAGCGTCTCGGGCCCGACGCCGTATGCGGTGGCGACGTCCTTGATCGGTTTGGAGGTATTGATCACCTCGCGGCACAGCTCGTCTTTGAACTCTTGGGTGAAACGCCTACGTGCTGCGGCCATGCTGATCTCTACTTTCAGTGAACTCTCATTTTAAGAGGGCCCACTGTCCGAGATATCCGCGGCAGGTCACCCCTGGTTTTCGTGAAGGAGGACTTGGGCCTAACCGTGGCCGCAATCGGTATCGTGCTCGCCTACCGCAGCCGCCAACCCCTCGGAATTTGGCTGGCCGTGTGGGGTGTCGCGTGGTTCGGAATAGCCAGTCTGATCGTGCTCCCCATGCTCAACCCCGATGGCCATTGGGCCTATGCGGAAAGCATGAACCTTGCGGCCCCTTCGACGTCCTTTTTCCACCCCGAGAAAGCCCTGACCCTCGTCCTGCTCGTCGTGGCGTCCGGTGCAATCGCTCTCCGGTCTCCACTGGTTCTGGTTCTTTTGCCAACTCTGGCGTGGCGATTCCTCTCCGACAACTCTGGATATTGGGGTCCCACCTGGCAATACAGCGCCGTGCTCATGCCCATCCTGTTCTGCGCGGTTCTCGACGGAATCACAGCCTGTCGATCTGGCCGAACTCGATGGATGCGCACATACGGACGAATAGCACCAGCCCTTGTGGTCCTGGCCGCCGTCGCCCTTTTGCCCCAGCTACCACTTGCGAAACTCGTCAGCACGCAGACTCAATTCTCAAATAGTCGCAACGAAGCTGCACATGCTGCCCTCGCTCGTGTCCCTGATCACGCTGTGGTGGAATCCGACATCGGACTCATGGCATATCTGGTGCCCCGCACAACGGTGTACTGGGTGGGCAACAAGAATCCGCTTCCCGAGTACCTGGTCGTCGACCTGCAATCCGGAAGCATACCCGCAGAGTGGAGCTCTGTTGAGGACATCGCTCGGCACATCCACCCTGGAGTCCCTTTCCACACCGTCTTCTCCCGAGACGGTTACCAAATAGCACAACGAATCGATGCTGACCACTGACCAGCCCCGTTGTGAGAGTTTCACCTCCTGAAATGCGGCACGGTAATTTTTAGCACCTGTTTCCTGCAGGGTAGGCGTCAGCGTACTCGATGTGCTCCCGCCGTGGTCTTGCCATCGCGAACACTCTCTCTTGTGAGTTATCCACTCGACGAGGTCAGGGCCACTCCCCCACTGACGACCCACCGCACCTAGAAGGGGGCGGGGTCGTTGGTGGTGGGGTTTTGGTTGGTGTCGTAGGGGTTGGGGGTGTTGAAGGGGGTGTTGAAGGGGTTGGTGTAGGTGGTTTTTCGGGGTGTTTTTCGGGGTGTGGTGCCGGGGTGGGTGAGTGGGGGTGGCATTCGGGTGGCGGGGTTGGTGGCGTAGTGTTTGCCGGCGGGGGAGGTCCAGTGGAGGTTGCCGTTGGGGGTTTGGGTGACGGTCCAGTTGGTGTTGTGTTTGAGGGCGTGGCAGGGTTTGCAGAGGTGGGCGAGGTTGGTGCTGGTGGTGGGGCCACCGAATTGGCGGGCGATGGTGTGGTCGAGGTCGCTGTGCCGGGCGGTTCGGTTGCAGCCGGGGAAGCGGCAGGTTTCGTCGCGGATCTGTTGGTAGCGTTTTAGGGCGGCGGGGACGGCGAAGTGTTCGTTACTGACGGAGAGCACGATGCCTGTTTCGGGGTGGGTGAGGATGCGGGTGAAGCTTGTTGCGGTGCCGGCGAGGCGGCGGGCGGTTTCGGGGTCGATGGGTCCGTAGCCTTCGAGGGACCCGGGTTCCTCGCTTCGGCCGAGCAGGGTGAGTACCGGGACGGTGACGTTGACGTGGGCGCTGATGCCGGCGCCGAGGCCTGTTTCGGTGACCCCGGTGAGGAGCAGGTCAACGGCCACGTCGGCGGTGAGTTGGGCGCGGTTTCGGAGTTCGTCGGTGCCCTGCAAACTGGTGGCCGTGTCGGTGAGGCGGGTGAAGATGGCTTGGAGGTCATCGGACGCCGCCGAAATCCATAGGGTGGACATGCTGTCTTGGCCGGGGAAGAGGGCCACGCGCCGGTTGGCCAGGCACGTCAGGCGGCGTTCGGCGATGGTGTCGGGGTGCAGGGCTTCTCGAAGGCGGCGTGCTTTCAGGTCAAACTTTGCCACCGTCAATGTTTTCGCTAGCGGCAGCAGTGCCTCTTCGAATTCTGGCTGGCTCAGTGCGGGCAGGGAGGAGACGTGATCGATCAGGCGGTGCACGTGGCGTTCACTGATCTGGCCTGCCCGCAATGCGGCGAGGGTGGCGGGTAGGGCGTGGGTGAGGCTGCGACTGTCGCGGATGAGGGCGCACGCGGTGCCTTCTGGGATGCGCAGGGCGCACGCGATCTCCGCCGTCACCGCACGTTCAGCTGCATACGGTGCTTCCCACCGGTCGTGGCCGGTGGCTTTACCGGTTTCGGCATTAGCGAGTGCGCGGGTGACAGCGTCGTCCACGGCGGTGGCTTTGCCCGCCTGAGCCCAGGCGATGACCTTCTCAAAATAGACCACCCGGTCAATGAGTGCCGCCGGGCTCGCCGTCGCCCCGGTACTGAAGGCTTCACTGGGCAGAACCAAAAACGCCAACGCCAGTTGCGCATCCGGCAGCGCTTCGCGCGCCTCACACCCCGAGGTCCCCTCCGTGCAGGACGTTGCCCCCGCCAACCGGAGGCGGTCCTCGGCGTCAAACGCCGCCGCCCGCCTCGCGCCCTCCGGACTCAGCCCCTCCTCAAAATCAAAAAAGTTCTCAAAATCCTCAATGTCGGAGGGGGAGACGAAACTTGTCAGAAAGGCATCACGCTCCGCGTCACCCGGCCACGCCGGGGGCGGTTCCTCTGGTTCACCTGTGGTTTCCATGCCACCATTTTACTCCCGATAGCACATAAACACGAGCAAACCTCACAAAAATATCCATAAAAATCAGAGATGTGTACACCCGTTTCTGCTCGTGCTCTTGCCAGAGGAGCCCTCGAGATGCACAGCCACTTCATCCCTCACAGTCCGCGTCCCGACGGGCTGTTTCACAGTCAGAAATGTCACAGTATTGGCACCTCTAAAGCGTGGGAGACCGCAATGACCGTTGTTCCAATTACCGAGCTCACTACGCCCACTGCGGCCCCAGACTCCGGTCTCGATGGCATTCGCGAGCATTTTGATGTCGTCGTCATCGGTGCAGGACCGGCGGGAACAGCCGCGGCCCTGCGCGCCGCCGAACTGGGCGCATCCGTAGCCATCTGTGAGGCCGACCGCCTCGGTGGCACATGCGTGAATACGGGCTGCGTACCCACCCGTGTCCTGGCCAAGACGGCGAGACTCCTGCGGGAAATTCGAACGGCCAACGCCTACGGCATCTCCGTCACCGAACGCCCCATCGACTGGCCCGCCATGGTTGCCCGGGTTCGAGACACCATGGACCGCGTGCGGTCCATGAAAAGCGAGGCAACACGGTTCGCTGATGCCGGTGTACAGCTCATTCTTGAGGGTCGCGCCCGCTTCATCGATCCCTTCACCATCGTTCTCGACAGTGGGCGAACGATTTCGGCAGACGCCGTTATCGTCTGCGTGGGCGGTCACTCCCGCCGACTTCCCGTGCCGGGAGCTGAACTAGCGGTCGTACCCGAACACGTGCTCGACCTACCGGAAATTCCCGCCCGGCTTGCTGTCATCGGCGGTGGGAACACCGGAGCGCAACTGGTAACCGTGTTCAATTCCTTTGGCTCGGCCGTGACCCTGCTCGACGTGGCTGACCGAATCCTCACCACCTCCGATGAGTCCATCTCGCACACGGTGGCAGATGCCTTCGCCACGCAGGGCGTCGATCTCCGACTGGGCATTCAGGGCGTCAATGCACTGGAGCGGAACCCCGACGGCTCCATCACGCTGACCTGGCGACAGCACGGAAAAGATGTCTCAGCCGATTTCGACGCGGTCATCATGGCAACCGGGTGGCCAGCAGATGTCGATGACCTGGGCCTCGAATATGCCGGCGTGGTTCCCAGCCGCTCATCCATCCCCGTGGACCTGTACTTTCGCAGTTCCGTGCCACACATCTTCGCTGTGGGCGATGCCAACGGCCGCGACATGTTGGTGCAGGCAGCGCAGTCCGAGGGCGAAGCGGCAGCCGAGAACGCCGTCCTCGACGCAAACCGACGCAGCCCCCGCAGCGCACTCCCCGCGGGTGGATTCACCGACCCCGACTATGCCGGTGTCGGCCTGACCGAGGTTGAGGCCCGACGTCGCGATGAATTCTGCGTGGTCACGGTGGTGCCGTACTCACAACTCGATCGCGCTGTGATTGACGACCGCGAGCTGGGATTTCTGAAACTCATCAGCGACCGCCGACGGGAACTCATTCTTGGCGCTCATGCGACGGGTGAGAATGCGGTCGAGGTCATTCAGTCCGTGACGACGGCGATGGCCGCGGGGATTGACGTGCAGACATTGGCCAACGTGCGTTTTGCGTATCCCACCTACAGCGCCATCATCGGTCTCGCGGCCCGCTCCCTGCTCGCCGAGTCCGTGGCGGGACCAGTACGTCGGCACACGAACGCGGTCATCGCCTAGAACCACGGGCCGAACTCCCCCGCAACAGTCCGAGCAGGAAGCTCTCGACCGCGAGCTACTGCGTGTCTTGCTCCATGGTGCGCAACAGCGCATGCGAGTCAGTGAGATTGGAGAGCAGCATCCGCTTGGCGGCGGCAAGAAGCTCCACCGTGCCCGCGTCACGCAGCGCGTAGTAGATGGTGTTGCCCTCACGCCTGGTCACCACAACTCCCGCGCGACGCAGCACGGCCAGTTGCTGGGACAGATTGGAGAGCTCGCACCCGAGGGCCTCGGCGAGACTCCCCACCGAGCGTTCACCGACGGCGAGTTGCTCCAGAACCTGAACACGCAGCGGATGCCCGAGCGATTTGAACAGGTCGGCCTTCAATTGGGCAGCGGGAAGACCTTGACTCAGCACAATCTGAGTATATCGTTAACTTACAATTCCTTCAAGTAGATGCCGTCACCAGCGGCACGCACGCAAAAGGCCCGCCCTGCCGAAGCAGTGCGGGCCTTCCGTCTACCCGACCGACCTGGCGAGAGGTGATCGGGAGAACTCTAGGTTCGAACCTAGTTGTGGAGCCTAGCCCTCGACCGAAGCCTCGGAGCCAGCGGATGCCGCATCGCGGCCGTCCGTGTCAGCACCCTCTTCGAGAACCGGAGCCAGCGACAGCTTGCCACGATCATCGATCTTGGTGATCTGAACGAGCACCTTCTGGCCAACGCCGAGAACGTCTTCGACGTTCTCCACTCGCTTACCTCCAGCAAGCTTACGCACCTCAGAGATGTGCAGCAGACCATCCTTGCCCGGAAGCAGCGAAACGAAGGCGCCAAACGCAGCAATCTTCACGACAGTTCCGAGGAACTGCTCGCCGACCTCGGGGTTGGTGGGGTTAGCAATGGAGTTGACCATGGCACGAGCAGCCTCAGCCGACGGTCCGTCGACAGCACCGATGTACACGGTGCCGTCTTCTTCGATGGAGATATCGGCGCCGGTCTCATCCTGAATGCCGTTGATCGTCTTGCCCTTCGGGCCGATCAGCTCGCCGATCTTGTCTACCGGGATCTGAACACTGATCACGCGGGGCGCGGTCGGTGCCATTTCATCGGGAGCATCGATGGCGGCGTTCAGCACGGAGAGGATCGTGGCACGAGCATCGCGAGCCTGCGTCAGCGCGCCAGCCAGAACCGACGCGGGAATGCCGTCGAGCTTGGTGTCGAGCTGGATAGCCGTGATGAACTCACTCGTTCCGGCAACCTTGAAGTCCATGTCGCCCAGGGCGTCTTCGGCTCCGAGGATGTCAGTTAGGGCCGCGTAACGGGTCTTGCCGTCAACGGTGTCGCTGATCAGGCCCATGGCGATACCGGCAACGGGAGCGCGCAGCGGCACTCCGGCGTTCAGCAGCGACAGAGTCGAGGCGCAGACAGAACCCATCGACGTGGAACCGTTGGAGCTGAGCGCCTCGGATACCTGACGGATGGCGTAGGGGAATTCCTCACGCGTGGGCAGCACGGGAACCAGGGCGCGCTCAGCGAGCGCTCCGTGGCCGATCTCGCGGCGCTTCGGCGTTCCCACGCGGCCGGTTTCACCGGTCGAGTAGGGCGGGAAGTTGTAGTTGTGCATGTAGCGCTTCTTGGTGACCGGGTTGAGCGAGTCAATGGACTGCTCGAGCTTCAGCATGTTCAGCGTGGTCACGCCGAGAATCTGAGTCTCACCGCGCTGGAAGATCGCCGAACCGTGAACACGGGGAATAACCGCAACCTCGGCGTCGAGCGGACGGATGTCTGCCAGTCCACGACCGTCGATGCGAATGCCCTCGTTGAGCACGCGCGAGCGAACAACAAGCTTGGTGACGGACTTGTATGCAGCGTTGACCTGGTTGTTGGCGCTGGCGTCGAGCTCTCCGGCCTCAACCTTGGCGGCAACGGCGGCCTTGACGGTGGCCTTGAGTGCGTCGTCAGCGTTCTGACGCTCAACCTTGTCGGCGATCGCGTAGACGTTCTTGAGCTCGTCATAGGCAACAGCAGCAACGGCGTCGTACGTGGCCGGCTGGTAGGGCGGGAACAGTGCAAAGTCGGCCGTGGGCTTGGCCGCCTTGTCGGCGACTTCCTGCTGAGCGGCGACGAGCTGCTTGATGAACGGCTTGGACGCCTCGATGCCCTGGGCAACGACCTCTTCGTTCGGCGCAATGGCGCCGCCCTTGATGAGGTTCCACGCAGCATCGGTAGCTTCGGCCTCGATCATCATGATCGCGACGTCCTGCGCACCACTGGCATCCGTCACCACACGGCCGGCAACGACCATGCTGAAGACGGCGTCATCGAGCTGCGAGTGCTTCGGGAAGGCAACCCACTGACCGCCACCGTTCTCGTCGGGAACGAGGGCGACGCGAACGCCACCGATCGGACCGGAGAAGGGAAGACCCGCAAGCTGGGTCGACATGGACGCAGCGTTGATTGCCAGCACGTCGTACAGTTCGTCGGGCTCGATGGCCAGAACCGTGATGACAACTTGGATCTCGTTACGCAGACCGTCGACGAACGACGGGCGCAACGGCCGGTCGATCAGACGGCAGGTGAGGATGGCGTCGGTCGAGGGACGACCTTCGCGGCGGAAGAAGCTGCCCGGGATACGACCCGCGGCGTACATACGCTCTTCTACGTCAATGGTGAGCGGGAAGAAGTCGAAGTTATCCTTCGGCTGCTTGCTCACACTCGTGGCGGAGAGCAGCATTGTCTCTTCGTCAATATATGCGGCGGCAGAACCCTGCGCCTGCTGGGCAAGACGCCCGGTTTCGAAACGGATGGTGCGCTTGCCGTACTTGCCGTTATCGATAACGGTTTCGGCGAACGTGATTTCTGGACCCTCCATGTGGGGGTTCTCTCCTTTGTGTTGCTTCTCGCCATGCTGGCGACGAAGGCTCGCGTGCCCGTGTGACAGGCGAGTTGGACCGGGAGCGGGATTCGCAGACGACGTCTAGTGAACCGCTCCATGTGTCGGTCAATACAAAGATTGACCGACACGAGTCTAACAGACGCGTCAGAAACCGCCGGTAAGCCTAAACCCACGTTCCGAGACGCGGTTCAGGCGCTCTGCGCGAGATCCCCCAGAGCGGATGCCGCGGTGCCGCCGAGTGCCGACGCATCTGTTCCGAGAAGCTCACGACGGGCGGCGCGCTCGGCCGCCAGCTTGAGTGACGCATGGGTCGGAGCCTCGGGAACATGTGCGGGGCGGTTCTTTGCGAGTTCCTTGCGCAGAACGGGCACGACCTCCTCACCGAGGATGTCCAGCTGTTCGAGCACGGTCTTCAGCGGCAGACCGGCGTGGTCGACGAGAAAGAGCTGGCGCTGGTAATCACCGAAGTGATCGCGCATGCCGGCGTAGCGGTCGATGACCTGCTGGGGACTGCCCACCGTGAGCGGCGTCTGTTCGGTGAAGTCCTCGAGGCTCGGGCCGTGACCATAGACCGGCGCGCTGTTGAAGTACGGACGGAACTCGCTGACCGCGTCCTGAGACTTTGTGCGCATGAATGCCTGACCGCCGAGACCCACAATCGCCTCGGAGGCAAGTCCGTGGCCGTAGTGCTCGAAGCGAGCACGGTAGTAGCTAATGAGTTTCATATAGTGCTCTTTGGGCCAGAAGATGTTGTTGGCGAAGAAGCCATCCCCGTAGTACGCGGCCTGCTCGGCAATTTCCGGACTGCGGATGCTGCCGTGCCAGACGAAGGGTGCGATCCCGTCGAGCGGACGAGGGGTGGACTGAAAGCCCTGCAGCGGCGTGCGGAACTGGCCTTCCCAGTCCACGTATTCCTCGCGCCAGAGACGACGCAGCAGGGCGTAGTTCTCGAGCGCCAAGGGAATTCCCTGCCGAATGTCCTGACCAAACCACGGGTAGACGGGGCCGGTGTTGCCCCGACCCAGCGTGAGGTCAACACGGCCACCAGAGAGGTGCTGCAGCATGGCGAAGTCTTCGGCAATCTTCACCGGGTCGTTCGTGGTGATCAGTGTCGTGGCCGTCGAGAGAATGAGCGTCTCGGTGATGGCCGCGATATAGCCCAGCAGTGTCGTCTGCGACGACGACACGAACGGCGGATTGTGGTGCTCGCCAATGGCGAAGACATCGAGACCAACCTCTTCGGCCTTCTTGGCGATCGCGACGAGGGCGGTGATTCGCTCAGACTCGGTCGGCTCATGGCCCGTCGTGGGGTCGACGGTTCTGTCCCCCACCGTAAAAATTCCGAACTGCATGTCAGTCTCCCAAGGTTCTCTCCGACGCCATGTCTAGCCAGCACAACGGCGGTGATGGTGATCCTATTCCCCGTCACCGCCGGTGACCCTACTTCGAGACGGGCTCCGCTGCTTCGACCGGAGCGAGGGGCTTACCGTCGGCATCGAGGCCGCGTAGCTTGCGCCCGAGCACCGAGTGGCTGCGACCGTAGAGGAAGTACACGGCAAAACCGATGAGGAGCCAGACACCGAACCGCACCCAGGTGAGCGTCGTGAGGTTGAGCATGAGCCAGACACACAGCACGGCGGACAAAATAGGCAGGAAGGGCGAGAACGGAACCGTAAACGCTCGTGGCAGATCAGGGCGCTTCTTGCGCAGCACAACCACCGCGATGCTCACGAGCACGAAAGCGGACAGAGTGCCGATGTTAATCATTTCTTCGAGCACACCCACATCGGTCAGGCCGGCAATGAGGGCCACGACGAGGCCGGCGATGATCTGAATGCGTGCCGGGGTGCGACGTTTCTCCGACGTGACGCTGAGCCACCGCGGCAGCAGTCCATCGCGGCTCATGGCGAAGAGCACCCGGGAGAGACCGAGGAGAAGAACCATGATCACGGTGGTCAACCCCACGAGAATACCCACGGAGATGATCTGAGCAGCCCAGCCTGCACCCACGGCGACGAATGCTGTGGCCAGGGAAGCATTGGGATCATCGGCGAGCACGGTGTAGGGCACCATTCCGGTCAGCACGAGGCTCACGCCGATGTACAAGACCGTGACAATACCGAGGCCGAGGAAAATGCCCTTGGGAAGGGTCTTCTGTGGATTCTTGACTTCCTCAGCCGAGGTGGCCACCACATCGAAGCCGATGAAGGCAAAGAACACGAGCGAGGCGCCGGCCAAGAGGCCGAAGAGGCCGTACTGCGCGGGAGCCGCCCCGGTCATGAAGGAAAACAGGGACTGCATCCAGACGTCACCCTCCCCCGGCTTCGAGGGGACGGACTCGGGGATGAACGGCGCGTAGTTTTTGGTGTTGACGAAGAACGCACCCACCACGATCACGAAGACCACGATGGCAACCTTGATGATGGTGAAAACGCTGGCCACCCGAGCAGAGAGCTGGGTGCCGAGAACAAGCAGTGTGGTGAAGATGGCAACGATCACAAACGCACCCCAGCTCACGTCCAGGCCCAGCACGCTGATGGTGGCCGGAATGTCCCACCCGGCCAGATCGAAGACGGTGCTCAGGTAGATACCCCAGTACTTGGCGATCACGGCGGCAGCGGTGAGCATTTCCAGGATCAGGTCCCAGCCGATGATCCAGGCGAGAAGCTCTCCCAGCGTGGCGTAGGTGAACGTGTACGCCGACCCGGCCACCGGCACAGCCGACGCGAACTCCGCGTAACACATGATCGCGAGGGCACAGGTGAAAGCGGCGAGCAGGAACGCCAGGGTCACTGACGGACCGGCATAGCTCCCTGCTGCTTTTGCACCCACGGAGAAGATGCCGGCACCGACCGCCACGGCAACACCCATGATCATGAGGTCCCAGGTGCCCAGAGTGCGTTTGAGGCTATGGCCCTTCTCAAGAGAATCTGCGATGGAGTCTTCAATACTCTTGGTGCGCCAGAGGCTCATAATCTAATGTCGTCCGTTTCGTTGGGTTCTACGTATTCATGCTAGTCATCGAAGGAACCCACCCAGGTGGTTTGTGTCCAGCGCAGACCATTCGTCAGCAGCCGCGAACACACAGAACGGGCCGCCACCAGCGAAGGTGACGACCCGTTGTGTAAGAAGTTCGCGGTATCAACGCAAAGCTTCGTTCAGCTAGCGCTGAGTAGTCACTGACTACTCAAGCGAAACTAGCGACGAAGGCCGAGGCTGCCGATCAGTGTGCGGTATCGAGTGATGTCGATATCGGACAGGTAACCGAGCAGTCGACGACGCTGACCAACCATGAGGAGCAGGCCACGACGCGAGTGGTGGTCGTGCTTGTGCTCTTTCAGGTGCTCCGTCAGGTCAAGAATGCGCTGCGTGAGCATAGCAATCTGAACTTCGGGGGACCCTGTGTCACCTGGGTGGGTAGCGTACTTTTCGATGATCGCCTTCTTTGCATTGGCTTCGAGTGCCATAGATGGGATCCCCTTTCTCTCACTGCGCGGTGCCCTTGGCAGGATGCCTGGGCTCTCTTTGTCCGCGGCCGCTAAACGGCAACCTACATACTTTAGCAGATCTTGGCTATTTCCCCGGACTGGGGCGTCACTCATTTTCTCTCCCGCAACCCATAACCCACCCGTCGCGGCATACTCACTCAAGAAGACGAATACACAGGAGTGTTTGCTGATGCATATGACCTGCCCGTACTGCGGTTCCGTGGCCCGACTCGCCCCGAACCCGTCCCTTGGCGCGGGTCTCCCCCGCTACGTCCTCAAGTGCTCGGGATGCGCCCAGACCAGCATCCTCCCGGAATCGACGGTCCCCGCAGCGCAGGGTCCGGTGGTGGCTACCTCGAAGCGGCCACCACGCTCCGCGACTCGACCCACCGAGTAACCCGTGATGTCAGCGTCGGCGCTGACGACGAGCCAAGGGGCGAGACGCTGGCGGCACGGGTGCCTCCGGCGGCAGTGCAGCCGGCTCGTTCCAGGTTTTGGCGATCGCCCAGGTCACAGCAGCGATCGGTACGGACAGGACCGCACCAACGATTCCCCCGAGAATCGTCCCTGCAGTCAGCGCGAACAGAATGACCAGCGGGTGCAGCTTCAGGTTCTGCGCCATCACCACGGGCTGCAGAAAGTTACCTTCCAACTGATTGACGGCGATCACGATGATGATCACAATGAGTGCGACAACGGGGCCGTTGGCCACGAGAGCCACGAGAGCCGCAAGAATACCGGCGGCAGTGGCACCGATCAGGGGAATGAAGGACCCGAGGAACACAATCACGGCCAGGGGAAGAGCGAGGGGAACCTGCAGCACTGCCAGGCCGATTCCAATCGCTGACGCATCGACGAGTGCCACGATGGCCGTCCCGCGAACATACCCCCCGAGCACGCCGCGAGCAGTGGTTCCAATCCGACGTCCACGGGCGAGGCGCACCCCGGCAAACGGAAGCAGGAAGAAATTCCAGATGCGTTCGCCGTCCTTCAGGAAGAAGAACAGAATGACGAGCAACAGCACGGTACCGGTGAGAAGCTCGGCAACCACGGAGGCCCCAGCCAGAGCACCCGTTCCAAACTGACTGCTTGTGACAAAGTCCACCGCCGCTGAACGCACGTCTTCAATCTGCTGCTCATCGATGCCGAGGGGTCCCTGCAGTAGGAAGACCTGCAGGGTGTCGATTCCCTCCGCAGCGGAGGTGAACAATTCATCCCACTGACCTCGCACAGCAAAAACAATCAGGGTGATGATTCCACCGAACGCCGCAATGCTCGTGAGCAGGGTGGTCCAGGTGGCGAGAAGTGCCGGCATGCCACGTCGACGAAGCCACCCCACGACGGGACTGAGCGCCGACGCGAGAATGATGGCAATGAGAACCGGGATGACGACGAGCTTCAGCTGCACAAGCCCAAAAATAACCACAGCCGCAAATGCGATCACAAGCAGAATCTGGCCGCTCCGAAGGCCCAGCCAGCCGAGCCGGTCGGTCAGCGGGGTGCGGGGAGGCGTCTGGGTGGGGGCGTCGAGTTCTCGCATGGCACCAGCCTAGACAATCACCGCAACTGGCACGGTATTTCGCGTTTCCGGTTAGGAAGTTCGGGCGGGCAACCCGGCAGCGACAGCGTCAAGCACGCCGCGGTTCCCGGCATAGATACCGTCCGCGCGTGGCCAGTGAGTCAAAACATCGGTGAACCCGAGCTCGGCGGCCAGGCCAACAGCCGTATCGAAGGCCGCCACGCTCTGCAGTGAGTAACTTCCCCCGCTGTCGAGGTTGAGGTAGCGATCAATGCTGGCCGGGTCGCGCCCCTCCTTCTGCAATGCATCGTCCAGGCGGGCGGAGAGGTCGCGAACACTGGTCCACCAGGCCTCACCGTCGGCACCATCAGCACCGGTAGTCACCCAGCCGTCACCGTACCGAGCGGCCAGACGGATGCCTCGGGGTCCGTTTGCCGCTATCACGAACGGCACGCGTGGGCGCTGCACCCCCGCTCCCACCATGCGCGCCTGCACGGCCGTAAACCAGTCCCCGCTGAAGCTGATCCCACCGCCGGGAGCGATCTCGTGCCGAAGGAGCACGTCCAGGTCGGTCACAAACTCCACAAACCGCTCGTGTCGCTGCCGCGGCGTGAGTTCGGTCTGGCCGAGGGTCACGGCGTCAAAGCCGGTCCCTCCGGATCCCACGCCGAGCACGAAGCGCCCAGCCGAGATGTCATCCACCGTGGCAATCTCTTTGGCAAAGGGCACCGGATGTCGAAAATTGGGCGACGACACGAAGGTCCCCAACCGGATTCGGGAGGTGACGCAGGCCGCCGCCGTGAGCGTGGGTATCGTGCCGAACCACGGTTCGTCAGCCAAAGACCGCCACGAGAGGTGGTCGTAGGTCCAGGCATGGTCGAACCCGTAGGCCTCGGCAGCCACCCACTTCTCCCGGGCGATTGGCCAGCGGTCCTGCGGGAGAATGACGATTCCGTAGCGCATGCTTCGAGTCTACGGATGCTCGTGGAGCACCGTCCCTCCAGACAGAAGCACCCCACAGCCAAGGCTGCGGGGTGCTTCTGAAGGAAGGGTAAACGCCTAGGAGTCCTTGGGCTTTCGACCCCACCCACGACGGCGACGCAGACCCTCATCGGTGGTCATGGCCTCCTCGGTCATGGCTGCCATGATGTGGCCATCAACCTGATCACCAAAGTGATCGTCGAAGTTTTCTTCAAGGTGTGCGGTGACGGTTTTTCCGATTCGACGCGCGAGTTCCTCGCGACGCTGACGACGCTCAACGCTCACGATGAGTTCGTGCTCGATACGGAATGCCTTGAACGTGGCAATGCACATACCGACCATCACAAGGCTCACGGGAATTGCCGTCAGGATAGCTCCGGTCTGCAGCGCAGCGAGCCCGCCAGCAAGCAGCAGGGCGATCGCAACGATACCGCCAAGCGAGGCCCACATGATGCGGCTCCACTTGGGCGGGTTCGTGTCGCCGCCCGAGGCCAGCATGTCGATGACCAGTGACCCAGAGTCGGCTGACGTGATGAAGAAGATCGCAATCACGATCACGGCAATCACGGCCAGCACTCCGCCGAGCGGAAGTCCGCCCAGGAAGCTGAAGAGCACGTTCTCAGGAATGATCCCCACCTCGGGGTCGAACAGTCCGCCCCCGTCGCCCTCCCACGCCTGACGAATGGCACTTCCACCCATTACGGCGAACCACACAAAGGTCACGAGGGTGGGAACGATAAGTACTCCGGCAATGAATTCCCGCACGGTGCGTCCACGAGAGATTCGCGCGATGAAGACACCCACGAACGGGGCCCACGAGATCCACCAGCCCCAGTAGAAGACTGTCCATGCGCCCTGCCAGTCAATGCCAGCCTGTCCGGTGAACGAACCGGTGTCGAAGGTCAGCCCCACAACGTTCTGAAAATAGCCGCCAATGGACTCAACAAGGACGCGCAGCAGGTAGAGCGTGGGGCCCAGCAGCAGCACGGCAACCAACAACAGGCCGGCCATGCCGAGGTTGATGTTGGAAAGCCACTTGATGCCCTTGCCAACACCACTGACCACCGAAACGGTGGCGATAGCCGTGATCACAATGATGAGAATCACGAGCAGGGTGTTGTTGACCTCGCCCACAACACCGAGGTAGCTCAGTCCAGCAGCGATCTGTTTGACACCAAGGCCGAGGGACGTGGCAACACCAAAGAGCGTTCCAACAATGGCAATAACATCGATGGCGTCACCGAGGCGACCTCGAACGCGGTCCCCGAGCAGCGGCTCGAGGGCCCAGCGAATAGAAACCGGACGCCCCTTGCGGTGAATGGAGTACGCAAGGCTCAGCCCCACGACGGCGTAAATGGCCCAGGCATGGAATCCCCAGTGCAGGAAAGTCTGGTTCATCGCCGCAGCAGCAAGCTCCTGAGCGTTACCGCTCACTCCCGGCTTCGGGTTGGTGAAGAACGTCAACGGCTCAGACATGCCCCAGAAGACCAGGCCAATGCCCATTCCAGCAGCGAAGAGCATGGAGAACCAGCTCATGAGGCCAAACTCGGGCTTGTCATCATCCTTGCCGAGCTTGATGTCACCGAAGCGGCTCACACCCATCCACACGGCGAAGACCACAAAGCCCGCCACCAGAATGATGTAGTACGGGCCCAGTCCAGCTACGACCCAGCCCTGCAGGGTGGAAAGAGTAGTTCCCGTTCGCACGGGAAAGCTGATGGCGATGATGACGACCGCAAGAATGATGCCGAGCGCCGGGTAGAAAACCCGCGGTGCTGGCACGACGAAACGACGTTTCTTGGGGCCCTTCCCTACTGTTACTGAGGGGGCTTGGGATGGTGCGCTCACTTTTAACTTCCTCTTGGAGGATTTCCAACCAGCTATGCCAAGTGGATCTCTAGGGTTGTTGGCGGCCAATGGGCAACATTCCACAATACACCACGATGCCCCCCTCAACTGGGGTCAGCAAAATACACGCCAGGAGCGGGTATGTTCCGAACGACTCGGCGGGGAATATTCCCTTCAGTCGTGCCCACGTGCCACGATGAGATATGGACATCAATGACCTCAAAGAGATCCGGATTCTCACCGAAGATGAAAGCTGGGATGCCCTGCTTTCCGCAAGTCTTGGCCGCCTTGCGGTGAGCGTCGGCGGGATTCCCGACATCTTTCCGGTGAACTTCGTTGCCGCTGACCGCCGATTATTCTTTCGCACAGCCGAGGGCACAAAGCTGCTCGAGCTCACCGTAAACAACCGGGTTGCATTCGAAACGGATGGCGTCGGTCACGACGAAGCATGGAGCGTCGTGGTGAAGGGCACAGCCAGCATTCTCGACAAGCAATCCGATATCGATGCCGCCGACCAACTGCCGCTGCACCCGTTGATCCCGACTCTCAAGTACATCTACGTGGAGATCACACCGACCCACATGCAGGGACGTCGGTTTCCGCTGGGCCCGGAGCCGGACCGCTACTAGGGCGTACTCAGCGTGACGCTGCTGTCCCCATGGCTGCCAGCACGGCCGCCGCGTAGGCATCCGCTGCGTCGTCGGCAACAAAATGTGTGGGCCCTTCGCCGAGGTCGGCCACAACCTGGTACCGAAAATCAGCGGTTCGCTCCAGAGCGCGGAATCTCCGACCCAGCAGCTCACGGAGCTGGTCTTCCCGCGGAAGCCACAGTGCGTTCTCGAGCGCCAGGGAATCGAGCGCCCATTCAGTCGTGCCGTTGAAACCGAGAATCGTGCCGGTGTCGAACTCATGCGGCTCGATGGCCATGCTGCTTACGGTAAAGACATCGTCGTCAAACCCCGGTCGTTCAATGCGAAACGCATCCCCGGAAGCCGGGCGCCAGACGAGGCCAGCGGCGAGCAGAGACCGGGCGTTGTGGGTAGAGATCATGAATCATTATGTACGCGGGGAGTCTCGTCCCGACAGCGTTGAGCCAGAAGACCACCAAATGGAGCCGGTGTGGCCTCGTGCGACGCGAACGTCGTGCGAGGCCACACCCCACGCATCACACACGTGCGGGTTAGTCGGTTGCAGCGAGCGACTCTTTAGCTGACGCCCAGCAGATCAATCACAAAGATCAGTGTCTGCCCCGAGAGACGGTGGCCGGAACCGGCGGGGCCGTAGGCCAGGTGCGGGGGCACCACAAGCTTGCGTCGACCGCCTACCTTCATGCCGGGAATCCCCTGCTGCCAGCCGGCGATGAGCGAGCGCAACGGAAAGTTGATCGACTGGCCGCGGTTCCACGACGAGTCGAACTCGTCACCGGAGGCGAATTCGACTCCGAGGTAGTGCACATCAACGGTGGCACCGGGCGTGGCCTCTGGACCGTCACCCACGACAATGTCGAGGATCTCAAGCTGTTCGGGCTCTGCGCCCTCCGGGAAGTCGATTTCGGGCTTTGAATTCAAATCAGTCATGGGTCCATCCAACCGGATGAGACCGAACTTCACCTAGCCAGAAATTCATCCTTGCGCGAACGCTGCGAAAGATGGACTATATACATACATCAACTCGTCGCATCGGTAGAGTCGTCGGCACCGCCACACCACCGAAGCGGCGAGTTCCTGTTTAACACGTTCGTGCGGGATCGCTGACTTACTGAAACATCACATCAGGGTTCAGAATACCGAGTGGATCAATCACAGCTTTCAGGCGCCGCTGGAGGTCGAAGCTGGTGTCGCCCAGTTCGTCACGAAGCCACCGTCGTTTGAGCACCCCCACCCCGTGTTCGCCGGTGAGCGTACCTCCGAGGCGAAGCGCGGCCCGAAACATCTCGTCTGCCGCCGCCCAGATATGCTCCGGCACCGATCCATCCGTTCGCCCCGAGGGATCAGGGGGAATCACAAAATTCGGGTGCAGATTTCCGTCACCGGCGTGAGCCACCACCGGAATGGACACCCCGGTGCGCAGGCTGATGTCTGCGATGACCGCGAACATCTCTGCCATGCGCGAGCGAGGCACCGAAACGTCTTCAATGAGCACGGTACCGTGCTGCTCCAGGGCCGGATGCATTGCTCGCCGAATCGCCAGCAACTGCTCGCCCGACTCCCGATCACGAGACACCTGAACGTCCCCTCCGCCAGAGCGCATCACCGCCGCCACCCTCTCGGCTTCGAGCCCCGCGCCCTCACCGTCGGTCTGCGCGAGCAGGAATGCTCCGGTGCCGAGGGGAAGTCCCGCGCAGCGTTCCGGACCTAAAAACCGGGCCACGATGGCGAGTGCGACCGGGTCGATGAGCTCCATCACCGCCGGGCGTAAGCGTTCGGCCGTGATTCGAGCGGATGCGGCGGCAGCGCCGGCAACGTCGGGGAACACCGCCGCAACGGTCACCGTGTCCCCCAGCGGAATCGCCCGCACGCGCACGGTCGCCTCCACAATGACCCCAAGAGTGCCCTCGGAACCGGTGAGGAGCGCGGTCAGGTCGTAGCCGGTGACGCCCTTCACGGTGCGATGACCGGTGTGTAGCAGTGTGCCGTCGGCCAGCACCACCGTGAGGGCCAGGACGGCTTCACGGGTGACACCGTACTTCGCGCAGAGAAGTCCTCCCGCGTTCGTGGCGATGTTTCCCCCCACCGTCGAGATGGCCTTGCTCGCCGGATCGGGCGCGAACCATAGTCCGTGCTCGGCGAGCGCGTCATTCACGTGTTGATTGATGACGCCGGGTTCCACGACCGCCAGCTCGTCTTCCGGACGAATCTCCAGGATTCGATTCATGCCGGCGAGGCTCAAGACGATCGACCCGTCGGAACCGCAGGCTCCTCCGGCCAGCCCGGTGCCCGCACCGCGCGTGATCACGGGTACCCGATACTCGGATGCCAGGCGCAGCACGCACTGAACGTGTTCAATGCTGGTCGCGTTCACCACAGCGAGCGGGGTTCCCGGTGCCATCCACCCGGACCTGTCTCTACGACTTGCCACCAGATCCGACGACTCCACGCTCACGATCTCGCCCAGTTCGTGCTGAAGACGCGCCAGTACAGTCATGACACCACACTACTCAGGCGGCTGTCAGCCCCTTCCGTGGAACTCCTCTAACGAGAACTCGGGGCCGTTGTCGTTCTCCCACAGTCGAGACGCGCTGCGTGCCGATAGCCTAGAAGGGTGAAGTTTGCGCATCTACGAGTTGACGGCCAGTCCACCCCGAGGCTGGCGGTGACCTTTGGAGAAGAGGCGCTGTTCCTCGATGAAATCATGGAAGACGCCCCGCGGGACCTGCAGGACCTGCTGGAAAAGGGTGAGCACGAGATCGACCGGGTGCGGGCGGTCAGCCTGAACGCGGCATCCGCTGGCGTATCTATGACCTCGATCGACACCCTGCGGCATTCCTCTGCGGTGCTGCGGCCACCGCAGATCATTGCGATCGGCGCGAATTATGCCGCCCACTCCTCCGAGTTGAGCCTGCGCTTGGAGACATCGGCGACAGTCTTTTCGCTCTGGCCCAACTCTCTCACCGGGCACGAGTCCACGATCACGTGGCCGGAAGACCTCACCTCTCAGGTGGACTACGAAGCAGAACTTGGCGTCATCATCGGTCGCCCCGCGCGAAACGTGTCGGTGCAGGACGCGCTCGACTATGTCTTCGGCTACACGATCGTCAATGACATCACCGCGCGCGACCTGCAGTTCTCCGAAGCGCAGTGGTCGCGCTGTAAGTCGTTCGACGGTTTCACCCCGACGGGACCCATCGTTGTGACGGCGGACGAGATCGGGGACCCCCAGAATGTGTGGCTGACCACACACGTTGACGGGCGCATTCTGCAGGATGCCTCCAGCGGAGACATGGTGCGCACCGTCGCCGAGATTATCTCCTACCTCTCCAAAACCTCCACGTTGCTGCCGGGAACGCTGATTTCCACCGGAAGCCCGGGCGGCGCGGGCTATAGCCGAAAGCCGCCGGTCTTTCTCCGGGACGGGTCAACGGTCACGATCTCCATCGACAAGATCGGGTTTCTCACGACGCATTGCCGCACGAGTTAGCGCGCCGAGAACAGGGGCGCTACTCAGGAGCCTGATCGCGGCCGTCCGTGGCCAGAAGTTCATCCTCGACCACGCCGCCGTAGCCTTCCTTCTGGGGATCGCCGTGCAAACCCCCCGAGACCGCGTATTCCTCTTCCGGTGACATCACCAGGTGGTGACGACCGTAGACGGCAAAAATCACGAGCATGATCACGTAGACAACGGCGATGGCGACAATGGCCGGACGCGCCGGCACATTGATGAAGAATCCGAAAAAGATGGCCAGTGACAGCACACCGGCGATGATCGCACCGGGAACGCCCCACGGGCTCCGGTATGGGCGGTTTGCGTTCGGGTACTTTCTCCGAAGAATCACGAACGACGTCATCTGCAGAATGTAGGCGATCACGGCACCCCAAATCGCAATATTGAGCACGATAGCGCCGGCGACACCGTCGGATCCGCCGAGGGAATCAACGAGAACCAAAGCGATGAAGCCGATGACTGCGCCCACGAAAAGAGCAACGGCCGGTGTCTGGCGCTTGCCGGTGAGCGAGAGAAATTTCGGATAGTAGCCAGCACGGGACAGTGAGTACATGTTTCGGCCGTAGGCAAACATGATTCCCTGGAGCGATGCCAGCAGACCGATCAGCGCGAAGAGGGAGAGCACCGCTGCGGCGCTGTCGCCGACGATGGCACGAAAGCCATCCAGCAGTGGCTCGAGAGAGCCGGCGATGTTTGTCGCTCCCACGATTCCCGTGTTCAGGACGAGCACGAGTAAGCCCGTGATGATGAGGGTGGTTCGGGCAATGAGTCCGGCCCGGGGAATGTCCCGCACGGGGTTGTGCGATTCTTCCGCCGCCAAGGGCAGCTCCTCGATCCCCAGGAAGAACCACATGGCGAAGGGAAGGGCAAAAAGAATGGGAAGGATGCCGTGCGGCAGGAAGAGCGATTGGCCCGGATCCGGCTGAATATCGAACACCAGGTCCCAGCTGAACAGGCCTGAGAAGGCCGCCATAGCGGCAAAAACCAACAGAATAATGATGGAGATGATGGACACCACGATGGCAAATCTGAAGGAAATTGCCGCACCGGCCGAGTTGAGCCCGATGAAGACCGCGTACAGGATGACCCACCAGACCCAGGCCGGGAGTGTGAACCCGAGCAGCTCGGTGGCAATACTGCTGGCGTAGGACGCCGAGAAGTACACGATCACTGCGGTGGTGGCAACGTACTCGATGGCCTCAGCAAGGCCGGTGACGAATCCACCCCACGGCCCCATGGCTGCGCGCGCGAAGGAGTAGGCACCGCCGGTGTGGGGCATCGCCGCCGCCATCTCACCGATGCTGAAGATCATGCCGTAGTACATGACAACCAGGAGCGCGAAGGCAATGAGCATCCCGCCGAAGCCGGCGTACTCAATCCCAAAGTTCCAGCCCGAGAAATCACCGGAGATGACGGCCGCGACGGCCAGCCCCCACAGCCCCCAGACGCCGGCAGAACGCGTGAGTCTGCGTTTCTCGAAGTATCCCGCCTCGGCGGTCGTGTACTTTACCCCGGAGACCTTCAACGTGTCTTTGGACATCTGCTTCCTCTGTGCGCACTCGGGCCCGCACGAAGCGAGCAACACGGAATTTGATAGCCCGACTCTAGGGGAGGCAATGGTCCGTGACCAGACCTTTAGAGAAAAATTCTCGGCAAAAAATATCGACAGGTGCTACCTGCTCTGTGGTCTAATGGTTGCAATCGCAGCATTTGCTCTCATCGAGGAGAAGTTCATGACCCACGGCTCCGGCAATCTGACCCTCGAGGACTTGGCTGCTCTGGTTGCTGACCGAAGCATTGACACGGTCATTGTTGCCTTTACCGACATGCAGGGACGCCTCGTGGGTAAGCGCCTCTCGGCTCGATTGTTCGTAGAGGACGCCGCCGCACACGGAGCAGAATGCTGCAACTACCTGCTGGCTGTCGACGTGGAGATGAACACCGTCGATGGCTTCCACATGTCCAGCTGGTCGCGCGGCTACGGCGACATGGCGATGATCCCTGACCTCACAACACTCCGCAAGGTCCCCTGGCTACCGGGAAGCGCTCTCGTCACTGCTGACCTGCACTGGCTCGATGACACTCCCGTCGTGGCATCGCCCCGGCAGATTCTTCAGGCTCAAATCGCTCGTCTGGCCGAGCACGGCCTGCAGGCGCACGTCGCAACCGAACTGGAGTTCATCGTCTTTGATGACAGTTACCGGGAGGCGTGGAAGAAAGGCTACCGGGGCCTGTCGGCCTCCAGCGACTACAACATCGACTACGCCCTCCTCGCTGGCGCGCGCGTAGAACCGCTGCTGCGCGACATCCGTCTCGGCATGGATGGCGCAGGCATGTACTGCGAGGGAGTGAAAGGCGAATGCAATCTGGGACAGCAGGAGATCGGGTTCCGCTACGCCCCAGCACTCGACACCTGCGATAACCACTCCATTTACAAAAACGGTGCCAAGGAGATCGCGGATTCTCACGGCAAGAGCCTCACCTTCATGGCCAAGTACAACGAGAAGGAGGGAAACAGCTGCCATATCCACATCAGCTTGCGCGGCCTTGACGGATCGGCGGTGTTCGCCGACGCGGAGGCAGAGCACGGAATGTCGGCACTGTTCCGCCATTTTCTGGCTGGACAGCTCGCGGTAATGCGTGAACTCACCCTCTTCTTTGCTCCCAACATCAATTCGTATAAGCGTTACGTTTCCGGCAGCTTCGCTCCCACTGCCCTGGCGTGGGGCATGGACAACCGCACCTGTGCCCTGCGCGTCGTGGGCCACGGTCTGGGGATGCGCGTCGAAAACCGGGTACCGGGCGGTGACGTCAATCAATACCTCGCAGTCAGTGCCCTGATTGCAGCCGGGCTCTATGGCATCGAGAACAAACTGGAACTCGAACCTCTGTGTGAGGGCAACGCGTATACCAGCGATATCGAGCGGGTTCCGTCAACCCTGCGTGAATCTGCCGAGCTGTTCGCAACATCCGCTTTCGCGCGCGAAGCCTTTGGCAATGAGGTCGTCGACCACTACGTCAACTACGCGCAGGTCGAGATCGCGGCCTACGACTCGGCGGTCACCGATTGGGAGCGGGTTCGCGGTTTTGAACGCCTCTGAATCACGACCGATCATCGGTCTCACGACCTACCTCGAGCAGGCGCAAACGGGCGTCTGGGACGTACCGGCGGCCTTCCTCCCCCACACCTACTTCGATGCCGTGACGAGGGCCGGCGGCATTGCGGTGCTCCTGCCGCCCCAACCGGTTAGTGCTGCCATTGCAGACCAGGTGCTCGACCGCCTCGATGGGCTCATCGTCACCGGCGGAAAAGACATTGACCCGGCTCGATACGGGCAGGCAGCACATGCAGCAACCGACGAGTCACGACCCGACCGTGATTCCTGGGAGCACGAACTCCTGCTGCGGGCCATCGACCGCCGCCTCCCGTTCCTCGGTATCTGTCGCGGGGCACAGATGCTCAACGTCACCCTCGGCGGGACTCTGCACCAGCATCTGCCGGACGTGATCGGCGACACCACTCACCAGGCTGGCAATGGTGTGTTCAATCAGGTGGCCATCACCGTGGAGCCATCGTCTCGACTGCATGAGCTTCTTGATCGGTCCGTGGGAGGCCTGCGCGTGCCGGTTTACCACCACCAATCCGTTGACCGCGTGGCCGACGGCCTCGTCGTGACGGCGCGCAGCAGTGGCAGTGGCATCGTGCAGGCCGTCGAGCTCACGTCTGTCCCGTTCGGCATCGCCGTGCAGTGGCATCCAGAGCAGAACACCGACGATATCCGCCTGTTTTCGGGACTGGTTGCGGCGGCCACGCACTACGCCAACACCCTGAAGAATCGGGACGAACACGAATGAGCACCACGAGCGTCATCAACCCCGCCACCGAGAAAGAGGTTGCATCCGTTGAGCTTCTGGATGTCGACGCCACGGACGAAGCGATCATGCGGGCCGTTGTCGCCCAGCAGCACTGGGCGCGAGTGGCTCCCGCCGACAAAGCACGCCTTATGCGACGGTTCGCGGAGGCTGTGGACGGAGACCGAGAGAATCTCGCCCAGATCGAGGTGATGAACTCCGGGCATCCGATCACGCAGGCACGCTGGGAGTCCGCGCATGTTCGTGACGTGCTCAGCTACTATTCAGCGGCGCCCGAGCGCATGTTCGGCCAGCAGATTCCGGTGTCCGGCGGCCTCGACGTGACATTTCACGAACCACTCGGCGTGGTGGGAATCATTACGCCGTGGAACTTCCCCATGACCATTGCGGCCTGGGGTTTTGCCCCCGCCCTCGCGGCGGGCAACGCCGTACTGCTGAAGCCCGCCGAATGGACGCCGCTGACCAGTATCCGGCTGGGCGAGCTCGCGCGTGAAGCGGGGCTGCCCGAAGGACTGTTTCAGGTGCTCCCCGGCCGGGGCTCGGTGGTGGGGGAACGCTTCGTCACGCATCCAGCCGTGCGAAAAGTGGTGTTCACCGGGTCGACGGCCGTGGGCAAGCAGATCATGGCCGGCTGCGCAGCACAGGTCAAACGGGTAACACTCGAGCTCGGCGGCAAGAGCGCCAACATCATTTTCGCCGATGCAGACCTCGAGAAAGCAGCGGCGAGTGCGCCCTCCGGCGTGTTCGAGAACGCCGGGCAGGATTGCTGTGCTCGCAGCCGAATTCTGGTGGAGCGCAGTGTCTATGACCGATTCATGGAGCTCCTCGAACCTGCCGTCGCAGCGGTGCGCGTGGGTGACCCCGCCAACGAGGCCACCGAAATGGGTCCCCTCGTTTCGAAGAAACACTTCGACTCGGTGTCAGAGTACGTTTCTGACGACTCCCTCGTGGCGTTTCGCGGTGCCACGCCAGCCGGCCCCGGATACTGGTTCGCACCAACGGTCCTGACACCACGCTCCCGCACCGATCGCACCGTCACCGACGAAATCTTCGGGCCCGTCGTCACCGTGCTCCCCTTCGACGGTGAAGCGGATGCCGTACAGCTGGCCAATGACACCACCTACGGCCTCTCCGGCTCAATTTGGACCCGGGACGTGGGTCGTGCCCTGCGCGTCTCACGTGCCGTGGACGCCGGTAATCTGTCGGTCAACTCGCACTCTTCCGTTCGCTACTCCACGCCGTTCGGCGGGTTCAAACAATCGGGTCTGGGCCGCGAACTGGGACCCGACGCACCGCTCAGCTTCACCGAAACCAAGAATGTCTTCATCGCAGTCGACTGATTATCAGCAGGCACCACGTCACCCGTCCCATCCCAGGAGTCCGAATGACCATTACACCCCTCAACCTCGCCCAACGCCTGGCGGGCAAAGTCGCCGTGATCACCGGCGGTGCCAGCGGAATTGGCCTGGCCACGGCGCAGCGATTCGCCGCGGAGGGGGCAACGGTCGTGATCGGCGATCGCGATGAAACGGCCGGCCTCGCTGCCGCCGAACTGGTCAACGGCCTGTTCGTGAAGGTGGACGTGACAAACGAGGAGCAGGTCGATGCCCTGTTCGACACTGCGGTGCTGACCTACGGTTCCGTGGATGTGGCCTTCAACAATGCCGGGATTTCACCCCCCGACGACGACTCCATCCTCACCACGGAGCTGCCCGCGTGGCAGAACGTTCAGGATGTGAACCTGAAGTCGGTCTATCTCTGTTGCCGCGCCGCCCTGCGACACATGGTGAGGCAGGGGCGGGGTTCCATCATCAACACGGCCTCGTTCGTGGCCGTACTCGGCTCGGCAACCAGCCAAATCTCCTACACCGCGTCCAAGGGCGGCGTACTGGCGATGAGTCGCGAACTCGGAGTGCAGTTTGCCAGACAGGGAATTCGTGTCAACGCACTGTGCCCCGGCCCGGTGAACACGCCACTTCTGCAGGAACTGTTTGCCAAAGACCCGGAGCGTGCCGCCCGACGCCTCATTCACATTCCCATCGGGCGGTTCGCCGAGCCGGCAGAACTCGCGGCGGCCGTCGCCTTCCTGGCCAGCGACGATGCCTCGTTCATCACGGGTTCCACGTTTCTCGTCGATGGCGGCATCAGTTCCGCCTACGTGACTCCGGAGTGACCCCGAGTGAGCCACGACACACCAGGCCTGGATACCGGACTGCTACTACGCCCGGTACCGGGCGGTAACGCCTTCGAAGAAACGGTTCAGCGACTCCTGCACACGGTGCGACTCGGCCTCATCGCGCCCGGCGACAGGTTGCCGCCGGAGCGAGATCTCGCGACCAGGCTGGCCGTGAGCCGAGAAACCGTGCGTGACGCCATTGCCTCCCTCTCCGAGGCGGGGTATCTGCTCTCCCGCCGAGGTCGGTACGGTGGCACATTCGTCAGCGAGATATTGCCGTCACCCACCGGTCCGCACTCTGGCGGGCAGGCCGACATCGTGACAGACGCCCCCCAGGCGTCCCCGGCCATGATCGAGGACACCCTCACTCTGCGATCGATCCTCGAGGTGGGCGCCGCCCGGCACGCGGCCGCGCGAGCGCTCTCGCCCGGTGAACGGGAACAGTTGTGGGAAGCTCTCCGCGAAGCCACGGAGGCAACCGGCGATGACTATCGTCGGTTGGACTCCCGCTTGCACCTGACCATCGGCGAACTGGCCGGGTCTGCGTCGCTGATGCCGCCACTGGCAGAGGTTCGCATGCGGATCAATGAACTTCTGGACGCAATCCCGCTGCTCAGTCCCAACATCACGCATTCCAACGAGCAGCACGAACAGATTGTGCTCGCTATTCTCACTGGCCGGCCTGATGCCGCAGCCGAGGCCATGACCGAACATCTCGCGGGCACCGCGTCTTTGCTCCGCGGATTTCTCGAGTGATGTGCGTGGCGAGAAAGCCTGAGGTGCCCAGAAAGCCCTAGGCGCCGAGCAGCGCCTCCACCGGGCCGCGCACGAAGAAGAGCACGAATCCGGCAGCGACAATCCACAGAAGCGGACTAATCTGCTTCCCCTTGCCGGAGAAGGAACGAACGAGCACCCAGCTCACGAATCCCGCACCGATCCCGTTGGCGATGGAATAGGTGAGCGGCATGACGATGATCGTGAGAAACACGGGAAGCACGATGGAAAACTCGGTGAAGTCAATGAACCGAATCTGGGACACCATCATGGCACCGACAATCACGAGCGCCGCCGCCGCTACCTCGAGGGGCACGATCTGGGTGAGCGGCGTGAAGAACATTGCCGCGAGGAACAAAACGCCGGTCACGACGTTGGCCAGACCCGTTCGTGCGCCCTCGCCAATGCCGGCACCGGACTCGATGAACACGGTGTTCGACGAAGCGGATGCCGCGCCGCCAGCGACCGCACCGATACCCTCGACGATCAGTGCCGACTTCAGCCGGGGGAAGTTTCCGTTCTTGTCGGCGAGCCCGGCTTCGTTGGCCAGTCCCGTCATGGTGCCCATGGCATCAAAGAAGTTAGTGAAAACGAGCGTGAAGACGAGCATGACCGCGGCCAGCATCCCGATACGTTCAAACGCACCGAAGCTCACCGCACCGAGAAGGCTGAGGTCGGGCACGGCCACAACCTGTGTGGGCAGAATGGGAGCGTTGAGGTTCCACCCGGCCGGGTTGACACCGAGTGACGGCCCCACCTTGAAGATGGCCTCTAGCACGACAGCGATCAGTGTGGTCGCCACGATCCCGATCAGCAGGGCGGCCTTCACCTTGCGAGCCAACAGCACACCGATGATGATGAGCCCGATCACAAAGACGAGGGTGGGAAGGGTGGTGACGGAACCCTGGTCACCGAGCTGAACGGGCGGCGACGCGGCTCCACTGGAGCGCACAAAGCCGGAGTCAACGAGACCGATGAACGCAATAAACAGCCCGATACCCACCGTGATGGCGATCTTGAGTTGACGAGGTACGGCGTTGAAGATCAACTCGCGCATTCCGGTGGAGGCAAGAATGACGATGATGATGCCGTTGATAACCACCAGGCCCATGGCTTCTGGCCAGGTGACCTGGCCCACCACACTCACGGCCAAGAACGAGTTGATACCCAGCCCGGCCGCGAAGCCGTAGGGCAGGCGAGCGACGACACCGAACAGAATCGTCATGACCCCGGCCGTGAGGGCGGTGACCGCTGCAACCTGTGCGTTCGGCAGCCAGTTACCGGCCACGTCTACCGCGGCCTGATCGGCGCTGAAACCGCCGAGGATCAGTGGGTTGAGAATGACAATATATGCCATGGTCACGAAGGTGACGAGGCCACCACGAACCTCCCGGGCCCAGGTGGACCCGCGGCTCGTGATTTCAAAGTACCGATCGACCCTGCCCTTAAGCCCGGTGGGCTTCGGGGGTGTGACTTCTGACGTTGCTGCGTTCGTGGTGGAAATGTTGTGCTCCCGGGCCGTTCGGAAAAAACAGGCATTATGCGCTCTGGCGTTATTGACAAAAGCACATGTTTATCAAATATGTAGTCTACGACTCAGACGTGGGGTACGAACGCGCCCCAAGCCACGCGGCGCTCGGCACCAGGGTCGGCTTCGACCCGATCCTGGGTATCGATGATGAGCGTTTCACGGCGCACTTCCCCATACGGCGGCCACTCGCTGTCGGGTATGCCGCTCTCGGCAAAAGCCACCCACCAGCGCTGCATGCGCTCCCCCACCGCGCGAAATGCCGCCCGCCCGCCGAGCAGCGTCATGCCGCGCCCGGGCCAGCCATTAAGCCGGTCAAACAGGGGAAACAGTTCAAGTCCGTGCGTGGCATCCAGCCCCATGAGGCGAATCAACCGAGGCGCAGCATCGAACCGGTAGAAATACACCGGAGCATAGCGTGAGTGCCGCTCCCCCACCTTCACGGTGGGGTACCAAAAGGAGTAGTCCCCACCAAAATCGAGAGCCGCCCGCAGTGCCGGAATTCCCGGATACTGGGCTTTAAGCGCTCGGCGCGCCTTTTTCTTGGTCTTGGTGAAAATTGCCCGGATGCGAGTGGGTGTCGTCGCGAGAATGTCGATACGCCCACTAAACAGAGAGCCCTCACGTGCATTGGTCCCGATGATGAGGGGCACCCGGTGAGCACGTCCGTCTCGGAAGGCATCAAGGGGGCGCTCCGGAAGAAAAACTCCGTCAATGACCGGGCACAGCGGAATCGTGCCGGGGTCTTGATCGGGAGTTCTACGGGTGAGCTCCGTCGTTGCCTCAGCGAGTCGCGCCGGATCGGCCTCAAGAAGAAGCCGCACCGCGAGGTCGTCACGCGAATCCGTATCCGGCGCCTGCAGTGGAGCCTCATCGGCCAGGCTCTGCACGAATTCGCCGGCCCACCGCGCGGTGAGCTCCGTGGGATACACCGCATTCGCCGGTGCACTCTGCGCAATGGCCCGCTGAAAGAGACCGGCGACACTCGGCACGGTGAGGAGCGTTGTCACGGCGTTACCGCCGGCCGACTCACCAAACAGAGTGACGGCATCCGGGTCTCCTCCGAATTGTGAAATATTGTCGTGCACCCACTGAAGGGCGGCGGCCTGGTCGCGCAGACCCAGATTGCTCTCAAACGGGCGCTCGGGCGTGGAATACCGGGTGAAATCGAGGTAACCGAGGGCGCCCAGCCGATAGTTGAGGCTCACGTACACGATGCCTCCGCGCCGAACCAGTCCCTCTCCCTGACGAGGAACCTCCCGGGATGACCCCACGCTGTAGGCCCCACCGTGAATGAAGACCATGACCGGGCGAAGACGGCTCCGGGCACTCGGTGTGGTGCCAGTGGCGTCGTCGGGAGCAATGACGTTGAGGTTCAGGCAGTCCTCACTCTGCGGGATACAAGGGTGGGCGCCAATGAACTGACCCCGGTGGCTCTGCGGTGCCACCGGTCCGAACTCGTGGGCCGGTCGCACTCCAGGCCAGGCGGTTACCGGCTCAGGCGCCCGAAACCTCAGGTCGCCCACCGGCGCGGCAGCATAGGGAATTCCTCGCCACGCCAGCACACCGCGCTCCCTGATGCCCCGGACGTGGCCACCGGTCACTCCCCGAACGAGTTCATCGACCTCGGAGGACGCGATCGTGCTGGCCGGAAAAGTCATGCCCCGATCCTATTTGTTTACTACGATCAGTTTGAGAGCGCGCAACAACGAAACGAGAAACAATGGCCCTGCCCTGGACTTTGCACGGTGACGGAAAATCAGTCGGGGCGCAGGAGGTTGTTGGCCCCGGTGAAAGACTGAGCTGGCCCATCACCATCGGTATTGGCGCCCAGCACGTGGTGGCCATGTTTGGGGCCACCTTCCTCGTGCCGCTACTCACCGACTTTCCGCCGAGCACCACACTGCTGTTCTCGGGGATCGGCACCCTGCTGTTTCTGATCATTACGGGTAACAAGCTGCCAAGCTACCTCGGGTCATCGTTCGCGTTCATTGCGCCCATCACCGCGGCCACCGCTTCGGCCGGCATGGGAAGCGCCCTGTTCGGAATCCTGGCCGTGGGGGTGCTGCTGGCCGTGATCGGCGTGGTGGTTCAACTCACCGGAACCGGCTGGATCGACAAGCTGATGCCGCCGATTGTGTCGGGCGCCATTGTGGCTCTGATCGGGTTCAACCTGGCGCCGGTGGCGCGCGCCAACTTTGACCAGGCCCCGGTCACCGCCCTGATCACTCTGCTGGCCGTGATCCTCTGTACCGTGCTCTTTCGCGGCATTCTTGGCCGTCTCTCCATCTTCCTCGGCGTTCTCGTGGGCTACGTGGCCGCGGTGTTGTTTGGTGAAGTCGACTTCAGCCAGGTGGCGTCGGCAGCGTGGGTGGGCCTGCCGCCCTTCACCGCCCCGGCGAATCCGTTTGAGAACCCGGCCGTCGTGTTCGGCGTGCTGCCGGCGTTCCTCCCCGTGGTTCTCGTTCTGATCGCCGAGAACGTGGGCCACATTAAGGGTGTCGCCCAAATGACGGATGCCAAGGTGAATCGGCTCACCGGGCGGGCGCTGCTGGCCGACGGACTCGCCACCATGCTCGCCGGTTTCGGCGGCGGCAGCGGAACCACAACGTACGGCGAGAACATTGGCGTAATGGCGGCCACGCGCATCTATTCCACGGCCGCCTACTGGGTGGCCGGAATCACCGCCATTCTTTTGGGCCTCTCTCCCAAGGTGGGCGCCGTCATCAACACGATCCCCGCGGGGGTGCTGGGTGGAGTCACAACGGCCCTCTACGGCCTGATTGGCGTCATTGGCGTGAAGATCTGGCTGGATAACAAAGTGGACTTCTCCAAGCCGGTGAACCAGTTCACGGCAGCCACGGCTCTCATCATCGGCATTGCCGACTTCACGCTGTCGGCGGGAACACTGAGTTTCAACGGCATCGCTCTCGGCACCATTGCGGCCATCGTGATCTATCACCTGATGACCTGGTTGGGCCGGGTACGTCGTACGGCCTAGCCGCGCGAAATCCCGGTCAGGTGTTGGGGATCACGGTCTTCAGGTCGGGACCGAACGTAAACGTGGCCCGTGCCGGCGTACCGGCAAACACCCCCGGAAGCCAGTGCTTTGCGTCATCCCACATCTCGTGCACCGGAAGCGCTGCCACCTCGAACCACTCGGGGTTGAGTTCATCGGACTCCCGCGGCGTGCCGGTGAACTCCGAACACACAAACACGTTCGAAATCTGACTCCAGGCTTCCCGATGCGGGAACAGGTAGGTGAGCACGCCGAACGGCAGCAGATGTTGCGCCTGCACGAGCAGACCGGACTCTTCCTCGATCTCACGCACGGCGGCATCCACTGCACTCTCGCCGTGCTCAAGTTTGCCGCCGAGGCCAACAATATTGCCGATGCCGAGTCCCTTTTTCTTCCGACCGAGCAGCACCTGCAGCTCACCCGAGGGTGTGCGCCGAGTGAGATAACACACGCACACCTGGGGTAACGACATGCCCTCAGCTTAACTCGCTGCAAACTCGACGGTTGGAGAGTTAGGCTCAAATTATGGAATTTGTACCTGCAACCGGAACCATCACAATGTTCACCACAACCTGGTGCGGCTACTGCTCGCGCCTGAAGACGCAGCTGGACCGGGTTGGCGTGGCCTACCGCGAGGTCAACGTGGAAGAGGTTGACGGTACGTCGGAACTCGTGATGAGCCTCAACGGAGGCAACCGGACGGTACCCACCGTGCTTTTCCCCGACGGTTCTAGCGCCACCAACCCCTCACTCGCGCAGGTGCAGGCCAAACTCGCGGCTTAGCCGAAGAGTACGGCGGCCTCGTCGTAGCGTGCGGGTGACACCTTTTTGAGTCCGATCGTGGCATCGGCGATGCTGACCACCTCGATTTCGGTTCCGCGCAGAGACACCATGGAGCCCCACTGCTGGGCGTAAATGGCATCGACTGCCGCCATCCCCAGGCGGGTGGCCAGCACGCGGTCGTACGCCGACGGCGCCCCGCCGCGCTGGGTGTGACCCAACACCGTGGCGCGGGATTCGATACCTGTTCGTTCTTCGATGAGCGGTGCGATGAGCTCACTGATACCGCCCAGGCGCGGCCGGTCGAACGCATCAAGACCCTTGTGGGAGTGGGCCTGCTCCATGCCGGCAAGCAGAAAGCCCTCGGACACGACAATGACGGGGGCGCGACCGCGGGTGCGTACGTGCTCCACCCACTCGCAGATTTGCTCGATGGTCTTGGGCTGTTCCGGAATCAGGATCGCGTGAGCGCCTCCAGCCATGCCCGAGTGCAGGGCGATCCACCCCACGTGACGCCCCATCACCTCAACGACCATGCAGCGGCCGTGTGACTCGGCCGTCGTGCGCAGGCGATCGATGGCCTCGGTGGCAATCTCCACAGCGGTATTGAAGCCGAACGAATAGTCAGTGGCTTCAAGGTCGTTGTCGATGGTTTTCGGCACACCCACGATCTTGAGGCCGGCCTCGGTCAGGCGGTGCGCAGCCGTGAGCGTGCCCTCACCCCCGATGGCAATGACGGCGTCGATACCCTCGGCATCCAGGGTGCGCTGAATGTTCTCGGGACCGCCGTTATCGCCCTCGAAGGGGTTCGTACGCGAGCTCCCCAGGATGGTTCCGCCCTGACGGGACAGACCGCGCACACTGTGTCGGTCCAGGGTCATGAACTCGCCCTGCACCAGCCCGCGCCAGCCGTTTCGGATGCCGACGAACTCGGCATCGTGCACGCGACCACCCTTGAGAACGGCGCCACGGATGACCGCGTTCAATCCGGGGCAGTCGCCGCCGCTTGTGAGGATACCGATCTTCATGGGGCTCTATTCCTTCACGGCTCGACAAACATAACTTGCCCATTGTGGGGCCAGTGGGGCCGCGACCCAAATCGGCCGCGGCCCAGCGGGTTAGAGCTGACCGTCGAGAGCCTGAGTGAGCAGGTACACGAGGGCACTGGCCTGGATGGAGTCGGCCGACGTATCTTCTTCCTGCGACCCATCGAGCGCCCGGGCGGCCAGTCCCTGTTTGCTGCCGATGAGATCGGCGATCCGTGCATCGATGGTGTGCGCAGCAATGATTCGCCACGCGGTAACGGGTTCCTCTTGCCCAATGCGGTGTACCCGGTCAATCGCCTGCGTCTGCTCCGCGGCCGTCCAGCTCAGTTCGGCCAACACCACGTTCGATGCCGCCTGCAGGTTCACACCGACGCCTGCCGCGGTGAGCGAGCACACCGCGATCGCCACGTCGGGGTCGTTGTTGAAGGAGTCGATAGCCGCCTGCCGCGCAACAGCTGTTTGATCGCCGCGGAGGGAGACCGTGCGCAGCTCACGCTTCGCGAACAGGTCTTCTGCGGCATCCATCACGTCGATGTGCTTGGCAAAGAACACAACCTTGCCCACCGAACGAGCCAGCTGTGCGGCGTAGTCCGCCGCGAGGCCCGCCTTGGCCTGACCGATCTTGCGCACCATGGTGAACACGTTCTCGCCGGTGGTCTGACCCTTGGAGTCCTCGAGCTCGGCATGGGCCACAGCCCGAATGAAGGAGTCCCGCTGGTCCTCGCTCACGGTGGCCGGGCCGGTTCCCTGATGACGTGCCGCAACGAGCGCGTTGTAGCGCACAACGAGCCGCGCGCCGAGTTCACGCTCCGCCTTCTGAATGGAGCGGCCAAGATCGTCATCGAGCTCCACTGGAAGGTCCGCAATACGCTTGGCCGGGAGGTCAGCCGCAACGTCGACCTTGCGGCGACGAACAATGCCCATATCGATCACGGCAGCGCGAGCCTCGGCATAAAAGCTGGGATCGGCGGGGGTCAATCCGGTGTCCTCGAGCCGCTGCAACAGGGCGGGTGCCGGCTTATCGCCGTCGATCCAGCCGAGGAACTGCCAGATTGCACGGAAATCGTCCACATCGTTGATGAGCGGTGTTCCCGTCAACGCCATGAGGAGGGGGTTTCCACCCGGCGTGCGGCGACGGATCTGCTCGGCAAGGGAGAGCACGTGCTTGGACCGCTGCGACTGGAGGTTTTTGATGAAGTGCGCCTCGTCGACAACCATTCCCTTGAACCCGAGGGTGCCGAGCCACGCGAGGTGGCGATCCAGTACGTCATAGTTCACCACCACCACGTCGGCGAAGGCATCGAGCGTGTCGCCGTCGCCGTGAATGACGGTTGCCCGACGATTCGGCGTCCAGAGTTCCACCTCGCGGGCCCAGTTCATCTTGACCACGTTGGGCACAATCGCCAACAGTGGGTACGAGTTGCTCACAGATGCCGCCAGCAGGCTCTGCGCCGTCTTTCCGAGTCCCGGCTCGTCGGCGAGCAAGTAACTGCGGTGGCCCAGCCGGGCACTTTCAATGAAACGAGCCTGGTGGCGCATCAGGTCCATGCCGTTGGGAGACAGCCGGTCGAGCGCGGGGGCCTCGGGCATGTCCATGCTCGCAGCCTGTCCGCCGGAGCCGTATTCAAATGACTTGAAGAGCGGACCGAGCAGTTCCCAGTTCGCCAGCCGACGGGGGCGGGCCACCGGGGCGGCCTGCGCCGCACTGAAGTCGGGCGCAAGAAAGGGATTGGCAAGCTGACGCATCTTGACCGAGGCGGGAACAACCTGACCGGCCGGAGCGGGAGCAACAACCTCCGGCTCGCGCGTGATGATGAGTTCGTCGGGGCTGAGTTCAGCGCCGCTCTCCAGTAGCCAGTCACGGCGGAAGCGCTGGGCCACCGTTGACACGCCGGCGTCAGGCTCCAGCAGGGTAATCAGGCTGGTGTCTCGGGCCGCGGTCTTGGCCAGAATCTGCGCGATGCCGTCGAGACGCTTGAGAAGTTCCGCACGGTTGGCATCCGTTTGCTCGGTGTCAGCCTTGACCCGGGCACGTTCCTCGCGCATCAGGAGTGCGATGACCTGGTACTTGGTACGGTTTGTCGGGCCGAGCTTGGTTCCCGTTTGGGCCTTCGCTTCGACCTCGCGCACCTTGCGGGCGAGGATGGGGATGATGGGCGCATCATCGTCGCGGGACCGCGGTCGCATGCGCCGCCCTGCGCTGCCACGGTTGCTCGAACCGTCGGTGCGGGTATAAGCCATTGTTCTCCACTTCACAGCCTCGCGGCGATGATGACACGCTCGCGAGTGGGGCTGTCCCCCGGTGTATCGGCATATCGCTAGGAACCGGTGGCCCACCGGATTTCATCGACTGCATCGCATTCGTCGGGAACGGTTGCAGTGGCACGGTGACGTCGGTGACCACGTTCTTCAAGCGGCACCAGTCTACGCCCAGAAGTCAGCTGACGGAGCATTCACCCGGTCAGTCGTGCTGAACGGGCACCTTCGTGCGAATACCCACAATAATGAACGCCAGGGCGGCGATGTATTGAGCGGATGCCCACCCCTGACCCTCCAGCGGAATGATCACAATCGGATTCCACAGCACCGCGATGGGCAGGAGCGCAAGGAGCCACCACCACGACTTGGCCTGAATGACGAAGACGGTGATGATGAGCGCCAGGATGCTCACCGCGTAGCGAATGATGATGAATCCCTCGCCGTCGATGAGAGCAAGGCCGGCAAGGAGAGCCATGGCACCCAGCAGACCGGGCGCGAGTGCGGACCTGGTGAAGGTGGGCGCAACTGGAGTTCCCATCAGAGCGCTCCACCACGGTTGGGGGCGCCGAGCGCGCCCGCTGAGCTCGACACCACGCGCAGTCGATCGGCTTCCGCCCGGCCTTTATACAATTTCATGCCCTTCAGGTCGTCACGCACGTCGAATCCACTCTTGGTCAGCGGTACATCAACAGCGGAGTACTCCAATTCTACCGATGCCCACCACCGGCGATACCCGCCTGCGGGCGCCCGCCGGTCACCGATCAGGCGTGTTGGATCGGGATCGATGACGTAGTGGGTGAACCCGCAAACAGCACCTCGAGTGCCGGCCGGAGCTGGTCGAGCCAGACCTGATACCCCTCGTCGGTCAGGTGCAACTGGTCGGAGGAGAACTGCGGGTCGATCTCACCGTTGGCCAGAGCCAGCACGGGCCACAGGTCCAGATACAGGGCGTGTTGCGTCGCTGCATACTGGCGAATATGGCGGTTGATGCTCCGAATGGTCAGCGCAAAATCTGGATGACGGGGGAAAACCGACTGAATGAGAATGCGAGTTGCCGGCAGTGCCCGTCGCAGCCGGTACAAAATCGTTTCCAGATTGCGCACCACGTACTCGTCGGACTTGCGCCAGCCCAGATCATTGGTTCCGGCCAGGATGACGATCACATCCGGCGCGGACGCGATCATGGCGTCAAGCCCGGACACCAACTCGGTGGTTGTGTTTCCGCTCAGGCCCAGATTGGTCACGTCGTATTCGGGGAACCACTCGGCCCAGCTGCCACCAGCCGTCAGGCCATCACCCACAAATGAAATGGATAGGGACACCGGGACTCCTCACGACGATGGTGATGGCTGAGCTCGTCCTCGGCCACCCCTAGTCAGATCATCCTAAGTGCCCACAACGCTGAGGTCGAGGCCCTAAAGTCCCCTTTCAGACCAGACCTGTGCAGAACAGCCCTAACGGGGTACTGTCAACGTCGATCACGGTCTGCACCGTTCGGTTCATGGCCGTACCGCCCTCAAGAAAGGTAAAGTCATGAACATTCTGGGTAGTTTCTGGGATTTCGCAGTTTTCCTGTTCTGGACCTTCGTTTTCGTCGCCTACCTCATCGTACTGTTCTCTGTTGCGGCCGATATCTTTCGGGATCGTCACCTGAATGGCTGGCTCAAGGCCCTGTGGATCCTCTTCCTGATCTTCCTGCCCTTCATCACCGTTTTGATTTACGTCATTGCGCGCGGACGGGGCATGGCCGAACGGCAGGTCAGCAGCGCCGAGGAGAGCCGTCAGCTCACTGACAGCTACATTCGAAACGTGGCTACGTCGACCTCGCCAAGCCAAGAGATCGGTCAGGCTAAGCAGCTTCTCGACGCGGGCACCATCACGGCGAGCGAGTTTGCCGCCATCAAGGCAACGGCCATGGGTACGCAGTACTCCAGTCGAGACACGGTCTAGATCCAGACCGCGAGCGAGGTCGCACGGCATTTCGCCGAAGATGACCTCGCTCGCTGGGCTGGCTGACTACCTACCTACCCGGCCAGCAGGCGCCTTGGTCAGCGCGCGAGCCGCTGCAGTGTGCGCCTCTGCCTCTGCCGTTGCGGCAATCCGCGTAGCCATTCCCTCGAAGATGATGCCGTGGAAGGGCAGAATAGCTGCCCAATACAAGCGGCCACCCAAGCCGCGGGGGAAGAACACCGCTCGCTGACGGTAGAGCGAACCGCCACCCTTAGCAGGAGTCACGGTCATTTCCAGCCACGCCTTACCGGGAACACGCATCTCCGCACGTAGTCGCAGGAACTTACCGTGATCAATCTGCTCAACGCGCCAGAAGTCGAGCACCTCACCATTGTTGAGATGGTCGGGGTTACGGCGGCCGCGGCGCAGGCCCACGCCGCCAACGAGCTTGTCCATCAGGCCACGAATTGCCCACGCCAGCGGGAATGAGTACCAGCCGTTCTCACCGCCAATGCTCTCAATGACCCGCCACAGGTTTTCTGGCGACGCAAACGTGTTCTTCTCCCGAAGGTCGGTATACACAATGTGTCCGGCCCATTCAGGGTCGCTGGGCAACGGGTTGCTTGCCGCGCCCTCGATCGATGAGTTACGCCAGCTCGTTTCAACGTCACCGTCGCGCATGCGGCCGAGCGCCAAACGCACGGCACGCCGATACCCGGTGAGCCCACCGGGCGGGGTGGGAATGTAGTCGTCAATGTCACGCTCGTGCACGACGCAGTCGTACTGGAGAGAAGCGATGATCGGGATCGCGAGGTTTCGCGGGATCGGGGTTACGAGGTTGACCCACTGCGAAGCAAGCCAGGGCGTCAGAACCGGAAGCGAAGCGATGGCGCGCTGCTTCAGACCCGCCTCGAGGGCGTAGCCGTTCATCATCTGTCCGTATCGGAAGACGTCGGGACCACCGATGTCGAAGGTACGATTTACGTCAGCCGGAAGGTCGGCGCAGGCCACCAAGTAGTACAGCACGTCGCGCACCGCAATGGGCTGAATGCGGTTGCGCACCCACTTGGGTGCCGGCATGTAGGGGAGCACGTCGGTCAAGTGCCGAATCATCTCGAACGACGTTGAACCGGAACCAATCACGACGCCCGCTTGGAGTGCCGCCGTGGGCACACCCGACTTCATCAGGATCTGGCCGACCTCCACGCGTGAGTGGAGGTGAGGGGAAAGTTCTTCGACATCGGGGTGCAGTCCACCGAGGTACACCATGCGGAAGATATGTGCGGCAGCGGCCGCACGTGCCACGTTCTCGGCGGCCCGATGTTCCGTCTTCTCGAAATCACCCGGGGTACCCATGGAGTGCACGAGGTAGTAGAGCACCTCGACATCGGCAAAGGCCTTCGTCAGCGAGGCAGGATCCCCGAGGTCACCCTCGAAGATTTCCACCTTGTCGGCCCAGGGAACATCGCGCAGTTTGAGCGGCGTACGCACCAGCACCCGCACATCGAATCCAGCTTCAAGCAGTTTCGGAACAAGGCGTCCACCGATGTATCCGGTGGCACCGGTGACAAGCACGCGACGAGAGATCATGCAGGACAGCTTATCCGCTGCCCTGCACAAAACCCCCGGTATGGCCTGTGAAGCGGGTGTGCTTAGAGAATCGCCTTCGTGTGCCACACCGTTTTGGTTTCCGTAAACGCCACGATGCGGGCCAGAGAGGGAGCCGCGGCATCCGTTCCCGATTCCGGCGGCAGAACGCGCTTGAGCGTGTCCGCAGCAGCAATCTGCAGTTCCACCCAGTCGAGGTTTGCCGCACCAACCAGGTCGAGCGCGTTGACGTCGGCGTGGCTTGCGAGCCACGGGGCGATCTCGGCCGGTGAACCGGTGAGGATGTTCACAACACCACCCGGAACGTCGCTTGTGGCGAGCACCTCGCTGAGGCTGATGGCCGACAGCGGGGCCGTTTCATGCGCGACGACGACCACGGTGTTACCGGCCACGAGTGCCGGGGCAATGGCGCTGATCAGGCCGAGCAGCGAACCATTGCTCTGCGGCGCAATGATGGCAACGACCCCGGTAGGTTCCGGCACCGAAATATTGAAGAAGGGGCCAGAAACCGGGTTGGCATTGCCGGCGACCTGAACGTACTTGTCAGCCCAACCCGCGTACCAGACCCAGCGGTCAATAGCCTCGTCTACCTGAGCTGCGGCGATCTGGGCGCTCACACCCTCCGAGTGCACAATCTCATCGATGAACTGGATGCGACGTCCCTCGAGCAGCTCTGCGATGCGGTACAGCACCTGGCCACGGTTGTAGCCCGTAGCGCCAGACCAGCCAGCAAGAGCACCGCGCGCGGCCACGACCGCGTCGCGGGCATCTTTGCGAGAGGCCTGGGCAGCATTGGCGAGGAATTCACCCTTGTTCGACACGACTTCGTACACCCGTCCGGATTCGCTGCGCGGAAATTTTCCACCGATGTAGAGCTTGTAGGTCTTGGGAATGACGAGACGGGTCACTTGGTGGCCTTCTTTCCGGCTGCAGGCTTCTTATCGGATGCTGTGGGTGCGGTCGAGCCGGACAGAGCCGCACGCACCGAGGGGCGAGCCGAGGGGCGAGCCGAGGGCTTGAGGTACGCGGCCAGGCCGTGACGACCACCCTCGCGTCCGAAACCAGACTCCTTGTAGCCGCCGAAGGGACTTGCCGGGTCGAACTGGTTGAACGTGTTGGCCCAGATAACGCCAGCGCGCAACTTGTCAGCCACCGCAAGAATTCGGCTGCCCTTGTCGCTCCAGATTCCGGCGGAGAGGCCGTACGGAGTGTTGTTGGCCTTGGCGATGGCCTCGGCCGGAGTGCGGAAGGTGAGAACCGACAGCACGGGTCCAAAGACCTCCTCGCGTGCGATGCGGTGACTCGTCGACACGTTCGTGAAGATGGTGGGTGCGAACCAGAAACCGTTTTCGGGAATGGCGCAGTCGGCACTCCAGCGTTCGGCTCCCTCCTGGTCACCGATGTCAGAGAGCTCGGTGATCCGTGCGAGCTGCGCGGCGCTGTTAATAGCCCCGACATCGGTGTTCTTGTCGAGCGGGTCACCCAGGCGCAGGGTCTGCAAACGCTGCTTCAGACGGTCGATAACCTCATCGTGGATGCTCTCCTGCACGAGCAGGCGGCTTCCGGCACAGCAGACGTGACCCTGGTTGAAGAACGCACCGCGAACGATGCCCTCAATGGCCTGGTCGATCGGGGCATCGTCGAAGACGATGTTGGCACCCTTACCGCCGAGCTCCAGGGTGAGCTTCTTGTCGGTGCCGGCGACCGAGCGGGCGATGGCGCGGCCCACAGCGGTGGAACCGGTGAAGGCCACCTTGTTCACGTCCGGGTGGTTCACGAGGGCGGAACCGGTGTCACCGGCTCCGGTGATGATGTTGACGACACCTGCTGGCAGGTCGGCCTGCTGCAGGATCTCGGCGAACAGCATGGCGGTGAGAGACGTGGTCTCGGCGGGCTTCAGCACGACGGTGTTGCCAGCGGCGAGGGCCGGAGCAATCTTCCAGGCGAGCATCAGCAGCGGGAAGTTCCACGGAATAACCTGAGCAGCAACACCGAGCGCGGCGGGATTCGGCCCCACACCGGCGTGATCGAGCTTGTCGGCCCAGCCCGCGTAGTAGAAGAACCAGGCGGCCACGAGGGGCACGTCAACGTCACGGGTTTCCTTGATGGGCTTGCCGTTGTCGAGGCTCTCGGCCACGGCGAGTTCGCGGGCGCGCTCCTGCACCAGACGTGCAATGCGGAACAGGTACTTGCCGCGGTCACTTCCGGACAGGCGTGACCAGGTGCGATCGTAGGCGCGACGTGCGGCGGCGACGGCGAGGTCGACATCCGCTGCGTTAGCCGCCGCGATCATGGTGATCTGCTTCTCGGTGGCCGGGGAAATGGTCTGGAACGGTGTGCCGCGACCCGGTGTGAAGTCACCGTCGATGAAGAGACCGTACTCGGATTTGAGGTTCAGGATCGCCTGAGACTCCGGGGCGGGGGCATAGTCAAGAAAGTTCATCAGCAGGTCCTTAGTCGATCGTCACGTAGTCGGGGCCCGAGTAGTGCCCGCTGGTCATCTTCTGGCGTTGCAGCAGCACGTCGTTGAGCAGGCTGGACGCGCCGAAGCGGAACAGGTGCGGCTGAAGCCACTCCTCACCCACGGTCTCGGCCACGGTGACGAGGTACTTGATGGCATCTTTTGACGTGCGGATGCCGCCGGCAGGCTTCACGCCGATCTTTTCGCCGGTGAGCCGGTGCCAGTCGCGCACCACCTCGAGCATCGACAGGGTCACCGGCAGGGTGGCTGCCGGTGCGACCTTGCCGGTCGAGGTCTTGATGAAGTCTCCCCCGGCAAGAATGGCCAGCCAGCTCGCCCGACGCACGTTGTCGTAGGTGTTCAGTTCGCCCGTCTCGAGAATGACCTTGAGATGAGCGAAGGTTCCGTTGCTGCGGCGGCACGCCTCCTTCACGGCCACGATCTCGTCGTAAACCTGACCAAAACGTCCGGACAGGAAGGCCCCGCGATCGATGACCATGTCGATCTCGTCGGCGCCGGCGGCAACCGCGTCGGCCACGTCGAGCAGCTTAATGGCCAGGGATGCGCGGCCGCTCGGGAAAGCGGTGGCGACAGCGGCCACGTTCACGCCGGTAGCTGTGCCGGCGGCGTGCGCGGACCCGAGGGCCGTTACGGCGGTGCCCACCATGTCACCGTAGACGCAGACGGCTGCCACGCGCGGGCATCCCGGGTCACTCGGGTCGGGGATGAGAGCCTTGCTGACCAGCGAGCGGACCTTGCCGGGGGTGTCTGCACCCTCCAGCGTGGTCAGGTCGATAAGGCTGATGATGGTGTCAATCGCCCACCGCTTGGAGCTTGTCTTGATGGAGCGGCTGCCGAGGTCGGCGGCGCGCGCCTCCAGCCCAACGGCATCGATTCCGGGGATACCGTGCAGGTAGCGGCGCAGGTTCGCGTCGGTGGCTTCTCCACCGATCAGCGAGTGTGCACGCTGGGCCAGCTGAGCGGGTACCAGATTACTGGTCGTCATAACTTGTCCTTACTGTCAAAGTTTGCGTGGGTGCCCGGTGTCGGGTTCCCGTCGGTGTACGTGTGGGGATCATTCGGTGATGCCGAGGAGCGCGTTCGCGGTGTCTTCGTCTGTCACGAGAACAGTGCAGAGACCGCTGGTCACGATAGCCCGGGCGATCTCGTGCTTGGCCCGCCCGGAGATGACGGCAATAGCCTGAGGTGCGCGTCGCAACTGTTCGAGCTGGATGCCGACCGTGCGCTCGTCGAGTTCGGGATCGACAATGCGTCCATTCTTGTCGATGTAGCGGCCCACGATATCGCCCACCGCGCCCTTGTTCACCAGCTCGGTGATCTGGTCGACCGTGAGATATCCGCTGTCGACAAGGGCGGAGTTCTCGTCGGCCTGACCGGCGCTGTAGAGATAGGCCGTCGCGTTGGCGCCCTGAGTCAAAACCGCCGCAACCGTGCGATCCGCTTCAATGGCACGTTTCGTCTCGCGGCGTTCAAAGATGGCCGGACTGGGAAGAAGGGTCGCCGATCCGTTCGCCTTCTGCGCGATCGTGACGGCCGTCGCCGCAGCCGTTCCCGTGCGCTGGTTGATGCTCACACCGCCGTTGATTTGTACAACGTTGACCCCGGGAGCCCACCCCTGCTTCAAGCTCAGCGAGACTTCGTGGAGGGTGCGTCCCCAGCTGATGCCGAGGGTGCGCGGAATCGGTCGCAGTCCGGTGAGATAGTCGGCGGCCGCCTGGGCCGTTCTGGCCTGAAGCTCCTCGTCGCTGGACACCCCGGCGGACGACACAACGATCACGTCGGTCAGGCCGCTGGTCTCCCGCAACCTCCGCTCGATGGGCAGACGCCGTGCCCGCGGGTGCACAATTTCAATGCGAATAAACCCATTGGCCTTGGCCTGGGCGAGAAGGCGTCCCACCTTCCAGCGGGTGATCCGAAGAATCACGCCAATCTCATCTTGCGTCTGGTTTTCTTCGTAGTAGAGCTCCGCGGCCCGAATGGAAAGAAGCTCATCGATGTCACTCATGGGTGCGTACCTTTCCGTGCCGTGGTTACTGTGCCGCTCTCTACGTCAGCCTAGATTGCTTGATGCACGCAAACAACAGACGTTGTGGATCTTGCTCATATGAGCACGTCCTGGTCGCTCGTATACCCAACGAGCACGCCTATGCTCTGACCATGGACAACACTCCCCCGCACCCGGCCCTCGCCATCGATGTGGGGGGTACCAAAGTTGAGGCCGCCCTCGTGGACAGCCTCGGGGTCGTTATTGCCGAGACTCGCCACCGGGCCCCGACCGGCGCTGGCGCAACGAGTGCCGAGCTCGCGGCCGCCGTCACCACCGTGGTCACGCGAACACTCGCCGACCTCCCCGCCACGTCGGAACTTCGGGGCGTCGGTATCGGCTGTGCGGGACCGATCAGTCTGCCCGACGGTGCCGTGTCACCTCTCAACCTCGCGGTGTGGCGGGACTTTGGTCTGCGCTCCCTCGTTCAGGATCTCGTGCCGGAAACCACGGTGCGGCTACGAATGGATGGTCTCTGCATTACGCTCGCGGAGCACTGGGTGGGTGCCGGCCGCGGATTCGACAATGTCATGGGCATGGTGGTGTCAACGGGAGTCGGCGGCGGTCTCATCCTCGGTGGCACCACGGTGAGCGGGCCCACCGGGAATGCTGGACATGTGGGGCATATCGAAGTGGGTGGATTCGATGATCCGTGTGTGTGCGGAGGAACCGGGTGCCTGGAAGCCATCGCGTCCGGTCCGAAGACCGTGGCGTGGGCACGGAAGCAGGGGTGGACGGGGGAAACGGGAGAACACCTCTCTGAGGCCTACGCGGCGGGTGACGCCATCGCCATGCGGGCTGTTCAGCGCAGCGGTCGCGCCCTGGGGCAGGCCATCGCGGCCGCCACGACCCTGCTCGACCTTGATCTCGTGGCCATCGGGGGCGGCTTCTCACTCGTCACACCCGATCTCCTCCGATTCGCCCGCGAAGCCATCGCTCTGCGCACCCAACTGCCCTACGCCACCCGCGTGCAGGTGGTGCCCACGGCTCTCTCGGGTGACGGCCCACTTATCGGCGCCGCCGCACTCATCCACCGCGCCGCACTCGTGCCGTAACCGACAGGGGCGTGATCGACAGGGGCGTGATCGACAGGGGCGTGATGGTTCCTAGCGTCGAGGGTAGAGGTCGTCTTCGAGCATGTGCGGGCGAGAAATCACGGTTGCAGCCAGCGGGATGGCGCACGCCGTCGCCAGCAGAAACAGGAGCGGCCAGGTCCACCCACCACTGACCGAATGGAGCAGACCAAAAAGTAGCGGGCCGAGCGCGCCAATCGTGTACCCGACACTCTGCACAAAACCACTCAGGGCCACCGAACCGGCGTGGGTTCTGGTGCGCAGGTTGATCAGAACCAGGGCGAGCGGAAAGAAGAGCGGGCCCAGCCCGGCGAAAACAACCCACAGCCACGTGAGAGTCTCGGGTGCCAGCAGCAAGCCCAGGTCTCCGGCAACGAAAAGCGCCACGCCCACGTACACGAGTCGTCCCACATGCTTCATGCGCGCGGTCAGCACCGGGATGATGAGAGCACAGGGGATACCCATTCCGGCATACACCGCCAGGAGCGTTCCCGCCTGGGCCGCAGTGACTCCCGCCGTGTCGAGGAGCAGCTGCGGGAGCCAGGCAAAGAACGCATAGGCGTTGAGGGCGGACATGGCGAAGATGACCGCAATGGCCCAGGCGATTGACGAGCGCCAGATTCGGCTGAGCACCGCGGGGTCCGCCTCGTCAATGAGCGCGGTAGCGATGAGGTCTACCCGGGGCCGCAGCAGCATCGCCACCCACGGCACGAGAGCGAAAAGCGACAGCAGCATCCACATGCCGAGGGATGTTCCCCAGCCCAAGGCATCCGCTACCGGCACGGCCACGAGTGGGGGAATCAGCGCACTGAAGGACACAACCGTGACATACAGCGAGGTGAGGAGCCCAACCCGATCGGGAAAGTACTTCTTTACGAGCGGCGGAAGCAACACGTTTCCGATGCCGAGCCCGGCAAACGTGAGTGCACTCCCGAGAAGGAGACCCGGAAGCGCAACCGCGAGGCCACGGGTCAGATGACCGACCAGCATGGCGACAAGCGAGACGACGAGCAGCGGCTCGAGTCCGATCCGCCGGGTGAAAACCGGCGCGAAGATACCAAACAGCGCAAAACACACCGGCGGCAACATACCGAGCACACCCAGGGTCACGACATCCAGCGGAATATCGGCGTCGATGCGAGTCGCGATTGGCGACAGCGCCGCCACGGCGGTGCGCATATTTGTCGCCACGAGAAGAATCCCCACCAGGGCAAGCGTGCGGCCCGCAAATACTCCGCGACTCATGGGCGCGCCAACGGCGTCACACCACCGCCCGTTCCGCGCGGATGCGCGTGGGCAGGTCCTTGAGTTCGGCCCAGCGATGTGCCGGTACCAGAGCCGGCATAATGACGGCCCACATTTCGATCAGCCGATCCTCGATGTCATCTCGGCCCGTGAGCACATCGGACACCACCTGCACTCCGGTGAAGGCCGAGATAATAAAGTGCGACAGGGCGCAGATGTCGATATCGGGCGAAATCTCACCCTCGACGATTCCTCGGCGCAGGTACTCCTCACACGCCTCCATCCAGGCGAGGTAGGGGCCGGCAATCGGTGTGTCAAAGTTGGCGGCCTCAATCGTGAGGCGGATACCGGCGCTCACAATTGGGTCTTCATGCAGCTGGCGGGCCAGCTCCAGTGACATCACAATAATGGCCCGCAGTCCGGGCACATTATCGGCGAGCAGGGTACGACCGATTCCCGCGGATGCCTCGTGCTGAGCCTCGATGATCGCGACCGCAAGTGCTTCCTTGGATTCGAAATGGAAGTACAGCGCGCCCTTGGTGACACCCGCCGCGGCGCTCACCTGCGCCAGAGAAGTGCTTCCGTAACCGCGCTCCTGAAACGTCGCCGCCGCACCACGAATAATTGCCGCGCGGGTTTCAATCGCGCGTTCCTGCTGTGCCATTCCACTCCCTATATTTGTGCCCTCTTCATGCCCTCTTGAAGGTTAGCTGCCCCCGCAACAACGCAAGTCAGCGGCCCGGTGAGCTCCCCTGGCGATTACCCGGCGCATCCGCTGACGGTTCTGTTGGTGCAGGTGTCGGCTTCGGCTTCGGCTTCGGCTTCGGCTCGGGCTCGGGCTCGGGCTCGGGCTCGGGGACGAATTCCGGCACCCCGCTACTCGTGAAGACGGTAATCCTCGTGCCCTTGAAGCTGGAACCAGAGGGGTCAGAACGCACGACCGTGCCCGCCGGCATATCGGAGGCGATGACACCACCGTCGGCGAAGCCAAAACCGGCTCGCTCCAAGGTGGACTGGGCTGCAGCCAGTCGAAGGCCCCGCACATCGGGGACAGCGACCGGAGAACCGTTGATGACGGCGGAGCTGGCCTCGGGAAAAGCAGCACCTCCGTATTTGGCGTTGGCCACACCCATCACATCCGGCCACATGCGGTGGCGGGCAAGGGACACGGCGCCACTTTCGAAGCTGAGGCTGCGCTGACTGAGTTTTCCCGTGAGGCTCACCACGCCGGCAACGGTTGCCACCGCGCTGCTGGCGCCCATCATCCAGGTGTCAGCGCCGGAGTCGGTGGTACCCGTCTTGCCGATCATCGGAACACGCGATGACGTGGCACCGTAGGACGAGCGGGCCGTTCCGTTCGACATGACGCGCTGCATGGCATAGGTCATACCCGCCGCAACGGCGGGTTCCACCGACACGGCACAGGCCTGCGGCGGAACCGGTAGTTCCTCACCGTTGACGCCGGTGATCTGATCGATCACGATGGGCGCGCACGTGACGCCGTTGTTTGCAATGCCGGCGAAGGCAACGGCCATGGTGAGCGGCGCGATTTCATTGGTGCCGATGACAGCCGCGGCGCCCTGCTTCAACGGGTCACCGTCGGCGCGGTGCACCCCGAAGGAGTTCGCGCGTTCCTTGATGTCGCACAGGTCGAGCCCCTTGGCCATCCCAATGAACCCGGTGTTGTAGGAGTTGATCGTGGACTCCAGGGCGCTGTAGTTTGCTCCCGTCTCGCTGAGCGAGTCGTTGCGGGGGTTGAAGTCGGTTCCGTAGCTTTGCGGACCAAGACACCGGTCCTGGAAGGTGCCCCAGTTGGCTTTTCGGGCTGAATCCACCCGTTCACCGAGAGCGTGGCCGTCGCTGAGCCACTGCGCTAGCGTAAAGACCTTGTACGTCGATCCCGGTTGGAACCCACTCGACCCACCCATGGTGAAATCGGTGTTGTAGTTGATACCGGTGTAGTTAGCACCCGTCACTTGCACGGCCGGATCCTGGCTGTAGTCCTTGCTCTGGGTCATGGCCAAAACGCGGCCGGTTCCCACCTGCACGCTGGTGATCACACCGCCAATGTCCCCTCGGGAATACACCTTGGGAACGTTGCGGTTCATCGTGTCCACCGCTGCGGCCTGAATATCTAGGTCGAGGCTGGTGTAAACGTTGAAGCCACCGAGGCGGAAGTTGGCCAGTCGTGTCTCCTCGTCAACACCGAAGGTCTCGTTGGTCTTCAGCACGCGGGTGACGTAGTCGCAGAAGAACGCATTCGCACCAGCGGTCTGGCATCCGGTACTCGGTGGGGTGATCACGGGCTCAATAACTGTTGCGACGGCCGCGTCGTAGTCTTGCTGGCTGATTTTGTCGTACCGCAGCATCTCACGCAAGATGTAGTCGCGCCGTTGCTTGTTTTGTGCATAGCCGGTGGCCGTTCCATTCAGCTCGCTCTCGGGACGATCAAGCTGGTAGCGCACGGGGTTGTTCACAATGGCCACCAAGCTCGCTGCCTGCGGCAGAGTGAGATTCAGGGCCGTCGTGTTGAAGTAGTAGTTGGCCGCTGCTTCGATTCCGTACACGGTGCCACCGAAGCCGGTGATGTTGAGGTAGCCGCGCAGGATGTCGTCCTTGGAGTATTCCTTCTCCATGCCGATCGCGAGGCGCATTTCCTTGAGCTTGCGACTGGCTGAGATCTCGACGGCACTCTCGTAGCACTCGGCGCGCACCGCGGCCTCGTCCATCGCCTCGCATTTCTGTACGAGCACGTTCTTCACGTACTGCTGCGTTATGGATGACCCGCCGCGTGTTCCACCGCCCGCAAACGTGGTGACCGCGCCATTGATGGTGCCCTGTAAGTCGATCCCCCCATGCTCGAGAAATCGCGGGTCTTCGCTCGACACCACGGCGTCCCGAACGAAGGGGCTCATCGCCTCGAAACCCACCTCAACCCGGTTCTGCTCATAGAAGGACGCCATCAGCACCGGTGTTCCATCGGCATTCCGAGCAAAGATGTTGCTCTTTTGAGACAGTTGCTCCAGGGCAATGTAGCCGGGGAGGTTCTCGAACATGTTGATGGTGTTCGTCGCCGTTATTCCCGAAAGCGCCAGCGCCGGTGTCACTGCAACGGTCACCAGCAGGCCGGTAACGGCGCTCATGCACACGAGGCCAATCAAACCACCCACAGCTCCCCCGAACCGTTGAGCTCTGCTCCGACTCGAATTCGAATCGTCACCCATGTCACTACCCCCTGTGGAACGTTGAAGACTACGCCACAAACCCTTGGCCGCTCCTCCACTCTATGCAGGGTGCCTACGTCCCGTCACCTCGACGTCCCCAATACCCCTCGAATGGGGGTAACCGGTCGGTTGGACTTTATCGTTGGGGTTGGGGTGCAAGGATTCCGCGGACGCGCTCCACATCGTCGTGCATCTGCGCGATCAACGGCTCGATTCCCGCGTAGGCAACCATGCCCCGAATCCGCTCCACAAAAGCCACATCCACGATGTGGTCGTAGAGATCGAGACCGGTTTCGTCCAGAACGTAAGCTTCTACCTGACGGCGCGCAATACCTTCGAAGGTGGGGTTGTTACCCACCGAAATCGCGACCGGGTAGCGCGTACCGGCATCCGTGAGCCACCCCGCATACACGCCGTCAGCGGGAATGAAGCCCTCTGAGTCCCGCGCAAGGTTGGCGGTGGGAAAGCCGAGCTCCCGGCCGCGGGCAGCGCCGTGCACGACAACGCCGCGCATGGTGGGCAGGTGACCGAGTAGCTCCGTGGCCGTCGAAACGTCGCCGGTCGTGAGTAGGCCGCGAATCCAGGTCGACGAGACGCGTCGGCCGTGATGGGGCTTCACATCTTCGATCAAGAGCACCTCAAATCCAAATTTCACGCCCAGTTGGGTGAGCGTATCCACGTCGCCGGCGCCGCGGGAACCGAAGCGAAAATCTCGTCCCACCAGAACAAACCGGGCCTTCAGACCGTCCACCAAAATGGACGTCACGAAGTCTTCGGGGGAAAGCCCAGCCAGGTGCCAGTCAAAGCCGAGCACAACGGTGGCGTCAACGCCGGTCTCGGCCAGCAAATCAAGCTTCTGCTCGATGCTGACGAGCGCCTCGGGGCAGTCCTGCGGCGACAGGAGGGCGAGCGGATGCCGGTCGAACGTCACCACAACGGCCGCGAGTTGGTGTTCGGCTGCGAGGGTGTTCAGCTCGGCGATGACAGCGCGATGGCCGGCGTGGACGCCATCGAATTTTCCGATGCACACAACCGAAGCTGGCCAATCGGCCGACGCCGTCGGGATGCCATAGAGGGTCTTCACGAGCGCGCCGCCGCAGCGGGAATCGGGGTGGAGAGGGCCGGATTACGGGCCAGCCACCACATGCCGAGAAGAGGCAGAACCAGTGGTACGAAACCATAGCCGCGACCGAAGATGGACCAGACAGTTTTGTGCTGGAAGAGTTCGGGCTCAAGAAGGCTCAGCATTCCCACCACGAGAACGCCCAGAAGTTCGAAGCTGATGGTGATCCAGGCCACGCGGTACCACGCCGGGCTCCGCCGCACGAGCGCAATCGTGGCCACGATGTAGACGACGGCGGCCAGTGCGGAGAGGGAATATGACAGCGGTGCGTCGGAGAAACTCTCCGCGATCTGCACGAACGAACGGCCCGTTGCTGCCAGGGCGAGCAGGCCATAGACCGCAATCAGGAGTCGACCAATGCCCGTCACACGTCTCTTGGATACCGTCATGGCGGTCTGTTGTTGTGTCATCGCCTCATAATTATCGCAGCTTCCGGGCCGGGTTGACACCGGTTCACCGTCCCTGCACGGTCCAGATCTGCAGCATTCGGTAGACCATCACGGCAACAGACAGGCTCGCCACACCCAGAATCACCGTGCTCCACCGGTTGCGCTCGATGAGCGCCCAGAATACCGCCGCCACGGGCAGCAGAATGGCGCTGATGAGGTACGTGTAGAACTCGAGCACACTTCCCGTGGCCTCGTTCCCCGTGAAGGGAGCCACGATCGCGACCACCAGCTGCACCAGCAACAACAGCTCAACCAGGGCAGTCGCCCCCATGGTGAGGTCGGTGGGTTTTCGACCCACCAGTCCCAGGGCGACGCAGAGTACTCCCGCGGGAATGGCGACCGCGAGCTGCAACCAGGTGAACCACTCAATCATGCAGAATCTCCGTTACGGATCTCGGTGGCCACTGGCGACTCAGGCTCGGGCTCAGGCTCAGGCTCAGGCTCAGGCTCATCGGGTGGAAAGTTCAGAATGGATTTCGCCTGACCGCCACGTATTTCCACCAGACCCACCAGTCGGCCTCCGGGGGCGATGGCCGCCAGCGGCTCGGGTCCCTGCGGTGAGCCCGACACCTCTACCCGCTTGCCATGACCCAGGTCGATGGCCTGCTGCTGAGTCAGGTCCAGCCGCGGAAGCAGGCGAGTGGCGGCATCCGCTGGGGAAATAAGCGACGCGGTTACGTCGAGTTGTTCCAGCACCGACGCCGCTTCCACCCGGAAGGGTCCAATGCGGGTGCGACGCAGTGCGGTGAGGTGACCACCAACGCCGAGCCCGGCCCCCAGATCGCGGGCGAGCGCCCGAATGTAGGTGCCCGAGCCGCAGTTGACGCGCACATCCAGGTCGAGAAAGCCGTCGCGACTAGTGCTGGAGAGCTGCTCAAACGAGCTCACCGTCACGGGGCGCTCGGCAAGTTGCACATCTTCGCCGGCGCGAACCCGGGCGTAGGCGCGCTGGCCATCCACCTTGATGGCACTCACGGCGCTCGGCTGCTGGCTGATGTCACCGGTGAGTGCCTGGATCCCGGCGGTGATGGCCTCGGGAGTGAGCGCGGCGACGGCGTCGGAGGACGCGCGCACCAGCTCGTCACCCTCGGCATCATCCGTTGTGGTCGAGGCCCCGAGCCGGATGGTGGCCAGGTATTCCTTGTCGAGTCCCACCACGTAGGTGAGCAGTCGGGTGGAACTGTTCACACCCAGCACGAGGAGACCCGTGGCCATGGGGTCGAGCGTGCCGGCGTGGCCGACCTTACGGGTGCTGGCCAGGCGACGGGTGCGGGCCACGGCGTCATGGCTGGTCCAGCCCTGAGCCTTGTCGACGAGGAGCAGGCCACTGCGGGTGGATTGTGGGGTCTTCATACGGGTTCTCGCCGGGGCGGCGCTGGACGTGTGATCCGAGCTGCGAGCCGCACTGGATGCCGGGGCCGAGGTGTCAGAAACGACGGCCGGTGAGGTGTCCCTCGATGTCTCATTCACAGAGTTGATGGTATCAGCCGCCACCACCACGGTTCGGTGCTGCGGCGGGAGGTGCAGCTCAATCTAGGCTGAAGTATGCGAATTGCTGTGATCGGCGCCGGCGCCCTGGGCGGAACCTTTGCCACCCTGCTCGAAGGCGCGGGCCACGAGGTCACGGTGACCGCACGTGGCGTGACCCTGGCGGCGATACGGGCCGACGGCATCCGCCTGGGTGGTGGTTTCGGTGACGCCCATGCGCGTCCTCGTGCCCAGGAGCTTTTGACCGAACGGCCCGATCTCGCCCTGGTCTGCACCAAGGCGCAGGACGCGAGCCGAGCAATCGCCGATAACGCGCAGTTCCTGAACGGATGTCCCGTGATTGTCGTGCAGAACGGTCTGCTGGGCGTAGATACCGCTAGCGCGCTGCTTCCGGACTCGGAGTGCTTCGGACTGCTCGTGATCGTGGCCGCGAACTACACCGAACCGGGGCACGTGGTCGTGACAACGGCCGCGCCCAGCTACCTCGGTCGCGGCAGCGGGCTCCCCGACGCCGAGACGCTCCGCTGGCAGGCCGTGCTTGGGGAGCCGCTCCGAACCCGCACGATCAGCAACTTTGTGGGTGCGCAGTGGACCAAGCTTGTTGTCAACATGCTCAATGCCCTGCCGGCAATCACCGGACTGAGTGTGCAGGAGGTTATCGACACCCCTCGGCTGCGCCGGATCCTCACGGCGAGCATGCGTGAAACGGTGCGGGTGGCACAGAGTCGCGGGGTGCGTTTTGGCTCGTTGCAGAAGCTCTCCAATGACCGATTGAGAGTGTTCTCCCGGCTGCCGCTGTGGATCGGCCAGGCTCTTCCGCTGGGTATGCGCGCGCGAATGGGAGACGTTCCGAATCGCGGATCCACGCTGCAGAGCATCGTGCGCGGGCAGTTGACCGAGATCGATTTTCTGAACGGTGCGGTTGTGCACGAGGCAGAAGCCGCCGGAATCACGGCTCCCGTAAATGTCACGCTCACGGCACTCGTGCATGAGGTGGAGGCAACCGGTACGCACCTGGCGGTACCCGATGTTCTCGCCCGCCTTGCGTCGCGCACGCGCTGATTCCCAGCGTTGCCGAACGGCACCCGGGCCAGGTCAGCAGCGGTCCAGAAACAGGCGGCGGGGAGCCGCAGGATCGGTGTTGATGATCACCGCGTCCACGATCTCCCGCGGGGTGACATCAGCGAGGTACAGCACGTCTTCCGGTGTCACCGGATCGGTCTCCAGAAGAACGCTGAACATCCAGAGGCCACGGAGTTCGGGACGGTTGGCAAAATCACCCTCCACCACCAGGATCGCGTCGGCGGACGTGGTGCGCCACGTGGGCTCGATCCAAGTGTCGCGGTCCGCGTCAAAGTGTTCGGTGACAAACCCCGCACTCCCGTCCAGACGAAACGGTTCAATCAGAACCCGGCGGAGGGCCGAGTAGTCGTAGCCGAACCGGTAGTGCCGCTCCGGTGTTGCCGGCCCGAAGCGGTTCCGCTCCGCCTGGGAGCGCTGAAAGTTTCGGAGGGACGCCGTGAAGACGTTGCGTTCGTCGTCTTCCGTGAGAACCTCGGCAAGGTCAGCCGCAAATTGTGCTCGCCCCGAGGCATCCGCCCCATCGATCGCGATCACGGTTCGACCGCGCCCATAGTTATGCAGTACCTCAGCGGCCAGGGTGCGCAGGAATTCGATGCGTGGTGTGGAGGTGAGCCTCATGATTGAAGCCTAGGTTAGAACCAATGAACGTTACAGCCCCCGCCGTGCCGCCCGGCGCCCTCAGCCCCGTGCTCAACCTGTGGTTCCGTGAGAATGCCCGGGACCTTCCGTGGCGTCGGAGCGATTTTTCGCCCTGGGGGGTTCTCGTCAGCGAGTTCATGTTGCAGCAAACCCCGGTCAACCGGGTGATTCCCCGCCTCACCGAGTGGCTGGAACGCTGGCCCACTCCCGCCCACCTGGCGGCGGTTCCCCCGAGCGAAGCGGTGCGCGCCTGGGCGAGTCTGGGGTACCCCCGGCGTGCCCTCTGGCTGCACGCGGCCGCAGTTCAGATTACAGAACGCCACGACGGTCTCGTGCCAGAGAGCGTGGAGGAGCTGCTCAGCCTCACCGGAGTGGGAGACTACACGGCACGAGCCGTGGCCGCCTTCGCGTATGGCCACCGGCATCCGGTTGTCGACACCAACACCCGGCGAGTGTTGGCCCGTGCCGTCAGTGGCCAGGGCGAGCCGGCGCCGCCCAGTCGCACCCGCGACCTGGCCCTGATGTCGTCGGAGTTGCCCGCTGACCGCGCGGAGGCAGCCGTGTTCAATGCGGCCACGATGGAGCTCGGCGCCATTGTGTGCACCAGCCGCTCCCCCAAGTGCCACGAGTGTCCCCTGCGTGACACCTGCGCCTGGCGGGCGCTGGGCTACCCGGTCTACGAGGGGGCGCGCAAGGTGGTGCAGAAGAAGTTCGAGGGTAGTGACCGGCAGGTTCGCGGCCTCATCATGGCGGAACTGCGCTCCACGCACCGTCCCGTGTCACCCGATGAGATCTCGGGCCTCTGGGCGGATGCCGCGCAGCGCGACCGTGCACTCGCGAGCCTCCTGGTGGATGGGCTCGCTGTCCCCGCCGATGGCGGCTACGTTCTGCCGTCCTAGCTGCACCGAGCGTTTCTTCCGAGTGCCTTCTGCCGACCTAGCAAGCGCGTCCTGTCGCTAGTTCAGGAGATCCGCCCACCGGCGCCCGTCCGGCCCAGTAAAACACCGGTGGCTCCCGGTTGCCGCCGCAGGATCTCCTGAAGTAGCAACCGGAAGCCACCGGTGAGTGCTGTACGCGGGCTTACTTGGTGACGGACTCGTCAGCGGATGCGGCGTCGCGGTCGGCAGTATCTGCCTCGGCAACATCCTCGTCGGCGTCCTCACTCTCGGCGTCGTCGCTCTCGTAGTCGCGCGGCTTGGCATACGGGTCGGCATCGCCGGCGTACTGGGCCGTGCTCGCGTCGCGTTCCGTGGCGGTGTCGCGCTCGTGAGCCTCGCGCAGCAGATCGTCGATGAGTGCGGCGTTCTCGGGGATACCGTCAGCGATGAACTCGATTGACGGAGTCAACCGAGCGGTGATGTTCTTCCCCACCTCGCTGCGCATCATTCCCGTTGCGGCCTTCAGCGCCGCAGCGCTGTCGGTGCGCTCTTCGATCGAGCCGTACACGGTATAGAAGACGGAGGCATGCTGCAGGTCGCCCGTCACCTTCACGTCCGTGATCGTGACGAAACCAAGGCGCGGGTCTCGCAAGCCACGCTCAAGGCGCTTCGCGATGATGACCTTGATGCGGTCCGCCATTTTTCTCGCGCGTTCCGGATCTGCCATGACGTTCTCCTTCTGTCAAATACTTCGGTTGCTGTGATTCGGTACTGCTTGTGATTCGGTACTGCTGGCAATAATTCTTGCGTTAAAGACCGGGGGTCTCCACCCACATGCCCGGTGGGCAATCGAGCGGAGACCCCGGAACCGTGGAATTAGACCCGCGGCTTTTCCTTCATTTCGATCGTCTCGATCTCGTCACCGATTTGGATGTCGTTGAACTTGCCCAGTCCGATACCACACTCGAAGTCCGTGCGGACCTCAGTGACATCGTCCTTGAAGCGACGCAGCGATTCGATGCCCAGATTGTCCCCCACCACGACGCCGTCGCGAATAACGCGAGCCTTGGCGTTTCGGGTGATGGTACCGGAGCGAACGATAACACCGGCAACGTTTCCGAACTTCGACGAGCTGAAGACCTCGCGAATTTCGGCGATACCACTCTGAACCTCTTCGAACTCAGGCTTGAGCATTCCCTTGAGGGAGTTCTCAATGTCCTCGAGTGCCGAGTAGATGACGGAGTAGAAGCGCACGTCCACGCCTTCACGAGCGGCACGTTCGCGTGCCTTCGTGTCGGGGCGAACGTTGAATCCAATGATGATGGCGTTGTCGACGGTAGCGAGGTTGACGTCGCTCTCGGTGACCGCACCCACACCACGGTGGATGATGCGCAGCTGAACGGAATCGTCGACCTCGATCTTGAGGAGCGACTCTTCCAGTGCCTCAACGGCACCGGACACGTCACCCTTGATGATGAGGTTGAGCGACTCGACCTTGCCCTCTTCGAGTGCACGGGTGAAGTCCTCGAGGCTGATGCGCTTGCGGGCCTTGGCCAGCAGGGCGTTGCGCTCGGCGGCTTCACGCTTCTCAGCGATCTGACGTGCGGTGCGGTCTTCCTGAATCACGAGGAAGGTGTCACCGGCACGAGGAACGCTGGAGAGGCCCTGTACCTGAACGGCACGCGACGGTGTTGCCAAAAGAACAGCAACGCCGTTCTCGTCGGCCATTGCACGAACGCGACCATAGGCCGTTCCGGCAACAATCGAGTCTCCGACCTGCAGGGTTCCCGACTGGATGAGCACGGTTGCGACGGCGCCGCGACCCTTGTCGAGCTTGGCCTCAATGGCCACACCGCGAGCATCCTTGTTGGGGTTGGCACGCATGTCGAGTCCGGCATCCGCTACGAGAAGCACGGCGTCCAGGATTTCCTGGATTCCGGTCTTGTTCTTCGCCGACACGTCCACGAACATGACGTCTCCACCGTATTCTTCGGCGACGAGGCCGAACTCGGTGAGCTGCTGGCGAACCTTCTGCGGGTTGGCACCGGGCTTGTCGACCTTGTTCACGGCAACCACGATCGGCACGTTGGCGGCCTGTGCGTGGTTGAGCGCTTCAATGGTCTGGGGCATGATTCCGTCATCGGCAGCAACCACGAGGATCGCAATGTCCGTCACCTGTGCACCACGTGCACGCATGGCGGTGAACGCCTCGTGGCCCGGGGTGTCAATGAAGGTGATGGCACGGTCAATGCCCTCGTGCTCGGTGACCACCTGGTAGGCACCAATGTGCTGCGTGATGCCTCCGGCTTCACCGGCGGCAACCTTGGCGTTACGGATCGCATCGAGCAGCGCGGTCTTACCGTGGTCAACGTGACCCATGACCGTGACGACGGGAGGACGAACTTCGAGGTCTTCGTCGGTTTCGTCTTCGAGTTCCTGGTCGATGTCGATGTCGAAGGCCAACAGAAGCTCGCGATCCTCATCGTCGGGCGACACCATCTGAATCTTGTAGCCGAGCTCTTCACCCAGTACATCGAAGGTGGCCTCGTCGAGAGACTCCGTAGCCGTTGCCATTTCACCGAGGTGGAAGAGCACGGTCACGAGGTTTCCGGGGCTCGCATCAATCTTGTCGGCGAAGTCGGTGATCGACGCGCCGCGACGCAGGCGAACAACCGTTCCACCGTCTCCACGGGGAACGCTCACGCCACCCAGCGACGGGGCTTCGCGCAGTTCGAATTCTGCTCTCTTCGTACGCTTCGACTTGCGCGCCTTGTTCTTGCCGCCTCCGCGACCGAACGCACCAGCGGTTCCACCACCGGGGCCACGACCACGACCAGCGCCACCACCACCACCGGCGGGACGGGGCGGGCCGAAACCGGGTGCACCGGCCGGTGCACCACCGGGACGAGCGAAGCCGGGACGTGCGCCGCCGGCTCCTCCGGGTGCTCCACCGGGACGCTGGAAGGCGCCCGGACGCTGACCGAACCCGGTCGGGCGTGCCGCCTGGCCAGGGCCGCCGGGGCGAGGTGCTCCGGGGCGAGGCTGTGCGGGACGCGGGATGTTGCTCGGCGTGGGTGTTGCGGGACGCTGACCCATACCCTGTGCGCTCGCGAACGGGTTGTTTCCCGGACGCGGCGGCTGGGCGGGACGCTGACCCATGCCCTGGTTGCTGGCAAAGGGGTTATTGCCCGGACGTGCTGCTCCGGGGCGAGGTGCACCGGGCTTGACCGGGGTGGCTGAGCCTCCGGGAGTCTTCGCTGCGGGAGCGTCTGTACCGGTTGCGGCCGCGGGGGCTGCGGCAGCTGCCGCCTTCTCCGCTGCGGCAGCCTTTTCGCTGGCCGCTGCCTTCTCGGCAGCCTGCGCCTGGCGCTCGGCAACCGTGAGGGGTGCAACGGGAACCGGAGCTGCCTCAGCCGCTTCGGTCTGCTCCACAGCAACAGGCTGTGCAGCAGGCGTTGGACGCGCTCCGGGCTTGGCGCCCGGCTTCATCGCGCCGGGCTTAGCAGCCCCTGGCTTGGCACCGGCACTCGGGCGCGGCCCGGGCGCAGGCGCCGTTGTCGTGGTGGACGCCGCGGCGGCCGGGTTAGCGGCCTTGGCGCTTGCGCTCTCTGCTTCCAGAGCGGCACGAAGACGGCGCGCTACCGGGGGCTCAACGCTACTGGACGGTCCCTTGACGAACTCGCCCATTTCTTTCAATTTTGCAAGGGCAACCTTGCTGTCGACTCCGAGCTCGCTAGCGATCTCGTGTACGCGTGGTTTCGCAGCCACAATTCTCCTGTTCCGGGCCTGCACCCGGAAAGGGGCAGGCCGTTAGTAACGGACGGGTCTCATTTCGAGCCGCTCATTAGTTATCCATAAGCCAAGTCAGCCTGTTCTCTAGTTGTTTCGCGTCCAGCGAGCTGGTCACGCGAAGGGCACGCCCGAAAGCGCGGCGCCTCTGTGCGTCTTGGAAGCACGAGACGGTCGGATGAAGCCACGCACCCCGGCCGGGGAGAGTGGCGGTTTCATCCACCAGAATCTCTGAGTCCCGGGCAACAATCCTCAGAAGAGAGGATCGTGCGGCGCGCGAACGGCATCCAATGCACGTTCTAACGGAGTCCATCGTACCCCCTATTCGGCATCCTCCAGAATGCTATCGGGCTGAATGTCGATTTTGGCACCCGTGAGCTTGGCCGCAAGGCGAGCATTCTGACCCTCTTTACCGATGGCAAGAGAGAGCTGATAGTCGGGAACCAGGGCGCGAACGGCCTTGATCGATTCGTCAATGACGTACGCACTGGTCACCTTTGCGGGTGACAGCGCGCTGGCCACAAAGGTGGCCAGATCGGGTGAGAAGTCGACAATGTCAATCTTCTCATTGTTGAGTTCATTGGTGACGGCACGAACGCGCTGCCCGAGTTCGCCAATGCACGCACCCTTGGCATTCACACCGGGTTCGGTGGCCCGAACCGCGATCTTGGTGCGGTGTCCAGCCTCACGGGCCAGAGAGACGATTTCCACGACTCCGCTCGCGATTTCGGGAACCTCGAGTGCAAACAACTTGCGCACCAGTGACGGGTGCGTGCGCGACACGGTGATCTGCGGGCCCTTGAGTCCGCGCCCGACCGCCGTGACGAACACGCGGATGCGCGCACCGTGCACATACGTCTCGTTCGGAACCTGCTCTTCAGGAGGCATGATGGCCTCGATCGAACCCAGGTCCACGTGAATCATGCGCGGGTTGGGTCCCTGCTGAATGATCCCAGCAACAATGTCACCCTCGCGGCCCTTGAACTCACCGAGAACGGCATCATCCGCGAGGTCGCGTAGGCGCTGGTTGATGACCTGCTTGGCGGCGTAGGCCGCGATTCGACCGAAATCGGTCGGGTTGTCGATGGCTTCGCCAATGACGTTGTCGTCTTCGTCGTGCTCCGGCACATAGATGTCTACGTGCCCATTCTTGCGGTCGAGTACAACGCGTACTCCCGCCTCTTCCAAGGCTGCCTGCTTCGTGGGCTCATCCGGGTGGGTGTGCTTCAGATAGGCCGTCAGGATTGCCTGCTCAATAATCTGCACGAGTTCCTCAAAGGGAATCTCTTTCTCGCGCTCCAATTGCCGCAAAACACTGAGGTCGATGTCCATGGCCGGCCTCCTCTATTCAGATCTTGCCGCCGCGAAACTGCGCAGCGGGCTCACACTAACGGTACCCGACTCCGCAGGCCGTTGTCACCGCACGTGGCCCGGATCGCACCGCGTGTCTAGGCGAAGTGGGCAGCGACGTCGGCAACCGTCACCTGCTCGCGCTCCCCCGTGCTGCGGTTCCACAGCTCAACAATGCCGTCAGCAGCTCCGCGGCCCACAATGACGATCCACGGCACACCGATGAGTTCGGCATCACCGAACTTGACACCGGGCGAGACCTTGCGACGATCGTCGTACAGCACCTCGCGGTTGCTCGCTTCGATCGCGCCCACCACGAGCTCGGCCGTCTCGTAGACGATCTCATCCCGTCCGGTCGCAATCACGTGAACGTCAAAAGGCGCCACGGCTTCCGGCCAGATGAGGCCCTTCGCATCGTTGTTGAGCTCGGCGATGACGGCCAGAATACGGGTCACACCGATTCCGTAGGACCCCATGGTGACGGTCACCAGCTTCCCGTTCTCGTCCAGCACCTTGAGGCCGAGCACTTCCGCGTACTTGCGTCCAAGCTGGAACACATGCCCGATCTCCATTCCGCGAATGAGCTCGACCGGTCCGGAGCCATCGGGCGCCTGGTCTCCCGCGCGAACGTCGGACGCCTCCACAATGGCATCCACGGCAAAGTCGCGTCCGGCAACAAGGCCGAAGACGTGGCGTCCGGCTTCGTTTGCTCCGGTGATCCATTCCGTTCCAGCAACAACACGGGGGTCAACGAAGAAGCGGATGCCGGTGGCCGACTTCTCGCCCAGCAAGGGTCCCGAGGCGCTCCACGGGCCGATGTAGCCCTTGATGAGACCGGGCTTGCCCTCGACCTTGTCCAGGCGATCAAAGTCGCCCTCGTTCGCAGCCTCCACCTCGGCGGGACCAAAGGCCACCTCAACGCGTTTGAGGTCCACCTCCCGGTCGCCGGGGAGGCCGATGGCGATGATCTCGCGAGTTCCGTCGGGCTGGATGAGCGCCAAAACCACGTTCTTCAGCGTGTCGGCGGCAACCCACTCACGTCCGTCGGGCCGCGGGTGCTCGCGGTTGGCCATATCGACCAGCGTCTGAATCGTGGGGGTATCGGGCGTATCGAACACGGTGGGGGCGGGCAACGCGGTCCAGTCCACGGCCGGCGGGGCGATGGTGCGGAACGCCTCCACGTTGGCGGCGTACCCACCTGCTGAGCGCACGAACGTGTCTTCTCCGACCTCGGTGGGGTGCAAGAACTCTTCGCTCTTGGATCCACCCATGGCGCCGGCATCCGCTTGCACGATGGCGTACTCGAGGCCGAAGCGGGTGAAGATGCGCTCATAGGCGTCACGCTGGGCCTGGTAGCTGGCGTCCAGACCGGCATCGGTGTAGTCGAAGGAGTAGGCGTCTTTCATGGTGAACTCGCGGCCGCGCAGCAGGCCTCCACGGGATCGCGCCTCATCACGGTACTTGTCCTGGATCTGATAGATCGACAGCGGCAGGTCCTTGTAGGAACCGTAGAGGTCTTTCACCAGCAGGGTGAAGACCTCCTCGTGCGTGGGTGCGAGGAGAAGGTCGGAGCCCTTGCGGTCTTTCAGGCGAAAAATTCCGTCGCCGTACTCGTCCCAGCGGCCGGTGAGGTCGTAGGGCTCGCGCGGCAACAGAGCCGGGAAGTGCACCTCGTGCGCGCCCGCCGCCGTCATCTCCTCGCGAATGATGCGCTCCAGCTTCGCCTTCACCCGCAGCCCCAGGGGCAGCCAGGCAAAGATTCCGGGGGCCTGGCGACGAATGTACCCGGCACGCACCAAAAGGCGGTGGCTGGTCACCTCGGCGTCGGAGGGATCTTCGCGGAGTGTACGGAGGAAGTAGGTGGAGAGACGTGTAGGCACCCAACTACCTTACGGCGAACCGGGCGCCCGTTCGGCGACGGGTATCCGGCACCCACGAGCGCAACGTTGGCAAAAGGGGTGGCCTCACCGGTTCTGATACCGACCGGGAGAGTTTCTTCAGAGCGAAACGGGCCTCGATGGTCGAGCACCGACCCTCCCGCGGGTCGAGCGCGAGCCTGCGAGCAGTCGAGACCTGGTGAGCTGGTTTGCGAGGCTGGCTCACGGGGTCTCGAGACGCCGGCGAAAAGCGTGCCGACTCCTCGACCAGCGAGACCCACCCGCTGGTCGAGCGCGAGCTTGCGAGCGGTCGAGACCTCGGGAGCTGGTCTGCGAGACCGGCTCACGGGGTCTCGAGACGCCGGCGAAAAGCGTGCCGGCTCCTCGACCAGCGGGACGGGGAGCGCAGCCCGTGCAGAACGAATGGCGAGGTGGTTTGCGAGTGTTTAGGTGACGGTGCGGGCGTTGGCGGCAGCGTGGGGGGCCTGATTATGGCGGTCGGTGGGGTCTGTGGGTGGCGAGAACAGGCGTCAGGTAGGCGCATAGAAGCTCTGAAGGGCTCTGTTGGAGCCGATGCTGTGCGTGGAAATATTTACTAAGGTCACGAGTTTTAAACGTGAGTAAGTCTCGCTTTCTTGTTCTATTCGGGGTAAAATGGGGACATGTTCACGACGATGAAGTCCGGTCCCGAAGTGGTCGCCCTGCTGCAGCAGGCCAGCGATCTGATCGGTGACGCTCTTGACGAAGTGCATTTCACCCTCCTCGACGATGACGCCGCCCTGAGTGTGATGGGAGCGTTGGAGGCGGTGGGGCGCCGGGTGGATGGGGGCCGGATCTGGTCCGCCGCCGACGTGGGCATGCGTGCCGAAACCAGTAGAGGCCATGACTCGTTGGCGTGGAAGAGCGGATGCCGCACCAAGTACGAACTCATTACCGGCATCACCCGGGTGTCCGCCTCGGAAGCCAAGCGGCGGATGCGCCTCGGAGGCATTGTCACCGGTACTGCGGCGGCCACCAGTGGCCTGCTTGGCCAGAGCGTTCCGGTGCAACACCCCGCTGTGGCCGAGGGGTTGACGTCTGGGAACCTCGGTGTTGATGCCGCCGACGTGATCGTGGCGGCGTTGGAGCAGATCTCCTCCCGGGTCGCCCCGGACGACCTTGACCGGGCCGAACGCGCGCTTGTGGCCTCGGCAACCGGAGCGATCACCCCCGAGACCGAGGGCCTTCCCGGGGCAGGGATCGCGTTCTCGGCGGATTTGATTCGGGCGCAAGCACATGAGTGGGGCGCGATCCTCGACCCCGACGGCGCCGCACCGAGTGATGAGCAGACCGCCGCGACCAGCACTGTGGGGTTCGGACTCCTGAAGAACGGGTTGTATCCAATGCGAGGCGGAGTGACACCCGAACTGCGCGGCGTGATGAACGGTGTCTTTGCCACTTTCATTAGTGCCCACGCGACACCGGCGTTTCCGTCGGCGGAGGATCAGGCCCGCATGGAGGCCGGGGAACTGATCCCCGGTGCCGAAGACATCTGTGATGACCGCACCGGCGGGGAAAAGTGCGCCGACATCCTCCGGGCCGTCTTCGACAAGACAGCGCGGGACCCGAAAACACCGCGCGTGGGCGGTGCGGCGCCGACGGTGATGGTGCACGTGAATGCCCGAGATCTGAAGAACGGGCGCGGCGTCGGCTGGATCGATGGCGTGGATGCCCCGATCAGTCTGAAGGCGGTGCAGGAGCGACTGTGTGCGGGCGGGTATCAGCAGGTGATCATCGGTGAGAACGGCCAGGTCCTGCATCTGGGCGAAAAAGAGCGGTTCTTCAGCCCAGCGCAACGCCGGGCGATTGCCGCCCGCGATGGGGGCTGCGTTATTCCCGGGTGCACCATTGCGGCCGCCTGGTGCGAGGTGCATCACGTCTTCCCGTGGAAGTTCAACGGACCCACCAACATCGACAACGGATGCCTGCTGTGCTGGTACCACCACCACACCATTGACACGGCCGGGTGGCAGATCAAAATGGTGAGCGGCAGACCCTGGATTCGCGGGCCCGTGCTCTTTGACCCCGGCCAGAAGTGGCGACCCGCCGCTAGTCATCGGGCCAACACCCCCAGCACCGACCCGCCTTGGGCATCCGATAGCCAACGGTAAGACGGCTCACGAGGTCTCTGTAATGGTTATAGCTGGTCTGGTTATCAGCTGGCAGGCTGGTCTTGATTCGTGTGGGTTGCGTGACTCTTTTGGTCTCTGACTCTCTTCACGGAGGTGTCTTCGTCTCGACATGTCCGCTCCACGCATCGAATCAGGCCGGCCTGTGACCCTCAGAGTGACTTGATTAGAAGCCTGTCCGTACCCCCAACAGGGTCGTGACTCATTACAGAGATGTTCTCCGAGGAACCCCAGACCGGCACGACATAACACCCATCGAAGGAGTTATCGTGACCATGGTCTCACAGCAGTTCAGTTATGTCATCGGGGTGGATACCCATGCCAAGACACACACGCTGGTCGCCCTCGACCATCTGGGCGGGAAACACGGCACCGCGCAAACATTCCCGACAACTCCGCCCGGACTCAAACGGGCTCAGGCGTGGATCGAACGCGAAACAACAGGGCCGGTTTTGGTGGCCATGGAGGGCACCGGGTCCTACGGAGCCCAGTTCTGCGACCTCCTGACGGCCGCCGGCGTGCGCGTCACCGAAACCAGGCCGCCCAAGCGCGGCGTTCGCCGGGCCGGCAAAACCGACCCCATCGACGCAGAGCACGCCGCCCGCTACGCCCTCGCCCTGCCAATGGAGCACCTCATCACGCCCCGCAACCACGCTGGGCACCACGCAGCCTTGACGGTGCTACTGACCGCGCGCGCCGCCCTCAAGAAGGCCCACAGCGCCTCCAACAACCGCCTCACAGCGCTGCTGCGCGGGTACGGCTTCGGCCTGGACGTTCGCCTGGCCCTCACAGCCGAGCAAATCAAAGTCGTCGCAGCCTGGCGCGCCCATCGAAACGATGACGTCGGCATGGTCACCATCCGCGCCGAGGCTGCCCGCGAAGCGCGAGAGATCCTCAGCCGTCAAGCCGAGCTCACGGCGAACGAGAAGGGCCTCCTCAAGCACGTGAAAGCCCTCGCCCCCTACCTGCTGCTTGAGCACGGCGTCGGCGCGATCGTCGCCGCGCAGCTGATCGTGTCGTGGTCGCACCAGGGACGCATCCGCTCCGAGGCCGCGTTCGCCCGCTTCGCGGGCATCGCGCCCATCCCCGCGTCATCGGGCAACACCATCCGCTACCGTCTGCACCGCGGTGGCGACCGGGCGCTCAACACCGCCATCTGGGTCACCACGTTCTACCGCTAACACCACGACCCGGCGACCGCCGCCTACGTCGAGAAACGGACGAAGGAAGGCAAGACACCCAAAGAGATCCAACGCGTCCTGAAACGCTACATCGCCCGGCACCTGTTCCGCGTCCTCGATAACCACACCACCTAAAACGACACCACCGCCCAGCGGACAGGCCATCTTCGACGGCCCGCCCGCCACCCTCACGCGCCCAAAAACACGCCACACGACTCACGAAACATCATCAAAAAAGACCTCAACAGCTTGACAACTCCCATAGAAGCGTCGAGACGCCGGCGAAAAGCGTGCCGGCTCCTCGACCAGCGCAGTGGGCGAGGAAGTGGGCGAGGCGGGCGAGACCCCCGCCACCGCGGAAGAAATCGCTACTGGGCGACGACCACCGTGGGTGCACCGATCTCGGCAGCAGGCATCTCGGCCGCGAGGCGGTTGGCCTCTTCGATGAGCGTCGCCACAATCTCGCTCTCCGGCACGGTCTTGATGACCTCTCCGCGAACAAAGATCTGTCCCTTACCGTTACCGGAAGCAACACCGAGATCAGCATCACGGGCCTCGCCCGGTCCGTTGACAACACAGCCCATCACGGCCACCCGCAGCGGGACAGTCATGCCCTCAAGGCCGTCGGTGACATCGTTGGCAAGCTTGTACACGTCAACTTGGGCGCGTCCACAGCTGGGGCACGACACGATCTCCAGCTTTCGCTCCCGCAGGTTCAGCGACTGCAGAATCTGCAGACCCACCTTGATCTCCTCGGCCGGAGGCGCACTCAGTGACACTCGAATCGTGTCGCCGATACCCTCCCCCAGCAGAATGCCGAACGCCGTAGCGCTCTTGATGGTGCCCTGGAACGACGGTCCAGCCTCGGTGACTCCGAGGTGCAGCGGCCAGTCACCGCGCTCTGCGAGCAGACGGTAGGCCTTCACCATGATGACCGGGTCGTTGTGCTTAACCGAAATCTTGAAGTCGTGAAAGTCGTGTTCTTCGAACAGGCTCGCCTCCCAGACGGCACTCTCCACGAGCGCCTCCGCAGTGGCTTTGCCGTATTTCTCCATGAGGCTCGGCTCCAGAGAACCCGCGTTCACACCGATGCGCAGACTCACACCCGCGGCCTTGGCTGCGGCTGCAATCTTGCCCACCTGGTCGTCAAACTTACGAATGTTGCCCGGATTTACGCGAACCGCAGCACAACCGGCGTCGATCGCCGCGTACACATAATTCGGCTGAAAGTGGATGTCGGCAATCACCGGGATCTGGCTCTTCTTCGCAATGATCGCCAAAGCCTCGGCATCTTCCCGGGTGGGAACAGCCACACGCACGATGTCGCATCCGCTTGCCGTAAGTTCGGCAATTTGCTGGAGCGTGCCGTTGATGTTGGTCGTCTGCGTCGTCGTCATCGACTGGACGCTCACCCGAGCGTCACCACCAACAAGAACCTTTCCGACCTTGATCTGGCGAGACTTGCGTCTCGGAGCGAGTATCTCGGGTATTTTGGGCATTCCCAAATTAGTTGCAGCCACGACATGAGCTTACTCGTCGGTGCCCGCACGCACCTGTCCACCACCACAGCAAGTTCAGTGGGCGTTTGCACCCGATTACGTCACCAATCGTCAGGGTGTCAGAGGGCACTCACGCTGGAGCGGTACTGTCGAAACATCGCAGTAGACGAAGGAGTCCTCATGATCGCAATTGACGTCGTTATTCTTGCCGGGTCACGCACGCCCCAGGGCCGAGTGAACGGCCAGCTGGCCTCCCTGACCGCAGTGCAACTCGGCTCGGCCGCCATCACGGGTGCCCTGGAGCGTGCGGGTGTCGCCCCCGATCAGGTTGACGTTGTTCTCATGGGCCAGGTCCTGCAGGCTGGCGCCGGCCAGAACCCGGCCCGACAGTCGAGCATCGCCGCCGGCATCCCGTGGAATGTACCCGCCATGACACTCAACAAGGTGTGCCTGTCTGGCCTGGCCGCCATCATTGACGCAGCTCGCCTCGTGCGTCTCGGTGAAGCGGATGTCGTCGTGGCCGGCGGTCAGGAATCGATGACCCGCGCGCCGCACCTGCTGCCCGGATCACGCACGGGGTGGGCGTACGGAACGGTCTCGATGATCGACCACGCCGCACACGACGGCCTGACCGATGCCTTCGACGGCCTCTCCATGGGGCTCTCCACCGAACTGGCCAACGAGAAGCTGGGACTCACTCGCCTCGAGCAGGACGCCGTTGCTGCCGCCTCCCACCAACGCACCGCTGCCGCCATTGACGCGGATGTCTTCGCCCACGAAATCACACCGCTGAGCGTTCCGCAGCGCAAGGGTGACCCGCTCGTGCTCACGACCGACGAGGGCGTTCGCGGTGAAAGCACCACGGACACCCTGGGCCGCCTGCGTCCCGCCTTCTCGACCGAGGGCAACATCACGGCCGGAAACGCAGCACCCCTCAGCGACGGCGCCAGTGCCGTCGTCGTCACGAGCAAGGCCTGGGCCGAAGCACACGGCCTGAGCTGGCTCGCGGTCATTGAAGCCTCCGGTCAGGTGGCCGGTCCCGACAACTCACTCCATTCCCAGCCCGCCAACGCCATCGCAAGCGCCCTCACGAAGCAGGGCTGGACCGCCCAGGATCTCGACATTGTGGAGATCAACGAGGCCTTCGCATCCGTTGTGGTTCAGTCGTCGAAGGAGCTTGGCGTCTCGGCCGACAGGGTGAACATCCACGGTGGCGGTATCGCCATCGGTCACCCGATCGGCGCCTCGGGAGCACGCGTTGCCCTGCATGCCGCCCTCGAACTGTCACGCCGCGGTGGCGGCAAGGCTGCCGTTGCTCTGTGCGGCGGTGGCGGGCAGGGTGAAGCTTTGCTTCTCTCGCTGTAGACATCCACGTCAACACCCGCGTAAACGGTCACAGCCCAAATTATCGGGCGGACTCGACGTTCGTCTGCCCGAACTCGGTCGCCACATCGATGGTCAGACCCACCTCATCGTTTGACCGCAAGATTCCCAGCACCATCCGCACCTCCTCGAGAGCAGTTGTGCTGGTGGCTGTGATGCTCGAAAGCGCCTGCGCGGCCCTGTCGGGCTCAACGTCTATCAGCTGAAGTGCTAGCTGGGCCTGCGCATTAATCTGCGAGAGGGAGCGCGCCACAACATCGTGCAGCTCCCACGCGATGCGGACGCGTTCTTTTTGTTCCGCGTCAATGCGAAGGGCAGATGCCGATCGACGCAGCTCGCCGAGCCGGTCCTGACGAGACCTACTGAACTCCCCCACACCCATGAGCAGGGTGAGCGCAAGCGTTGTGAATGCCACACGAAGCGGATGCAGTTCGAGGTTCAGAATACTCGCCAACGCTATCGTGGCGACCCAGGTGGAAACCACGGTGGTGTAGACCCACACGCGGGCCCCGCCCCCGATTCCGAGCACGATGGCGAACGCAAGCGCAACCGGCGGCACGTCCAAATCGGGGTGCAGCAGAAGCAGCGCTCCGGCCGACCCTGCAGCCACGGCCACAACCTGGCCCGGAAACCGGCGTGCACCGATGAGCGCGACCGGGCCAGCGGCCGCAAGAACGACGGTGAGCACCCAACCGGCCAGACCCGAGTCACGCCCCGGCCACGTGAGCAGCACTATCGCGGGAACCTGCACGAGGAAGGACACAATGACGGGAACCCACAGCCTCACGCCGGGCGGCAGCCCACCAGACCACGTCTGTTCACCGGCGTAGCGATGGCCGGACTGTCCTGGTGCAGTCGGGTACCACGCTGCGTCAGAATCCCAGTGTGGAGGCATATGTCGATGTTACGTCTGCGCGACCGGATCGGCATCTTCTCCCGGAGCCGAGCACGTTATCTGAGCCCGCCACCTATCCGAACAGATTCACCGGCTTCACAATGTCGGCATAGATGAGCAGCAGACTCATGCCACCAAGCAGAATGACCACGGCAAGGGTGAGCGGCATCAGCTTGGCCATGTCCACCGGCCCCGGCTCGGGTCGCCGAAACAGCTTCGCAAATGCCCGACGGATGCCCTCCCAGAGTGCTCCCGCCACGTGACCTCCATCAAGCGGAAGCAGCGGCACCAGGTTGAACACGAACAGGGCGATGTTGACCGAACCCAGCACGCCGAGCAGGCTCGCCACCTTGTCGGCCACCGGAATGGTGTCGATGCTCGCGATCTCGCCCGCAACCCGGCCCACGCCGACCATGCTAATGGGGCCGTTCGGGTCGCGCTCCCCCGGACCAAACGCCGCATTTGCCACATCAACGAGACGCTGCGGCAAATTGATGATGATGCCGGCCGTCGACGCGATTGTTGACCCGACCGCGGGCAGGACCGCCGTGACGGGCTGGCGCACCGTTTCGACGGCGGCTCCGATACCCACGAAACCCACCTGCTCGGTGATCGGGTTTCCTGCGGCATCCTCGGTCGGCTTGCCTGCGGAATCGAGCACGTACCGCTCGGTGAGCCTGGGCGTGATGGTGAGATCCGTTGCCGTACCGGCCCGGTCAACAACCACCTGAAGCGCAGTGCCGGGTGCATCGCGAATGATCTGTGTGGACTGGCTCCAGCTCGTAATGGCGGTGCCGCCAATGCTCACAAACCGGTCACCCGGCTGCAGCCCGGCCGCCGCACCGGGAGACGCCTCATCGCCAAGGGCGCAGGTCTGACGGTCACTCGTGGCTGGGAGCACGCAGGCATTGACCGTGCCCACGGTGGTGCTGGTCTGGGGGGTCCCGAAACCCATGAGCACAATAGAGAACAAGACGATGGCGATCAGAAGGTTCATGGTGGGCCCACCCAGCATGATGATGATGCGCTTGAACACGGGAAGCTTGTAGAACGCGCGGTGCCCTTCACCCTCGCCGATGGACTCCGCACTGGCCTGCCGAGCGTCATCCACCATGGTGGCCATCGCACCCTGCTTCTTCTCAGTGCCGCCTTCCTGCACCAGGGTGTCAAAGAAGCCCGTACTTGCGCTTTGCACCGCCTCACCCTTTTTGGGCGGGAACATACCGATCATGGAGATGTAGCCGCCGAGAGGAAGGGCCTTGAACCCGTACTCGGTCTCACCCTTTTTCTTGGACCACAGCGTGGGTCCGAAGCCAATCATGTACTGCGTTACCTTGACGCCGAAGAGCTTGGCGGGAAGCAGATGCCCGATCTCGTGCAGGCCAATGGACAGGGCTATGCCGACGAAGATGACGGCGACACCGAGAATGAACAACAAGACAGATTCCACAGTCGTAGAGTAGCCGTCCCAAGCTGCAAAGCGGCTGGCCGTTTCGCCGCCGATCAACCCCGCGGATGATCCACTGTGTTTTGATTAGAGCAGTCATTGGAGGTACGCCCTGTCTACGAAACACTATTCCGGCCCGCTTGGTCTGCTCCTTGCCGACCGTTTTCACCTCGATCGCCTCGTGGGTACCGGCGGTATGGCATCGGTCTACGAAGCCACCGACACGTCCCTTGGTCGCACGGTGGCCGTGAAGCTCTTTCGCTCCGACAGCATGGACAGCGCCGGACCCGAACGCCAGAGCGGCGAAATTTCACTGCTCGCGAGCCTGAATCACTTCGCGCTCGTGACCCTGTACGACGCCGGAACCGCACACATCAACGGTTCACCGCGCACCTTCATCGTGATGGAATTCGTTGACGGGTCCGATCTGCGCACGCGCCTGATGGATGGTCCCGTCGAGCCCCGTGACCTCGCGGACATGGGAGCAGACCTCGCCGAAGCCCTGCACTACGTGCACGCGCGCGGCATCATCCACCGGGATATCAAGCCCGCAAACGTGCTTCTGACGCCCTCCGGTTTTCCCGGTCGAGCGATGCATGTGAAGCTCGCCGACTTCGGAATCGCCCGTCTGCTCGATGAAACCCGACTCACCGCCACGGGTGCCACGCTCGGAACAGCCAGCTATCTCAGCCCCGAGCAGGCCCTGGGCACCGCGCTCGGGCCCCCCACGGACATCTACTCTCTTGGACTCGTGCTACTCGAAAGTCTCACCGGCGAGCGCGCCTACCCCGGAACCGCCATTGAATCGGCCATGGCGAGGCTGCAACGCCAACCTGAGATCCCCCAGGGTGTGAGCCCGGGCTGGGCCGACCTGCTCACGGCCATGACCAGTCGGGACGCCGCCGACCGCCCCACAGCGTCGGCAGCAGCGGTGGTGCTTCGCAGCCTGGTCACCGACGATGGGCCCGGCGCGCTGCCCGGTGCGGTGCCGACCGCCCCCCTCCTCACGGACCTTGCGGAGGAAACTGGGCTCGCGACGGCGCTCATGAGTGCACCAGCAGATGCGCCCACTCGGCTTCTGCCCGCAGCAGTCACCGAGACAGCTGACAGTGCCAAACCGGACAGTGCCAAACCAGACAGCGACGATGCCGCAACCGCGCTGCTGCCCCCGAGCGACACCGGCACACCGGAACGTCCGCCGGGGCGGACGCGCCGAGCATCGGCATCCACTCTCTGGGCTCTTGTCGTGGGGATTTCACTGGGGCTGGCCATCGTTGTGGTTGTCGTGGTTATGCTCGCTCGGTCGAGCGCCCCGGAAGCCGTTGCGCCCACCTATCCCGCCGTCGAGGGTTCGCTCGGCACTCACCTGCAGCAACTTCAGGAAAGCGTGAACCCATGATTCGACGAAGACTGACAACAGTACTGGCCACGATCGCCCTGTCGACGCTTGCCCTCACGGGCTGCGCAGGTACCCCCGCCCAGCTGGAATCCGCTACCGCTGAGCAATTGCAGAGCGGAGTCCTGGACGTGTCCGAAGCCGCCGCCGCGGGCGATCTCACCGCCGCCCAGGACAGCCTCACGCGTGTGGAAGCCAATCTGCGCACCGCTGCCGCCGCCGGGCAGGTCACACCCGAGCGATCGGCCGAGATTCAGATCGCCATCAACCTTGTGGGATCCGACCTCAGCATGGCGGTCGCTGCCGCCGAGGCACAGGCCGCTGCGGACGCGCAGGCTGCAGCTGACGCAGCAGAAGCCGTGGCGAAGGCAAGCGCAGCTGCGAAGGCGGCTGCAGAAGCGGCTGCAGAGGCGAAGGCTGACGCAGAGGAAGACAAACGGGACAAGGCTCCGGACTGCAAGAAGAATGACGAGGAGTGCTCGGACTAGCGGCCATTACCTCCCGGCAACGGTGGCAATGCGGGTGTCGGCCGTGGCTCGTGCCCACGCTTCAGCCGCAGCCAGTGAGTCGCGCGTGAGCGGCCCGTCCTGCTCGTGCGACTCGACAACGTGCAGCACCGTGTCGACGATGTCCAGAAACCCGATTTTCATCGCGTGGAAGGCAGCCACCGCCTGCTCGTTTGCCGCGTTGAACACGGCCGGATAGCTGCCTCCCAGCCGCCCAACCCGCTTCGCGAGTTCCACGGCCGGAAACGCGGTGCCGTCCAGCGGCTCAAACGTCCAGGTCTGTGGGGTTGTCCAGTCCAGAGGTGTTCCCACCGCAGCCACCCGATTCGGCCAGTCCAGCCCGAGCGAAATGGGAAGTCGCATATCGGGCGGTGACGCCTGCGCAATGGTGGACCCGTCAATGAACTCCACCATGGAGTGCACAATCGACTGCGGGTGAACCGCCACGTCAATTCGGTCATAGTCCACGTCGAAGAGCAGGTGCGCCTCGATAATTTCCAGTCCCTTGTTCACGAGGGTTGCTGAGTTGGTCGTAACCACCAGTCCCATATCCCAGGTGGGGTGGTTGAGCGCCTCGCGCGGCGTCACGTTCGCCAGCTGATCGCGGGTGCGACCACGAAACGGGCCACCGGATGCCGTGAGCACCAGACGACGCACCTCACCACTCGTCCCCGAGCGCAGCGCCTGCGCAATCGCGGAGTGCTCGGAGTCAACGGGCACAATTTGTCCCGGGGCAGCGAGAGACTTGACGAGGTCGCCACCCACAATGAGTGATTCCTTGTTGGCCAGGGCGAGAGTGCGACCGGCCTTCAGCGCAGCGAGAGTGGGACCAAGACCCACCGAACCGGTGATGCCATTCAGCACCACGTCGGCGTCGATGTCTCGCACCAGCTGCTCGGCCGCATCCGCTCCGAGGGCCGTGGCGGTCACCCTGAACTCGGCGGCCTGCAGATCCAGCAGCTCACGGTTGTGCCCGGCCGCAAGACCGACCACCTCGAACCTGGTGGGATTGGCCCTGATCACGTCGAGGGCCTGCGTACCGATTGAACCGGTGGACCCAAGGATTATTACTCTGCGCACCCCCTCATGTTAGGTGTAGGTGCCGGGCAGAGTAAGGTCGAGCAGTGACCGGTGCCAATGAAGAACCTCAAGACGACGACGTAGTCGCCTCCCCCGCGCGGACGAAACGCCCGGGATTCGTGTACTTCCTGGGCTATGGAATCATGGCTCCCATTGCCAGATTCGTCTTTCGGCCCCGCATCACCGGCCGGGACAACATCCCGACAACCGGCCCGATCATTTTTGCCAGCAACCACCTGTCGTTCATTGACAGCATCGTTATCCCGCTTACCGCACCGCGTCGTGTGCAGTTCCTCGCGAAGTCAACGTATTTCACCGGGACCGGCTTCAGCGGGTGGGTCTCCCGAAACTTCTTCACGTCAATCGGTGCGGTGGGTGTGGAGCGCGGCGCCGGACAGGCCGCACAGGTTGCACTCGATGCCGGCCGCACCATCCTCGAAGACGAGAGCGCCTTCGCTATTTACCCGGAAGGTACCCGCTCACTTGACGGTCGCCTGTACCGCGGGCGAACCGGGGTTGCCTGGCTGGCCCTCACGACTGGCGCCGTTGTCGTGCCCGTTGGACTGATTGGCACACAGGAGATCATGCCCGTGGGCAGCAAGGTTCCCCGCATTCGCAAGATTACGGTGGCTTTTGGCACACCGATCGATCTGAGCCCACACGGCTCAGCCGAGTCGGGTAAGGCGCGTCGCCAGGCAACGGATGAGATCATGGCCGCGATTCATGCACTCTCGGGCCAGGAACTCGCCAAGTCGTACAACGAATCACCGCCCGCCGGAACGCTTCTCCGGCTTGCGGACAAGGTCTTTCCCCGCGAACGGGTCTAGCTTCCTGCCCGTTCGGTATTGGCGTTCAGTATTGGCGTTCGGTGTCAGCATCCAGCCGACGGCCCTAGGCTGACCCCATGACTGCCTCCTATTCGGTCCCCCAGCAACGCAAACTCGTCACCGCCCTTCCCGGGCCCAAGTCGGTTGAGCTGCAGGCACGACGCGAGCGAACCGTCGCCCGCGGTGCCGGCACCCTGGCCAACATCTACATGGATCACGGCGCCGGCGCGATTCTCGTTGACGTCGACGGCAACCAGATCATCGACCTCGGCTGCGGTATCGGCGTGACGACTATTGGCCACGCCCACCCGGAGATCGCCGCAGCGGCCGCCGAACAGGCCACCAAGCTCACCCACACACTGTTCACCGTCACACCCTACGAGAACTACGTTCGCGTGGCGGAGAAGCTGGCCGAGATCACCCCCGGCGATTTTGAGAAGCGTTCCCTTCTCGTGAACACCGGCGCCGAAGCGGTAGAGAACGCGGTGAAGATCGCGCGCAAGTTCACCGGTCGCCGTGCCATCGTCGCCCTTGATCACGCCTTCCACGGTCGCACCAACCTCACCATGGCCATGACCTACCGTCCCTGGCCGGAACGCGCCGGCATGGGACCATTCCCCGGTGAGATCTACAGCGTGCCCACGAGCTACCCCTTCCGTGACGGCCTCACGGGTGAGGAAGCGGCCGAAAAGACCATCGACTACATCAACACCCACATCGGTGCGACGGAGATCGCCGCCTTCTTTGTGGAGCCCATTCAGGGCGACGGCGGCATCGTGACCCCCGCCCCGGGGTTCTTTGAACGCATCCGCGAATTCTGCACCGACAATGGCATTGTGTTCGTTTCCGACGAGATTCAGGCCGGTATTGCGCGAACCGGAACGTGGTGCGCGATCGAACACCACAACGTTGTGCCCGACCTCGTCACCACCGCGAAGGGCATCGCCGGCGGATTCCCACTCGCTGCCGTCACCGGTCGCGCCGATATCATGGATTCCGTGCAGCCCGGCGGCGTCGGGGGCACGTTTGGCGGCAACCCGGTCTCGACCGCTGCGGCCCTCGCCGTCTTCAACGTGATCGAGCGTGATGGCCTGCTCGCGCAGGCACAGCGCGTCGAGAAGACACTGCAGGCTCGGATTGGCGATTGGGCCGAGCGGTTCCCTGTTGTGGGCGACGTCCGCGGTAAGGGCGCCATGTTCGGTGTCGAGCTCGTGCACCCTGGAACCAAGAAGCCCAACCCGGAGGCACTCACGGCCGTGATCAAGCACGCCACAACCAACGGCGTGATCGTGCTTGATGCCGGCAGCTGGGACTCGGTGCTGCGCATCATGCCCTCGGTCGTCATCTCCGACGAGCTCATCGATGATGCGGCAACCGTCATCGAGGAGGCCCTCGCGGCGCTGTCTGCGTCGTTCCCGGCGTAGTCCGCCGGTTACGCCAGTTTCGGACGCCGAGCCGTGGCGTTGGTTAGGCTGGGGCCGGAATGAGTGGGGAGCAGGTTGATGGCCGACGGGCTTCTGACCGCCCCCGCTCGGCGGCCGTTGGCATCATCCTCCAGCCGTCGGTTCAACGGATGCTGTGGGTCTCGGCGACGGTGTGGGTGATGGCTCCCCCGACGCCGGCACCTCGGTGAGCGGCTGCACCTGGGCATAGGGGAACGGCGACGACGTCGCATCCGCTTGGTAAGCCTGGCCGAAGACGTCATAGGTGTAGTCGATATCGTCCGATGTCACCAACCGAAGCGGAAACACGTTCCAGCCGCCGCCCGCCGGCACCAGCAGGCTCGGCACGACCATGTCTTTCTCACCGGCTTTGTCGAGCTGGGGCAGGTAGCTCGTATTCACCGGGTCATTGACGACGTTGAGCGCCCGGCCATCCTGGTCGAACAACTGCACGTCAGAAATCGGCTGACCGTCGGCATCGTAGGCAAAAACGTTGGTCACCTGCTCGCCGCTCTGAATGAGTCCGGGATTCGGTGCCGGAGTGTATTCCACGTAGGCACCGTTCTCCGAACGTGCTGCCTGTTGCACCGTGAACAGCAGCACAATCGGCAGCACGAGAACCGCGCAGACGCTGACAAGGGTGCGAAACCCGGGCAGCCAGCGCCACGGCAGCCAGCGGCCGCGACCCCACTGCACGCTCAAGACAACGAAGGCCGCGAACACGAACCACCGCACCGGATCGGACGGCACTGTGCTGATCGCTCCACCCAAAAATATCTCGGCGACCACGAAGACGACCCAGCCGCGCAGCACCCACCAGAGCGGGCGCAATACGAGCAGAAAATCGAGCAGTGCGGTGCCGGTCGAAGTCGAGCGGATGCGCTGCGCAGCATCCGCTCGTGCGTCACCGATCCAGGCTCGGAGCAGGCGCAGTCGAGGTACCCGAGCCGTAGGGCGCGTTCCCCGCAGCGGAAGCCCGGCAGCGCTGCGCAGCTCGTCGGCGTAAGCGACCGGATCGCCGAGGTCAAAGGTGGGCGCATCGGCAGCAGCAACCTCAGCTGCCTGCTCGGTCAGGTCGGCTTCGAGGTCATCCGTGAGATCATCGATATCATCAGCCGGGAGGTCGCTCAGGGCGGCCCGTACAGCCAGGGCAAAGTCGTGAATGGACGGTGTGGTGGCGGTTTCGCTCATGACTGGTCACCGATCGTAGGTAGGTGGACGGCGGGTTGCGGCTTCTCGAGCAGCTGGGTGAGGGTATCGGCGAAGGCAGTCCAGTTTGAACGTTGTTCGGCGAGCATTGCCCGGCCGTTCGCGTTCATTCCGTAATACTTGCGGTGCGGTCCGCCGTCGGATGGGACGACGTAGCTCGACAGCGCCCCCGCGCTGTACAGCCGGCGGAGGGTGCCGTAAACCGATGCGTCGCCGACCTCGTCGAGCCCGGCGGCGCGCAACCGGCGCACGATGTCATAGCCGTAGCCGTCGTCGTCGACGATCACGGCCAGGACGGCCATGTCGAGCACCCCCTTGAGCAACTGGGTGCTATCCATCGGCATCTCCTTAGGTCGGCGTGCATCTTCGTGCGGCGTGCATCTTCGTGCGGCGTGGATCTTCGTGCGGCGTGCGACTTCAACGCACCCCACACTACTACGCAAACCACACTACCGCGCCATACACGCTCCACATCTCCCGCGCCGCGCCCGAAGCCTCGGACGCTTTCCGTGCGGGAAAGTCGTCAGACTCGCAGCCCGGCACTGCGCTAAGCCGCTAGGCAGTGGTGACCGGCTCGTGCTCGACGGGGAAGCTGACGGAGGCAGCGATGAAACACTGTTCGGTGTCGAGCTCGTACACCCCGGAACCAAGAAGCCCAATCCGAAGGCACTCGCGGCGCTGTCTTCGGCGTACCTCACGGACTGACCCCTCATCGGGTTGCGTCGTGGAACGCCACCTCTCAGCTCACGGTGATCCTGTCCCGTCGACCGGCCCGTGCCGCGGCGATGATGAATTCAGCAGCCTTCTCGCCGATCACAATGGCGGGTGCGTTGGTATGACCGCGAATGATCTGCGGCATAACCGACGCATCCGCTACGCGGAGCCCCTGCACCCCGCGCACACGGAGCTCACCATCGACCGGAGCCGACGCATCTGACCCCATCCGTGCCGTACTGGTCGGGTGATAGAGCGTGTGCGACAGGGAATTGAGAGCGCTGGCTGCCCGTGTTGCCGTGTCGAGTTGCTCGCCCTTCATCGGGCGCATGTACTTCCCGTTAGAGACCGCCGTCATCGACGGGGTTGACAGGATCCGCTCGGCGATGGCGAGCCCGCGCATCATCACCGCGCGGTCCTCTCCGCCGGGATCCGACAGGTAGCGCGGATCAATGATCGGTTTGTCGAACGGGTCGGCCGACGCCAGCGTGACGGTTCCAGTGCTTTTGGGCTGGATCAAGATGGGACCAAGGCTGATGCCGTGGCCGGGGATTCCCGAAAGACCCTCATCGACATACGCTGCGGGTGCGAAAATCATCTCGAGGTCGGGCAACTCCACGTGGGCGCTGGAGCGGACAAAGCCGTACGCCTCCGCCACGTTGGATGTCAGCATTCCGCGCCGCCGGAGGAGATAGTTTCCCACCTCCCCCAGTCCGGTCGCTGTGAGCAGGGTCCCTCCCGGGGTCTCCACCGTGAAGAACGACACAAGATGGTCCCTCAGATTCGCGCCGACCTCCGGGGAGTCCACGAGCACGGGGATGCCCTGCGACGTCAGGTGTGCCGCGTCGCCGATACCCGAGAGCATGAGGAGCTGCGGCGTGTTCACGGCGCCACCGCAGAGAATCACCTCACCGCGCGCTTCGACCCGATGCAGGACGCCGGCCACCGAGTACTCCACCCCCACCGCGCGGGTTCCGTCAAAGACCACCCGTGTTGCCTGCGCCCCCGTTCGAACGACCAGATTCTTCCGGTCCTTGGCCGGTCGCAGGTAGCCGTCGACCGTGCTGTGACGTGACCCCTTCTTCTGGCTGAGCATCGTTTCACTGAACCCTTCGGGCTGCCGGGAGTTCGGCGGCACGACGGCGTACCCGGCTTCGGTGACCGCCCGGAGGAAGGTCGCGGTGAGCTCTCGCGGACTCCGCTGATGCTCCACGTTCATCGCTCCCGCGGCACCGTGCTCGGGATTGCTGGCATCCTGAACCCGTTCCACCCGTTGGAAGATGGGGAGCAGGGATTCGTAGGACCAGTCGGGGCCCGCCAGATCGGCCCAGCGGTCGTAGTCCGCCGCGAACCCGCGTACCCACATCATCGCGTTCAGCGACGATGAGCCACCCAGAACCTTGCCGCGTGGCCAATAAATGGTGCGACCTCCGAGGCCCGGCTGCGGGGTGGTCTCGTAGTTCCAGTCCAGATCCGTCTTGAACAGCCCCGAGAACGCCGCGGGAATGTGAACGCTCGGGTTCGAGTCGTTCCCACCGGCCTCCAGCAACACCACCGATGTCGACGGGTGAGCACTGAGCCGGTTGGCGAGAGCAGCACCGGCCGAACCCGCCCCCACCACGACGTAATCGAACGAACCACCGTCGCGGGTGGTCAGGAGGGTGCTGCCAGGACGTGTCTGGATCATGTCGACCTTTTTCATTGGAGTCGCCGGCCCTAAGCCCGGAAGGCAGAGAGGAAGATCGCGGGCAGCTTCGCCCAGGATGGCTTGGCCGCGAAGCCCGCGAGCAGAGCGCCGGTCTTCTGCGCACTGCGTGCCGTGACGAACCACGGAGGTTTCGGGAACAGCGCAAACTCACCGTGGGCGACGGACCGCGGGAACGGACGGAACGGACCGGTGACCACCGTGCGTTCCGGGGAATCGATCAGGAGTGCGTTATGCACCACCCCGATTCCCGACTGCACGTTGTCGATGGTGTGACCCGGGAAGGCGCCCCACGATGCCGTCGCCGTCAGAAAGCCCAGGCCCGTCCACGCGTTGATGGCGATCGTCCCGTACTCCAGGTTCGCGATGGCCGTGCGGAACCCGCGACCGAGCTTCCTGATCACCGACGGGTCTGCAATCAGATTGGCGCCGAGGGTTCCGAGGAAGTCCCGATTGACGGTCGCAACAGCACCATCAAGGAACACCTGACCTGATCCCGGAAGTTCGATCACTCCCAGCACCGGCGAAAAGGTCTCCGTCGTTTGCAGATAGGTGGCGTCCTGCTCGCCCGTGATTGACACGAGGAGTCGAGTGCCCGCGGCGAAGCGCTGAGCGTTCGGGTAACACACCGCGGCGGCAGACATCCGCGAGTCACTCCCGGGATACCACGCCGGGCGAGCGGGTGTGCGCTCCAGGGCCGCCGCCAATTCGGTGAGGAACTCGGCCTTCTGCGGCCAGTCGGCACTGAGCACCACGATTTGACCGGCGATGCAGTTGTAACCGCCGTTGTGCAGCCGCATCGTGGCCACGTGTTCGGCCTGATAGCGCAGATCGTGCGCGGTCCACCGGCTCGGCAGAATGATGATCGGTGCCACACCGCCGAGCTCACTCGTGATGGGCTTGTTCAGAAGCGGTGTTCCCGCCGCTTTGCGCGCGGCACCGTCTGCTCCGGGCCCCCAGACGACCACGTCGTGAGTGGCCGCGCTGCCCGTGATGTGAACGTGGTCGACCAGAGCGTTGTGCGCGAGATAACTACCCTCGGCGGCCCCGCCCTGAACCACTCGCAGCAGTTTCGCGGTCACGAGCGGCTCCAGTGCCGCCAAATACACGCTCATCATGCCCGCCATGATCGGGTTGAGCTTCAGGATCACGGCACGGTTGTTGGCCACAATTTCGTACAGAACATCCAGTGGAGGGATCGATGTGATGTTGCCGGCACCGAGCACGAGGCCCACTCCTCCGGACACCGTGGGGTTCAGCTCGCCCAGCCCGGCCTTCTTGACCGCGTCGGTGGCGGTAACTCCGGGCCTCAGCCACACCTCCGCGTGGAAGCCGTGCAGCAGCACCGCCTCATGTGCGGTGTGCGGAAGAACCGGGATCGTCACACGGTTACCCGGAGCAGTACCCACCCTGATGCCGGCCAGCGGTGACGTGCCTGCGGCGAGCGCAGCGACACTGTGAGCCAGGGTGCCCACGCCGGCAAGCGCGGCATAGGGACCAGAAATCCATTCCTCACCAACAAGCGGAGAGGAGGCATCCAAACCTTTGATGTCACGGGCCCGGATTGCCCAGCGTTTTGCCTGCCCAGCCATGGCGGAGTGGGTGGCAGCGAGCAGCTCCGCGCGCCGCGTGAGCGGCATGGCTGCCCACCGAGCGGCGCCGTCAACGAGATCGTGAAGAGCCGCGTCCAACTCGTCCCGGACAGCCCCGGACAACTCCGTGGTGCGCGGAGACATGGTGTGCGGAGACGCAGTAGAGGCGTTCACGTCCGGCGGGGTCTGCTCTGCAATGCTCATGGATCTCCTTTGATCGTGTGTCGATCATGCACCGTTTCAGGTCAGGATCCGATAGGCAGCGGCCCTGACCTGTGCTCGATGCATTGTGCCGCTGCACAACACGTCACGGAGAAATGACGCTACTGTTCCTGCATGCGCACTCTGGACTCCGCCATTGCACTGACCCACCGTTCGAACGATCCCGCCACCGTCTCGAACGGACTGGACGCGAACGCACGGGCGCTTTTCACGGACCTTCTTGATTCCGTGCCGGCCCTCTCCGCCCGAATCGTTGATCAGATTCTCCACGGGGAGCATTCCTATGCCGAGAGCACGCTTGAACTGCACGTCCTCGAGTCGGTGGTGACCGAAAACATCGAAGCCCTCCTTCGGGGCCTGGCCGGAAGCACTCGTTCGCTCGAGGCTCCGCGGCGGGCGGGACGCGTCAAGGCGGCATCGAATATTCCGATGGCCGGACTCCTGCACGCCTACCGCCTCGCCGGTTTGCTCTTATGGGAGGAGATGATGACGCGGTCGCTCACCTCCCCGCAAAGCTCCGAAACCCTCCTCCAGGTCTCCTCCTCCGTGTGGGGGATCATCGATGAGTATTCCAATGCGGCCGCCGAGGCCTATCGCGAGGTCATGGACGACCTCGACCGCAAGGACCAGCAGGCAAAAAGCGTGAAGTTGGCCAGCCTGCTCGAGGGCGACACCGCCACACGCGACATTCCCCGCGTGCTGCGCGCACTGGGCCTCCCCGAGCAGGCCACCTATCTTGTGGTCGCAGCGGAGGGTAGTGGCACAGGCGATGACCCGATGCCGGGAGTCACACCCCGACTACGTGCGGCCGGCATCCACTCGGCGTGGGCCACAGGGAAGGGTGAATTCGTGGGCCTGCTCGCGTGCGTCCTCGACACGGATACAGCGATTGCAGTTCACATCGTTTCCGAGCGTGCGGCATCACGTATCGGTGTCAGCCGAACCTTTTCGAGCCTTACCGGTGCCCGCGACGCGGTGACCCAGGCTCGCCTGTCCCTCCGGTGCATTCCGAACGGCAGCGTGGGCGCACACCGGTACGACTCCGCACCTCTGGACCTGCTGATCGTGCGCGACCCGGCCTCAGCGGCGGAGGCCCGCGCCACCATTCTCGGCTCCCTCAACGCGATCGGTGGCCGGGAATCCGACCTGCTGCTCGATACCCTCGCCGCCTGGTTCGAGGCGAACGGCTCCACCAGCGAAGCGGCCCGCCTGATTCACTGCCATCGCAATACGGTGCTGCATCGACTGACCAGACTCGCTGCGCTCACGGGCCGCTCGGTGACCCGCCCCGTGGATGCTGCGGAATTGTTCATAGCACTGCGCGCCGCGCGGCTTGCGCGCGACTGATGCCCCGTCCCGGCTGCACTGCTGAACGGCAGCGCGGCTACAGGGCTGCGACCGTTTCTGCCTGATGCAGAACGGGAAAGTTGACGGAGGCAGCGATAAAACATTCGCGGGCTGCCTCGGCGTGCAGGGACTGGGCGAAATCAACCTGTGCCGGGCCGGCAATACTCACGCGCGGTCGGAGCGTCACGGTCGTGAAGTGTCCCCCGCCGCCAGCAACCTGCTCCATCGTGCCGAGCGGGGCATCCGTGTAAGCGGTTACCGTCACACCATTGCGCGCCGCGACGTGCAGATACGACAGCAGATGACACTGGCTGAGCGCAGCGAGCAGGAGCTCTTCGGGATTCCACCGATCGTTATCCCCGTGAAATGTGGAATCCGACGAGCCGAGGATCGGAGGCTTAGCGGCGGATGCCCGCCCCGCCGGAGTAATCAGGTGATCACGGCCATACGCCTTGTAGTGGTTCGTTCCCGTGCCGCGATTGCCGGTCCACTCCACCCGCACCGCATATTCGTGCACTCCGTTCACGTGTCTCCCTCGCTCATACAAGATTCTTGCAGGCCCTCACGGTTCCACCAGCACAGGGTCGGTAAACTGAAGTCACCATGACAGACACTCTCGCCGCCGCGCCCGCCGTATCCCCCGCTCCCTCCGCCACCTACACGGTGCCGCAGGAACGAAAGATTGTGACCGCCATCCCCGGTCCGAAGTCGGCCGAGCTTCATGCTCGCCGCCTGAGCGTCGTGTCGAGCGGTGTTAACTCGATGCTCCCCGTCTACATCAAGAAGGCAAACGGTGCGATTGTCGTCGACGTTGACGGCAACCAGTTCATCGACCTGGGTGCCGGCATCGGCGTGACCACCATTGGCCACACCGAGTCGAGCGTTGTCGCTGCCGCGGTGGGCCAGGCCGAAGAATTCATCCACACCCTTTTCACGGTGACCCCCTACGAGGAGTACGTGCGCGTTGCCGAACTCCTCGCCCAGCACACCCCCGGTGATTTCGCCAAGAAGTCGGTGCTCATTAACTCGGGAGCCGAAGCCGTAGAAAACGGTGTGAAGATCGCTCGCAAGTACACCGGCCGACGCGCGGTGGCCGTTCTCGACCACGCTTACCACGGCCGCACGGTGCTCACCATGGCCATGAACTACAAGGCCGCCCCCTACGCCACCGGCTACGGCCCGCTCGCCAGCGACGTGTATCACGCACCGAGCTCCTACCCGTATCACGACGGACTCAGCGGAGCGGATGCCGCCACGCGCACCATCGCCTACTTGGAAAAGGTCATCGGCGCGTCCGACCTGGCCTGCCTCGTGGTGGAGCCCATCCAGGGTGAGGGTGGCTTCATGGTTCCCGCCGACGGTTACCTCCCGGCCCTGCAGGTGTGGTGCACGAACAACGGCGTTGTCATGATCGCCGACGAGATTCAGAGCGGAATGGGTCGCACCGGAAAGTACTTTGCCAGCGAGCACTTCGGTTTGATTCCCGACCTCGTTCTCTCTGCCAAGGGCATTGCCGGTGGCTTCCCACTGGCCGCCGTCACGGGCCGCGCCGAAATTCTCGACGCGTCACAGCCCGGCGGCCTGGGCGGCACGTTCGGTGGAAATCCCGTCTCGTGTGCAGCCGCCGTGGCTGTCTTCGAAGCAATCGAAGCCAACAACCTTCTCGCCGAGGGTGAGCGCATCGGCGCCACACTCACCGCTGGCCTCACCGCTTTGAAGAACAAGTACGACATCATTGGGGAGATTCGCGGACGCGGGGCCATGATGGCCATTGAACTCGTCCAGGCTGGCACCGGCGACACCACCAAGCTGCCCAACGCCGCAGCGGTATCCGCCATCTCCGCGTACGCCGCGGCTCACGGCGTGCTGCTGCTCACGGCTGGAACCTACGGCAACGTTCTGCGCTTTCTGCCGAGCTTGGCCCTGACCGATGTGCTGATCGCGGACGCCCTCTCGGTGATCGACGACGCCATGGCTGCGCTCTAAACCGCACACCGTCCGTCCGACAACCAGCAGGCCAGGAGTATTACCGTGTCAGAAACCTTCACCATAACGGATGCCGTCGAGCTCGCCGTCGTTGAGCGCAGCGGCTTTGTCGAGTCCCGGCATGCCGGTTCGGCTGTGGTGCTGGGGGCGAACGGTGAGGTTCTGCGTGCTCTCGGCGACATCGAGACACCGGTCTTTCCGCGGTCAGCCATGAAGCCCTTCCAGGCGATCGCCGTGATGTCCAGCGGCGTCGCTCTGCGCGGGGAAGACGCGGCAATCGCCACCGCCAGCCACGTCGGCACGACGAAGCACACCGATCTGGTGCGCGGGCTGCTGGCTCGTGCGGGCATCACCGAATCCGCCCTGGGCTGCCCGGCCGCCTGGCCCATCGATTCCACGACCCGGGACGAACTCGTGCGCGCCGGCGCCGGTCCCGCTGCCGTGCACATGGAATGCTCGGGCAAGCACGCCGCCATGCTGGTGGCGTGCGTGCAGAACGGCTGGGCCCTCAACGGGTATCTCGACCCGGAACATCCGCTCCAAAAGCGCATTCTCGACGTGGTGGAACGCTTTACCGGCGAGCGCCCGGTGGCCTCCGGGATCGACGGGTGCGGCGCTCCCGTGCATGCCCTGTCGCTGACCGGTCTGGCGCGCGGCATCGCTCGCATTGCCACGTCGAAGTCCACCTCACCCTTTGCCATTTACCGCGAGGCTGGTTTTCTTGCCGAAGCGGTTCGCGAAAACGGCTGGGTCATTGCCGGTCCCGGACATTCCGACAGCGTGATCATCGATCGGCTGGGTCTGTTCATGAAGGGTGGTGCCGAGGGAATCATGGTGGCATCGGCTGACAACGGCATGACGGTAGCGTTGAAGATTCTGGACGGCAACCTGCGTGCGGGTGCCGTTGTGGCTCTGAGCCTGCTGGCCGACGCCGGAGCCCTTTCTCGAGCAGATGTCGACGCGACGATTTCTGAGCTCGGACTCACGGTCACCGGCGGCGGCAAGCCCGTGGGTTCGATCCGTCCCAGCTACACCTAGCTGCTCGTCCCTACCTGCTCGCGCGTACCTGCTCCTGCCAAATTCATCCGTCGCAGGGACGTGCGCGGGGATAACCTAGTTTCAGGCAGGGACAGGGTCGTCCCCGGGCGATGCCGGTGATCGAGGAGCACCATGAAGGTTGCGATCCCCACAGAGGTGAAGAACAACGAATTTCGAGTGGCTGTCACGCCCGCCGGGGTTCACGAACTCACCGAGAATGGGCACGAGGTCTTCGTTCAGGCCGGAGCCGGCCTCGGCTCCAGCATTCCCGATGAGGCATATGAAGCGGCAGGCGCCGTGATCCTGGCGGATGCTGCCCGCACCTGGGCTGCTGCGGACCTGCTGCTCAAGGTGAAGGAACCCGTCGACAGCGAATACGCCTTCTTTCGGTCCGACCTGGTGCTGTTCACCTATCTGCACCTCGCGGCGGAGCCACTGCTCACGCAGGCGCTGCTGTCGGCCGGCGTCACCTCGATTGCCTACGAAACGGTGCAGCTTCCCTCCGGAGCGCTGCCGCTCCTCGCCCCCATGAGCGAGGTGGCCGGGCGCCTCGCGCCTATTGTGGGCGCCAACGTGATGCTCAAACCCAACGGTGGCCCCGGACTCCTGGTTCCCGGGGTGCCGGGCACCCACCCGGCACGCATCGTTGTGCTCGGAGGTGGCGTTGCGGGAACCGCCGCGATGCAGGTAGCCCTGGGACTGGGCGCCGACGTCACCGTGCTCGACACCAACCTGTTCCGGCTGCGCGAACTCGACGCCCTGCACTTCGGTCGGGTCAAGACCATCGCGTCGAACAGCTTTGAAATCGACAAGGCTGTCTCGGAAGCCGACATGGTCATTGGCTCCGTCCTCATCCCCGGGGCCCGTGCACCCAAGCTCGTGAGCAATGAGCTGGTGTCACGCATGCGCCCGGGCAGCGTCCTGGTGGACATTGCCGTCGATCAGGGCGGATGCTTCGCCGACTCCCATCCGACCACGCACGCCGAGCCCACGTTCACCGTGCACCGGTCGCTCTTCTACTGCGTCGCCAACATGCCCGGCGCGGTGCCCCACACGTCGACCTACGCATTGACCAATGCCACGCTGCCCTACGTTCGTGCCATTGCCAACCGGGGCTGGAAGAGCGCCCTCAACGCGGATTCCTCCCTCGCGCGCGGGCTGACAACCTACGCCGGGAGCATCATGAGCGCTCCGGTCGCCAGTGCACACGGTCTCGAGTGTCGCTCACTCGCCGATGTTCTCGCCTAGGCTGCATCTCCGCCCGGCGTTGGTGTGGGCGCTACCGGCAGGGAGCCCCGCACCACGGAGCCGTCGGGCTGAAGCACCCACACGTGCCCGCGATCCGGCGCGAGCGCTGGAGGCAGGTCGCGCCTCCGGCCGATGACGCGATAGTCCGCGAGGCTGGCGCGATCAAAGACGATCGGCAGGTGGGAACGGAGTGTGGACAGCAGCGCCCACTGGGCCTGCCACGCCTCGGCATCGCCAATCACCACCCGAGCGCCGTGACCATCGGAGAGCTCCAACCGATCTGAGGTCGTGAGGGTGGGAATACCCGTTATCTCAACGACCTGCACGCCCGGACCGCGTGCTGCGCGCCAGAGGGCCGCCGTTGCGGCCGGGACAGACGAAACCACGATCAGTGCCTGGTCGCCGAGGTGCGTCACCTCACGGACACAGGACGGCGTCGTGCCCGCAGGAGGGGCGAGTAACTGCACCCGCAACCCGTGGAGGCGACCACCACCAGCCGGAAGGGATGGATCAAAGTGTGCGGACTGCCCACCTGCTGCGAGGTGCTCCTGCAGGCTTGACATTCGTAAGAGCAAGACAGTGCTGCAGAGAGCCGTCAGGCTATTCAGCCCACCCGTGAGGCGCTGCACAGAAATGACCACGGTCAGTCCGCGGGCCGGACCATCACGGAGAATGGTTGTGAGCATCTCCAGCGCCTTGAAGCGGTGCTCCGCTTCCCACCTGGCGCACACGGAATCAAAGTCGTCGAGCACCAGGACGCGATCTCGATCCGGAGCTGATGCCGCCAGGGCCGAGTGGGCACGACTCAACCCGTCCCAGGTGGCTTCCACGTCGGCGGACACGAGGTCGACCGGCACCCGCCGCTGCTGAGTGGCGAGGGTTCGCAGCAGGCTGCTCTTGCCTGATCCGGCACAACCCACGACCAGAAGATGCCCGTCGCTCTGGGGATTCCACCGGGCCACTCGATATCGTTGCTGTTCCGGTTCGTCCAGGAGTCCCAGCAGAAAATCATTGCCGTGCTCCGCCGTCATGTCACCGTCCGTTCCGGCGAGATGCACATCGGTCAGGGTGCTCGGGAGCGGTTCGAGCCAGGGGCGTCGCACCCCGGTCAGCTGCGTTTTCGACACTGCCCCACGCGCATCCGCTATGTCTGTCGGCTCGGTGGTGGCAACCTGACACGACGTCGGCTCCCCTGCTGATGCCGCGATGAGACACCGACCCGGAAACTGTGGCGAGATGAGTGCCGCTGCATTCGTTCCGATGACGGCCTGACTATCAGCCCCGTTGTTGACTCGCAGCGAGAGTCGCAGGCTGCAGTTAGCCAGGAGGGCATCCTTCACCACCCCGGCAGGTCGCTGAGTGCACAGGATGAGATGCACGCCCAACGAGCGTCCGCGGGCGGCAATGTCCACGAAGAGCGCATGCAGCTCGGGGAAGGCGTTGATCATTGTGGCAAATTCATCAATCACGATGACCAGCCGCGAGAGACTCTGGGGGCCGTGCGACAGACGAGCATCCGTGACGTCGCTCACCTGCGCGGCAGCGAGAACACCCTCTCGATACCGCAGTTCGGCAGCGAGGCTCGAGAGAGCACGTGACGCTGCTCCGGCGTCGAGGTCAGTGATGAGGCCCACGCAGTGCGGCAGGGTCTGCAGGGGGCGAAAAGCCGCTCCACCTTTAAAATCCACGAGGAGAAACGTGACCTGCGCCGGCGAATAGCTCCCGGCCAGCGCCGTGATCCAGGTCACCAACAGCTCGCTCTTGCCACTTCCCGTGGTGCCGCCCACGACGGCATGAGGTCCGGAGCGCACCAGATCGACAATCACGTCGCCGCCGTCACTGCGCCCGAGCAGACAGGCCAGCGAGGACGATGCTCCCGGACCGTTCTCCGGCGGGTGAAGGTGACCAATCTCGGAGAGGGTCACCACCCGGGGCATGAGGGTACTTCCACCGTCAAGCCCCGCAGCCACAGCCTGCTCCCGCGCGTGGACAGCAAAGCACAGTGCCGCCTCGGTGGTAACAAGTTCGGGGTGAAACTCCAGGTTGTCGGTGTGCCGGTCTGCCGCCAGCAGCACGGCACGTTGCGGGCCGTGAACGCGCACCACGGTGGCCGGGCCGGGCGGGAGATCTTCGATGTGCTCCGCCAGAGTGATGACCAGCGCGGTGGACGTTCCCCCGGTTGCCGGCGCCGTATCAGGCAGCACCGTATCAGGCAGCGCCGTCGTCAGAAGGGTGCGCTCGGGCGCCTCCAGAGCGGAACGAGCCTCTACCACCACGAGGCAATAGGCACTGCCGTGCGTTGCCCCCGTGCGACTGTGGGGCAGGCCCGTCAGCCACTCCCAGCCGGGCAACGTGAGCGACGAGACCGCGCATTCGGTGGGCGGCAGCGCGTGACACAGCTGCACCAGGACGCATCGCCCCATGGCACGGGTGAGGGCGGGCGGACCAATGATCCCGATACCACCGACCGCGTCCACCGTGATCGGAGCCCCCGGGAGTATCGCGGCAAACTGCCGAAGTTCGCGCTGCTCCCCGGGTGTCGTGGCAGCCGAGAGCCGCAGATCGCTGTCGATCGTGCCGAGACCGAGACTGACGGTTGTCGCTCCTGACCTCCGCCACCGCCCCACGCCCACCGGCTGCTCCAGAATGCACGCGACCGACGGTGTGCGCCGGCACAACTGCTGGCGTTGCCCGTCGAGACGTTCCGCAACGCTCGTGCGCAGCTGCTCGAGTGCATCGGCATATGTGACGGCGTCACGAAGCGCTCGTTTGCGCTGGGTGCGTCGCGCGTCGGCCATACTCGCGATGGCAATCACCGGGCTCAGCACCGCGAACACCAGTGCGAAGGCAGAACCGGTCACGAACCAGATTAGTGCGGCGGCGCCCAGTGGCGCGAGCGTCGCGAGGAGCGGAAATGGGGGCGGTGGTGGAGGCACCGGCTTCGGCGGTAGCGTGAGCGGTTCATCGGGGAGAATCATGGTGACAGCACATCACGAGCGTGCACGTTCCGCCGCGGCGAGGGCGGCCAGGGAGCATAACCGATACTGCGTCACCCTGTGGAGGAGCGGAAGGCTGAGCCTGACCGGTTTAGTTCACGGTGAAGAACTGGTCTGCAATTTCAACCCGTGACCGGCGTGACACCCGATAGCGGCGCCCGGGCTCGCATCGGACGGGAGCCTCGTTGGGCCGGCGGAGCACGGTCCCATTACCGGAAAAACGATCACTGACCCAGAATTCACCATCGTGCTGACCGAATTCCAGATGAGTCTTCGACACCGACATTCCCGCGTCCGCGATGGGCAGAAGCACATCGAAGGACTCCCCCGGCTGAGGCATGGGGCGTCGGCCAATCAAGCCGCTCCCGCGAACAGAGACCGTTTCGCCGGTGCTGAATTGCAGAACAAACCCGGCGGGTGCGTTGACGCCCGGTGCTCTAGTAGGAGCAGGCCGCGGCGCTGCCCCCATCTCGACCGGGACCGACACAACGGTAGGCCGCGCCAGCAGGGGCGGAATGATGGTTGTGTCATTTGGCCGCGGGTCCGGCCGCTTCCGGGTGAGCGGGGTAGCGGTGCTGGAGCTACCGCATTCACCACAGAACATGGCTCCCTGCGGGAGCATGGCACCACAAATCTGGCAGGTCACGAGCCCGCTCCTTCCGTCTACGCTGTCCCTCCAGCGTACCGACTGAACGAGCGAAGACTGATGAGCGCCCGCACGCGTTCCCGGCGCGTGCGGCCCACCCCGAGCTCGCGGCGCAGGTCGTCGACGCAATGCCAGAGCGCGTCGGCATCCGCCGTCGTTGGTATGACCGGAGCGAAAATGGCGTGGTCCACGGCTCGGGCCACTCGGGCGGCATCCGCGCGTGGTTCGGCCGTCGGCACAGGGTTGGTAGTGAGGTCATCAACGGCCTCGGCAACCTCCAGTCGGGTGGCATTTTTCAGCATCGGCACCTGATGATCCGTGGCCGCATCGACAAATTCATGCCACGCGCCGGCAATCCGCGCCAGTGGTGTCGCCTGACGGCGCCGCAACCGACGCCGACGCAGCTTGGCGACAATCACCAGCAGCGCTGGGGACAGCACAATCAGGAGCCCGAGCAGCGTCCACCCCGCCACGACCGCGGCGGCACGCAGAAAGGCCAGCACGGGGCTCACCGGCACGACCGGGTCGTCCACGGTGCGTTCGGCCGGAACCGGATCCCGCTGCTGGGGCGTGTCAATCTCGGGCGGTGGAAGCACGGATTGGGGACGAGAGACGACGGTTGGGTCATCCGGTTGTTCCGCGGGAATGTCCCGGATGGCGGGTGTCGGGTCGATCGTCACCCAGTTCCCTGCGTTCGATTGCACCTCGATCCAGGCTGACGCGTCGGATCCTGTGATCTGGACGGGCTCCGTGGCTTCGGGGTCGATCTGCGGGGCGAAGCCGACAACGACGCGGGCCGGAAAGCCGATCTGCCGGGCCATCAGGGCTGCGGCGACGGCATACTGCTCCTCGTCGCCGAGCATGGGGATAGCGGTGAACAGTTCGGTGATGCGATCGGCACCGTGCCCTGAACGGCTGACCGGCTCATCGTCCCCCAGCCCATGGCTCACGTAGCCCGCGTTCGCGAGCCCGGCGAGCGCCTGCTGAAGTTGCAGCCCCGGCGCGGAGTCGGCACGCACGTAACTCTCGAGCGTCTCGACGAGTCCGTCGGGAATAAGACCGATGGGCGGTTGAACCGCCGAGCCCGGGCGCAGGGTGGAGAGCCCGGACACGGGCACCGGGGTGACCGACTCGCTCCGGTAGGAATCCCCGCGGGTCAAGCCGGAGAGCACCGCGCCGGAGCCGCCATTGTCGTTGTAGAAGAACGAATCGGAGCGGGCGATCGCGGTGGCACCGGAAAATTCAATCTGCTCCAGCTGACCGATTCCCGGCACCCACCGGCCCGTGTAGCCCTCGACCGTGACCGTGAGGGTGGTCTGTTCCCCCGCCACCTGACTCTGGTCGAGTCGATAGGGCAGGCGCGTGAAAGAACCCGACGCGCTCCTCGTGGTTGCGCTGCCCGCTGAGTAGACGATTCCGTCGTAGCTGTCGAGGGTCGCGAGCCGCAGACGACCCTCGGCGGGCAGACCGGTCACCTCCAGGAGGGTGTCGTCGGCGAGCTCCGGCTGCAGGTAACTGCGAAATTCACTCAGCGGGCTGGCATAGTCCTGCGGGTTGAACGGCTGTTGCACGCGGGCCCGCAGCACGTCACGCTCGCTCGCAGCGGGCAGGGCAACCGCCGCCACCGCTCCGATGGACACCGCGACCGTCATGATGGCCCCGGCGCTCAGCACGGCGCGCCCCCGAGAACGCCGTTCTTCTGTTGCTCCTGATGCCGTCCGGGTTGCAGCGGTGCGCATGTGACGCATCCACAACACCCACCCGAGCACGATGACGAAGAAGACGACACCCGAGAGGAGCGGCGTGAATTCGCTGGTGGGTCCGAGCGCGATTCCGGCCAGGAAGAAGGCGATCGGAGCCAGGACCGCATATTCCGGTACCCGGGCCCGCAGGGCAGTCGACAGCCCAGCGACCGTCGAAACGAGCACGAGGATCAGGAGGGGAACGAGCAGGCTCTGGTAGGAACCCACGGGCAGCACAATAGTGACCAGCTGCTTCCAGCTGAGCGCGCCGGCAGCGACGAGTTCGCTGATGCCGGCGCCGGAGGGCCAGATGCCGTTGATGGCCCGATCGGGAACGGCGAGAGGAACACCGCCGAGGAGGAAGCCGGCCAGGGTTGCCAGCATGACCACCCAGCCCGGCCACCGAAACACCGTGCCGCAAAGAGCGATGAGCGTTCCGATAATGAACGCGCCGAGCACCACCACGACAAATTGCCGGCTCTGATAGACGGGCCACAGGGTGACGGATGCCGTCGCCGTGGCGAGAAAAAGCGCCATACCATGCCCCACGATGAGGCGCCCGTCGAGGCGCCCCTTCTGGCGCGTCGACCGCCGCCGTGCCGGTACTGGAGCCTCCACTGTCGCGGTCATGTCGCCCGCGTTCGGGCGAGGCTTTTCTGCAGGTCGTCGAGGAACCCGATGGTGATCACACTGAGTTCACCCATCCGACGAAAACGTGGCACCGCTTCCGGATCGCACACCACGGCCACGACCTGCACACCGGTTGAGAACCGGTTCGCAACCGCACGAAGCTCGCGGGCGGTCAGGGTGGAACCGCACACGATGAAGGCCACCGAAATTCCCTGCACGGCCTCGGAGGCGAAGCCGGCGACATCCGCTAAGGGGAGGGCCGAGCCGTCTCGTTCGACCACGCTCAGGTCGTCGAGGAGTCGCATCCGCGTCACGGTGCTGAGGCTACGCATCGCCCCAACGCGGCGGCGATCCTGCTGCGGGGTCAACGCGCTCACGGACACGGACACGGTTCGGCCGTCACGAATGGCTCGCACCCCGAGTGATCCAGCCACACTCACCGCGAGCTCGAACTCCTCGTCGGTTGCGCACTCGTCGTCTCGGATACCCAGAACAACCATCAGCTCGCTGCGCCGGGTCTCTTCGAACTGACGCACCATGAGTGTGCCGGTCTTCGCCGAACTCTTCCAGTGGATGCTGCGGCGCTCGTCCCCCGACACGTATTCACGCAACGAATTGAACGATACGTCAGTGGTGGTGAGGTCGCGGGTGGGATTCCCTTCCAAATCGCGAATGAGCCCGGTGCTCATGCTCGGAATGGAGATGGTACGCGGATGAACGCGCAGCTCAATCTGATCGGCCCATACCAATTCCTTGCGCACCAGTCCGATCGGATCGGCGCGAACCGTTCGCACCGGTCCCACCGTGACCAACCCGCGCCGACGGGTGGGCACCACAAAGTCGTGACTGAAGCTGGCCAGCCGGCGAAGGGCGGGCATCTGAATGATCGACAGCGCCGATCCCACGGGAACCTCAACGTTGACACCCGGTACGCGGCCGCGCGCCGGGTTGTGCACCCGCACGTTCCCCGCCACAACGTCACCGACGACGGCCCGATTCGTGCCGAGCGTGAGACTGACGGCGTAGGCGGTACGCCCGAGCAGGTAGGCGAGAGCAACAACAACCAGCGTCAGGCCGGTCCACGCCATGACCACCAGTTCACTCCAGCCAGCGAGGTACCCCACCAGAAACGCCACGATCACGAGGGCACCCATGGCCGCGCCAAAGGGTGTGACAACGGCCGCCACCACACGCCGGGCGGCACGGATGTGCCCACGCAGCGCCAGCGACCGGCGCATCACCAGCGCAATGAAGCGCGCCAGGCGTCCCTCGGGCGCTTCTGGCCAACCGGCGGCAAACGTTCGCGGGGTGGCGATGGTGTCAGTCACGCTGGGCTCGTTCACTCGGCGGGGGTGTCTCGACCACAATTTGGGCAATCACCTGGGAAGCCGTGACCCCATCGAATTCACTCTCGGCATCCAGAAGGAGACGGTGCGCGAGCACGGGTTCCGCAAGTACCTTCACGTCGTCGGGAATAACGTAGTGGCGGCCATTGGCTGCTGCGAGGGTTTTGACCGTTCGAATGAGCGCGAGGGCACCGCGAACGCTCACGCCCAGCCGCACCTCGGGCGCGGTACGGGTGGCGTCCACCAGCCGGGACACATAGTCGGTGATGCTCGCGTCCACAAAGACGGTGCGCGCCAGGGTCGCCAGCTCAACCACGGTCTCCGCCGACAGCACCGGCGGAACCGTCACCTCGTGGGCACGGTGGTCGGCACCATCGAGAATACGAATCATCGACGTGTGGTCGGGATAGCCGATCGACGACTTCATAATGAACCGGTCAAGCTGTGCCTCGGGGAGCCGGTAGGTACCCGCCTGTTCGATGGAGTTCTGCGTGGCGATGACCATGAAGGGTGTCCCCACCTGGTGAGTCACACCATCCGTTGTTACCTGCCCCTCCTCCATCACTTCGAGCAGCGCCGATTGCGTCTTCGGGCTCGCGCGGTTGATCTCATCAGCGAGCACAATGTTGGCAAAGATGGGCCCGCGGTGAAACTCGAATGCCCCGTGGCGTTGGTCGTAGATGCTCACTCCGGTGATGTCACCGGGCAGCAGGTCGGGGGTGAACTGCACCCGGTTGCTCGTTCCGCGAACGCTCTGCGCGATTGCCCGGGCGAGCGAGGTTTTGCCGGTGCCGGGCACGTCTTCAAGCAGCAGATGCCCCTCGCTCAGCAACGCTGTGAAGGCAAGCCGAATGACGTGGTTCTTGCCGAGCACAACCTGCTCCACACCACGCACGAGCCGGTCGAAGGCGTCGGCGAACTGGGTGGCCTGCTCGGGGGTCATCGTCATGGGAACGTCTCTCTCAGTCATTCGTCGAAGTCATCATTCGTCATAGTCGTCATTCGTCAAAGTCATAGCTGTGGGTGTTCACGGTCACGGTCAACCGCACCGTGCCGGCTGCCGGTGCGTCCGGTACGGTGCAGGTGTTCAGTGAATCAGCCGCGGTGGGCTCGTCCACCGTGTCACGCACCGAGCAGGTGTAGCTCGCCGTCAGCGTGCCGTTGGGCGGGTCGTTACTCCAGGAGAACTGCCCGGTGGCCGCGTCGTAGGCTACTCCCGCAACGTCCAGCGTGACGGATGCCTCGGCGGCCGTTGCCGAAGCCGACCACGGCCCACAGCCACCCCAGGCATTGCAGCCGCGAACCTGCGCGGACACCACCTCTCCGAACGCTCCTCCGAGGAGCTCCCGGGGCCAGCCCGTTCCGCTGAAGGGCACGACGTCTCCGGTGCCGTCGGCGGCTCGCAGCTCAAACCGATCAGCCCCCACCACCGTTGACGCGGAAATCTGGTAATCCCACGCTGTTCCACGCGCGCGCATGGTGCCGGTCACAATCGGTGCGGTTGCCGGGTCCGGTCGGATAACAGCGGAGGCGACCTCTGATACCGCGCACCCCGCCCGGTTGTAGCCCCACACCACGAAGGAGTATCGCCCGTTGTTGCCGGAGAGCCCTTCAAATTGCGCGGAGGTTGTGCTGCCGGAGACGGAAAGCTGCGCGTCCACCACTCCGCCCGCAACGGGTGCGGTCATCAAACCGGGGGCCGGGGTCGTCACCGAGCACGCCTGCGCTCCCGATGGCGCCCGGTTACCGGTGATGCGCTGCACGAAATAGCCACCGATCGCATCACCGGAGTCGGGGAAGGCGCCCCACGACACGGTCACGGTGCCATCGGCGTCGCTACCCGAGGCCGTGATCGCGGTGGCCTGCGGAGCCCCGTAGGGAGTACCGGTGTCGCGGGCAGTCGCCCAACTGGACAGCTCCGGCAGGGCATCGTTCCGGGCGCTCACCGTGTACTCCACGCTCGCGCCGTTGGTCAGGCCGTTCACGTCGATACTGCACCGCGCCGCTTGACTGCAGGCCCCTCCGCTGGCGCTCACCTCCGGCTGCGCCCGACCATTCACGGTCACGACATAGCCGCGCACGGCGGTGCCCCCGCCGTTCGGCGGGACCGCAGCCCAACTCAGTCGAAGACCACCGTCGAGGGGGGCAGCCCGAAGCGCGGTCGGCGCAGCCGGCACGACGTCAGACCACACGATGGTGCGCAGTGCCGTGGCAGCGGATGCGCCAATCGCGTTTTGCGCGCTCACCGCTACGCGCACGGCATTGTCGCGTCCGTTGCCGCGGGTGAACACCTGGCACGACGTGGCCTGGCAGTCACTCGTTTCCACGATGGTTCCAGAATCGGCATCGCGAAGCGTGAGCTGGTACCCGGTGATCGCGGAGTTATTCGCGGCACCGGCGTTGAATGACACGCTCAGAGAGCCGTCACCGAACCCACCCACGGCGAGGTTTGAGACGGCATCCGGTACGTCCTGCACCGAGATGCGCACGGTACCCCAGGCATAACGATCGGGGTCTCCCGTGGCATCCGCTACCTGATACTGCAGGGTGGTGTCGGTGGGTGCGGCCTCGGCGGCCACGCGAATGCTGAGCCGACTCGAGTCTGCGCTCGGCGTGATCGTCACTCCCGGGGGAACAGAGGCACCATCCAGGCCACGCACCGCAACGACGCGCAGCGGAACCGAGGGGAACGGGTTGGCTGCCTCATCGTTGGCGAGCACGTCGACAACCGTGGTCTGCCCGCGGGGCGCGACCGCGGCATCCGCTGCCGGAATTGCCGTTGGCCGGGTGGAGGCGACGACGCGCATGTCGATGCGGCCGGATGGACCCGCGGCGAGGCTGTCCCGAACGCCGATCAGGATGGGGCTCGACGTCCCCTTGAGAGTGGCGCTCTCGGCGCGGAGGGTGAGTTCGTAGCCGCTGAGCGACCAGGTGAAGCCCGTGGGTTTCGGATCAAGAACCGTGAATGCCAGCTCCCCCACGTCGTCCGGGTACGGGTAGGAGGTGAGTTTGCGGAGGTCGATGACTTTCGACTGCTCAGGCTCGAAATCGATGACGGCGCCGTCGAAGGCGGGGGGCTGATTGTCGCGGGGGGTCACCGTGAGGGGAAGCACAATGGTGTTCCGGCGACCCTCCGGATCGCTGACGCTCGTTCCGTCGGTCACTTCAAAGGAGATGGATGCCGGTCCGAAGTACTGCTCGGCACTCGTAAACTCGAGCGTTGTCGGCGAGGTGGTGAGCGGGGCACCATCGGCGTGCGTGGCACGAACGGTTCCGGTGTCCGTGAGACGCACGAGCTTGCCGGAGACGGCCACCACATAATCGTTGATGTCGATGGTGAGTGCGGTCCCGCTCGTCACCGTGAGCGCCGGCATGCCGGCACGCACCTGGGGCAGGGCGTCTCGAAAACCGGGTACCCAGATGAACGCATACGACACAATGCTGCGGTCGTCGGGGTGCGTGACGGAGAACGGGATGATCTGGCTCTGTTCGGCGACGGTCACCTCAATGCTCTGGTCCGGTGTGACCCGGGCGTCGGCGGTGAAGCCGGGCAGCACGGCCAGATCGAGAGAGTTCGTTGGCCCGTCGGCAAAAAACACCTGAGCGAGCACGTCCACGGTGACCGTGCTGCGATCGAGAATGTCGCTGAGGGTAAGGCGAGTGTCCCCGGCCACGGGGTGAGACCGGGGTGCATCCCGGCTCACGACCACGGTGAGGAAGTTGGAACTCGTTCCCCCACGTTCGTTCTGAATGTCGTAAATGTAGCCGTACCGGCCTTCCGCCTCCGGTGCGGTCAGCGAGATGACGAGATTATCGATCACGGCCGAACCGGAATCTAGGGCCGGGTTGCTCGGCTCCACACTCACGAGGCTAAGCGCGCCACCGTCGGGGTCGGAGTCGTTACCGAGCACCTGCACGGACACGGTGCTGCCGGGACGCACCACCACCTCGTCGGGGGCGGCGATGGGGTTGCGGGCACCGTCCAGTCGCGCGCTGATACCCACGCGCACGGTTCCGGTGGCGCGGGCTCCGAGCGCATCGACCAGGGTATAGGTGAACGTGTCGGTGCCGGCGGAATACTCACCCGCCGTGTACTCGAACGAGTCGGCGGCCATGCCCGTGACGGCGCCCTTCTCGGGGTTGGTCTCCTGCCCGAGCAGCTGCACGGAGTCGCCATCGGGGTCGATGCCGCTGAGCGGGATCGGGATGGTCACGGTGCCACCGGCGAGAACGCGGGCGGTGACGATCTGGGGTTCCGGCGGGTTGTTGGTGGCGGCATCCGCTTCACGCACCAGAATTCGCACCTCGGCGTTAGCAAACTGCCCGTCGGGGGCCGTGACCCGGTAGACGGCGGTGTAGTTTCCGGCGGTGGCCGGAGCCAGGTAGCGCAGGACGGAACCGGAGGCAAAGAGCAGCCCGGCCTGCCCGGTGAGGCCCTCGGTGAGCACCGGGTCGAGGGTGAGCGGGTCACCGTCGGGGTGCTCGTCGTTGGCGAGAACCGGAATGTCGATGGCGTCGTTGACACGAACCGAGACCGTGTCGGGCAGCGCGCGGGGCGCCTGCTTCTGTGTGACAGCGGGCAGTTCGATCACCGTCACGCTGCCCTCGGATTCAAACAGACCGTTGCTCACCCGGTAGCCAAAGGATACCGAGCCGGTGGGCAGGGGCTGGGTGAGAGTCACCCGCAGGAGGCGCTGCTCCAGAATCTCCACGCGCAGGCCACTGTCTGCGGCACCCGGCACGAGTCCGGTCACGAGGAGCACGCCACCGGCCGGGTCGAAGTCGGTCGCCAGCACGTCCACGAGGGTCGGCTGGCTGCCGCGAATAAAGGCCGTGTGTGCAACCGTGACCGGCTTGCTGTCCACGTCTGCTGCGGCGGTGACCTCCACCCGCACCTGTCCGGTGACGGTCTGCGTGCCATCGGTCACGGCGTATTCGAGGTAGTGCGTGCCTACCTCTGCGCTCGAGAAACGGAAGGTGCCGTCGTCCCAGTTGGGTGTGATCGTCACGTTGGGCTTGGCCGGAACACTACTGAGGCGCAGCACACCGGAACCACCCCGCGCGTGTTCGAGGGGGGACAGCGTGATCTCTGCGTTCGCGGTGGCGAGAGCGGAAAACGAATCGGTGAGAATGGGTACCATGCCCGCCGGTCGAACGACGACGGTGAGCGTTCCCGCGCCCAGATCGCGACCGTCTGAAACGGTCAGCGCCACATCGGTACGGGTTCCGTCCGTTCCCGTGCTCGCTCCACCGTTCGTGTACGTCACCGCTCCGGCCGGCGTGAAGCCCACCTGATCCGGTGCGGCCGTGGTCGCGGACGCCAGGTACATCGGATCCCCATCGGGATCTACCCAGTCCCCCAGCACCTGCGTGGTCACCTGCCCGGCCACCTCGGCCGTGGCCCGTGTGCTGCGCGCCTGCACGGGGGCAGAGTTCTCCTCATCGCCCCGGACCGTGACCGTCACCGAGGCCGTGGCCGTTCCCCCGCGCCCGTCGGTGATCGAGTAGGTGAAGCTGATGGGTTCGGTCGCGCCGACCGGCAGCGTGAGCTGGATCTGCTGATTATTCGCGATGAGGTCGAGACGCCCGCGGTCTGCTGGCACCTCGCCGACGCTCTCGATCATCAGCACGTCGTCGTTGGGGTCGTAGTCGTTGAGCAGAACCGGGAGCACGGTGGCTCGTCCGGGGCGGGCGCCAAACTCATCGTCGACGGCCACGGGAGGCAGCTGCGTCTGTTCAAAGGTCGGAGGCGTGTCGCTGCTGTTCTCCTCCACCGTCTGCTCGGTCTGGTTGGTGTCAATGAGATCGGCCCAGTTGTCGATCAGTTCGTTGTTTCGCGCCACAGCCCAGGTCGCGCCGTTCTGGGCGTCGTTGAGCACAATGCCCTCGCCGTTGATCCGAAATTCAAGTCGTGCTCCGGCGGCAACGCCGTTCAGAGCCACCACCCCGGAGCCGGTGTCCCCGTCGCCGGTGCACTCACGCCAGGCTGTTCCGTCCGACCACGCGGCGTAGGAGCAGGGGCCCACGGATGCCGGTGCTGCGGCCGGTCCGTTACGCCCAGTCACGAGTTGCTGCAGTGTTCCGCCGGTGAGGTCCACCGCAACGAGGCCTCCGTCGTGGGCCACCAGAAACCGGTCACCGACGGTCTGTGCCTGCTGAATCCGGGGGTTGGCGGCGACTCCCAGATCGACATCGGCGTCGCTCAGAAAGACCTGTGCGGTGGTGGCGTTGAGGAGCGCCCACGCGCCACCGGCGCTGGAGACCTGGTAGTCGTCATCCGCGCTGCCAACACGTCTCTGGCCGGGCGCTGCGGCGGGCGCCTCACCGACCGCCGTTGTGGCGAGCGTCACCGTCGTGATCTGCGCGTTGTTGTTCGTGGTGTCGACCTGAAGCAGGCTGCCCGAGCCGGGCGTGAAGGCGGTGAGGAGTCCCGCCGGATCAAGGGCAACAACGGTGCCGGCGCCGAGGCTCAGCGCCGGCGTGGACAGCCCATCGAAGGCCGTGATCTCGGTGGCGGGCAGAGTCCAAATGTCGCCGTTTGACGCGACGACGGCCCGGTCGCTGCCGAGCAGAACGGTGGGGGCAAGGGGCGGCAACGGCACGCTGCCGGCGACCTGAGCCGTGGCCGCGTCGAGGATATCGAGCGAGCTATTAGCGTGATCGAGCACCAGCACGGTCGCGCCCTGCTGCACCACGTCGAGGCTCGTGCTTGGGGCCGGGACAACGGTGTTGAGTTCCATCACCGCCGTGTTGGCGCGGCCCACCGACTGGCGGGACTCATTGGTCACCCAGACGGCAGCATCACCCAGATCGAGGCGCTGGGCGGTATATCCACCGGACACCACGGCAACGGTGGTGACCAGTGCCGCAATCACGGTTGCACTCGTGATCGTGGCGATCCGTGAGCGGTGGGCGCGAACCCAGCTACCCCTCACCATGTCACTCCGGGCATCACTTCGAACATCACTTCGAACATCACTGGTTAACCGTGGCATCGACACATTTTTCGGCGCTTTGCTCCCCGCGCACGCCGGCGCGGTTCACGGTGACGGTGACGCACACCGTGCCCGTAACGTCGGGGTCAACACCGAATTCGGTGCCGCGCTGAATGCTGGTCTCACCGGACCGAAGCTCGACAACATAGGTGTCGCTCGACTGAACCCCGGGATCATCCCAACGAAAAACGATGGAGCCGTTTTGCTCGGCTCCCGAAATATCGACGACACGAGGGATCCCGGAGGTGCTATCGCTGGCCAGCATGATCACGCCCGTCCCCGCGACTGCCGCCAGAACAACGATCCCCGCCAGGAGTCCCCAGAACGATCCACGGCGTCGACGTCGTGTCACCCGGGTATAGGAGGAGTCACGTTGCCCGGTGCGGGTCTGTGTTCCTCGGGTCTGTGTGCCACGGGTGTGGGCCAGACGAGGGTGCGCCGCCTGGCGCTCCCGTGTGACCATCGCCGACCGCGAGGCCGCAGCGTTCCCCGAACGGCGACGCCCGGTCCCGGCACCCACGAGGGCCGCTGGGCCGGTGATGCGCGTGTGGTCGAGGGAGTCCACCGGGGTGGCCGCTGCCCAGTCATCGACCGAAACCTCCAGCGGGGTTTGGGCCAGCCCCAGATCTGCTTCGACCGATTGCAGTTCGCGGATCAGTTCCAGAACGCTGTGCTGGCGTTGGCCCGGCGAGCGACGCATGGTACGTGCCAGGATTTCGTTGAGCCGAGTCGGGACATCCGCTCGGTCAAGTGGTCGCACCGTGGCGCGACCAATACGTGCGGTCAGGGCGGCCGAATCGTTGTCGCCTCCCACGAGCTCAAAGGGCGAGTGGCCGGCCAGGAGTGAGTAGAGGGTGGCTCCGAGCGCCCAGACCTCTGTGGCGATCGAGCCGTGCACGTCGCCCTGCAAGACCTCGGGTGCCGACCAGGGAATAGAGAGCCCCACGACACCGGGGTGCGGCTCGTCTCGGCCGGCGCTCTGCGCGCTGCCGGTTTCGGCATCCGCGAGCGTGGCTGCGATGCCAAAGTCAGAGAGCACCGGATGCCCATATGCCGTAATGAGAATGTTCGACGGTTTGATGTCCCGATGCAGCACACCGGAGCGGTGCGCGCTTTCCACGGCGCTGGCAATCTTCACGCCGATGCGCAACACGTCGGGCACCGCGAGCGGCTCCGCACGGTAGCGCTGGCTGAGGTTCGCGGAGCAGTATTCCATCACGAGGTAGGGCCGGCCATCGGCCGAGACGCTCGACTGAAAGACGGTGAGAATAGACGGATGCGAGCCGAGCTGAGCCATCACGTTGGCCTCCGCACGAAAGAATTCCCGCACCTGATCGTTCACGACACCGGATAGCAAAACCTTGACGGCAACGGGGCGCCTGGGGAGGTTCTGCTCGTACAGGAAGACATCCGCAAATCCCCCGGAACCCAGGGCTCGAACGTAGGTGAAGCCCGGCAAGCTCGGAGGCGTTGACGGGAGACGCCGTGCCATGATCGCCTCCGTGCCTGTTACTGGTCGGCCGGGGGAAAAGACCGACCCCACGGTGTCCGAGAAACGACACCGTGAACCTTATTGTAAGCAGACTAAGCGATTATTTTCCCGGTAAAGCTTAGTTTTCCGCCAGCGCCGGGTCGGTCTCGGGATTCACCGTGGTGGGGAGGTCATCGATGCTGATGACGTCCAGCACGATCACGGTCACGTTGTCGCGACCGCCGTTTTCCAGTGCTGCCTCGAGGAGCGCCTCTGCCGCATGCTCTGCCCGAGGATTCGACATGAGGAAGTGACGGATTCCGTAGGAGGTGATCTCCTTCGACAGACCATCCGAGCAGACCAGAATGCGCATTCCCTCCTGCAGCGGCAGAATGCGGTAGTCGGGAATCGGCGGTTCATGAAACCCCACGGCGCGGGTAATGATGTTGCCGTGCGGGTGAACTTCGGCTTCTTCTCGGGTGATACGGCCGGCATCAAAGAGTTCCTGCACCACGGAGTGATCGGTGGTGACCTGCTCCAGAACCCCCGAATTGAGCTGGTACACGCGGGAGTCACCAATGTTGAAGGCGATCCACTGTGGTGCTCCCGACACCACGGCGAGCGCAACACCGGTTACCGTCGTTCCGGTTCCCTGATCGGTAACGCCGGGGCCTTTAGCCATGTCTTCGACGGCGAGGCTCAGAGCCGAGTCAATGGAGTGGGCGTCGAGCACTGGCTTACCGATGTGCTCGGCCAGGCGGGTGACCACGGCGGCGCTGGCCACGTCACCGGCAGAATGACCGCCCATGCCGTCGGCAACAGAAAAAATGGGCGGCTGTGCCAGAAGGCTGTCCTCGTTCACTTCGCGACGGTGCCCGACGTCGGTGAGGGCAGACCAGGCGAGGGTGACACTCTTACCGGTCGAGGGCAGCTCGACCGTGAATTCGGTCGAGCTTTGACCAATCTGGGTCACGGGTGATGCCTTCCAACGTCGAATCTACACAGAATAAGCCGGCTCCCGGTTCAACGGAGGACTTCGATGATATTACCGTCCCCGATGTCGACGCGCGTACCGGGACGCACCGCAACGGACTGCCCGGCGCGTAGCCGCTGACGGCGACCCCGGGCGGGGAACACCATTGTTCCGTTCGTGGACCCCACATCGGTGACGACGACCGCATCGCCGTCCTGACGTATCTCCAGGTGAGTGGCCGAGACCGCCGACGTGCGGGACGCCAGGGTAATCAGTCGCGACGGACGCCCGGCACCCACGCGCGGCGGCGTGGGGCGTCGTCCCAGAAGATACACCGTGTCGAGACGACGCTCCGTTCCGTCGGGCAGGCGAAAACCGTAGAGTTCGAACGGGGCGCCCGGCGCATCCGCTGCCTCGTCGAAGGGCGTAGAGCTGTGGATACGCGCCGAATCCGGCACCACTGGCCGCAGAATGGTGTCGTCATTGGCGGGCAGTGTGGCCGAGGCAGGAGCTCGGTCGAGTGGGTGAGGCACCCGCAGAATCGTGTCATCAAAATCGGTGGCGACCGCCGACGTGATAGGTTGCGTCTTCGGTACCGGCGTCCGAGCCGCTCCGGCAGCCTGCTCCGGAGCCAGAATCGACCAGAACAGGGTGCTTCCCGAGATGGCACCGATGTCCACCGTCTGGCCGGTATCGAGTTCGTCAGGACTCACTCGTGCGGTGCCCGGGATTCCAATGGCGAGTCCCGTCACCGACACAAAATCGGCCGACCGCCACGGTGGGACTCCCCCATCCGTGATGCGCCGGGATCCACCGGTAGAGAACACGTCCACCGCCACACCACCGTGAACGAGAACGGATGCTGACACGCCGTCGGAATCCGCCGGCTCCCCCACGATCACAATGGCACAGCTCTGCACGGCGTCATCGCCCTGCAGCGGAAGGAGCGCAGCGACGCGGTCAACCGTGGGCTGTGGCAGGCCCTCCCATTCACTCAGCGTCTCGAGGAGCGTCTCGAGCAGATGCGCCGGCGTGCCCACCGGAACGGCTGCAAGGAGGCCTGGTCCCACGATGAAGGTCCACTCGGGTGATGCTCCCGGCCCCAGAACACATCCCACTCGTCCAATGTTCATGTCGCACCTCTTTCTGCGAGCACTCACGTGCACTGTTCCCCGCTAAGCCCGCATATCCAGTATGTGCCGTCTGGGCGGCGAAATCATGTCGGCCCCGACCCACGCCCGGCCCCCCTGTCGTCGAAGGGCACCGCGTAGGCCCAATCGGGAAGGAGGCCGGCACACAGCATCCGATACAGCAGCTCCGCCATGCCATAGTCGGGGTCGATGGCCAAAGCCTGCTCCACGAAGATACCCGCGACGGACCCCCGGCCAAGTGCCCACGACAGCCAGGACAGCATGCACAGCGGGGCGAGTCGCGCTGCTTTCGGGGCACTGGCGACCACGGTTTTCAACAGCGCGATGGCGCGCTCAATCCGCTCAGGGTCGGGCCGCGTGTCGGTCAGCCCCAGCATGAGGTCGCCGACGATGACCGCCTCCGCGGGGCGGCGCTCCTCACCCTCCTCCTCAACCAGGTCATCGATTGTTCGGCCGGTGACGGCCTGAAGTGCCCAGTAGTACTGGTTCACCACCCGTGCAGTCTCGCCCGCTGCACGGCCAAAGGCGAATTGCAGCATGACCTGGTCTCGATTGCCGGGGGCCTGCAGCACAAAGAGAAGCTGCGCGATGGCGTCGGTATCGGGAGCCGTCACGTTCCAGGTAAGTGCTTCTTCCGTGATCTCCAGTGGATCAAGAACCTCCCCGACCACGGGAAGAAGCTCGGCCTGCGGGTCGGCGGAAGGTTGGAGCGCACAGTACCGGCGGTAGGCGCGGGCCACCCGCTCCCGCCGAGCCGGGGCCACCCGGGGTAGTTCCGTTCCACTCGCGAGCGTCCCCAGACTCCCCCGCCCCAAGACGGGGAGCGACTCGTGCACAGTCGACGCCGCAATCTCGGTGAGTGGGCGGCCACCGGGCGGACACTCCGCATCAAGGTAGGACCCCCACGCATCAGCTCCCACGCACAGGGCATCCCGCACCAAAAAGCCACTCAGCTCGGCGCGTTTCACGAGGCAGCCCATGAAGCGTTCGTGCGGAATGGCGTGGGGAATACCGGAGGGCAGACCGGGCGCGGTCGCAAAGGACTCGGAGGTGTACGCCACCGGCACGACCGCATCGACACCCGGAATCTTGCAGAGGGTACCAATCAGGGTTGTCGCAATGCGCTTGTGCACCTTGCCGGCGGCATCCGGTTCGGGGAGGTTGAAGCGCAGTGCGCCGCAGGTGCGGTTACCTCGAAAGGCAACGAGAACCATGCTCTGCTCGGGCTGAAACCCAACGAGCTGGGGAACGAGTGCCAGGAAGTCATACGCTTCGCTGGTCTTGACGATTGTCGGCTGCATGGAGACAGACTGGCCGCCGACGCCTCGTGGGAGGCGGTCGACGGCCAATCTGCGGAGGACCCGCACAACAGCGAGCCTGTGAGGGGACAGCGGCCGGTTACACCTCGTCGGCGACCGGAGCGGCGAACTGTGCCGCATACAGCTCGTGGTACGCCCCACCCTGTGCCAGAAGATCGGTGTGGGTACCCTGCTCCACGATGCGGCCGGACTCCATCACGAGGATGAGGTCGGCGTCGCGAATCGTCGACAGTCGGTGAGCAATGACAAAGCTCGTGCGCTCGGCACGGAGGGCGCTCATGGCCTTTTGCACCAGCACTTCCGTGCGCGTGTCCACGGAGCTCGTGGCCTCATCAAGAATGAGCACGCTGGGCTGGGCCAGGAATGCCCGAGCAATGGTGAGTAACTGCATCTCACCGGCGCTCACGTTGCTGCCGTCATCATCCAGCACGGTGTCGTACCCGCCCGGCAGAGAGTGCACGAAGCGGTCAACATAGGTGGCCTTGGCTGCAGCGAGAATTTCTTCCTCGGTGGCGCTTGGCCGCCCATACGCAATGTTGTCGCGAATCGTGCCGCCAAAGAGCCAGGTATCTTGCAAGACCATGCCCATTCGGCCACGCAAATCGCGCCGGGTCATGGTGGCCACGTCAACGCCGTCGAGCAGGATGCGTCCCGAATCGATCTCGTAGAAGCGCATCATCAGGTTCACCAGTGTGGTCTTGCCTGCCCCGGTGGGTCCCACGATCGCCACCGTCTGCCCGGGTTCGGCCACGAGGCTCAGGTCGGTAATCAACGGTCGCTCCGGCGTGTAGCGAAACGACACATTCTCAAACACGAGACGCCCAGGCGTGTCCTCAGGTGTCACGGCATCCGCACGGTCTTCGCTCTGTTCCTCGGCGTCGAGCAGATCAAAGACACGCTCAGCGGATGCCACACCCGACTGCAGCAGGTTGGCCATCGACCCCAGCTGCGCGAGCGGCTGGGTGAACTGGCGGGAGTACTGGATGAAGGCCTGCACGTCGCCCAGCTGCATGGCACCGGAAGCCACCTGGAGTCCGCCGGCCACCGCGATGGCCACGTACACGAGGTTACCGATGAAGGTCATCGCCGGCATGATCAGACCACTGATGAACTGCGCACCGAAGCTCGCCTGGTACAGCTCCTCATTCTTTGCGGCGAACCGGGCTTCCACTTCCTTTTGCCGACCGAACACCTTCACGAGGGCGTGGCCGGTGAAGGTCTCCTCAATCTGACCGTTCAGTTCACCGGTGTTGGCCCACTGGCCCACAAAGAGTTTCTGCGAGCGCTTGGCAATGAATGCGGTGATCACCAGGGTGAGCGGAACCGTCACGAGAGCAATCAGCGCCAGCAGCGGTGACAGCAGGAACATCATCACGATGACACCGATCACCGTGAGCAGCGAGGTCACGACCTGACTCAGCGATTGCTGGAGGCTCTGCGAGATGTTGTCGACGTCGTTGGTCACCCGGCTGAGCAGGTCTCCGCGGGGTCGCTTGTCAAAGTAGCTCAGCGGCAGACGGTTGATCTTCGCCTCGATCTCCTCGCGCAGGCGATACACCGTGCGCTGCACAATGCCGTTGAGTACGTAGGCCTGCATCCAGCTGAACACGCTGGAGAAGATGTAGAGCGCGAGCGCCCAGAACAGCACCGTTGAGAGCGCCGCGAAGTCAATCCCCGACCCCGGCGTCAGCGTCATGCCGCTGAGCATGTCCGCTCGGGTCGTATCACCGGATGCCCGGAGCTGGTCGACCACGGCGGCCTGCGTCGTTCCCGACGGAAGAGTCTTGGAGATGATTCCGGAAAAGATGAGGTTGGTACCCTCGCCCAGAATCCGTGGGCCGAGAACGGCAAAGGTGACGCTGATGATCGCCAGCACGAAGACGAGCGCGAGCCACAGCCGCTCCGGCTGGAGCGTGCCGAGCAGGCGCTTCCCGGAGGCGGTGAAGTTCATCGCCTTCTCGGCCGGCAAGTTCATGCCGCCGAATGGACCGCCACCACGGGGTGGACGAGGCGCCGGCTTGTCGGTGGTGCTGGACTCGCTCATGCTGCTTCCTCCGCGGTCAGCTGGGACGACACAATTTCTTGATAGGTCGTGTTGCTCTCCAGCAGTTCTGCGTGGGTTCCTCGGCCCACGATCCGACCCTCTTCGAGCACCAGGATCTGGTCCGCATCGATGATGCTGGACACCCGTTGCGCCACGATCACCATGGTGGCTCCCTCCGTGCTCTGCTTGAGTGCCAGCCGAAGGCGGGCATCCGTTGCGAGGTCAAGCGCCGAGAATGAGTCATCGAAGATGTAAAGGTCTGGCCGTTTCACCAGGGCTCGCGCAATCGCGAGCCGTTGCCGCTGGCCGCCGGAGACATTGGTTCCGCCCTGAGAAATGGGCGCATCGAGTCCGCCCTCCATGTCCGTCACAAAATCCTTGGCCTGCGCAATGGTGAGAGCTCGCCAAATTTCGGCCTCGGTGGCGTCGGGCTTGCCATAGAGCAGGTTGCTGCGCACGGTGCCGGAGAAGAGGTAGGGCTTCTGCGGTACGAGGCCGATGTTGCCCCAGAGCAGGTCGGGGTTCAGGTCTCGCACGTTGACGCCGTCAACCAGCACCGCGCCGCTTGTCACGTCGAACAGGCGCGGCAACAGATTCACCAGAGTGGTCTTGCCGCTGCCGGTACTGCCGATGATGGCCGTTGTCTCGCCGTGGCGGGCAATGAAACTCACGTTCTGCAGCACGGGCTGCTCGGCCCCCGGGTAGGCGAAGCCCACGTCCAGAAGCTCCAGCTCGCCGTGCCCCACGGTCTCGTTCACGGGGTTAGCCGGTGGCACCACGCTCGAGGGGGTCGACAACACCTCGCTGATCCGATCCGCGGAGACCGCGGCGCGGGGAATCATCACGGCCATGAACGTGGCCATCATCACGGCCATGAGAATCTGCATGAGGTAACTGAGGAATGCGATCAGGGTACCCACCTGCATGGAGCCATCTTCGATGCGGAAGGCCCCGAACCAGATCACGGCCACACTCGACACGTTGAGCACGAGCATCACAATGGGAAACATGAGGGCCATCAGGCGTCCGGAACTCAGCGCCACCTCGGTCACGTCGCGGTTGGCGGCGGCAAAACGTTCGGTCTCCACGTCTTCACGCACAAAGGCCCGAACCACCCGGATGCCCGTGAGCTGCTCCCGCAAGACCCGGTTGACGGCGTCGATACGGGTTTGCATCTTGCGAAACAACGGCACCATCTTGACGATGATGAGGCCCACGGCGATGAGCAGCACGGGCACACTCACCGCAATGAGCCAGGACAGCTGCACGTCCTGACGAATGGCCATGATCACGCCGCCGATGCTGAGGATAGGCGCCGACACCAGCAGGGTGCACGTGGTGAGCACCAGCATCTGCACCTGCTGTACGTCGTTGGTGGAGCGGGTGATGAGCGACGCCGCACCAAAGCGAGTGACCTCCTGCTCGGAGAACTCCCCCACCCGGGTGAAGACCCCCGCGCGCAGGTCACGTCCCACCTTCATGGCCACCTTGGCACCGAAGTACACGGCCACGATCGCGCAGATGATCTGGGCGAAGGTGATGATCAGCATCAGGCCGCCAACACTCAGAATGTAGCCGGTGTCTCCCTTCGCCACGCCCTCATCGATGATGTCGGCGTTCAGAGTCGGCAGGAACAGTGACGCGATCGACTGGGCGAGTTGAAAAACCACCACCGCCACGAGTAGCGACCGGTACGGCCTGAGGTACTGCACGAGCAATTTCCAGAGCACGGGTGTTCTCCTAGGTGAGCGCGGGGTCGGGGAGCCGGCCGATAATGCCGTAGAGGATGATGTGGGTAACCTCGTCGTCGGTGAACCTCAGTCCGCCTCGGATTTGTTGCATGGATGCCGAGAGCGCCACCATGCGAATGATCTGGCCGGTGCGTTCGGCCCCAAAGTTCAGTCGCTCAAGGTCAGCTTCGACCGCCTCACCCAGAACGTCGGTGAATTCGTGCCGAGGGTCGTGAGCTGCCGGCGGGCCGAAGCGGCCGAGGGCGGTCATGATGGTGAATACCGTGGTGAATCGATCCCGCATGAGCGCGACAATGGCGGACACCTTGGCTTCGAGGGGAAGGGTGGCATCGATACTGCGCAGGCGCTTGCGGAACGGGTCGGGATCAAGCTGCCGGTCCACCGCGGCCTGAATGAGCTCGTCTTTCGTGCCAAAGGCGCGAAAGATGGTGCCTTCAGCGATACCGGCCCGCATGGCGATTTGTTTGGTCGTGAGCGCTTGGCCGTACTCGATCAGGAGCGGCGTCACAACATCGATCAGCATCTCTTGGCGGTCTTCGACCGACAGCGGGGCGGCTCGCGCTGGTTTCGTACTCACCCACAAACACTAACTGAGTGAGCACTCACTCACAATAAGTGGCGCTGTGAATTCGCCGCCAGTCCGGCGTGATCCGTTCAGTCAAATAGGTCAGAAATGTAGGCGATGTCGTCGGCAGTGGGCTGCCAGCTGGTGGCCGATACCGCGTTCTGCACGATCTGCTCGGGCCGGGTGGCACCGGCAATGACGCTGGTGAGTCCGGGCTGAGCGAGCAACCAGGCCAGTGTGGCTGCGAGCATGGTGACACCGCGTTCTGCGCACCACGCTTCGTAGCGTTCGATCGTGTCCCACGGAGCGTTCTCCACCAGGTGCGGCCGGATCATCATGATGCGACTGTCGGCGGGTCCGCCGTTCCGGGAGAACTTGCCGGTGAAGAGTCCGTTGTAGAGCGGGAAGAACGGCAAAAAGCCGAGCCCGTAGGCGTTGACGGCGGGCAGAACCTCCTCCTCAACTCCACGCTCCAGCAGGCTGTACTCGTTTTGGCTGGAAATAAAACGCGGGTGGCCCGCAAGTTTGGCGGTGAACTCGGCTTCGGCGATCTGCCAGCCGGCAAGGTTGGAGTGCCCGATGTATCGCACCTTGCCCTCGGTGATGAGGTCGTCGAGCGTGGACAGCGTTTCCTCGATCGGCGTGTTGGCGTCGGGGACATGCAGCTGGTACAGGTCGAGCCAGTCCGTCTGGAGGCGACGCAGCGAGGCTTCCACAGCCAAGCGGATGTAGCGGCGTGAGCCGCGGGCACCCCAATCCGGCCCGTTGACCCCGCCCATGTCCATGCCGAACTTGGACGCGAGCACGATTTGATCCCGCTTACCCTTGAGCGCGTGTCCCATCAGCGTTTCGCTCTGGCCGCGGTGGGCGCCGTAAATGTCGGCCGTGTCGAACAGGGTCACGCCCGCATCGATTGCGGCGTCAATCACCGCATTCGTGCCGCTTTGCGTCTCGCTCGCCGTGCCGGCGCGCCCGAAGTTGTTACACCCCAACCCGATCGTCGAGACGGTAAGTCCGGAATGTCCCAGTCTGCGGTATTCAATGTCAGCCATGTATCAACACTAGGTCGAGCGGATGGCGTCTGCACAGGTCCTCCACAGAATCGGAGCGCCCCACGTTGTCCCCCGAATCCACCTGCCACCGACCGCTGGCACGGGTGACGGCTACAGTGAAAATATGACCACTTCCGCTCCCTCGCTGATCCGCCTGACCAGCCCCATCGGTCGGGTGGAAATGACCGCGGATGCCACCGGCATCCTCTCGCTCTCCGTGGAGCGCAATGGCGCGCTGCCCCGTGATGGCTCTCCGGAATCCCCCTCCCCCGTGCTCCGCAAGGCCGCCACTCAGCTCAGCGAATACTTCGCCGGTACGCGCACCGCCTTCACTGTTCCGGTGAACCTCACCCACGGCACCGTCTTCCAGCAGAGCGTCTGGAAGGGCCTGCAAAACCTCCCCTACGGCGAGGTCATCTCCTACGGCGATCTGGGTGCCGCCATCGGACGCCCGGGGGCCGGCCGCGCCATCGGCGGGGCGGTGGGGGCCAACCCCGTGCCCATCATCGTGCCGTGCCACCGCGTTCTAGCCTCCACGGGTCGCATCACCGGGTACAGCGTTGGTGCCGGCATCCCCACCAAAGCCTGGCTCTTGAACCTCGAGGGTAGTGAGCACACGGAATGAGCGACGAGGCGCAACTCCCGGGCCCGTACGTCGTGCGCGGTGACGACGGTGTCTCCCGTTGCGGTTGGGTAGGGACCGACCCGGATTACATCAGCTACCACGACGAAGAGTGGGGGCGTGCACTCCATGATGACCAGAGACTCTTCGAGAAGGTGTGCCTGGAAGGTTTTCAGGCCGGGCTCTCCTGGATCACCATTCTTCGGCGTCGCACGGTCTTTCGTGAGGTCTTTCATGACTTTGACGTGGATCGGGTGGCCGACATGACCGCCAACGACGTGGACCGCCTGGTAGGAGACGCCCGCATTATTCGCCACCGGGGCAAGATCGAGGCCACCATCAGTAACGCACGCGTCACCCGGGAGCTGGGCGAGAGCCTCGGGGACCTCATCTGGAGCTTCGCTCCCGTGATCGCTCGGCCGCTGCCCGTGCGTACCTACGCGGACATTCCCGCGATTACCGCGCAGTCCACGGCGCTCAGCACAGAATTGCGGCGCCGCAGCTACACGTTTGTGGGCCCAACCACGATGTACGCCCTCATGCAGTCCGCCGGGCTCGTCGATGACCATCTCGTGGGCTGCCACCTTGCGCCCTGAGTCTGAACTACGAGGGCAGCAGGCCCAGTGCACGAACGGCTTCGCGTTCCTCCACGAGTTCAGCGACGGAGGCATCGATGCGTGGGCGAGAGAACGCTGAGATCTCGAGATCCGGAACAATAGTCCACTGTCCATCGACTGACCGCACGGGGAACGAGCTCACGAGGCCAGCCGGCACTCCGTACGATCCGTCTGAGACAACGGCGGCACTCGTCCACGCGTCCCCGGTGCCCGTTACCCAGTCGGAAACGTGGTCAAGGGCGGCGTTGGCCGCTGATGCCACGGAGGAGCCGCCACGCACGCGAATGATCTCCGATCCACGGTTCGCCACCCGCGGAATGAACTCCTCCGCCAGCCAGGCCTCGGTGACAACATCCATCACAGCCCGACCATCGACGGTGGCGTGAAAGAGGTCGGGGTATTGGCTGGACGAATGGTTACCCCAAATGCTGAGGCCGGCAATCGACGACACCGGTACGTTCAGGTGCCCGGCAAGCTGGGCGACACCGCGGTTGTGATCGAGCCTCGTCATCGCGGTGAAGCGCGCCGCCGGCACGTCGGGAGCGTGTGCCGACGCAATGAGGGCGTTCGTATTGGCGGGGTTGCCCACCACGAGCACGCGCACGTCATCGGCAGCACCCGCATTGATTGCCGCGCCCTGCGGACCAAAAATGCGTCCGTTGGCCTCCAGCAGGTCTGCACGTTCCATGCCGGGCCCGCGCGGGCGAGAGCCCACCAGCAGGGCCACGTTGGCTCCATCGAAGGCCCGTGTGGCATCATCCGTTACGTCAACGGTGCCAAGCAGGGGAAAAGCACCGTCCTGCAGCTCCAGCGCCGCACCCTCGGCGGCGTTCAGGCCCTGCGGAATCTCGAGCAGTCGGAGGTTGATGGGCACGTCGGCACCGAGCAGTTGGCCTGATGCAATGCGGAAGAGCATCGCGTAACCAATCTGTCCGCCGGCGCCGGTCACGGTCACGTTTCTGGCAGCTGTGGGCATGCTCAACACCCTAGCTACTTTCACGGCACGGCGGGCGAACCGTCTCGGCTCACGGCCAGAAGATGGTGAAGTCGGGTGCCGGCCCGCTGGCATCAACCACCAGTTCCAGTTCTCCCGGCGCTCCCGGTCGCAGAATGATGTGAGCGGATGCCGCCCAGTCGATCAGCTCCTGCGTCGACTGAAAATTCACGCCGCTCTGCATCAGGGCGCGCACAAATTCACCCTTGGACTTTTTGTTAAAGTGGTTGAGGGCGCGGGTTCCGCCGTTCACATCGGTCACCACCCGCAAGAACACGGACTCGGCACGCGTCGGTGCTGCGCCCAGAGCCACATAGGCCTCGGAACGAAGATCAAGCACCAAGCCCGACTCGTCCCGGAGGACTGTCGCCACGGGCAGGGACCAGTGCCGTTTCAGAACCAGGTCCGGAAGGCGGGAGTCGTGGGAGATGCGATAGGCCGGGATGGCGTCCAGGGCACCAATGGGCCCAAAAAGCGCGGAGTGCACGGCCACGTGGGATGCGGCGAAAGCACGTTCCTGCCCGGTGAGGGACGAGGCGTCGAGAGCGTCGTACAGCACGCCGGTGTAGCGATCCACTGCCGGGAGGGTAACCGAGGTGAGGAGAGAGCGGTTGCGCTCAATCTCCGCTGACTGTGTGCGGCCCAGTTTGAGTGCCACCATGGCGGCATCCGAATTCTGTGACAGGCGCACGAGGGCACGCGCCAGTGAGCGCCGCGCAGTCGTGAGTCCGGGAAACGCCAGGGATGACCAGTCCAGGGGTACAGCTTCGCCGCCGGAGCGTTTCGTCTCCGACGGCGGAAGCAGTACTAACATTCGGTCCTTCGATGAAGCTAGTGCACTAAACGAGTGCCGCCTCGCGGGCGACGATGGTGACAATGTCGTTGTCGACAGACAGGAATCCGTCGGCAGCTTCGGCCACAATCTTCGACCCGTCAGCCAGGGTGAGGCGAACCTCACCCGCGGCCAGAATGGCCAACATCGGCTCGTGGCCGGCCAGAATACCGATCTGACCTTCCACGGTGCGCGCTACGACCATGGTCGCCTCGCCGGTCCAGACCTGCTGGTCCGCCGAGACAACGCTGACGCTCAGCGGTGCTGCCATCGTTAGCCGTTCTCCTTCTGAATCTGAGCCCACTTCTCTTCGACGTCGTTGATGCCACCGACGTTGAAGAAGGCCTGCTCGGCCACGTGGTCGAAGTCACCGTTGGCAATGGCCGTGAATGATTCGATGGTGTCCTTGAGCGGAACCGTGGAACCCTCAACACCCGTGAACTTCTTGGCCATGTACGTGTTCTGGCTCAGGAACTGCTGGATGCGACGGGCACGGGAAACCGTGACCTTGTCTTCTTCAGAGAGCTCGTCAACACCGAGGATCGCGATGATCTCCTGGAGTTCCTTGTTCTTCTGCAGAATGGCCTTGACGCGAACGGCCGTGTTGTAGTGATCGGCACCTAAGTAGCGGGGGTCGAGAATACGGCTGGTCGAGGTGAGCGGGTCGACGGCCGGGTACAGGCCCTTCGACGCGATTTCACGTGACAGTTCGGTTGTGGCGTCGAGGTGGGCGAAGGTGGTCGCCGGTGCCGGGTCGGTGTAGTCGTCAGCAGGGACGTAAATCGCCTGGAGGGACGTGATCGAGTGGCCACGGGTCGACGTGATGCGCTCCTGGAGGATACCCATCTCGTCGGCGAGGTTCGGCTGGTAACCCACGGCGGACGGCATACGGCCGAGCAGCGTGGAAACCTCGGAACCGGCCTGCGTGAAGCGGAAGATGTTGTCAATGAAGAGCAACACGTCCTGCTTCTCAACGTCGCGGAAGTACTCAGCCATGGTGAGGGCGCTGAGGGCCACGCGAAGACGCGTTCCCGGCGGCTCATCCATCTGGCCGAAGACGAGGGCAGTCTTATCGAAGACCCCGGCTTCTTCCATCTCGGCGATGAGGTCGTTACCCTCACGGGTGCGCTCACCGACTCCGGCGAACACCGATACTCCACCGTGGTCCTGCGCAACACGCTGGATCATTTCCTGGATCAGAACGGTCTTGCCCACGCCGGCTCCACCGAAGAGGCCGATCTTTCCACCGAGAACATACGGCGTCAGAAGGTCGATGACCTTGATACCGGTCTCGAACAGCTGAGTCTTGGACTCAAGCTGGTCGAAGGGCGGCGGCTTGCGGTGGATGGGCCAGCGCTCCGTGATTTCAATCTTTTCGCCGGGAGCGGCGTTCAGCACATCTCCGATGACGTTGAAGACCTTGCCCTTGGTGACGTTTCCGACCGGAACCGTGATGGGGCTGCCGGTGTCCCGAACTTCCTGGCCGCGAACGAGTCCGTCGGTGGGGTTCAGGGCGATGGCGCGAATGAGGTCGTCACCGAGGTGCAGTGCAACCTCGAGGGTGATCTCGGTCGACACTCCACCAACGGTGATGGTGGTCTTCAGGGCGTTGTACATGCCGGGGATCGAGTCATGCGGGAACTCGATGTCGACAACGGGGCCGGTAACGCGGGCGATACGGCCAACAGAGCCGGCCGTATCCTCCGCGCCGACTGGCGCGGTTGCGGTGTCAGTCATTGCTCTCTCTTCTCTGGTTACTTCTTGGCGGATGAGAGCGCATCGGCTCCACCCACGATCTCGGAAATCTGCTGGGTGATCTCGGACTGACGCGCGTTGTTCGACAACCGCGTGTAGTCCGTGATGAGCTTGTCAGCGTTGTCGCTGGCCGACTTCATGGCCTTCTGACGGCTGGCGTGCTCGGACGCTGCGGACTGCAACATGGCGTTGAACAGGCGGCTCTCGATGTACACCGGGAGCAGACTGTCCAGTACCGTTTCGACGTCCGGTTCGAACTCGTACAGCGGCAAAACCTTGTTGTCACCGGCTGGCTCAGCTACACCCTCAACAACCTCGAGGGGAAGCAGGCGAACCACCTCGGGAACCTGGGTGACCATGCTCACAAAGCGGTTGTACACAATGTGAATCTCGTCGACGCCACCATCGGTGTAATCCCGAAGGAAGGTCTCGAGCAGGGCCTCACCAATTTCCTTGGCGGTGTCGAACTGAGGCTGATCTGTTCCGCCGGTCCATACCCGCTCTGACGCCCGGTTACGGAACGCGAAGTAGGCGATCGACTTACGACCGATGAGGAAGTAAACGACGTCCTTGCCCTGAGTGCGAAGCAGTTCGCTCAGCGCCTCGGCCTCACGCAGTACCTGAGAGCTGAATGCTCCGGCCAGACCGCGATCGGAAGCAAAGATGACGACAGCAGCGCGCTGAATGACCTCTGGTTCGGTGGTGAGGACGTGCTCAACGTTCGAGTACGTAGCCACCGCGGATACGGCGCGGGTGACCGCCCGCGAATACGGGGTTGACGCAGCGACCCGCGCCTGCGCCTTTTGAATGCGCGAGGCGGAGATCAGCTCCATGGCCCGAGTGATCTTCTTAGTCGTCTGGGCAGACTTGATTTTCTGCCGGTAGACGCGAAGTTGCGCTCCCATGTATCTCCTGGTTTCCTTGTCTGTCAGTGATTGATCGGGCGACGGCGCTTAGCGGCGGTGCTTGACGATCTTTTCCTGGGTGACTTCTTCGACGGCAATGGCCTCGAACTTTTCGTTGCCCACGGAAGCAAGAGTCTTGCCGTCGCCGGTCTGGAACTCGAGCTTGAACTTATCGATTTCCTTCGTCATGGCCGCGACGGTGTCATCGGTCAGAACGTTGGTCTCGCGCAGCGTCGACAACACGGTGGTGTTGCGCGTCAGGTAGTCGAGAAGTTCACGCTCGAAGCGCAGCACGTCAGAAACCGGAACCTCGTCGAGCTTGCCGTTGATGCCGGCCCAGATTGACACAACCTGGTCCTCAACGGGGTACGGCGAGTACTGGGGCTGACGAAGAAGCTCCGTGAGGCGTGCGCCACGAGCAAGCTGGCGACGGCTGGCGGCGTCGAGGTCGGATGCGAACATCGCGAAGGCCTCAAGCGAACGGTACTGGGCGAGCTCAAGCTTGAGCGTTCCCGATACCTTCTTGATCGACTTGACCTGAGCGTCTCCACCGACCCGCGACACCGAAATTCCCACGTCAACAGCGGGACGCTGGTTGGCGTTGAAGAGGTCGGACTGCAGGAAGATCTGGCCGTCGGTGATCGAGATCACGTTGGTCGGGATATACGCTGCAACGTCGTTGGCCTTGGTCTCGATGATCGGGAGACCGGTCATTGATCCGGCACCGAGGGCATCCGACAGCTTGGCACAACGCTCGAGCAGGCGAGAGTGGAGGTAGAACACATCTCCGGGGTACGCCTCGCGTCCCGGCGGACGACGCAGGAGCAGCGATACCGCACGGTAGGCCTCGGCCTGCTTGGACAGGTCATCGAAGACGATGAGAACGTGCTTGCCGGCGTACATCCAGTGCTGGCCGATGGCCGAACCGGTGTACGGCGCGAGGTACTTGAAGCCGGCCGGGTCAGAGGCGGGTGCGGCGACGATGGTGGTGTACTCCATCGCTCCGGCATCCTCCAGGGCACCCTTCACCGAAGCGATGGTGGAGCCCTTCTGGCCGATGGCGACGTAGATGCAGCGAACCTGCTTCGTCGTGTCGCCGGACTCCCAGTTGGCCTTCTGGTTGATGATGGTGTCGATCGCAATTGCGGTCTTACCCGTCTGGCGGTCACCAATGATGAGCTGACGCTGACCACGGCCGATCGGGATCATGGCGTCAATGGCCTTGATTCCGGTCTGCATGGGCTCGTGGACGCTCTTGCGGTCCATGACGCCGGGAGCCTGCAGCTCGAGGGCACGACGGCCTTCGGTCGCAATCTCGCCGAGACCGTCGATGGGGGCGCCGAGCGGGTCGACGACGCGACCCAGGTAGCCGTCTCCGACGGGAACGGAGAGTACCTCGCCGGTGCGGTGTACTTCCATGCCCTCAACGATTCCGGCGAACTCGCCGAGTACGACGACACCGATCTCGTCTTCGTCAAGGTTCTGGGCGAGGCCCAGAGTGCCGTCGGCGAATTTGATGAGCTCGTTGGCCATCACGCCGGGCAGTCCCTCTACGTGGGCGATTCCATCGCCTGCGGTGGTGACGTAGCCGACCTCGGTGGTGGAGGTCTTGTTCGGCTCGTAGGACTTGACGAAGTCCTGGAGAGCGTCGCGGATCTCATCGGGGCTGATCGTTAGTTCTGCCATCATCTTCCCTTTTCTGTACGGGTTGTACAGGTGTTTGCTGTTGTGAAACGCTGCCGTCTCGAGGTTTGTAGTGCGCTGCTCGTGTTAGCGAGCGAGCTGAAGTCTCAGGTCTGCGAGGCGGGTTGCGATGCTGCCGTCAATGACGTCATCACCGATCTGAATGCGCACGCCGCCAAGAACCGCCGGGTCAATGACCAGGTTGATGCTGAGCTTGCGTCCGTACCGCTCGGACAGGCTCGTGGTGAGTCGGTCGAGTTGTGCCGGAGCCAGGGCTCCGGCAGACGTGATGGTGGCGATCGACGTTCCCGCCTGATCCGCGACAACCGCGGCTGCATGCCGAAGCAGCTCGCCGATTCGGCGACCGCGAGGCTGCTGAACGAGGTGCCGCACAATGGCAAGAGTCTGACCAGACACCTTGTCGGCCAGAAGTTTCTCCACCAGTCCCGCTTTCGCGGAGGGGCGACCCAGCTTGCTGGCCAGAGCCAGTTCAAGCTCGGCGTCCGAGGACACCGCGGTCCCGAAGGAGAAGAGTTCCGCTCCAATAGACACCTCGACCGGGGCGGAGAGCGCAGTGGCTCGCAGACCCAGATCTTCGATGCCCGCGAGCAGATCTCCGTGGTTGGACCAACGTTCGGCCACAACGGAACCCAGAAGTTCGAGAGCCTGGGGTGTCACGGTGTTGCCGAAGACCGCTGTGACCAACGTGACCTTTGCCGCAGCGGATGCCGCGGGGTCAGCTAGAGCGGACAGCAGTTGCGACGAGGCACCGACGACACGACCGGCACTGAACAGGCTCTCACCCGTCGCCAGATCAATCGTTGCTCCCGAGCCGGACAAAGCCGATCTCGATGATGCCAGTGCTTCTCTGGTGGCGCTTCCCATTGACTACTTCTTCCCTGCCGACTCGTTCTCCGCGGCTTCGAGTTCAGCCAGGAAGCGGTCGACGATGGCGCTCGCCTTGGCGTCGTCGGTCAGGCTCTCGCCAATAACACCGGATGCCAGGTCGATCGCCAGCGTGCCCACTTCACTACGAAGTGACACAACGGCTGCCTGACGCTCGGCGTCGATCTGAGCTTTGGCGCTGGCGGTGACGCGAGCTGCCTCGGACACGGCCTGCTCCTTGTGCTCAGCAACAATGCGCTGGCCATCGGTACGGGCCTGGTCACGAATCTGTCCTGCCTCGGCACGCGCGTCAGCGAGTTGAGCCGTGTACTGCTCGAGAGCAGCTTCGGCCTTGCGCTGGGCGTCGTCAGCCTTGGCGATGTTGCCTTCGATGGCCTCTGCACGATTGTCAAGAAGCGTCTGCATCTTCGGAAGAACAAGCTTCCAGAAGAAGAACAAAATCACGACAAAGCAGACAGCCGACCAAATGATGTCGTATACAGCCGGGATGAGCGGGTTCGGCGCTTCCTCACCCGCGGCGGCGGCGGCTGCAATTACTGCGTGAAGCATCATGCCTCCTAACTGAGTAGTAAAGAGGGACTAAACGAAGATGAAGTAGGTGGCGATACCGATGAAGGCAAGCGCCTCGGTGAAGGCGATACCGATGTACATCAGAACCTGAAGACGACCGGCCAGCTCAGGCTGACGTGCAACGCCTTCAATGGTCTTGCCGACGACGATACCCACGCCGATTGCCGGGCCGATGGCTGCAAGGCCATAACCGACAGTCGCGATGTTGCCGTTGATTTCCGCGAGAACGGTTGTTGCGTCCACGTGTGTTTCCTTCCGTAGGGGTGAATGCGGCGAGTGCCGAATTCGATGTCTAGTGTTCCTCAGCCAGCGCGAGCTGGATGTAGACGGCGGTAAGCAGGGCGAAAATGTAAGCCTGAAGGACCGCGATCAGAACCTCAAAGAGGGTGAAGGCGAATCCGAAGACGAGGGTTCCTGCTCCGAAAAGCTTGAATCCTCCGTCGGTGGAGAAGAAGAAGAACTGTGTTGCGCTGAAGAACAGCACCAACAGCAGATGGCCGACGATCATGTTCATCATGAGTCGAAGCGTCAGGGTAACCGGACGAATCAGGAACGTCGAGATGAACTCGATGGGCGTCACGATGATGTAGAGAGCCGGCGGCACTCCGGGGGGGAACAGCGAGTTTCGGAAGAACTTAGCCGGACTTTTCTTCACTCCGGCATAAATAAAGGTTCCGTAGGAGATGACTCCGAGAAGAAGTGGCACTCCAATAACCGAGGTTCCGGCGATATTGAGGAACGGGATGATTCCCGTGATGTTCATGAACAGGACCATAAAGAAAATGGTCGTGAGCAGCGGCAGGAAACGCTTGCCGTCTTTTTTTCCGAGGAGATCTTCCGCGATGTTGACACGCACGAAGTCGAGACCCATTTCGGCCAGACTTTGCATACGGGTCGGGATGATCTTCATATTGCGGGTACCGAGCCAGAACAACAGCACCAGAACCGCAACCGCAAGAAAGCGGATGAGGATGATGCGGTTGATCTCAAACGGGGTGTCCGCGAAGAAGATCACATCAGGGAAGAACTCATTGATGGTTGGACCATTGAAGCCACCGTCGTCAGTTGCAGACGGGACCAGCAGGTTTACGGCGATTTTTAGCAGCGCTTTCTCCTGTTTCGGGGCGGTGAGCTCTGCTCGCGCATCGACGAATGTGGGACAGGTTTACGACGCTGTAGAAGAGCTGCAAACCAGGGGGGATCACATGTACTGTACCGGAAATACGGCCCTAGACCGAATCGACACTCGGTGTGACCCTTAGTGTCAGCCGTCGGTGGGCGCTGGCGGCAGCGTGACATCACTGACGTAGCTCATCCGGCTCTTCATCACGACCACGGCATCAACCACGAGTGATCCGATCACTCCGGCGATGATGCTGAGGAAGAGGACGATGGGTGAGATCCACGGCTGGTCGCGGAGGAGCACCATGAGCACCAGGAAAACCACAAATTTGAGCAGCCAGCCGCCCATGACTATTCCAAAGAAAGCACCGATTGCCGACTCCCGCCCGGCGAAGCGGTTCGCGAGCAGAATGCTCACCGCCGTGATGCCCATGAACACCACGGCCATGGCGGTCCCGATCAGGGCACTGACAACGCCCACGGAACCCTGAAAGATGCCGCCCAGAACGGCGCCGATCACGGCAATGCCCAGTGCCAGGAATCCGCCATAAACGAGAATGCGCCGCAGGATCGGGATGGACGTGGGCTGGGTCGGGGCGGCCTGGGGCAGGGTGGGGCGTGTCATGCGGTCTCCTCGGCAGGCTGAACAGCCTGCGCGGCCTCATCAAGAGGGTCGAGTTGGGCGGTTTCTTCGGTATGCGGGGAATCGCTCGGCGACAGCTGGCTGGTCCTCTCGTCGGCCTTGCGTCGACTCAGCGGGGCAAGGGTCACGAGGGTACAGGTCACGAGCGCCACGACGAGGAAGATCGTGGCGTACCAGGTGGGAAGACCGAGGTACACGGGCAGTACGAAATACAGGAGGCACCCGACGGATGCGGCGGCAGTCCACCCGTAGAAGATGAGCACGGCATGGAGATGGGAGTGCCCCATGTCCAGCAGCCGGTGGTGGAGGTGTTTCCGGTCGGCACTGAACGGTGACTTACCCGCCCGCACGCGACGGAACACCGCTAGCCCGAAGTCGAGCAGCGGGATGATGAGAATCGCGACGGGGAGCAGAATTGGAATGAACGCGGGGAACAGCTGCGACCGGTTGACCGCGGTGGGGTCTACCTGGCCGGTGATGGCAATGGCCGAGGTGGCCATGAGCAGTCCCACCAGGAGAGCGCCGGCATCCCCCATGAACATCTTCGCGGGGTGCCAGTTGAGCGGCAAGAAGCCCACGCACGCCCCCACGAGGATGGCGGCGATCAGAGAGGCGAGGTTGAAGTAGTTGGTGGGAGACGTGTCCCGCACCAACAGGTAGCTGTACACGAAGAACACTCCGTTGGCGATGAGTGCGACGCCGGTGACGAGGCCGTCCAGTCCATCGATGAAATTGATCATGTTCATGACCACCACGATGGCGACAACGGTGAACACAATCGACATCCAGCCGGACCCCACCGTGAGGCCACCGATGGGGAGCGAGTAGATCTGCACGCCCTGCCAGGCTACGAGGCCGGCTGCGATGAACTGACCGGCGAGCTTGGTCATCCAGTCCAGGTCCCACACGTCGTCGGCGACACCCACGAGCACAATCAGCAGGGCGGCGCCCAGAATGGCCAGAATCTGCTGCGGGTCGGCGAACACGAGTTGTAACGGCGCAAACTGTGACGACGCCAGATACGCCACGCCGAAGGCCACGAGAATGCCGAAGAACATGGCAATCCCGCCGAGTCGCGGGGTGGGGCGGGTGTGCACATCTCGATCCCGGATCTTGGGGTAAAGCTGATACCGATGGCTCACCTTGTAGACCACGATCGATAACCCGAAGGTCACGAGCGCCGACACCAGGGCGAGCAGAAGAAAGAGAGTCATGGGTCAGTCGCGGCTCGTGGGTTCGGCGGGTGGTTCCGGCATCACGTCGGACACCGGCGCGGCCTCGGGAACAGGTGCAGCTTCGGGAACAGGCGCGGCCTCGGGCTCGAGTGCGTCACCGATAACGGCTTCGATCTGCTCACGGCTCACGACTCCGCGTCGCACGATCACGAGCTTTCCACCGTTGGCCGCAAAACCCGTGGCGTCAATAATCGTGGAGGCCAGACCCACGGATGCCTCGGCATCCGTGCCGTATTCCGCTCCGGCCACTCCCCCATCGAGGTATACCGCTACCCGGTCGCCCAGAGCCTCCTCGGCCCCGGCGGCGTCCATGGCTGCCGGCTGGCCGCTGAGATTAGCCGACGATACGGCCAGCGGACCGGTCTGTTTCAACACATCGAGGGCCACGGCGTTGCTCGGCATGCGCAGTGCCACGGTGCCTTGGGTTTCACCAAGATCCCACACCAGTGATGGCTGGGCGTTGAGGATAACCGTGAGACCGCCGGGCCAGAACTCGGCCACAAGGTCACGGACCGGCTGCGGAATGTCGATGGCGAGGGCATCCATTGTGGTGACCGACGGGATGAGTACGGGCGGCGGGGAGGTACGTCCGCGCCCCTTGGCATCGAGAAGCTTCTGCACGGCACCGGGGCTGAACGCATCTGCTGCGATACCGTAAACAGTGTCGGTGGGGATGACGACGAGGGCGCTGCGGCCGATCGCCGAGAGGGCCATTCTCATGCCGGCGGCGTAATCAGCCTCGACCGAGCAATTATAGATGCGTGTCATTTCGAATAATTGTAGCGGAGGTAGCCTGACGCTCCGGCAAAAGACGCGCGTTAGGCGTTGCGAATGGCGGTGGTGGCGCGGTCCCGTGTTGTGTAGTCGCGGTGCGTTGCCGCTGCGCGCCAGCCATCATCGGTGAGGATGCGGCGGATGTCCGCGCCCTGCAGTTCGCCATGCTCGATCACGAGAACGCCGCCGGCACGCAAGAGACGGAGGGCCGTCTGCGACACCTGACGCACCACATCCAGTCCGTCGGCTCCGCCAAAGAGCGCGTGGGCCGGATCGAACAGGCGCACCTCGGGGTCGCGGGGAATCGCATCCGCTGGGATGTAGGGCGGGTTGGAGATCACAACGGCCACCGTGCCGTTGAGCTCGGTGAAGGCATCCGCTAAGTCGCCGAATGCGAGCGTGGCGTTGGTCGCACCCACCTCGGTGAAATTCCGGCTCGTCCACTCAAACGCCTCTGGCGAGTTTTCGACCGCGTAGACGCGGGCATGCGGAACCTCGGTGGCCATCGAAAGTGCAATAGCGCCGCTTCCGGTGCCGAGGTCGATGGCGATGGGGTCGGGATCGGGCATGGAGCGGAGGGCATCAATGGCGAACTGGGCAACCTGCTCCGTCTCGGGGCGGGGCACGAAAACGCCCGGACCGACCAGCAGGTTGAGGGCACGGAACGGGGCCCGACCGGTGATGTGTTGCAGCGGCTCCCGGAGTGCGCGGCGGTCGGCAAGCTTGAGGATGGCCAGGCAATCCGACTCGGCCAGCGGCGTGCGGAGGATGCTGGCGGCCTGCACCTGCCCGCGGCTCTGTCCCAGCACGTGACCGATCAGGAGGTCCGCGTCGACCTCGGCGTCGGAAATGCCCGCCAGAGAGAGCTGGTCAATGAGCCGATCCCGCAGGGAATCGACGCTCGCGGGAATAGAAGGCTGGTCTGGGTTGCTGGTATCTATTACGCGAAAGGTCACAGTGGAATCTATCGCACTCACCTGAACGCGCCACGGGCCGTAGGCTGATATTGGCCAGTGCCCCCGAGTGAAAGTTGACTCCGAATGACCCAAAGAATCTTCTCCGACATCACGAAGGCCGTCGGTGGTACCCCCCTCGTCAAGCTGAACCGTCTGACGGCTGGCCTTGATGCCACCGTTCTGCTCAAGCTTGAGTTCTACAATCCCTCCAGCAGCGTGAAGGACCGCATCGGCGTCGCCATTATTGACGCTGCCGAAGCAGATGGTTCCCTGCTGCCCGGTGGCACGGTCGTTGAAGCCACCAGCGGTAACACGGGTATCGCGCTGGCCATGGTGGGCGCGGCCCGCGGCTACAAGATCATCCTGGCCATGCCGGAGACCATGAGCAAGGAGCGTCGCGTCATGATGCGCGCCTACGGCGCCGAAATCGTGCTGACCAGTGGCGCAGATGGTATGCGCGGCGCTGTGGAGACCGCGAACTCCATTGTGGCGTCCACACCGGGTGCCATTCTGGCCAACCAGTTCGCCAACCCGGCTAACCCTGCCATTCACCGTGCCACGACCGGCGTAGAGATCTGGGAAGACACCGATGGAGCCGTAGACATTCTCGTTGCGGGTATCGGTACCGGTGGAACGATTAGTGGCACGGGACAGCTGCTCAAGGAAAAGAAGCCGTCCGTGAAGATTGTCGGGGTTGAGCCCGTTGACTCCCCCATCCTCACCGGGGGCAAGCCTGGGCCGCACAAGATTCAGGGCCTGGGCGCGAACTTTGTTCCGCAGACTCTCGATCGCGAAATCTACGACACGATCACCGATGTGACCCTGGCCGATTCCCTGGCGACGGCACGGGCACTCGGCACCGAAGAAGGAATTCTCGGCGGCATCTCCGGTGGAGCGGCCGTCTGGGCGGCTCTCGAGCAGGCCAAGCTCGCCGAAAACGCGGGCAAGACCATCGTCGTCATTGTTCCGGGTTTCGGAGAGCGCTACATCTCCACCGTGCTGTACGAAGACCTGCTCGACTAGTTCGGCCGGAGCATCCCGAGAATGTCGGTACTGGCGCGTGTTCGCGAAGATGTCGCGAACGCGCGCCGACACGACCCCGCATCACGAAGCAACGCCGAGGTTTTTCTGGCTTACAGCGGCGTCCACGCCGTCTGGGCGTATCGACTCACGCACCGGCTCTGGATCGGGCGGTGCTATCTCGCTGCACGTTTGCTCTCCCAATTTGCCCGTTTTCTCACCGGGATCGAGATTCATCCCGGGGCCACCATTGGACGCCGGCTGTTCATCGATCACGGCATGGGTGTCGTCATCGGCGAGACGGCCGTTCTCGGTGATGACGTCATGCTTTATCACGGTGTAACGCTCGGCGGCAAGAGCCGACACGGCATCACACCCGGGGACAAGAGGCATCCCACACTGGGTAACGGTGTCACGGTGGGTGCCGGGGCTCAGGTGCTCGGCGATATTACGGTTGGCGAGGGCAGCACCATCGGTGCGAACTCCGTGGTGACGAAGAGCGCACCGCCGTTTTCCCTGCTCGTGGGTCTTCCCGCCAAGGTTCGACCGGTGAAGTCCTCAACCACCGAGTCTGCTCGAGGCGGCATCTCCTGGCCCGAGGACTACTCGGTCTAGTCCGCGCCCTGTCGCTAGTGTGTCGCTAGTTCAGGAGATCCGGTCGCCGGCATCCGCTCCCCCGCGTGTTTCCGCGGGTCACACCAGCCCCAGCCGGCACATCTCCTGAACTGACGACCACACACCCGGGCAACCCGCACGCTCAGGCACCCAGTCACCCGACCGCCAAAGACTGCACATGCCCGCTGGCTCACCCGTCACGTGCCCGAGTACCCGCATCTGTGTCGCCAGTTCAGGAGATCCGGCTGCCGACATCCGCTCTCCCGCATGTTTCCGCGGGTCACACCAGCCCCAGCCGGCCCATCTCCTGAACTAGCAACCACACACCAGGGCAACCCGCACGCTCAAGCACCCAGTCACCCGACCGCCAAAAACTGCACATGCCCGCTGGCTCACCCGTCACGTGCCCGACTACCCGCACCTGTGTCGCCAGTTCAGGAGATCCGGTCGCCGGCATCCGCTCCCCCGCATGTTTCCGCGGGTCACACCAGCCCCAGCCGGCACATCTCCTGAACTAGCGACCACACCTCACCACACCCCGCCGAGCCACCTCACCACCGGCCCGCGGTCCTGGTGCGCGCGCTCTGTCGCTACTTCAGGAGATCCGGCCGCCGGCATCCGCTCGGCCCCGTGTTTCCGCGGGTCGCAGCAGCCCCAGCCGGCACATCTCCTGAACTAGCGACCACAACCCGCCAAGACGGGTTGCCGGAGACAATGGTGCCAGGCACACGCAGACGGACCCCGGCCGAGGCCGAGGTCCGTGTGCGTGTGTAACGGTTAGGAGGCTACTCCGGGTCACCCAGCTCGGCGAGACGGGTTTCCTCGTCGGCCGTGATGCACGAGTCGATAACCGCGTGCAGGGCACCGTTCATCACGGCGTCCAGGTTGTAGGCCTTGTAGCCCGTGCGGTGATCGGCAATGCGGTTTTCCGGGAAGTTGTACGTGCGGATGCGTTCGGAGCGGTCCATCGTACGAATCTGGCCCTTGCGAACCAGGCTCGCTGCGGCGTCAATCTCCTCCTGCTGGCGAGCAAGAACCCGCGCACGCAGAACACGCATACCCGCTTCCTTGTTCTGCAGCTGGCTCTTCTCGTTCTGCATGGCCACCACGATGCCCGTGGGCAAGTGGGTGATGCGAACGGCAGAGTCGGTGGTGTTGACGGACTGACCACCGGGGCCACTCGACCGGTACACGTCGATCTTGAGATCGTTCGCGCTGATCTCCACCTCTTCGGGCTCGTCGACCTCCGGGAACACGAGAACGCCGGCCGCAGAGGTGTGAATGCGTCCCTGCGACTCGGTTGCGGGCACGCGCTGAACACGGTGCACACCACCCTCGTACTTGAGGTGCGCCCACACGCCATCGGCGGGATCGCTCGATGAACCCTTGATGGCGAGCTGGATGTCTTTTATTCCACCCAGATCACTCGTGGTCTGCTCGATGATCTCGGTTTTCCAGCGGTTGGACTCCGCATAGTGCAGGTACATGCGCAGCAGATCGGCGGCGAACAGCGCAGATTCCGCGCCGCCCTCCCCCATCTTGATCTCCATGATCACGTCGCGAGCATCCAACGGGTCACGCGGAATCAACAGTCGACGCAGCTTTTCGGCTGTGATCTCGAGCTGTTCCGTGAGCTCCGGAATCTCTTCCGCAAATGCCGAGTCTTCCTCCGCGAGTTCGCGAGCGGCATCGAGGTTATCGCTCACTGCCTTCCACTCGTGATACGCAGCGATGATGCGACTGAGCTCGGCGTAACGCCGATTCACCTTCTTGGAACGGGCCGGATTCGCGTGCAGTTCCGGATCCGCCAACTGTGACTGCAGGTCGTCGTGCTCAGCCAACAGTGTGAGAACGGATTCGAACATTAGCGATCCTTGTCCGACCCGCTCAGGGTCGGCATCGACTTCTGCACCTGGGCAAGGAACTCAACGTTCGAGGCCGTCTCCTTGAGGCGACCCAGAATGAGCTCGAGTGCCTGCTGCTGCTCGAGGCCAGCGAGAGCGCGACGCAGCTTCCACGTGACCTTGACCTCATCGGCGCTCATCAGCATCTCTTCGCGGCGGGTACCCGATGCGTTCACATCGACAGCCGGGAAGATGCGCTTGTCGGCCAGCTGACGCGACAGGCGAAGCTCCATGTTGCCGGTGCCCTTGAACTCCTCGAAAATAACCTCGTCCATCTTGGAGCCGGTCTCGACCAGTGCCGAGGCAAGAATGGTGAGCGAGCCACCGTTCTCAATGTTGCGTGCCGCTCCAAAGAAGCGCTTCGGCGGGTAGAGAGCGGATGCGTCGACGCCACCCGAGAGGATGCGTCCCGACGCGGGGGCCACGAGGTTGTACGCACGGCCGAGACGAGTGATCGAGTCGAGCAGCACGACCACGTCGTGACCCAGTTCCACCAGGCGCTTGGCACGCTCAATGGCGAGTTCGGCGACGGTGGTGTGGTCTTCGGCGGGCCGGTCGAAGGTGGAGGCAATGACCTCACCCTTCACGGTGCGCTGCATGTCGGTGACCTCTTCGGGGCGCTCATCCACGAGAACGACCATGAGGTGAACCTCGGGGTTGTTCGTGGCGATGGCGTTCGCGATCTGCTGCATCACGATGGTCTTGCCGGCCTTGGGCGGAGCGACGATCAGGCCACGCTGGCCCTTGCCGATCGGAGCAACGAGGTCGATGATGCGCTGGGTAACCTTGCCGGGCTCGGTTTCGAGGCGGAGGCGCTCCTGCGGATACAGCGGAGTGAGCTTCTGGAACTCAACGCGAGTTGCGGCTTCTTCCACGGTCAGACCGTTGATCGAGTCCACCTTGACGATCGCGTTGTACTTCTGGCGACCGCTCTGGTCACCCTCGTGCGGCTGACGAATGGATCCCACCACGGCGTCACCCTTGCGCAGGTTGTACTTCTTCACCTGACCGAGGGAGACATACACATCGCTCGCACCGGGCAGGTAGCCGGAGGTGCGCACGAAAGCATAGTTGTCGAGCACATCGAGGATGCCGGCGACGGGGATCAGAATGTCGTCGTCGTTAACCTCGGGCTCGAACTCTTCGCCGGTGTTCGGTCCACGGCGCTTGCGGTCGCGGTAACGGTTGCGGTTGCCGCGGCCGTTGATGTCGTCGTCCAGTCCGACACGGTCAGGTCCCTGGTTACGGTCCTGCTGGTTGCGATCGTTCTGGTTACGATCGTTCTGGTTACGATCGTTCTGGTTACGATCGTTCTGGTTACGATCGTTCTGACGCTCAGCCTGCGCCTGGTTACGGTCCTGGTTGCGCTCGTTCTGACGCTCACCCTGAGCCTGGTTACGGTCTTGGTTACGGTCCTGAGCCTGGTTCCGGTCCTGGGCCTGGTTACGACCGCCGGCCTGACGCTGGTTCTGCTGGCGGTTTCCGTCGTCCTGCGTGCGGTCGTTCTGGTTACGGTCGTTCTGGTTACGGTCGTTCTGGTTGCGGTCCTGGGCCTGATTGCGGTCCTGGCCCTGCTGACGCTCCGGCTGCGCATTGCGGTCAGCGGCCTGCCCACGATCTCCACCGCGGCTGCGATTGCGGCTGCGGCCTTGGCGAGGCTGCTCCTGCTCCGCATCGTCCGACTGAACATCAACCTCGGACTCAGCTACCTCGACCGTTGCGGCCTCGGCCACAGCGGGGGTTTCCTCGGGGGTCACGGCGGGGCGCAGCGACGATGCGCGGCGCGGGTTGCGGCGCGATCCCGTGCTGGGTGCGTCACTCGTCACAGCCTCGGAGTTGGCTACAGCCTCGGAGTTTGCGACAGCCTCGACGGTGACGGCGACCACGTCGGCAGCGTCAGCTAGTTCAACGGGAGCAACGCGCACGCCGCGCTTGCGCGTCTGACGTGCCGGCTTCTCGTCGGACCCCGCCGCAGCGGTCGGTGCGGACTGCACGGTGGGCTTGGCTTCCGGAAGAATTATTCCGAGCAGGCCCAGGCTGTCGGCCGGAGAAACGACCGGAGCTCCAGCGGCAGCGCTGGCACGACGCGGTGCCCGCTTGCGCGGTGCGGCGGCTTCGGCCGGGGGAACCTGCTGCGCGACAGCCTCGACAACAGCGTCTGCGGCGGGCGTCTCGACGGGAGCAACAACGACGGGCACGTCGAGGGGGATCTCAAGAGTACTCGTGGTGTTCAGCGAAGCGCCAGCATCGGCGACCTTGGCTTGTTGCGCAACGATTGCGTCCACGAGGTCTCCTTTACGAAGCTTGGATGCGCCCTGGATCCCCAGTCCGCCGGCCAGAGCTTGCAGCTCGGCGACGCGGAGGGTGGTCAGGCGGGAAATTTCCGTACCAGTGGAACGGAGGTTGACATCGGTCACGAAGGGGGTTCCTTTCCCCTGACGCCATACAAAACGAGCCAGGAGAGATGTGTGCAGCGACTGAACGCGCTGCGAGTGAACCAATCCGACAAATGAGGGGGATTGGTATGAACACACACAGCCACGGTCGAACGACGCAATAGCAGTGAGTTACAGGGAATGCACCGGAGAAGAGGTCGCGATACTCGCGGTTTCTATCGGGTGCTCTTTAACCCTAGCACTTCTCTAAACGGCGGGTCCACCTCTCACGGCGTCTCGTCACAGCCGTGCCGCAACGAGACGCCCCAGAAGGCGTTACACGATGGCGTCGCTCAGAATCGATGTAACGGTGGCACCCTGAAAATCGACCGCCAGCATGAGTGCGCGCCACGGAGTTTCGGATTCCGTCGCCACCAGCTCGGCCGCAACAAGGCGCTGACCGGGATCATTGGCGAGCACAAGAATGGATGGCCCGGCACCGGACACCACAGCAGCAAAGCCCTGGGCGCGCAGAAGACTGATGAGCCGATTGGTCTCCGGCATTGCTGCCGCGCGGTAGCTCTGGTGCAGTTTGTCTTCAGTGGCGGTGAGCAGGAGCTCGGGACTCTGAATCAGTGCCGCAATCAGCAGAGCAGACCGGGACACGTTGAACACGGCGTCTTCATGGGGAACCGACTCCGGCTGCAGGCTGCGTGCCAGCGCCGTCGACATGACGAACTCCGGAACAAAAACCACCGGCTTTACACCACGATGCACCATGAGTTTCTTGTGCTTGGGGCCGTCGGGGGTCATCCACGCAATTGTCAGACCGCCGAAGAGGGCGGGGGCCACGTTATCCGGGTGCCCCTCCATCTCGGTGGCGAGGGAAAGCAGTGCCTCCGAGTCGATGTCCACGATTCCCTCGAGCAAACCCTTGGCCGCAAGGATTCCGGAGACAATCGCGGCACCGGAAGAACCCAGACCGCGACCGTGCGGAATCACGTTGTGCGCAATCAGGTCGAGACCGGGCATCCGCTGGTGATAGGCGGCAAAGGTGTGTGCAATGGCCTGCACGACGAGGTTGGTCTCGTCGGTGGGCACCTCGCCCTCCCCCACGCCGTGCACCTCAACGGTGACGCCGGGTTCGTCACGAACGCGCACCTCGAGGTGGTCGTACTTGGCCAACGCCATTCCGAGCGTATCGAAACCCGGTCCGAGGTTCGCCGTGGTGGCCGGAACCTGAACCGCTACGGCACGCCCGGCGAGCGAGGGAGTTTCGTTCATGCCGTGCCCAGACCAAGGACGCTGGCGATTTCTGCGGTGTCGACGGGCACAATGGTGGGCGTCACATCGGAGCCGTCGGCGGTGCGCAGTGCCCACTGCGGGTCTTTCAATCCATGACCGGTGACCGTGATCACGATCGTGGAACCGGCCGGAATGAGGCCGGCTTCGTGGCGTTCCAGCAGCCCGGCGACACCAATCGCGGAGGCGGGCTCCACGAAGATGCCGACCTCTGCGGAGAGGAGTCGGTGGGCCAGAAGAATCTTTTCGTCGGTGATGGATCCGAAGTAGCCGTTGCTGTCGGCGCGGGCCGCCAGCGCGAGGTCCCAGGATGCCGGGTTGCCAATGCGAATGGCACTGGCGATGGTGTCGGGCTTGTCTACACGGTGACCCAGCACGATCGGCGCGCTCCCTGCGGCCTGGAAGCCGAACATGCGCGGGAGTTTCGTGGTGGCGCCGCGGGCCACCTCTTCGCTGTAACCGCGGTGGTACGCGGTGTAGTTTCCCGCGTTACCGACCGGAAGGAACTGAAAGTCCGGAGCGTCGCCGAGAGTTTCCACGACCTCAAATGCGGCCGTCTTCTGGCCTTCGATCCGGTCGGGATTCACCGAGTTCACCAGGTGAACGGGGTAGTTTGCCGCCAGGTCACGGGCAATGTCGAGGCAGTCGTCAAAGTTACCCTGCACCTGCAGCAGCTGGGCATTGTGCGCCACGGCCTGGCTGAGCTTACCCATGGCAATCTTGCCTTCGGGAACCAGCACGGCAGCGGTGATTCCGCCGTGGGAGGCGTAGGCCGCCGCAGCAGCGGACGTGTTTCCGGTCGAGGCACAGATAACGGCCTTGGCGCCGTCCTCCATTGCCTTCGAAATGGCCATGGTCATTCCGCGGTCCTTGAATGAACCGGTGGGGTTCGTGCCCTCGAACTTAATCCAGACCTTTGCTCCGGTGCGGGCCGAGAGTGCCGGGGCGGGAATCAGCGGCGTGCCACCCTCACCGAGCGTGATGATGGGCGTGGCGTCGGTGATGTTGAGGCGGTCCGCATATTCGCGCAGCACTCCGCGCCACTGGCGTGATGGGGGTGACGTGACGGCGGCCACAACGGACTCCTCCGAGGTGGACGACTTCAGGCTGGGCTCTCGTACGACGGACATCAGGCTCCTTCAACTCTTAAAACGGATGCGATGGTGGTGACAAATCGGTTGGCCGCCAGATCGCGCACGGTCGCGGCCAGGGCGGCTTCCGTGGCTTCGTGGGTTCCGATCACTAGGGTAGCCGTGGCGGACACGGCCGCACGACTGACGGTTTTGGGTACGGCTGGCGTCATGGATTGTTCCACGAGCGCGAGGGATACATGGTGGTTACTGAAAACGCTGGCAATCTCGGCCAGAACACCGGGCTCATCGGTCACTTCGAGGGTGACCGCGTAGCGGGTGGTGACGCTTCCAATCTCAAAGACGGGCAGTCCCGCGTGACTCGACGCGGCGACTCCCGGTCCACCGGCCACGTGGCGACGGGCAAGCGACACCAGATCGCCCAGCACGGCCGATGCCGTTTCCACTCCCCCGGCACCAGCGCCGTAAAACATCAAGCTGCCGGCCGCTTCGGCTTCCACGAAGACCGCGTTGTTGGCACCGTGAACGGCGGCCAACGGGTGAGTCCTCGGCACCATGGCCGGGTACACCCGCGCCGAGACACCATCCACGCCATGCGCGTCGGTGAATCGTTCGCAGATCGCCAGCAGCTTCACGACGTAACCGGCCTTGCGTGCCGACTCGATCTGGGCGGGGGTCACCGAGGTGATTCCTTCTCGATAAACGGATGCCAGTGGCACGGTCGTGTGAAAAGCCAGACTGGCGAGAATGGCCGCCTTCTGAGCGGCGTCGTACCCGTCAATGTCGGCGGTGGGGTCTGCTTCCGCGTAGCCGAGAGCCGTGGCCGAGGCCAGCGCCTCCTCGAGGGAGTCTCCCTGTTCGTCCATCCGGTCGAGGATGTAGTTCGTGGTGCCGTTGACGATTCCGAGGATCCGCACCACCCGGTCTCCGGCGAGGCTCTCGCGAAGCGGACGCAGAATCGGGATGGCTCCGGCAACGGCGGCTTCGTAGTTGAGCTGGGCACCCACCTGGTCGGCGGCGGCGAAGAGTTCGGCACCGTGCTCGGCCAGTAGCGCCTTGTTCGCCGTCACCACGTCGGCACCCGAGTTGATGGCCAGCAGAATGTAGCTGCGGGCCGGCTCGAGGCCGCCCATGAGTTCAATCACGACGTCGGCGCCGAGAATCAGGGATTCGGCATCCGTTGTGAAGAGTTCCTTGGGCAGATCCACGCTGCGCTCGGCATCAACATCGCGCACGGCGATGCCCACCAGTTCGAGGCTGGCACCCACCCGATTCGCCAGTTCCTCGCTCTGCTCGAGGAGGAGGCGGGCAACCTGGGCGCCCACGGAGCCACCACCAAGAAGTGCAACACGCAGGTTGCGGTATTCGATCATCGGATGGTTCCTTCATCGTTGTCGCTGGTCGGGCTGGTCGGGCTGGTCGGGCCGGAGCCGGTCATGACCGCGCCCAATTCGCTGGTCGAGCTGGTCGAGACCGAATCCAACGTGCTGGTCCGCGTCATCCGTGGTCCGGCGTCGCGGGCCAGCAGGTCGGCAATGGTTTCTCCGCGCACGAGCGTGCGGGCGTTCCCGCCAAGAACGGCCACCACGGGCGGTCGCCCCAGGTAGTTGTAGTTGTTCGCCAGCGACCAGCAGTAGGCACCGGTGGCGGGAATCGCCACCAGGTCTCCGGGGGTCACATCGCCGGGCAGATAGTCGGCGTTGACCACAATGTCGCCGCTTTCGCAGTGCTTACCCGCGAGGCGCACCAAAACCGGGTCGGCCGCCGACACACGGTTGGCGAGGCGAACCGTGTAGTCGGCACCGTAGAGCGCCGGACGGATGTTGTCGCTCATTCCACCGTCGACGCTCACGTACAAGCGGGTGTTGCCCGAGACGTCGACCGGTTTGGTCGTGCCCACCTCATAGAGCGTGGCTCCGGCCGGTCCAATGATCACCCGTCCCGGTTCGAACGCGATAACGGGAACGGGAATGTCCAACTGGGCGCACTCGGCGGCAACAATGTCGGCGAGTGCCACGGCCAGTTCGCCAATGGGGGTCGGGGTGTCGACGCTCGTGTAGGCAATACCAAATCCGCCACCCAGGTTGAGTTCGGGAACGGGGCCACCCTCAAGCAGCGCGGCATGCACGCGCAGCAGACGCGACGCGCTTTCCGCGAAGCCGTCAGCACCGAAGATCTGTGAGCCAATATGACAGTGCAGACCAATGAAGCGCAGTGACGGCTCGGCACGAATCAGGGCGACCAGTCGCGCGGCGTCGTCGAGAACCACACCAAATTTCTGATCCTCGTGCGATGTGGCCAAAAACTCGTGAGTGGATGCGTGCACTCCGCTGTTCACGCGCAGCCGCACGTTCAGCGTGACCCCGTGCCGCGCTGCGGCTGCAGCCACTCGGGCAATCTCGATCTCGCTGTCGATCACAATGGACCCGATGCGCACCCGTGCGGCTTCATCGATCTCGGCGAGTGACTTGTTGTTGCCGTGGTAACCCAGACGTGACGGCTCTGCGCCCGCCGCTAGGGCAACCGCCAGCTCACCGGTCGTGCAGACGTCAATGTTGAGTCCGGCATCGAGCATCCACTGCACGATCTCAATCGAGAGAAAAGACTTGCCGGCGTAATACACGTGTACCTCGGCACCGATGCGGGCAAATTCGGTCTCGAACACGTGGCGGAGCGTTTCGGCGCGACTGCGGGCATCCGCTTCGTCAATGACGTAAAGAGGAGTGCCGAACTCGGCCACGAGGGCGGAGACGGCCACGCCACCAATCTCAAGTTCGCCGAGCGCTGTGCGCCGGGTGGTGGCAGGCCAGAGGCCGGGGGCCAGCGCGTTGGCGTCAGAGGGCAGGGCTAGCCATGCGGGGGCGAGCGGATTCGGTGCCACGAGTGTAAACCTCAGAAGGATCGGGTGCGCGAGCGGTGGTGCACGAGCGCTGATGCACGGACGGGACTGCGCGGGATTGATGACGCTCCGAGCGAGCGAACCCGGATTGGTCCCTGAAGCCGAGCTCGCAACCGCGGGGTGCGGGCGAGCTGGTATGAATTCTAGCGAACCGGGATGTGGGTGCCGAAATCAGCTGGGGCAGCTGCCCAGGGTGGCGAGCGACTGCGTGGTGAGCACCATTGTGCTTGAGTCAAGCGTAATGCGTGCCCGGTCGGGCGTGACGCTCACGCTACTCACGGCGACTTTTGCGGGAAGGTACTTGGCAACGCATACGCTGATCGGGTTTTGGGCGAGAACTGTGGGGAGAATTGCCCCCAGATTAAGTGTGCCGAGGTCGCTGGTGATCTGCGCGTCGGTCGGTGTGAACACCAGCGAATCGGGAGTCGTGGATGGCGTCGCGGTAGCCAGATAGCCGATGGTGAATCCGGCCACGGCAATGTCACCCGTGTAGGTGACCTCGTCGGTGCCGAGCTCCAGTTGAGTTTCCGCCGGCGTTCCTGCCGCGTGGGCGAGGGTGTTGAGCGACTCGGACGTGAGGTCGAGGGTCGCCTGCACCTCACCAATGGTGCCGCCCAGTTTGGGCTGCACATCGGTAGCAACGATATGAGCGGATGCCGGCACGCCGTCCACGGTGAGCTGCGGCGCCTTGAGCTGAACCTCATCAAAACTGCCGGTCAGGTACTGGGCAATCACCGAGGCGCCCCCGATCGATACGGTCACCTCACCTGTGACCGACGCGGGGAGGGCCGCTCGAATCTGGTTCTCAGCCTGACTCTGGGCAAACGCACGCAGCCCGGAATCGAGCAGAAAAAACGCCCCGACCAGAAGCGCCACCAGCACGCCGAGCATGATGAGGCAGCCGGGACGACGGCGTCTTTCGGCCATGGTTACATCTTTTCCGGAGCAGTCACGCCGAGGAGGCCAAGACCGTTGCGAATGACCTGGCCTGTGGCGTCGTTCAGCCAGAGGCGGGTGCGGTGCACGTCGGTGACGGGTTCCTCACCGAGCGGAATCACGCGACAGTTGTCGTACCAGCGGTGGTAATAACCGGCGACCTCTTCGATGTATCGGGCCACGCGATGCGGTTCGCGAAGTTCTGCGGCTTGGGCCACAACGCGCGGGAACTCCTGCAGCACACCGAGCAGGGCTGATTCGCTGTCGTGGGTGAGCAGTTCCGGGGCAAAGATGCTGCGGTCCACGCCGGACGCGGCCGCGTTGCGGGCGACCGAGCACGTGCGGGCGTGAGCGTACTGCACGTAAAACACGGGGTTCTCGTTGGTGCGCTTGCCGAGCAGGTCAAGGTCAATGTCGAGCTGCGAATCGCTCGAGGAGCGCACGAGGGAGTACCGGCCGGCGTCCACGCCCACGGCATCAACGAGGTCGTCGAGGGTCACGATGGTTCCATTCCGCTTGCTCATGCGCACCGGTTCGCCGCCCTTGAGCAGGTTGACCATCTGACCGATCAGAATCTGCAGGTTGACGCCCGGCTCATCGCCGAATGCGGAGACCATCGCCATCATGCGTCCCACATAGCCGTGGTGGTCCGCCCCGAGCATGATGAGGTTCTGGTCGAACCCACGTTCGCGCTTGTCCAGGTAGTAGCCGAGGTCGCCCGAAATATAGGCAGGTTCGCCGTTGGAGCGGATGATGACGCGGTCGCGGTCATCGCCGAACGTGGTGGTGCGCAACCAAATGGCGCCATCCGCTTCGAAGATGTGGCCCTGTTCGCGCAGGCGGGCAATCGCGCGATCCACGGCGCCGGACTCGTGCAGGGAATCTTCGTGGAAGAACACATCGAAGTCCACGCCGAAGCCGTGCAGCTTGTCTTTGATCTCGGTGAACATGAGGTCGACGCCGACCGAGCGGAAGAGCTCCTGCTGGTCGTCGCGGGCCAGTGTCGCCACGTCGCCGTCGTAGAGTCCCACCACGGTGTTAGCGATGTCACCGATGTACGCTCCGCCGTACCCGTCTTCGGGCGTTGGCTCGCCAAGGTAGCTGGCCAGCACACTGCGAGCGAAGCGGTCGATCTGCGAGCCGTGATCGTTGAAGTAGTACTCACGCGTGACATCTGCTCCCTGCGCCGTGAGCACACGGGCGAGGCTGTCCCCCACGGCGGCCCAGCGCACTCCGCCCATGTGGATGGGGCCGGTGGGGTTCGCCGAAACGAATTCGAGGTTGATCTTGATGCCGTCGTAGATGTGGCCGGTGCCGTAGTCGGGGCCAGCCGCGACAATTTTCTTCGCGAGCGCGCCGGCGGCGGCGGCTTCGAGGCGAATGTTGATGAAGCCGGGTCCGGCCACCTCAACGGATGCGATGTCGTCAAGCTTTTCGAGTCCGGCGGCCAGTTCTGCGGCGATTTCACGCGGCGAGGTCCCGAGGGGCTTGGCAATTTTCAGGGCGATGCTCGAGGCCCAGTCGCCGTGGTCGCGGTTGCGCGGGCGGTCCAGAGTGACGTCAGACACGACGAGGCCAAGGTCTATGGCTGCGTTCTCACCGTCTCGTCGACGTTCACTCGCTTCGCTAATGAGGTCGAAAAGGGTCTGGGAAAGTTCGGCAGGAGTCACACTTTCAATCTTACCGGCCCCTCCTCTTGGTAAGGTCAACGCGTGACTGACTCTCGTGCTACCCCCGTTTCTGTTCGTGCGCGTCGACGTCACGTCGGCGTTACTGTGGCCGGGAGCGTTTTTGCGCTCCTCGTTCTTACCGGATGCTCGCCCGCCGCATCGACGCCGCCCACCGCATCTGCCACCGCTTCGGCGAGCGCATCGGCTGAGCCGAGCGCAACGCCCACACCGACTCCCACGCCAGAGCCCACCGGCACCCCGGTTGCTTTCGTCTGCGACCAGATTCTCACGGCGCAGGACGCGTACGACTTCAATCCGAACTACGGCACCGCTCCCGCCTACGAGCCTGCTGACGGCAGCCTTGCTGCCACAGCCGTGAAGTACAGCGGTGTGGCGTGCGGCTGGTCGAACCAAACGAGCGGCGAGGTCATTGCCGTCTCGGTTGCCCAGCCGGAAGAGCGCCTCAGCACCTCGCTGAAGGATGCAGCCATTGCGGACAGCCAGGTTGTTCCGACCTACAGCACGTCCGCCGACATCGAGGGGTTCTTCACCGTCGTCGACGGTTCCGGTCAGGTGCAGGTCTTTACCAGCACTTACTGGATCACGCTCAGCTCCCCCGCCTTCTTCGAGCCTGGCGATGCCCAGTCGCTCGTGGCAACAGTGCTGAGCAACCTGGGCTAGCCGAGCTCCACAGGGTGCTAACGTTATAAGCACCTTGGCCCCCATAGCTCAGGGGATAGAGCACTGCCCTCCGGAGGCAGGGGCGGCAGTTCGAATCTGCCTGGGGGCACAGAATATAAATACTGTTCATAGGTACGTTCAGAAGCTGACCTTGGCCTCATCAGCGTGGGCCTCGTCACAGTCGTACGCTCCGGCATTGCCGAATCGAATGGTGCTGTAAGCAGCTGCCCCAGGAGCAAGTTGCACCACCTCCGGCAGACCACTGTCTGCCGCGCGCTTCCCTACGACCGCCCCACCCCCCAAAGGCTAAACATTGGGCTGTATCACAACAGCCCGCGAAGCGCAGTCCCCTCATGAGCCGACTTGTGACCATCTGCGGCACGTCATAGCTTTCAATTGGGCCTGTCTTGAACGCTCAATATGGGCAAAGTCACTGGTGACTACTTGGCAATCCACTACCCACAAGGAAAAGGATTTTTCATGCTTAAAAGATTTTCGGAACAAAAGCGTCTCAAGGTCTTCACCGCAGCGGCTGCCTCGTCGGCGATCGTGATCGGCATGACCGGACTGGCCCTGAGCGCGCCCGCTTCGGCCGCTCCCGCCCCACAAGCCAACAGCACTGCTGCTGCCGCAGTCCCCGACGAGCTCGTCGTCGGCTACGTGGCCGGCGCCTCCGCCGATCAGCGCGAGCGTGCTCGCGGCTCCGCCTCGGCACGGTTCGCCGAGCGCATCGTCGTCGCCGCCGCCGAACGCACCGAGGTCGAGCTCGTCCGTCTGCCGCAGGGCAAGAACCTGGACGAGGCGATCGCGCAGCTGAAGAGTGACCCCGCCGTCGCCTACGCCGAGCCGAACTACGTTCTGACCCACCAGGCCACCGCCACCGACCCCATCTTCACCAGCACCAATACCTCCCAGGACCTCTGGGGCATGTACGGCGACGCCTCGACCCCCGCCAACTCCTTCGGCAGCCAGGCCGCCGAGGCCTGGACCGCTGGCCACACGGGGTCGAAGAGCGTCTACGTCGGGATCATCGACGAGGGCATCCAGTACACCCACCCCGAGCTCTCCGGGCAGGTCTGGACCAATCCCTACGACATCGCGGGGGACGGCGTGGACAACGACGGCAACGGCTACGTCGACGACGTCAACGGCTGGGACTTCGCCAATAGCGACAACTCCATCTATGACGGTGGCTCCAGAGGCTCGGCCGACGACCACGGCACGCACGTGTCCGGGACCATCGGCGCCAAGGCCAACAACGGGCAAGGCGTGGCCGGCATGAACTGGGACGTGACCATGATCAGCGGCAAGTTCCTCGGCAGCCGGGGCGGATCCCTGGCCGATGCGGTCAAGTCGGTCGACTATTTCACCGACCTCAAGACCCGCCACGGCCTGAACATCGTGGCGACCAACAATAGCTGGGGCGGCGGCGGCTTCTCCCAGACCCTGCTCGACGCCATCACGCGCGCCAACGCCGCGAACATCCTGTTCGTCGCGGCCGCCGGTAACAGCGGCACGAACAACGACACGACGGCGTCCTACCCGTCCAACTACAACGTCGCCAACGTCATCGCAGTCGCCGCCATCGACCGCACTGGGGCGCTGGCATCCTTCAGCCAGTACGGCGCAACGACCGTCGACCTCGGCGCCCCCGGAGTCGGTGTGTGGTCGACGACCGCCTTCAACACCTACTCGTCCTACAACGGCACCTCAATGGCCACGCCACACGTCACGGGCGCGGCCGCCCTGTACGCTTCCACGCACCCCGGTGCGACAGCGGCGCAGATCAAGAGCGCGATCCTGAGCTCGGTTGTCCCGACGGCCTCCCTCAGCGGCAAGACGGTCACCGGCGGACGGCTCAACGTCAGCGGCTTCTGACCTGAAAGACGGTCAGCGGGTGTGGTCGGGGCGAGAGCCCGGACCACACCCGCTTCTCGTTGCCGAACGCCGTCTCAAAGACTCACCGAAAGATCACGACGCCGCGCTCCAGAAACCCGTTCACGTTGAAAGTCGGCGACAATGTCACCTCTGGCTGGGACTCCGACCCAGCGACCACGTCAAGTGATTGGACCCCAATCGCCTGTTCACTCTCTGTCAGGCTGAGATGAGATACCCCGTTTGTTGAGGGGTGACCCCTTGAGAGGCTGGGGATTCAACATAATCATGTTGAATCCACAAACCCCAGAACCATCGCTAGTCGATGGTGTTGATCCGGCAACGAAGTCGACCAGGCGGTCCTTCACACCGGAGTACCGGGAAGGTATTTTGGTCTACATTGAGGTGGCTCCTCGTAGGGAGAAGTCCGCAGTGCTGCGGCGTAAGGGGATCCATCAGACCCGGGTTGCCGAGTGAGCCAGTGCCCTGCATGCGGCGGCGGCCGGCGGTGAGAGGCGCGACTATTCTCGATGGGGCGTTCACCGCGTTGATCGCCCTGTCAGTCACCGCGGTGATGACGTGCGCGTTGTCCGGCTGGTCCCCGGCCTCCCAATACCGGTCGGCGGATCCGCCGGCACCAAAGACGAACCCGGTGACCCAGGCCGAGCGGGCCAAACCGCCGTCGACGCTGTTTGAGGACGAACGGGCAGGCGTGTTGGCGGTGACCAATTCGGCGCAGTATGCGGATTTGTCGATCTGCCAGATCTGGGCTCGTGAGCCCGACGCGGACCGGGATCACGCGTCAATATCGACCATGTCTCGGATTGCGTGGGCTGCCGGGCAGACCCGCGAACGCAGACGTCTGGCAACGCATCCGGCGAAGGTCAAGGCCGAAATATTGGCCACCGTGCCCTCGCAAGTCTGGTCGTGTTATGCCGACATTGTGATTATGCCGATGTTAGTCTCCGTTGCCAGGTTTCGGGCTTGACGCGTGCCGGGGGCTCGGCCTGAGCACGCCGCTCCCCGGTCTCGCTTGGGTCCCCAACAGTCGATGCATCGTCGCTACCGAGCACAGGTAGGTGCCCTCGTCGAGGAGAATCGCCTGGATCTCTGCCGGAGCCTTGTCCACGAACCGGTCCGACCGCAGCACCTCCACAAGAGCGACACGCTCAGGCTCAGTCAGCGAGCGCGGTTGCTTCACCGGCTCCGGCCGGGGCCGCGGAGAGCGGGGGTGCTGATGGTGGCGTCGATCATTTCTCGGTGCTCGCCACACAGGTCACGCCACGTGTCAACGAAGGAAGAATACAGCTTTTCTCGGCGGCAGCGCGCCGCGGCCGTGCCGATCGAGGCTGTCGTACACGGTGAGAAAGTCGCGCTTGTACTTGGCCGTATAGGTCCACCACCGAGCAGGCTCGGGAACCTGGGAATCGGGAACATCGTCTATCCCTACAGCCCGCCTCGTCAAGATGAGATCTGCCATATTTTCATTCGTCAAGGGGACGTGACCCTTCGATTTCAGTGTCTTGTTCGCGGACCCGAAGAGGCTGCGCATGCCAAAGCATCTCCCGTGTTCAGAAGACTTGAACGCGAATTTCTGGAGGTGCTTCAGCGCCAATCGCGGGCCCTGATTCCGCAGCGCGGGTGCACCAGCATCCTGCTGAATGGTGATGCTGCTGGGGTCTGGAGTTCAAGCCGCTCCCCGTTGGCGCGGTCAGTGGCTAGGTGGGTGCCTGTGCGGAATCGATGAAGCGCTGGAACCCGTCCTTGTCTGGTCGACCTTTCGGCTTCATCGCCTTCGGACTCGTCTTTCGGGCGAGCATTAGGGGGCTGGCGCACAATTCCTCGGCATTCGCTTGCACTATTGCAAACGCTTGCAGTAGCGTCATCCGAGGGTTTAGTACCTCGTTTACCGGGTTCCGCTTCCGCGGCCCGCTCGTACTCGTCCGTTACCAATGAAGCGCGTCGGCGTGGTCTGCTGGCGCGCCCAACAAGGAGTTTCATCGTGCGCAGATCAACCCGCCAGTTGTTTGCAGCTGTGGCCGGCCTGGCCCTCGTCCTGACCCTGAGCCTCGATGTCGGAGTGTCAACGCCCCAAGCGGATGCGAGTCCGCCGGGTGCCAAGGACGTCACGGCGACGCTCTTCGAGTGGTCCTTCGCCTCGGTCGGCCGTGCCTGCACGAATACCCTCGGTCCCAAAGGGTATGGATTCGTCGAGGTCTCGCCTGCTCAGGAGCATATCCAAGGCTCGCAGTGGTGGACCTCCTACCAGCCGGTCAGCTACAAGATCGCCGGGCGACTCGGCAATGAGGCCGCCTTTTCGAGCATGGTCAGCACCTGCCACACCGCCGGTGTCAAGGTCGTCGCCGACGCGGTGATTAACCATATGAGTGCGGGTTCTGGCACGGGCACGGGGGGCACCGTCTACAGCAAGTACGACTACCCGGGCTACTACCAGAGCCAGGACTTCCACTCCTGCCGGACCCCGATCACGAACTACAGCGACCGCTACAACGTGCAGAACTGCGAGCTCGTCGGCCTCGCCGATCTCAACACGGCGAGCACCTACGTGCAGTCCACCATCGCGGCGTACCTCAATCACCTCAGCGCCCTCGGCGTCGACGGTTTCCGGATCGACGGCGCAAAGCACATGGCCGCGGCCGACCTCTCCGCCATCAAGGCAAAACTGACCAACCCGAACGTCTACTGGGCGCAGGAGGTCATCGCTGGCGGTAACGAAGCAGTCCAGCCGGGCGAATACACCTTGACCGGCGATGTCGACGAATTTCGTGGGGCGTTCGACCTCAAGCGTATGTTCACCAGCGACAGAATTGCCTACCTGAACACATGGGGCGAGTCCTGGGGCTACCTCGCGAGCAACAAGGCGCGGGTCTTCGTGGACAACTGGGACACCGAGCGCAACGGCTCAACTCTCAGCTACAAGGACGGTAACACTTACACGCTCGCGAACATCTTCATGCTCGCCTGGCCCTACGGCTCGCCTAACGTGTACTCGGGCTATGAATTCAGCAACACGGATGCCGGACCGCCGACTGGCGGCACGGTCAACGCCTGCTACACCGACGGCTGGAAGTGCCAGCACGCCTGGCGCCAGATCGCGAATATGGTCGCCTTCCGCAATACCGTGGCGGGCACACCGGTGACGAACTGGTGGTCTAACGGCAACAACGCAATCGCCTTCGGTCGAGGGAGTGGGGGCTTCGTCGTGATCAACCACGAGGGTGGCGCGATCAGCCAGACGTTCAAAACCTCCTTACCGTCAGGAAGCTACTGTGACGTTCAGCACGGCGACCCGGGTGCGGGCGGCTCCTGCTCGGGCCCAAGCTACTTCGTCGCCGCCGACGGAACCTTCACCGCTACCGTGGGCGCCGGCGACTCGATCGCCCTGCACGCCGGGGCCCGCACGTAAGTGGGTAGCCAACGGCATGGCTAGGGCTTCTGCGGCCTCGATGACTGACCAACACCAATATGCCTTCCATCTCCATATGGAGATCGTGATGTGCGTTGAGAAGAGCGTGTGTCCGACCTCGGTTCCTCTTCGCGTACGTCACCATGCCGCTGTGCCATCGGTGTACGCAGGGACTCGTGCAGTACCACGATCGGTGGAGTGAACCGCATGGCAGGCACAGGACGTGGGCGGATTTACGCTCGGCAGTGGAATCGGACAGCGTTCGTGATGACGGTTTGGGGTGGTTCGTTGGTTATACCCCTGTTGGCCGGTGCCGCCGTCATGCTTACCGGGGGCAAGGCCAGCGGCTGGGCAACACAATGGCGGTCCTTATCGTGCTGTATGCCCCACCGGGGCTCTATTTCAAGATCAGGGACAGACCAAATCCGCGGTCTTAAGCGGCGCCCGGATCGCCGCGAGCCCGCGGCCGGACACGGTGGGACTAATGGTTTGCTGCGGGTCCAGTCGTGGCGCTCTGTCGTGGTCGCAGGAACCGTGGGTCATGTCCATAGCGATCTGAGCGTTGACGGTCGAGACGCTAAGCTCAGCCACGGCTGGCGCCGCTCCAATCACGGGTTGACCAAGCAGGCCGCCGACGAGTCGATAGGCAGCGGAGTCTCGTCTTGCGTTGATGCGCCCGCGACAGTCGACCTGCACAGTTTGTGGCTTGCCCAGTCGTGGGCGCGGCAGACGTCGATTTCACTCGAGGATCCTCGACAGGGCCAGCAAGAAAGTGCGGATCAGTCGTTCGGCCGAATCAGGCAGAACGGATGTCCCGCGGGATCGAGAAATACTCGGAACGCATCAGTTGTCGACCCTGTGGACCGTGCTCCGATCGCGATCGCCGCCCGCTCGCCTTCGTCGAGATCATCGACCCTCACGTCGATGTGCGACTGCTGCGGATGCTCCTGCCCTGGACACTCAGGCGCAGAATAGTTCTCGACCTGCTGAAACGCGATGATGGGGCGGTCGTCCGGTCCAGACATGATCTCCGCCCAACTCGGATCATCCGCTACTTTGCGCCAACCGAGCAACTCGGCGTAGAAGTCTGCAAGCCGACCAGGCTCGGGGCAGTCGATCACGAGGACATCGAAGGTGCCTATCATTCGACCCCTATAGGACCGCCATCGCGATCGGTAAAGTATCCGCCCTCTCCGCGGACGCGCGTTTCATCGTTCGCTAGCACTCTCACACTCCCACCGTCGTGCAAGTAACACCGGCGGGGCGGGGCCCGGGGCCGTTGATGATGACGGGTTCAACGCGTGGCACCAGGAGTCGGCGCGGGCCGGATACTCAACCTGGGGCGCGAACTTGAGCCCCTGGAGCCGTCAAGTGACAGTTGTGGAGTATTCGGGGAAACTTGAACTTGTCACTCATCACGGGGGCAGCCAAGGGCAGGGTTCGTTGCTACATCACGTCTTCGTCGCGTTCGGATGATGGGTATGGACCTGTTCTAGGAATACATCCTGCCCGTCCACGTAGAACCATATTCGGGCGTCGCCGTGGGCCGTGGGTTTGTGCTGCCAGCGCTCAAGGTTCTTGCCGTCTCGCTGGACGAATCCCAATTCTCCGCGGAGCGGGTAGTTGGTTGCGGTGCGCTCGGTGGGCGTCTTCGTGAGGAAGTCCCATGAGTCTGCCATCGGGTTTCGGATCGTCGCAGCCAAGTCGCGCCATCCTTTTCGCGCACCGACCGACGCGAACCGAATGGTGTACTCAGTCTTCTTCGTGGGCCTGGCAACGAAGTCGTCTTTACCCACCGCTAGGGACGCTCAACCAGTTCAGGGGTATCGAGCCACTGGAGACCCTCGACTGGGTGGCTGGCCAGTCCAGCAGCGATCGCGGTTGCCGTCTCGCGCCACGAGGTGAGTTCGGCGATCGCGAGGTGCGCCTCGCCGGTGGCGAACGACGCTCGTGCAGAATTGACGAGATCTTGCGCGCACTGCGCCTGATCCCCCGGCGACAACGCCAGCATCCACTGGAACCTCTCAGCCATTCTCGATGCGAGAGCACCCTCGTCATCGAGTGTGACTGTGATGAGGTCTGCTGCGAATTGCAGAAGCACCGCTCGAGCATCGGCTTCGCGCTGCGACATCAGCACCAGGGGTTCCCCATCCCGCCGAGTAATCTGCACAGCGTGATCTTCGGCCTCCGCGAACACGTCGGCCGAGTGCTTGCTCAGGTCTGATGAGCGCCGAGTCGTGGTGCGAGCATTGCTGATCAAAGTCATGTGATCATCGTATTCGGAATGCATTCGGAAGTCGAGAGGCTTAAGACTCCGTGGGTCCGTCATGACGCAGCATTGGGTGGAATCTCTGATCAAGGTCCGACTACCGGCACCGGCGGCAAACGCCTCCGGAATACGCCATTTCCTAAAACGCGGCCCACCACGAGTGCCAGCGCCGCGGCATGAGCCAGGCCGATCTCGCCGCCCGCACAAGCCAGTGTCTGATGGCCGTCAGAAGAGCTTAAGTCGCAGCGGCACGTTTTAGGTATCGCAGCCGATTCCATCGTTGTCGCGATCAAGTGCGCTGCTGTAGCCGGGATCCCCCGCGTAGAGCGGAGCAGCTCCCGCAGCTCGCACCGCGTCGCAATTCGCATACGACACCTCAACTGATACAGCCACCGGATCGGGTGCGAACGAGGAGGTTACGGCCGGCTCTCCCGGACAACCACTGAGGATACCGGTCATCGCAGTGTGCTCAGCCCGGGTAACCCACAGACCATAGGTGGCCTTCACGGATACCTGACGCGCGACATAGCCGCAGCGGAATGCCTTGTTCGACGGCAACCAGGTTGCGGTATCGCCATCGCCTTTCTGCGCATTCGAGCGACCATCCACGGCCAGGAGATTAATGGGATCGTTGGCCAGAGACATCCGCTGCGCCTGTGTGAGCTGTTGAGCACCCGTTTGCCACGCGTTCGAGAGCGCCACTACGTGGTCGATCTGCACGTGAGCAGATGTCTCCTCACCTCGAACGAAGTCGATGGAGGCAGCCGTGAAGGGCGAGACAAGGGTGCCGGTCATCACTCGACAGGTTCCCGAACGAGTGGTTGAAGTGAGGTCCCGGGCGAGGATGTCGTTACGGGTGTCGCATCCGTTTCGATCAACGTCCAGCCAGGCAGAGCCGAACATGCCGGTGCGGTCGTAACCCGTGCGTGCAGCCTTGCCCTTCACCGGAATGGTGGACAGGAGCGCCAGGGCTGTGGTGTCGGTCGCGGTGGATGTTGCGGGGCCACCCGGTGACCCTTCGGAAAATCCTGGTTCTGGCGTTGCCGTGGCCGCTGCCGGAGCCTCCGGAGCTGCAGGTGAAAACCCTCCGGCAACTGCGAACACAAGGGCGATGACAGCGACGATGGCTCCGATGACCCAGGTGCTGCGAGTGGGCCTGAACCACACCATTCTCGCCCGACGTGTCGTACCGATGTGATCCCCCGTTGCGCCGAACAGCAATGCACTGCACTCAGGTTCGAGCGCAGGCGTTCTGTTCTGACGGTACTGCAGACCGGAACCTGTTCGTGGCTATACCTGCCAGAAGCGGTGATTCCGGTCTGCGACCACAGCGTTTATGAGACGAGCGACACCGCGAAGATGTTCCAGGCCAGCAGAGACTTTGCGGCCAAGCTGAGCACCAGGTAGGTCTTCTCACCGAAGGCATAATCCGCCCACCGGCCAATTCCCCGGTACTGAAGCCACTGGTTGAGACCGAAGCAGAAGAAGAAGATTCCCTGAACAATCAGGATGACGAAGATGTATCTCGGCGCATCGCTGTACAGGGGAATGTTGATGAACATCGCGATCCACGGTGTAATACCCACGAGCGCGCCGAACCAGAAGGGGATCATGCTGGTTGACGTACGGCCTGGAGGGTTCATTCGTTCCTGCAGGTAGCCGAAACAGATCATGGCGATGTTGGCACCGGCAACGACAATGAGGGCGTTAATCGAGACGACACCCCAGTACACCGCAATGACAATGACCATGAGAGTGGCGCTGACGGAGTATTCGGCCCATCGGAAGCGGTTGATTCCGCGCTTGAGGTCACGTTCGTAGATTCCGCGCCCGATCGTGGCCGTCAGGAGGTGATCTAAGCCGGCAAGAGCAAGGAAGGCAGCAACGACATACCCGATGGTCAGGTTGAAGAGGGTCGCGGTGACAAGCCCGGCTCCTTCACCAGATCCTGGAGGGCCGTCGATGTACGAGGTCAACACCGGAATCGCGAAGTCGGTCGTCAGCACGAGTATCGCTACGGCCTGGCCCAGGTGCAGAGCAGCAAGGCCACCGTTCCAGCGACGAAGGTTCTTCAGCCGCTGAGGGGTCACCCCCACCGCAGTGGCAGGCATGGTCAAATTTTCAGTCATGGTGTCCCTCAGCAGAGTCGTGGCAGTGGTCGGTGGTTCAACGAACGGCCACCACATCATTCCCAGACGAAACTGATTCAGCGTGAGCGGCCGTGATCAAAAGAATAACAGGAGATTGTAAATATTATTAGCAATTGAGTAAGTTTCTTCCTGAAATCCCCACACGACGAAACGCGAAGACGCGCAGCCGAGTTCCCTCACGGAGTCTGTTCGGACTACAGCTTCGCTTCGCGCAGCGCATCCTCATACAGGCCAACAAGACTGTGCAGAAATCCTGCAACCGTCGATTGCTCGGCGGGGGTCAGCGCTGCCGCGCGCTGGTCGATACCCACCATTACCGGATTGGCGGTCTTATACGCCGTCACGAGAGATGCCGGCGCTGGCACAACAACCACCTTGCGCCGGTCGCTCGGGTGCGGTTGCCGGGAGATGTGTCCAGCGTTCTCAAGCCGATTCAGCACCAGCGATGTCGCCGCAGTCGATCTTTCCAGATTGGCCGCGATTGCTGTGGGAGTGTCCGACCCGGCACCGGCCAGGTGAATCATGGCGGTCAGCCCGGCAGAATCGACTCCCAACTCTTCCTGAACGTGTCGACGGAACCTCAGCTGCCGATCAAGGAGCTGCATGAGAGAGTCACGGATCCCTGCGTCATCACTTTCAGCCATATATCTAACTTTAGAGCACGCGCTGTCAGGAGCGAAAGTGATAAAGGATATTGCTAATCTCAGCACATGTCCAGATCACGGTGCGTCTACCCAAGCGGAGATCTGCTACTTCCTGAGACACTTGAAGCATGATCCAGCGGCATGGCAGTTCGGTCCCCCTGCCCAAGACGGCGACCATGACCGCTGTTGTCACTCAGGGCGTTGGGGACTTTGACCAACTTGTGCTGAGCGAGGTTGCCCAACCAGCGGCCGGGCCGGGTGAGGTGCTGGTTCGTGTCCTCGCGGCAGGCGTGAACAACACTGACATCAATACAAGGCTCGGCTGGTATTCGTCGTCTGCCTCAACCGCCACAGACGACTCAGCAGATGACCGCGAGAGCGGCTGGAAGGGAGCCACACCGTTTCCGCTGATTCAGGGCAGCGATTGTTGTGGTCGTGTTGTTGCCGTTGGCCCGGGGGTCGATGAGGGTCTCGTGGGCGCTCGTGTCCTCATCCGCTCGTGTATGCCTCTCGGAGACGGTTCAGATTCGCACAGCACGGAGTGGCTCGGTTCCGATCTGGATGGCGCCTTTGCCCAGTTCACGGTGGTGCGAGCCCGGGACGTGTTCCCGGTTGAGAGCGCCTGGAGTGACGCCGAGCTGGCCACAATTCCCTGCGCGTACGGCACCGCGGAGAACATGGTGAGCCGGGCAGGAATCACGGTGGGCACGCGAGTGCTCGTACCCGGCGCCTCCGGCGGGGTGGGATCGGCCATCGTTCAACTGGCAAAACGACGTGGCGCCTACGTCATCGGTATTGCCAGTGCCAGTAAACGCGATCGTGTGCTCGAGATTGGGGCGGATCGAGTTCTGGAGAGAGGCCAGGACCCGCTCTCTCAGTTGGGTGCCCGAAGCGTGGACGTCGTGATCGACAACGTAGCCGGCCCGGGGTTTAGCAGCATGCTCGCCGTACTGCGTCGCGGTGGTTGCTACGTCACCTCTGGGGCAATCGCTGGCCCCCTCGTCGACCTTGACTTACGCACCTTGTACCTCAGCGACCTGCGCATCATCGGCTGCACGGCGTGGGACGAGCATGTGTTTGCCGATGTGGTTGGCTACGTCGAGCGCGGCGAGATTCGTCCGCTGCTCGCTCGCACCTATCCCCTGCGCGAGATTGCCACCGCCCAGCGCGACTTCCTGGAGAAGCGCCACGTGGGAAACCTCGTGCTGATTCCTCCGGCATGACGCTGACACACTGAGCATCCGAGCGGATGCCGGTCTCAGGCGGTCGTGATTCTCAGCATGACGCGATCCTGGCGGCCCTTCTTGCCGAGGCGCTCAATAAACATGAAAATTCTGTATTCGAGCTTGTACTTTGCGAGAAAGATGACGGTTAGTTGGTCTTCCACGTCGCTGCCGGCCACAATCTCTGCCTGTGCCGAGACGGAGACTGCTCCCGGCGCCACCTTGCCCATTCGGTCGCAGGGGCGCAGCACAACCCGCCCACTGTTGCGCAGCCGCTTCACCTTTCCGCTGCCCTGCGGGGTGGTAGCCACGAGGGCATCACCGTCCCTTGCTATCCACACCGGAGTCGACACCTCTTCGCCGGTCTTCCGAAAGGTTGTGAGCGAGACGAAGCGCTCGTCTCCAAGGGCGTTGAGAGCAAAGTCATGAGTCACGCTGCAAGGTAGCACGCCTGTGGAGTGGCTTTCAACGGCCCACTCCGAGCGCCAAACTCACCCCTCAACGTGGCCCCCCGCGCGCGGGGTCAGTATCCGAGTTGCTGTTGCGACCTCACTCCCCTCAGACTGGAGGTACCGGATCGCAACTGAGTCTTCCGCAGGCGGCTAAGGAGCTCACTATGACCGAACCAAACGATGCACGCGTTGGCCTCTATATCGACTTCGACAACATCGTCATCTCCCGCTATCAGCAGCTGCACGGACGTAATGCGTTCCAGCGCGACGGGATTCGTGATTTTGACAAATTGCGAGCGGATGCCGACCCCGAGATCGCAGCGCGACTCGCTGCCGCCACGGTCGACTTCAATGCCATCATCGATTTCGCAGCGTCGTTTGGCGCACTTGTGGTCAACCGCGCATACGCGGACTGGTCTGTTCCAGTCAACGCGAATTACCAGCGTCAGCTGATGTCGCGAGCGGTGGACCTCACCCAGCTGTTCACCGCGACAACACGGGGAACGAAGAACGGTGCAGACATCCGCCTCGCCGTTGATGTGGTCGAGGACCTTTTTCGCCTGCCCGACCTGACCCACGTCATCATCGTTGCCGGTGACTCCGATTACATCGCTCTGGCCCAGAAGTCGAAGCGGCTGGGTCGCTTTGTGGTGGGTATCGGCGTAGCGGGTTCGACGAGCACGTCACTGGCGGCAGCCTGCGACGAGTTCGAGGATTACGATTCTCTTCCGGGGATCGAGAAGGTCACTCCGTCGTCCCTCCCCGCTTCCTCCGGAAGCGATCGGCGCCGGTCGAGCAAGAAGGCGTCGGAGCCTGTGGAAAAGCAGCCGGAACCCGCCCCCGCAAAGACCCGCACGCTCACCACAATTCCGATGTTTTCGCACACCGATGACCTCCCGTTCGACGATCTCGACCCGGCCGAGGACACCGACCCCCAAACGGTTGCCACGGAGCTCCTGGTGCGTGCGCTACAGATCGGTCACGCCAAGGGTGATGCTGACGAGTGGCTCAACACGGGCACGGTCAAAAACCAGATGCGTCGCATGGACCCCGCGTTCAACGAGAAGCCGCTGGGCTACCGTTCCTTCACCGATTTCCTCGCCTCGCGCAGCGATCTCGCCGAACTTCAAGAGGATGGCCCCCAGCGCTTGATTCGCCTTCGCCCCGAGGCCGGCGGCCAGCACTGAGTTTTTCATCGCTCCGGCGCCGCAGCGCCGGAACGTGATGTGACACCGGCGTCGTGACCTACGTGTTCGCGGCACCGGCTCGGAGCAGTACGTCCTCCATCAACTCGATGTCTATGCGTGCGTGCTCGAACGCAATGGAACCGGCATCGGCAGCCCGCTGATCACAGATGGCGTCGACGAGGTTTTCATGATCGACGAGAGCACGCTCTTCCATGGTGCGCATTCCGTCCGTTGCGCCCCAGAGGTGTGCCGGGGCTGCAATGCTCACCCGGGATTCCAGGTCGAGGAGAACGGATGTGAGGATCTCATTGTGGGCAGCCGCACAGATGGCAATGTGCAGCAGCTCGTCGGCGCGCTGCGACTGGGGACCTGACTCTGCCTCCCGAAAGAGTTCCAGGTGCCGGCGCAGTTGCGTCACATCCTCGTCGGTTCGCTTCTCGGCGGCTGCTCTCGCAATCGTTCCCTGAAGTCGACCTACCGCCTCATAGGTGTCCCGGATCACGTCCCACCGCGCGGACAGGGTTCGGTGCACGGAAGCGTTGGACGAAGACGCCCACTGCTCTCGCACAAAGGAACCGCCGCCACGGCCGCGCTGAGTTTCGAGCAACCCCTCCTCCACGAGGCGCGCAATTGCCGACCGCACCGTCATCCGGCCCACTCGTAGGGATGCTGCCAATTCTCGTTCGGTGGGCAGTTTTGATCCGGGCAGATACTCACCGATAGCGATCGCTGTGATGAGACGGTCCGTGATCTCATCCGCTCGCAATGTGGGACTCAGGGGTGTCGCAAGCGTGCCCGTGAGGTCGGTTCGCGATGGCGGGAACGTCAGTTCGGGTGGCGGCTGTGCCGGAGTCGGTGCGGTCATCAACGTGCTCTCTGGTCGGATTTTCGGGCCATGAGGTGAGTCGGGATGTTTCGTCCATATTAAACCAGATAAATGGTCTTGTAACGAGACCCTTTATACGACAAGCTAAGCGTCAGCCCTCCTCTGCACCCGACATTGAGGGAATCCAGTGCACACATCACGGATCCGCGGGCCCTCTCACTACGCTCCGATTGATTACTGACGCGTACCCCCTTCTTCCACAGAAAGAACACCCGATGACCGCATCCCCCAGCTCACCGGAACTCAACCCGCAGCAACAGCTCGAGTCCTTTGGATACAAACAGCAGCTGAAGCGCTCCGTCTCCACCGCCGATCTCCTTGTTTATGGGCTCATCTTCATGGTGCCCATTGCCCCCTGGGCCATTTTCGGCACCGTCTACAACGCGTCAGAAGGAATGGTGCCGCTGGTCTATCTCATTGGCCTCATCGCCATGATCTTCACGGCTCTCGCCTATGCGCAGATGGCGAAGTCAATCCCTCTCGCCGGCTCGGTCTTCTCCTACGTGGGGCGCGGTATCCACCCCACAGCCGGATTCTTCGCCGGCTGGGCCATTCTGCTGGATTACCTGTTGGTCCCCACCCTTCTCTATGTCTTCGCGGCCGAATCCATGATTGGGATCTTCCCTGAATCCCCCAGGTGGATGTGGGCGCTCATCTTTGTCGGGATCAATACGGCCATCAACCTGCTCGGCATCACATCCATCAAGCTCATGAACCGCGTCTTCCTCGCCATTGAGCTCGTCTTTGTCGTGATCTTCGTCATCATCGCGGTGAACGCCCTGTCCAACGGTTCGGTCCCCGGCGCAGAGTTCACGATCACCCCCCTGTGGGACGCAAGCAAGGTGAGCGGCCCACTGATCGCAGCCGCTCTCTCCATCGCCGTGCTCAGTTTTCTCGGTTTCGATGGAATCTCCACCATGGCCGAAGAATCAACCGGCGGTCGCAACTCCGCCGGTAAGGCCATGATCTGGGCACTCTTCATCGTGGCGTTCCTCTTCATTCTGCAGACCTGGCTCGCCAGCGCCCTGTCTGCCGGGCGCGGAACGTTTAGCGACAGTGAGGCCGGCAACGCGTTCTTCACCGTCGTGCAAGCCGCTTCCAACAGTGGGTGGGCGACCGCATTCTTTGTCGTCAACGTGCTGGCGATTGGTATCGCGAACGCGATGGCCGCTCAGGCCGCCACGTCTCGACTGCTCTTCTCGATGAGCCGGGACCGACAGCTGCCCCGGTTCCTCAGCGAGATCAGTGGGCGACAGGTTCCCCGCAACGCCATTCTTCTCGTGTCGGCACTTTCCGCCGTCCTGGTGCTGTTCTTCGTTGGTCAGATCGACCTGATCGCCGCTCTGGTGAACTTCGGCGCTCTCTTCGGGTTCATGCTGCTGCACGTCTCGGTCGTTGTGCACTACATCGTGCGAAAGAAGTCGACGAACTACCTTCTGCATCTTGTGGCACCCACTCTCGGATTCCTCATCATCGGCTACGTCCTGCTCAACGCCAGTGACCTGGCCAAGATCGGCGGCCTCGTTTGGCTTGTACTCGGGCTGGGTGTCTTCCTGTATTACCGCTTCACGGGGCGCACAACGGCACTGTCCGGCGACGAAGGCGACGGCGATGGCGATGGCCCACTTGAGGCACCCGCCACCGGCGAACGGGCTGCGGTCTAGGTCGTGGATCACTTTCTCGATAAAAGCCACGGTCAGGCCGGCTTCTCCGCTGACATAGCCCCCGCGCTTCGCATTGTTCCCGGCACTGGTGAGCGCATAGGATTCGAAACCAGCGACGAGGTTTATGCGCAGCTGCACGAACACCACGACATGGCGCGCCTCACGGCACAGATCAACCCGGTCACCGGGCCGGTCTACGTGGAGGGTGCTGAACCGGGCGACGCACTGGCGGTCACTATCCATGACATTCAGCTGAAAGACTGCGGCTGGTCCGTCAGTCTCCCCGGCACGGGCGCACTGCAGCACGTCATGGGAGAGGGCATGTTCACACGCCGCGTTCCCATTGACGCCGACGGAGTGCATGTCACCGAGCGTCATGTCTTCTCGGCACTGCCCATGATCGGCTGCATCGGAACCGCTCCGGCGGTGGGAACCAATTCAACAATCATGCCGTCCTATCCTCAGGGCGGAAATATGGACGTTACGGACTGTCGCCCCGGTTCGGTCGTCTACCTGCCCGTGATGGTCGACGGCGCGTATCTGTCGATCGGTGACATCCACGCCATCATGGCCGAAGGCGAGTCGTCGTTCGTGGCCATCGAGGCCGAGGGAATCGCGGTGGTGAGCATCGCGCTCATTAAGCAGATGTCCCTCCGCGCGCCGCGGGTGGAAACCGACAGCGAGTGGATCTTTGTTGGCCTGGGTGATCCGGTTCAGGAAAGCATTACCCGCGGGTTTGAGGATATGTTCCACTTCCTCGTCACCGAGCAGGGCTGGACAACGGGTGATGCTTATGCGGTGATGAGCGCCGTTGGGCACTCGCGTCTCGGTGGCCCGACCGGCTCGTCCTCACCGGACCCGCTGCATCCGTTCACCGCTGTTGGGGCCGTCACCGTGCATCGACTGCCCAAGAGCGTGCTCTGATACGGTCGGGTCATGGAACTCGTGGACGTGTGGCCGCTGTTTGGTTTGCGCTTGCTGACACCCCGGCTGGAGCTTCGCCTTGTGCGAGACGACGACATTGCGGGTCTTATCGAGTGCGTTCACGCGGGAATCCATGATCCCGCAGCCATGCCGTTTGCCGTGCCGTGGACAGAAGCTGAGCCCGACGAACTGCGTCGAAACTTCGCGCAGCACCAGTGGCGTCAGCGAGTGCAGGTGCGGCCAGACAACTGGTCGCTCAACTTCGTGGTTCGCCTTGACGGGGTACCGATTGGCATTCAGGACATGAGCGCGATCGACTTCGCTGTTCTCCGAACCGTTGTAAGCGCATCCTGGCTCACTCGCAGTCGCCAGGGTGTCGGAATCGGCACGGAAATGCGTGCGGCCCTGCTGCTCTTTGCCTTCGATTACCTCAACGCGGAGGTGGCAGAATCCGATGCTGTGTCCTGGAACGCTGCCTCCCTCGGCGTCTCCCACCGCCTCGGGTATGCGAGGAATGGATTCACCCGCGTCAGTGCGCGGCCGGGCGAGGTCAATGAGGAAGTCAGGTTGCGGCTCCCGAAGGCTGAGTTCGTGCGCCCCGATTGGGACCTGCGCGTGGAGGGTTTCGACGCGGCGCGACGGGATCTGGTTGGAGAAATAAAGTACTAACCTCGCTGTATTATTTGTGAGGTTTACTCGTGTTTATGTGCTATCGGGAGTAAAATGGTGGCATGGAAACCACAGGTGAACCAGAGGAACCGCCCCCGGCGTGGCCGGGTGACGCGGAGCGTGATGCCTTTCTGACAAGTTTCGTCTCCCCCTCCGACATTGAGGATTTTGAGAACTTTTTTGATTTTGATGAGGGGCTGAGTCCGGAGGGCGCGAGGCGGGCGGCGGCGTTTGACGCCGAGGACCGCCTCCGGTTGGCGGGGGCAACGTCCTGCACGGAGGGGACCTCGGGGTGTGAGGCGCGCGAAGCGCTGCCGGATGCGCAACTGGCGTTGGCGTTTTTGGTTCTGCCCAGTGAAGCCTTCAGTACCGGGGCGACGGCGAGCCCGGCGGCACTCATTGACCGGGTGGTCTATTTTGAGAAGGTCATCGCCTGGGCTCAGGCGGGCAAAGCCACCGCCGTGGACGACGCTGTCACCCGCGCACTCGCTAATGCCGAAACCGGTAAAGCCACCGGCCACGACCGGTGGGAAGCACCGTATGCAGCTGAACGTGCGGTGACGGCGGAGATCGCGTGCGCCCTGCGCATCCCAGAAGGCACCGCGTGCGCCCTCATCCGCGACAGTCGCAGCCTCACCCACGCCCTACCCGCCACCCTCGCCGCATTGCGGGCAGGCCAGATCAGTGAACGCCACGTGCACCGCCTGATCGATCACGTCTCCTCCCTGCCCGCACTGAGCCAGCCAGAATTCGAAGAGGCACTGCTGCCGCTAGCGAAAACATTGACGGTGGCAAAGTTTGACCTGAAAGCACGCCGCCTTCGAGAAGCCCTGCACCCCGACACCATCGCCGAACGCCGCCTGACGTGCCTGGCCAACCGGCGCGTGGCCCTCTTCCCCGGCCAAGACAGCATGTCCACCCTATGGATTTCGGCGGCGTCCGATGACCTCCAAGCCATCTTCACCCGCCTCACCGACACGGCCACCAGTTTGCAGGGCACCGACGAACTCCGAAACCGCGCCCAACTCACCGCCGACGTGGCCGTTGACCTGCTCCTCACCGGGGTCACCGAAACAGGCCTCGGCGCCGGCATCAGCGCCCACGTCAACGTCACCGTCCCGGTACTCACCCTGCTCGGCCGAAGCGAGGAACCCGGGTCCCTCGAAGGCTACGGACCCATCGACCCCGAAACCGCCCGCCGCCTCGCCGGCACCGCAACAAGCTTCACCCGCATCCTCACCCACCCCGAAACAGGCATCGTGCTCTCCGTCAGTAACGAACACTTCGCCGTCCCCGCCGCCCTAAAACGCTACCAACAGATCCGCGACGAAACCTGCCGCTTCCCCGGCTGCAACCGAACCGCCCGGCACAGCGACCTCGACCACACCATCGCCCGCCAATTCGGTGGCCCCACCACCAGCACCAACCTCGCCCACCTCTGCAAACCCTGCCACGCCCTCAAACACAACACCAACTGGACCGTCACCCAAACCCCCAACGGCAACCTCCACTGGACCTCCCCCGCCGGCAAACACTACGCCATGTGTTTTGTCAACTTGAACCCGGCCATTTGATCGCTAATTAACCGGCCACTTCAGCACCGTTTCCGGCCATTTGATCACGGTCGTTGCAGCGCTCGGTTTTGGGGGTTGTTTCGTCGTGCTGACCGGCGGCAAAGTGGCCTTCTAGTGGCTCGGTCGGCTTCAGGATCGAGGTCGGCCGATCCGGTTCAGGGCTATTTCATGAGGGCGTGCTTCACGCGGTAGGACTCGCCGCGAAACTGGAGGAGTCGGCCGTGGTGGACGAGCCGGTCGATGACGGCCGCGGCCATGTTGTCGTCACCGAACACCGTTCCCCAGCGCGAAAATTCTAAGTTTGTCGTGATGATCAGGCTTCTTTTTTCATAGCCGTCGGCGATGACTTGGAACAGCAGTCGGGCGCCTTCGGTGTCAATCGGGAGGTAGCCAAATTCATCAATTGCGACGAGCCGGTTTTTCGCTATGTTAGCCAGCTCCCGATCGAGGCGGCCTTCGTCCTTGGCGCGGCGCAGCTGCATCACCAGCGACGACGTCGTGTAAAAGCGCGCGGGGATTCCTTCGCGGCAGGCGGCGGCGATCAGCGCACTGGCGAGGTGGGTTTTGCCGGTGCCGACATCGCCGTAAAGAACCAGGTCTTCGGCTCGGTTGATGAAATCCAACGACGTCAGCTCCTCCCGGCCGTAATCCTCAGGGAACTTGACGCTCGAGTAGTCAAAACCCGTGAGCGATTTCAACGCCGGCAGCCGGGCGGCGCTCAGCAGTCGTTGGCGTCGTGATGCTTGCCGGGATTCGTGCTCGGCCAGGAGCACTCCGTGGAGGTACTCGCGTTGTTTCGGGGTGCCCTTCTCGGCCCATTCGACCAACACGCTGTGGGTCAGCGACGCCTGCCGGCCGGTCTCGACGATGTCCTGCGCAGTGACGAGGGTCATGCGATCTCTCCCGTCAGAGTGTTGAGGGTGGTGAAGCTGCCGGTGGTAAAGATGTCATAGACGCTCAGGTCCACGTTCTCCACTGCCGGGCTGGTTCTGTCGGCCAGGCGCCGGGCGAGCATGCCCAACGCGGCGATCTCGGGGGTGTCGCCTCGTTGGATGAGTAGGTCAGCAGCAGTGATGGCGGCATCGAACCCGGCTGATCCTGATGCGGCATCGACAGCGCTGAGCAGGCGGCGCCGGTTGGTGGCGGTGGCGTTGTCGAGCCAGTCGCGCACTGGCCCCGGGACCAACGGCCGCAGCTGGGAATGGCTCCAGGCGCCGGGCTTGGTCGCCAGCAATGGCAGCAGCGCCGCGGGCTCGAAGATCGTCTCGGCTTGCACTCCGAAAGCGCGGGGAAAGGACCGCACCGGCGCGGAATACTCATCGAGGATCTCGACCACGTCGTGGCGGAGCCCAACGGTGAGGGTGCGGCTGTGGAAGGAAGACCCGGCCGCGTAGGTGTTGCCGTCGATGAGCATGTTCCCCTTTTTGTCAGCCGTTCGGGACTCATAACGCACCGGGTCAAACCCCACGCCGGGCAGCGCCAGACTGGCGGCAACGTCCTGCGCGAAGAGCTCGCTCACGGGCAAGCCTTTCCGGTAATGCGTGGCCTCAGCCAACGCCATGCACCGCGTCAGCAATATGTTGTTCAGGCCCTGCAGGGTGGCTGCTTCTGGCTCGGGGACCATCAGGTTGCGGCGGAGGAACCCGACGGCGTTTTCGACGTTGCCTTTCTCGTTGCCGGAGTATGGATTGCAAAACCTGGACTCGGATCGGTAGTGCAGTTTGAATGCGCCGAACAGTTTGGCCTCGATGACTTTGGTGCCGACGCGGCGTCCGATGCCGGTGGCGTTGTCAAAGACCAGGTGCCGGGGTGCAGCGCCGGTGTGATCGAACACGGTGCGCAGGCCGTGGCAGACGCACTCGGCGGTCTCGCCGCGGTAGGCCTGCACGAAGCGCATGTTCGAAAACGGGAACGTCACGACGAAGATGTGCAGGATCTGGCGGATCCCGCCGATGATGGCCTCGGCCTGGCCGAAGTCGACCTGCGCAGTTCCGGCCGGCCAGACCAGCTCCGTGAAGCCCTCCCCGGCCTGGCGGTGCTGGTCGTTCCACTTCCGCACAAAGCGTTGCACCGGGGAGTAGCTGCCGCTGTAATTCTCCTCGTTGACCAAGCGATCAAAGACCCGCTTGGCAGTGTGGCGTTGCTTGCGCGGTCGGCGCTGGTCCTCGGTCAACCACGTCTCGATGGTGTCTTCAAGCCCGCCCACGGCTGATCCGGCTGGCCTCGGAACGGGCGTCGGTGGCTTGGGTGAAAAGTTCTGTTGCCCGGTGTATTTCGTCACCGCGTCCCGGCTGACTCCCAATCGGCGGGCGATTTCACGGCCCGCGATTCCGTGGGAGTCGAGAGTTCTGATATTTTCTTGCACGGACATGGGTACCGTCATCTGCTTCCTGGTTCCTTCCGGCGCGACCGCTTGGCAGTAGACACGCCTTTAGGAACCTATCTGGGGGTGGCGGGCCCATGTCTCCAGCTCGCTGAAGAGGGCCACGGCCACCGGTGATCTCAATCTCTGCGCATCCCAACCCCATTTCTTGGGCGGGATCTGCTGGCCTGATTTTTAGCGCTCTTTTGGCAGGAAACCAGCCGCTAACTTGGCCGGATTCCAGCGCCGAAACGGCCTACAAAGAGTTGATCACACACACATCGATCGGACGACGCCCAACCGTCCGTTAGTGGAACGCATATCGGAACGTACTCCGGGCAGTTCTCTAGCCAGGCTGAACGGCGATGTTAATGGCGTTCACTACGGATCGGGGCTGACCCACGGTGAGAACCAGTCGTGCGTAGTGCTCGTTGATGAGTTCAATCACGACCGTTTCGCTTGGAGCGCTGACGTTCCAAAACGACTTGTCGCCGTCCTTGTTGAATGTTCCGGCCCATTTCCCCGGTATCGCCAGTTGAGCTGCCGCGGATATCTCGGACAGCGGGCCCTCTTAAAATGAGAGTTCACTGAAAGTAGAGATCAGCATGGCCGCAGCACGTAGGCGTTTCACCCAAGAGTTCAAAGACGAGCTGTGCCGCGAGGTGATCAATACCTCCAAACCGATCAAGGACGTCGCCACCGCATACGGCGTCGGGCCCGAGACGCTCCGGAACTGGCTCAACAAATACCGCGAGGCCAACGGCGGCACCGAAGCGGACCTGACAGTGTCGGAACGGGCCCGTCTGAAGGAACTCGAGCGGGAAGTTCAAGAGCTGCGGGCGGAGACCGCTTTCTTGAAAAAAACCAGCGCTTACTTCGCGCGGGAGCAGCGGTAGTGAGCAAGTACGAATACATCGACTCCCAAAAATCTGAGCCCACCAACCGGAATTCGGTGGTGAAAATGTGCCTCTGGCTGGCCGTGTCAACGTCCGGTTTCTACCACTGGGCGATCCGGCCGCAGTCCGCGACCGCGGCCCGGCGAGAGGCCCTGATCGCGCGGATTCAACACTTCTTCGAGGAGTCCGACGGCACCTACGGATACCGCCGAATCCACGCCGACCTCGCCGCGGAGCAGACCGAGTGCTCGCCCGAACTGGTGCGGCAGCTTATGCGCCAGATTGGCCTCGTAGCCTGCCAACCACGGCCTTTCCGCATCACTACCGAAGCCGATGCCGAAGCGGCCGCCAACATGCCCGACCTCGTCAAACGCGACTTCACCGCCGACCGCCCCGGGGTGAAGTTCGTCGGCGATATTACCTACATCCATACCTGGCAAGGATTCATCTATCTGGCCACCGTCATCGACTGCTATTCCAAGAAGGTTGTCGGCTGGTCCATCGCCGATCACATGCGCACCGAGCTCGTCGCCGACGCCCTCCGCAACGCCGCTGCGACGACCGTGATCGAGGCCGACGCGATCTGGCATTCCGACCGCGGCAGCGTCTATACCTCGGCCGAATTTCGGGCTCTCGTGTCCGGCCTGGGGATGCGTTCCTCCATGGGCCGCACCGGCGTGTGTTGGGACAACAGCATGGCGGAAAGTTTCTTCTCGATGCTCAAGAATGAGCGTGTTTATCGCACCGCGTATGCCACGAAATCACAAGCTCGCAGCGACGTCATTCGCTATATCGAAGGCTTTTACAACAGCCGACGCCGGCACTCAGCGCTTGGTTACCGCAGGCCTAATGAAGTCCACTATGGTTATCAGCAGCCAGCATTGGCAGCGTAGAAGAATCCACTAATTCCGCTGTCCGAAATGCCCGCGGCAGCTCAAGTCCTGGGGCGCGGAGTCCTTTGGGTTCCTGATTAGCACCGGGATCGAATGTTGCACCGCGGACGTGGTTCAACGGGATTTCGAGTTTGCGCGTGAAGGACCAGAGTTTGTCCACTCCCTGTGGCTCAACAACAAGCGCCGTGTCAGTCAGAGTGATGATGTTCATGCGGAATCCTTTGTTGTGGCTTCGTCGGTTAGTGGTTCGCGGGCGCGCTCGAGGAGTCGCTCCCCGAGCGATTGAGGGGTGCGCCTGGGTGCCACACCGGAGAGGATGTCGAAGGCGATGGATCGAATTTCTGGGTCCCGCGGTGCGAGTTCCATAAGGGCGACGAGTAGCAAATCAGTTGAATCATCCGTCGGGATTGCTGGCCCGGCACTCTGCCTAAGCGCCAAAACGAAGAGGCCGCGTTTACTTCCAAAAGCTTTGTACAGGCTCCCACGATGCAGGCCCGTCGCCTGAACGAGGTCGTCTATCGAGGTTCCTTCATAACCAGTGCTGCGAAAGACTTCGGCGCATTTAGCCACGATGTCGGCTTCGATAAACGTTCTGTTCCTACCCATGCGCTCAGACTACATATAGGGAAACGATCAGTCAAGAACGACCAGTCAAGAATCCTGACGCTCATGTGCGCGACTCCAACGAGTGCGGCCCGCAAGGGGGAGGGCCAGCGGACGGGTTTTCAGGTGCTCACCAGAGCGCGGTCGAGGCCCTATTTCGACGGGCAGGGCCGCCCGCAAGCCGAACCTTCAACGCCGCAGCACACGTACCCACCTCATCCGCGTGGGTATCGCTTGAGAAGCAGGCCAGAATAGAGCGCATGCCGCTGCCAGTTGCTCCACCGGATCGCCTTGCGGCCGGCCCGTTCGAATTGCGGGTGATGGTTGAAGCGGACTGGGCCCTCGAAGTGGCCCTCTCAATGGATCCCGACGTGCTCCGGTGGACTCACTATCGCCCGCAAATGACCGAGGAGACAGCGAGAGCGCGCCTGCGTCGGAGCAATTCGGAGGGCGCCTCCGCTGACACCTATCGTTACTTGATCACGGACGGCCGGGACAACTTGGGTGTCGCAGGTGTGTTCGCGGATCCCGGCGAGGTTCCGGAGATCTACTATGCGCTCCTCCCAACAGGTCGCGGTCGAGGTGCTGCCTCACTCGCGACCCGGGCCCTCACCGACTGGGTGCTCGCCAACGGGAGCCGAGTGGTGACCCTGGTGATCTTCGAAGGCAATACCGCGAGTGAGGCGGTCGCCTTGCGCACCAGCTTTTCCCTTCAGAGACGGGCGACGGCGAATCATCAGGGAGTGCCCACGGAGACAACGGTTTGGGAGCGGACGATCTGAGGTGAGGATCGACGCCGAACGCTGGCCAGTCCACGCCTGGAAACCTGAGCCCCGAAACAGCGCCTCCGCGAAACAGGACATTGGCCACCCAGTAATGCGGACGGATGAGCTGGTGGGGTGGCAGGCTGACAACGCTGAGCCCAAGATGAGGAGTCGTACTTTCGTGGATCTTGAGAGCAATCCGGATCGAGCATCCCAACTGTGCTCCGACGGGCAGGCGCGCTTGCTGCGCCGCGTGGCGCAACTGTCGAACACGGATGTCCAAGCACCGAGTCTTCTGCCTGGCTGGACCGTTGGACATGTCCTGACACATCTTGCTCGGAACGCCGACGCCCATGCACGGCGCCTCTCGGGGTCGCTGCGCGGACATGATGCTCCGAAGTACGCACACGGCCAAGAACAGCGCCGACGCGAGATAGAGGACGGAGCTGTCAGGCAAGCCGAGGAAATCATCGCTGACCCCCGGTCCAGCCTGTCGAATCTTGAGGAGGTCTTCGCCCAATGCGCGGCTGCTGGGTGGCCCAATGGCCACTTTCTCGGAGGAGGTGATTACGGCGTAGCTGCCTGCCCGGCGCACCGGCTTCGTGAAGTGGAGATGCACCATGTCGATCTCGGTCTTGGCTACACCAGTTTGGACTGGCCGGATGAGTACGTGGCGTGGGATCTACCAGTGTTGCTTGCCACCGCCGCCGACCGGCTCGGCACTTCCCGTGAGCGACGGTTATTCATGGCCTGGCTAGCTGGCCGGGGTCCGTTGGGCGTGGAGACAACATTGGCGGCCTGGTAGCGAGGGCTCCTGAGCAGGCGTACGACGGATTCGTCGTCCCTCTTCCTGCTGCCACGCTCATAGGTCTGAAAAGCGTCCCGTTAGCCGGACGATCAACGGACGAAATTTCCCGCCCCGCGAGAACACGCTCTGGACCACTTTTGCCCGGATCGGCCGCCCGTAAGCGGAACCCCCTACGGGATTGCATTGAGTCCGGTGCGCCGTCGACTCGGAGGTCCTCGAAGGGATCACGGGGCCGGAAGGTCCTACAGGTTCGTCATTTGGCGCAGGGCTCGGATGTGGGATTTGTATGCCGTTCGGCCGTCCCTCGTCAGTGCGACCCAGGTCCAGGCCCGTCCGTCATGTGTCCGTTTGTAGACGCGCACATAGCCTGCCTCTCTGAGAGTGGCGAGATGCTTGCTCAGGGACGAGTCGCTGATTAGCAGCGAATCGCGAAGAGCAGAGAACTCCGCCTCCACCATCTCGGCCAGGAAAGCGCAGATCGCCAATCGACGGGTGGGATGAATAGTCTCATTGAGCTCGGCTATCCCCGTCACGATCGTTATCGCCTCGTCTTGGATGCCAGTGTTCGCTCGAACACCCAGCCGCTTGCCACCAACAGGACGCAGACGACCGGGCCGACAACCCAGGCAACCCAGGCAACGTCGCGCTCGATGACGAAGGCCCAGCCCGCTGCCAAAGTCGCCAGGCTGAGCATCAAAAACACGGCGGCATACGCTGTAGCCCGACCGTGACCGAGTTCCGTGGTCCGGGTGCCCGTCACGCGTCGTCGCGCGAATTCCAGGAGCATCGTTGAAACAGCCATCAGAATCACGGCGACGCATCGGCGATCGCCAGCGATTCCTCAGCAAAGCGCTCATTTTCCATACAGGAAAGTAGACATCCGTATCGACAGCATGTCAACCCGATCGGGAGCCACGTCCTGCACGACGACCAAAAAGGACCTAGCCCGCGCTCCGCAAGCGGAACCCATTGCGGTCAGAACTCTCGGACGGTCAGCAGGCTGCGGCCGTCGACGGTTTCGCGATTCACTCGGCCCGTATCGCGGAACCCGAGTTTCTCTAGGACCCGCCGAGATGCGACATTCCAGTCCCACACCGTCGCCCACAACTTTCGATAGCCGGCCTCCTCCGCCCAGGCGATCACCGCCCGGCCTGCCTCGGTCGCGTAACCGCAGTTGTGAACAGCGCGCAACAACTCGAAGGCTAGCTCGGGCTCCTCGTTCGACGCGTTCCCGTTGAAGACCAGCCCGCAATACCCAATGGCACCGGCCGTTCCCGTTCGCTCCATCGCCAGCAGCCCCGGCCTCGAAGCATCGCGCTCTTCCCGGATCTGCGCGGCGATGTCCTCCTCGGTTGGGCGTCCCTCGAGACTTATTCGTCGGTGCGGAGGCACCCGCACATCCCGCTCAGTCCATAACTGATGATAAACGGCTGCGTCGCTGACGCTCTGGCGCCGCAGCGTCAGGCGATCGGTCTCCAAGGTGTTCAGTACGGGCGGCGGCGACATAACCACATTGTCTCAGCACCAACACTCGACTGGGCGCCCTGGCACGGGGAGCGTTCGCTGACAGAATCGTGATTCGATGAATCCTGAACGTGCAGCGGATACTCAACGGGCTACTGTTGCGCCACCCTCTGCATCCACTTTGAGGGCATATCCAAAGGCTCGAATCCGAACTTGGAATAGAGACCGTGCGCATCCCCCGTTGATAGAAGCATTCGCTTCAGATTCAACGGCTCGAATACATCAATGATGCCTTCGATGAGGGCGATGCCGAGGCCCTGCCCACGCACTTCACAGGCCACAAAGACGTCGCAAAGCCACGCGAACGTGATTCCATCCGTGACGACGCGTGCATAGGCAACTTGCTGACCTGAGATCGTCTCGTAGACGCCGAAGTTGCGGGAAGCATCGATCGCTTGGTCCTGCGTTGCGGGGGATCTTCCCTTTGCCCAGTAGCTCTCCTCGCTGAGCCAGCGGTGAACTCTTGCGCGATCGATATCGGAACTGTCGGAAGAGAAACGGTAGGTCGAATCCATCCCACTATCCAACTACAGTTCCTCGAAGCGAGCAGCCAGCCTTTCGTGGACCTCGTGGAACAACCTATCGAGGCGTCAGAGACTGGATCGCAAGCGCGGGCGCTGATCCTGCGCGCCGCCGGTGGACGCCTGTCCCGATAGCCGGACGATCAGCGGACGGTACTTTCCGCCCTCGCGAGAGGGCGCTCAAGGCCACGTTTCGACCGGTTCGGCCGCCCGTAAGCGGAAGGCCAAGTGGAACCTTGAGCGTCCAGGCTCCCTGTCGGATCGGGTTGGCGTCGAGGGTCTACGCTCAACAGGTGTTGTGCGCACGAGACTCCCTTCCGGCAAGACCTCGCCGAGTACTCGTTGCCGGCGTTTCCGGTGTGGGAAAGTCGACGCTGGCTTCACGGATCGCAGCGATCACCGGTGGACCGCACACCGAGATCGACTCGCTTTATCACGGCGCCGGCTGGGTGCCGCGGGAAGATTTTCTCCCGGACGTCGAGAGGTTCACGAGCGAGGATGCGTGGACCACGGAGTGGCAATACCCGTCCGCCCGCGCCCTGCTGGCGGGCCGGGCAGACCTGCTGGTCTGGCTCGACCTGCCATTCCCGGTGACTTTCGCTCGCATAGTCCGGCGTACTCTCCGTCGCCGATTACTCCGAGAAGAGCTGTGGAACGGCAACGTGGAGCCGCCCCTGCGCACGGTCTTCACCGCCCGAGAGCACATTGTGCGCTGGGCGATCGCGACCCGCAATAACTACCGCTCAAGCATCCCGCAGGCAGATCGCGAAAACCCCGATCTGATCATCGTTCGGCTCCGGTCGCAGAAGGAGGCCGAACGCTGGCTCGACGGCCCATTGGTCGACGCGTCTCATTGAGGCGCACGAGACAACGGCAACGCGACGCCCTGAGAGATCCGGTCTGACTGCTTTGTCGCTCGTGCTTTGTGCACGGGATTCTGTGTCTAGGCGGTCATTTCGTCTCTCGCATAAGCTGCCACTCATGATTACCGTGCCGCAGTCCTTTCTGGATATGCCGAGATGGTGGAACGACACCACTGGAAGCGTTTGGCTGGATCAGCTCCCCTCGCTCGTGGCGGAGCAGTGCTCGCGATGGTCACTCACGCTCGACGGCCATGTTTCACACGGCTCGAATGCCCTGGTCGTCCCGGTACGCCGAGCGGGCGAGCTAGGGGCACTTCGCCTCGCTCCACCTGGTGATGACGTCACTTCGGAAGCTGCAGCGCTCTCTCACTGGAACGGGCGCGGAGTCGTAAAGCTGCTGGACTTCGCGCCAGACGCAGGGGCTTCGTTACTCGAGCGGTTGGACTCCGAACGCTCTCTGCTGAATGAGCCAATCCTCGAGTCCGTCGGGATCCTTGGCGGGCTTGCTCGCCTTCTCGCGATCCCCGCCCCTCAGACCGCACAAAGCACCCAGCAAATTGCGGCCGATGCGGAAATATCCTTCTCGTTGGACTGGCACAACCTCCACCGTCCAACGCCACGGGCTCTGCTCTACAAAGCGTGTGCTGCAGCATCGACACTCGCAAATCGATCTCCACAACTACTGTCCGTTGATGGAGACCTGCACTTCGAGCAAGTTTTGGGTGGCACCCGGTATCCCTGGATCGTTGTCGATCCGGTCCCTTTTCAAGGCGATCCCGAATACGATCTAGGCCGCGTGCTGTGGTCGCGTCTCGACGAACTCGCCACCGACCAGCAAGTATTCGATGCCTTTGACGCGTTTGTCGCCGCTGCCGATGTTCCCGCGGATCGGGCGCGATCTTGGGTGGTGGTCCGGGCCATGTCCTACTTGCTGTGGGGTCTGCACCATGGCCTCACTTGGGACCCACCAAAATGCCGACGGCTACTCGAGCTCTTCACCTGAACACCGCAACATCGCCGCTGAAAATCGAAGTTCGCATACTACGAAAGAAGCGCGGAAACACCCACCATGTGTCTCACAACGCGAACGGGCAAGCCTGAGGGGTCAGCGCACACCATGTCGCTCGGTGGTGACCGCCCGCAGGGGAACCCTCGTCGGGGCAGAGGCGTCTTCTTTGTCGATCGCCCTGCCCGACCTACCAGAAGAAGCCGCCTGAGCGCCGGCAAAGCGCCGCACCGAGAGGGCACCAAGTGGCACCTCGACGCCGCCCGCATCCGACAAGCGGGGCGGACGAGTTGCGGCTCAGCGGTTGGCGACGAGGAGGTTGAGCCGCTCGCCGTCGTGCAGGATGGCCTGTTGGGGTTCGGGCAGCCGAACCGTGTTGAGGTAGCCGATGTCGTCGACCGTGATGCGCAACCGGGCGGCGACTTCCTCGATGAGATCGCCCGGAGCGACGACATACGCAACGGATGCGCCGTCGCGCGTCTCGACGATGCCGCGAGCACCACCGGTTTCGCCGGAATCGGTGGCGCGGAGGTCGGGACGCAGCGGCGCGAACGTCCACTTGATGTCGGCACGGGCAACGATGGTGGCCAGGCAATCCCCGTCGACGGCCAAGCCGTACGGTGTCGTGAGAATGACCTGATCAATGCCGGTGGGGTCGCCCCCGACGAAGCGCAGCTCTTGCCCCTCCTGGGCGCTGTTGCCGGCCCCGGCGGGGCCGAAGCTCATGCGCGGGCCACTGTCGAAGCAGGTCCGCCCGGCGGGGAGCGGCCGAACTGCCGCCATCGCATCCACCTGGGTCTGCGTGGGCAGAACCAGATCGTGCAGCGACAGCTTGAGGAGCTGACCGTCGGAGTCGAAGCGCACCGTGCCCGTCACGCCGTCGTTGGAGGTGAATGTTCCGCTGCCGATGGTGCCGATCGGTGCCGTGGGCGCCGACCGGTCCGTTGCTGTGTCAACGTGCGACGAACCCGGCGTCGGAGCGGAAGGCCCGGCGCCGCCGACCCCTGCCGTGCAGCCGGCCAGGAGCACCAGCATCCCCGCCGCGCCGCACACCGTTGCGATTCTGCCCATAAAGCACCCCCTGTGGCGAATCTTAGCGGCGACGCGCCGCGGCCATCCCGTCCTCCACTTTCCCTGACCGCAATCCGGTCCGGCGAGGTGAGGGTGACGGTCAGACCGTCGGGCCTTCACGGACGCACATCCGGCGCCAATTCGCTGAAGTTCCGAAGTGTCGGGGGAATGGCATTTGGGAACGTTAAACGTTCTCGATCAACCAACGCAGGGCATCGCCCCCGAGATCCCGATCTGAGAAGATCTCCCCAGTGATGCCCGCTGCGGCTGCAGCCATTGTTGGCCCTGCCCAGACCTTTCTCAGACCGGCACGGACGGCCACCTGCGCAGAGGCAGGATTATTGGAGAGTACACGGGCGGTGATGGCAACCGAGTCACTTTTCGCTCGGACGGCAGCGACCGCAGCGAGGGCGATTTCCGTCGCGAAACCTCGCCCCCACGTCGTCGGCGAGAGACGATACCCGAGGTTCCAGACGAGCGCTGGAGTCATGTTCACTCCACCCGTACCGATGAACGTGCCAGCTCTCAGCGAATCGTCTGATCCCTGGTCGCCCACGCGAACCGCCCATTGACCAATGTCATGTTCTCGCCTGCTCTTGATAGCGTCGTCGACGATCCTTCTAGACTGCTCTCGAGTGTTGTGACGACCCACGGGCAAGTGCTGCCACGTGTCGGGATCGCTGTAGACGCCAAAAACTGACTCGAGATCGTCAGGAGTCAGAGGTGAAAATGCAAGGCGAGCCTCCTGCGCTAAATCTAAATTCGTCATCGACACCATTGTTCCCAATCGCACCGACATTGAGCTGCGGGCTGTCCGCAAGCCGGACGGAGACCGGGACATGCTAACGCTCATCGGGGGCCGCCGACGCTTCTCATGAATCCTCAGGGCTTGATTCCCGTATGACCCGCCCGAGAAACTGCCCGGACGCTATTCGGGCCACTCCGAATACGCTGCGCCGGCTTCGACGCCCTGCACCGGAGGCTCGCCTAACCAAACGAAACGATACTCGACGAGGGCTCGCACGTGGAATATAGATTCACACTCCGCGATCTGTGCAGAGTTACGGGAATCGCAGAACGAATGTGGCCATTCTTGTGCCGTTTATGGCCACTCACTCTGCCTTGCCGGCACAGGGCTGAAAACAGGGCACAAGGAAAGACCTGATCATCAGGTTTTTCTCACGGGCGAAACGGCTAGGTCGCCGGGACTCGAACCAGGACTATTCGCATCTTTACTGCCCGCGAGCACAAACGGCTCCAGATTGCCCGTGACATTCTAGCATCCCAGCCGGTGACAGTTTCCGAAGATCAAACGGCAAATAAGTCCGCGCAGTGCCCGCAGAAAATTACCCGTAATTACAGGTAGACAATGGCTCATTTACGCGTTTGTGACACCGAAAGTGGCACTTCCGGTGGCGATACGCGCGACTGCAACCAAAAAAGCCCCTGGTTTCCGTGGAAACTCAGGAGCTAAAGCTGGGGTACCTGGACTCGAACCAAGAACAAATGAACCAGAATCATCCGTGTTGCCAATTACACCATACCCCAATGCCTGGTCTATGACCGGGCCGTGGTCCACTCTAACCTACTCACGCGGCCCACCACAAAACGGATGGCCACACCGGCGTGTTCGCCGGTGTGGCCATGCCTTATTCGCTGGGAACCACGGCCGCCAGTTGCTGGGCGAGACGATCGAGGCGATCGAGGGTTTCGACCTGTCCCAGGATCTCCATCGATTCAAACAGCGGCGGTGAGACCTTACGACCCGAAATCGCTACGCGCAGCGGGCCGAACGCAACGCGCGGCTTGAGCGCGAGGCCCTCGAGCAGCGTGTCATTCAGAAGCGTGTGCACCCGATCCGTCGTCCACTCCCCCACGGGAACAGCACGCAGAGCAGTGCTGGACGCCGCCAGAATTTGGGCGGCCGTCTGCGGGAGCGAGGAAAACGCATCCGCTTCGATCACGAGCGTGTCGGCGGTAACGAAGAGAAAGCCGAGCATGGCCGGAGCCTCGCCGAGCAGGGCGATGCGCTCCTGAATGAGCGGTGCTGCCTCCACCAGAACGGCGCGGTCGGCGTCGCTGAGCGGCTCGCTCAGCACGTGTGCTGCAGCGAGGTAGGGAACAATGCGGGCCGCGAAGTCCTCGGCTGCGAGCAGTCGAATGTGGTCGCCGTTGATGGCTTCAGCCTTTTTGAGGTCGAAACGTGCCGGGTTCGGGTTCACGTTCACCACGTCGAAGGCGGCGATGAGCTCCTCAATGGAGAACACGTCGCGGTCGTGCGAGATGGACCAGCCAAGCAGCGCAAGATAGTTGAGCAGCCCCTCGGGGATGAAACCACGGTCACGGTGGTGAAAGAGGTTGGACTCCGGTTCGCGCTTGGACATCTTCTTGTTCTTGTCACCGAGCACGAACGGCAGGTGTCCGAATCGCGGCACGAACGTGGTGAGACCAATGTCGATGAGCGCGTGGTAAAGGGCAATCTGACGCGGCGTTGAGGACAGCAGATCTTCGCCGCGCAACACGTGCGTCACCCCCATAAGCGCGTCATCCACCGGGTTTACGAAGGGGTAAAGCGGATGCCCGTTGGGCCGAACCACCACGAAGTCGCTGAATGAGCCGGCCGGGAACGTGATCTCGCCACGCACCAGGTCGTCGAAGGAGAGCTCGGAGTCGGGCACGCGCAGGCGCAGGGCCGGGGAGCGACCCTCGGCACGGTACGCGGCCTTCTGCTCCGCGGTGAGGTCACGCTCGAAGTTGTCGTAGCCCATTTTGGGGTCGCGACCGAGCGACATGTTGCGGGCTTCAATCTCCACGCCGGTGGCGAAGCTCTCGTAGATGTGTCCGGACTCGATCAGCTGGGCAATGACATCGCGGTAAATGTCGTAGCGCTCGGACTGGCGATACGGTGCGTGCGGTCCGCCGACCTCAACACCCTCATCCCAGTCGAGGTGCAGCCAGCGCAGCCCCTCCACGATCTGGTCGAAGCTCTCCTCGGTGTCGCGCGCGGCATCCGTGTCTTCGATGCGAAAGATCATCTTGCCGCCGGTGTGACGCGCGTAGGCCCAGTTGAACATGGCCGTACGGATCAGGCCCACGTGGGGCGTTCCGGTCGGGGAGGGACAGAACCGCACGCGAACGTCGGCTCCGGTGGCGGTTGAAAACGGGTGCGCAGTTGTCTCAGACATTACCCACGATTCTACGTTGCGGCGATCACGCGTGCAGAGACGCACGCACAGACGAGCGCACAACACCCCCGTTCCAACGAGGAACGAGGGTGTTGTGGTGGTGCTGACCGGATGCGGCGGGTTAGGCGCGGCCGGCAATCTCGGTGATGATCGATGCGGCGAGCACACCGGAGGAGGCCGGGTTCTGGCCGGTGTACAGGTTGCGGTCGATCTGCATGTGCGGAGCCCACGGAGCGCCAGCCACGAAGTCGGCGCCCAGCTCCACGAGGCGGCTCTGCACGAGCCACGGTGCCTTGGGGGCGAGTCCGCCGAGCGTCTCCTCCTCATCGGTGAAGCCGGTCATGCGGTAACCGGTGAAGGGCCAGCTGCCATCGGCGCGCTTCGCGGCCAGCAGAGCGGCCGGGGCGTGGCAGAGTACGCCGAGGATTCGACCGGTGTCGAGGGCTTCGGTCATGATGGCGCCAGAGACAGCATCGACGGCGAGGTCTTCCATCGGGCCGTGTCCTCCGGGGTAGAACACCACGTCATAGTCTGCGACGGTGACGTCGGAGAGGGAACGGGGCGCAGCGAGCTCGCTGCTGAGCGTGTCCAGGTAGGCCAGGAGGGCCGCGACCCGGTCCTCGCCACCGGCGGCCTGCGGCGACAGGCTGCCCGCATCAACCGTGGGGGCCACGCCGTTCGGCGTGGCAATGGTGATCTGCCACCCGGCCTCGGTGAAGAGGCGGTGCGGCTCGGCCAGCTCCTCGGCCCAGTAACCGGTGGGGTGCAGGCTGCCATCGTTCAAGGTCCAGTGGTCAGCGGCTGTAACGACGAAAAGTACGGAAGTCATGGTTTCTCCAAAGTGATACGAGTGGTGTTGAAAGTGAAAGTAAAAGTGTGTGGGAAGCGGGTAGTTCGACAGGAACGCTTAGACGTTCGTGCGGACGACCATCTTGCCGGTGTTCTCGCCGCGCATCAGGCCGAGGAAGGCGTCGACCGCATGGTCAACTCCGTCAACGACGGTCTCGTCGAAGACGACCTCGCCGGAGGCGAGCCAGCCGGCCATGTCGGTTGAGAATGCGGGGAAGTGCTGCAGGTAGTTGCCCACGATGAAGCCCTTGAGTGTCAGTCCACGCCCGATCATATTTGCCAGGTTGCGCGGGCCAGCGGATGCCTCGGTGTTGTTGTACACACTGATCGCACCGCACAGGGCGGCTCGTCCGCCCGCATTGAACCGGGCGAGAGCCGCCTCGAGGTGCTCTCCGCCTACGTTGTCGAAGTACACGTCGATGCCCTCCGGAGCGGCGGCGGCAAGCTGCTTCGAGATGTTGCCGTCCTTGTAGTTGAACGCGGCATCAAAGCCGTACTTCTCGGTGAGCAGGGCAACCTTCTCGGCCGAACCGGCGGATCCGATTACGCGCTTTGCGCCCTTGAGGCGGGCGATCTGGCCCACCATGCTGCCCACTGCCCCGGCAGCACCAGAGACGAACACCGTGTCGCCGGACTTGAATCCGGCAACGTCCAGGAGGCCCACGTAGGCCGTCAGCGCCGTCATGCCGAGCACGCCGAGGTAGGCGGAGAGCGGCACACCGGGAAGTTCCGGAACAACGCGGAAGCCGGAGGCATCCTCCTGCACCAGATCGCGCCAGCCGAACTGGTGCACGACAACATCGCCCACGGCGATCGTGTCGGACAGAGAAGCGACGACACGGCCAACAGCGCCGCCCGTCATGGTCTCGTCCAGCGCGTAGGGAGCCGCGTAGGACTTGGCGTCATTCATGCGTCCACGCATGTAGGGGTCAACGGAGATGAACTCGTTGGCAACGAGAACCTGCCCCGCGGCGAGGGCCGGGAGCTCCGTCTGCACCGTTCGGAAGTCGTCGGACGTGGGCCAGCCAGTGGGGCGCGCCGCCAGCTGAATCTGCGTGCTCGTGGTGAACGAGGCCATAGGTGACTCCTCTGCTATTTTGTAACGGTCGGTCTAATATATATTGTTTAGTGACCGATACCCAAAACCACTCACAGGGAAAGCGCAGGTAGGACAGTGGGACGAACCCAGAGCTTTGAGCGCGTTACCGTGGTGCAGTCCGCCCGGGATCTGTTCTGGGACAAAGGCTTCGATGCCGCCTCGCTCGCCGACCTTGAAGATGCCACCGGCCTCAAACGGTCAAGCCTGTACCACGCGTTCGGCAGCAAGCGTGGCCTTTTTGATGCAGCTGTCGAAGACTATTTGCATACCGTCGTGCGGCCGCGCTTGCGCCTGTTGACCGGAGCCGGAGGAGGCCGGGCGTCGTTGCTTGCCTACTTTGACTCGCTGCGCCAGATGGTGTCCGCTGTGGCGGAGGATTCTCCCCGGCGCGGCTGCCTCCTGGTGAACTGCGCTGCAGGACTGGCCGGTCACGATGATTCCGCCCGGCAGGTCGTGGACTCCTACCGATCAGAGCTGACCAGTGCTCTTCAGTACGCCCTCGGCGCTGCCGAAGGGGCGCCGGACGACGTTCGGCCGAACCAGGTAACCGGGCGCGCTCAGATTCTTGCATCGCTCTCGACCAGTGCGATGCTTCTCGCCCGGGTCAACGCCACCGAATCGGTGGCACTGCTCACCACGGCGCTCGACCAGATCCGGTTGTGGTTCCCGCAGCCGCCGGCACGCGGTTAGGCCGCGCGCACCGAATTCACGAGCACACCAATACCCGGAATCTCGATCTGCACCGCGTCGCCCGCCTCGATCGTTCCCGAGCTTCCCGGAACTCCGGTGAGAATTACGTCGCCGGGCAGGAGCGTGAAGATGCTCGACGCGAAGGACACGATCTCGGCAACACTGTGCTCCATCACTGCGGCAGAGCTGTTCTGGAACTGTCCGTCATTGATGCGACCGTGAATCACGGCGGTCGACGGGTCATACTCGGTGTCGATGATGGGGCCGAGCGGGCTGAACGAGTCGAAAGCCGATGCCGTGGCGGCCTGGTCCGGCTGCAGCTCCAGGTCGCGGGCGGTGACATCGGCTGCCACCGTGTAGCCAAAAATGACGCCAGCGGCATCCGCTATCGACACGTTCTTGGCAAACGTGCCAATGATGATGCCGAGCGCTCCGGTGACCGTGACGTCACTCGACTGGGCGGGAATGACGATGGGGTCACCGGGGCCCACGACGGCGGTGTTGGGCTTGAGGATGAAGGAGGGGCGTGCTCCCTCGAGCCCGGTGCCCTCACGCAGCACGATCACCTTGGAGCGCGGGATCACCGGAGCGAGCAGCTTCACGTCGACCAGCTCGACGCGGTCGCCGGTGGTGTCGTAGCCGGCAAACATGGGGTCGCCCGTGAGCACGACCAGTTCGTCGTCGTCAACGATGCCGAAGGCAATCGATCCGTCGTGGCTGAAACGCGCAATCTTCATGGAGTCCGTTCTGGGCCGCGCTACGCGTCGAGCCGGGTGAGCCAGCCGTGGCGGTCAGGCACGCGGCCGTACTGAATGTCGGTGAGCTCCTGGCGCAGAGCCATCGTGATCTCTCCCGCCGGAGCATCGGGATCTCCAATGCTAATGCCGTGACCCTTGAGCTGGCTGATCGGGGTGACCACCGCAGCGGTTCCGCAGGCGAAAACCTCGGTGATCTCGCCGGATTCAATGCCGAGGCGCCATTCGTCGAGGGTGACGTCGCGCTCCTCAACGGTCATGCCCCGGTCACGCGCGAGCTGAATAATGCTGTCGCGGGTGACTCCCTCGAGGATGGCACCCGTGAGGCGCGGCGTCACCAGGGTGTCGGTGCCGTGGACGAAGAACACGTTCATGCCACCGAGCTCGTCGATGTGGCTACCGGTTTCGCCGTCCAGAAAAAGCACCTGCGCGCATCCGTTCTCGTAGGCCTCCATCTGTGGCAGCAGGGAAGCCGCATAGTTGCCCCCGCACTTGGCCGAACCGGTTCCGCCGCGACCCGCACGCGAATATTCGGTGGTGAGCCAGATCTTCACCGGGGCGACGCCATTGGCAAAGTAGGCACCGGCGGGGCTCGCGATCACGTAGTAGCCCACGCGGTGGGCGGCGCGCACGCCGAGGAAGCTCTCATTGGCGATCATGAACGGTCGCAGGTACAGGCTGGTCTCGGGGGCGGAGGGGATCCAGGCGCCGTCGACCCGCACCATCTGCTTGATCGACTCGATGAAGTCCTCCGCAGCCAGTTCGGGCAACGCCAGGCGGCGTGCCGAACGCTGCATGCGCTCCGCGTTCTTGTGCGGGCGGAAGGTCCAGACCGAACCATCGGCGTGACGGTAGGCCTTGAGACCCTCGAAAATCTCCTGGCCATAGTGCAGCACGGAGGACGCCGGGTCCAGCTGCAGCGGTCCGTAGGCGGTGACGCGGGCGTCGTGCCAGCCCTCGTCAATGGTCCAGTCGATGCTCACCATGTGGTCGGTGAAGTGCTTACCGAACCCGGGGTCGGCGAGGATGCTCTCCCGGTCGGCCTCCGCGCGCTGATCGGTGGAGGGAACGAGCGAGAACTGAAGCGGATACGCCGTCTCGGTGGACGCGGTCTCGGTGGGCGCTGTGTCGGTCATGCGAGTCCTTCGTGTGTGAGGAGGGCCACGATGGCATCGCCGACGCTGGCGGTGCTGCGGGGTCCGGAAGTGGTGCCGATGCGGGAGACGAGATCAGTCGTGACGGCCGCGTTCACTCTGGCCGCGGCATCCGTGAGGCCAAAGTGATCAAGCATAATGGCGACCGAGAGGATGGCTGCGGTCGGGTCGGCCAGCTGCTTGCCGGCGATATCCGGGGCCGAGCCGTGTACCGGCTCGAACATGCTCGGAAAGCGACCTTCCGGATTGATGTTTCCGGAGGCTGCGAGACCGATACCGCCGCTGATGGCGGCGGCAAGGTCGGTGAGAATGTCACCGAACAGGTTGTCGGTGACGATCACGTCAAATCTACTCGGGTGTGACACCAGGAAAATCGTTGCCGCGTCAACGTGCAGGTAATCCACCTCGACCTCGGGGAATTCCACCGCGAGAGCGTTGACCGTGCGCTGCCACAGGCTTCCCGCGAAGACAAGAACATTGGTCTTGTGCACCAGAGTGAGCTTCTTGCGGGGTCGGCCGGCCGCGACACCGAACGCGTAGCGCACGACCCGCTCCACGCCGAAGGCCGTGTTGACCGAGACCTCGTTGGCGATCTCGTTGGGCGTTCCCTGACGAATGGCACCGCCGTTACCCACGTATGGGCCCTCCGTGCCTTCACGAATCACCACGAAGTCCACGTTTCCGGGGGCGGCGAGTGGGCTCGGCACACCGGGAAAGAGCACCGTGGGGCGCAGGTTCACGTAGTGGTCGAGCGAGAAGCGCAGACCGAGCAGCAGACCCCGTTCGATGTTGGCGTCTTTCAGGCGCGGGTCCCCCGGTACTCCACCGACGGCTCCCAACAGAATGGCGTCGTGCGATGCGATGGCGGTGAGGTCCTCGGCCGTGAGAACATCTCCGGTTTCCAGAAAACGTGCGGCCCCGAGAGCGAAGGGTGTTTTCTCGAATTCCACGGCCTCGCGGGCCGTGACGGCATCGAGAACCTTGACGGCCTCGGCAATGACCTCCGGGCCGATTCCGTCTCCGGGGATGACTGCGAGCTTGATTTTGCGAGACATAGAACTCCGAGCGTCTGATAAAACCTGTAGTCAAACCCTACTGTGCACACCGCGGCGGTTACGCTGTACAGAATCCCAACAGCACTTCGAAGTGAGGAATCATGAGTATTGGCCTAGGTATTTTCCTGTTCGTCGTGGGCGCCATTATGGTTTTCGCGCTCAATGTCAGCGTCACCTTTATCGACCTTGACCTTGTCGGCTACATTCTGATGGCAGCCGGTGCGGTCGTCTTCCTGATCGGACTCGTCTTCATGTTCCGCAAGCGGAGCAGCGTGAGTACCGTGCGCACGGTCAACGATCCCGAGGGCGGCCAGAGCGTTATCCGCAAAGAAGACTCCTCCGAACAGTAGGAGGGCGCACGGACCGAGCGCCGACGCCGGGTGAGAGTGGTTTCGCTCCCACGCTGCGATAATTACGGGTATGGAAATTCAATACACCGCAATTGCTCACGCGTCCGGCAATGGTCGCAACGGCCACGTTCGGAGCGACGATGACCGCTTTGATCTGGACACTCGGGCCCCGAAAGAAATGGGCGGATCGGGCGAAGGAACCAACCCCGAGCAGCTCTTCGGCATGGGGTATGCCACCTGTTTCCTGGGTTTCCTGCACCGATCGGGCAAGGGTCTGGGTCTGAACACGACCGACGCCGAGATCTCGTCGAGCGTGGGTATCGGTGCGATCCCCGCGGGCGGTTTTGGGCTGTCCGTTGAGCTGGTCATTTACGCTCCCAACGTGCCCGCCGACCGCTACGACGAACTCATCGCCGCCACCGACCAGACCTGCGCCTACTCCAACGCCACCCGCGGAAACATCGAGGTCACCCTCACCCGCGTGGTCTAGGTTTCATTCGCGGGCTTTAGCGTGCTCGGCGCAGGGCCGTTCCGGCTACAACCACCGCGCCGAGCACGAGCGCAACGCCGATCCAGGCGCTCAGCCCCACGCCGCTGTCGAAGGCGTCGCGCGCCGACTCCAGCAGCGCGGCTGCGGCATCCGCTGGCAATGTGGACGCCACCGACACGGCACCGCCCAGGGTCTCCCCCGCGGCCTGCTGCTGGGCTCCGGTGAGGATCTCGGGCAGTTGCACGGCCGACCGGTAGGACGCCGTGAGGATTGTGCCCAAAATCGCGGTTCCCAGCACGGCTCCGAGCTCATAGGCAGTCTCCGACACAGCGGATGCCGCCCCGGCCTTATCGGCCGGCGCACTCGCCACAATCAGCTCGTTCGATACCGTCTCGGCGGCTCCGATGCCGATGCCCAGCAAGATGAAGGCGATGCCGATTCCGAGAGCGTCGATCGTGCCCCCACTCAGGGCGATCAGTGCAAACCCGCTTGCCGAGACGAGCAGCGCGGGCGGCACTACTCGAGAGGGCCGGATGCGTCGTGCGACCGGAACGACGAGCAGTCCGGCAATGATCATGGCGATCAACCCGGGCACCAGCACCAGGCCGGCAGTGAGTGGCGACAGGCCGAGAACGAGCTGCAAGTGCTGGGAGATGAAGAACAGGCATCCTACGAGGGCTGTCACGCTGAGCAGGTTCACCACCACGGCACCGCTGAATGCCCCGTCGCGAAAGAGGCTCATGTCCAGCATGGGAACCGGCAGGCGCAGCTGACGGCGCACGAACACCACTCCCAGCACGAGACCAACCACCAGCGGCAGCACCGACAGCACGGTGATCCCATCATGGGCAATCGACTTGATTCCATAGACGATGGGGAGCATCGTCGCGAGGCTCAGCACAATGCTCGGCACGTCAATGCGGCCGGGGTTCGGGTCGCGAGATTCCGGCACCAGTAACGGCGCGAGAATGAGTAGGGGCACGAGCAACGGCACCGCCAGCAGGAAGACGGATCCCCACGGAAAGTGTTCGAGTAGCAGGCCACCCACAACCGGGCCGAGGGCACTACCCGCCGCAAAGCCGGTGGCCCAGATGGCAATGGCGAGGCGCCGCTGGTCGCGGTCCATGAAGATGGAGCGCAGCAGGGAGAGGGTGGAGGGCATCAGCATTGCGCCGAAGAAACCGAGGACCGCGCGCGCCGCAATGAGCCATTCGATGGTGGGCGAGAATGCGGCACCAATCGAGACCAGACCGAATCCGGCCGATCCGATCAGTAGCAGCCGGCGGCGACCCACCCGGTCACCGAGACTACCCATCGCCACTAGGAGGCCGGCGAGAACCAGCGGGTAGATATCCACCATCCACAGCAGCTGGGTGCCGGTGGGCCTCGTCGCGGCGGAAATAGCGGGCAGGGCAAAGTTCAGCACGGTGTTGTCGATCGAGACCAGCAAGACCGGCAATATCAAAACGGACAGCGCCCACCACTGGCGCGACGACCTCGACCTGCCCACGCCGGAGGCGGCCACCTGTCCACCGCGCAGGGCGGATGTCTGGGTGGTGGGGTCGGACGGGGCGGGTGACACGATCGTGCTCTTCTCTGTCGGCAAGGGCGCACGTCATCGCGCGGGGTTCCCTAACTGTACCGTCTGGACGGTATAGTTGTCGAATGAACTCCGATCCGGTTGGCTACCCTGAAGTGATGATCCCCGCAGTATCTACCCGTAACCGCCTTCTGGATGCCTTCGAGGAGCTCCTGATCGATGGCGGGGAACGCTCAGCCACACTGGGCGCCGTCGCCGCGGCCGCCGGTGTCTCCAAGGGAGGCCTGCTCTACCACTTCGCGTCCAAGGAGGCGCTCGTGGAGGCTCAACTCGCTCGGCTGATCGATGAGGCGGCGACGGACACCGAAAACATTCGCACCGCGCCGGCAGGTGCGGTGGACCACCTCATTCGCACCTCGGTCAACATCGGTAGTCCGCTCGACCGATCCTTCATCGCCACTACTCGCCTGGCGCAGGGCCGCCACGACCAGGCGATCGCGGTTCTCGAATCAATCCGCGCCAAGTGGCTCGCGGTCATTGAAGACAGCGTGGGAGACCACGACACTGCTCAGGCCATCATGCTCGTCAGCGACGGGCTGTACGGCAACTCCTCACTGGCCGGAATGCCCTCCGCCCCCGCGGTTGTCGCGGACGCGGAGAGCATGGATCGTTTGATCGCCGTTCTGTCCCGGCTGAACACGCGCAGCTGAGTACGCGCGGCTACCGGGTCAGAACATCCCCAGCTGCAGCCGGGCTGCCGCCGACATGCGATCTTGGCCCCACGGCGGTTCCCACACCAGCTCAACGTCCACCTCGCTCACGCCGGGGACCAACTCCACCTCCGCGCGCGCATCTTTCTTGAGTACGTCACCCATGCCACACCCGGGAGCCGTCATCGACATCTTGATCTCGATTCGATAGCTCCCGTCGTCGAGAGCCTGTGCGTCACAACCGTAGATCAGGCCCAGGTCGACAACATTGATGGGAATCTCCGGATCGAACACATTCCGGAGCTGCCCGAGAACCTGGTCAATATCAAAGGGAGCGCCGTCCACGAGAACACTTTTTACGACCGGCTCGCAGAGCCCGAGCGCCTCAGAATCTTCGGCACTGATCCGCACGAGATACCCCATCGAGGTTTGCACTGTCGCGCTTCCCCCCAGAGTCTGGGTCACGACCACCTCCTCACCGGCTTGAAGAAGCATCGGCTGTCCACCGGGAATGACGGTGGCCTGGCAGCTCTGCGTCAGTTCAAAGATCTTGTATGAGCCTCCGTTCATGCCGCTTCCTCCGTTTCGTTCCCGAGGGAACCTGTGGACAGTGTGAGCTCTTTCAGGGCGCTGTGCAGAGCCTGCCAGGACAGGGTGGCGCATTTGACCCGTGCCGGATACTCCCACACGCCCGACAGCACTGCGAGCTTGCCCACACCCTCCGGCGGGCCTTCGCCCACCGGCTTGGTGGTGAGCATGCTGTGCACCCGACGAAAGAGGGCGAGAGCCGCGTCGTTCTGCAGTCCCTTGACCGCGCTGGTCATGAGCGAAGCGGATGCCTTCGAAATGGCACATCCATCGCCCTCGAACGCGATATCGGCAATGTGATCACCGTCGTTCTGCACGTACAGGGTCAGGTGGTCACCACACAGTGGGTTCACCGCTTCGATGGTTTGATCAGCACCCGGGATGGGACGCCGATTCCTCGGGCTGTGGGCGTGCTCGATGATCATCTCCTGGTACAGCGCCGCCATGGGCGCATTCGCTGTCACCGCGGCGCTCACGGTTGCACTCGATGTGCAGCGCTTCCAAACCGATCCGCAACCAGTGCCTCCAGCGCCAAGCGAAGCGGCTCCAACTCGATTCGATCCACCATCTCCTGCACGAAGGCATAGACCAGCAGGCCCCGAGCTCGCTCCAGCGGTATTCCGCGCGTGCGGAGGTACAGCAACGCCTCGTCATCCATTTGCCCGACGGCGGCACCGTGTGTGCATTTCACATCATCGGTGTAAATCTCCAGCCGGGGGCGGGTGTCTATCTGGGCGCGATCATTGAGCAGAAGATTCTTGTTCTTCTGGTTGGCATCGGTCCCATCGGCACCGTGTCGAACCATGATCTGCCCGTTGAACACGCCGTGCCCGCGATCGTCCAGCACGCCCTTGTAGAGCTGATGACTGGTGCAGCCGGTTGCCGCGTGATCGACGAAGATCGTGTTGTCGTGAACCTGATCACCCTGCGGCAGGTAGATACCGTCCAGACTCACCTCCGCCTCCACACCCTCAAGGAGCACCCGAATTTCGTGGCGAGCAACACTGGAACCGAGCATCACCGAGCGGGAGTTGAACCGGCTGCCACGAGCCTGTCGAACGTCCAGCAACGCCAGGTGGAATGCGGTTACGGGTTCGTTCTGCACCTTGTAGTGCTCAATGTGAGAATCCTCGGCCAGAATCACCTCGGTGACCACGTTCGTGAGGTACACATCCTCCGGGAGTCCGGCGTAGGTCTCCACGATCGTGGCACGGCTTCCGGAGTCGGCGATGATCACGGTGCGCGGGCTGGTCATCAGCGGTACGCCGGAGGTGTCGGAGAAGAACACCAGTTGGATGGGCTCCGGCACGACGGTGCCCTGCGTCAGGTGAATGAACGCACCATCCTCGGCGAAGACGTCGTTGAAGGCAGCAAAAGCGTGGTGCTCCCCCGGCGTATGCCCCAGGAACGGCTTCAGCCGGTCCGGGCTCTCCGCCAGCACGGCTGCCAGCGTCGTGACGACGGCGCCGCTGGGCAACCCGGTCAGCCGGGAGAACTCGGCAACAAAATGCCCGTTCACGAAGACGAGACGAGGGCCGCCGAGATCGATCGCGGCCTCATTGATGATCGCTGCCGTGACCCGGGTACCCTGCCCCGCCGCCGCAGCGACAAAGGGCACCGACAGGATTCCGTCCAGCGCGGTGTACTTCCAGTCCTCATCCTTGCGGGTGGGAAAGCCATTCTTGCCCACCCATTCCAGGGCCCGCAACCGCGCCTCGGCACGCCACCCCAGGTCGTGGCCGTCACGCTCGGCTGTCACCTCGGAGAGCACTCCGGAGGCCGCTCGCATCGGAGTTCTGAGGGCGGTCATGCCCTCACACCCACCGGGGCTGAGCGCGGCGTGAGGCCCGCGTAGCCATTCGCCTCGAGCTCGAGCGCGAGATCCTTGTCGCCGGAATGCACGATTTGACCCGCCGCCATCACATGCACGAAGTCGGGAACAATGTAGTCGAGCAGTCGCTGGTGGTGAGTAATCACCAGCATGGTGCGGCCCTCACTGCGGAGGGCGTTCACGCCGCTGGCCACCACGCGCAGCGCGTCAATGTCGAGGCCGGAGTCGGTTTCATCGAGAATGGCCAGCTTGGGTTCCAGAATCGCCATTTGCAAAATCTCGTTGCGCTTCTTTTCACCGCCCGAGAATCCTTCATTCACCGAGCGGCTCATGAACGTCTGATCCATTTCGACCAATTTCATACGCTCCTCGGCCAGCGCCAGGAAGTCCAGGGCGTCGAGCTCTTCCTCGCCACGCTGCCGGCGGAGCGAATTCAGTGCCGTGCGCATGAAGTACATGTTGCCCACTCCGGGGATTTCCACCGGATGCTGGAAGGCCAGAAATACGCCGGCTGCGGCTCGTTCCTCGGGTGAGAGAGCCAGAAGGTCCTGTCCTTCATAGGTCACGCTGCCCGAGACGTCATAGCCGTCGCGGCCAATCAGCACGCTGGCCAGTGTGGACTTACCCGACCCGTTCGGGCCCATGATGGCGTGCACCTCGCCCGGCTTCAGGTCAAGATTCACCCCACGGAGGATTTCCTTGTTGTCGATACTGGCGTGTAATTCATTGATGTGGAGCATTAGCCAACACTTCCTTCGAGACTCACGGTCAACAATTTTTGTGCTTCGACGGCGAATTCCATCGGCAGCATCTTGAACACCTCACGGCAGAACCCGTTCACAATCATCGAAACGGCTTCTTCCTCGGGAATGCCGCGCTGACGGCAATACAAGAGTTGTTCCTCGCCGATCTTCGACGTGGATGCTTCGTGTTCCACCTGTCCGGTCTGATTCTTCACATCGATGTAGGGCAGGGTGTGGGCTCCGCTGTCTTTTCCGATGAGCAGCGAGTCGCACTGGGTAAAGTTGTGGGCGCCCACGGCGGAATGCCGAATATCGACAAGGCCCCGATAGGTGTTCTGGCCGTGACCGGCCGAAATTGCCTTGGAAATAATGGTGCTCGTGGTGTTTTTACCAATGTGCACCATCTTGCTGCCGGTGTCGGCCTGCTGGCGCCTCGCGGTGAGTGCCACCGAGTAGAACTCCCCCACCGAGTTGTCGCCCTTCAAAACCACGCCGGGATACTTCCAGGTGATTGCTGAACCGGTCTCAACCTGAGTCCAGGAGATCTTCGCGTTTCGACCGGAGGCCATACCGCGCTTGGTGACAAAGTTGTACACGCCACCGTTGCCGTCTGCGTCACCGGGGTACCAGTTCTGAACGGTGGAGTATTTAATCTGTGCGTCGTCGAGGGCCACGAGTTCAACCACGGCGGCGTGCAGCTGGTTCTTGTCCCGCACGGGAGCCGTGCACCCCTCGAGGTAGCTCACGTAGGCGGCATCCTCGGCGATGATCAGCGTGCGCTCGAACTGCCCGGTGTCGGCCGCATTGATTCGAAAATAGGTCGAGAGTTCCATCGGGCAGCGCACGCCCTTCGGGATGTAGCAGAACGACCCGTCGGTGAACACGGCCGAGTTCAGGCACGCAAAGAAGTTGTCGTTGAACGGAACAACCGTGCCCAGATACTGTCGAACTAGTTCCGGGTACTCCTGCACGGCCTCGGAGAACGAGCAGAAGATGACGCCAACCTCGGCGAGCTTGTCTTTGAACGTTGTGGCGACCGACACGGAATCAACGATCGCATCCACGGCAACGCCGCTCAGACGTTCCTGCTCGCCCAGTGAAATGCCGAGTTTGTCGAACATTTCCCGCAACTCCGGGTCGACCTCATCCATGCTCGCGATCTTCTTTTTCGGGCGGGGATCGGCGTAGTAAATGATGTCCTGGTAGTCAACAGGCCCGTAGGACACGTGCTGCCAGGTGGGAGCGGTGAGCGTCGTCCAGTGCCGGTACGCCTTGAGGCGCCAGTCCAGAAGCCACTCCGGCTCGTTCTTTTTGCTGGAGATCAGCCGAATGATGTCTTCGCTGAGGCCTCGGGGCGCCACTTCCGTCTCGAGATCCGTGGTGAAGCCGTACTGGTATTCCTGGTTGGCCAGCTCACGAACCTCATCGGAAATACCCACTGTGGCCGTCGGTGCAGTCATTTTTTCTCCTTCTCCTAGCTGTTGGCACTATGGGACGACGCGCGCTGCAGATATGCGTGAGCGCGCGCTGGAAGCACACCCGACGCACAGCCGGGTGGCGAGAGTGTGGGGGTTAGTCCGTGGGTTTATCCAGCAGCGGCACGAAAGTGCGGCAGAGGTGTTCTCCGCCAGCTACCGTCGCCAGACGTTCGACGCGCACTCCCAGGAGCTGGGAAAACGCCTCGGCTTCGGCGTCACAGACGGCGGGGAACTCGCTCGCGACATGCCGCACCGGGCAATGCCCCTGACAGAGCTGAAGGCCTGGGGCCGGCAGGCCCGTTGCGGGCAGGCGCGTGCTTGCCGCGGCCGGTGTTGGTGTCGGTGTCGGTGCGGTCACACCGTCATCGACCGGCCGAACGGATGCCGCGAACCCGTCTGCCGTGAGGGCGGCCGCGAGTGCTTGAGTGCGTGCGGCGACGGAATCACCCGCCGAGGCTACCCGTGCGGCATAGCGCTCAACCAGCACCGCTCCGCGTTCGCGTGCGAACTGTGCCACGGCATCCGCCCCGGAATGATCGGCAAGAAATCGGAGGGCCGCAGCCGCGAGGTCGTCGTAATGGTGCTCGAGACCGGCGTGGCCAGTGGGCGTCAATACATAAGACCGTGCGGGACGCCCACGTCCGCGACCGTCCACCTCGCCCCCGGCAGGCTCATATTCCTCGATGGCGTTCTGCTCGGCCAGCGCATCCAGATGCCGTCGAACAGCTGCCGGGGTCAAGCCCAAACCGGCGGCGAGGTCAGCCGCGGAGATGGGTCCATCCTGGGCGAGCGTGTGCCGAACCAGGTCTCTCGTTGCGGTCGCCGTGTCAGACCGGTCTGCAGAATTTATTAACACAACATGAGTGTGACGTAATTATTCGTCACCGTCTAGTAAGGAGGGCCTTATTCTTTTTTGCGCGTCGGCGCTGCGCTCCACATCGGCAGGACAGTCGGGTACATTTTGAGCATCCCCAGCATGAATGGAACACCATGACCTATGTCATCGCTCTACCCTGCGTCGACGTTAAAGACCGGGCCTGCATTGACGAGTGCCCCGTCGACTGCATCTACGAGGGCGACCGAATGCTCTACATTCATCCGGATGAGTGCATCGATTGCAGCGCGTGCGAGCCCGTGTGCCCCGTGGAAGCAATCTTCTACGAGGACGATGTGCCCGAAAAATGGGCGGATTACTACCGCGTCAACGTGGAATTCTTCGAAAACATCGGCTCGCCGGGCGGTGCCGCTAAAGCGGGAGTGTATGCCAAGGACCACCCTCTCGTGGCTGCACTCCCGCTGCAGACGGCGCTCTAGCGCGAACGCCCCTGCTCGGTACGGCTAGGCGGGGCGCACGTGCCGGTAGTACTCGATTCCAAGGTCGTAGAAGTCGGGGCCATTCCTCGTGCCAACGTGATCAATGACGAACTCATCGCTCGGAACGAGCGGGGGCAGGTCTGTGGGGTGTCCCTCGTGCAGAGCGAGGTACTGCGCTTCGGTGAGGTCAATGGGGTCGCGAAGAGCCGCATCAAAGTTGATCTTGGCTGCTGCCTGCTTCCACCCGGCCGCGACGCGCAGCGGAATTGCCTCCGCAGCGTCTCCACTGCCATACCCGAGCGCGAGCCATTCCTGCCCAGCTATCTCCAGGCCGTCCTTGTGGGCCTGCGCCAGACCGGCCGCTAGCCAGGCCGGCAGAGCTGCGGTGTAGAGGTTGCCGAGGTCTTGCATAGCCTCAGCTCCCAGCCACAACTTGGCATCGATCAGGTTCTTCCACACATCCGAGCGAAGCAGATGTCCGCGCAACTGTCGCGACCACGGGTAGCCGTCGCCGTCGCCAATTTCTTCCCCGTCGAACGGGTCATCGGCCAACAGCTCGGCGAGAAGCAGATCCCCGTCGAGCCCGGCCGCATCGCTGTACGCGCGCAGCTGGGCCTGACCGGCCGGGCCATCGGCGGCGAGGGTGAACAGGTACGACATGACCCAGCCGGTCGCCGGCATGCGGTGATAGGGGCGGTGAATGAACACCGCGTCCACCTCGGTGAAGTAGTCAACGCCACGACCCGGACGCTTGTCCAGCATCGCGGTCATCGCGTGACGGGTGGCATCGATGTAGCAGGTGGTGGAGTACCGACCGTTGAACACGGGGAGGTCCTGCAGCTGGCCATCCTCACGCGCCGGCTGGCGAAAACGCGAGAAGGGCTTGCGAAAATCGGAGGTGCGGTACTGGGAATCACTTCCGGCTAACGCAAGGTCCACCTCGAGAAGGTCGGCGTTGCCGTTCACGAGCATGGCCACGGCGCCGGCACCCTGGGTGGGTTCACCGGTGGAACCCAGAGCGTACTCGGCGACATCTGCCGAGACAACGATTGCCTGCCGTCCTGCGCCGTCCCCCGCGAGATAGCGCACTGCGGCCTTGAGCGCGTACACGCCGCCGAGACACGCATGTTTAAACTCGGGAACCTCACAGTCACGGGCCAGCGGACTCTGCCCGTTCGCCACCAGAGCATCATTGATCATGCCCTTGACAATGACGGCACCGGCGGAGTTGTCACTGGAAGATTCCGTGCCGAGAGCAAGAAAGCCCACCTGGGCCGGATCGATGTCGTAGTCCTGGATCAACCGCCAGACGGCATTGGCCGCGAAGGTGTACACGCTCTGTTCCGGGGACCGCATGCGGAAGGAGCGCCCGACAACGGCGCGCGTTTTGGACCAGGCCTGGTCATTCCACCCGCTCCAGTCTTCCAACTGCACGCGATGAGGCGGCAAATACAGGGACAGACCACTAATTCCAGATGACAACAGTGCCCGTTTCGATGTGTATAGGTGTCGATAGCGCGAAAAAGAACGCAGTGCCGTAATTTTAGCAAGTCTGAGTTGGCGTAGCCAACGTCCGAAACCGTGAATGCGGTGTTCGAAGGCGGGTAGAATTTTAACGAACCGATCGGAGCACCCTTGTGGATACACCCATCGGAGGGACCACCGCTGTGGCACGCGCGCACAGCAACATTGCCCTCGTTAAATACTGGGGAAAACGGGACGAAGTGCGGAACATTCCCGCCGTCGGCTCAATATCCATCACCCTTGAGGCCCTGTCAACCACCACTCACGTGAGCTTTACCCCGGATGCGTCCGAGGGCCGTGATCAGGACGAGTTCTGGCTCAACGGTCAGCTGACCCTCGCGCCGCGCGTGAATCGAGTTCTCGACCTCGTTCGGGAACGTGCCGGGTTCACGGGCAGGGCCACTGTCACCTCGACGAATGACTTTCCGACCGGTGCCGGGCTCGCCTCCTCGGCATCGGGTTTTGCGGCTCTCGCGCTGGCCGCAAGCTCGGCAGCAGGCCTCGACCTGCGCCCTCGGGAGCTCTCGATCCTGGCCAGAAATGGGTCCGGGTCGGCTGCGCGCTCCATTTTCGGCGGTTATGTCGAGATGCACACCGGACACCTCGACGACGGGTCGGACGCCTTCGCCGAGCCGGTTCTCGATGGCGCGGCCTGGCCACTCAGCGTGGTCGTGGCGATCACCGATCACGAGGCCAAGACCGTGTCGTCGACCCACGGCATGGCGGGAAGTCGGGCATCCTCACCCTTCTACCCGGCGTGGGTCGACACCGGCGAGCAGGATCTGGCCGAGATGAGATCGGCCATCACCGATCGAGATTTTCCGAAACTCGGCGAGTTGGCTGAGCACAGCTGCCTCAAACTCCACGCCCTCATGCTCACCAGCCGCCCGCCGCTCATTTATTGGAACGCCGGCACGGTTGCGGCCATGCACACCGTGCGCGCTCTGCGCGACAGCGGAGTTGCGGTGTATTTCACCATTGACGCCGGTCCGCAGGTGAAAGCCCTCTGCGCTCCGCAGGATGTGGCTGTGGTCGCTGAGGCTCTGGCGGCCACGCCCGGGGTGCGAGAAACGCGCACGAGCGCTCTCGGCCGTGGCGCGTACCTCATGGCGTCGTAATGCAGACGATTCATTCCTCCGCGCCGGGAAAACTCTTTCTGCTCGGCGAGTATGCCGTGCTTGAAGGTGCCCCGGCACTCCTCACCGCCGTTGATCGCCGCGTCACCGTGACCCTCAGCACAGCGGATGCCGACGGCTGGGTGCTCAGCGCTCCCGGCCTGGGCATCACTCAGCTCCCTCTCGGCAGCGACGGAGCCGTGCCCGAAAGCGTCGACGGGGCCACACGCGAGAAGCTGCGCCTGTTTGACGCTGTGCGTACCACCGTGGCCGCGGCTCTAGCCGACAATACTGCCCCCCTCCTGCCGGGCCACCGTGGTGACAATCCCGCACTGTCGGTCAGCATCGACAGCAGCGCGCTCTCGATGGGCACGTACAAGCTGGGATTCGGCGGCAGCGCCGCTGTGGCCGTTGCCCTGACGGCGGGCCTAGCCAAGGCTTACGGACTGAACCTCGACCGAAACGCACTGTTCGTCGCGGCGTTGACCGCACACCGACTGGCGCAGGGTCCGCTCGGGAGCGGTGGTGATGTGGCTACTGCCCTCAACGGAGGGCTTCTGAGCTACGCACCGGATGCGATACCCACAAGCTCCTCGGCCACCTCCCTGAAGTGGCCCAGCGACCTCACCATGATGGTGGTCGTCACCGGCACCGGGAGCAGCACACCCGAGCTGGTGGGCCGGGTTCACGACTATGCGCGGAGAGACCCGAGCGGCTACCACGCCGACCTTTCCCGGCTCGCTGAGCTCGCCCGGGAGGCGGTGCCGGCGCTGGACTCGGCACAGAGCTTCATGGCTCTGGCCGCAGAGTATTTCACTGCCCTCGAAACGCTCGATTCGCACGCCGACGCGGGGATTGTCAGCGATCGACACCGACAGCTCAACGCTCTCGCTGCTCGGCACCGTGGCGTCTTCAAGTCGTCGGGGGCGGGTGGTGGCGATGTCGGGCTTGCCTTTGCCCGAAGCGGCGCACCGGCGCGCGAACTCGCGGCCGCCCTCACCCACGCGAACGCTCGCATTGTTTCCATCGGCCTCGGTGCCTCCGGCGCGCAGCTCACCACCTTTCACCCCGACACGAACGCCGACACTCTCAGCGGCACCACGTCAGCACGCACCTCTAGGAATTTCTTGTGAAAAACGCTCATCTGTCCAAGTTTTATCAGCGCACGGTGCCGGAACGGCTCCAGCTTCTGCATGAGCGTGGGATTCTCGACGCCGACGACTTTGCGGCCCTCAGCACGGATAGCTATCGCCTTGATGTGGAGACGGCCGATCGGCTGACCGAGAACGTGATCGGTGTGTTTTCGATGCCGATGGGTCTCGGGCTCAATTTTCGCATCAATCAGCGGGACTACCTTGTTCCGATGGTGGTCGAGGAGCCCTCGATCATTGCCGCCGTCAGTGCAGCGGCGAGCCTCATCGCGCGTTCCGGCGGCTTCACCAGTGTGGCTGAGGAGCCGCTGCTGATCGGCCAGGTGCAGGTGCTCGACGTGAAGGACCCGGAAGCCGCCAAGGCTGCTCTGCTGGCACGCTCGGGCGAGATCGTGGATCTGGCCAACCAGCAGCATCCGAATATGATCGCCCGCGGCGGCGGAGCGAAAAACATTGAGGTGTTCCTGCGCGGCACAACGGCCGAGCACGGCGAGCTCCTCGTGGTGCACCTCGTGGTGGATAGTCGTGACGCCATGGGTGCCAATCTGGTGAACACCATGTGTGAGGCCGTTGCCCCGCTGATCGAAAAGATTAGCGGTGGCAAGGTGTTCCTGCGTATTCTGTCCAATTTCAGTGACCATGCTCTGGTGCGTGCACGAGCCGTCATCGGCGTCGATCACCTCAAGTCGGAGAAATTCTCCGGTGCGAAGGTTCGCGACGGAATCATCGTGGCGCACGAGTTCGCGGCCATGGATGTGTATCGCGCGACCACCCACAACAAGGGCATCATGAACGGCATCGACGCCGTTGCGATCGCTACTGGTAACGACTGGCGAGCCATTGAGGCTGCCGCGCACGCGTATGCGGCACGCAGCGGTCGATATTCGCCGCTGACCGTGTGGTCGGTGAATGACAATGGCGATCTGGTCGGCGAACTCGAGATACCCCTGAAGGTTGGCACCGTCGGCGGGCAGGTGGAATCAAACCCGCTCGTGCAGATTGCCCAGAATATTCTGGGTGTGGAGTCTGCGGCCGAGCTCGCTCAGGTGATGGCTGCTGTTGGTCTCGCTCAGAACCTCGCGGCCCTGCGCGCGCTGGCCACCGAGGGAATCCAGACCGGACACATGCGTTTGCACGCCCGCAGCGTGGCGGTCGCGGCCGGGGCATCCGGTCCGAACTTTAACGACGTGGTCGACCGCCTCGTTGCCAGCGGCGACATTAAGGTGGCCAACGCTCGGCAGATTGTGCAGTCCCTCAGCACCGCAGATGCCCCCGGTGCGGCGTCGGCCGCGACTCCCCCGGTTCCCGCGGCAACGACCCCGGCATCTGCGCCAGCGCCTTCACATGCACCAGCACCAGCACCTGCACCAGCGGCCGGCGCCGGCACCGACCACACGTCGGGTTTCGGCAAGATCATTCTGTTCGGCGAGCACTCCGTGGTGTATGGCTACCACGCCGTTGCGGCACCGATCGGTCTGCGGATTCGCGCGCAGGTGACTCGGCGTGCCGAGGTGGGAACCGATCTGATTCTTCCCGGCTTCGATTCGGCTGACTCCGCCGATTCCGATCTTCCCGTGCGGATTGCCGAGCTGATCACTGAGCGACTGGGTATCCGCGGTTCCGGGATGCGCATCGAAGTATTCCCCAACCTTCCCCGTGCGAGCGGGCTCGGGGCATCCGCTGCCCTCGCCGTTTCCATCATTCGTGCCATGGCGAGCTGTTTTCACATTCCCCTCACCGATCGCGAGGTGAGTGCACTGGCGTTCGAGTGTGAACAGATCGTGCACGGTACCCCGTCGGGAATCGACAACACGGTGGCCACGTTTGGCCAGCCGATTCTCTTCCGCAAGGGGAACGGGGCCAGGGAGGCCGAGTTCTCCATTGTGAAGGTGGTGCACCCGATTCCGATCATCATTGGCATCACCGGGGTGCGGTCGCTCACGGCTCGCACGGTGAGTATCGTTCGCACGGCGTGGACGAAAAGCCCGACTCGGTATGACGCCATCTTTGAGCAGATCGATGGATTGGCTCTGGCCGGTGTGGGTGCTCTGCAGCGCGGCGATCTGGCCGAGCTCGGCGACCTGATGAACATTAATCACGGTCTACTCAACGCTCTGCAGGTCTCAAGCCCGGAGCTGGAAGCTCTTGTGGCACTCGCTCGACGGGCCGGAGCGCTCGGTGCAAAGCTCACCGGTGGCGGTGGGGGTGGTGCCATGATCGCAATCGCGGACCCTGACCGCAGTGATGCGGTTGCGGCGGCTATGCGTGCGGCGGGCTACACCACCCACCAGACCGAGATCAGCGTGGCTAAGGCGCCGCAGTAACGCCGGCGGCGCTGTCGTCGTCGGCACTGTAGTTGTCCGCAAATACACGGTAGACGTCCCAGAACCAGCCGGTGACGTCTCTGTCGGCAAACCACGATGACAGGTCGCTGGGCGCGACCGCCTCAACGTTGGCAACCTCGTCGGGGTTCCAGTCGGCGGTGCGGGTGTAGCGAGCCACGATCACATGGTTGTATTCGTGCTCGACCAGACCGGTCTTCTCGTCTTCGAAACGGTAGGTTACGAGCCCCAGTTGCCGGGCAGAAGTTACCCGAATGCACAGTTCTTCATAGACGCGTCGAACGGCATCCTCCACCACCGTTTCGGCGCTCACCGGATGCCCGCAGCAGGAGTTCGACCACGTGTTGGGCCAGTGGTACTTCACGGCTGCTCGTTGCTGCAGCAGAATGCGGCCCTGGTCATCCACGAGAAAGACGGAGAAGGCGCGGTGCAGGTGACCCGGTGCCGTGTGAGCCGCGATCTTTTCGAGAGAGCCCTCATGACGCCCGTGCTCATCGACGAGTTCAACTACCTGCATCTGGATGCCCTGCTTTCCTGTTCACGCGTCCGACGCCACTGCCCGATGCCATTGCCCGATGCCATTGCCCGACAACATTGCCCGATGCCGCCGCTCGAACACCACAAGATTACCGCACGGCTCCGGCGATGCTGCCCGGAGCCTGGCGAACGCAGACGACACAAGCCCGCCGAACCCCGGGGGGCTCGACGGGCTCAGTTTCGCGCAGCTGCTACCAGTGACGTCGAGCTACTCGGTGAGGTCGATCTCCACCATCATCTCGGCCGAGATCGATGTGCGAACGGATGCGAGAAGGCCCGCCGGAACCTCGGAGTCAACGGTGAGCACGCTCAGCGCCTTGCCGCCGGCTTCGTGCCGGGCAATCTGCATTCCGGCAATGTTGATCTGGGCCTCACCGAATTCGCGGCCGTAGACGGCAACAATTCCGGGGCGGTCGGTGTAGATCATCACGATCAGGTTCTTCGCGAACGGAACCTCCACGTCGTACCCGTTGATTTCGACGATCTTCTCGATCTGCTTGGTACCCGTGAGGGTTCCGGAGACGGAGACCTGCGAGCCGTCGGCGAGCGCACCGCGGAGGGTGATGACGTTGCGGTATTCGGGCGATTCCGCGTCGGTGATGAGTCGAACCGCGACACCGCGCTGTTCGGCGAGCAGCGGTGCGTTCACGTAGGACACGGTCTCGCTCACCACGTTCGTGAAGATTCCCTTGAGCGCTGCGAGTCGAAGAACGCTCACGTCGTACTCCACCAGTTCACCGCGAACCTCGATGTCGACACTCGTGAGCGGGCTGTGGCCGGCAAGTCCGGAGAACACCTGGCCGAGCTTCTCGACGAGCGGGATACCGGGACGCACGTAGGGGTCAATGACTCCACCGGCCACGTTCACGGCATCCGGTACGAGTTCGCCGGACAGGGCAAGGCGCACGGACTTGGCTACCGAGACGCCGGCCTTCTCCTGGGCCTCATCGGTGGAGGCGCCGAGGTGCGGAGTGGTGATGAGGTTTTCGAGGCCGAGCAGGCGTGAACCCGTCGGTGGCTCGTTCACAAAGACGTCGAGGCCGGCTCCGGCGATGGTTCCCGCGGTCAATGCGTCGTAGAGCGCGTCTTCGTCGATGAGTCCACCGCGAGCCACGTTGATCACAAACGCGGTCGGCTTCATCAGCTTGAACTGCTCTGCACCGATCATGCCCGTGGTCTCGGGGGTCTTGGGCATGTGAATCGTGACGAAGTCCGAGCGCTCCAGCAGTTCTTCGAGGGAGACCGGGGTGACACCCAGCTGCTGGGCACGCGCCGAGGTGATGTAGGGGTCGTAGGCAATCACGTTTGTGCCGAAGGCCTGCATGCGAGCGGTGATCAGGGCGCCAATGCGGCCGAGTCCGATGATGCCCACGGTCTTCTCGTAGAGCTCGACGCCGGTGTACTTGGAACGCTTCCACTGGCCATCGGCCAGGGCGCCGCTCGCGGCCGGAATGTGGCGGGCCAGGCTCAGAATGTGGCCGACCGTGAGCTCGGCTGCCGAGATGATGTTGGAGGTGGGTGCGTTCACCACCATGACGCCGGCTGCGGTGGCGGCCTTGATGTCCACGTTGTCGAGTCCCACGCCGGCGCGGGCGATGACCTTCAGGAGGGGTGCGGCCTTGATGGCTTCGGCATCCATTTTGGTGGCGGAGCGAACCAGAACCGCATGCGCGATGGCCAGCTCGGCGAAGAGGGCGGAGCGATCCGTGCCATCAACGTGGTGAATGTCAAAGTCTGGCCCAAGGGCATCGACGGTGGCGGGGGACAGTTCTTCGGCGATCAAAACTACTGGCTTCGACACTAAATCGGTTCCTTAGATTGCGTAGAGTGCGTATATACCGTCAGGCGCGACCAATGGCGCCAAACACTGACAGTTTACTGGCTGCAGAATAGGCAGATGAGCACCATGACGTTTCTTGATCTCCAACTCACTCTGCGCATCGTTCTTGCCGTGATCTTCATCGGTGCGGGCGCGACCCATTTTCTGGGCGGTGTGCAGCGCACAATGGCGGCCATGATTCCACCGCAGCTGCGCTTCGACGGGATTGCGAATCCCCGTAATCTGGTGATCTTCACCGGCGTGTGCGAGATCGCCGGAGGAATCGGCCTGCTTGTTCCCGCCACCAGCGCGGCTGCCGGGATCGCTCTCGTGGTCTTTCTTGCCGCCATCTTTCCGGCGAACGCGTACGCGGCCGCCCACAAGAAGCGCTTCGGCTGGGTGGCGTTTCCGGTGCTGCCGCGACTGGTGGCCCAGCTCGTGCTCATGGCCCTGATCGTGCTCGCGATCGTCTGAACCGCTGAAGAAGGCTCGTGCCGCTGGCCAGCTAGACGATCAACCCACCGACACTGAACAGCACGAAGAGATCCAGTGCAAGAGCGGCCGCGGTTGCGAGACCCACCAGGTAGAGCAACACCTGCACGGCGATGGAGCGTCTGCGTCCCAGCCAAAAAGCGGCCGCAAAGACCAGGACCGGCATCACAATGCCCCAGATCAGCACCGTCCAGCCGAGCCCATTCAGAGTGGTGTCAAGACTCTGCGCGTTCAGGCTGACGCCCACCAGGTTGCCCACGGCTTCCCACACGTCGTAGGCGTAGAAGAGACCAAAAATGATGGCGAGCGTGAGCGTGATCCACCGGGGCGCGCGCCGACGAGAAGCGGATGCCGCGGTGTTCGACTCCGAGACAACGCCGGGGTCGCTGGTGTGGTCGGTCATGCGCTCGCTCCAAAGATCACGGGCAGAGGTGCCAGAACGATGACGCCCAGCACCAAAAGCAGGAGGCGCGTGCGGGGCCGACTGGCGGTCAGCCAGAAGGTGGCGGCAAACCAGAGGAGCGGTGCCGCTACGGCCAGCCAGATTCCCAGCGAGAACATGAATCCACTCACTGGGTCGCTCGTGAGCGGGTTGGGAATGCGTGATGCGCCAATGAACCAGCCCACCGTGTACAGCAGGTAAAAACCGCCAAGAATACCCAGCACCACGAGGGCGACGGAGCTTGCGGCATCCGCTTGTTCGGGTGTTTGCGTCTTGACGGGTCGGGGCGTGCCGGTGGGCGATGCACCCTCGGGTACGGTCCACCCTTCGGGCAACGCCGTGGTGTCGCTCCCCGGGGTGTTGCTCGCCAGGGCGTCAGACCCCTGATCGAGCGTGGGGTCGTTCTCGCCGCCCCAGCTCAGTGCATCGTTGTCCCGATTGGAAGTCATGTCTCCAGAATATCCGGTTCAGCCGAACAGGGGTTTCACCGCTGTCACCAGCTGTTGAACGCCGAGCACGATGAAGAGCAGGGCACAGACGGCGAGCGCAATGTTGGTGGGGAGCTTGTTTCTCCACTCCGCCGGGAAGTGTTTGCCGTTGAGCAGGCCGAGCAGGGTGACGGCCAGAAAGGGCATGAACAGGGAGCCGAGAACACCGTAGGCGAGGATCAACCCAATCGGCTGGCCCAGCAGAAACAGAATCATGGGAGGAAAGGTGAGCCACAACAGGTAGAACTTGAAGTACTTGCCGCCCACGATCGTGTCGGGGTGTCCGGACTCTTTGCCGCGCATGTTGCCCCAGAAATCGGCGAACATGAGGCTCACGCCATTCCACACGCCAATGATTGACGAGAAGGATGCCGCCCAGAAGCCCACCAGAAACCCGGTTCCCACCACAACGCCGTACTTCTCGTTGAGCACGGTGGAGAGGTCGACGAGGCCCTTGTCGCCGGCGCTCAGTGTGACGCCGGCAGCGCTGACCACTTCGGCACCCACCACGAGCATGGCAATCACGAAGATGCCGGTCATCACGTAGGCCATGCGGTTGTCGATGCGCATCACCCGCATCCAGCGCGGGGTGGACCATCCCTTCTCCCGCAGCCAGTAGCCGTAGGCGGCGAGGGTGATGGTTCCACCGACTCCCCCGGCCAGTGCAAGCGTGTACAGCACACCGCCGTCGGGGATCATCGGTACCAGTCCCCTGATCATGGCGGGAAAGTCGGGCACGGCAATGACAGCCAGGCCCACGACGGTGATGAACATGATGCCCACGAGCACGGCGGTGATCTTTTCGAAGATGGCGTAGCGACCAAACCACACCATGGTGAGGCCGGAGAGACCCATCAGGATCGCCCAGACGTGCAGCGGAAACACCGGAAACAGGGCCACCAGCGGCAACGCGGCGCTGGACATGGCGGTGGCACCGTAGACGAAGCCCCATAGCATGATGTACGGACCGAAGTACCAGGTGGTCCACTTTCCGAGTGACCGCCAGCCCTCAAAGATGGTCTTACCGGTGGCGAGGGTATACCGGCCGGCACCTTCCACGAGCACGATCTTCAGGAGCACGCCGAGGATCACGGCCCACAGTAGGGCGTATCCGAACCGCGAACCAGCTACGAGGGTAGCCACCATATCGGCGGCGCCAACACCCGTTGCCGCGACCACCAGTCCCGGTCCGACGATCTTCCATTTGGGTCGGGGCGCGTCAGCGACGGATGGATCGGCGACGGCGAGGCCGTCTCCGGAATTTCCCTGGGAGCTCATGTGCGGGGTCCTGACGTCGTTGTAAGGCAGAGCGGCATAGACTGCCGTTCTACCTCACCCTAGGGCCTCGCTGCAGTTTACGAGCTGCCCGGTCAGTTGCCGAACTGCACCCGCACGCTGTTGTTGTCGGGAAGCACGACCACGGTTCCGTCTTCCAGAGTCCAGCCGTCATGGAGAAAAAAGAAGCGTCCACCGCTCACCACGAGAAGCCGCAGACCCGTGTAGGCGTAGAGCGGGGCATCCGCTGTTCCCACGCTGGTTTCGACCACGTTGGGGATATTCATGGCAATGCGAGTGGCGCTCACCACCTCGGCGTGCGGCAGCGTCTGCACCGAGGATTCATAGTGTGCGGCCAGGCCACGCCCCACCGTTTGGGCGAAATCGGTGGTGCCCCAAAACAGCAGCAGGGTGATGAGGGCGATCACCAGACTCGTGTCGACTGCGCGTTGGTGCACACCGGTGAGCACTCCGAGGGCATGTCGTCGCAGGCGAACGGATGCCGCCACCAGCCACACCAGCCCGGCCAGCACGTAGGGGCCCACAATGCGCGTGCCGCCCGGTTGCAGCACGAGCGCGACGGCGATGGCGCCCACGCCGACGACACCCACCACGATGACCACGAGGGTTGCCCGGGCGATCGCGGCGCTTCCGCGGCCCGCATCGACCCGGGCATGCAGGGCTCGGTCCGCCGACACGACCACCATGGACACCACGAGCAGGCCCACGAGCGGCAGAAACAGCGAGGTCACGCTGCGCAGAATGTAGTCCTGGCTCGTGTAGCCGAACAGACTCACATCAAGCCCCATGGCTTTGGCCTGGGCGTCGGCGCGCGCCCAGCCGAAGTAGAACAGCAGGGCCGTGATGAGGGTGACCGGTGGTCCAATGGCCAGCACAACCGCCACCGCACGCGCCATGGGTGGCTGCGGGGGCGGTCCGCCGTTCGGCGTGGGGGCCGCGTCCGGCACCGGGAGCGCCGCTGCACCGATGCCACGTGCAGCGACGCCACGGGCACCGACGTCACGGGCGTCCCCTCGGGAAGCTGCGCTCCCACGCTTAGGCACCGGCAGCTCCGCAGGGACCGTCAACGGCTTGGGCGGAGTCGCTGGTGTACTGCAGGGTCGCCGACCCCGGGAGCGTGCCCGAGGCGTCGTACGCCGTCACGGTGGCGCTGCCCGGGGCATCCGCTGCCGGAGCGGTGAACACCACGGTGTTCTCGTCTGTCATCTCGGCTGGCACGCGGATTGAGCCCACGCCCACCTCGGTAACGGACACAAAGCGCCCCACCAAGCGGATGCGGGCTCCCCCGCTCACACACACCGGGTTGCTGTCGGCCACGACATCACTCCGGGTCGACACTCCGGTGAGCTCGAGGGCACACGCGGGGGTTGATGGCGCGGCGAGGGTGATGGGCGTGTTCGGATTCTGCTGCCGGTAGGCAACGAATGCGGTGAGGGTGTCAAAGGCGGTGCGTTCGAGGCAATCCGATGCCGGTGGGCGCGAGACCACACCAAGCTGCTCCGCGCCCGTTGCCCACGCGTTGGCGCTCTCGTTAACCACGGCGTCGCACAGGGTCGCGGCAGCGGTCCACAGTGGTGACGACGCGGAATTGCTGTCATTCAGTCGCTGGCAGTCCGCGGTTTGCAGCGCCGAGTACCACATGTCGGGCGGTGGGTCGTTGGGTGCCGCGGGGCCGATGGGCAGCCAGTCGGGGGCCGCCTGGGCATCCGGTTGCGGGTCATCGGGGCTCACCGGACCCGGCAGTGGCGCCACGCTGCTGCTGTCGCCGGTGCCGTCGCTGCTGCTTCCGTCGCTGCTGCTGTCGCCGGCGCTGAGGGCACAGGACGACAGGAGCATCATCACCACGGCGCACATGCCCACTGTGCCGACCAACACCAGCGCGTTGCGACCATACTTCGCAGTCATCGCGACAGTGAACACCCGGCGGCGTTACTGCGGCGTTACTGCGCCGTTACTGCGCCTGGACAGGGTCCGAGGGCATCGCTCGCGGTGGCGAGTGTGCCCGGCAATCGCGCGGCATATACAGAAAACTTCGCCCAGGATCTCAGGTCGGCGGCCTGATCGAGAGCCGCATCCGGATGCTGCTGGCGGAAGGTCATGATGTCGCGCACGGCCGCGTCCACGGCGGCTTCGAGCGGGTGTACCGTTCGCCGGGGTCCGTCGAGCAGCCCGGGGTCGGATGCTCGGCCGGGTTCGGGCCAGCGGGGTTCGGGTCGGCAGGATCGACGGTGTTCCCCGCGTTCCACGGACTGACCGGTGTCGGCGGTCGCACCGTCCTCGCCTGCCGTCGACGAACCACCGGCGGTGGGTCCGGCACAGTCACCGAATAAGCCGCCGCCAGCGCTGCCATGCGCCTGCCGACCCAGGGCCATCATCTGCTCAGTTCATGCTCGGGGCCGTTACTGCGGTGGTCCCGGTGCAAGCATGAGAATTGCTGCCGGCTCCCTGCTTCAGCGCAGCCGGCGGATACCGTCCCCCACCGCAAAAACCCAGCCGAGGATGCCGAGCAGGCACACCCGTTCGACCAGGCCGAGATAGCCCGGCAGCACGGTGGCCGACGCCACGATGCCCAGCACGCCCGCAATCCCGAGCCCGACGAAGAGGGTCGCCCAGCCTCGACTGTGGCGGAGTACGTCGCAGCCATGCAGCCAGCTGGTCAGGAGCAGCAGCGCCAAGAGCGCCGCGATGAAACCGGTGGTGGCCGCGATGAGGTGCACCTGCCCGACCGGAGTCTGGGTCTGCAGCGTCGAGGACACGGCGATACCGACATCCGTGGGGAAGAACGCCAGCACCGCCGAGGACACCCCACCAACCAGTAGCAGCACGAGCCCAGCGGTCTTGCGCCGCGAGGGAAGCCCCGTCAGGTGGACGGCGACCACAATGGCCACGCAGAACACCGCGCGGCCGAGGAAGTTCAGATTCATCACCCAGCCATACGGTCCCACGGCTAGGTTGCTCTCCGCCTCGCTGATCGGGCTATAGTGCGGCGGCAGCAGCTGCAACACCACGTCGATGAGCACGTAGAGCACGACACCGATCATGGCCACCAAAGCGGATGCCCGGCGCAGCGCGAGCGGATCCGTTAGCGGCATACGTCCATGCTAGCGCCGCCCGCGGCCGCGTCTCCCACGTGCCGGGCGTCGCTGACCTGAGCGCGCAGGGCTGTCCTGAGGGGCGTACTCGGTCTCCTCCCCGGACGTGCCACCGCAGTGTGTCCCCTCGTGCCCCCTCACCACGGGGACGCTTCGCGAGACGACACAAATCGCCCCATAAGCCGAGGGTGCCACCCGAGATGCCACCAATCGCCCTATGAGAACGAGGCAGCCACGCGAGACGACACATATCGCCCCTTCGCTGCGGCTCAAGGGGCAACCATTGGCATCTCGTTGAGGCGCATGCCCGCGAGACGTCACACTTAGCCCCACAAGGACGAGGGTGCCACGCGAGATGCCACCAATAGCCCCATGAGAACGAGGCACGTGCCCGCGAGACGTCACATATCGCCCCTTGAGTCCACACGGCGTGGGCGAGACGTCACATATGGCCCCTTCAGCAGTGGCCTGCGCGGGCGAGATGTCACATATGGCCCCTTCGCGGCGGTTCAAGGGGCAACTATTGGCATCTCGTCGAGGTCATGGGGCATTATGTGACACCTCGCGCTGCGCACACGCTGGTCGGGCCGACCAGCGCACGGGCGTCCACACCCGCTGGGTCTCGAGCGACGCACGGCACCACCAGCAGACACACAAAACGGGGCCCCTCCAGTGGAGGGACCCCGTTCGCCGAGCAGTGTTAGCGCGCGGCTTCGCCGTCCACGTAGTCGTCGTCGTTCGACGCGTTCCACGAGAAGAGCTTGCGCAGGCTGCGGCCGGTGGCCTCGATCGGGTGCTCTTCGCCCTTCTTGCGCAGTGCAAGGAACTCCGGTGCTCCGGCGTCCTGGTCCTTGATGAAACGCTCGGCGAACGCGCCGCTCTGAATGTCGGCGAGAACGGCCTTCATGTTCTCCTTGACGCTCGGGTCGATGACACGCGGGCCGGAGACGTAGTCTCCGTACTCGGCGGTGTCGGAGACGCTCCAACGCTGCTTGGCGATGCCACCCTCCCACATGAGGTCAACGATGAGCTTGAGCTCGTGCAGAACCTCGAAGTAGGCCACCTGCGGCTGGTACCCAGCTTCGGTGAGAACCTCGAAGCCGTACTGGATGAGCTGCGACGTGCCACCACAGAGAACAGCCTGCTCGCCGAAGAGGTCGGTCTCGGTCTCTTCGGTGAAGGTGGTCTTGATGCCGGCGGCACGCAGGCCACCGATTGCCTTGGCGTAGCTGAGCGTGAGGGGCCAGGCGGTGCCGGAGGCGTCCTTCTCCACGGCCACGATCACGGGAACGCCGCGACCAGCTTCGAACTCGCGACGCACGGTGTGGCCCGGTCCCTTGGGGGCGACCATGACCACGTCGACGCCCTCGGGCGCTGAAATGTAACCGAAGCGGATGTTGAACCCGTGTCCGAAGACGAGAGCCTTGCCCTCGGCGAGGTTCGGCAGAACGTCGGCGGCGTAGAGGTGACGCTGCACCTGGTCGGGTGCGAGGATCACGATGACGTCGGCCCAGGCTGCGGCGTCGCTGGTGGTGAGAACCTTGAAGCCGGCCTCTTCCGCCTTGGCGATCGACTTCGAGCCCTCCTTGAGGCCGACAACGACCTCAACACCCGAGTCGCGCAGGTTCTGCGCGTGGGCGTGACCCTGCGAGCCGTAGCCGATGACGGCTACCTTCTTGCCCTGAATGATCGACAGGTCGGCGTCTTTGTCGTAGTAAATCTCAGACAATGTGTTTCTCTCCTTGTTGTTGCGGTCTCGACAGGCGAGGCTCGGCGGTCGAGCTTGTCGAGACCCACGGTGTGGTTAGTTTTTGAAGACTCGTTCGGTGATGGACTTCGAGCCACGGCCGATAGCGAGCAGGCCTGACTGCGCCAGTTCGCGAATACCGTAGGGCTCGAGCACCCGAAGCAGAGCCTGAGTTTTGCCGGAGTCTCCGGTGACCTCGATCACGATAGCGTCCGTGGAGACATCAACAACGCGGGCCCGGAACAGCGTGACGGCCTCGAGCACCTGCGAGCGGGTGACGTTGTCGACGCGCACCTTAATAAGCAGATGTTCGCGCTGCACCGACTGGGCATAGTCGAGTTCCACAATCTTGATCACGTTGATCAGCTTGTTGAGCTGCTTCGTCACCTGTTCCAGCGGCACTTCTTCGACATCCACGGCAATCGTGATGCGTGACAGCCCCTTGATCTCGCTGTGCCCCACGGCGAGGCTCTCAATGTTGAAGCCGCGTCGAGCAAACAGGCCGGCCACACGCGTGAGCAGGCCAGGTTTGTCTTCCACCAGAAGACTCAGAATATGAACCGTCATATTATTCGTCTCCCCAGGTTGGTGCGTGCTCTTTGGCGTACTGAACGTAGCTGTTGCTCACGCCCTGCGGCACCATCGGCCACACCATTGCGTCACGGCTCACCACGAAGTCAATGACCACGGGGCGGTCGTTGGTTGCCAGAGCCAGCTTGATCGCGTCGTCAACCTGGTCAGCGCTCGTGACGCGGATGCCGAGGGCACCATATGCGTCGGCCATCTTCACGAAGTCGGGCACCATCGCAGTGCCGTGTCCCGTGTTGAGGTCAGTGAAGGAGTGGCGACCGTCGTAGAACAGCGACTGCCACTGGCGCACCATTCCGAGCGACGAGTTGTTGATGATCGCAACCTTGATCGGAATGTTGTTGATCGTGCAGGTGGCGAGCTCCTGATTGGTCATCTGGAAGCAGCCGTCACCGTCAATCGACCAGACCACGCGGTCGGGGTTGGCAACCTTGGCGCCCATGGCGGCGGGCACCGAGTAACCCATGGTGCCCGCTCCTCCGGAGTTGAGCCAGGCGTTGGGTCGCTCGTACTTGATGTACTGCGCGGCCCACATCTGGTGCTGTCCCACACCGGCGGCATAGACAGCCTCCGGTCCAGTGATCTCACCGATGCGCTTGATCACGAACTGTGGGGAGAGCAGACCATCGGCCGGTTCGGAATAACCGAGCGGGAATTCCTCGCGCAGGCCATTCAGATACGTCCACCACTCGCTGGTGTTGCGCTCGGTCCCGACCGCTGCCTCGGTGAAGGCAACGGTGAGGTCGGCGATGACATCCTTGGCATCGCCAACGATGGGGACATCGGCCATGCGGATCTTCGAGATCTCTGCCGGGTCAACGTCAACGTGCACGATTTTCGCGTTGGGCGCGAACTCGGAGATCTTGCCGGTCACCCGGTCATCAAAGCGCGCACCGAGCGAGATGATGAGGTCGGCTTCCTGCAGTGCAAGAACGGCCGGAACCGTGCCGTGCATGCCGGGCATACCCAGGTGCTGCTTGTGGGAGTCGGGGAACGCGCCGCGGGCCATGAGGGTCGTGACCACCGGGGCTCCGGTCGTCTCGGCAAGAGCGAGCAGTTCAGCGGATGCCCGGGCGCGAATGACGCCGCCACCCACGTAGAGAACGGGCTTGGCAGCGGATACGAGCAGCGCTGCGGCTGCCTGAACCTGCTTGCCGTGGGCCTTCGTGATGGGACGGTAGCCCGGAAGGTCCAGCTTGGGCGGCCAGATGAACGGTGCCTTGTTCTGCTGGGCATCCTTGGTGATATCCACGAGCACGGGGCCCGGGCGTCCGGTCGAGGCAATGTGGTACGCCGATGCGATGGCTGCCGGAATCTCCTCGGCGGTGCGAGCGAGGAACGAGTGCTTGGTGATCGGCATCGTGATTCCCACGATGTCGGCCTCCTGGAAGGCATCCGTTCCCATCGAAGTGGAGAACACCTGACCGGTGATGCAGAGGATCGGCACCGAGTCCATGTAGGCATCGGCGATGGCGGTCACGAGGTTGGTTGCTCCCGGACCTGAGGTGGCGATGGCAACACCCACGCGTCCGGTGGAGGAAGCGTAGCCCTGGGCTGCGTGACCGGCACCCTGCTCGTGGCGCACCAGAATATGGCGGATCTTGGTCTGACTCATGAGCTCGTCATACAGCGGGATCACGGCGCCGCCGGGAATTCCGAAGACGTCGGTCACGCCGAGCAGTTCGAGCGAGCGGATGATGGCGCCGGAGCCGGTGAGCATCTCCGGTTCGGTGCTGGCCGGCTCGGTGCTTCCAGCGTTTGTGAGGGGGGCAGAGGGTGTGGGCACGGGCAAAGATTCCGTGGTCATAAGAAGTCGAGTCCCTAAGTCGGTAACGAGTGGAGAATCTGATTAGCCGGTGATTGCGCCTTCAGCAGCGGAATGGACCAGCTTTGAGTACTTGGCGAGAACGCCGCGAGTGTAGCGGGCGGGAAGTGGAGTCCAGCCGTCGCGGCGAGCGTCGAGCTCGGCAACATCAACAAGTAAGTCGAGTGAGCGAGCTGCGATATCGACCCGTATCAGATCACCATCGCGCACGAATGCAATTGGACCAGCGTCCACTGCCTCGGGTGCTATATGGCCGATGCACAGTCCGGTTGTGCCGCCTGAGAATCGACCATCTGTTAACAGTAGTACATCTGCGCCGAGCCCCGCGCCCTTGATGGCCGCCGTAATGGAGAGCATCTCGCGCATTCCGGGCCCCCCTTTCGGGCCCTCATAGCGGATGATGACAACGTCACCCTTGTAGATTTTTCCCTCGGTGAGGGCGTCCATGGCGGCGCGTTCGCGTTCGAACACTCGTGCCGGACCTTCGAACACGGATGCGTCGAAGCCGGCGGTCTTCACGACGGCCCCTTCCGGTGCAAACGAACCCTTGAGAATGGTGATTCCACCGCTCTTGTGAATGGGGTTGTCGAGGGTGCGCAGCACCTCGCCGTCGAGGGCGGGCGGGTCAATCTCGGCGAGGTTTTCGGCTACGGTCTTGCCGGTCACGGTGAGGCAGTCGCCGTGCAGGAGGCCCGCTTCGAGGAGCGCTCGCATGACGGCGGGAACGCCACCCTGACGGTCAACATCGTTCATGACGTACTTGCCGAACGGCTTCAGGTCACCAATGTGCGGAACCTTGTCGCCGATGCGGTTGAAGTCGTCGAGGGTGAGTTCAACCTCGGCCTCGCGTGCGATAGCGAGAAGGTGCAGCACCACGTTGGTGGATCCACCGAAAGCCATGGCCACGGCAATGGCGTTTTCGAAGGCCTTGCGGGTGAGGATGTCCCGAGCAGTGATGCCGAGGCGCAGCATGTTGACAACGGCTTCGCCGGACCGGTGCGCGAAGTAGTCGCGGCGGCGGTCGGCGGAGGCGGGTGACGCGGAGCCCGGCAGGCTCATGCCGAGTGCTTCGGCAACGCTGGCCATGGTGTTGGCGGTGTACATGCCACCGCAGGCACCCTCGCCGGGGGCAAAAGCACACTCGATGCGCTTGGCATCTTCGACGCTCATGCGGCCCGCCTTCACGGCACCCACGGCTTCGAAGGAGTCGATGATGGTGATGTCTTTTTCGGTGCCATCGGACAGCTTGACCCAGCCCGGTGCGATGGAGCCGGCGTAGAGGAAGACGCTGGCGAGATCGAGGCGGGCGGCAGCCATCAGCATGCCGGGGAGAGACTTGTCGCACCCGGCCAGCAGCACGGAGCCGTCGAGGCGCTCGGCCTGCATCACAACCTCAACCGAGTCGGCAATGACCTCACGGGAGACGAGGGAGAAGTGCATTCCCTCGTGACCCATGGAGATGCCGTCGGAGACGGAAATCGTGCCGAATTGCAGCGGATAGCCGCCTCCGGAGTGCACGCCCTCCTTGGCCGCCTGAGCAAGGCGGTCGAGGGAAAGGTTGCACGGCGTAATCTCGTTCCACGAGCTCGCAATACCGATCTGAGGTTTGTCCCAGTCAGCGTCTCCCATGCCCACGGCGCGCAGCATTCCGCGCGAGGTGGTGGCTTCGATTCCATCGGTGACGTCGCGACTGCGGGGCTTCATATCGATCTCAGGCATGCTCAGAGTCTAGAACGTCTAGGGGGGTCACCGTTTCAGTGCGGCCCTCACATCGGCCAGCCGAGTGATCAGCTGGGTAACCTCTGTGGGACTGCGCACGCGGTAGGCCGCGAGTGTGGGTCCCGGGCCAATTTTCACGCCCACATCCGTGCCGCCCAGCACCGCGAAAGCGTCTTCGTCGGTCACATCATCACCGGCGTAAAGCACGCGGTCCGCCCCCGTGTGGGCACGAAGCAGCTGCAGGGCATCTCCCTTGGTGCGGGAGCGCACCGAGAATTCGAGCACATTCTTGCCTTCGCGCACCGTGAGGCCCGGTAGCTCATCACCCAGCACCCGGCGAGCTTCGTTGTGGGCGCGTTCGGCGTCGTCCGGTGCGGAGAGTCGGGTGTGCAGGGCCATGCCGGCCGGTTTGCGTTCAATGGTGGAGCCGGCGACCGAGCCGGAGATGGTGGTGAGCACGCGGGCAAGCGTGTCAAGTTGCTCGAGTTCTGCCCCCACCAGGTTCAGTTCGATCTCGGGACTGTCCAGTTTCATCTCGATACCGTGCGAGCCGGTGAGCAGAACGTTGGGCTGCGGCTGAGCAACGTGCTGCAGACTCACGAGCGCGCGTCCCGACACGAACGCCACACGCACACCTGGCATGTCGAGCAGTCGCTGCACGGCTTCATGTGTTCCCTGCACCGCGCGGGCCTCTTCGGGCTGATCGACGTGCGGGGCCAGGGTGCCATCGAAGTCGAGGGCCACAAGCAGCGTCTCGGCTGCCGCCACCTCGCTGAGAGCGGCGTTGAGTTCGCTCGAGATTCCGGCTTTCACCGCTGCTCCCCCGGTCAGGGCGCTGAGGAAAGATGCCGACCAGGCCGCGACGTCCTTGTCGAACACCTTGCGACGGAGGGCACGCATCCGCCTCATTCGGTCTCGACGCGGCATCTCGACGGCGCGAACGATCGCGTCCTTGGTGCCCTCGATGTCGTGCGGGTTGATGAGAATAGCCTGCTTGAGTTCGTCGGCGGCTCCGGCGAATTCGCTCAGTACGAGAACGCCGTCGGAGTCAAAGCGCACGGCCACGTACTCCTTGGCCACGAGGTTCATGCCGTCCCGCAGTGCGGTGACTAGCATCACGTCGGCCGCCAGATACATGGCCACCATTTCTTCTCGCGGATACCCATGGTGGTGGTAGCTGATGGCGGTGTGGCTGATGGTGGAGAAGTCACCATTGAGTCGACCGACGGCCAGTTCAATTTCATCGCGCAGTGCCATGTAGCTGCCCACCTGTTCGCGGGACGGGCTGGCGATCTGCACGAGGGTCACGTCTTCGACGCTCAGACGCCCATCCGCGAGCAGTTCGCCGAAGGCCTTGATGCGGTGCCCGATGCCCTTGGTGTAGTCGAGGCGATCGACTCCGAGCATCACGGTCTTCGGGTTGCCGAGACCTTCGCGGATCTCGCGTGCTCGGGCCTGCACTTCCGGGCGGCGGGCAATCTCTTCATACCCGGCCGAGTCGATGGAAATGGGGAAGTGTTTAGCGACCACGCGTCGGGTTGCCCCCGTTTCGGTGGGTACGTCGATGACGACACCGCGGGTGGCATAACCGTAGAGTCGGCGCACGGCTCGAGAGAAGTTGCTCGCGTCGGACACGCGCTGAAATCCAATGACATCGGCTCCGAGGAGGCCATGCAGGATCTGTTTGCGCCAGGGCAGCTGGTCATAGATGCCGTATGGCGGAAATGGAATGTGGTTGAAGAAACCGATGACGAGGTCGGGACGTGCATCGCGCAGCATCCGTGGCACGAGTTGCAGCTGATAGTCATGCACCCACACGGTGGCACCCTCCGCGGCGGAGGCCATGGCGGCGTCGGCAAAGCGGCGGTTGACGGCCACGTAGGCGTCCCACGTTTCGCGGTGAAAGCTCGGTGGTGCAATCACGTCGTGATAGAGCGGCCACAGGGTGTCGTTGGAGAATCCCTCGTAGTAGTCCGCCAGCTCCTGAGCGCTCAGGCGCACGGGCACGAGGGAGATGCCGTCGTTCTCAAACGGCTCAAAATCACGGTCGGCAACGCCGGGCCAGCCCACCCAGACTCCACCCGACGTCCGCATGAGCGGCTCGAGTGCGGTGACGAGCCCACCGGGTGAGGTACGCCAGATCGCACTGCCATCGTCGGCTTCGTCGAAATCCACGGGAAGGCGATTAGAGACCACCACAAACGTGAAGGACCCGATTGGTGCGGCGTGTTTCGGCGCCGCTTCGACGGAGGTATCTGCTGCTGTATCGACTGTTGTATCGACTGCTGTATCGGCTGAGTGAGAAATGAGGCATCCGTTCCGGGTACACCCGAGTGCACCCCTGTGTGATTGCCTGTGCGGCACTACAAGGGTAGCAGTGCCCCTGTTTTGCGGGCTTGGCGCTCCTGCGCGCAGCCCGGCACCGCCCTACCGTCAGGCCGGCAGCAGAGCGTGCGACCAGGCGCGGGTCCCCCGTTTTCTGGCCACCGCCCACCAGCTCAGCAGCACGCTCACAATCGCGAACAGCACCAGTACGAGGGCGGCCGAGACAACGGATGCTCCCCCACCGCTGGCCACGATGGCTTGCATTCCGTCCACGCCCCAGGTGAGCGGCAGGAACGGACTGATCACCTGGAACGGTGCGGCCACGAGTTGAATCGGATACAGTCCGCCAGCCGACGCAAGTTGCAGCACGAGCAGCACAAGCGACACGAGAATCCCGACGCGACCGAAGAGCACGGTGAGGGTGTGATGCACGGCGACGAAGGTCACGGCCAGCAGCAGCGCGAAGGACAGTGTCACGGGCGCCAGCGCCCAATCCACTCCGAGGGTGGTGTGCAGCAGCACCGTCACGAGCACGGCCTGAGCCAGCGCGATGGCCGAGGCACGGGCGAGGCCACGTCGCACAATTCTGCCGGTGGTTGCCGTGGAGGCCAACGCTGCACGGGTGAGGGGCTGAAGAAGGAGGAAGATGGCGAGCGCACCGATCCACAGGCTCACCGGAACAAACAGGGTGCCAATGACCGATCCCACGCCCGCTACCGGGTTGTCCCGGTCGGTGGTCACGGCGATGGGCTCAGAGACGACAGCCGCGGTGGCCGTTGCGTCAAGGTTGATGAATGTGGCGGCGCCGGTGGCCCCGTCGGCGAGTCCGCTCGCGAGGTCGCTGGCACCGGTCTCGAGTGCGCGGGCACCCGTGGCGGCCGCGCTGCTTCCCGAGGCGAGTTCCGCAACACCGGTGGACAGACCGGAGATGCCTGTGGCAATTCCGGAGGCTCCGCTGCGAAGCTCCGCGGAACCACCGGAGAGGGCGGCGGCACCCGTGGCGCTTTGACCAATACCGGACTGCACACCCGAGAGAGCCGATGTGGTCTGGCCGCTGAGTGCGGTCCCCTGGGTCGAGAGGGTGTCGAGTCCGGCCTGAAACTGCGTGAGCGCTCCGGCGTACACGTCGTTGCTCGGGTTCGCCAGGATGGCGGCCTTCAGCGACGCGAACCCGCTGGCGGTCTGGGCGACTCCCCCGGTGTAGCTCGACCAACCGCCACTGATCTGCGAGAGGCCGGCTGCTCCAGAGCTGAGAGTACCGAGCCCGCTGCTGAGCGAGTCCACACCTCCGGTGTAGGCGTTCACACCCGACGAGAATGCGGTCGCACCGGTTGCGGCCGATGCCGCTCCGGTGGCCGCGGCATCGGTTCCGGCGGCGAGGGAGTCCAGCCCGGTGGCGACACCCGTGACACCTGTGGAGACCTGCGCCGCGCCATCCGCTGCACTCTGCAGTGCTTCACCGAGGGTGGCGAGGTTGCTGTAGAGGCCCGTGAGGTATTGCGAGGTAACTTCGCGGCCGAAGGCGCCGGTCATGGCGTCGCCCACCGACTGGGAAACCGAGCCGGCGAGGTAGGAGTGGGCGTCATCGGTGCGAATGTCGAGGGTGGCCTGGGTGGGGGCATCTGTTGCGAGCGAGGTGACAGACGCGGAGAACTCCTTCGGGATGGTGAGCACCGCGTATGCACCGCCCGAGGTGAGAGCCTTTTGGGCATCGCTCGAGTTGGAAATGCTCCAGTCGAAGCCGGCCATTCCCGAGTCCTTGTTGGTGAGCTGCGTCACCAGTTGGCGGCCAGCCAAAACAGGCTGGTCGGTGCCGTCGGGCAGGGTGAGGGTGACGAACTCGTCGTTGTTCACGACGATGGCGGGAATGGTGTCGAGTCGCTGATCTGCCGACGTGAGGGCGGCGGTGAAGACACCGGCAACGGCGAGCGGCACCACGATCAGCGCGGCCACGAGGCCGCGTACCACCCACCGGCGTTGGCCGGGGGTACGAGTGAAGAGTCGTTCAAACTGGGAACTCATGAGTGCAGGACCTTTCCATCCACGGACGCAAAGTCGTCGGCCGGGGTCGACGTGAGGGTAAGAGTGCTGGTGCCGCGTGCGGCGGTCCAGGAGAGCGCCTCCGGGCTGAATGCCGTGGCGGCGATCACGAGGGTGACCGCGTTCGGCACCAGCTGAGCGAGCAGAGACTGCAGGGTGTGCTGGGGGGAACCGTGCTGGGAACCGTGCGGGGAATCGTGCTGGGATTCTTGCGGCAGTCCGTCACCGAGATCGAGGACGACGATGGCCGGGTTTTCGGCCAGGGCTGCCACGACAAGCGCAAGCGCCCGGTCGGACGGGCTGAGGGACGCCAGGGACGTGTCGCGAGTAAGTGCGACGACCGAGGGCGTGTGCCGGCTCCAGTCCGCCGTCTCGTGCAGCGAACCGTCTGCCAACGAACCCTGGGCCAGTGCACCCTGGGCCGCCGCGGGAGCGGGTGCCCGAACCGCATTGAGCCGGTCAATCCACGTGTTCACGGTGGCGGTGTGGGCGCGATACCACGGCTGCGCGAGCAGCACGCGATCCGTGATGAGGTCACCGAGGGTTGCTCCGGTGGCGGTCGAGGCCACATCGGCGAGGGCCACGGATCGCAGCGCGCGACCGCGTTCCGTGGGGAGCGGAAAACCGGCCACCTGGAGTCGTCCGCTCACCGGGTCCAGCCGGCCAGCGAGCGTCGACGCGATCACGCGGCGAGCGGATGTGGGTGCAACCAGTCGCAGAATCGAGCCGGCGGGAACGGCAAAGGACAACGGGCCGATTGTGGTCTCGGCGACGCCGAAGACTGCCTCGTCGGCCGTGATGGCGGCAGGTTGCTGTGCCGCCCAGGCGTCGTCGTGGAGGTGACGACGAAGTCCCTCGCCTTCAATGTCCACGTTGGGGAGCACGCGGGCCAGCCAGGCGGGGATCCACCAGGCGCCCTTTCCAGCGAGGGCCATTGCTGCCGGGACAAGCGTCATGCGCACGAGGAAGGCGTCGAGGAACACACCGATCGCGAGCGCAAAGGCAATTCCCTTGATGGCGCCGCTTCCGTCGGGCACGAAAGCAAAGAACACGAAGAACATGATGAGGGCGGCGGCCGTGACCACACGTCCGGCGTGGGAGAAACCGTAGATCACCGATTGACGAGCGTTGCCTGTTTTCACAAATTCCTCTCTCATGCCGGAGACGAGGAACACCTCGTAGTCCATGGCCAGACCAAAGAGTACGGCCATCAGCAGGATCGGGAGAAAGCTCAGAATCGGGCCGGGGTTGGCCACCCCAATGAGGTCGGCGAACCAGCCCCACTGAAAGATCGCCACGGTGACGCCGATGGCGGCGGAGACCGAGAGCAGGAATCCGAGTGCGGCCTTGATCGGCACGAAGATCGAGCGGAACACCATGGTGAGGAGAATGATCGACAATCCCACGACGATGAGTGCAAAGGGAATCAGTGCATTGCTCAGTCGGTTGGAGATATCGATGCCCACGGCGGTGGCACCGGTGACCGTAATAGGTGTTCCAAGACTCTCGGTGATACCCGGTGCCAGGTCTCGAATGGCTTGCACGAGCTCCTTGGTTTCGGGAGCATCGGGAGCACTGCCCGGCATCACCTGGATGATGGCGGTATCCACCGAAGGGTTTGGGGTTCCTTTGCCCACGAAGGCAACGTCAGGCAGGGTGCGAATTTCGGCGGCAATCGCGTCGAGGCTCGGAAAGATGTCGGTGGTCTGAGTGATGTCGACCAGGACGATGAGCGGTCCGTTGTAGCCGGGGCCGAAGCCCTGCTCAATAAGCTGATAGGCCTTCAGCTGGGTAGATCCAGCAGGTTCAGAGGCGCCGTCCGGCAGGTTGAGATCAAGGCTCAGTGCGGGGATAGCGAGGGTCCCCAGTACACCCACAACAAGAGTCACGGCAACTACGGGTGCCTTGAGTACCAATCCCACCCAGCGTCGGCCGAGTGTGGGTCGACCGGAGTCGGGTGTAGTGGCGCGGCGATGAGCACGCCCTCCGGGCTTCGGAGCCAGGCGCGCACCGGCAAGTCCGAGCAGGGCGGGCAAAAGGGTGACCGCGACGGCAATCGACACCAGCACGGCAAAGGCTGCGCCCACGCCCATCACGCTGAGGAACGGGATGCCCACCACCAGCAGTCCGAGAAGCGCGATGATGACGGTAATTCCGGCGAAGACCACGGCGCTTCCGGCCGTGGCCACGGCGGTGGCTGCCGATTCGTGCGGACTCTCACCGGTGGCCATCTGGGTGCGGTGGCGCGACAGAATGAAGAGGGAGTAGTCGATGCCCACGGCGAGGCCCAGCATGAGGGCCAGCATGGGTGCGGTGCTCGACACCGGCACGAAGGCCGAAATGGTGATGATGCCGCCGATGGCAACACCCACACCAATCAGGGCCATGAGTAGCGGCATACCGGCCGCCATCAGCGAGCCGAAGGTGATGAGGAGAACCACTCCCGCGAAGAGCACGCCGAAGATTTCCGTGACCGTGATGCCGAACGTGTTGTCCGCGAAGACCTGTCCCCCGAAGGCCACCTGCATGCCGGCTTTTTCACCGATGGTGGCGGTGTCGGTGAGGTTGGTGAGGGTGGAGGGCAAAACATCCGTGGAGGGGCCGCTGAGCTGCACCTGGCTGAAGGCGGTTTGCTCGTCGGTGGATATGGCGTTTGAAGCATATTCGGAGTACGGGGTGATGACGGTGGTGACGCCGGAGACGTCCTCCATGGCTGTGGCCATGTCTTCGATGGCGGTTCGGTAGCCGGCGTCGTTTACGGATGCGCCGTCGGGCACCGTGTAGACCACCTGAACCTGCGCGCCGGCTGCTTCCGGGAACACGGCGGCCAGTTTGTCGATGGAGTCCTGAGACTCCGTGCCGGGAATGGCATATGACTCCTGGGTTTGACCGCCGAGGGCGATACCCCCTCCCAGGATGGCGCCGAGAAGCACGACCCAGACGCCGATGACGAGCCAGGCACGGCGAAAGGCGAAGTGACCAATGCGATAGAGCAAAGTGGACATGGTTACTGCTTTCCGGGGAGGTGGCGCGAAGTGACGGGGGCGAGGAGTTCGGTGATCACGGTGCGCAGGGCTGGTCGCAGGTGGTCCACGGGGGCGAGGTCTTTGCCCAGAAAGGTCATGCCGGCAACGAGCGAGTAGGCGGCGCCGCCGAGCGCTACGGCGAAGCGCAGGTGTTCTTCAACGCTCGCGTCCTCGCGGCATAGGGTATCGGAGAGTCGCACGATCAGTTCTCGAGCTCGGTCGACGACGTCGATTCCGCCCAGGGATTGACCCTGGTTGATGAAGGTGTGCAGCTCCAGCCGATACTGCAGCAGAAAGTCAATGAAATCGTCGATGAACTGCACCCGCGATGCGGCTGTCTGTCCGGCATCGACATAGCGTTCGAGGATCTGGGTGAGTCCATCCACGGCCGGTGTGAGCAGATCGGCGAGGAGCGCCTCTTTCGACGCAAAGTGGTAGAGCACCGTGGACTTCGAGAAGCCGGCGGCATCGGCTATGTGTTGCAACGAGGTGGCGGCGAAGCCCACCGACGCAAACTGTTGAAGGGCGATGCTGCGCAGTTCGTCACCTGTTTTGGTGCGGATACCGGGTGCCGGGGAAAGTGGAAGGTCTGGAGTCACTTGAGCACGTTACCTGACCGATCGGTCAAACTCTGCACGATCGGTCAGATTCACAGCTTATGCGTGGGGCGGGTACTCTGGGCCGCGGAGGTCTTCATGCGAAAATTCATATTCAGCAGTGCAATGATCGGCGTTCTGGCCGGCGGTTGGAACACCGTGCAGGCCACTCGAAACGGTCCTCGTGATTGGCGACTCGTCATGCTGTGGCTCGGCTGGGCACTGAGCGCGGCAGTGGCTGTGGGAACCGTGATCGAAGACGCAAACATGCGTCGTCTCGACGAGTAGTAACTCGACGGAAAAACCACGGTGCGAATTGCGGTGGAACCGCGGAATAACCCGTGATTTTGCGGCGTGTCCGGCGGTTCTGAGCGAGGTTGTCGACCAGACTGAACGCGAGTAGTTTTTCGCCTGAAAGGAACCTCGGATGTTTGGTCGTCGACGTCGTATCGCAGCAGCCCTCGCGGTCTCGGCACCGGTGCCTCTTCCTGTCCCTGTTCCCACTCTGAGCAGTGAGCAGATTCTCGACGTCCTGAACACTCGCATCGACGAGCTCGTGGGCGTGAATGGTGTCTGGACCCTCGTTCCGCGGAGCGTCGACGACACCGACGTGTTTTTTCACGGCCTCAAGGCTGCCCAGATTGCGAGCGAGTTGTCGAGTGCTCTCGTTGACGAGACCGCGAAGCTCGTGAACGCTGCCGACGTTGCTCTCGCCGAGACGGCCGCACAGGCAGCAGCCGCTGCAGCTGCCGCCGCACCCGTGAAGTCGGGTCGACTGGCACGGTCTCGCGTCGCTGCCCGGACTGTCAGCGGTGACGAGGCCGCCATCGAGCCCACGGCACTGTCGTGGACCCCGTCCCCCATCTCCGTCTGGGCCGAACCTTCCGGTGCAGCTGTCACTGCACCTGCACCTGCACCTGCAGAGTCGGCTCGCTCCGTGGCCTGAACACCCTTGATTAGCGAGTGACGGCTGACAGAATGGCCTGATGGCACTCAACATCGAGGACTACGCGCTCATCAGCGACTGCCATACGGCTGCGCTCGTGGGACGGGACGGCAGCATCGACTGGCTGTGTCTGCCGCGCTACGACTCGGCTTCCGTTTTTGGTGCTCTGCTCGGAGATGAAAACCACGGTCGCTGGCTGCTGGCACCGGCACAGCCCGAGGCCACGGCCATCCGCTCCTATGTCGGTGACACGTTTATTCTCTCCACAGTCTGGACGACCGCCACCGGGTCCGTGGAGGTGCTCGACTTTATGCCGCACGGTGATCGTCGTGCCGATCTGGTTCGCCGGGTGCGGGGCCTCACCGGCACGGTGGACATGCACCAGGATCTGCGTATGCGATTTAGTTATGCCGCAACCGTGCCGTGGGTGCGACAGCTCACCGGTGAGAGCGCGCACGGCCTCATCGCCGTGGCCGGGCCGGATGCCATCGTGATTCGTGGTCCGCTCCTCCTCGCCTCCGATCGTCGGCATACCTCCCATTTCGCTGTTACTGCGGGCGAGACCGTCGACATGCAGCTGACCTGGTATCCCTCGGAGCGCACCACTCCACGTACAATCGATGTCGATTCCGCACTGCGCACGACCGCAGACTGGTGGACGAGATGGGGAGTGCAGTGCACTCACCAGGGGCCGTATCGCAGCGAGGTGCTGCGGTCGATGCTCGTGCTGCGGGCGCTCACGCACGAGTCGACTGGTGGCATTGTGGCGGCCGCGACCACCTCTCTGCCCGAGGATTTTGGAGGTTCACGCAACTGGGATTATCGATACGTGTGGTTGCGCGACGCGTCTCTCGCTCTGGAAGTGTTGCTCTCGCACGGCTACGAGAACGAAGCGGAGAACTGGCGCGCGTGGTTGCTTCGCGCCATTGCCGGCGACCCGAACGATGTGCAGATCATGTACGGCCTGTCCGGCGAACGCAACCTGTCGGAACGAGAACTCACCAGTCTGCCCGGGTATCGCGGGAGCGGTCCGGTGCGGGTCGGCAATGGCGCCGTCAGCCAGTTTCAGTCCGATGTGATCGGTGAGGTGATGGTGGCTTTGCATGCTGCCCGCGTTGCCGGTGTGGGCGAGACCAGGTTCTCGTGGCCCTTGCAACGCGCCCTCATGACTTTTCTTGAGGCCAACTGGCAGCGCCCCGACCAGGGCATTTGGGAGGTACGCGGGGTGGCGCGCGAGTTCACGCACTCCCGGGTGATGGTGTGGGCCGCTTTTGACCGTGCTGTGCGTGGCATCACCGAATTCGGACTTCCCGGTCCGCTCGATCAGTGGACGCGCGTCCGCGACGAGGTGCGCGCCGATATTGACTCCCGCGGGTTCAACGCCCGCCTCAACAGCTACACGCAGTACTTTGGCGGCACCGACGTGGATGCGTCCCTCCTCGTGCTTCCACAGGTGGGCTTCTGTGCGCCCAACGATCCACGCATGCTGGGCACCGTGGCGAGAATCGAAGGCGAGTTGATGCGCGATGGTTTTCTCCTGCGCTATCGCTCGTCGGCTTCGGCGTCGACGTCGGTTGACGGGCTGGCGCCCGGCGAGCATCCGTTTATGGCGTGCTCCTTCTGGCTTGTGGAGCAGTACGCCATGTCGGGCCGCCAAGACGATGCGACCGAGCTCATGGATCGGCTCGTGGGTCTGGTGAACGATGTGGGGTTGCTCTCCGAGGAATATGACGTGACCAATGGGCATCAGGCGGGCAATACGCCACAAGCGCTGTCCCACCTGGCGCTCGTGCGTGCGGCTGACGCCATCGTGGCCGGTGCAGCCTCACCGATTCTCGGTGTGGCGCACTGATCTGTTCCCCACACTGTTCAAGCCGCTGCACACAGACGGCGCACACAGACGCTGTACAAAGACCGCGCGCATTCTTTGTAGGTTTTCTCTGGAAACGACCACGGTGCGGATTCTAGATTGAGAGTCATGTCCTCACGCCTTCTCTCGGCTCGCGATCTTGCCCAGATCGCCATTTTCGCCGCTCTTATTGCTGCTCTCGGTCTGCCCGGAGCTCTGTCGATCGGTGCGATTGCCGTACCCATTACTTTTCAAACCCTCGGGGTGATGCTCGCCGGTGCGATTCTTGGTGCGCGCAAGGGCTTCTTCGCCGTGCTGCTTTTTCTTGCACTCACCCTGGCCGGCCTCCCGCTGCTCTCGGGTGGTCGTGGTGGTCTCGTGTGGTTCACCACCAGTCCGGCAGCTGGCTACCTGTACGGGTGGCTGCTCGGTGCACTCGTGATCGGGTACCTCACCGACCGGCTGCTTCCCCGCTATGCGCTCTGGAAGGCTCTCGGAGCAACCGCCCTGGGCGGCATCGTCGTTGTGTATCTCATTGGTATACCGGTTCTGGCTCTGAACCTCGGTCTTCCTATTTGGGTGGCGGTGGCCAATAACGTCATATTCCTGCCCGGGGATATTCTCAAGGTCGTCATCACGGTTCTCGTTGCCAGCCAGGTGCACCGGGCCTATCCCGGACTGATCCGGCGCCCGGCAAAACGCGCTGCACCGGTCGACGCTGCACCGGCCGCTACTGCACCGTCCGCGACTGCGCCGTCCTCCGCAACCAGCGCCGAGTAACCGGGTGAGCACCGTTACCTTTGAAGGGGTCTGGCACGCGTTCGGAGAACGAACAGTGTTGCGAGACGTGACTCTGCACCTCACCGAGCAGCGCATCGGCATCGTCGGTGCGAATGGGTCGGGTAAATCCACGCTGGCACGCATGATCAATGGTCTGGTCAGCCCCGACAGTGGCACGGTCACCGTGGACGGTCTCAATGTGGCCAGTCGCGGCAAGGAGGTACGTCGCCGGGTGGGGTTTGTGTTCACAAATCCCGACAATCAGATTGTGATGCCCACCGTTCAGGAGGATGTGGCGTTCTCGCTTCGTCGCCGGGGCCTCACGCGTGAGCAGATCGCCGAACGCACGGCAGTGGCTCTGGAGCGTTACGGTTTGGCTGCTCACGCGGAGCATCCGGCGCATCGCCTCTCCGGTGGCCAAAAGCAACTGCTTGCCCTTGCTGCGGTGCTCGTATCCGAACCCGACATCATTGTGGCCGATGAACCCACCACTCTGCTCGATGCTCGTAATGCACGGCGCATCTCCGAGCTGGTGGCCACGCTCAGTCAGCAGGTCATCATGGTGACCCACCACCTGGAGCTGCTCGACGGCTTTGACCGTGTCATCGTGATCGAAGACGGCGCGGTCGTCGCTGATGCTGCGCCCCAGGAGGCGCTCGCGGTCTACCGCGCGCTGGTGTCGTGATTACAGAGTCATGATCGGCCTTTACAGTCCCGGAACCTCCTTCGTGCACCGGGCACCCACGCTGCTGAAGCTCTTTCTCCTCTCCGTTTTTGTGGTCGCCGTGGGTGCCACCAGCGATCTGCGCATGCTCGCCGTGGCCACTCTCATTGTGGTGATTCTCTTCTTCAGTTCGCGTGTTCCGCTTCGCTCAGCGGCTGCGCAGATCGCACCGATTCTCTGGCTTCTGGTGATTGCCGTTCCCGTGCAGGGCCTCCTGGCCGGATGGGTCATCGCCACGCTCATGGCGGGTCGCCTTTTTCTGGCGGTCACCTTGGCCGCCCTGTTCACCATGACAACCACGGTGACGTCGGTACTCGAGGCGTTCGAGAAACTCCTGAAGCCGTTCTCACGTTGGATCGACTCCGAGCGCACGGGCCTCCTGGTGGCACTGACCATCCGCTGCATTCCTGTGGTCACCGATATTGTGCGGGAGGTGCTCGAAGCCCGCAAGGCACGCGGAACGCGCGGGTCACTCATGGCTCTCGCGGTGCCCGTGGTTGTGCGTTCGCTCTATGCAGCGGATGCCCTCGGTGAGGCTCTCGCCGCGCGCGGGCTCGACGACTGAGACTCGACAACCGCGCGGATTCAGCACGCTCCGAGCCGAGACGTGCAAGTGTTGACGCAGACATCCGTCGCGTAGAGAGAAACCAGTGTCCAAAAAACTTGCCCTTCTTGCCACCACCCTCGGTCTCACTCTGGCCCTGACCGCGTGTAGCGGCAGCAGTAGTAGTACTCCCAGCAGTTCAGATCCAGCCAGTGCCGATCGCACCGTGTCTCCCACCTCCGAGTGCACGGAATCCGGCAGCATCTCCGACGCCATTAGCGTGACCGGCGACTTTGGAGCGGAACCCACCGTCACCATCGAGTCTCCGGTGACCACAACGGCCACTCAGCGCACCGTCGCGATTGCCGGGACCGGAACCGAAAAGACGAAGGCCGGTTCCGTTGCACGGGTCTCGTTCTCCGCCTTCAATGCCGAAACCGGCGAGAAGGTCGATTCCACCGGTTACGGCACCGACACCTCTGCCGTGTCGATCACGGTGGCTGACAATTACGTTCCCGGCCTTGTTCGTGCCGTGAACTGTTCCGTTGTCGGCGACCGCATCGTGGCCGTTATGCCGCCCTCCGATGGGTTCGGCGAGCAGGGTTGGAGTGACCTCGGCCTTGCGGCCACGGACTCGATGGTCTTCGTCATCGACATCAACAGCATCCAGGCCACGCGCGCAACCGGTGTTGACCAGCCCGTTGAGGCTGGTTTGCCCACCGTTACACTCGCCGATGACGGTGCTCCCGCCATCACGATTCCCGATTCCGAGGCTCCCGGCACTCTGACGATTGCCACGCTCAAGAAGGGCGATGGTGCTGTTGTCGCCGATGGCGACACCGCTCAGGTGGAGTACACCGGTGTGCTCTGGGCAACCGGTGACACCTTCGACTCGTCGTGGACGGCAGATGGTCCGGCTGCCTTCCCCACGGGCAGTGTCGTGAAGGGCTTTGCTGCTGCTCTTGTGGGACAGACGGTGGGTTCGCAGGTTCTCGCCATCATCCCTCCAGCAGATGGCTATGGTTCTGCCGGTAGCACCCAGACCGGTATCAGCGGTACCGACACTCTCGTGTTCGTCGTGGACATTCTGGCTACCGGCCCCACCCCGGCTGCCCAGTAGTTCACGACATACAGCTACACGAAAGGCCCGCGTCAGCATGACGCGGGCCTTTCGTGTGTGTACTGCGTGTGAGTTTCTACCGAGCGGTTAGGCGCTAATGGTAGCCGGCTTGCGCGTCTCGGCCAGAGTCTGTGCGTCCTCGTCGACGGGAGCTTCGAACGAGTGGTGCGCGGCCATGGTGGTCTCGTCGAAAAGGTCCTTCTTGTCGAGAACACGGTCAACCTGCAAGCGGTCGATCTCCTTGGTCCAGGTTCCGATCAGCACAGTGGCAACCGCGTTGCCGGTGAAGTTCGTGAGTGCACGTGCCTCGCTCATGAAGCGGTCGATGCCCACGATGAAGCCCACCCCACCCACGAGTTCGGGAGCGTGCGACTGCAGACCGGCGGCCAGTGTGGCGAGGCCGGCTCCGGAGACTCCGGCGGCGCCCTTCGAGGCGATGATCATGAAGGCGAGCAGGCCGAACTGTTCGCCGAGGTTCATGGGCATGCCCATGGCGTTAGCGATGAAGAGCGATGCCATGGTGAGGTAGATGGCGGTGCCATCCAGGTTGAAGGAGTAGCCGACCGGAACGGTGACACCCACGACAGGCTTCGACACACCGAGGTGCTCCATCTTGGCGATGAGGCGCGGCAGGGCAGCTTCAGACGAGGAGGTGGAGACGATGAGGAGGTATTCGCGACCGAGGTAACGCATCAGCTTGAAAATGTTGACACCGGTGACGATCTTGAGCAGTCCACCGAGAATAAGCACGATGAACAGAATGCAGGTGGCATAGAACGCAGCCATGAGGGTGAACAGGCTCACGATGGCCTGAATTCCAGTGGAACCGACGACGGCGGCGATGGCACCAAAGGCGCCGAGCGGTGCCATCCACATGACCATGATCAGAATGCGGAAGACGAGAGCCTGCACGTGGGCGATGCCGCGAAGAATGGGGAGTCCCGCCGGGCCCATGCGCTGCAGGGCGAAGCCGGCGATGAGTGCCACGAGCAGGGTCTGCAGAATGCTACCCGAGGTGAGGGACGACACGAGTGTTGTGGGGATAATGCCCAGCAGGAAGCTGGTTTCGGGTGCCGTGGAAGGAACGTAGTTCGCGTCGGACAGGTCGAGGTTGGCTCCGGGCTGAACCAGGTTACCCACAACGAGGCCGATGCCGAGTGCGAAGGTGGACATGATCACGAAGTAGCCGAGGGCGAGTCCGCCCACCTTGCCCACCGTGGCGGCCTTGGCAATGGAGCCGATGCCGAGAATGATGGTGCAGAAGATCACCGGGGCGATCATCATTTTGATGAGACCCACGAAGGCGTCACCGATGGGCTTGAGCTTGACGGCGAAACCGTCGGGGCCGCCCCACACGAGTCCAACCAGGATGCCGAGGAGAACACCGGCGATAACTGCCATGTAGAGGTAGTGCGACCGGTCAATGCGCTTGCGCGGCTTGGCCGATTTGATGGATGACGACAACGCCATGTCAGACTCCTTTGTCTTTGGTTTCGCTCTGCACCCATGCGGGCCGTGCTGCTCCTGATTGGGTCTCACAATCCCAGACGTCGTGCGATTCGCCGAGGTTGCGGTCATAATGTTCATGGGGATGTTTACGGGAACATTTATCGGGATATGTCCACGCATTGTCTGCTGTCCATTCGAAAGGCCAAGTCTGTGAGCCGCGAATGGAGCATCGCCCGCCGCTTGCTCGTTGCTCACGGGCTCTCCATCGTGATGCTCACTGCCTTCGTGGGCACCGCCCTGTTTGTGGATGCGCGCGATCACAGCTTTGACGAAACCGAAGAGCGGATGCTGTCGGTCGCCACCACCATTGCCGACAGTCCGCTCACCCTTCAGGCCAGTACTGCTGCCAATCCGAGTGCGCTGCTGCAGGCCTACAGCCTGGACGTCACGCGTGATGCCGACCTCGACTTCATCACGATCATGGCTCCGGACCGCACGCGCTGGACGCATCCCACTCCCACGGAGATCGGCAAGTCCTACATCGGCACGATTGAACCGGCTCTGGGAGGTCGGTCCTTCACCGAGATTAGTACCGGAACGCTCGGGCCATCCGTTCGCGCGGTGGCGCCCGTGATGGATGCGAGCGGCACGGTCGTGGCGCTCGTGGCTGCCGGAGTGACCACGAGCAATGTCACCATTGCGCTCAACGCCCGGTTGCCGGCCCTGCTCGCTCTTGCTGTGGGTTTGTTGCTGGCGGGATCGGTAATGGCGCTGGTGCTGGCGCGTTACCTGCACCGGGTCACTCTCGGGTGGGGTCCCGAACATCTCGCGCAACTGTTCGTGTACTACGACTCGGTGCTGCACTCCGTGCGCGAGGGCCTCGTGCTCGTGGACCGCACCGGACAGCTCGTGCTCTACAACGACCAGGCTGCGCGGCTACTTGGCATTCCCCCGGATGCGCCGCATCGACCGAGTCAGGCGCTCAGCGACCTCAATCTGCCGCCTGACCTCGGCGCGCTGCTGCGAAGCGGTCGGCGCACCAAGGACGAGGTGTTCATCACCGACACTCGGGTGCTCGTCATCAATCAGGAAGAGGCTGTGGCGCTCTCCAGTACCGGATCCGGTGCTGGAGGAGGTGTCGGCATCCGCTCGAAGAATCGTGAGAAGAGCGGCCGGAAGAGCCGCAGGACCGCGCCTGTTCGCATCGGTTCGGTGGCTACGATTCGCGATCACACCGATTTGCAGACGCTCGGCAGCGAACTGCAGTCCATGCGTACGCTCTCCGATGCCCTGCGCGCGCAGACGCACGAGCACTCCAACCGGCTGCACACCATCGTGTCGCTCATGGAACTGGGTCGCACCCAGGAGGCGCTCGACTTTGCCACGACCGACCTCGAACTCAGTCAGCAGCTCACGGACGACATGGTGAATTCCGTGGACGAACCCGTCATCAGCGCCCTCATCATGGGCAAGGTTGCGCAGGCGAACGAGCTCGGGATCGCTCTCACCGTCACCGCTGCGGGCACAATCTCTGACTCCGAGCTGTCGGTGCAGGATCTGGTGACCGTTTTGGGGAACCTCATCGATAACGCGTTGGATGCTGCGGCATCCGCTCCCCCGCCGCGCCTGGTGACCGTGGGGGTGAGTCGCACCGCCGAGATGGTGATTCTCGAGGTGGCTGACAGTGGGCCGGGCATCGAAGCGGATGCTGCCGATCACGTGATGCAGCTCGGCTACAGCACCAAGGAGAACGGCGGCTATGGTCGCGGACTCGGGCTCGCTCTGGTGCGGCAGGCCGTGGTGCGGCTCGGCGGAACCCTCACCATTGGGCGTCGCGATGGCGCGCTGTTTACGGTGACCATTCCCACAACGGGCACGGGGGCGGGGCTGGTTGCGCCGGCCGGGCTGGTCGGGACAGCCACGCCAGTCACGCCCGAGGGGATGCGGGCATGACCGGGCCGATCCGGGTGCTCGTGGTGGAGGATGAGCCGCTGACCGCGGAGGCGCATGCCGCGTACGTGGGGCGTATCGACGGGTTCGTGCTGGTTGACACCGTGGGCACTGGGCAGAATGCGCTGCGCATCCTCACCGCACAGGCTGCTGCCGGCACTCCGGTCGACTTGGTGTTGATGGACATGAACCTGCCCGATCTGCATGGGCTCGACGTGAGTCGACGCATCCGCTCTGCTGGTTTGGCCACCGATATTATTGCCATCACTGCGGTGCGTGAGTTGCAGGCGGTGCGCGGGGCGATTGCGGCCGGGGTGGTGCAGTACCTGATCAAACCGTTTACGTATGCCACGTTTGCGAAGAAGCTGGTGAGCTACCGTGACTTCAGGCAGCAGCTGGGCTCGGCTGCAACGGTGGCGACGCAGTCGGATCTCGACCAGGCGTTTGCGAGTCTGCGGTCGCCGACCGATGTGCCACGTCCCAAGGGGCTGGCCGATGACACGCTGCAGCGTGTGACGGACCACCTCAAAGCGCAGCCGTGTGCCGTGTCAGCCAGCGAGGTGACCGAGGCGCTGGGGATGTCGCGCGTGACTGCGCGGCGATACCTCGAGTTTCTGGCCGATTCCGGGCCGGTGCTGCGGGCGCCACGCTTTGGAACCCCGGGCCGGCCCGAAAACGAATACAGCTGGCGCCGGTAGCCGCGCTGCGGCCGCCAGCGAGCCTCCGCAAGTCTCCGTAGCCATCTACTGGCCCCTTTGGTCCCTGTGCGAGCCTCTGCGAGCCCCTTTTTCGCGTCGTGGCACTCGTTTAGGCGCGCGGCACTTGTTTGAACGAGTGCCCCGCGGCCAAACGAGTGCCACGACAGCCTCGCAGCACCTGTGCGAGGCATCTGCTACCGCGAAACAGCACGAATCCCGCTCATTCGGGCGTTTCTGAGCCCGCAATCACGGTGTCAGACTCACGGAAGCCGGAGTGGGAACGTGTGAACAAGACGCGAGCGTGAAGCAGTGCAATTTGGTGTCGACAGGCCTACAGTAAGGCACAAGCCGAGCCGCTGGAGCCGAAGATGACCGAATACACCACCATCGAGCGATCGATCGTCATCCGCGCATCTGCCGACAGCATCCAACCCCATGTATCCGATTTCAATCAGTGGGTTGCCTGGTCGCCGTGGGAGGGCATGGACCCCGACCTCACGCGCACCTACTCCGGTGTTCCGGGAACCGTTGGCGCCACCTATAAGTGGGATGGCAACCGCAAAGCCGGAGCCGGCACCATGACCGCGACGGCCATCGCCCCCACCAGCGTTGATGTTGACCTCGCCTTCACGCGTCCCTTCAAGTCCACCAGCGCCGTGCACTTCGACCTCACCGAACGCAACGGTCAGACCACCATTGTGTGGACCATGCTCAGCCCCAAGACATTGACGTCCCGTGCCTTTGGCCTGCTCATGAATATGGAAAAAATGATCGGTTCCGACCTGGAGAAGGGGCTGGCCTCGCTCAAGAAGGTCGTCGAGAGCTGAGCTGCTGCGGCCGCTGGGCCGAGCGCAGCCGTCTGGTCAGTAGCGTGGTTGGTTGTGGCCGGTGGGTGTGGGGAGGGGCGGTTTGCCGCCGCGTCTGGGTTGTCGGTGCGGGTCAACACTGGCCGGTGGAATGAACCAGACCACATTGTTGGTGATGCGCACATCCCAGCCCTCCCGGTGCATGCGGTGATGACACGCACTGCACAGCAGGACACCATTGGAAAGATTCGTGCGGCCGCCATCGCGCTTAAACCACAGGGCATGATGCCCCTCGGTGTAACTCGGCGGGCGATTACAGCCCCGGGTGGCGCAGCCACCGTCTCGCTCGGCCATCGCCAGCTTCTGCGCCCGCGTGAAGTAGCGCCGCGCCCGCCCAAAGTCCAGCACCTCACTGCGACCGCCCAGAACGAGCGGAATGATGCCGGCATCAGCAGCCAGGCACCGTGCCGTTCGCGCGGAGATCGGCTGCTCGATGCCATCCAGCTGCGCCTCCCCCAGCCCCGTCAGCAACGACTCGAGACTCATGCGCACCACCACCGTGGTGTGGTTCAGTGGCCCGAGTCCCTCCGTGCAGGACAGCCCATGCCGCAGAATATCGACGAAGGCGTCAAAACCCAGCTGCTCAATGCTGCGCCCATCCTCCAGCGCGACGTGATTCTCGTCACAGCCATCAGCATCCGCCTCCGCCCCATCAGCGGCGGCCTCGAAGCGCGGTGTGCGCAGCGCCGCGCCCACCAAAGCATCAATGGCGGTATCGAAGAAGGCCGCCGACAATGGATCGGCTTCGAAGACATACCGTTTCATGCCGTTGGGTAGCACGGAGCGCTTCAGGGACCGGCGGGCCACCAGCTCAGCCTCCCGCGGTTCCACCCCATCTACGTCGAGCGCATCCCGGTAGCGGATGGCGAGCTTCCGCACGGAGTCCGCCTCGTTCGCCACCGCAAAGTCCACTAACGCCTGCTCCGCCTCATCCAGGTCTTCCGCCGTGGCTCGTGGGGACGCCTGACTCAGATTGGCGATGATGAATTGCGCCGAATCCACCGGCAGCGCCCCCGCCGTCAGCGCTGCCGCCACCTGCGCGTACTCGGCAGGCAACCGCTGCCCCACCACACTCATCCGCGGCCGGGTGGCTTCCCCCACCCGGCACACCCGCCCCGCCTCCGCCACCGTAATGTGGCCACGCTCGGCAACCAACGCTGGCGCGGACCGGTTGCCGGTACGCGCCGCAATCCCGTGCACCCCCGAGTCCTCCCGGAACCGCACCGCCACCTGCCCGGCCACCCGCACCAACAATGCCTCCACCTGCCGCTTCACCGCAAACACCGCATCCAGCGACGCCACTAGGCCCGCATCCGTCATGCGCTCCACATCTAAGCCCGCGTCCGGCTCCCCCGCCAGCACTCCACCGCCCAGCGCGCACCCCCACACCTCGGCGAGATTCGCCGTGTGATTAAGGAGGGCATCCGTTGAAGTGGTCATAGCAAAAGTCTCCCACTACCCACCGACATTCCCGTTTCGAACCATATCCTCATCAGGGGTTCCTGTGCAAAACTCTCCACGCAGGTCACCTGTGGAGGGCTCACCACGGCACCCCGTTAAACGCTCCGGCGACGCGAGCCCGGGTGGTAGCGTTCGCCCATGAACACAACGTCGATTGTTACCGACAACAGCGCGTGGTGGTTCGCGCTGGCGATCATCACAGCCGGGCTAGCAGAAACGAAGGGTCGCCGTCGCTGGTTCTGGTTCGTACTCGGCCTACTGTTCGGTCCCCTGGCAACGGCCCTCGTGGTGGTGTGGGCTCCACTCTCCCCGTTATCGAAGCCGTTTGTGCGGTAAGGCGACGCGGAGGATGGGTAGCCGCGGCGGAACGCATCAGCTTGCTAGCCCGTGCGAGGTAAACCTGTCAGGGTCGATGAACGGTCCTGCGAGGCTGTTGAGTGCGAGCCGATGGGATCCGCTTCCGGCCGCCCGCACGCCCGCAGCCTTGGCTTGCACGCCGCGCCCAGAGAGCACGAGCGGGATCAGGCTCGTCGACATGGCAAACTCCACACACTTGCCGAAGCTCGTGCCCACCGTCAGCCCGCAGTCCAGGTACAACGTAGTGCTGACCCCCACACTTTTCATCGCAATCAGCAGCACCAGCGAGTCAATTCCACGTGACACAGCAGCGGAGTCCTTCTTCTTCACGGTGGCAATCTTGAAGATCGTCCCGTCGGCCACGTGCAAAGTGAGGGAATCGAGTGACGTCAGGCACGCGAGAATAACGGCGGTTCCAACCCGCGACGACGTTTCATCAAGCATTTTTGGGCGGATGCCTATGAACGATCACACAACGCCGTCGCGTCGCCCTAACCCGCGTTATCCCTGAGCCTGAATCCACCGGTCGGCCTCTGAGTGGATCCTGTTTTCGGTTTGGCGAGCTTGCCGAGTTTCCGGCGCGGGTGAGGTCTAGGACTCGCGGCCCGGGTGTTCCACTGTTGTTCCTGTTGATGCCGTTAACGGCTGGTTGGTCAGGTGGGGTCGGGTCGTCTTGGCTAGAAGTTCTGGTTGAACAGGGCCGTCCAGGGTTTCTCCCAGGGCCAATGTTCGGGCAGGTGCAGGGTGATGCGCCGCGCGGAGGTCGAGATTCTGGCGGGGACGCTGATAAGTTTCCGGCGGATCGTTGCGGTGGTCGCTCAGGCAAGACCGTTTCCCTCGGTCGTCGCAGCGGCGCGGGTGCGGTTAAGCACCATCACGGCCATGACCAGCCAGGCCGCATAGGCGGTGAAACCGCCTGAGGGTAGGTGCGCCAGAGCGCTGCTCCTCAGGTCGGAATTCACGAGTTCTACCGTGGCGTGGGCGCGGTGGGTTTTGTCGGCGGTGACGGTGTCGAGGGTGCTGGTGGTGAAGAAAGCGTGGGACCGGTGGGTGTCGAACAGGGTTGGCTGGTCGACGTTTTTCTTGTTCAGTTCCGGGATCCGCCGCACGACCAAGCGCCCGGTGATCTGCTCGTTCTTCTTGCGGGACGTGAACGCGGTGAACGGGACCTCGGCGACTTCGGCGTTACTGATCCACGTTTTGGTGCCCTCGTCGTAGATGGCGTTGGTGTATTCAATTGCTGTCCAGGCAGTGCCGGGGATCGTTCCGATTGCTCGTTTGATGGCGGGGTCCATGCGGGCGGTGACCGAAACGTCGGCACCAGCTTTCAGGGCCGCGCTGATTGAGGCGTGATCGTAGAAGGCAGAGTCAGCACGAAAGAGCACGCGTGCCTTGTCGGCTCCGCGGCGCAGTCGCTGGCCGATGATGATCGGCGCTCATATGTCGGTCTTGACTGTCGCGAGGATGGCGTTGAGGCCGCGCACCCCGGAGCACCCGTAGCCAATCCCGCACGGGCGGCCAATTTCATGATCGGGACCAACCCAGCGGACGATACAAGATTCGGGTCGGTGAATGATGCAGAAACGGCGCGGTTGGTCTGGGAAACTTGCGTCTACGAGATGCCCCTCTACTTGGTAACGTTGAACTCTAGACAAGTCTTATTTTACCTGATCAGATGGGCATTCTCGGTTTAACGCGCCGTCAGAACCTCACGTCGATCGGTGGATTCATGCCTAGCCAGCGGACGCATCCGTCGTGCCTAGGCGCACGCGAACCACGGTCTCCCAGGAGGCGATGACGACAAGCGCACCCACGCTGAGAGCGCCGAGTCCGAGCGGAGAAATGACGGCAGGCTCACCGAGTACGGCGATGGTGAACACCACCACCAGCAGCCCTAACCCCACCAGATACGACACGAGTATTTCGCCGGTCACCCGCAGTCGAAACAGGAACATGCCGACGATGTACAAGAAGGGCCCACCGGAGACGATGACCGCCGTCGAGAGGGTCATGGCGTCGGCCGGATGCTCCAGAATCTCCTTGTCGGCGACGGAACACAGTACAATTCCGGCGATGATGACCGCGTGCACGTAGGTGTAGGCAGCCCGAGCGATCCGTCCCGGCTCGCGTGAGTCGTTCAAGGCACGGGCGCCGGCTCGCTCGCTGTGGTCGAAATACAGCCACCACATCGACAGCACGCTCAGGAACGCGATCATCAGCCCGATCACGCCGTGGACAGACGCTTCCTGCGCGACGAAGGCGAACCCGGTTACGAGGAACGATTCTCCGAGTGCAATGATCACGAACAGGGCACTGCGTTCGGCGATGTGCGGGCCGGATAGGTCCCAGCTTTCGACGCCGGACCGACCGAGTCCCGGCACGCGAAAACCAAGGCTCGCCGAGACGTACTCGATGGCGAGGGCCAGCAACCACAGTGGCAGGCGGTACTCAATGGGGAGGAGAGCCCCGACGATCCAGAACACGCCGGCGACGACGAGCCAGATCAGGATACGCACAAAAGTTCGGTGCAGTTCCCGGTCGTGTCGGGCGACGGCGAGCAGCATGAAGACGGTGCGCCCGAGCTGCAACACGACGTAGGCGACGGCGAAGATGAGTCCACGCTCGCCGAACGATTCGTAAATCGACGTGCTGATGACCAGCCCAACCAGGGCCAGACCGATGACCACGCCGCGCACCGTGAGCTGAGCCGGGTTGAGCCAGTTGGTCACCCACGTCGTGTACACCCACACCCACCAGAGGGCGAGCACCAGAACGGCTGATTCGAGCGCCCCGACCCACGACTGGTTCTCGTACAGGTACCGCGACAACTGAGTCAGGGCGAACACGAAGACGAGGTCGAAGAAGAGCTCGATGTACGTGACGCGGTCGGCGCGCTCCGCGACATCCGAGCGCAAGAGATTACGGCGAATTCCGTAGCGGGACGACGGATGCCCGCCCAACGTCGATTGTGTAGCCATGGGTTCAGTCTGCCTCTCCTTCGGGGATTTACCCTGAATCGACCGCTCGGCCTCTGTAGGAATCTTGATTTCGGTTTGGCGGGGTTTCTGATTTTTAGGCGCGGGTGAAGTCCGGGTCTCGGCCCCAGTGTTCCACCGGTGCTCCTGTTGAGGCAAATATCGGCTGGTGCGTCAGATTGGGGCGGGGCTTCGTGGCCGAAAGTTCAGGTCGACGAGGACCGTCCAAGGTTTCTCCCCAGGCCAGTGCTCGGCAGATGCAGGGTGATGGGCCATACGACCAAGCGCAGGCACTCGTTGAAACCGGTGATCAGTGCTGGTGTCATCCCTCCGCTCGCCTGTCGGTCGTGCCGAGTACGTTCGAGACAGGCTCGTGCGGGGCAGCGCTCAGTCTCTTGCCAGCTGACCGACACCTCCCGTTCAGAGACGGAGCGAAGCTTGCTCCGTGCATTCACGTCGAGCGGATGCCCTGCCGTCAGGCCGATCCTTCACCGCAACTTAGCGACACCAAACCATTGACCGGCTGCAAGGAGAACGCGAATGATCAACAGTGACCACTACACCTATCGGGTTACCTGGTCTGCAGAGGACGACGAATACATTGGGCTGGTCGCGGAGTTTCCCTCCGTATCGTGGCTGGCTGCCGACCACGTCGCCGCTCTCTTGGGCGTGCGCGCAGTCGTCGCCGACATCGTCACCGACATGGAATCCAATGGGGAACCTGTGCCAATACTGCTGTCAGAACGGACGTTCAGCGGTGAATTCAAGTTGCGAATCCCGCCGGAGTTGCATCGGGCACTCGCTCTGAAAGCCGCCGAGGAGCACGTCAGCCTGAATCGATTGGTCAGTTCCAAGTTGGCGGGGTAACGCCTCCGCTTCCCCAGCGCCCGCCCGCCCGTCAGCCGAGGGCTGCCGAGCAGGGCAAGTCAAGCCGTCAATTCTTCGCGTCGACCGGGTGCCGAGGAGTATCCGTCTGGTGCGTGGATGCATCCCGGAAATCGGTGTACACATAGGGGTTGTCGAGCATCTTGGCTTCCGGCACATCCGGGTTCATGCCCTGCTCCCACACCGATGCGCCGAGTTCGCTCTGCAGATACTCCACCGTTGCTTCAACCTCCGACTTCACGGACGCAACCTCATTGCCGAGCAGCTTCCCCGCGAACTTGGCCGGCTTTCCGTTCACGAGCACCGTGTGAACGTCTCCGCGGCTTGCCTGCAGCGCGATGTGGCCACTCGGGTTCACGATGGGGAACGTCGACGGTGAGGTGTCGTTCTTGAGGAGAACAACATCCGCTCGTTTTCCGGGTTCGAGGCTGCCGACGTAGGAGCCCATTCCGAGGCTTTCTGCGCCTCCGCGCGTGGCCCAGTGCACAACGTCCTCGGCTCGAAGGTGGGAATGCGTGACCGTTTCTCCCGTTTCGTGAGCGCGCATGTGCTCCCACCCACGGTCGGCGGCCAGCGTGGAGCGTATGGCCGAGAAGAGGTCGCTACTGAACCAGACGCTGGTATCGACAGATAGCGACACGGGGATGCCATATTTTCTGTGGATCCAGGCCGGTGGGTATCCTTGGCCGCCGCTCAGTTCGCTCTCCGTGGAGAGCGACACCGATCCGCCCGTCGCTGCGATCCGCTGATAGGAGTCCTCACCGAGACTGGTTGCGTGCACGTAGATGGTCTCGGGAGTCATGAATCCGTTGTCGTGCATGAGTCGAATGCCGTTATCGTTCGTGGCACCCCACACTCCCGCGTGAGTCGTCACGGGCACGTTGAGCGCTCGAGCAGCCTCAAAGGCCGCTCTCTCCGGAAAAGCAGGATCACCGGTGACGTCGAAGGCGAGCTGAAATTTCAGCAGCTCGGACCCGGTGTTGTTGTCCCGAATGAAGCGCAGAATGTTGGGGTCGGCCGCCCAGTCCCACGGTCCAGCAAAGATATTTCCATAAGCCATCACGTAACGACCCGGCGACGTTTTCAGCGCATCGAGTGCCGCCTCCGCATGGTCGAGAGTGCGCAACCCGTGAGACCAGTCCACGGTGGTGGTGACACCGGCGTCGAGCGCGTCGAGCGCCGACAACCGGTTACCCGCGTGCACGTCTTGGGGCCGGAAACTCTTGCCGTGTTCGAGGTAATACCAAACAAAGTATTGAGTGAGGGTCCAATCGGCGCCATACCCGCGCATCGCGGTTTGCCACATGTGCCGATGAGTGTCGACCATGCCGGGCATGACAATCCCATCAGTGGCATCGATCTCGAACGTGCCCTCGGGCACCTCGAGGTTCTCTCCGATCGCGGCGATGTTCTCTCCCACAATGAGCACGTCGGTGTGGTTCAAGACGCGACGACGATCATCGACGGTGACCACGCTTCCGTTCCGGAAGACTATGGGGCGTCCGTCCTGGGGTATTTCTGTGCTGGTGGATGCTTCCTGCATTGTTTCGACTCCTTCAGGGATCATCATGGGAACTACAGAGCCACGGTGAGGCATGCCTGACCGGGCCGATGGGAGCGCTTCCGTGCGCACTCGAGCGGGAAAGCGAGTCGCCAGCCGCAGCGCGAAAGTCAGCGTCATAGATTGCGAGGACGATCGTCAACATGCGAAAGCAATGTGCAGCCCGTTGAAATAGCCTGACATAGTCGTGCTCAACGAGTGCTGAGCGCCCGGCGTCAGTGACGCCCAGCCACGCGGAATCCATGTGCAGCTACTCCCTCGCAAAGAGCGGATGTCGATTCCCGCGCGTCAGCACCCGCCGTGGCCCGCAGCATCCGCTTTGGGTATAAGAATGAATAAAAAGAGGAGAACGTGAATGCCGTATTTTCGCCTCACCGATAATTCGGCCACGTCGCCGGTAATTTTGCACGCGCCGCACGGCGGCCGGCTCATTCCCGCGGAGCACCTCGCGGCCTACCTCGTGTCCCCCGCTGAGTTGGAGGCCGAGAAGAATGTGATGACCGACCACTTCACCGACCTGCTCGCTGCGGGCATCGCCGGTGCGAGCTGCATGATCAACGAGCTGTCCCGGTTTGCCGTGGACGTGGAGCGGTTTGCCGACGACACCGAAGAGATGAACGCCGTGGGCATGGGCGTGCTCTACACGCGCGGGTCACAGGGTCAGCCGATTCGCGACCTTGCCCGCACCGACCAGCCCGCGCTCATGGCGCACTTCACCGACTACTCGGGAGCCCTGGCCGATCTCGTGACGGCCACGCTCGAGCGCCACGGTCAGGCCTTCATCATTGACCTGCACTCCTACCCCGAGCACGCGCTGCCCTACGAGCTGCACGCCGAGCAGCACGCCGAGCAGCCTCGACCCGAGCTCTGTGTGGGTTTCGAGCGGTTTCACGCCCCGGCAGACTTTGTGCACACCGTAACGGATGCCTTCGCTCACCTGCACGCCTTCCACAACGGTCCGTTCGCGGGCGCGTATGTGCCGCTGGAGCACTACGGAACCGATTCCCGGGTGAACGCGGTGATGCTCGAGATTCGCCGGGACGTGTACATGAATGAAGACACCCTGGAGGTGAAGCCCGAACCGTTCCGGGAACTGCAGGAGTGCCTTCAACTGCTGGTCACCGTGCTGAGGGGTGACCTGTCCGCACCCGCCAACGATGCCGCAACGGCGCGCTGCCCGCGGTTGCGCGGGTGATGAACTCGACGTGCAGAATCTGCAGGAGGTCTGCTCAGGGCGTTCGTCGAAGCAATGGCTGTGGGCTCCAGCTGCTCAGCTTAAAGCGCCGTCGAGCGCAGGTCGTCGAGCAGGACCGCGAGCACCGACTCTTCCTCGACTCGCAGGCGCAGTTCTTCCATCGCACCAGATAGGCCGGCGTCCCAGGGGGTCTCGCCAACAACTCCCGAGAACACCGATGTTGCGAGACTCGACTCGCACGCGGTGCGGTAGTCGGCCTCGCCGAATCGCCACGGTTCCCACGGCACGCTGCGAGCAACCGTGCGCGCGATGGCAAGTCCACCCGCGTCGAAATCTCCGTGGTAACGCAGGCGGGCACCACCGGCGACGAGTTGGGTGAGCAAACGGATGACCGCAGCTCCCGGCTGTCCGTTCACACAGATAAGAGGTGCAGCCCCCGCACCGGCGCCGAAGCGGTCGGCCGCCGCGGCGATCACCGCCGGGTTTTCACACACCGACACGAGCTGCGGTGCGGTGCCGATATCATCCACGGCCAACTGCCGGTAGGTGAGCACCGCAGGTTGCCCTGCCTCTCCGAGCGCTGCTAGAGCGCGTGCCGTCGGCGACGTCACACCGCCCGGCAGCCCCAGCGTCAGTACCGTGGAGGACAGCTCGTCCACGATCACTCCACACGACTGCCAGGCGTCGCGCCGCCATCGAGAACCAGTTCCCGGCAGCTGGCCCGTTGCCGCCGCCGCAAGCCCAACGGCGATCGACCCGAGCGGAGTCTTCGGGTCCAACGCATGCGCGTCTCCGAAGAGGCCTGCCGCGAGCACGCCGAGGGGCACCCCCTCCGCGGGCAAGGCACGCGCGAGCACCCCGAGCTGCAGCGATACCGCATGGGCCGCCGCCGCGGATGCCGTGGACCGCTTCACTGCTCCGGAACGCAGCGCGTTCTCCACCCACGTTTCGAGCTCCGGCCGATCGTCAGCGATCCCGCGCAACGTGTCGGCCACATTCTGCCAACCTGCACGTTCGGCCCGGCGCACGTCGGGGCCGCTGACGGGTCCAGAGAGTTCGACGACGGCGGATTCCAGACCCGCCGGCCACGCATCGCGACGCAGCCTCACGTCGAGTTGTTCCAGCGACACCGACGCGGACGAGCCTGACCGCACCGAACGTCCAACGAGTCGGGCCGCCGCCATCCGCTCCGCGGTGCTCGCGCCCTGCTTCGTCACGGTTCCCTCGAGTGTGCCTTTCTGCTCTAACCGGGAATGCATCCGATCCAACAGCCAGGCCGTCTCCGGCGTGCCGAGCAGCCGACGAATGCGCGACAAAGCCTCGGGTGTTCCCCCGGCAGGCTCGCTCACCACAGACCTCCGGCATCTGCTGCGTCAGCAACGGCGTTAGAATCAACCACCGCCGTGCGCCGTCTCCCATCCCACCGCCACCGCTGGACGTGGACCGCGTCACTGCCGTCGAAACGTGTCAGCTGGGAAATGCCCAGTCCCGGCACTTCCGCGTAACAACCCCACTCGCGTTCACTGGTCATCACCACGTCAAGATCGAACTCCGCAAGCAGTCCGAGGCAACTCGCGCGCGAGTTGTCGTCGACGCCCGCGAAGGCTTCGTCGAGCATGATCAGGCGCGGGGCGTGCGGGTTCGTTGCGGTTCGGTAGTGAGATGACGCGGCGGCGAAGAGGGGGATGCTCGCGGCCAGCACCCGCTCGCCCCCGGAGGCCGGGCCTGTGGCAGACTTCCACGAACCACCCTGTAGACGTTCCACAGTGAATCGGTGCCACCGACGATAGTCGAGCGCTTCGCCGAGGTGGTCGTACCAGTTACCGACCTCGTCGGCGTCCCGAACTTCACCGATGCGAGCCTGCAGGAACGCGCCCAGTGCCGTTCTATCCTCTCTGTCCCACACATCGGAGCTGGTCGCCAGCAGCCGCCGGGCCTCGATGAGACCGGCGGGACCATCCGGGCGAGGTTTCCACAGCACCCTGAGGATCATGCCGGTGGTGGTGGGTCGCGAGCGCAGCTCCTCATTGAGTTGAACGATCTGCCGGTCGGCGTCACCGATGAGCTCCGACAGCTGGGCTCCGACCTCGGTGACGAGATGCGACTCGATAATGTCCCGCTCCTTGGCACTGAGCAGAAGCAGGTGTTGCTCGATCTGGCCGCCGAGCTGCCCGGCGAGCTCCACGAGCAGCATCTCCCGGCCACTGAAGGTGACCACCACGCGCACCCCGTCATCGTTGGGGTAGTACGCCGCCTCATGACCGTGCCGGCCGAGCGACCGCTGCAGATCTGCGAATTCGGTGAAAACCTTTGATTGCAGCCGTGTGTAGCTCTCGTCGGACGCGTCGAGTTCCGGCAGTGCCGCCTCGATTGCGCGGGCAAATTGCACTCCCCTAGTCACGGTCCAGCCCGCCTCACCGCTCGCGTCCGGTTCGACCATGCCGAGAGCGGCGAGGTCGGCGACCTGCAGCAGCCCGAGCGCCGTGGTGCGCCGGAGCGCCGCCACCGCATCAACCCGGGCAGAATGAGCGCGGTCCTGATCGGCACGAATGCCGCGCAGCCGCTCCAGGAGACCCGCTTGCTGTTGCCCCTCGGTCTTCTCCTTCTGGCCCAGATGGTGCAGTTCAGTGCCGATCGCCTTCAGGCGTTTGATCACCTCAGCGACCCGATCCCGGTAGCCCTGCACGTCTGCGCCGAGCTGCCCGCGTAGCGTGGCTAGGTAGCTCAGACTGCGGATCTTTTCGATACTCGCCGCCTCACGCTCGGCCCCCGAGCGCTCCTCTTCGGCCATAGCCGCCGCGAGCCAGGTTTCGGCGCGCGCGAGCAGACGAGCGGCGGCTGCACGACGCTCCAGCTCGCGCCACAACTCCGCGGTCCGTCGCTCGTACTCCGCCAGGGCAGCACCGAGTCCCCGGATCGTTTCGACATCCGTGGGCAGCTGCAGCGATGCGGCATCCGCTGCGAGTTCTGAAGCGGCATCGTCGCGCACTCGGCCGACTGCGACGCTCTGTTGTCGCGCTTCCTCACGTTCTCCCGTGCACCGCGCAACGTGATCTTCCGCGCGTGCGGCCGTCCGATCTGCCGTCTCAAGGGCCGTCGGATGCGGCACCGAGGTCTGCTCCCGCTCGACGACCAGCGCCCTCGCCACGAGACGCTCGAGTTGCGCTGTGAGGCCACCCTGCCGCTCCGCGATCAGGTCGAGTTCGGTGTGTGCCTCGTGCAGCCGCGTGGCGCGAGCCGCCTCGCGCGCACTCTCCCCCACATACCGAGCCGATTCAGCCGACCAGGCACCACGCGCCGAACCCAGACGGTAGTTACCGGTCGGGCTCACCCAGACCTGAGCCGTGTCGTCTGGGGCGTCGCTGTCGGCCACAGTGATGGTGCGCAGCACTGCCTCGATCGCCTCAGCCGTCACCGCGGACTCTGCTGGCGGCTCAGCAATGAGCACCGATTCCAAGGTATGAGCGGATGCCGCGCGATCCGAGGGTCGCAGCAGCAGCTGCCCGTCGAGTGGTTCGCGCAGGTCCCCGCTGGGCATCACGACTGCCGTGAGCAGGCCGCTGCCCTCGAGAGCCGCCTCAAGCCCGGCCCGGAAGCCGGTATCTAGGTGGTCACGAAAACTGACCGCCCGCCACAGGGGGATCGATCCCTCAGGTGCACCGGTGCGGCAGGGCGGCAGGGTAGGCTCGACCGATTTGCCCTGCTCGAGTCCGGCGATCTCGGCGCTCAACACCTCATGCTCAGCAGCGAGGCTTCCGAGCTCGTGCTGCGCGGCGGCTCGCTGACGCTGCAGGTCGGATTGCACACGCAGTGCGTCCGACCGTAGCGCGCTGACCGCGGGGTTCTCCCCCGTGCGGAGCCGCACCCAGTCAGTGAAGGCAGAAAACGCGTCATCGGACACGGCGAGTTCGGTCAGCCCGGCAAGTACGATCTCGACCTCGGAAATATGGGAGTCGACGGCGATCTCGACCGCAGCATCCGCAGCCGCGCGCGCGTCGCTCGCCTCCGCGAGACGGGTCTCGGTCTCGGCCTCGCGTTTGACTGCAGCGGTTGTCAGCGCTTCGGCCCGTTCCACTGCGGCGATCAACGCGACCACTCGCTCGAGGGCAGCACGCAGACGCGAGACACGAGACGCGGCCTCGGCACGTTGGTGCTCGAGCGCCGCCTCGAATCCATCGGCAGGGAGCGCATCAAGAGCACCCTGATCGTGCTCAAGCCTCGCGGCGAGGGCCGCTGCCAT